>NZ_SZWK01000124.1:0-995 GCF_005280815.1 Citrobacter sp. TBCS-15 | reverse complement strand
CCTTAAAGCTAAAATTGAAGAACTTGACGACTATAAGCTAAGTAAGTATAAAACGCCAGAAATCAAAGTCCCAGAGGGGTTTGAATGAAAAAATATTGGGTAGTTGAAGACCATTTGGGCGGAGGACTTTATCTGATGTCAGAAAATACTTCAGAAAAAGAATTAGAAGAAGTTGAAGATTATTGTGAGACGTGTGGAGACAACGATTCTATTATTGGTCAGTTTTCAAACTGGAAACAACTTAAAAAAGAAATGACTGATGACGAAGGTTGGTGTCCATATTCAGATGAATATTTGCAATCAGTATTTGAATAGAAAGGGAATGAATGTATTATTTAAATAAAATGTTGGAATACAACAAAGAAAACGGCATTATTATTAATAAGTACATTCGCAAGACTATTCAGAAGCAAATACGTATTCATAACAAATATATTTATCGCTATGACCGTGTTACGCAAGCTATTGAATGGATAGAAGACAACTTCTACCTGACTACTGGTAACCTGATGAAAATTGAGCTACTTCCAACACAAAAATGGTGGTATGAGTTAATGTTAGGCTATGATATGGTTGATGAAAAAGGTGTTCAAGTCAACCTAATTAATGAGATTTTTCTTAATTTAGGCCGTGGATCAGGTAAGTCTAGTTTAATGGCTACGCGCGTGCTTAACTGGATGATTTTAGGCGGACAATATGGCGGAGAAAGTCTAGTTATTGCATACGATAATACACAGGCTAGACACGTATTTGACCAAGTTAGGAATCAAACGGANGTGGTATGAGTTAATGTTAGGCTATGATATGGTTGATGAAAAAGGTGTTCAAGTCAACCTAATTAATGAGATTTTTCTTAATTTAGGCCGTGGATCAGGTAAGTCTAGTTTAATGGCTACGCGCGTGCTTAACTGGATGATTTTAGGCGGACAATATGGCGGAGAAAGTCTAGTTATTGCATACGATAATACACAGGCTAGACACGTATTTGACCAAGT
>NZ_SZWK01000289.1:0-387423 GCF_005280815.1 Citrobacter sp. TBCS-15 | reverse complement strand
GGGAGGCGGCGGTGAGCCTCCCTTGCACGTTCACGGGTATCTGTGATTCAGAGAAGTGATACCGCTGAGGTGAACGGAACCCCGTAGCGGAATAAAATGTTCTCCATACATGCTTAACTAACAGGCATTAGGCATTCACCTTGCCGGGGTTTTTTTATTGCGCCAGACTTAGAAGCTGTAAGTCATGCCAACCGTGTAACGACGACCATCGAGAACGGTGTCGTAGGTATCATAATCGATTTGCTTATCCAGCACGTTGTATACGCCAGCGGTCATCAACAGGTCCCTGGTAGCATAGTAACGTAAACCGACATCGACCTGCGTATAGGATGGCGTTCCCTGTGCCATAGAGGTACGGCTCAGGTACTCAGACGTTTTCCCGCGCAGATTCAGACGGCTCCAGAAACCAAGATCCTGCGTGGCCTGCCAGTCCAGGGTGGTGTTAAACATATGCTTTGGCATTTTGTTTAATGGCTGGCCGGAGAACTGTCCGCTCTTCTGTTCAGATTCCGTGTAGGTGTAGTTCGCCGTCCAGTTGACGTCGGCGGTGATTTTCCAGCCGAAGGTGGATTCTACGCCGCGCATATTGGCTTTATCGACGTTCACGCGATCGCTGACGAAATCATAATGGATGCCACCGATGGTGCAGGCCGGGTCAGAACTGCTGTTACAGCGGCGTACTTCGGTAATTTTGTTTTTGAAGTCGGTATTGAACAGGGTCACGCCCGCGTTGAGATCGTTGCCGTTATCCCACAGTAAACCGATCTCTTCGCTCAGGCTTTTCTCGGGCTTCAGATCCGGGTTGCCAACAATGATCCCGTTCAGACGACCGCCGCCGGTGACCTGTCCCCAACTGGCAGAAGACTGACGCAGATCCGGAGCGCGATAGCCCGCAGATACGCCACCTTTTAACGTCCACTGATCGCTCAGATGCCAGACACCGTAACCGCGCGGTGTCCAGTTGTCACCGTAGTTTTCATCTTTATCCATACGCAGACCGCCGGTCAGCGCGAAGGTATCGGTAATAGCCCATTCGTCTTCAGCAAACAGCGCCCAGCTCCAGCGGGTCAGTTTGTTCAGTCCATCAGCAGCTTGCAACTGGTTGCCATTATCGCGCAGTTTCTCATAACGGTACTGTCCACCCACTGTCAGGGTGTGCGCCCCGAGGAAAATCTGGTTCTGATTGTTAAAGATGGTGTTGTAGGACTTCATCTGGCGACCAGGGTTGTCGGTCTCTTCCTGCTGGACATAGCTGGTGGAGTTGAAGTCGTCGTAATAGCCGCTATGGGTGAGTGAATATGTGGTGTGCACATACTTGCTTTCGCTTTTACTGTTGGGCTTACAGCTTCCGTTGCGGCAGTTTTCTTGTGCCTTGGATTTGCCCGGCGTACTGTCACGATCCTGCAGTTCACGTGCGTAATCGAAGTCGATGTCGTTTTTATCATCCGGCGTGAAGTTCAGGGTTAAACCCCCGTTACGCATACGCTGTTCATTGTAGCCATTGAGGATTTCATCTTCGGCACGATGAGAGAATAATCCGGTCACCTTCGCGCCGAGTAACCCGTCAATCAGCGGCCCGGACGCATAGGCATTGGTCTGGTAAATATCACCGGAATCTCTGTCTTCCTGGAAAGTGGCATCGCCGTGTAAGGATCCGGTCCAGGCTTTGGTATTCGACACTTTTTTGGTGATGACGTTGATAACGCCACCCATCGCATCGGAGCCGTAAAGCGATGACATTGGGCCACGGATGACTTCGATGCGTTCAATGGATTCCAGCGGCGGCAACCAGCCTTGTTCAATACCTGAGTTATCGCTGTTAGGTCGTGTGCCGCGTGTGCTGATGCGTTTACCATTGACCAGGAACAGCGTGTATTGCGAAGCCATACCGCGAATACTGATATCGCTGCTGCTACCGCCACCGGTGACAACGACGCCAGGGACATCTTTTAGCGCATCGGTGACATCGCGATAGGCTTTATCTTCAATCTGCTGCTTGGTAATAACAGATATCGACGCGGGGGCGTCCTGAATTTTCTGCTCGAAGCCGGTAGCGGTGACGACGACGGTGTCCTGTTCAGCGGCATGGCCGAGTGATGGGAGACTGGCGACGCATACTGCGGCAGCTACAGCCTTAACGTGAGGTATAGTCATTTGTATCATTCCATTTAAATGAATCAAACTGCGCGTCATGTGAAAGGCCATGACAATTGTATGTATTTGTCTTTTAAGGACTCTTTTCAGTAAAGAAGCGGTGGAATTGTACAAAAGTGAGAATTTTTGTAAACACAAATGATAATAGAAATCATTTGTGTTTGATGTTGGTTGGATGGGAATTGTTTTAAATCAATAAGATAAGTTAAAAAGAAAAATGGAGAAAAAGTGAAGAAAGCGAGAAGAATGAAGAGCGGAAATGTTTTTGATGCTTAAGAATGGCTTACGTTTTTGACTTAAGGACAGCGGCTATAACCCCGCTGTCCTGTTATGGCTGGCTTATAGCCGATGGAATTTGGCGAGTAAGGCCAGTGACAGGGTGGTTAACAGGATGGCGATCACGGCATACAGATAAACACCAGACCACTCCCAGTTGTTCTTCACTAATATCACCGGTACGCCCGCTAATGCCGCGCCGACATAGCTAAATAATCCCCGGAAGCCGGTTATCGATCCCGCTGCGTCTTTATGAGTAACATCCAGACAACCGACGGCAAAAAGCATATGCGGGCCGTACAGGGCGAACCCCATGATGGTGAAAAGTATGGCCGTAATGGTATATGAAGTATCCTGTACCACTGGGATTAAGATAATACACACGCACAGCATTAAGGCGAATATTAGTCCTGTCATCCAGCGATTACTTTTAAACATAAAGTCCGATAAGTAACCCGCCAGTAGTCCTCCGGCAAGTCCGCCTGCTTCAAACCACGAGATAATGGAGTTGGCCTTAATCAGGCTCCAGCCATGTACCTGCGAATAGTAAATTTGCGGCCAGTCGTTGAGAATGGTGCGGGCAATATAAACAGACATATCGCCAATGATAATAATCCACACCAGTGGGTTAATCAGGATATATTTAACGAAAATCTGCCAAAAGGAGAGGTTGACCGGACTGGCCTTAACCTGGGCAAGTTCTGTCGGATCCTTGCGCCATTCGCCAACGTTAGGCAAACCTAAGGTCCCGGGACGGTCTTTAATCGTAAAGAGCGCAATGATCCCCATCAGCAGGGAGATCGCGCCCGGTACATAAAAACCCATTTTCCAACTGCCGCTCCAGACAATCGCAAAACTGGTCAACAGTGGGGCGAGACTGCCGCCGATATTATGCGCAGCTTCGACGACCGCCCACCAACGCCCGCGTTCATTTTTGGAAAACCAGGATGCCATGATCTTTGCCATTGGCGGAAAACTGGTGCCCTGGAGAATGGCGTTGAGGCTGTACAATACATAAAACGCGGCAACGCTGTCGGAAAAACCAAACAGAATATTGACGATCCCAACGCCAATGAGCACCGGGCCGGTCATGGCTTTCGGATTGATTTTATCAACCAGCATGCCGCCAACAAACTTCATTGACCCATACAGGATGTAAAACAGTGAAGACATGATGGCAAAATCTTCTGCGGTCAGAGCGGTATCAGACAACATTGCCGGCATGGCCGCTGAGAAGTTTTTACGCGTTAAATAAAAGACAGCGTAAGAGATAAAAACCGAGGTAATGATCTCTATCCTGAATTTTTTGTAAGTATGGTCAATCTCTTGTTTTTCTTTTACAACCGGCTTATCAGCCTGGCTGAATATAAACGATTTCAAGCTCATATGAGTTTCCCTTCAGGCAGTGCTCGTGGGTTATAATCCATCTTCGATGAAGAACAAAAGCGACTCGAATCCGTGAAAATTAATTTGATTTGTTATTAACTCTCTGACCGCCGGTTTAGCTTTCCAGGCAATACCCGTGCCTGCATATGTCAGCATGGGAATATCGTTAGCGCCATCACCGCAGGCGATAATATTATGCTGCGGTATCTGCAACGTTTCGGCGAGTCGCTCCAATGTTTTCTGTTTATTATCTGCATTCATGATGGGCGCAGCGATATTATCTGTCAGTTTACCGTCCCTGATTTCAACGGTATTAGAAAAAACATAATCCAGTTGATATTTTTCCTGTAATCTGCGAGTAAAAATGTCTAAACCACCAGAAATAATCGCCGTTTTAAATCCTTTCTGTTTGAGAGTTGGCAAAATAGTGGTAATGCCGGGAGAAGCGGTCATTTGATCGCATACGGCATTAATCACATCGATATGGGTTCCTTTTAACATCCCGATGCGCCGGGTAAAGCTGCTATTGAAATCCAGCTTTCCTTCCATCGCCTGCTTAGTCAGTTCTGCTATCTGTGCTGAGATGCCCAGCACATGCGAAATTTCATCGACACCTTCTTCTTCGATAAATGTCGAGTCCATGTCGAATGCAATAATTCCTTTTGCTGGAATGATTTGTGGTTTAATGAAAAAATCAAACCGCTGAGTGTATGACGTGATCCGCAGTTTTTTATGTATTTCATTTGTGAATGATTCATCTGGTATTGATAATTTAAAATATGATTTATTGATGTGTGTTATATGTAATTGTTCCAGTGTGCACTGATTTTGTTTTGTGTCGCGATTTATAAACGTTTCATGTAACCATACCTGAAGTTTTTCAGGTTCTTTTGCGCTAATAAAATAAATAATTGCCATAAAATCACTCCTGTAAGCTGCAGTTATTGTAAGAGATGGTCGCGACGAGTGAATCCTGCTTTATCACAGATGTGAATGTTAAAAAAAAGATAAAATAGTATTGTTTTTTATACCAGCAAATATACAAAATCTGAAAAGTATCGTTTTTGATATATCACTCACGGTCTGTTTCTACTGGCGGCATATTCTATTGTGACCAACAGGATGAGGCTAAAATGGAAAGTTGTGTTGATATTTTTAAAGTCGCTATTGGACCTTCGAGTTCAAGAACGGTAGGGCCAATGCGTGCTGCGTTTAACTTTATTTCTCAATTAAAGCAGCAGGAGATTTTGCCGCTGACGCGAAAAATTGAGGTTGAGCTATATGGTGCGCTCTCGTTAAGTCGCAAGTGCCATAACGTTGATATAGCGCTTTACCTGGGCTTGTTGGGTAACCAGCCGGATGATGTTGATTTACGTCAGCAAATGGAGGCCATTAAACGTGCTGAACAAAACGGTATTTTGCTGCTCTCTCCTTCAGTTGCCGTGACGGTGACGATTCTGGCTAATCAGCAACCGCATGCCGGTCATCCCTATGCGATGACGTTTCGCGCCCGGGATGATTATTTTACGTTGTATGAAGAAACATGGTTTTCAACCGGCGCCGGACAGGTTCGTAAACCCGGCGCGTCGACGCCCGAGACAGCGGCGCAAGAAAACGTATCTCCTTTTGCTTTTCAGCATGCGGCGCAGCTGCAGGATCTGTGTCAGCGCAATGGTTTATCCGTTGCGGCATTAATGATGAAAAATGAGTTACAGGTGCATTCCCAGGCGGCGTTGCATGACTATTTTTCGCACGTTTGGGCGATTATGCAGCAGGCCGTCCATCGCGGTCTACATACTGAGGGGCTGTTGCCGGGGCCGTATCAGGTACCGCGCAGAGCCTGCGCGCTGCATAAATCACTGGCAATGAGACCCTCTGCTAACGACTTTCTCACCAACCTCAACTGGGTCAATGCCTTTGCGATTGCCGTCAGTGAGGAGAATGCCGCCGGTGGGCGGGTGGTGACCGCGCCGACCAATGGCGCGAGCGGTATCATCCCGGCGGTCCTTAGTTGGTATGATAAGTTTGTCTGTGAACTGGATAATGCGTCGCTTACCCGCTTTTTTCTAACCGCTGGCGCCATCGCGTTACTGTTCAAACAAAATGCATCTATTTTAGGTTCTGAGGTCGGGTGTCAGGGGGAGATCGGCGTGGCAAGTTCGATGGCGGCAGCCGGATTAGCAGAACTGATGGGGGCCTCAGTCGGTCAGGTGCTGAGCGCTGCAGAAATCGCCATGGAACACCATTTAGGTCTGACCTGCGATCCGGTCGGCGGGCAGGTACAAATTCCTTGTGTCGAACGCAACGCGATTTCGTCAGTAAAAGCGATTAACGCCGCAACGATGGCGATAAGCCGCATCAGTGAGCCATGCGTTTCGCTCGATGAGGTGATTGCAGCCATGTATGAAACGGGTAAAGACATGAGCGCGAAATACCGTGAAACGTATCATGGCTGCCTGGGAAAAATTCAGCCCAGAAAAAGGGGAGGGTGGCATGAAATATCACACCATGAATAATGATGAAATCATCTTGTCATTATGCGCGCGTATTCGGGAAACGCGGATTACTCTGGCGCTGACCCAGCAGCAGTTTGCCGACAGCGCTCAGGTGGGGATTGCCACCATTAAACGTATTGAGAAAGGTGGGGGATTGAATCTCGATACGCTTATCTCCCTGCTGCGGGCGCTGAATAAACTGCATCATCTGGATGCAATCTTATTCGAGTCTGAAGTACGGAATTTTAGTGAAGGACATGAGGGAAGTGAGAGTACGTCGCGATTACAGGTACGCCAACAGGCAGCCGATTTAAATCGCAAAGCGTCCGCGCCGCAGTCAGAAGAGATAAGCTACAGCGCGGCAATAGAAAACACTCTGTATTGGTGATCACTTCAGCAAATACTGAGCATGGAAGCGCAGGTGATCCTCAATAAACGACGCAATAAAGTAATAGCTGTGATCGTAACCCGGCTGGATGCGTAACGTCATTGGCCATGCGGTCTGACGTGCCGTTTCGGCCAGTACCGCGGGCTGTAGCTGATCGGCAAGAAACTGATCGCTGTCTCCTTGATCGATAAGCGTCGGAATCGCATCTTCGGGTCTGCTGGCCAACATTAACGCGCAGCTATCCCACTCGGTCCACTGCGATTTATCTTCACCCAGATAAGCGCTAAAAGCCTTCTCGCCCCACGGAACGCGGCAAGGATTAACGATGGGGGCAAAAGCGGAGATGCTGGTGTATTTCCCCGGATTTTTCAGCGCCATAATCAACGCCCCGTGGCCACCCATGGAGTGTCCGCTGATGGCGCAACGATCGCTGACGTTAAACTGCGACTGAATCAGGGCCGGAAGCTCATCACGCAGATAGTCATACATGCGAAAATGAGTTGCCCACGGCTGCTGGGTGGCATTGAGGTAAAATCCAGCACCCTGACCCAAATCGTAGCCATCATCGTTGGCAACGTGATCGCCGCGCGGACTGGTATCTGGCATCACCAGCACAATACCCAGCTCAGCCGCGACACGTTGCGCGCCCGCTTTGGTGGTAAAGTTTTCGTCATTGCAGGTCAGGCCCGACAACCAGTACAGCACCGGAGGCGGGGTATTCTCACGAGATGGGGGAAGAAAGATGCTGAAGGTCATAGCGCAATTTAACGTGGCGGAGTTGTGACGCCAGCGTTGCTGCCAGCCTTCAAAACAGCGGTGCTCTTCAAGCATTTCCATGCGTGGCTCCTTGTTGTGTTGAACCTGAATATGTTTGCGAATTCACCATAATACAGATTATTCATTGCACTGTGAGTAACTTTCACTTCCGCATTGGGCAAACATACTCCATCATCTATATAACTTTACATTAACACTCCAGATCGTCGGGCTGAACGCTACGTGAATTTGGTACGCTGAAAGGCTGTGCCAATTTCAATAATTATCGCGGTGAATACTGGATTATGTGCGCCGCCTCACGCACAATGTTCTGGCTGACACAGCCTAAAAACTTTGCCCCATGCAGGGCAGAGGCGCCACACCTGCAGGAGAAAAAGAAATGTCATCACTCAGTAAAGAAGCGGCTTTGGTTCATGAAGCGCTGGTCGCGCGTGGTCTCGAAACACCACTACGCCCGCCCGTGCAGGAGATGGATAACGAAACGCGCAAACGTCTTATCTCAGGCCATATGACCGAGATTATGCAATTGCTCAATCTCGATTTGAGCGATGACAGTTTGATGGAAACTCCGCATCGCATTGCGAAAATGTATGTCGATGAGATTTTCTCCGGTCTCGATTACGCCAACTTCCCGAAAATCACCGTCATTGAAAACAAAATGAAGGTGGACGAGATGGTTACGGTCCGCGATATCACGCTGACCAGCACCTGCGAGCACCACTTTGTCACTATCGATGGTAAAGCGACGGTGGCGTATATCCCGAAAGATTCAGTCATTGGCCTGTCGAAGATCAACCGCATTGTGCAGTTCTTTGCGCAGCGTCCTCAGGTGCAGGAGCGTCTGACCCAGCAAATTCTCACCGCGCTGCAAACGCTGCTCGGGACGAATAATGTTGCGGTGTCGATTGATGCGGTGCATTACTGCGTAAAAGCGCGCGGCATTCGTGATGCGACCAGTGCGACCACCACCACTTCTCTGGGCGGATTGTTTAAGTCCAGCCAGAACACGCGTCAGGAATTCCTGCGCGCAGTACGTCATCACAACTGATTAGGGCAGGGGCCATGGAGCGTAATGTCACGCTGGATTTTATTCGTGGCGTCGCCATTCTTGGCATCCTGCTTCTCAATATTAACGCCTTTGGTCTGCCAAAGGCGGCATACCTCAATCCCGCCTGGTATGGCAATATCACCTTAACCGATGCCTGGAGCTGGGCGGTGCTTGATCTCTTCGCCCAGGTCAAGTTTCTTACGCTGTTTGCATTGCTGTTTGGGGCAGGGCTGCAAATGCTGCTCCCCCGCGGCAAACGCTGGATCCAGTCGCGGCTAACGCTGCTGGTGCTGTTGGGGTTTATTCACGGGTTACTCTTCTGGGACGGCGATATCCTGTTGGCGTATGGCTTAATTGGTCTGATTTGCTGGCGGTTGATTCGCGATGCCCCTTCGGTAAAAAGCCTGTTTAACACCGGCGTCCTGCTTTATCTGGTGGGGATTGGCGTGCTGCTGCTGCTGGGCGTTATCTCCGGGGGGGAAACCAGTCGGGCCTGGACGCCGGATACCTCAGCTTTGCTGTATGAAAAATACTGGAAAGTGAATGGCGGTCTGGAAGCGGTCAGCAATCGTGTAGATATGATGTCCAATAGCTTGTTGGCACTGGGCGCACAGTACGGCTGGCAACTGGCTGGGATGATGCTGCTTGGCGCAGCATTAATGCGCAGCGGTTGGCTGAAAGGACAGTACAGTTTGCAGCATTATCGACGTACCGGCGTACTGTTGGTCATTGTTGGGATGGCGATTAACCTGCCTGCTATTATCATTCAGTGGCATCTGGACTGGGCCTACCGCTGGTGTGCTTTCCTGTTACAAGCCCCGCGCGAGCTGGGTGCGCCGTTGCAGACTATCGGCTATGCCGCGCTGATGTTTGGCTTCTGGCCGCAGCTGAGCCGGTTAAAGTGGGTGATTGCCATCGCCTGCGTGGGGCGTATGGCATTAACCAACTATCTGTTGCAAACCTTAATTTGCACCACGCTGTTTTATCAATTCGGCTTGTTTATGAAATTTGATCGGCTGGAGCTGCTCTGTTTCGTCATTCCTGTCTGGGCCGTTAATCTTCTGTTCTCCGTCATTTGGCTGCGTTTTTACCGGCAGGGCCCGGTAGAGTGGCTATGGCGTCAATTAACCCTGCGTGCTTCAGGGACATCATTACCACGTACATCCAGATAACGATCTGGATCACATTCATTAACAAAATGGATGTAAGCGCTTTCATTCCTGTGACATCACTCACGCAGTCCGTTTCATTGTGCTGACAAAATACCCAGCCTGGGGTGTCTGTGGCTAACCGCAATCTAAAACAGGGCAGTGAATATGGTAACCATCCGTGATGTGGCACGACAGTCTGGCGTATCTGTAGCGACCGTTTCCCGCGTACTGAACAACAGTGCGCTGGTGAGTCCCGACACGCGTGAAGCGGTGATGAAAGCAGTCACTCAGTTAGGCTATCGACCTAACGCCAATGCGCAGGCGCTGGCGACACAGGTAAGTGACACCATTGGTGTGGTGGTGATGGATGTGTCAGATGCGTTTTTTGGCGCGCTGGTTAAAGCTGTCGATATGGTTGCCCAGCAGCATCAGAAATATGTCCTGATTGGCAATAGCTATCATGAGGCTGAAAAAGAACGTCATGCTATTGAGGTTTTGATTCGCCAACGCTGTAACGCTCTGATTGTTCACTCTAAAGCGCTCAGCGATCGGGAACTGGCAGAGTTTATGGATCAGATCCCTGGCATGGTGCTGATCAATCGCCTTGTTCCGGGTTACGCCCACCGTTGCGTCTGCCTGGATAATATCAGCGGCGCCAAAATGGCGACCCGCATGCTGCTGAATAATGGTCATCAACGCATTGGTTACCTGGCATCAAGCCATCGTATTGAAGATGATGCGATGCGCAAAGAAGGGTGGTTATCGGCCCTGAAAGAACAAGGGATTGATGCGGCGGAAAGCTGGATCGGTACCGGTTCGCCAGATATGCAGGGCGGAGAGTCTGCCATGGTGGAGCTGCTGGGGCGCAATTTGCAACTGACGGCGGTCTTCGCCTACAACGACAACATGGCAGCTGGCGCACTGACTGCGTTAAAAGACAATGGCATCGCCATCCCATTACATCTTTCTATCATTGGCTTTGATGATATTCCCATTGCGCGTTACACCGATCCACAACTGACAACCGTGCGCTATCCCATCGCCTCAATGGCAAAAATGGCGACGGAGCTTGCGCTGCAAGGCGCGGCGGGCACGTTAGATCCTGCGGCGTCGCATTGCTTTATGCCGACGCTGGTGCGTCGTCATTCTGTGGCATTGCGGCAGAATGCGGCACCGATCACTAACTCATAAAGTTGAGCCATGTAACCGTTTTCAATATGTGAGTAAATTCACAGTATATTAACAATGCGATAGCTATGATGACACTGTTTGTTGCGCTGTAACTACTATGTAACGGTGAATAATCACTTTCATCGAGGTATTGGTGCCTTAAACAAAAATTAAAGCCAGTTTTTGGAGCGTTGCCAGGCACGGAAGAATTATTTTTAAAAGTGAGCTTCGGCGTTCAGTAACACTTCAGTAACGTTCTGCCTGCCGAGCATTTATCTCAAGTACTACCCTGCATAATAAAACCGGAGATACCATGAATAAGAAGGTGTTGACCCTGTCTGCTGTAATGGCAAGCATGTTATTCGGCGCGGCTGCGCACGCTGCTGATACCCGCATTGGTGTGACGATTTATAAGTACGACGATAACTTTATGTCTGTGGTACGTAAGGCTATTGAAAAAGATGCCAAAGCGGCGCCTGACGTACAATTGCTGATGAATGACTCGCAGAACGACCAGTCCAAACAAAACGACCAGATCGACGTATTGCTGGCAAAAGGCGTTAAAGCACTGGCGATTAACCTGGTTGACCCGGCAGCTGCAGGCACGGTAATTGAAAAAGCACGCGGTCAGAACGTGCCGATCGTGTTCTTCAACAAGGAACCTTCTCGTAAAGCGCTGGACAGCTATGACAAAGCGTATTACGTCGGTACTGACTCTAAAGAGTCTGGCATTATTCAGGGTGATTTGATTGCAAAACACTGGGCTGCTAACCCGAACTGGGATCTGAATAAAGACGGTAAAATTCAGTTTGTTCTGCTGAAAGGCGAACCGGGACACCCGGATGCTGAAGCACGTACCACTTACGTGATCAAAGAGCTGAACGACAAGGGCATTAAAACTGAGCAACTGCAGTTGGATACCGCGATGTGGGATACCGCTCAGGCGAAAGATAAGATGGATGCGTGGATGTCCGGTCCGAACGCTAACAAAATTGAAGTGGTTATCGCCAACAACGATGCGATGGCGATGGGCGGAGTTGAAGCACTGAAAGCGCACAACAAAACCAGCGTACCGGTATTTGGCGTGGATGCGCTGCCTGAAGCGCTGGCCCTGGTGAAATCCGGTGCCATGGCCGGTACCGTGCTGAACGATGCCAACAACCAGGCGAAAGCGACTTTCGATTTGGCGAAAAACCTGGCTGATGGCAAAGGCGCAGCAGACGGCACTAACTGGAAAATTGACAACAAAATTGTTCGCGTTCCGTACGTCGGTGTCGATAAAGATAATCTGGCTGAGTTCACTAATAAATAAATCTCCGTCTGTGGGCGCAATTTCATTGCGCCCTTAATAACGCGCTTTGCAAGGCCAACAAGGTATATTTATGGTCAGCACACATACTCAGTCGTCAGGCGAATACTTGTTGGAAATGACCGGCATCAACAAGTCTTTTCCCGGCGTTAAGGCTCTTGATAATGTTAATTTAAAAGTCCGTCCACATTCGATTCACGCCTTAATGGGCGAGAACGGCGCGGGGAAATCCACATTATTGAAATGTCTTTTCGGCATCTATCAAAAAGATTCCGGTAGTATTTTATTTCAGGGTAAAGAAATCGATTTTCATTCGGCGAAAGAAGCGCTTGAAAATGGTATTTCGATGGTCCACCAGGAATTAAACCTGGTATTACAACGTTCCGTGATGGACAACATGTGGCTGGGGCGCTATCCCACTAAAGGTATGTTTGTCGATCAGGAAAAAATGTACCGTGATACCAAAGCGATATTTGATGAGCTGGATATTGATATCGATCCGCGGGCGCGCGTCGGTACATTATCCGTTTCACAAATGCAGATGATCGAAATTGCCAAAGCCTTCTCCTATGATGCCAAAATTGTCATTATGGATGAGCCGACTTCATCGTTAACCGAGAAAGAAGTTAATCATCTGTTCACCATTATTCGTAAGCTGAAAGAGCGTGGATGCGGTATCGTTTATATTTCTCACAAAATGGAAGAAATCTTCCAACTGTGTGATGAAATTACCGTGCTGCGCGACGGGCAGTGGATCGCAACCCAGCCGCTGGAAGGGCTGGATATGGACAAGATCATCGCCATGATGGTTGGACGTTCGCTGAACCAACGTTTTCCTGATAAAGAAAACAAACCTGGTGAAGTGATTCTGCAAGTGCGTAACCTGACCTCGCTGCGTCAACCGTCGATTCGTGATGTCTCGTTTGATTTGCACAAAGGGGAAATCCTCGGGATTGCCGGTCTGGTAGGCGCAAAACGCACTGATATCGTTGAAACGCTTTTTGGTATTCGTGAGAAATCATCGGGTACGATTACGTTACACGGCAAAAAAATTAATAACCACAGCGCCAATGAAGCCATCAACCATGGCTTTGCACTGGTCACGGAAGAGCGCCGCTCAACCGGTATTTATGCGTATCTGGACATTGGTTTTAACTCGTTAATCTCCAATATCCAAAACTATAAAAATAAAGTCGGCCTGCTGGATAATTCCCGCATGAAGAGCGATACCCAATGGGTGATTGACTCCATGAGGGTGAAAACGCCGGGCCATCGTACGCAAATCGGTTCACTTTCCGGGGGGAATCAGCAAAAGGTGGTTATTGGCCGCTGGCTATTAACACAGCCAGAAATCCTGATGCTGGATGAACCTACCCGTGGAATCGATGTCGGCGCAAAATTTGAAATTTATCAGTTGATTGCCGAACTCGCGAAAAAAGATAAGGGGATTATTATTATTTCCTCTGAAATGCCGGAGCTGCTGGGTATTACCGATCGTATTCTGGTAATGAGCAATGGTCTCGTTGCCGGAATTGTTGACACTAAAACGACAACGCAAAACGAAATCCTCCGTCTTGCGTCTTTGCACCTTTAAGATTAGGGGCTCCTCATGAGTGCGTTAAATAAGAAAAGTTTTCTTACTTACCTGAAAGAAGGCGGAATTTACGTTGTTCTTTTGGTTTTGCTGGCAATTATTATTTTCCAGGATCCCACTTTCTTAAGTTTACTCAACCTGAGTAATATTCTGACTCAGTCCTCGGTGCGTATTATTATCGCATTGGGTGTTGCGGGACTGATTGTGACGCAAGGGACAGACCTGTCGGCAGGGCGTCAGGTCGGTCTGGCGGCAGTGGTGGCGGCAACCTTACTGCAGTCGATGGAGAACGCCAACAAGGTATTCCCGGAAATGGCGACGATGCCGATCATCGTGGTGGTGCTGATTGTCTGCGTCATCGGTGCGATTATCGGTCTGGTGAACGGTATCATCATCGCGTATCTGAACGTGACGCCGTTTATTACCACGTTGGGTACGATGATCATCGTCTACGGGATCAACTCCCTGTACTACGATTTTGTCGGCGCATCGCCAATTTCTGGCTTTGACAGCGGATTCTCAACCTTTGCGCAGGGCTTTATCGCGCTGGGCAGCTTCCGACTCTCTTATATCACTTTCTATGCGCTGATTGCCGTGGCCTTTGTGTGGGTGCTGTGGAACAAGACCCGCTTCGGTAAAAACATTTTTGCTATCGGCGGTAACCCAGAGGCGGCGAAAGTGTCTGGCGTGAACGTCGCGCTGAACCTGCTGATTATCTATGCGTTGTCTGGTGTGTTCTATGCCTTCGGTGGTTTGCTGGAAGCGGGACGTATCGGCTCGGCGACCAATAACCTCGGTTTTATGTATGAGCTGGATGCGATTGCGGCGTGTGTGGTTGGCGGCGTGTCGTTTAGCGGTGGGGTAGGGACCGTCTTCGGCGTGGTGACCGGTGTGATTATCTTTACCGTCATCAACTACGGTCTGACTTACATCGGCGTTAACCCATACTGGCAGTATATTATTAAGGGCGGCATCATCATCTTCGCGGTGGCGCTGGACTCACTGAAGTACGCGCGTAAGAAGTAACGATAAAACGCTAAAAGGCCGGTGCAGCGCAATCTGCACCGGCCTTTTTTGTCAGCGTTATAATGTTAACGCGTGCTCTTTCTCTCCGGGTTTAAATTTTACTTCACCCAGGTCGATACAGGCGACCGGGCAAACGTGGCCGCACAGCAAGCATCCCACACATTTTTCCGTGTCGCAGTGTGGGGTTCGGGTTTGCTCATTCCATTCCATCGCCTGATGCCCGCCGTCATAACAGGAAATGTAGCAGCGACCACAGCCCACGCATTTATCGAGATGGATGTTTGGGTAGACGATGTAGCTACGGTCAAGATCTTCAGCGGGGATGATATTGGCATTGGCAAGGCCCACCATCTCCTCCAGTGAGTCAAATCCTTGATCGGCGAGGTAATGTGACAGCCCGCTGGTCATGTCCTCCACTATCCGATAACCATACTGCATTATCCCGGTAGTCACCTGCAGCGTGGCCGCGCCTAACAGTAAAAACTCGGCGGCATCTTCCCAGGTTTCTATACCCCCGATGCCGCTAATAGGGAAATCGCGCAGTTCAGGGTGCATGCGTAGTTGCTGAATAAATCGCAAGGCGATAGGTTTAACGGCCTTGCCGGAGTAGCCGGAAATACTGGATTTACCGTTGACGACGGGCATCCCAATTTTCCGGTTCAGATCGATATTGGTGATGGATTTAACCGTATTGATGGTCGCGATACCGTCGGCGCCACCGCGTTTTGCCGCCAGCGCGACCTCACACATATCACCGATATTCGGTGTCATTTTAGCCAGCATCGGCAGGGAAGAGCCGCGTTTAACTGCCCGACAATATTTTTCGACCAGCTCAGGGCTTTGCCCAACATCGCTCCCCATGGCATGTGAGGTCATTTGCGGGCAAGAGAAGTTACACTCGATCATATCTGCACCCGCTTCTTCAACCAGACGGGCCAGCTCCTGCCACTGCTGTTCATTTTCGCCCATGATCGATGCAATCAGGACCTTGTCAGGGTAGTCCTGCTTCAGTCGGCGGATCGCGGCCAGATTCTCCTCCAGCGGATGCTCGGCAATTTGCTCCATATTTTTGAAGCCAACAAAGCCGGTATCTTCTTTGGTCAGATGGTCAAAACGTGGGGAGACTTCATTCGCAATAAAGAAACCGATGGTTTTAAAAACAATCCCGCCCCAGCCGGTATCATAGGCTTTGGCGCACATGTCATAGCAGTTGCCCACCGGAGAAGAAGAGAGGCAGAACGGGTTGGGGAATTTGACGCCGCAAAAAGTAATAGAAAGATCTTTCGTTAACATGAGCAAGCTCCCTCTAAGTAGTGATGAATGGCCTGAGCGGCTTCTTTTCCGGTTTTCACGGCGTAAACCACCGTTTTATCGCCTTTTACAATATCGCCCGCGGCAAACAAAGCGGGATCGGCGGTTTGATAATTATCCGTATCGATAAGATTGCGCTGTGGTTTTAACGCGGTGAAATTTTCAAGTTGAGCATGTTGACCAACGGCGAGAATAATATGTTCGGCTTCAAGCGTCAGTTCTCCCGGCAGGCGAACGTGTTTAAAAGTAACCCGCTTTCCGCTAACCGCCACAGGCGTGAAACCGTCAATAATCGATACCCCTAACGCTTGTGTGCTGCTGAACTCTTTATCGCTGGCTGGGAAATCGGCCAGTTCTTCACGGGCGACACAGGTAACTGACGGACAGCCCAGTAGTTTCAACGTGCTGGCGACATCCATCGCGACATCGCCGCCGCCGATGATCAATGCGCTTTGCGCGACGGTAATATCGCCTTTGGAGTGCCTGGCCCGCTGCAGGAAGTCGACGGCTATTTCGACGTTTTCTGCCTGGTCAAACAGGGGTAACATGGAGCCGTAAGACATCCCTACGGTAACCAGTACGGCGCGGTATTCTGTTTTGAGTTGCTCAACGGAAAGGGCATGGCCGACTTCACAATTGCATTTGATGGTTACGCCCATCTCAACGATACGAGCAATTTCGTTATCTAAAACAGCATGTGGCAGACGAAACTCTGGAATGCCATAGCGTAACCAGCCGCCAGGTTGGGCCTGCTTTTCATAGATAGTGACGTCATAGCCCAGATTGCTCAGCGTTACGCTGGCTTGTAATCCTGCAGGGCCTGCGCCAATGATGGCGATCTTGCCCTGTGTTTTTGTGGCGGGTTGGTAAATTTTCATTGCGGTCTGCTGCTCAAAGTCGGTAATAAAGCGTTGCAGACGTGCAATATCAATCGGCTTATCAATGCCTGAGCGTGTACACCCGCGTTGGCACAACTTTTCGGTTGGGCATACCCGGGCGCATACTGCCCCAAGGGCATTATTTTCACGAATAGTTTCGGCTGCACCCTTAAAATTACGAAAATAAATGGAGCGAATAAATTTTCCGGGGTCAGTTTGCGCCGGACAATCCTGGCTACAGGGGGCGTCGTGACATAATAAACAGCGGGAAGCCTCTTTAATGGCTAATAATGGAGTAAAAGCAGGCGTGAGCTCATCCAGATAATTTTGTTGTGGCATATTTTCTTCCTTAATGCGTGAGTAAATTAAGGCAAACCGTTAATAACAAAATATAAAAATCGAAAGGCTATTCTTAAGGCTAAGCACTGCAGGAAGAGTATTCTGTGAAAGGATTCACAAATAGAAGAGTGTTGGCGGGAAATGCTGACGGGCAGCATTAATCCCTTAATTTGAAATGGTAACCGTTATCATAATATTAGCTATTCTCAAACGCTAATATAAAGATAATATCTTTATCGATAAAAAATTAAGTAAATAACCATACCGAAGGATAAACATCCGCATCCGGCATAAACCAACACATAGGACCAAAATTGCAGGGGCTCTTGATTGCGATAAGCGTATACCGGTTCGCGCGTATTCTTCTTAATTTTATCTACGGCCCCGGTGCGCCAACCTTTCCAGGCCTCACGGAAACAAAACACAGGAATGAGCAGAAAGGCCAACACGACGAAGAGGGTTTGTACATCCATGCTTATTTTCCTTGTTTCTTTTGTAATTCGAGTAATTGTTCAGGCGTAACCGCCGGATACCCCTGCGCATCGTCCGGTACCTGATGCATGGTAGGGATGGGCACCAGTGGGCCTAAAAAACGGGGTTCACGTTTAAAAATATAGAGATCGGCGAGTGCGCCAAAACGCGCACCAAATTCGCGTACCCGCACGGTAAGCATATCTTTTGGTGAAGGTACCGCATAGCACTGGGCCTGAATGCCCATATGCAGCGCAATAAACAAGGCGCGTTCACAGTGGAATCGCTGAGTAATAATGATGAAATCGTTGGTATCGAATACCTTACGGGTACGCACGATGGAGTCGAGCGTACGGAACCCGGCGTAATCAAGCACAATGTCAGCCGGATCGACGCCTGCGGCAATCAGATCCTTACGCATCGTCATGGGCTCGTTATAGCTTTGCTGCGCGTTGTCGCCGCTCAGCAGCAGATAGTTAACCTTGCCGCTGTTATAGGCGTTCAATGCGCCCTGAATACGGTAGCGGTAATACTGGTTGATAACGCCGGTTCGATAGTATTTTGCCGTACCCAGGACCACACCGACCTGGCGGTAGGGTAAATCCTGTAATTCGTCGTAGATATAGGGGGCAGTCTTCCAGCTCATCCATCTGTCGAGTCCAAGCACAGTCAACAGCAGCAGGCCTGACAGGACTAACAGGCTGTAAAACACGCGCTTTAACATGCAGAAAACTCGTTATTTGGGTGGAATTTCAATCAGGCTACTGTACCGGAAGACGTAGCGCAAGAAACAGCAGTCTGATTGAGGGGATTTTAGTCACTGTAACCCGGTTAGCGCAGCGCCACCGGGCTTTATGATTTAACTGAGCAGCACGCGCTCAATATTGTTGCAGCCCAGCGCGTTCAGGGTAGCGGAGGTCGCATCCCACTGGATCAACGGCGCATCGGCTTTTTCAGCCAGCACTGCGCGCTGAATGTCCGGATAGTCGTAACCGTTCAGACTCAACAGGTTTAACGCGCCTTGCAGCGGTGGGAGGGTGGGGTTAAAGGCGGCGTTTTCTGCATAGCTGCCACTGAAAATTCGCCCGTCTTTACACTCGAGCGCCACGCCGCTTGGCGATTTGCTGTACGGCATATGGCATCTGTTGGCGGCGGTAATTGCCGCCTGGGTCAGCGCGTCGCCCTGCAGCGCAAAGCCGTGATCCTGGTCGTCCATCAGTAACGTTTTGATGTCGAGATCTTTTGGCCCGAACGCGTCCGGGAGGTAGTCGCGCAGTGCGTGTGGTTCGCGCCCCGGCAGATGAATGCGTAAATCCAACCCGCTGTTCAGTTCATTCATAAACTGGCGGCAGTGGCCGCAAGGGGTGTAGTTAACGGTGATGGCGGCGAGGCCTTTTTCACCGCGCAGCCAGGCGTGGCTGATGGCACTTTGCTCGGCATGAACGGTTTGCTGCATTGTTGCGCCCAGGAACTCCATGTTGCCACCGAAGTACCAGGTGCCGCTAATGCCGCGAGAGATCGCACCCACGTTGAAGTTGGAAAGCGGAGTACGTGCGCAGGCCGCAGCCAGCGGCAGCAGAGCGAATGCCAGCGCGTCTTCGTCCAGTCCCGATTCGCGTTTCAGCAAAGAGACCTGCTCAGCAGTCAGCATGGCGGGGAAATGCGTATCCGCCAGAACAGGGGCCAGGGCTGATTGCAAGTTATCCGCGAGTTGGGCAAAAGCAGTTTGAAAACGTGGATGCATGGCGATGCCTCATAACAATGTAATGGAATCGTAGTTTACGGGCCTGTTACGGCTTTATATGTGATCCAAATCTCATTGTGTGTGCAACTTATGAAACTTAAATGAAAAATGTGCAACGCATCGCAAATAAATAACCAAAAAGTGAAGGTTAGCCGACCACTGCCAGAATAACCGGGAACAGGAACGGGGCGACCAACGAGGTGATAATGCCGCAAATGACCAGCGCCAGAGAGCTAAACGCGCCTTCCTGATAATCCAGTTCTGCGCAACGCGCGGTTCCCAGGGCGTGCGAAGCGGTACCCATTGCCAGTCCTCGCGCGGCCTTCGTGCGAATGCGCATCGCATTCAGTAAAGTATGACCAAATACCGCCCCGAGAATGCCGACGAAAATGACGCACACCGCGCTGATGGCCGGAATGCCACCAATACTGCCTCCCACCGCCATAGCGATAGGTGTGGTGACCGATTTCGGCATGATTGACGCAGCAATTTCCGGTGATGCGCCCATCAACAGGGCGATTGTTGTGCCGGTAACCATCGCCACGACGCTCCCGGCAAAGCAGATAGCGATTATTGATTTCCAGCGCGCGCGAATTTGGTGCAGCTGTTCGTATAACGGATAGGCCAGCGCGACCACGGCAGGTTGCAGTAAATCGTTCAGCACCTTGCTGCCTTTGAAATAGTGATCGTAGGGAATTCCGGTCAGCATCAGAATGGGAATAATCACCACCATCGCGACCAGCAGCGGATTCAGCAGCGGCATTTTAAAGCGTGCTGCCAGCTTACGTGCGCCAAAGAATACTGCGAGAGTAAGGGGTAACGACCACCAGATATACGTCATCATTCTTTCGAACCTTTTTGGCCAACAATTTTGCGTTCACCGTGTACAAGGTGTGAGCTCCAGCTCACCACGAGGAAAACAACCAGCGTACTGATGGTGCATGACACCACCACCGGGCCAAATTGTGCGCGGAGCAAATCAAAGTACTGCATGATCCCCACGCCAATCGGGACAAATAACAGGGCCATATAGCGAATCAGGACATAACAGCCGGGATTAACCCATTTTGCCGGTAATACCTGCAATGCCAGTAAGACAAACAGAATCAGCATGCCGATGATGCTGCCCGGAATCGTGATCGGCAGCAGCGAAGCGATAAAAATACCTGCATAGAGGCAGGCATAGATTAGGACGAATGCGCGCAAATATTGCCAGATAATGTTCAGTGATTTGCTCATAATTGAAACCCTTGACGAGACTGATTCATCATACAATTAAACTTCAAAACGTGCTACCGATCACATCATGAATTCTAAGCATAGAGGAAATAGACATCTGGAACATTGCGCAAATGACTGCGCTAAACCTGCGCCAGGTAATACAAAAAGCGATTCAGGGCGGTGGTGGGCGTTTCATTGTTGCGCCAGAATACGCCTACGCTGCCTTTTTGTTCAATCTTCGGCAGATTCAGGATAGCCAGCTGTCCCTGAGCGGCATAACGCTGTGCCAGACGCAGAGAAAGAATAGAAACCATGTCGCTACTTTGCAGCAGGTTGGTACTGACGTTTATCGACGCTGATTCAATGGTGTTTTCTGGCAGCATTACGCCATTATCGACCAGCGCGTTGTCAATGCTAATCCGAATGGGGGTGCCTGTCGGCCAGACAATCCAGCGCCAGTTAGCCAGATCGTTCCAGGTGAGCAGGGGATATTTTGCCAGCGGATGGTCGGGGCGGGCGACAAAACAGACCGGCTCGGTATACAGCACCTGGTAATTGAGCGGCAACTGGAGCGCCCGGCCGCCAACGCGACCGACGACGACATCCACTGAACCCGCCAGAAGATCGTGCAGTAACGGGGTCATCACTTTCTCTTCAATATTGAGATGCAAAGTGGGTAGCTCCGTAAGCAAACCCAGTATTGCTTGTGAAACGCAGTCGGTCGCCACCGGCGAGCAGCCAATCTTCAGGCTTCCCACCAGACCGCCTTGCTTGAAACGGGCAATTTCATACTGCGAACGCTCCATATCATTGATCAGGCGCTGAGCATGCTGCAGTAACAGCTTGCCGCCTTCGGAAGGACGCAAGCCTTTGCTGTGACGTTCAAAGAGCGTGATGCCAATCTCATCTTCGAGCTGTGATAACCATTTGGACAATGCAGGCTGGGTGATATTCATCATCCGGGCGACGTGAGTCAAATTTCCCTGTTCCCCTAGCGCGACCAGCGTTTGCAGGTGTTGCAACTTTAGTTTCTGTGCCCAGTTAGCCATTTGCTATAACCTCCAGGTTATGCCTCTGCATGAAAAGCCATTGTACATTTCATCTCCAAACATACAAAGTCGCAACATACCTAAAACAAAACAGACATCTACTCTACCTGCACTGAGGCATTCACTATGACTCAACAACGTGATCTACAAGCACTGATCGATTCTGCCCCCGTCGGTAAGACGCAGTGGCGCGTGATTATTTGCTGTTTCCTGGTTGTCATGCTCGACGGTTTTGATACCGCGGCTATTGGTTTTATCGCACCCGATATACGCACCCACTGGCAATTGACTGCCGGAGATCTGGCGCCGCTTTTTGGCGCAGGACTGCTGGGGCTAACTGCTGGCGCGTTGCTCTGCGGCCCGTTGTCCGATCGCTTTGGCCGTAAACGGGTGATTGAGCTTTGCGTGGCGCTGTTTGGCGCGCTGAGTCTGATCTCTGCTTTTTCGCCCGATCTGCAAACGCTGGTTATTTTGCGTTTCCTTACCGGGTTAGGTCTGGGCGGCGCGATGCCTAATACCATCACCATGACGTCGGAATACCTGCCAGCCCGTCGACGTGGCGCCTTGGTCACCATGATGTTCTGCGGCTTTACGCTCGGATCGGCTATGGGCGGCATCGTCAGCGCTCAACTGGTGCCGGTTATTGGTTGGCACGGCATTCTGGTGCTGGGAGGCGTTTTGCCGCTCATGCTGTTTGTCGCCCTGCTGTTTGCGTTACCGGAATCCCCGCGCTGGCAGGTTCGTCGCCAGCTACCGCAAAACGTGATTGCCAGAACTGTCAGCGCTATTACCCGGGAGCGTTATGACGATACCCATTTTTATCTCAACGAGAGTTCAGCGATTGCCAAAGGCAGTATCCGCCAGCTGTTCGTCGGGCGACAGTTGCCCATTACCCTGATGTTATGGGTGGTGTTCTTTATGAGCCTGCTGATTATTTATTTGCTCTCCAGTTGGATGCCAACGCTGCTTAACCATCGCGGAATCGACCTGCAACATGCCTCCTGGGTAACCGCGGCCTTCCAGATTGGCGGTACGTTAGGCGCGCTGGCGCTGGGCGTACTGATGGATAAATACAATCCTTTCCGCGTGCTGGCGGTGAGCTATGCACTGGGGGCGGTGTGTATCGTCATGATTGGCCTGAGCGAAAACGGTCTGTGGCTGATGGCGTTGGCGATTTTTGGCACCGGCATCGGGATTAGCGGTTCTCAGGTGGGTCTCAATGCTTTAACCGCTACCCTTTATCCGACGCAAAGCCGGGCGACGGGCGTCAGTTGGTCTAATGCCATTGGCCGCTGCGGCGCGATTGTCGGTTCGCTTTCCGGCGGCGTGATGATGGCGATGAATTTCTCATTCGATAACCTGTTTTTCATTATTGCCGTTCCGGCGGCCATCAGCGCGGTGATGCTTACGCTGCTGACGGTTGTTGTTCGCCAGTCGGCCTCTGTCCCTGACGCCTTGCCACGCGCAGGCATCGTGAACGAATAAGGAGAATCCCTATGTCTGAACTGAATCAGGATGTTAAGAACAGCCGCCAGCAGTTTTACCAGCATATTTCCGGGCAGAATCTGACCCCGCTGTGGGAGTCGCTGCATCGTCTGGTGCCGTCAACGCCGAACGCGCATTGCGCGCCTGCGTACTGGAACTATCAGGAGATCCGCCCGCTGCTGCTGGAAAGCGGCGATCTGATTGGCGCGAAAGAGGCGATTCGCCGCGTGCTGGTGCTGGAAAACCCAACGCTGCGCGGACAGTCATCAATCACGCCAACGCTGTATGCCGGGTTACAGCTGATTATGCCGGGCGAGGTTGCGCCGAGCCACCGTCATAATCAGTCTGCGTTGCGCTTTATTGTCGAAGGGAAAGGGGCATTTACCGCCGTCGATGGCGAGCGCACCCAAATGCATGAAGGCGATTTTATTCTGACGCCGCAATGGCGCTGGCACGATCACGGCAACCCAGGCAGCGAACCGGTAGTGTGGCTGGACGGTCTGGATCTGCCGCTGGTGAATCTGTTGGGCTGCGGCTTTGCGGAAGACTACCCAGAAGATCAGCAGCCGGTCACGCGCAAGGAAGGGGATTATTTACCGCGCTATGCGGCCAATATGCTGCCGCTGCGTCATCAAAAGGGTAATTCATCGCCCATTTTCAACTATCGCTACGATCGTAGCCGTGAAGCACTGCATGACCTGACCCGCCTGGGCGAGGCCGATGAGTGGGATGGTTACAAGATGCGCTACGTGAACCCGGTAACTGGCGGTTATCCCATGCCGTCAATGGGGACCTTTCTGCAATTGTTGCCGAAGGGCTTTTCTTCACGGATGGCGCGTACCACTGACAGCACTATCTACCATGTGGTGGAAGGAAGCGGACAGGTCACCATCGGCAACGAAACCTTCAATTTTTCGCCAAAAGATATCTTCGTGGTGCCGACCTGGCACGGTGTGTCGTTCCAGGCCAGCGAAGATGCCGTCTTATTCAGTTTTTCGGACAGACCGGTTCAGGAAGCGCTGGGGTTGTTCCGTGAAGCACGCTATTAATTTGGGAGAGAGAAAATGACGCAATACGTATTCGAACCACAAGCGCCGGTTACCGTTCCGGTGGTTGGTAGTGATGAACAATTTCCCGTGCGCCGCGTTTACTGCGTGGGCCGAAACTATGCCGCACACGCGCGTGAAATGGGCTTCGACCCGGATCGCGAACCGCCGTTCTTCTTCTGTAAACCTGCCGACGCGGTGGTTCCGGTGGCGGCTGGTCAAACCCTTGAACTGCCGTACCCGTCGCAGACCGATAATTATCACTATGAGATAGAGCTGGTGGTGGCGATTGGTAAAAAGGGCAGCGATATACCGCTGGAAAAAGCGCACGAATATATCTGGGGCTATGCCACCGGTCTGGATATGACCCGTCGCGACAGGCAGATGGAGATGCGCCAGATGGGGCGTCCGTGGGAAATCGGCAAAGCGTTTGATCTCTCTGCGCCCATCGCGCCGCTGCATAAAGCCAGTGAAAGCGTAGATGTTAACAATGCGCCTATCTGGCTGCAGGTTAACGGCGACGATCATCAGCGGAGCGATATTCGCCACCTCATCTGGTCTGTGAATGAAACAATTAGCTATCTGTCCGGATTTTTCGAACTTCAGCCGGGCGATCTGATCTACACCGGTACGCCGGAAGGCGTGGGGGCGGTAGTGAAAGGTGATGTGATCACCGGCAACGTAGACGGTTTAACCCCCATCGCCGTGAAGATTGTCTGAGGTGGATGATGAAGCTGTACAGTTTCTTTAATAGCTCCGCGTCATATCGCGTGCGTATCGCGCTGGCGCTGAAGGGGCTCGATTACCGGACGGTAGGCGTCAACATTCGCATCGGTCAGCAGAACGAACTGGCCTATCGGCGGATGAATCCGCTGGGGCTGGTGCCGACGCTGGTGACCGATGACGGAGAATCGCTTGGACAATCGCTGGCGATAACCGACTGGCTGGATGGCCACTTTCCGCAGTCGCCGCTGCTGCCTGCTGACTTCCCGATGCGCAGTCGGGTGCTGGAAATTGTCTATGCCATCGCCTGTGATATCCATCCAGTGAATAACATGCGGGTACTGCGCTACCTGAGCGACGAGTTAAAGATCAGTGAAGAGGATAAAAAACGCTGGTATGCGCACTGGATCCAGCAAGGGTTAAGCGCAGTGGAACAGATGCTGCGCCAGAGTCATTCGGGGGCGTTCTGTGTGGGTGATGCGCCGACGTTGGCGGATTGCTGCCTGATCCCGCAATGGGCGAACGCGCTACGTATGGGCTGCGATTTGAGCGCATATCCACGGTGCAAGGCGGTCTATGATGCCTGTACCCAGCTTCCGGCGTTTATCGCCGCCGCGCCCGAGAACCAACAAGACAAAATTCCAGCCTGATAAGGAGAACGACAATGGCTAAAGTGACACGCGCAATTATCGTGGGTGGTGGGATTGGCGGCGCGGCGACCGCGTTATCGCTGGCCCGTCAGGGAATCAAAGTGATGTTGCTGGAGAAAGCGCATGAGATTGGTGAAATTGGCGCGGGCATTCAGCTCGGACCAAACGCGTTCTCTGCGCTCGACAGCCTTGGTGTGGGAGAGGTTGCCCGCCAGCGCGCCGTTTTTACCGATCATATCACCATGATGGATGCGGTAAATGCGCAGGAAGTCGTGCGTATTGAAACCGGACAGGCGTTCCGCGATCACTTTGGCGGTCCTTATGCGGTTATCCATCGGGTGGATATTCATGCTTCTGTGTGGGAAGCGGCGCTGGTTCATCCCAACGTTGAGTATCGCACTTCAACTAACGTGGTTGATATTCGCCAGACCGAGGATGACGTGACGGTATTTGACGAGCATGGCAACAGCTGGACGGCGGATATTTTGGTCGGCTGTGACGGGGTGAAGTCGGTTGTCCGTCAGTCTCTGATTGGCGATGCGCCACGCGTGACCGGGCACGTGGTCTATCGCGCGGTGATTGATTGCGATGATATGCCGGAAGATTTGCGCATTAACGCGCCGGTGTTGTGGGCCGGACCGCACTGTCACCTGGTGCACTATCCGCTGCGCGGCGGCAAACAATACAATCTGGTGGTGACCTTTCATAGTCGTCAGCAGGAAGAGTGGGGCGTGAAGGATGGCAGTAAAGAGGAGGTACTTTCCTATTTTGCCGGTATTCATCCACGTCCACGGCAGATGCTGGATAAACCGACATCATGGCGGCGCTGGGCCACTGCTGACCGCGAGCCGGTAGAGAAATGGGGCACCGACCGCATTACGCTGGTGGGCGATGCCGCGCACCCGGTGGCGCAATATATGGCGCAGGGAGCCTGTATGGCGCTGGAAGATGCTGTCACGCTCGGTAAGGCGTTACAGCAGTGTGACGGCGATGCGGCTGATGCCTTTGCCCTGTATGAGTCGGTACGCATTCCGCGTACGGCGCGGATTGTCTGGTCGACGCGCGAAATGGGCCGCGTTTATCACGCTGCGGGCGTCGAGCGCCAGGTGCGTAATCTGCTGTGGCAAGGCAAATCACAGGCGGAGTTTTATCGCGGTATGGAGTGGCTGTACGGCTGGAAAGAAGATAACTGTCTGTTGCCGCGCTGAGCCTCTTTAATCTCCCGAACGGAGGCGCTACCATAGCGCCTCTTTTTTTGCGGGTGACGATATGCGTGTTTTACTGGCGCCGATGGAAGGCGTGCTCGATTCCCTGGTGCGCGAACTGCTGACTGAAGTGAATGATTACGATCTGTGCATCACGGAGTTTGTGCGCGTGGTGGATCAGCTCCTGCCGGCAAAAGTATTTCACCGGCTCTGCCCGGAACTGCATAACAACAGCCGCACGCCATCCGGTACGCAGGTGCGCATACAGCTGTTGGGCCAGTACCCGCAGTGGCTGGCGGAGAACGCGGCCCGCGCGGTAGAACTGGGATCGTACGGTGTCGATCTGAACTGCGGTTGCCCGTCGAAGCTGGTCAACGGCAGCGGCGGTGGCGCGACGTTATTGAAAGATCCAGAACTTATCTACCGCGGCGCAAAAGCCATGCGCGAGGCGGTTCCGGACCATCTCCCAGTGACGGTGAAAGTGCGCCTGGGCTGGGACAACAGCGATCGGCAGTTTGAAATTGCCGATGCCGTCCAGCAGGCTGGCGCCAGCGAACTGGCGGTGCATGGTCGTACCAAAGAGCAGGGCTATAAGGCCGAGCATATTAACTGGCAGGCGATTGGTGAAATTCGCCAGCGACTTACCATTCCGGTTATCGCGAATGGCGAAATCTGGGACTGGCAGAGCGCCCAGGATTGTATGGCCATCAGCGGATGCGATGCGGTGATGATCGGCCGTGGCGCGTTAAATATCCCGAACCTGAGCCGCGTGGTGAAGTACAACGAGCCGCGAATGCCGTGGCCTGATGTGGTGAGGTTGTTGCAAAAATATACCCGTCTCGAAAAGCAGGGTGACACAGGGTTGTATCATGTGGCGCGTATTAAGCAGTGGTTAGGGTATTTGCGTAAAGAATATTCAGAGGCAACAGCACTGTTTCAGGAGATTCGCGCGTTAAACAATTCACCGGATATCGCTCGGGCAATTCAGGCCATCGAGATTACCGCCTGACATCAGTTCCGGTAGGCCGGATAAGGCGTTTACGCCGCCATCCGGCATCAGAGAGAATGATAGCCTGACATTTCTGCTATCAGGCCAGGGCGAAATAACGACATCAGAAAATCATCTTAAACACGCCCGTTACCACCAACAGCCCAATCAGAAAAATAATTAGAATAATCCACAGCAGAATTTTCATTAACTTTCCTTTTTTTGGTAAGTTCAGAATGAGTATAGGAAAGTATCAACTATTCTGCCTGGCGGTGCTGTTATGCTGGTTTACGTGCGCTCAGTAAAAACACCATTGGCCGCTCTTTTTCTTCATCCAACGCCGGGTTTTCAGCAATCTGTTGAGCAGAAGGGCCCCATTCATCAACACACACTATTTCGAATCCGGCGGCAATGAGCGCGTTAATCCAGGTCGCCAGCTTACGGTGCTGTTTTTTAACGCCTTCAGCAAACCAGTTACTGATACGCTCGCCTTCTTGTTGATAATGATTAACCGGCCAGGACAGCTGCCCGGCTTTGTCTTTTATCCAGCCCTGATTAAGCGGTGCGGTATAAATCGGGTGCTCGGCAGAGAAAACTAACATACCTCCCGGTGTTAATGCCTGGTAAATCGTTACGAATAATCGTTCAATATCGTGTAGATAATGCAGGGCAAGGGAGCTATAAGCCAGGTCGAAAGAAGCCGGTGAGAGAGTAAGCGTTTCGAGATCTTCACGGCGATAGACGATGCCATTGCCGTGAGTCATATTGTGCGCCTGGGTTAACATCTTTTGTGAGATATCCAGCCCCACGACGCTGGCGGCATGATTATCGCGCGCGTAGCGGCAAAACCAGCCATATCCGCAGCCCAAATCGAGAATGTTTTTACCCTGCAGAGCGGGGAGCATAGCTTGTATTGCTGGCCATTCCGGTGCGCCATCAAGCCCTTTTACTGAACGATCCAGTGTGGCATATCCGGCAAAGAATTCCGGGTCGTCATAAATATTCTGTGACATAAGGTTTCCATCTATAAATTATTAAAATTATTTAATCTATATTATTTGTGTGGTGTATATTTTTCTGATTATATATTTTTATTGCCAAAGATGTATTGCCACGCGTAACTAAAAAAGTAACAGCGACAAGTCGTACTCTCTGCGCATCTTTTCTTACCTGTATATCTCCATGAATCGTAATTCTGTTTTTGCCGCGACGGCATTGTTGCCTCTTTTTATTCTGATGGCAGGCTGTGCGCCTATGCATGATGACCGTCAGTCTCTGTCACAGCAGACCCCTGCTGTGAACGTCGATTCCGCATTACCTGCGGCATTAAAAAATGGCTGGCCGGACAGCCAATGGTGGAAGGCATACCACGATCCTCAGCTTAATGCGCTGATTGACAGCACGTTGCGAAACTCTCCTGATATGCAGGTAGCGGAACAGCGCATTCAACTGGCGGAGGCGCAGGCGAAGGCCGTTGAGGCGCAGGATGGCCCGGAGATCGATTTCTCTGCGGACGTTGAGCGTCAGCGAATGTCAGCTGAAGGGTTGATGGGACCGTTTGCCATTACCGATCCTGCCGCCGGAACGACAGGCCCGTGGTACACCAACGGGACCTTTGGTTTAACCGCCGGTTGGAATCTGGATCTGTGGGGGAAAAATCGGGCCGAAGTGACGGCGCGTATTGGGGCCGTTAAAGCGCGAGAAGCAGAGCGTGAACAAACCCGCCAGCTGCTGGCGAGCGGCGTTTCACGTCTGTACTGGGAATGGCAGACGCAGGCGGCGCTGAAAAGCGTGCTGACGCAGATTAAAAATGAGCAACAGAACGTTATTAACGTCGATCGTCAACTGTATCAAAACGGCATTACCTCATCGGTGGAAGGCGTTGAGACCGATATCGATTCCAGTAAAACGGATCAGCAACTGAACGATGTTAACGGCAAAATGAAAGTGATTGAGGCGCGGCTGAGCGCCCTGACTAATTCACAGTCTACCGTTCTGAAACTGCATACCAGTAAGTTACCTACCGTAGAAAGCCAGCTCCCGTCCCAGTTAGGCTATTCGCTGCTGGCCCGTCGACCGGATTTACAGGCCGCGCACTGGTATATTGAATCATCCCTGAGCAGCATTGATGCGGCGAAAGCTGCGTTTTATCCTGACGTGAATTTGATGGCATTTTTACAACAGGATGCGTTACATCTGAGCGATCTGTTCCGCCATTCCGCGCAGCAGATGGGGGTCACAGCCGGACTCACGCTGCCTATTTTCGACAGCGGCAGATTGAATGCCAATCTCGATATCACCAAAGCGCAAAGCAACCTGACGGTGGCGAATTACAACAAAGCCGTGGTAGATGCGGTGAATGACGTGGCGCGAGCAGCTTCGCAGGTGGAAACACTGGCGCAGAAGAATCAGCATCAGCAGCAGATTGAACATGATGCACAGCGTGTGGTGGGACTTGCGCAGGCGCGATTTAACGCCGGTATTATTGCGGGTTCGCGGGTTAGCGAAGCAAAGATCCCGGCGTTACGTGAGCAGTGCAACGGTCTGGTACTGCAAGGCCAGTGGCTGGATGCTTCCATTCAGTTGACCAGCGCGCTGGGCGGCGGCTACCACGCGTCGTAATACACCTGCCCGGTAGATACCGCTCTACCGGGCCGTCTTCTTGCCGCTGCGTTTTTTCAACCACCAGCGTGCGCCTACCACCAGTACAATCACCAGAACCAGCCATATCCAGTGCTTAATGTGCTGGTCGAGATTGTGCAGCCACGGCGCGATGACTTCTCCCCCCACATAACCCAGGGTGGTAAATATCAGCGCCCACACCAGCGCCCCGAGAATATTGAGCGGTAAAAAGATCTTCGGTGGCAGGTGACTGGCACCAATCAGCAAAGGGCCAATAACGCGAAAACCGTACATAAAACGCGTGCCGACCACAAACAGATAAGGACGCCGTTGGATCATCTTCTGCGCGTAATCAATTTTTGCCTGATGACGCGAAAAACGCCGCAGAATTTTGCCGCCAAAACGACGTCCGAGTAAATAGAGCAACTGATCGCCAATCATCCCGCCCAGCGCGACGGAGAGCACCACCAGCGGAAATTTAAGTACTCCCTGATGGGCCGCGACGCCGCCTAACAGGGTAATGGTTTCCCCTTCAGCCAGACTGCCAATCACTAATGCGGCATAGCCGTATTGCGCAACATAATGATTTATATCCATACGATTGTATGACCTCCACCGCTTATAGCATACACCCTATGAATATTTGATGCCGGAAAAGCCGCGCCGTAGCGTTCTAATGCTTGTCAGTTAAGTATTATGAAGGATATGTGATTCTGGCTCAGGGTTCCGTTCACCTCCGCGGTGTCATTTCTCTGAAACGCCGTTACTCGTGAACGTGCAAGGGAGGCTCACCGCCGCCTCCCTTGCATCCCAGGCTCGCGGCGGGAAAATCGTCGCTGCGCGAGCTATTCGTCTTATTCCGCCTGCCTGTCGGGTCGGGGCCGAGCCTGCGTCCATGCAGGCCGTCCCCTCTGCCCGCATCCCTGCGGGCAGACCCGGTCAGCCGTCAACGCTTCATCGATTTTCAGCCGGACCGGAGTCATCGCTTCAACGCTCTGAATTCCAGTTAAATCTGTTTTGCTGTTTAAACAAAAAACGCAAATGGTCAGGTGTGGGCTGGTCCGGCTGAAAATTGCCGACGTGTTTCCGTAAGGCCGGGAGAGCCAGCATGGATGCTGGCTCAGGGCGTGCTTTGCAAGGACGCTACCTCGCGCCCGGCCCGGTAGCCTGAAGGAATAAGCGGAGGGTATTGCGCAGCAACAATTTTCCCGCCGGGAGCCGGGATTGTTAAGGGTACGGCGATAGTACCCTTAACACGTTCACAGGCAGTATCGTTTCAGAGAAGTGATAAACATTGGGTGAACGTAACAATACGCCGTAGCGATCCGGTATTTTCTCTGTGTACATAAAATAATCAAAAGCTGAATTATACTTGTAGTGTTGAGGTCCGGAGCTGACAAGAAGGGGGCGGTATGAACCATGTCTGGGGGCTGTTTTCCCATCCCGATCGTGAAATGCACGTTATCAACAGCGAAAACGAAAGCGTTTCGCATCACTATACCCATCATGTACTGCTGATGGCGGCAATCCCGGTGGTTTGCGCGTTTATCGGTACCACACAAATCGGCTGGAATTTTGGCGATGGCAACATACTGCAGTTATCCCTATTGACCGGACTGGCGCTGGCCATTCTGTTTTACGGCGTGATGCTGGCGGGCGTGGCTGTCATGGGCCGGGTTATCTGGTGGATGGCGCGTAATTACCCGCAGCGTCCGTCGTTGGCGCACTGTATGGTCTTTGCCGGATATGTCGCGACTCCGCTGTTTTTAAGCGGTCTGGTCGCACTTTATCCGCTGGTCTGGCTGTGTGCGTTGGTGGGAACTATCGCGCTGTTTTACACAGGTTATTTACTCTATCTCGGTATTCCGACATTCCTGAATATCACTCGCGAGGAAGGGTTAAGTTTTTCCAGTTCCACGCTGGCTATTGGTGTGCTGGTACTTGAAGTTCTGCTGGCGATTACGGTAATCCTGTGGGGTTACGGCTATCGCTTATTCTGATCTGTAAAACTCCTCTGCGCTGCGTTGTTGACGTAAAAGTCAGCAACGCAGCATTTCGAGACGATTCTCCTGTAGCGGCAAACCTGCCGGATCGCTATGATGCCTGAGCTAGCCTGAGAAAATACTTAATCTCGGGCGGTGTGCGTTGTGACGTGCGTGAACCCTTATCAGAAATCTCATCATGCTGAAATTCCGAGTTTCATTATTAAGCCTTGCCCTGGTGCTGGCCGTTCCTTTTGCACCCCAAGCCGTGGCGAAAACGGCACCTACCGTAGCGGCTTCTCAACCTGAGATAGCGTCCGGTAGCGCGATGATTGTTGATCTGAATACCAACAAGGTTATCTATTCGAACCACCCGGATCTGGTGCGTCCGATTGCGTCGATTACCAAATTAATGACGGCGATGGTGGTGCTTGATGCGCGACTGCCGCTGGATGAAAAACTGAAAGTTGATATCAGTCAGACGCCTGAGATGAAAGGAATTTACTCTCGCGTACGGCTGAACAGTGTAATCAGCCGTAAAGACATGCTGTTACTGGCGCTGATGTCATCTGAAAACCGTGCGGCAGCCAGTCTGGCACATCATTACCCTGGCGGCTATAACGCGTTTATCAAGGCGATGAATGCGAAAGCGAAAGCGCTGGGCATGACCCATACCCGTTTTGTGGAGCCGACCGGGTTATCGATTCATAACGTCTCAACCGCGCGTGATTTAACGAAGTTACTGATTGCCAGCAAACAGTATCCGCTGATTGGTCAGCTAAGTACTACGCGTGAAGATATGGCGACGTTTGCCAATCCGGCGTATACATTGCCGTTCCGTAATACCAACCATCTGGTGTATCGCGATAACTGGAATATTCAGTTAACTAAAACCGGGTTTACCAATGCGGCGGGCCACTGTCTGGTGATGCGCACGGTGATTAATAACAAACCGGTGGCGCTGGTGGTGATGGATGCTTTTGGGAAATATACCCACTTTGCCGATGCCAGCCGTTTACGCACCTGGATTGAAACCGGCAAGGTGATGCCGGTTCCGGCGGCAGCGCTGAGCTACAAAAAGCAAAAAGCGGCGCAGATGGCGGCGGCAGGTTCAGCTACGGGTGAACAAACCGCGCAGAACGATTAAACCGTAGGCCGGGCAAGCGAAGCGCCCCCGGCAACGTGCCCGATGGCGCTTACGCTTATCGGGCCTACGACTCTTTCCAGAACTTCTGCTTACTCGTTTTCCCAATACCCGGGTTCATACTGTTGGTTGGGTCATTCTCGCGGTAAAAGCGGGTCAAGGTTTCTGGCGCCTGGTACAGATGCCCGACGTTATGCTCCGCCGGATACTGTGCCCCACGCTCGCGCAGTAACTTCAGCATCTGCTCTTTTAGCGCATGAGCATCCACGCCTTTTTTAACGATGTAATCCTGATGGAATACATAGCACATAAAGTGCCCGTAATAGAGCTTATGCACCAACTGACTGTCGATTTCTTGCGGCAGATGTTCATACCATTCGGTGTCGTTACGACGCAGCGCGATATCCAGCGCCAGAATATCTTCTACTTCATCCGCATGAACGGCCTGGTAACGAATAGCCGCGCCAGCCGCCGCAAAGCGGTGCAGGAACGCCTTACTGCCTTCTTCCGGCGTACAGGCAAAGAAGTCGCCCTCTGCCGTTTTGAAAAACTCATTTAGCCAGTTTTGCGCTTCAGCCACGCCGCCACCGGCCATTTTTAACAGCAGGTGATGCTCGTATTTGTCGCGCCAGCTTTTCATACGCGCTGGTAAGTGGCTGGGGAATAAATGGCCAAACTTCTGCATCGCCCGGTCGGTGAAGTGCGGACGGAAAAATTTCACTTTTTCCAGCATCGCATCGGTGCGGCCTTTCAGGGTGAAGAAAAACGGCATTTTGTCGGTGCCGAGTTTGTCGATCATCAGGAACGTATCTTTGCCGTACTGCTCAGCGATGTCGTAAATGTCGCGATGCATATATTCACCGGCAACCGGCAGATGTTCAAACTTCGCCAGAATATGACGGCGGATCTCCGTCAGCACCTCAGGCTGGTTGGTGCCGATATAAAAGACCTGCTGATTTTTTTCGGCTTCGAAAGTGTCCAGACGCACGGCGAAAACTGCGAGCTTTCCGGCACAACCGGACGATTCAAACAAGCGGTCCGGGTCGGCGTTATAGCGTGCGGGCGTATCCGCCTCAATATCTCTGACGCGGGTCACGTAGTCGTGATCGTGCGCATGACGTCCGTCGTGGCGAACATCGTCATCTTTGATGCGCTCGTCATCGAGTTTGCTGAGGATCTGTTCTGGGGTTTGGCCAAGCTCGATGCCCAGATGGTTAACCAGCTGTAATTTGCCCTGTTCATCAATACGCGCAAACAGCGACATCTCCGTGTAGGCCGGGCCTCGTTGCACCAGCGAGCCGCCGGAGTTGTTACAAATGCCGCCAATCACGGAAGCGCCGATACAGGAGGAGCCGATCACTGAATGCGGTTCACGACCAAAAGGTTTGAGCGCTTTTTCCAGCGAATAAAGCGTTGTTCCTGGCCAGGCCAGCACCTGTTCGCCTTTGCCGATGACGTGCAGTTTATCAAGACGCAGGGTGCTGATAATAACAATTTCACGGTCGTAATCATTGCCGCTTGGCGTAGAGCCTTCGGTCAGGCCGGTATTGGCGGCCTGCATCAGAATGATTTTGTCTGCGGCGACGCAGGCGTTCAGGACGCGCCACAATTCTAAAAGCGAGCCCGGAAAAACGACGGCGAGTGCATCGCCCTGGCCGGAGCGAAATCCCTTGCGATAGCGGGCGGTTTTAGCGGGTTCAGTGAGCAGGTGCGAATGACCCACCAGGCGGGTCAGTTCATTCAGGAAAGCTTTATTATCTGTTGTAATGGAAGACATTCTCCACTCCTTGTGGTGGGACTCAATATCAGGAACAAGCATAGCGCTTTGTATGACAATACGCTTTCTCATTCATATTGTCTCTGGCTTGTCTTTCATTGATTCACGCTGGTTTTGAAAATTAGGAGAATAACCTTAGCTTTCTTTAGCGCTCCCGTTTAGTCTTACGGCAAATTGCGGTTTTTGTTATATTTTCGCTGATGCGTCAGGAAAAAATAAAGAGAGAATCAACATGAAATGGCTATGTTCTGTAGGTGTTGCGGTGAGTCTGGCGGTGCAACCCGCGCTGGCGGACACTCTGTTTGGTAACCATCCGCTAACGCCAGAAGCGCGGGATGCATTTGTTACCGATTTACTCAAACAGATGACCGTGGATGAGAAAATTGGTCAATTACGCTTAATCAGCGTCGGGCCTGATAATCCGAAGGAAGCCATCCGCGAGATGATCAAAGACGGGCAGGTTGGGGCAATTTTTAACACCGTAACACGCCAGGATATCCGCAAAATGCAGGATCAGGTGATGGAACTCAGCCGCCTGAAAATTCCTCTCTTTTTTGCCTACGACGTATTGCACGGCCAGCGTACCGTGTTCCCGATAAGCCTCGGTCTGGCGTCCTCCTTTAATCTCGATGCGGTCAGAACCGTCGGTCGCGTTTCAGCGTATGAAGCTGCCGATGATGGCCTGAACATGACCTGGGCGCCGATGGTTGATGTCTCCCGCGATCCGCGCTGGGGCCGGGCATCGGAAGGGTTTGGCGAAGACACGTATTTGACCGCCACGATGGGTAAAACCATGGTGGAAGCGATGCAGGGGAAAAGCCCTGCCGATCGCTATTCGGTAATGACCAGCGTCAAGCACTTCGCCGCTTATGGCGCGGTAGAGGGCGGGAAAGAGTACAACACCGTCGATATGAGCCCGCAGCGTCTGTTTAATGACTACATGCCGCCGTACAAAGCCGGGCTGGATGCCGGTAGCGGCGCGGTGATGGTAGGACTTAATTCGCTTAACGGTACGCCGGCGACGTCGGATGCCTGGCTGTTGAAAGACGTGCTGCGCGATGAGTGGGGCTTTAAAGGCATCACCGTTTCCGATCACGGCGCGATTAAGGAACTGATTAAGCACGGCACCGCCTCCGATCCTGAGGATGCGGTACGCGTGGCTATCAAGTCCGGTATCAACATGAGTATGAGCGATGAGTATTACAGCAAATACCTGCCGGGGCTGATTAAATCAGGCAAAGTGACAATGGCGGAGCTTGACGACGCTGCTCGTCACGTGCTGAACGTGAAATATGATATGGGGCTGTTTAACGATCCGTACAGCCATCTGGGAGCCAAAGAATCTGATCCGGTGGATACCAACGCCGAAAGCCGCCTGCACCGTAAAGAAGCGCGTGAAGTGGCGCGTGAAAGCCTGGTGCTGCTGAAAAACCGCCTCGACACGCTGCCGCTGAAAAAATCCGCCACCGTGGCGGTTGTCGGGCCACTGGCCGACAGCAAGCGTGATGTGATGGGCAGTTGGTCCGCAGCCGGGGTTGCCGATCAGTCGGTCACGGTGCTGACAGGGATTAAAAATGCCATTGGCGAGCAGGGTAAAGTGGTATACGCCAAAGGGGCGAATATCACCAACGATAAAGGCATTGTCGACTTCCTGAACCTGTATGAAGAGGCGGTGAAAGTTGACCCGCGCTCGCCGCAGGCGATGATTGATGAAGCCGTTAATGCGGCGAAACAGTCTGATGTGGTGATTGCGGTGGTCGGTGAGGCACAGGGAATGGCACATGAAGCCTCCAGCCGTACGGACATTACTATTCCGCAGAGCCAACGTGACCTGATTGCCGCGCTGAAAGCAACGGGTAAACCGCTGGTGCTGGTGCTGATGAACGGACGTCCGCTGGCGCTGGTTAAGGAAGATCAACAAGCTGATGCGATCCTCGAAACCTGGTTTGCCGGGACGGAAGGCGGTAACGCCATCGCCGATGTTTTGTTTGGCGATTACAACCCATCAGGCAAGCTGCCGATGTCTTTCCCACGCTCTGTCGGACAGATCCCGGTCTATTACAGCCATCTCAATACCGGTCGTCCGTATAACGCCGATAAGCCGAATAAGTACACCTCGCGTTATTTTGACGAAGCAAACGGTCCGTTGTATCCCTTTGGCTATGGCCTGAGCTACACCACCTTTACCGTTTCGGATGTGAAACTCTCTGCACCGACGATGAAACGTGACGGGACAGTGACGGCCAGCGTCCAGGTGACCAACACCGGCAAGCGCGAAGGTGCGACGGTGATTCAGATGTATTTGCAGGATGTGACCGCTTCAATGAGCCGTCCGGTAAAACAGCTGAAAGGCTTTGAGAAAGTGAATCTTAAACCGGGTGAAACGCAGACTGTCAGCTTCCCGATTGATATCGAAGCGCTGAAATTCTGGAACCAGCGTATGAAATACGATGCTGAACCGGGTAAATTTAACGTCTTTATCGGCGTGGATTCCGCCAGAGTGAAGCAGGGTGAATTTGAACTGCTGTAGTTGATGAAGAAAGCCACGCATCATGCCTGATGGCGCAATGCTTATCTGGTCTATGAAATAACGCTATCCGGCAAATTCACCTTGGGTTTGCCGGATTTTTTTATCGCCTTACTGCTAATTACTCTCAGTGTTACTACCCAATTGCCAGGTTAAGGCCTGATTTTTCGACTATGCTTTTTCCTCAAGTCTCTGAAAAGGGCCGCAAAAGGATGAGGAGCACAGCATGATAATCTCAAAGTTTGGGGTAGGGTCGTTGGCATTGTTAGCCGCGATAAGTATGCCCTTACAGGCCGCGTCACCCGTTACGGTTGGGTCAAAAATTGATACCGAAGGGGCGCTGCTCGGTAACATTATTTTGCAAGTGCTCGAAAGCCATGGTGTGAAAACCGTCAATAAAGTGCAACTGGGGACTACGCCAGTGGTGCGTGGCGCGATTACATCCGGCGAGCTGGATATCTACCCGGAATATACCGGCAATGGCGCCTTCTTCTTTAAAGATGAGAATGATCCGGCGTGGAAAAATGCGCAGGCTGGTTTCGACAAAGTGAAAAAGCTGGACGCAGAGAAAAATAAACTGGTCTGGTTAACGCCTGCGCCCGCCAACAATACCTGGACCATTGCGGTCCGCCAGGATGTCGCCGAAAAGAATAAACTGGTTTCGCTTGCAGATTTAGGGCGCTACCTGAAAGAGGGGGGCACCTTCAAACTGGCCGCCTCTGCGGAGTTTATCGAACGTGCGGACGCGCTGCCCGCGTTTGAAAAAGCCTATGATTTTAAACTGAATCAGAATCAGCTTTTATCACTGGCCGGGGGGGATACCGCCGTGACGATTAAAGCTGCAGCGCAGCAAACCTCCGGCGTCAATGCCGCGATGGCCTACGGTACCGATGGTCCGGTCGCCGCGCTGGGGCTGCAAACGTTAAGCGATCCGCAAGGCGTTCAGCCGATTTATGCGCCTGCGCCAGTGGTACGTGAGTCGGTACTCAAGGCCTATCCGAAAATGGAAGAATGGCTGCAGCCTGTTTTTGCCAGTCTGGATGAAAAAACGCTCCAGCAGCTTAACGCCAGTATTGCCGTAGAGGGTCTGGATGCAAAAAAAGTTGCAGCAGATTATCTGAAGCAAAAAGGATGGGTTAAGTAACGGAATTTACGGCGGGTGGGTGTTTTGTCCAATATCTCGGTTAATCGGGTGCTGTTGCTGCTGGTTCTTCTTACCTTCGCAGCAGCTGCGCTTCCTTTCATTAGTTATGCCCCCAATCGCCTGGTTTCCGGCGAAGGTCGTCAACTCTGGGATATCAGGCCCGACATGGCGTGGGGACTGGCGGTGGCATGTTTGCTACTGTTTCTTCTGTGCTTTGTGTCGGGCAAATCCGGCAATATATTGACGCTTGTTATCAGCCAGCTGTTGGTGATTGCGGCGCTGGTAACTGCAGGTACAACGGCAACGTATCTGGCGCAGACGGGCAGTACGCTGGCCAGAACCAGTCTTGGCTCCGGGTTCTGGCTGGGTCTCGGATTCATGTTGCTGGCTGCCAGTGACGCCATTCGGCGCATCACCCGTCAGATGTTGTGGCGATGGGTGCTGCATGCGCAACTTTTTGTTATGCCGATAGTGTTATTACTGTCCGGCACGTTTAACGATCTTTCCCTGCTGAAAGAGTATGCCAACCGCCAGGATGTCTTTAACGACGCACTGGCGCAGCATCTGACTATTCTGTTCGGCACCGTCATACCCGCGCTATTCCTTGGTGTGCCGCTGGGCGTTTGGTGCTCTTTTTCTGACTCGCGTCAGGGACCGGTTTTCGCCGTACTGAACATTATCCAGACCATCCCCTCGGTGGCCTTGTTTGGCCTGTTGATTGCGCCACTTGCTGGGCTGGTTAAGCATTTTCCCTCGTTAAGCTCACTCGGCGTTGCGGGAACCGGCCTGACACCCGCGCTTATTGCGTTGGTACTGTACGCGCTCTTACCGTTGGTACGTGGCGTCGTGGCTGGACTGAATCAGGTTCCAGTGGATGTACTGGAAAGCGCCCGGGCGATGGGGATGAGCGCGCGTCAACGGTTTATCTCGGTGCAGTTGCCGCTGGCGCTGCCTGTCTTCTTGCGCAGTCTGCGGGTGGTGATGATCCAGACGGTAGGGATGGCGGTGATTGCCGCGCTGATCGGCGCCGGGGGCTTTGGCGCGCTGGTCTTTCAGGGATTGCTTAGTAGCGCCGTTGATTTAGTGCTGCTGGGCGTGATCCCGGTAGTTGTGCTGGCAGTGTTGATTGATGCGCTGTTTGATTTAGGGCTAGCGCTGCTGAAGGGAACGAATAATGATTGAATTTAGTCATGTCAGTAAAACCTACGGTCAGCAAAAAGCCGTCGACGACCTTAATCTGCATTTGGCGGAGGGGAGCTTTTCGGTGCTGATTGGCACGTCGGGTTCCGGAAAATCCACCACACTGAAGATGATCAACCGACTGGTCGAGCATGACAGCGGGCAGATTCGTTTTGCGGGGGAGGAGATCCGCAGTCTGCCGGTACTGGAGTTAAGGCGGCGTATGGGGTACGCGATCCAGTCTATCGGTTTGTTCCCGCACTGGACCGTCGCGCAGAACATCGCCACCGTGCTGCAATTACAAAAGTGGTCGCGCTCGCGTATTGATGATCGAACAGATGAACTTATGGCGCTGTTGGGGCTGGAGGCGAGTTTGCGTCACCGTTACCCACATCAGCTTTCCGGTGGGCAGCAGCAGCGGGTTGGGGTTGCGCGCGCCCTGGCGGCAGATCCACAGGTGCTATTGATGGATGAGCCTTTTGGCGCGCTGGATCCTGTCACCCGCGGTGCGTTGCAGCAGGAGATGACCCGTATTCATCGTCTGCTGGGGCGTACCATCGTATTAGTGACGCATGATATCGACGAGGCGCTGAGGTTGGCGGAACATCTGGTCCTGATGGACGCGGGGAAGGTCGTGCAGCAAGGGACGCCGCTATCGATGCTGACTGCGCCAGCGAACGATTTCGTACAAACGTTCTTTGGCCGCAGCGAACTGGGCGTGCGGTTACTGTCGCTGCGTACGGTGGGTGATTTTATCCGTCGCGGCGAACATTCAGACGGTGAGCCGCTGGTGGCTGAAATGACGCTGCGTGATGCGCTGTCGATGTTTGTGGCGCGGGGGTGCGATGTCCTGCCGGTTGTGACGCCGCAGGGCGTGTCCTGCGGTACGCTTCACTTTCGCGATCTGCTTTCGGAGATGCCGCCCCGTGAAACGTCTTGCTGATCCACTGCTGTGGCTGGTTGTCCTGTTCCTGATCCTGTTGGTCGGGTTACCGCACAGTCAGGCCCTGTTTAGTTCGCTGTTTCCTGAGTTGCCGCGCCCCGTGTATCAGCAGGAAAGTTTTACGGCGCTGGCGCTGAGTCATTTTGCGCTGGTAGGAATATCGAGTCTTATCGCCGTACTCATCGGCACCGGGGCCGGAATTGCGGTAACCCGGCCCTGGGGGGCAGAGTTCAGGCCGATGGTGGAAACTATCGCCGCCGTGGGGCAGACTTTTCCCCCGGTCGCGGTGCTGGCGATTGCCGTACCGGTGATGGGATTTGGTCTTGAGCCGGCGGTTATCGCGCTGATCCTGTATGGCGTGTTACCGATCCTACAGGCAACCCTGGCGGGGCTGGGAGGCATCTCTGCCAGCGTGATGGATATCGCCAGCGGGATGGGGATGAGTCGCTGGCAGCGCCTGCGTAAAGTGGAGTTGCCGCTGGCGGCACCGATTATTCTGGCGGGGATCCGCACGTCGGTGATCATTAATATCGGCACCGCAACGATAGCCTCAACCGTCGGGGCGAATACGCTGGGTACGCCGATAATTATCGGACTTAGCGGATTCAATACCGCGTATGTGATTCAGGGGGCGTTGCTGGTCGCGTTGGCGGCAGTGATTGTCGATCGCGGATTTGAGCGATTAGCGAGCTACCTTACCCGGCACGTAAAATGAATGTGTAGCCTGCCAGCATGACGCCGCCGATACCGCCGATAGCCATCAGCAGGAAGAGGGTTATTACACCGATTTTAGCTGCGCTCATTGTGCACTCCTTATGTGAATCTAAGGATTGTACACTTTTGTTAATAGAATATTAAATACCGAGTGGATAAATATCGTGACCTAACGCGCGCCATTCACTCAACTGCTGTTGCTGAGCGGGTGTTTGGTTCTCGCCGCACCAGACAAGTAAGGTTCGCCCTTCGAACATTTCCGGTCGTAGTTGGTTCAGTGAATGGGCCAGAACGTCAACGCGCCATCCCTGCTGACTGGCAACCCAACCCTCCAGCCATAAGCGGGTGGTATCGTGAATATTCCAGCCGACAACCAGCGCATCTTTACCCTGTTTCTTGCGTGCTGAGGCCAGACAAATTGCGATGTAGTTGATGAGGACGCCGTCGAGGATCCCGAGTAACGCCTGGAGGATCGGCTGCTGACACTGCAGACGGCGGCGTAACGGTGTGAACAAATGGGTGTTGAGCGTTTGCGCAGGATAATCCTGGCCACGCTCTTTGATCCACATTCTCAGACTATGCAAATTATTGCTTTGCAAATAGCTTAATAGCGTCTCTTGCTGTTCACGCCAGCCGTTATGCACATCAATGTTCTCATTGCTGAGCAACATTTTCACCTTACTGACCTGAACGCCGTTGTTTATCCAGCGTTTTATCTCACGGATCCTGTCGATATCCGCGTCGTTAAACAGACGATGACCGCCGTCTGTCCGCTGCGGTTTGAGTAATCCGTAACGCCTCTGCCACGCGCGTAAAGTGACAGGGTTGATATCACAAAGCAAAGCCACTTCACCGATTGTGTAAAGCGCCATCGTCGTCTCACTCTTGCTCGCGAGGTCCCAGTTTTACTTTAGACGCTCTTTTGCGAACCAGGTAGTTTTGTCTGTTTTTTGATCAATGAATGGTTGGGTTTGTCGTCATGCTCGCGCTTTCGAGTGATCGTTCTCACAAATTCCTGTTTTTTTGCAACACTTCAAAGAAAGTTACGCGCAGCCCATGTATGTTACGCGCTTTTAAGTGATGTGTGGTTGGCGCGTATGTACGAGTTTAATCTGGTGTTGCTGCTGCTTCAGCAGATGTGCGTGTTTCTCGTTATCGCGTGGCTGATGAGCAAAACGCGTTTGTTTATCCCGCTGATGCAGGTCACTATCCGTCTCCCGCACAAACTGCTTTGCTATGTCACCTTTTCCATTTTCTGCATTTTGGGCACCTATTTCGGGCTGCACATTGATGACTCTATTGCTAATACGCGTGCTATCGGCGCGGTGATGGGCGGACTGCTCGGCGGTCCCGTAGTCGGTGGTTTAGTCGGTCTTACCGGTGGCTTGCACCGTTATTCAATGGGCGGTATGACGGCGCTAAGCTGCATGATTTCGACCATTGTGGAAGGTTTACTCGGCGGGCTGGTGCACAGCGTGCTCACCCGTCGTGGTCGTACCGATAAAGTCTTTAGCCCACTGACGGCGGGTGCCATCACCTTTGTGGCTGAACTGGTACAGATGCTGATTATCTTATTAATTGCTCGTCCGTTTGATGATGCGTTTCGGTTGGTCAGCAATATTGCCGCGCCGATGATGGTCACCAATACCGTGGGCGCAGCCCTGTTTATGCGTATTTTGCTCGATAAACGAGCGATGTTTGAAAAATACACCTCCGCTTTTTCCGCTACTGCGCTCAAAGTTGCCGCCTCTACGGAAGGTATTTTGCGTCAGGGGTTCAACGAGGTTAACAGCATGAAGGTGGCTCAGGTGCTGTACGAAGAGCTGGATATCGGCGCGGTGGCGATTACCGATCGTGAGAAGCTGCTGGCATTTACCGGCATTGGTGACGATCACCACCTGCCTGGTAAACCGATTTCGTCGTCGTACACTCTACGGGCAATAGAAACCGGAGAGGTGGTGTATGCCGACGGGAATGAAGTCCCATACCGTTGTTCTTTGCATCCGCAATGCAAATTAGGCTCGACGCTGGTGATTCCGCTGCGGGGTGAAAACCAGCGGGTGATGGGGACCATCAAACTGTATGAGGCTAAAAACCGCCTCTTTAGCTCGATCAACCGCACGTTGGGGGAGGGGATCGCTCAGCTACTTTCGGCGCAAATACTGGCTGGACAGTACGAGCGGCAAAAAGCAATGCTTACGCAGTCAGAAATAAAACTCCTGCATGCCCAGGTGAATCCTCATTTTCTGTTCAATGCGCTCAATACCATCAAAGCCGTGATCCGCCGTGATAGCGAGCAGGCCAGTCAACTGGTGCAGTATCTGTCGACCTTCTTTCGCAAAAACTTAAAGCGTCCGTCGGAGATTGTCACACTGGCCGATGAAATTGAGCACGTGAACGCCTATTTGCAAATTGAAAAGGCGCGATTCCAGTCGCGGCTGCAGGTGACCTTAACGGTGCCTGATGAACTTTCGTATCAGCAATTACCGGCTTTTACCCTGCAGCCCATCGTGGAGAATGCCATTAAGCACGGTACCTCTCAGTTACTGGATACCGGAGAGGTGTCGATTACCGCCCGTCGCGAAGGGCAGTATCTGATGCTTGATATTGAAGATAATGCCGGACTGTATCAGCCAACGTCTGAGGCCAGCGGGTTGGGTATGAATCTGGTCGATAAACGACTGCGCGAGCGGTTTGGCGATGATTTTGGCATCAGCGTAGTGTGTGAACCTGACCGCTTTACCCGAATCACATTACGACTTCCTCTGGAGGAACAGGCATGATCAAAGTGCTGATTGTCGATGACGAACCGTTAGCGCGGGAGAATCTGCGGATCCTGTTGCAGGAGCAAAGCGACATCGAGATTGTCGGGGAATGTTCGAACGCGGTGGAAGCCATCGGCGCGGTACATAAAATGCGCCCGGATGTCCTGTTTCTCGATATTCAGATGCCGCGTATCAGCGGCCTGGAAATGGTCGGTATGCTTGATCCTGAGCATCGCCCGTACATTGTTTTCCTGACCGCCTTTGATGAGTATGCGGTTAAAGCCTTTGAAGAACATGCGTTTGATTATCTGCTCAAGCCGATTGAAGAGGCGCGGCTGGAAAAAACGCTGAGCCGTTTGCGTCAGGAACGCACGAAGCAGGATGTATCGCTACTGCCCGAGCATCAGCAGGCGCTGAAGTTTATTCCGTGCAGCGGTCATAGCCGTATTTATTTGCTGCAAATGGATGATGTAGCATTTATCAGTAGTCGTATGAGCGGCGTGTATGTCACCAGTAGCGATGGTAAAGAGGGGTTTACAGAGTTGACGCTCAGAACGCTGGAAAGTCGTACGCCACTACTGCGCTGCCACCGCCAATATCTGGTGAATTTAGCGCAGTTGCAGGAAATCCGGCTGGAAGATAATGGCCAGGCCGAGCTGATTTTGCGTAACGGGCTGACCGTTCCGGTGAGCCGTCGTTATCTTAAAAGTCTAAAAGAGGCGATTGGACTGTAAAACTGATACACTGCGCGCCATTGCATCACCGACTGTTGAAGGCTCTATGCTAAGTAACGATATTCTTCGTAGCCTGCGCTACACCCTGAAAGCGAACAATAACGACATGGTGCGTATTCTTGCGCTTGCTGACATGGAATCCACCTCTGCGGGTTTTGATACCTGGATGACAAAAGAAGATGAAGATGGGTTTGTGCGCTGCCCGGATATCATTCTTTCCGGTTTTTTAAACGGTCTGATTTATCATCTGCGCGGGAAAGATGATTCAGCGCCGGAACTGGCGCTTGAGCGTCGTGTTAATAACAATACGGTGCTGAAAAAGCTGCGTATCGCCTTTTCGCTGAAAACCGATGATATTCTGGCCATTATGACCGAGCAGAAATTTCGCGTGTCGATGCCGGAAATTACCGCCATGATGCGCGCGCCAGATCATAAAAACTATCGCGAATGTGGCGATCAGTTCCTGCGTTATTTCCTGCGCGGTTTGACCTCTCGCGTACACAACGCGAAAGCATAACGAGAAAAACGGGCGACCACGATTAAAATCGGGTCGCCGGTCGTTTATTTCACTTCTTTAAAACCCGCCGCTTCCATTACCGTTTGCATTTGCTTCATGCTGATGTTTTTATCGGCATTCTCAGATAGCTTCATCCCGGAGATGGCCTGCAACGATTTTATATCGACCTTTTCCATATCGATAGTGACATTTTCTTGCGCGTAGGTGTCTGAATAGGTGAGCTTTTCTTCTATACCAGGGATGTTTTGATATTTAGCGCTTAAGGCGTCGAAAACTTTTGCTGCTTCTTCTTTATTGCTGGCACCGACAGACGCATAGCTGATTTTACTTTCAGAAATTTGTTTCAGAACCTTATCGCCCTTATAGGTGTAAGACACGGTAATATCCGAGCCGTTAAGGTTGGCATTGAAAGTTTTCGTCTCTTCTTTATCACCGCAACCCGCGAGGGAAAAAACCAGAACAGATGCCGCGGCGAGTGAAAGTAATTTTTGTAACGCTTTCATGTAAAACTCCATTTCATGAATATTGGATGCAAAATAATAGAGCCTGTGAATTTAATGGGCCCGTACGACCTTAATAGCAAAGCAGTATAGAATAAATCTAATCGTGATAACTGAGCAGTCCGAAAATGGAGTGATATGACGAGCTTAAGATTAGGGGAAAAGCTAACGCAAAAAAAAGCGCTGCCATTGCAGCGCTTGATATATCTTACTTCACCTGTTGGCCAGGTTTTGCACCTTCGTCCGGGCTTAACAGGAAGATATCTTTCCCGCCAGGACCTGCCGCCATTACCATACCTTCGGAAATACCGAAGCGCATTTTACGCGGTGCCAGGTTGGCAACCATAATGGTCTGGCGTCCAATCAGGACCTGCGGATCCGGATAAGCAGAACGAATACCGGAGAAGACGTTACGCTTCTCGCCACCGAGATCCAGCGTCAGACGCAGCAGTTTGTCAGAACCGTCTACGAACTCAGCGTTTTCAATCAATGCGACGCGCAGGTCAACTTTGGCGAAATCGTCAAAGGTGATGGTTTCCTGAATCGGATCGTCCGCCAGCGGGCCGGTAACCGGTGCGGCCGCGGCTTTCACCTCTTCTTTAGACGCTTCAACCAGCGCTTCAACTTGCTTCATGTCGATGCGATTGTAGAGCGCCTTAAAGGTGTTGACCTTGTGACCGAGCAGCGGCTGCTCGATAGCATCCCAGTTCAGTTCGCTGTTCAGGAAGGCTTCAACGCGTTCAGCCAGCGTCGGCAGTACCGGTTTCAGGTAAGTCATCAGAACGCGGAACAGGTTGATGCCCATTGAGCAAATTGCCTGCAGGTCCGCATCGCGGCCTTCCTGTTTAGCCACAACCCACGGGGCCTGTTCGTCAACGTAGCGGTTTGCCACGTCGGCCAGCGCCATGATTTCACGGATAGCTTTACCGAATTCACGGCTTTCCCACGCTTCGCCAATGACTGCAGCGGCATCAGTGAAGGTTTTATACAGTGCCGGGTCGGCCAGTTCAGCCGCCAGCACGCCGTCGAAACGTTTGGCGATAAAGCCAGCGTTACGGGAGGCCAGGTTGACTACTTTGTTGACGATGTCGGCGTTAACGCGCTGGACAAAGTCTTCCAGGTTCAGGTCGATGTCATCAATACGTGAAGAGAGCTTCGCCGTGTAGTAGTAACGCAGGCTGTCGGCGTCGAAGTGCTTCAGCCAGGTGCTGGCCTTAATAAAGGTGCCGCGAGATTTGGACATCTTCGCGCCGTTCACCGTCACATAACCGTGTACGAACAGGTTGGTCGGCTTACGGAAGTTGCTGCCTTCCAGCATGGCAGGCCAGAACAGGCTGTGGAAGTAGACGATGTCCTTGCCGATGAAATGATACAGCTCGGCGTCGGAGTCTTTTTTCCAGTACTCATCAAAACTGGTCGTGTCGCCGCGCTTGTCGCACAGGTTTTTGAACGATCCCATATAGCCAATTGGCGCATCCAGCCAGACGTAGAAGTACTTGCCAGGCGCATTCGGGATTTCAAAACCGAAGTACGGTGAGTCGCGGGAAATATCCCACTGCTGCAGGCCAGATTCAAACCATTCCTGCATTTTGTTGGCGACCTGCTCCTGCAACGCGCCGCTGCGCGTCCACGCCTGCAGCATTTCGCTGAACGATGGCAGGTCAAAGAAGAAGTGTTCTGAGTCACGCATCACCGGTGTTGCGCCGGAAACGACGGATTTCGGCTCGATAAGTTCGGTCGGGCTGTAGGTTGCGCCGCAGACTTCACAGTTATCGCCGTACTGATCCGGAGACTTACATTTCGGACAGGTGCCTTTAACGAAACGGTCAGGCAGGAACATGCCTTTTTCCGGATCGTACAGCTGGGAGATAGTGCGGTTTTTAATAAAACCGTTCTCCTTCAGGCGCGTGTAAATCAGCTCAGACAGCTCACGGTTCTCTTCGCTATGCGTAGAGTGGTAGTTGTCGTAGCTGATGTCAAAACCTGCAAAATCAGTCTGATGCTCCTGACTCATTTCACCGATCATCTGCTCTGGCGTGATCCCAAGTTGCTGTGCTTTCAGCATGATTGGCGTACCGTGGGCGTCGTCCGCGCAGATGAAGTTTACCTGGTGGCCGCGCATTCGCTGGTAACGGACCCAGACATCAGCCTGGATGTGCTCCAGCATATGGCCGAGGTGGATAGAGCCGTTGGCGTACGGCAGCGCGCACGTTACCAGAATTTTCTTCGCGACTTGAGTCATAGTGGGCAATTACTTCTTTTGTAGTGAAAAGGGCTTTGATAGTACCAAAATGGTAATTACTGCGCCAAGCGATAAGGGCATTTATACGTAAATGAATAATTGTTGCGGTTGGAGTAAACTACCTGGTGACTATTGTATTTTCAGAACAACAAAAAGGAGTCGGGATGAACCCACAATCCCAGGCCAAATCACCAGAAACCCTGCGCGCGATGGTCGCCGGGACGCTGGCGAATTTTCAGCATTCAACCCTGAAGCATAATCTGACGACGCTTAAAGCGTTGCACCACGTCGCCTGGATGGATGACACGTTGCACGTCGAGCTGGTCATGCCCTTCGTCTGGCATAGCGCGTTTGAAGCATTAAAAGAGCAATGCAGTGCCGATCTGCTGCGTATTACCGGCGCGAAGGCGATTGACTGGAAGTTGTCGCATAACATCGCGACGCTGAAGCGCGTGAAAAACCAGCCGGGTATTAATGGTGTGAAGAACATCATTGCCGTTAGCTCGGGCAAAGGTGGCGTAGGCAAATCCTCGACCGCGGTGAACCTGGCGCTGGCGCTGGCTGCGGAAGGGGCGAAGGTGGGCATTCTTGACGCCGATATTTATGGCCCGTCCATCCCGACAATGCTCGGTGCGGAAAACCAGCGTCCAACTTCGCCGGACGGCACTCATATGGCGCCGATTATGTCTCACGGTCTGGCGACCAACTCCATTGGCTATCTGGTCACTGACGATAACGCCATGGTGTGGCGCGGCCCGATGGCCAGTAAAGCGCTGTTGCAGATGCTGCAGGAAACCTTATGGCCGGATCTTGATTATCTGGTACTGGATATGCCGCCGGGCACCGGTGACATCCAACTGACGCTGGCGCAGAACATTCCGGTAACAGGGGCGGTTGTAGTGACCACGCCGCAGGATATTGCGCTGATCGATGCGAAAAAAGGCATTGTGATGTTCGAAAAAGTCGAAGTGCCGGTGTTGGGTATTGTTGAGAATATGAGTATGCATATTTGCAGCAACTGCGGTCACCATGAGCCAATCTTTGGCACCGGTGGCGCGCAGAAACTGGCCGAGCAGTACCACACCCAACTGCTGGGACAAATGCCGCTGCATATTTCTCTGCGTGAAGACCTCGATCGCGGTACACCGACGGTTATCAGCCGCCCAGACAGCGAATTTACTGCCATTTACCGTGACCTTGCAGGGCGCGTAGCAGCGCAGCTGTACTGGCAGGGTGAAGTTATTCCTGGCGAGATTGCCTTCCGCGCGGTGTAATTTATCGCGTTAAATATTATTCACCGCATCAATTATATATTGATGTGGTGAATATATAAGATGAAGGGAAAATAGAGTATTGTTTATCCTACCTTAATAAAACATGATTTTTTCTGAATTAAATCCGTTATTCATCATTTAAATTGATCATGCCTATCTCATTGATTTAGTATTTCAATTGGTTTTCGCGTGATAGTACATCTATCATTGCGCCAAATAACCACCCTGCATGTTAAATCGGGTTTAATACAGGAACGACATTTAGATGAAAAAAACTTTGTCGCTGGGAATTATAGTTCTGGCTTATGGATTAAGTCTTCCCACATTGGGCGCAGATACCGCAACCTTAACTATTAGCGGCACCGTTGTCGCGCCGACCTGCAGTACTGAAGTGGTAAATGCTCAACTTCAACAGCGCTGCGGCAACACCACCCACGTTTCCAGTACCGAACAAACTGTCACGTCGGTGGCGAGGGGAGTAACAACGGAACTGGTGGCTATTCCGGGGAGCGATAATCGTCAAATTATCCTCAATCGCTACGACTAGAATATTCTCTTTCATATAGCCCATATCACCTTCATGAATGATATGGGCTTTTTTATTTATCCTAAAAATAAATATGAATGGTAAATTACGCTAACTTATTAATTGTGCAAATAAGTTTGGTTTCTATCTATTTGTTGCGATTATATTGCACGGAGTAACTTGTTTTAAATCAAAAAAACATTCCGTTTACATTGCGGTAACGATTTAAACGTGTAGATTCTAGTTACAGGAATAACACCGCGTAACAAATCTAAATATATTGATTAAGGAAGATACTATGAATCGTTCAATTATTGCTGCTGTATTGGCTGGCGTATTTTTGAGTGGTGGGGCTTATGCTGCTCCTGCAGAGGAACAAGGAACTTTGACAATTACTGGCGAAGTAACAGGTACCGCTTGTCGATTCGATAATGGGAATAACGTTTCTGCAATTGAATTAGGAAATGTACCTGCTTCGGCATTTCAAGGTTACGATGTTGGCGTTGATGTTCCATTTGGCGAAAATGAAGCGACAACACCAATGATTTTGGTATGCGATCCAACCAAAGATGTAATTATTAAAGTTGATGGTGCTGCTTTCGATTATAATGATGTTATCGAAAACACAGTGGCTCAGGGATCTGGTGGTGCTACCGGTGTTGGTTTTAAATTATACCATAAAAATAAGTTAATTGAAAAAGACGGAAACTCAACGCTTGCTATTTCTGATCTTAAATCATTAGGCGATAATAAATATGAGTTGCTTCTTTCTGCGCGGTATGCAAAAGCAGCAACTAACGTTTCTGAGGGTAAGGTAAACGGAACTGTAAAACTGATGGTCATCCAGGAATAATGTTATGCCGGCAACCTTGGTTGCCGGCATAAAATAAGGAATGAAAAATGAAGATGCTATGTGCGGTAATCACATTATCAGTTGTTACACCAGTTCATGCAGGGATAGTGATTTATGGCACAAGAGTTATTTACCCCGCGGAAAAAAGTGAAATAACGCTGCAGTTAATGAACCAGGAACAAAATGCCTCTCTGGTTCAGGCCTGGATCGATGATGGTAATACATCATTACCGCCAGAGAAGATTCAGGTTCCCTTTTTATTAACGCCTCCAGTGGTCAGGGTGCCGGGCAATTCAGGTCAACAGCTCAAAATCAAAAAAATGCCCAATACGTTGCCGAAAAATAAAGAGAGCCTGTTTTATCTTAATGTACTGGATATTCCGCCTAATAACCCAGTAAATGCTGGCAAGAATGTTATAAAGTTTGCGATGCAGAATCGTATTAAATTATTTTACCGTCCGTCAGGTATTGCACCAGTTAATAGTGCGACTTTCAAAAAAATAGTTTTGGTACGCAATGGTAAGAGTTTTATCATAAAAAATGACAATGCTAATTGGGTTACGGTAGCTGAGATAAAATTTGGCAGTGTGAAAATAAATGATAAATCAGTGATGGTCGCACCATTCTCTAGTGAACCCGTCATGGTTAAAAGTAGTAACGCTAACCAATATAAATTAACCATTATCAATGATTATGGCAGCTTTATAAGTGATAGCGTCAGCTTGAAATAACAGGAGCTGATTATGTTAAGGATGACCCCGCTTGCTTCTGCGATATTAATTTCGTTATGGAGTATTACTACCTATGCTGAAGAGACCTTCGATACCAATTTTATGACTGGTGGTATGAAGGGGGCGAAGGTTTCTGATTTCCGTATTGATGATAACCATCCATTGCCAGGGCAGTATGATGTTGATATCTATGTCAATACTCAATGGCGCGGTAAATATGAGATTACTGTTAAAGACACCCCTGAAGAAACTTGTCTGTCCCGCGATACGATTTCGCGTTTAGGAATTAATACTGATGAGATCGATAAAACCCAGACATGTCTGACGCTTAAGCAAATGGTTCAAGGAGGAAGCTATAGTTGGAATATAGGAAAATTTCAGTTAAACCTTAGCGTACCCCAGGCTTATGTAGATGAATTGGAAAATGGTTATGTTCCCCCAGAAAACTGGGACCGTGGAATTAATGCTCTTTATACTTCTTATTACCTTAGTCAGTACTACAGCGACTATAAAAATTCTGGTAATAGTAAAAGCACCTATGCTCGTTTTAACAGTGGACTGAATCTGCTGGGCTGGCAGTTACATTCAGATGCCAGCTATACCAAAGCTCAAGACAGTAGCGGTGAGTGGAAAAGTAATACTTTTTACCTTGAGCGTGGGATCTCGCAAATTCTCGGTACTCTGCGTGTCGGGGATATGTACACATCGTCTGATATTTTTGACTCTGTGCGCTTTCGCGGAGTGCGAGTGTACCGTGATATGCAGATGTTACCGAACTCAAGGCAAAATTTTACGCCATTGGTTCAGGGGATTGCACAGAGTAATGCGTTAGTGACTATTGAGCAGAACGGCTTTGTGGTTTACCAAAAAGAGGTACCGCCAGGTCCGTTTTCTATCGCTGATTTACAACTGGCGGGCGGTGGTGCTGATCTTGATGTCAGTATTAAAGAGGCCGATGGGTCAGTAACGACCTATCTGGTACCGTTCTCTTCTGTCCCGAATATGCTGCAACCTGGTGTATCCAAATATGATTTTGTCGCTGGTCGCAGCCATATTGAGGGTGCAAGTAACCAAACCGATTTTACCCAGCTAAGTTATCAATATGGGTGGAATAACCTCTTGACGTTATACGCCGGTACGATGCTCGCTGATAACTACAATTCGTTTACGTTAGGGACTGGCTGGAATACCCGAATTGGCGCCATCTCCGTGGATGCGACGCGTTCGCACAGTAAACAGGATAATGGCGATGTATTTGATGGGCAAAGCTATCAAATTGCTTATAATAAATATTTAACACAAACCGCCACGCGTTTTGGCCTTGCTGCCTATCGATACTCATCACGGGATTACCGAACGTTTAACGATCACGTTTGGGCTAATAATAAAGACAGCTATCATCGTGATGAAAATGATGTTTATGACATTGCAGATTATTACCAGAATGATTTTGGCCGTAAAAATAGTTTTTCTGCAAACATCAACCAATCTTTACCAGTCGGCTGGGGGTCTGTGTCACTGAGTACACTATGGCGCGATTATTGGGGGCGTAGCGGCAGCAATAAAGATTATCAGTTGAGTTATTCCAATACATGGCAACGGATCAGTTATACGTTTTCTGCCAGTCAGACTTATGATGAAAATCATCGCGAAGATAAGCGGTTTAACTTTTTTATCTCTATTCCGTTTGAATGGGGAGATGATATTACTTCAAGAAGCCGACGTTTATATGTATCCAATTCAACAACTTTTGATGATGACGGCTTTGCCTCAAATACGACCGGGCTTTCAGGAACGATTGGCGATCGCGACCAGTTTAACTACGGTGTCAACCTGAGTCATCAGCGTCAGGACAGCGAAACGATGGCTGGTGCCAACCTAACGTGGAATGCACCGCTTGCTACGCTAAACGGCAACTATAGCCAGTCAAATAAATATATGCAAGCCAGCGGCAATATTTCAGGCGGGGTGTTGGCATGGTCTGGCGGAGTGAATCTGGCTAATCGTCTCTCAGATACCTTTGCTATTCTTCAGGCTCCGGGACTGGAAGGGGCCTATGTTAACGGGCAACGATACCGTACCACGAACCATAACGGTGTAGTGTTATACGATACTATTACCCCCTATCGGGAAAATAACCTGATGCTGGATATTTCAAATACGAACAGTGAAACCGAGTTGATGGGGAATCGACACAGTACCGCTCCCTATCGGGGTGCCGTGGTGTTGGTTAAATTTGAGACCGATCAACGTCAGCCATGGTTTATTCGTGCGTTGCGTCCAGATGGTTCACCGCTGACGTTTGGCTATGAAGTTGAAGACAGCCATGGACAAAATATTGGTGTGGTAGGTCAGGGAAGTCAGCTTTTTATTCGTACCAACCAAGTACCGCCGGAGATAAAAGTGGCGGTCGATAAACAACAGGGACTTTCATGCGCAATCACCTTCGATAAAACGATTGATGAAAGTAAAGTTTATATTTGTCGGTGAGGTGATACATGAAAAAGTATTACATAATGTTGGTTTTATTATTTCCAATGATGTCTTACGCAACTTGCTCGGGAACGCAAGAAAAAGATGCTAACATTAGTTTCACATTAACGGACCAAGGGGAGACTAAAAATTTCAATACGAATTTTGATGGGAGTTTTAGTTGTTATAGCTCTGGAGATAAAATTTATATAGCCAATAGCCTACAAGATTATATAGTTGAATTGCAAAATTCTTCAGGCGGGAAATCTATATATATTAAATTAAATGCTTCTGTCGGGGGGGAATCGCCAATACCTACGCCAGGTTCAGTATTTCCCAGTCGTGATTATTCAGCAGCAGATCTGTTTAATACAAAAGATATTCAACTTAAGGTTGAATATGTCGACGCTCCTGGTAATGTAAAACAGCGGTTTTCTAACACCAGCACCTTTACTATTGATGATGCGATTATATTTTCATCAAATTCCAGCTGTAGTTTGACAAATATTTTAGCATGTTTACTAGGTCTGAATGCTTCATTTTCGCAAAAAATAACCTTCAATATAACGCATAAACCGACAACCTGTAAGTTTTTACAGTCTGATTATGCTATTACTTTACCGAATATTTCTATGAAAGATTTACAGGCTGGTAGATATGGAGAAAATGTTTCTGATACTCTCAAGCTAGAATGTAACGGTGTGTATAGTGTAGCAACAAATCCTGTAACACTTAAAGTTTCTTCTGGCGATTGGTCGGATGATGGACTTACCCTGAAAAACACTTTACCTGATGGTGCGCAAGGAGTGGGATTTAATATCTACAGTGGTTCAGATACCAGTGTCCCCTTAAAAAACGGATCTGTTTTAAAAAGAATAGAAAAGATGGGGGCGGTTGATAAATATTATAATTTTATAGTTAGTGCCAGGTATGCACGAATTAATAATGAACCGTTACGAACAGGGAAAGTGCAAAGCAAGGTTGTTTTTACTATTACATATGATTGATTTTTCATGAAATTTAGAACACGAATTGCCTCTTGGACAGTACGTGTTCTTCATTTTAATTAAATACCATTATCGATGATAAAAAATCTCGCCATCGTAGGCTTTAATGATCTTAGCATCGGCATCATTGACCAGCACATACGCGCCGCCCATATAGGTCCAGTGGGTGCCTGCGGTCGGTGCGGGCAGGTTGCGCAGATTCCATTGCTTAATGGTGTATTCTTCGGTGAGATACAGTGGTGGAACTTTGTCACCGGGTTTGAAATGGGTAAAGTCAGCAATAAAACTTTTTAGCTCATATTGATCAATACCCTTTGCGGCAGCAGTAGCTGTAGGCGCGGCCCAGACGGTGCTGGTTACAAGCAACAGCGCACCCAGCAACATTTTCTTCTTCATACCCATCCTCTCTACCTGTTCGGGTCATCAAAATCAGTCATGTATGATTCCTGGCTAACAGGACATCTGACAAGCACTATTTTGTTATCACTCCAGTAATTTCGTAAAAAGTGTAAATGAAAGTACAGAAATCAGGCAACTGTGACCAGAGGTTTAGCGGCGAACCATCAGCGTGCCGTGCCGATTTACATCATCAGACACAGACAGTATCCTGTTGCTGAAACCAGCATATTACGTTTGTGTTTCAACGACTCGGGGTGCCCTTCCTGGTGAAGGCTGAGAAATACCCGTACCACCTGATCTGGATAATGCCAGCGTAGGGAAGTCTGACACTGCTCGTGTCCCTTCTTCGCGCGGGCAGGAGCTGAACCATGCAGCCTGACCTGCACAGCCGCGCGCTCGCGGCCCACGCCTTACACCAATTTAGAACGCTTTCCCCACTTGTACACTGTATGACCAATGAGGTCGTGCAAAACTTTACCGCCAATACGCTGTTGGCGTTAGGCGCATCACCTGCGATGGTGATTGAGCCCGAGGAAGCCAGCCAGTTTGCGGCTATCGCCAGCGCGTTGCTGGTTAACGTCGGCACGCTTACTCGTGACCGGGCCACGGCGATGCGCGCTGCCGTTGAGCAGGCATACCTTGCTAAAACCCCCTGGGCGCTCGATCCCGTTGCCGTGGGCGCTCTTGAGTTTCGCCGCCGCTTTTGTCTGGATTTACTGTCGCTACAGCCAGCCGTAATTCGCGGTAATGCCTCGGAAATACTGGCGCTGGCGGGGATGAACGGCGGGGGGCGTGGCGTGGATACGACCGATACGCCAACCGCTGCGCTTGGCGCGGCCCAGGCGTTGGCTCGTGAGGTAGGGACCATCGTCGTGGTGACCGGCGAAGTGGACTATGTTACCGATGCTCAGCGTACCGTCTGCGTGAATGGCGGCGATATATTGATGACGCGCGTGGTCGGCACAGGTTGCGCGCTATCTGCGGTCGTTGCGGCCAGCTGTGCCTTGCCCGGCGACCGGCTTGATAACGTCGCTTCCGCCTGTAGCTGGATGAAACAGGCCGGACAAATCGCCACGCAACAATCGACCGGACCGGGCAGTTTTGTCCCGGCATTTCTCGACGCCCTCTATAACCTGAACGCGCAGGAGCAAGCATGAAACGGATTAACGCATTAACGATCGCCGGAACCGATCCCAGCGGTGGCGCGGGTATTCAGGCCGATTTAAAAACTTTCTCCGCGCTTGGCGCTTACGGCTGTTCGGTGATCACGGCGTTGGTGGCGCAAAATACGCGCGGGGTGCAGTCGGTGTATCGCATTGAACCTGACTTTGTTGCCGCACAACTGGACTCGGTGTTCAGCGATGTACGTATCGATACCACCAAAATCGGCATGCTGGCGGAAGCGGATATTGTTGAAGCGGTGGCCGAACGTTTGCACCGCCATCGGGTGCAAAATGTGGTGCTGGATACGGTGATGCTGGCGAAAAGTGGCGATCCGTTACTGTCGCCTGCGGCGGTAGAAACGCTGCGTACCCGTTTGTTGCCGCAGGTTTCAATTATCACCCCAAATTTGCCGGAGGCAGCGGCATTGCTCGGCGCATCGCATGCGCAAACTGAGCAGGAGATGTTAGAACAGGGAAGGGAGCTGCGAGCGCTGGGCTGTGAGGCGGTGCTGATGAAAGGCGGTCATCTGGAGGATGTGCAAAGCCCGGATTGGCTGTTTACCCGTGATGGCGAACAGCGTTTTACTGCGCCAAGGGTGATGACCAAAAATACCCACGGTACCGGTTGTACTCTTTCCGCAGCGCTGGCGGCGCTGCGTCCACGGCATAACAATTGGGCTGATACGGTACAGGAAGCCAAACTGTGGCTTTCGGCGGCGCTGGCACAGGCTGACACGCTGGAAGTGGGTGAGGGAATTGGTCCGGTGCATCATTTCCACGCGTGGTGGTAATGAGTATACTGGCTGCAGAAACGGCTGCAGGAAAAAGATAAATGGAACAAGCGCATACCCAGCTTATCGCGCAACTGAATGAACGCATTGCAGCGGCAGATAACACGCCGCTGTATATGAAATTTGCGCAAACGGTGAAAAACGCTGTGCGCAGCGGGATTCTGGAGCATGGCAATATCCTGCCCGGCGAGCGTGATCTCAGCCAGTTGACCGGCGTGTCGAGGATTACGGTACGCAAGGCGATGCAGGCTCTGGAGGAAGAAGGCGTGGTGACACGCGCCCGCGGTTACGGGACGCAGATCAACAACATCTTCGAGTATTCGCTCAAAGAAGCGCGGGGTTTTTCGCAGCAGGTTGTTTTACGCGGCAAAAAACCAGATACGCTGTGGGTCAACAAGCGCATTGTGCCTTGCCCGGAAGAGGTGGCGCAGCAGTTGGCTGTTGCTGTCGGGAGTGAGGTCTTCCTGCTCAAACGTATTCGCTATGTCGATGAAGAAGCCGTTTCTATTGAAGAGTCATGGGTACCGGCCCAACTAATCCATGATGTGGATGCCATCGGCGTTTCGCTGTACGACTATTTTCGCAGCCAGCATATCTTCCCGCAGCGTACGCGTTCACGCGTCAGCGCCCGGATGCCAGACGCGGAGTTCCAGGCTCACATTCAAATGGACAGCAAAGTGCCGGTGCTGGTGATCAAGCAGGTAGCGCTTGACCAGCAGCAACGGCCCATTGAATACAGCATCAGCTATTGCCGAAGCGATCTATACGTCTTTGTGTGCGAGGAGTAACGCCTCTCGCGAGGGGGCGCAATCGCCGCCGCGATGCCCGACTACCCAGGAAGCCACCGCATTGCCCAGCAGTACCGCATCAGCCAGCGGCCAGCCTGACGCCAGTCCGGCCAGCATGCCGCCAGCGTGGCTGTCGCCCGCGCCAATGGTATCAACGACGGTGGTCTTAAATGCTGGCACGCAACCGGATGTTTGCGCGCTGAAATACCACGCGCCGTCTTTATCGTGGCGTATCACCACCGGCGCGGCGAAACGGCGCACCCACTCTGCTCCAAAACCCTCTACATCCTGGCTTAATGCAAACCGCTCGGCGGCAATTTCGGCCTCCTGTCGATTGAGCGATACTAGCGGGCGGCAGGCCATGATTCGCGCCATTAAGTCGTCTGAAATATCGCCGATTCGCGGACCAAAATCGATAAATGGCGTCACGTCTTCCAGACCTTCCAGCCACTGTACCAGCAGCTCGCCACATGGAGAGGTTAACTGATAGCCTGACAGATAGACCAGGCTGTTACGCGGGATGTTCAGACGCGCCAGCCAGTCGGCGTTCCACTGGTTTTCGACGCCGCTAAAAGACATAAAGGTACGTTCGCCATCCGGTTCCACCAGCGCCAGACACCAGCCGTTATCGCCTTCCGCGTTGTCGATCAGGCTATGCAATCCCTCTTTTGCCATCCGGTTGCGGATAATATCGGCCCATACCCCCTGACCCAGCGGTAGCGCATTGCTGGCGTTGATACCTAATCGCTTAAGCGCAACGGCAATATTGAGCGCGCAGCCGCCAATGTTAACGCCTTGCTGTTTAAGCTCGATATCACATCCGCGCCATGGGAGGGCATACGCATCGGCAATGACATCAATGACCGCTGCCCCCACCACCGTGACCGGCCTGTGTGAACCTAACTGCGGGATAAGTTGTTGCAGACGCGAGGTGCTGTTCATAGCGCCTCCCGTTGTCCGCGCAGTCGCAGTAATCCGCTGGCATAGCGGGTAAAGTCCAGCTGATTTACCGCATCCAGTTCCTGTTTCAATGCCGGGTTAATCGCGCTTACGCCATGCAGCGCACCGCAAATGGCGGTCGCCATTGCCCCGATGGTGTCGGTATCGCCGCCAAGATTCGCGCACAGAATGGCGCAGCGGTTAGGATCGGTCTGCGACAGTTCGACCATCGCGATGGCGCAGGGCACGGACTCAATGGTGCTGGTTCCGGCCCCAACGACCTGGTACAACTGCTCGCTGGCGGACTCTATACCATCGGCATGACGGACGATTTTTAGCGCCAGTTCAAGGCGGGCAGAGAGCGAGGCGCTAAAGGTGGTGATCCGTTTTTGCTGCGCATGTCGGGCAATGGCAGGTAGCGCGTCAACAATCTCCGACCATTTTCCTCCGTCGATAGCACGCGACACCGCCCATGCGATGACGACTGCGCCGGCGATAGCCAGATCCGATTTATGCGTCGGGCTGGAGGCCAGTGCCACGTCATCAATAAAGGTATCGAGATCGCGCGCGGGCAGCAGACATCCCAGCGGCGAAACGCGCATTGCCGCCCCGTTAGTGACGCCATTATTTTCCAGTTCGGCAACAGGTTTGCCGTTGCGAATGGCATTTAGCGCAATTTTTGATGTTGGACCAAGCACGTTTTTATTAAAAGCATCGAAACGTTCGGCCCAGGCCAGAATATTGCGGCCAATAACGTCTGGGACTATCTTTCCGTCACATTCAAGCAGGGCATCAGCCAGACACAAGGCCATGGATGTGTCATCGGTAAATTCCGCCTGGTTAAAATAGCAGGCGGCATTATTTTCCGCAGGTCCAGGCAAGAAACGGTCGATCCAACCGAAGTGTGCTTTTACCCGGGTTCTTGGCCACAGTTCCGACGGCATGCCCATCGCATCCCCTAACGCCTGCCCATAAAGAGCACCGAGAATACGTTCTGCTTTCATTTCACTTCCCCTTGTTTCAACGCTACATCGCGATCGTCCACCTTAATGGCGGTAATTTCTTTGTCTGATTCGCGAAAGAAAATCATAAACAGCACGGCAATGACGGCGATCATGATCGCGCCAAATCCCCACATGCCCGCCCAGTTGAAGGTGAGACCATTAACCGGTTCCTTATAGGCAAACATTTTTTCCATCATTACGCCGCCCAGGCGATAACCCAGCAGGCTGCCGAATCCCTGACAGCAGAGCGTGATAAGCCCTTGCGCTGCGGTGCGCATGTGTACCGGCGCTTTTTTATCGACATAGATATAGGCCGTAACGTAGTAGAAGTCGTAACTGACGCCGTGTAGCAGAATGCCGAGAAACAGCAGGGCATAAGTGAAATATTCTTCCGCACCGCCGTAAACGAAGAATCCGTAGCGGATAGCCGCCGTAATAAGACCAAGCAATAATACCTTTTTAATGCCAAAGCGTTTGGTGAAGAACGGCAGCGCCAGCATAAAGAAGATTTCAGAGAACTGGCCCAGCGTCATCCAACCGGTGGCATTTTTCATCCCAACTTCTGTCAGATAACCGTTGGCGAAGATGTAATAAAACGCCAGCGGCATGGCAAACAGGAATGAGCAACAGAAAAAGACGAGGAAGTTCTTATCCCGCAGCAGGATCAGCGCATCCAGCCCCAGCATGACTTTGAAATCCATCTTGCCGGTACTTTTCGGCGGCGTATCCGGTAAAAAGAACGCAAAAACGCCTAACAGCGCGGAACTTCCGGCCGTGACAAGCAGGGGAATATTGGTGGGGGAAATATCGCTATAGCCGAGCATTTGCGGCAAGAACCCGCAGGCCAAACCAGACGCAATCCAGCCAATGGTGCCCATCACGCGAATGCGTGGGAAATCACGCTCAACGTCCGGTACGTTGGCAAAAGCGATACTGTTGGTTAACGCAATTGTCGGCATGTAGGTCAGTGAATAGGCCAGTAACAGCGGGAAGAATCCGCTGAAGGTGGTTTGCTGCGCGGCGAAGTACATCAGGATAGCGCCGACAAACATCAACACGGCGAGGACTTTTTGCGCTGAGAAGAAGCGGTCAGTGATAGAGCCAACCAGAATCGGCGACAGGATCGCGGCAATGGCGGTACAGGCGTAAGACCAACCAATTTCACCCGCGGTAAAGCCACTTTTGCTGAGCCACAGCCAAAGTGGGACAAACCAGGCGCCCCAGATAAACCACTCAACAAACATCATGAACGACAGCTTAACTGTAGTTTTCATCTTTAAATCCTTCATGACAGGTAAGGTACGCGTTGATAGTACCATTTGGTAATACCTTTAAAATACCTTTGCGGTCTAAATTTGACCGCCTTAACACAATTTCTTCCTGAATCGTTCCAGCGGAAATCGCTGAAAAGTGCGCTAAAGATGGAAAAAAAGCGCAGTCGGTACCAGGCTTATTGCTGCCCGCAAAAAGCGGGTCAGGATAATTCACATTCCGATTATTAATCGGAACTTACGGGAGCATAGCTATGACTGATATTGCGCAGTTGCTTGGCAAAGATGCCGACAGCCTTTTACAGCATCGTTGTATGACCATTCCTTCTGACCAACTTTACCTGCCAGGACATGATTACGTCGATCGCGTAATGGTTGATAACAACCGTCCGCCAGCCGTACTGCGTAATATGCAGACGCTGTATAACACGGGCCGTCTGGCCGGAACAGGGTACCTGTCGATTCTTCCGGTGGACCAGGGCGTGGAGCATTCTGCCGGGGCATCGTTTGCGGCTAACCCGTTGTACTTTGATCCAAAGAATATCGTGGAACTGGCAATCGAAGCAGGGTGTAACTGCGTGGCATCGACCTATGGCGTGCTGGCTTCTGTTTCCCGCCGTTACGCGCACCGCATTCCGTTCCTTGTGAAGATTAACCACAACGAAACTCTCAGTTATCCCAATACGTTTGACCAGACGCTATACGCCAGCGTCGAGCAGGCGTTCAATATGGGCGCGGTTGCGGTCGGGGCGACAATCTATTTCGGTTCTGAGGAGTCTCGCCGTCAGATTGAAGAGATTTCTGCCGCGTTTGAGCGTGCCCATGAACTGGGTATGGTCACCGTACTGTGGGCTTATCTGCGTAACTCCGCGTTTAAGAAAGACGGCGTGGATTATCACGTCTCCGCCGATCTCACCGGTCAGGCTAACCATCTGGCAGCCACCATTGGGGCGGATATTGTGAAGCAGAAAATGGCGGAAAATAACGGCGGATACAAAGCCGTTAACTTTGGCTACACCGACGATCGCGTCTACAGCAAGCTGACCAGCGATAACCCGATTGACCTGGTACGCTATCAGTTGGCGAACTGCTATATGGGGCGCGCTGGATTAATTAACTCTGGCGGCGCTGCCGGTGGAGAAACCGATCTGAGCGATGCGGTACGTACGGCGGTCATTAATAAACGCGCTGGCGGTATGGGGCTGATCCTTGGACGCAAAGCTTTCAAGAAAACCATGGCCGACGGCGTTAAGCTGATTAACGCCGTGCAGGATGTTTATCTGGATAGCAAAGTCACCATTGCCTGATTCCGGCGGGGTGCCGTTTTGTTAGCGCAACAACGGGCAACCCGGCGGCAGTCTGCAACGTAGCGCCGCGGGCAGGATTTCAATATGAAATTCCTGTCCGCTGAGCGGTTCGCCATCAAGATTAAAGGTAATTTCGTGTGGGGCGCGGATATCAAACCACGATGAAGCGCCATCAATGATATTAGGGTTGTCTTCAGATTGCGTTAACGCTGAAAGCAGCCCAGGCAGCAACTCCTCGCCGGTGAAAATGCGCAGTTGCAGCAGACCGTCGTTAATCAGCGCCGTCGGGCAAAGCTGTTGTCCACCACCGGCCTGGCGGCCATTACCAATCCCAATCACCAGCGCTTTGCCCTGCCAGTGAAAATCTTCTCCACGGATGTCGCAGACGTCGGGTTTGAGCGTATCCATGCGCATTAAACCGTGAATAAAATACGATACGCCGCCCAGCGCGGCTTTGAGTTTTTCTGGCGTTTCGGTGGTGATGCGTGTACCGAAGCCGCCGGTCGCCATATTGATAAAACAGGTTTTATCATTGACCTGTACCATATCTATTTCAGCGGCATTTGCGGCAATAGCCAGCTTTAACGCTTTATCAAGGTCGTCGGGTATACCCACGCTGGTGGCAAAGTCATTCGCCGTTCCCAACGGTAAAATACCCAGGGCGGGAATATTGCCCCCCTGTGACTGGATTAGCGCTGTCGAGACTTCGTTGATCGTGCCGTCGCCGCCGCCGGCAATCACCGTTGCAACGCCTAATCGACGCGCTTCATCCACGTAACGTTGAGCGTCGCCTTTTTCCCAGGTAACGCGAACATGGATTTCCACACCCTCATCACGCAGATTTGCAATGGCGTCACGTAGGGGAAGATTATCAGCACTTTTTCCATTGAGGATCAGCAAGCTGGCAGGAAACGCTATCATCCTTATGCCTCATTCTTTATCGTTTTAATTAGTGTATGCCATGAATGCATTTCTGGCGTAAGAACTGACTGAAAGCGCAGGAGAAGAGATAAAAAAGCCGCGGTTGCGGCTTTTCAGATTGAGCGGAAATTACTGCGGGAACCACTGATCGCTGATTTTTTGGTAGGTGCCGTCCGCTTTGATGGCGGCCAGCGCGTTATTCAGTTTTTCCAGCAGGGCTTTGTTATCCGGGCGAACCGCAATGCCAAGACCGGTACCGAAGTATTGTGGGTCGGTCACTTTGTCGGTAGCCACGCCTAATTGCGGGTTAGTTTTCAGCCACTCGTTAACGACGGCGGTATCGCCAAATACGCCATCAATACGGCCATTTTTCAGGTCGATAATCGCATTCTGATAGCTGTCATAGGCCACGGTTTTCACTTCAGGATGTTTGTCCTGCAGGTATTTCTGGTGCGTGGTGCCGTTTTCCATACCGATGCGTTTTCCTTTCAGATCGGCAAAGGTTTTATAGGTATCTTTTTTGGCAATAACCAGCGCGGAGTTAGCATAGTAAGGCTGAGTGAACGCAACCTGTTTGCTACGCTCAGGCGTGATATCCATTCCGGAAATCACTGCATCATATTTTTTGAATTTCAGCGCGGGGATCAGGCTGTCGAAAGCATGATTGGTAAAAGTACATTCCGCCTGCATTTGTTTGCACAGCGCCGTTGCCAGGTCAATGTCAAAACCAACAATTTTGTTGCTTGCGTCCAGCGATTCAAATGGCGGATAAGTCGCTGATACACCAAAGCTAATTTTATCAGCGGCTGAGGCGCCAGCGGCGAAAGTAGCCAGTAATGCGGCCAGTACTAACTTTTTCATGGTGGAACTCCCGTCTGTCAATCTTATGATGATTTACCGTGTCTGCGGCGTGAATTAACAATGCCATTTAATGAATTTATATGCAATAAAAATGATTAAGTATTTTATTGGTATAAAAAAAGACGGGCGGTTGTTAGACTTGCCCGTCTTTTGTTTTTCGCTTTATGCAGTTATCGGCTTAATTTCTATGTTCAAACGCCAGCGCTTTACGTTCGATTAAGCGCATCATCAGCGTCAGCAAACCGTTGACGATCAGGTAAATCACGCCCGCCGCGCCGAAGACCATGACGTCATAAGTGCGACCATAGAGCAGCTGACTATAACCCATGACTTCCATCAGCGTGATGGTGTAAGCCAGTGAGGTACTTTTAAACACCAACACCACTTCGTTGGAATACGAGGAGAGGGCGCGTTTAAAGGCATATGGCAACAGAATCGCCAGCGTATCCTTTTTGCTCATCCCCAATGCACCGCATGACTGCCACTGGCCTTCCGGGATGGCGCGGATAGCGCCGTAGAACAGTTGCGTGGTGTAAGCCGCACTGTTTAACGACAGCGCAATTAACGCGCACAGCCACGGTTCGGAGAGCAGATGCCACAGTACCGGATACTCCTGCAGCGTCGGGAACTGTCCTGGCCCGTAGTAGATCAGGAAGATTTGCACCAGCAACGGCGTACCGGTAAACAGCGTGATATAGGCGCGGACCAGCCAGACCAGTACCGGCGTTTTTAGCGTCAGGATGACGGTGAAAATCAGTGCCAGCACCAGAGCAACCACGATGGAGGCGACCGTCAGCGTCAGGCTGGTATGCAGCCCTTTCAACAATTCAGGTAAATACTCGAGCATCAGCCTGGTCTCCGCTCAAAACGTGTCGCGCGCAGGTCAATGCGTTTGAGAATGTACTGACTCACCAGCGTAATCACCAGGTAAATAGCCGCCGCCACAATGTACCAGGTAAATGGCTCCTGGGTACGCGTGGCAATGCTTTTGGTTTGCAGCATCAGATCGTTCACGCTGATCAGGCTGACCAGCGCGGTATCTTTCAGCAATACCAGCCACTGGTTACCCAGTCCCGGCAGAGCGTGACGCCACATCTGCGGCATCACCAGGCGAAAGAAGATCGCGGTTTTAGATAAACCCAACGCCTGACCCGATTCCCATTGTCCGAGTGGTACGGCCTTCAATGCGCCACGCAGCGTTTGCGACGCATAGGCGGCGTACAGTAACGACAGCGCAATCACACCGCACAGGAACGGACTGACGTCGAAGTTTTCGATCTGCATCTGTACCGGGATGTCTACAAACCCGAGATTAATCGTAAAACCATCGGCCAGCGTCAGCAGCAGTTGCGAGGAGCCGAAATAGATAAACAGAACCACCAGAATTTCTGGTAACCCGCGCAGAATGGTAACCAGCGCTGAACCTGCCCATGCCACCGGACGCCATTTTACGGACTCCCAGACGGCAAAAAACATGGCGAGCGCGAGGCCAATGATTAGCGCACAAACCGCAAGGCCGACGGTCATCCCGGCGGCGCTTGCTAACGGAAAAAATTCATTCATCAAATATTACTTCTGGAACCATTTGTTGTAGATGGTCTCGTAAGTCCCATCTTTCTTCACTTTTTCCAGTGCAGCGTTAAATTTCTGCTGCAGCTCAGTGTTGCCCTGACGCACCGCGATGCCCAGACCCGTACCGAAGTAATCTTTATCCGTTACTTTGTCGCCAACCGCAGCCAGTTTTGGATTGTCTTTCAGCCACTCGGTTACCACTGCGGTATCACCGAATACACCGTCAATGCGACCGTTTTGCAGATCGAGTTTGGCATTCTGATAGCTGTCATATGGTACGGTGGTCACTTCCGGATGCTTATCCATGATGAATTTCTGGTGCGTAGTCCCGTTTTGTACGCCAACTTTTTTGCCTTTCAGCTGATCAATGCTGGTGTATTTACCCTGCTGGCCAACAAACAGCGCAGAGTTGTCGTAGTAAGGGGTGGTAAACAGGACCTGTTTTTCACGCTCAGGCGTGATGTCCATGCCTGCCATCACTGCGTCAAAACGACGGAATTTCAGGCTTGGGATCAGGCTGTCGAATGCCTGATTGGTAAACGTACAGGTAGCATCGATCTCTTTACACAGCGCGTTCGCCAGATCAACGTCAAAACCTACGATCTTGTTATTCGCATCGATAGATTCAAACGGAGGATAAGACGCTTCGGTAGCGAAACGAATGGTTTGGGCTGCGGTAGCGGAAAGGCTAAAACCTGCGATTAGCGCGGCAATCAGAACTTTTTTCATTGTATTGTCCCGAATCTTAGTGAGAAAGATAGTTTTTAAACGCTTCGGTTTGCGGGTTGGCAAAGCAGCTCGCATCCCCAAACTCGACGATATGACCGTTTTCCATATACACCACACGACTGGCCGTTTTACGAGCAACTTCCACTTCGTGGGTGACGATCACCTGAGTAATGTTGGTTTCCGCCAGCTCACGAATGATGCTGACGATTTGCGCGGTAATTTCCGGATCAAGCGCGGCGGTCGGTTCGTCAAACAGCAGTACCTGTGGTTCCATCATCAACGCGCGGGCAATTGCCACACGCTGCTGCTGGCCGCCGGAGAGATGCAGCGGATAACGATCGCTGTAGGGCTTCAGACGCAGACGTTCGAGCAGTTTCTCGGCGCGCGCCATTGCCTGCTCTTTTGTCAGACCGAGCACACGGCAGGGCGCTTCAATCAGATTCTGTACAACCGTGAGGTGCGGCCAAAGATTATATTGCTGAAAAACCATACCCACGTTCTGGCGCAGATCGCGAATAGCTTTATCTGACGGCGTTTTCGTGAAGTCGAAACGGTTACCCGCAATAGAGAGCGTGCCCGAGCGCGGCATCTCAAGCAGGTTGAGTACGCGCAGTAGCGAGCTTTTCCCGGCTCCACTAGGGCCAAGTAACACCAGTGTTTCACCCTGAGGGCAATCCAGCGTGATATCGAACAGCGCCTGATGTGCGCCGTAGAAGCAGTTAATGCCGTTTAATTGAATACTCATTGACACTCGTATGCTGGCAGTCTGATAGCTATTGAAGCCGCAGATACTACCTTTGACAGAATAGTTATGCAATATTTATGCGTTAAAAGTTAAATGCAAACCGCATTCTTATCTAAACATAGCACAAAATAGCGGGGCCACCAGTGGGCAAGAATAATTGTCGGCATTCTATGCAGAATGCCAGACAATTTATGGGGTTTATGAAACAGGCGGGTGAATGGGGGCGACTAGCGGTTTTCCACAGACTGGCGCAGCGTCCCGGCTGGCGCGTGTACGCTGCCGCCCAGATAGCGGACGTCGTCTACTACCCAGCACTGGCCTTCGCGGATCATCAGCACTTCGTCACGCCAGCTTTGGTCACCCTGTTTCAGCTCTACGCGCAGCGGAATGTTGCGTGCATCACTATTCGGAATAGTCGATGCGCTGGCGACGCTGGCGCTATCTGGTAACGTAGAGCGGCTAGAGAACGGATCGCTGTTAAACAGATCGCGATGCGCGTTATCACGGCTGGCATCGGTCAGCAGTTTAGCCAGATTGTCGCTGAGGTATGGACGAAGGGCGGTAATGTCATTGTTTCGATGCTGAATACGGTAATCATAGAATTGTTGAGCCACGCTGTCTGGCCCGCCTTCTACGCATGCACCGCTACGAGAGCCGTTATCTTTATAAACCGGGGTCACGGTTGTACAGGCGCTGAGAAGTAGTGCACATGGAACCAGCAGTGAGAGTTTCGAGTAGCGCATAATGATTTCCTTATTAGCTTTCTACTATTAGTGTTCTACGTTGATAGAATATATCCTTTCAATGATAGTGGATCGGTTCGATAATGCTTTTGAGATCGTGCTCTTAGCGCAAAAAGGAGATTAACCATGCAGTTTTCAACTACCCCTACGCTTGAAGGGCAGAGCATCGTGGAATACTGCGGTGTGGTGACGGGTGAAGCCATTTTAGGCGCGAATATCTTCCGTGATTTCTTCGCTGGCATTCGCGATATTGTCGGCGGCCGCTCCGGCGCATATGAAAAAGAGTTGCGCAAAGCGCGCGAAATTGCTTTTCAGGAGCTGGGTGAACAGGCGAAAGCGCTGGGTGCTGATGCGGTCGTCGGTATCGACATTGATTACGAAACCGTGGGTAAAGATGGCAGCATGTTGATGGTGAGCGTCAGCGGTACTGCGGTGAAAACTCGCCGATGAAGCGTCTGTTGTGGCTGCTGGCATTGACGCTGCTGCTGGCGGGCTGTGCTGGCGAAAAAGGGATTGTCGATAAAGACGGATATCAGTTGGATACCCGCCGTCAGGCGCAGGCCGCTTACCCGCGCATTAAAGTGCTGGTTATCCATTACACGGCCGATGATTTTGACGCTTCTCTGGCTACGCTGACCGATAAAAACGTCAGTTCGCACTATCTGATCCCGGCTGTGCCGCCGCTCTACCATGGCAAGCCACGTATCTGGCAACTGGTGCCGGAAAAAGATTTGGCCTGGCATGCCGGGATTAGCTTCTGGCGCGGCGCGACGCGGATTAACGATACCTCGATTGGCATTGAGCTGGAAAACCGCGGCTGGCAAAAAGCGGCGGGAACGAAATATTTTTCCCCCTTTGAGCCAGCGCAGATTCAGGCGTTGATCCCACTGGCGAAGGACATTATTGCTCGCTACGACATCAAGCCGCAAAACGTGGTGGCTCATGCGGACGTCGCACCGCAGCGTAAGGACGATCCTGGCCCATTGTTTCCATGGAAACAGCTGGCTGCACAGGGAATCGGCGCATGGCCTGATGCTCAGCGCGTGGCGTTTTATCTCAACGGGAGAGCGCCGTCTACACCGGTAGACACTGCATCGTTACTCGATCTGCTGTCGCGCTATGGTTATGAGGTGAAACCCGAAATGACGCCGCGTGAACAGCAGCGAGTGATTATGGCATTCCAGATGCACTTCCGCCCGACGTTGTGGAACGGCGTGGCGGATGCAGAAACGCAGGCGATTGCGGAGGCCTTGCTGGAGAAATACGGGCAGGGTTAACGTGGTAGCTTACCGTGGTCGCGCAGCCAGGCCGCGGTACGCTCAATCCCTTCATCCAGCGTGACGATGGGCTGATAACCTAACTCTTCCTGTGCGCGGCTGGTATCCAGAGTAAAGTCAAAATTCAGCTTCGATACGCCGTAGTGCGTAAGCTTTGGCTCTTTCGCCGATTTATTGCCCAGACGCTCCATGCTGCGGGCAATCATGTCCAGCATCGGGTAGGGCACCGAGCGGATTCGGCAATCAATATTCAACTCGTCGATCAGCTTCTGCACGATACTGCGCAGCGTTCGATGCTCGCCGTTAGTAATGTTGTATGCGCGGCCTGACGGCAGCTTATCGCAGGCTTCCTGGCTTACCAGCCACATCGCGTGTACCGCGTTCTCATAATAGGTCATATCCACCAGCGCACTTCCACCGTGCGGCAACAGGATGCTGCCGTAGTGGTACATCATGTGGGCCAGACGGGGGATAAAAACTTTATCGTGAGGTCCGAACAGACTTTGCGGGCGCAATACTGTGAAGCGGGTCTGCGGGTTAGCCTGTGCGAGCAGCGCAATCACATCTTCACCAGCCGCTTTACTGCGGGCGAATTCATTGGCGAAGCGATGTGGTCGGAAGTCTTCTTTGATATCCCGATGGTGGTGATAGTCAAAATAGAGCGACGGAGAGGAGATATGGATAAAGTTACGTACGCCCCAGGCAACGGCCCATTCGCCCAGACGGCGGGTAGCACGAACGTTGGCCAGATCGAAGGCTTCCTGCGTTCCCCATGGTGAGGTAAAACTGGAGCAGTGCCACAGCGTGTCGATACCTGCGAGCATGACTTTTGCCTGCGAAGAGACCAGTTCGGTCAAATCCGCATGCACAAATTCTGCGCCCATTTTCTCCAGCAGCTTGCCCATCGCTTCGTTGCGACCGGTGGCTCTGACGCTGACGCCTTTGCTGCATAGAAACTCAACCGCATTTCGGCCCAAGCCGCTGGTGGCTCCGGTAACCAGTACCTTCATATCAATCCACTGTGTTTAAAAAACATCGTGCGCATTCTTCCGTGAAATACGCCTGTATGCAATGGGAAACGTGAAAGAATACAGTCTCTTTTTGTCATTAGTCTGTGATTTGTTCTGCAAGTTTGGCGATACGCTTTGCCATCCCTCTGAAAATGAACAGATGAGCCGGGATCATCAACAACCAGTAGAAGAGACCGGGCATGCCGTGCGGATGCCACCAGGCGCGTACATCGATGCGCCGATGATCGCCTTTATCTTCCAGTGTAAAGCTTAAACGGCCTAATCCCGGCGCTTTCATGCCAAACAGAAGTGTGAGCTGTTTTTCTGACTCAACGATGATCACTTTCCAGCTATCCACGGCATCGCCAACCTGCAACAACGGGTTTTCCGGGCGGCCTTTTGCCAGCTTATGGCCGACCAGCAGGTCCAGCGCGGCGCGCGTCTTCCACAAAAAATTGCCAAAGAAATAGCCTTCTTTCCCGCCGAGTCGGTTCACCACTTGCCACAGCGCTTTCAGACTGGCGGAGGTGTCGACGCTAAAGCCAGCCTGTTTGGCAAAATAGCCATATTCGGGACGCCAACGGGCGAATGCCTGAGCGTCATACCCCCAGTCGCTGGAGTTAACCAGCTTCTCTTCTTCTTTCAGCGTGCTGCGCACTGCGTCATCAAAGGCGATCAGCTTTTGCGGGATCAGCGCGCGTAGCTCAGCGTCATCGGCCAGCAGGTCATGCTTTAAGCCTTGTATCAGCGCCTTTGCTGTAGTGGGCGGTACCGATGTAATAACATTCAAAAACCACACCGAAATCCAACTGGTCGGAAACGGGATAGGGATCAACAAGCGGTGTTTGCCGCTGACGGCCATGAAATGCTCGAACTGTTCCTGATAGCTTAATATCTGCGGCCCTGCGGCTTCGAGTACGCGGTGATGGCTTGTGGGATGGTCCAACAGCGCCACCAGATAGTACATCAAATTTTCCAGCGCGATGGGCGTGGTACGCGAACGTACCCAGCGCGGAGGCGTAAGTACCGGTAGGTTGTAGACCATATCGCGCATCACTTCAAAAGCGGCGGAACCCGCCCCGACGATAATGCCTGCCCGTAATTCGGTCATCGGCACGCCTGCTTCGCGCAGGATGTCTGCGGTTATCTGCCGCGCACGCAGATGATCGGATTGTTCATGTCGCGGAGCCTGTAATGAGCTCAGGAAAATAAGCTGTTTGACGGGGATGCTACGTAGCGCATCACGCACGTTCATCGCGACCTGGCGCTCATGAGCGATAAAATCACCGCCTTCACCCATGCCATGGACCAGGTAATAAACCGTATCAACATCCGTCAGCAGCGGCGTCAGGTTATCAGGCCAGGTTAAGTCGACTTTGTGGCAACTGACGTTAGCCAGTTGCAGTTTTTCCAGACGTTCAATACGGCGTGCCGCAGCCAGCACCTGGTGCCCTTGCTGGCTGAGCGCCTGTACCAGATGCTGACCAATGTAGCCACTGGCGCCAAGAACCAAAATCCGTTGCGGCACGCCCATCTCCTTAGCGAGTTAAAAAAGCGCGCCAGTGGGCGGCGACTTCGGCAAGTTGTTCACGCGATACGTCCAGATGCATCACCAGGCGTACAATTGGGGAGGCGTTAATCAGTACGCCTTGCGCCTTCATATACTCGCCCAGCGCAGCAGCGTGCTCTTCGCCAACGCGGACAAACAGCATGTTGGTATCGTGACGCATGACGTCTGCGCCTGCTTCGCGCAGCTGTTCCGCCATCCAGGCCGCATTGTCATGGTCTTCCTGTAAACGCGCCACGTTATTTTTCAACGCATACAGTCCGGCCGCAGCCAGAATCCCGGCCTGACGCATTCCGCCGCCGGTCATTTTACGCCAGCGGATAGCACGTTTGATGTAGTCGTGACTACCGACCAGCAGTGAGCCTACCGGCGTCCCCAGACCTTTGGAGAGACAAATGGTGAACGAGTCGCAGTATTGCGTGATCTCTTTCAGCTCACAGCCGTAAGCAACGACGGCGTTAAAAATACGCGCGCCATCAACGTGCAGAGCCAGATTGCGCTCACGAGTGAATTCCCAGGCATCTTTCAGATACTCGCGTGGCAGCACTTTGCCGTTGTGGGTGTTTTCCAGACTAAGCAGACGTGTGCGGGCAAAATGGATATCATCCGCTTTGATTTTTGCCGCCACTTTGTCCAGCGGTAAGGTGCCATCCGGCGCGGCATCGATAGGCTGCGGCTGGATGCTGCCGAGCACCGCAGCGCCACCCGCTTCGTAGAGATAGTTATGTGCGCCCTGGCCTGCGATATACTCTTCACCGCGCTGGCAGTGGCTGAGCAGCGCAACCAGGTTAGCCTGAGTGCCGGTAGGTAAGAAAATAGCAGCTTCTTTGCCAGAAAGCTCAGCAGCGTATTGCTGGAGAGCGTTAACGGTAGGGTCATCTCCGTATACGTCGTCCCCGACCGGGGCCGCCATCATCTCTTCCAGCATGGCGCGACTTGGCCGGGTTACGGTATCACTGCGTAAATCAATCACGGGCATTCCTTTTTTAGTGAGGTAATGCCCTCTGTTTTACCTGAGCCAGTTAGTTTTCGCCAGTTCCATCACTTCATCACCGCGTCCACTGATGATTGCGCGCAACATATACAAGCTAAAACCTTTCGCTTGTTCGAGTTTGATCTGCGGCGGGATGGCTAACTCTTCTTTCGCCACCACCACATCAACCAGTACCGGACCGTCAATCGACATCGCCCTTTGCAGTGCCTCATCGACCTCTGAGGATTTCTCCACACGAATGCCCGTAATGCCGCAGGCTTCGGCAATCCGCGCGAAGTTGGTGTCGTGCAGCTCCGTACCGTCGGTCAGATAACCGCCAGCCTTCATCTCCATCGCCACAAATCCCAGTACGCTGTTGTTGAAGACGATAATCTTTACTGGCAGCTTCATCTGGACAACCGACAGAAAATCGCCCATCAGCATGCTAAAACCACCGTCACCGCACATGGCGATGACCTGGCGTCCCGGTTCGGTCGCTTGTGCGCCGAGTGCCTGTGGCATAGCGTTCGCCATCGACCCGTGATTAAACGACCCGAGAAGGCGACGTTTGCCGTTCATTTTCAGATAGCGTGCAGCCCAAACCGTTGGGGTACCAACATCGCAGGTAAAGATAGCGTCGTCAGCGGCAAAATGGCTGATCTGCTGCGCCAGATACTGCGGATGAATGGCTTTATCGCTCGGTTTGGCTAAATCATCCAGACCCTTGCGCGCCTCACGATAGTGCTCCAGCGCTTTGTCTAAAAACTTCCGCTCGGTTTTTTCCTCCACCAACGGCAACAGGGCGCGGAGAGTGGATTTAATATCGCCCACCAGCGCCATATCAACTTTACTGTGCGCGCCGATGCTCGCCGGATTGATATCAATCTGAATAATTTTGGCGTCGGTAGGGTAGAACGGGCGATAGGGAAACTGGGTGCCGAGCAGGATCAGCGTGTCGGCATTCATCATGGTGTGGAATCCGGATGAAAAGCCAATCAGCCCGGTCATACCGACGTCGTACGGGTTGTCGTATTCGACGTGCTCTTTACCCCGCAGGGCGTGGACAATCGGCGCTTTGATTTTTGCCGCAAACTCTACCAGTTCTTGATGCGCACCGGCACAGCCGCTGCCGCACATCAGGGCGATATTGCTGGAATAACGCAGTAGTTGCGCCAGTTTTCTGAGTTCTTCTTCTTCCGGGGTGACGACCGGGAGTGGCGCATGATACCAGTGCGTGCTGGCGCTTTCCGGCGCGGGCTTCAGCGCGACGTCGCCGGGTAATACCACCACCGAGACGCCACGATTTAATACGGCTTTACGCATGGCAATGGCGAGTACCTGCGGGATCTGTTCAGGGCTGGAAACCAGCTCGCAATAGTGGCTACATTCGCGGAACAACTCTTGCGGGTGGGTCTCCTGAAAATAACCGCTGCCGATCTCACTGGAAGGGATATGTGCGGCAATCGCCAGGACCGGAACATGGTTGCGGTGGCAATCAAACAGACCATTGATCAGGTGTAGGTTGCCCGGTCCACATGAACCGGCACAGACGGCCAGTTCGCCGGTTAGTTGCGCTTCTGCGCCAGCGGCGAAGGCGGCAACTTCTTCATGACGGGTCGGCATCCAGTCAATCGTTCCCATGCGGTTGAGACTGTCACTGAGGCCATTTAATGAATCACCCGTTACGCCCCAAATGCGTTTAACGCCAGCTTGTTCGAGGGTTTTAGCAATAAAAGCGGCAACCGTTTGTTTCATGGTTTTCCATCTCCTTTAATGTGATACCGGTTACAAGTTTAGATGAAGATGATAGTTATGCTTCTCATTTCCCCCTTATTTTCGGCAGCTTACATTTCGAGCAGATAACGCGTAGTTTGATATCTGGCATGGTGAAACAAGGAATGAATTCAAATGGTTACTAAACTATTAAATGCAGTTAACCGAACGCTGACTCATGAAGACTTTGGCAAGTTTCTGTTACGCATCGCCGTTGGTGGATTGATGCTGTTTCATGGCTTACATAAATTGTTCTCCGGTATTGATGGCATCAGCGGCATGCTGGTAGCGAAAGGTTTTCCGGGCTTTATTGCTTACGGCGTTCTGTTGGGGGAAGTCGTTGCGCCTTGCCTGATTATCCTTGGGATCCTGACCCGTCCGGCGGCGTTGGGGCTGGCCTTTACGATGGTGGTGGCATGGCTGATGGTCGGGATGGGCGAAACCTGGTCACTGGATAAAACTGGCGCATGGGCGATTGAGAGTCTGGTGTACTTTTTTATCGGTGCGCTGGCTGTCGCGTTTTTAGGGGCGGGGCGTTTCTCGGTGGCAAGGAATTCGGCCTGGCGGTAAAAAAAGGCCGGATATGGCGTAAACGCATTATCCGGCCTGGAGCAGCTACGAAGGGGTATTTTATAGGTTAAGCGAGTACTAAATCACCCTGCGGATGACAGGAGCAGGCCAGTACATAGCCTTCGGCTATTTCTGCATCCGTCAGCGTCATGGTGCTGCTGACCGTGTAGTTACCGTCAACCACTTTGGTTTTGCAGCAGCCGCAAACGCCCGCACGACATGCGGCAACGACCGGCACTTTATTGCTTTCCAGCGCTTCCAGCAGCGTACTGCCCACCGGCGCGTAAAACTCTTTTGCCGGTTGCAGCTTGGTGAACTTCAGACCGCTGGTGGCGGCCTCGGCAACCGGCGTGAAGAACTGCTCTTTAAAGAAGCGCGTCACGCCCAGCGCTTTGACTTCTTTTTCGACCAGATCCATATACGGCGCCGGGCCGCAGGTCATCACGGTACGAGAGACCAGATCCGGCACGCTTTTCAGCAGATCGGTCGTCAGTCGGCCAGAAACAAAACCGTGGGTGGCATTGTTTTCAGCGACTAAGGTCACCGGATATTCGCGCCATTCGTCGGCAAAAATAACATCTTGCGGTGAACGAACGTTAAAGATCACCTGCACATCGGCCTGTGGGCGGTACTTTGCCAACCAGCGACGCATTGACATGATTGGCGTAACGCCGCAACCGGCAGCCAGCATCAGGAACTTATCTTCCGCCTTATCTTCACAGGTAAATTCACCCATGGCATCGGACAGCCAGATATAGTCGCCGCGCTTCACGTCGCGGGTCAGCCACTGTGAGCCTGCACCATCGTCAATCCGGCGAACAGTCAGCGTGATGTACTCGCTTACTCCCGGTGTAGATGAAATGGTGTAAGCACGCAGGGTCTCCGCTGAATTACGTACGCTGACCAGTGCATACTGCCCGGCGCGGTACGGATAATAGTCGTGGCACAGCAACGAAATTGTCCATACATCCGGCGTTTCCTGATGGATGTGATGCACCTGCATCCGCCATGGGCACTGATGAGTTGGCATTGTCATTCTTTACTCCTTACGCGCTCAGCAGCTGCTTCATGTCTTCTTCAACGGTGGTTACGGAACGCAGGCCGAATTTTTCGTTGAGCACAGCCAGCAGATCCGGCGTAAAGAAGCCAGGCGCAGTCGGGCCAGTGACGATGTTTTTCACGCCCAGCGACAGCAGGGTCAGCAGAATCACAATCGCTTTCTGTTCAAACCAGGAGAGCACCAGAGACAGCGGCAGATCGTTTACGCCGCAGCCCAGCTTCTCTGCCAGAGTGACCGCCAGGATGATGGCAGAGTAAGCATCGTTACACTGACCGGCATCGACCAGACGCGGCAGACCCTCGATATCGCCGAACTCCAGTTTGTTGAAACGGTATTTACCGCACGCCAGGGTCAGGATCAGGCAATCGTCCGGTACGCTGGTGGCGAAGTCGGTGAAGTAGTTACGTTCGCCGCGCGCGCCGTCGCAGCCGCCGACCAGGAAGATGTGACGCAATTTTTCACGGCTGACCAGGTCGATTAAGGTATCAGCAGCGCCCAGCAGCGTCTGGCGACCGAAACCTACGGTGATCAGGTGCGGGATTTCGCTGTACGGGAAGCCAGCCATCTGCTGCGCCTGAGCAATAACCGGACCGAAGTTGTCGCCTTCGAGGTGGCTCACGCCCGGCCAGCCGACGATGCTACGGGTCCAGATACGGTCGTCGTAAGCACCCACTGTCGGGTCGATGATGCAGTTAGAGGTCATCACGATTGGGCCTGGGAAGCGAGCGAACTCAACCTGCTGGTTCTGCCAGCCGCTGCCGTAGTTACCGATCAGGTGTTTGAACTTACGCAGTTCCGGGTAGCCGTGTGCTGGCAGCATTTCACCGTGGGTATAGACGTTAACGCCGGTACCTTCAGTCTGCTCCAGCAGGTTGTAAAGATCTTTCAGGTCGTGACCGGAGATCAGGATGCATTTACCAACGGTTGCTTTAACATTGACCTGAGTCGGCGTCGGGTGACCGTATTTGGTGGTTTCACCGGCGTCCAGGATGCTCATTACTTTGAAGTTCATCTGGCCGATTTCCATAGAACACTCCAGCAGAGCGTTCATGTCGGAAGGCCAGGTTCCCAGCCACGCCATGATTTTGTGGTACTGAGCATAGATGTCGTTGTCGTACTGGCCGAGAACGTGCGCGTGTTCCATATAGGCCGCCGCACCTTTCAGACCGTACAGGCACAGCAGGCGCAGGCCGAGAATGTTCTCGCCAATCGTCGCTTTGTCTTTGTTCGGGGTAAATTCCGCTGCCTGACGTTGCAGATCGCCCAGATCGTCGCTGACCAGTTGCAGGTCCGCCATCGGGTTGTCGACCGCTGCGTTCGCATCAATGTTCAGACATTGTGCTTTCAGCGCTTCACGCAGGGCAATCGCTTCGCGGGCATAGCCGACGATACGCGGGGAGTCGAAGTTAACGTTGGTCAGGGTAGAGAAGAACGCGCGCGGGGCAAAGTTATCAATTTCATGGTCGATGATGCCGTATTCACGCGCTTTAACAGCCCATGCAGACAGACCTTGTAGGGAAGCAATCAGCAGATCCTGCAAATCGGAGGTTTCAGCCGTTTTACCGCACATACCCTGCGCGTAAGAGCAGCCGTTCCCTGCCGGAGTACGGATGGTTTGTTCACATTGCACACAAAACATGGTCACACCTTTTAAAGTTATATTTAATATACATGTTTAAGGTTATGCCTGTGCGCGCAGGGATAAAAGGGATTTCTGCTACAACTTGCAAGGAGATTGATTTAGCGCAATTTTGGCGGTAGCTGACTACCGCCAGAGAGGTATTTGAGTGAGGGTCAGGCGGAGAAAAATGCCATCAGCAGAGGGACTAACAGACTCAGGATAAAACCGTGCACGATGGCTGCCGGAACCATTTCCAGTCCGCCGCTGCGTTGTAAAACTGGCAGGGTGAAATCCATCGATGTGGCCCCGCATAGCCCCAACGCGGTAGAGCGACTGCGGCCCACCATGCCGGGAATCAACATAATGGCAATCAGTTCACGCGCCAGGTCATTAAAAAAGGCGGCACTCCCAATCACCGGCCCGAACGACTCGGTTAACAGAATACCGGACAGCGAATACCAGCCAAAACCTGACGCCATCGCCAGCGCGGTTTTTACCGGCAGGCCGAGGATCAACGCATTGATAACCCCCGCCAGCATCGAACTGGCGACGACGACGACGGCCACAATCATGCCCCGGCGATTCAACACGATTTGCTTGAGGGTCATGCCGCTGTTGCGAAGTTGAATCCCCACCAGGAACAGTAAAAAGATTAATGTATATTCGCTGGCTTCGGTGGCGTGCTGCAAAAAGGAAAGACCGGTGAGACCCAGCAGGAAACCCACCACAACAACCCCGCAAAGCTGGAGCGACTCAAACGCCATCGCGATTCGCGACGGGAGTTTCTCTTGCTGGTGGTTATGCCGCCAGGGCAGTGAACGCTCCAGCCAGAATAGCGCGGCGATATTACACAGCAAAATGACCGTCACGCTGACAGCAGAATAATGAAGTATGGCTAACAGGTTGCTGGCGAGATTATCCAGAAACGCCAGGCTGATGCCCATAAAAAAGAGAATAAGGTAGACGATCCAACTCAACAGACGATTGATGAGTTTTAATGCGCCCATATGCCGAAGTGGAATAAGGTAGCCCACAATAAGGGGAACCAGAATGATTAACAGCCCTGAAAACATGAAAGCCCGATCCTTGCTGAGATGTAAGACGAAATGCGCCAGCACACACTACTCAATGCAAAGAGGGGAGTAAAGTTGCAAATAAAAGGAAATATAGAGAGGAAAAAAAAGACCTGACTTTCGCCAGGCCTTTTTGTTATCGATTAATCACGTTTTTCCAGCAGAGTGCGGTAAATAAGACCGCCGAGAACCCCACCGATAATCGGCATAACCCAGAAGAACCACAATTGTTGCAATGCCCAGCCGCCCTGGAAGATGGCAACTGCAGTACTACGTGCCGGGTTTACGGAGGTATTAGTGACTGGAATGCTGATCAAGTGGATTAATGTTAACGCCAGACCAATCGCAATAGGTGCAAAACCTGCCGGAGCATGTTTGTCGGTCGCGCCGTGGATCACTAATAAGAAGCCAGCGGTAAGAATAATTTCAATTACAACAGCAGAAAGCATGGAATAACCGCCTGGTGAATGATCACCAAAGCCGTTCGAGGCAAAACCGCTGGCGGTTGCATCAAAACCTGCTTTACCGCTGGCAATAAGATACAGGGCCGCTGCTGCAACAATACCGCCCACAACCTGAGCAATAACATATCCAATAACGTCTTTCGCCGGGAAGCGACCGCCAGCCCATAAACCGAAGGTCACTGCCGGGTTAAAATGGCCACCTGAAATATGGCCTACGGCATAGGCCATAGTTAATACGGTCAGACCAAATGCCAATGCGACACCGGCAAATCCAATTCCCAATTCCGGGAATGCTGCGGCCAGTACTGCGCTACCGCACCCACCAAAGACGAGCCAAAACGTACCGAAGAATTCGGCTGCTAATTTCCTGAACATAACCACCTCAATTAAAAGTTCCGGGTTTGTGTTCCTTGCCCGGTAATTCATCGCTTAAAGGGACGATGATGAAAGAGCGGGTATTTTAGAAAAAAACATCATCCCTTCGCCAGTTAAATTGATGAAAAAATTTGATTTAAGGCAATATGTCGTGATTCCTTTTTGAATATTCGATGAATGAAGCATAGTTCAATTAGCTAAAAATGATGATTGAGCTTAGAAATTATAATCACAGGGAAACATAAGAAGAATATTCTTAATTTTTTGGGTTTCTGCGATTAACCTCCTGATGATATCGGGTGCTCTGAGCGCCCGGTTAACGTTATACTCCTGATAACTTGAAGGAAAAAGTTAGCATTTCCGGAGGCTATATGATTCTCGAACGCGTTGAGATTGTTGGATTTCGTGGTATTAACCGCCTGTCGTTGATGCTTGAGCAGAGTAACGTGCTGATTGGGGAGAACGCGTGGGGTAAGTCCAGTCTGCTGGATGCTCTAACCTTGCTGCTGTCGCCGGAATCTGATTTGTACCATTTTGATCGTGAGGATTTTTGGTTCCCGCCGGGGGATATACAGGGCCGGGAACATCATTTGCACATTATCCTGACGTTTCGAGAATCTCAACCAGGTCGTCATCGGGTTCGTCGGTACCGTCCTCTGGAAGCCTGCTGGACGCCGTGTAACGATAGTTATCACCGTATATTCTATCGTCTGGAGGGCGAGTGTGCGGATGACGGGACTGTCCTGACGCTACGAAGTTTTCTTGATGGCGATGGTCATCCGTTAGATCTCGACGACATTAACGACCTGGCGCGGCATCTCGTGCGTCTGATGCCTGTGTTGCGTCTGCGTGATGCACGTTTTATGCGACGCATTCGTAACGGTACGGTACCGGATTCGGCAGATGTTGAAGTGACCGCCCGCCAGCTGGATTTTCTGGCGCGTGAACTGGCTACCCGACCACAAAACCTAACCGATGGGCAGATTCGTCAGGGGCTGTCGGCTATGGTGCAGCTATTGGAGCACTATTTTTCTGAGCAGGGTTCTGGTCAGTCCCGCTATCGCCTGATGCGTCGCCGCTCCAATAACGAACAACGTAGCTGGCGCTATCTGGATATCATTAACCGCATGATTGATAAGCCCGGCGGACGAACGCATCGCGTTATTCTGTTAGGACTGTTCTCGACGCTGTTGCAGGCCAAAGGCACGTTAAGGCTGGATAAAGATGCCCGGCCTTTATTGCTGATAGAAGACCCGGAAACGCGTTTACATCCCATCATGTTGTCGGTTGCCTGGCACTTGCTGAATCTACTTCCTCTCCAGCGGGTGGCGACCACCAACTCCGGTGAGTTGCTGTCTCTCACGCCGGTGGAACATGTTGTCCGTCTGGTACGTGAATCATCCCGGGTAGCCGCCTGGCGGCTGGGACCGGGTGGGATCAGCGCGGAGGACGGTCGGCGTATCGCTTTCCATATTCGTTTCAATCGTGCATCTTCGCTGTTTGCCCGCTGCTGGCTGCTGGTGGAAGGCGAAACGGAAACCTGGGTCATTAACGAGCTGGCCCGCCAGTGCGGACACCATTTTGATGCGGAAGGCATTAAAGTCATTGAATTTGCTCAGTCAGGTCTTAAACCACTGGTTAAGTTTGCCCGCCGGATGGGAATTGAATGGCACGTGCTGGTCGATGGCGATGAAGCCGGGAAAAAGTATGCCGCCACGGTGCGCGGTTTATTGAATAACGACCGAGAGGAGGAGCGCGATCATTTAACCATGCTCCCCGCGCTGGATATGGAACACTTTATGTATCGCCAGGGGTTCGCCGATGTCTTTCATCGTGTTGCGCAGATCCCGGAAAATGTACCAATGAATATGCGCAAAATTATCTCCAAGGCGATTCATCGGTCGTCAAAACCGGATCTGGCGATCGAGGTGGCGATGGAAGCAGGGCGGCGTGGCGTAGACGCCGTCCCTACTTTGCTGCGTAAAATGTTTTCCCGCGTACTGTGGCTGGCACGCGGCAGAGCGGATTAGTGGCGAAACATTGACGACAGCTGCGCGTGGATGCTGTCCAGTAGCTGATAGCGACGGCGGTATTCTGCGCGTTTTTTACTGGCAATCTCCGCTTCGCTTTTTCGAGCCAGCGCACGCGGAATATGATAGTACCCGCGGTTGTCGCACTCGCCGCCAAGCGACGCCCAAAATGCGTTGTAGTCGGAAAGAATCACTTTGTTTTGATCGTGGTAACGCGGACTGCGAAAGATATGCTGTTCATTACTGACAGCCATTACCTTTTCGATATTCAATTGTTCTGCCAGACGACAAATGGCTTCCATAACAATGCGTTTGGGGAATATTCCGTGGCAGGATTTGGTCGCTTTTTGTGTTGCTTCGTGCGGAAGTTGTGAATTGCCCTGCATGCCGCCGATAAATAATGTACTTTTCCCATTATATTCGCAGAAGGTAAATGTCATTTTAGTCAGTTCGTCACCCTCGCCATTTCGCACCAGAATAGTACTTTCACCCTCTTTATCGAGTACCGGAAACATCATCATGGTCACGGTAAATTTCTCGTTATCTTTGCCTTCAATTTGCGCCAACTGTAAGCCGTCATTACTTAATAAGGCGTTAAATTCACCAGGTAAGAATGCATTGCGGATAACATGGTAATGAAAACGCACCGCATCTAATCGCATTCTACGATCGAAGTTGGCGGCAAGGTAAGGACGATGCAGACGAACGGGTAGCCGGGGTTGACGGGCGAGCACGTTTTCAAGCTCCGGCCACTGCGCCAGTTCAGTCATCCATTCCCGGGTAAGGCGAGGTATCAGTAATGAACGCCAGATAAACTTACGCCGAAAGCTCCGTTTATCCCAACACTGTGCAGGTCGTAACTGACCGCGGCTCAGGCTGTAAAAAAGACCAAGGCTGGTGATGGGTTTGGCAGAAAGAAAAACGCTTTCAGTTAGTTGACTCATAATATAAATCCGATTGATACCCTGGCATTAATTTCAGCACAGTGGATCTTAACCATTCATCAATAACTCTGTTATTCTTGCGCTTTTCAACGGCTATTTATTTAACGTTGATGTTTAACACTCCACTCTGATGGACGTATTGGGGGAAATTGGGACATTTATGAAGCTCAAGGGAAAAATCAAAAAACGCTATTTTATCTTCGCCATCATCCTTATTGTGGCGATAATTGCGCTATGGCGTACGCTTAATGCGCCTTTACCTCAGTATCAAACGTTAATTGTTCGTCCCGGCGATCTCCAGCAGAGTGTACTGGCTACCGGAAAACTGGATGCGCTGCGTAAAGTTGACGTCGGGGCGCAGGTCAGTGGGCAGTTAAAAACGCTGTCGGTCGCGATTGGCGATAAAGTAAAAAAAGATCAACTGCTTGGCGTTATCGATCCTGAACAGGCGCAAAACCAGATCAAAGAGGTTGAAGCGACGCTGATGGAATTACGCGCCCAGCGTTTACAAGCTGAAGCCGAGTGGAAGCTGGCGCGAGTGACGCTTTCCCGTCAGCAGCAGTTGGCGAAAACCCAGGCGGTTTCACAACAGGATCTCGATACCGCGGCTACCGAGATGGCGGTCAAACAGGCGCAAATTGGCACCATTGATGCACAGATTAAGCGTAATCAAGCCTCTCTTGATACAGCCAGGACCAACCTTGATTACACCCGCATTGTAGCGCCAATGGCGGGTGAGGTTACGCAAATAACCACTCTGCAAGGACAAACCGTTATTGCCGCCCAGCAGGCACCTAACATTCTGACGTTAGCAGACATGAGTACCATGCTGGTGAAAGCGCAGGTTTCCGAGGCGGATGTTATTCACCTGCATCCCGGACAAAAAGCCTGGTTCACTGTCCTCGGCGATCCGCAGACGCGCTACGAAGGTACGCTGAAAGATGTCCTGCCGACGCCGGAAAAAGTGAATGACGCGATTTTCTACTATGCCCGCTTTGAAGTGCCTAACCCGAAAGGGATCCTGCGTCTGGATATGACCGCACAGGTCCATATTCAGCTCACGGATGTCAAAAATGTCCTGACCATCCCGCTATCGGCGCTGGGCGATCCTATTGGCAATAATCGCTATAACGTCAGGCTGCTGCGTAACGGTGAAACCCGCGAGCGTGAGGTGGTGATCGGCGCGCGCAATGACACCGATGTGGAGATTGTGAAAGGGCTGGAAGAGGGAGATGAAGTCATTACTGGCGAGGGCAATCCTGGAGCAGCGAAATGACGGCATTGCTTGAGCTAAGCAATATCCGCCGTAGTTACCCGTCAGGCGAAGGACAAGTCGAGGTGTTAAAGGACGTTTCCTTGAGCATTCAGGCCGGTGAAATGGTGGCGATTGTCGGCGCGTCTGGTTCGGGTAAATCGACGCTGATGAACATTCTCGGCTGTCTCGATAAGCCTACCAGCGGCACGTATCGGGTGGCCGGGCGCGATGTCTCCACCCTCAATAGCGATGCGTTAGCGCAACTGCGACGCGAGCATTTTGGTTTTATCTTCCAGCGTTATCATTTGCTGTCGCATTTGACCGCCGCGCAAAACGTTGAGGTGCCAGCGGTCTATGCCGGGACAGAACGTAAGCAACGTCTGGCTCGTGCGCAGGAATTACTCCAGCGGCTGGGGCTGGGCGACAGGATTGATTATCAGCCATCCCAGCTTTCCGGTGGCCAGCAGCAGCGGGTCAGCATTGCGCGTGCGTTGATGAACGGTGGGCAGGTGATTCTTGCCGACGAACCCACCGGGGCGTTGGATAGCCATTCTGGCGAAGAGGTGATGGCGATTTTGCATCAGCTTCGCGATCGCGGACATACGGTGATTATCGTTACGCACGACCCGCAGGTGGCCGCGCAGGCCGAGCGCGTAATTGAAATTCGCGACGGAGAGATTGTACGCAACCCGCCGCCGCACAAATCTCCTGGCGGACGCGAAATCTCCGTGCCGACAGTGAAAACAGTGTCGGGCTGGAGTCAGTTTATCAGTGGTTTTCGCGAAGCGCTCACCATGGCCTGGCTGGCAATGGCTGCGAATAAGATGCGTACGCTGCTGACCATGCTAGGGATCATCATCGGTATTGCTTCGGTGGTTTCGATTGTGGTGGTGGGGGATGCGGCAAAACAGCTGGTGCTGGCAGACATTCGCGCTATCGGTACCAATACCATTGATATCTATCCCGGCAAAGATTTCGGCGATGACGATCCGCAGTATCAACAGGCGCTGAAATATGACGATTTAACCGCGCTGCAGAAACAGCCCTGGGTAAGTTCGGTGACGCCTGCGGTGTCGAAGAACCTGCGGCTACGCTACGGTAATATTGACGTGGCTGCCAGTGCGAACGGCGTTAGCGGCGACTATTTCAATGTCTATGGCATGACGTTTAGCGAAGGGACCACCTTTAACGCTGAGCAGCTGGCCGGGCGGGCGCAGGTGGTGGTGCTCGACAGTAATACCCGACGTCAGTTGTTCCCCAATAAAGCGAAGGTGGTGGGCGAAGTCATTTTGGTGGGAAATATGCCTGCTACGGTGATTGGCGTTGCAGAGGAGAAACAGTCGATGTTCGGCAGTAGTAAGATCCTGCGGGTCTGGCTGCCTTACAGCACCATGTCCGGGCGAATTATGGGGCAATCGTGGCTGAACTCAATCACCGTGCGGGTGAAGGACGGTTTTGATAGCGCTCAGGCTGAACAGCAGCTTACCCGCCTGTTGTCGTTACGCCATGGGAAGAAAGATTTCTTTACCTGGAATATGGACGGCGTCTTGAAAACCGCCGAAAAGACCACACGTACATTACAACTCTTCCTGACGCTGGTGGCGGTCATTTCGCTGGTGGTAGGTGGAATCGGCGTGATGAATATTATGCTGGTTTCGGTAACCGAACGAACGCGCGAGATTGGCATTCGTATGGCGGTTGGCGCGCGCGCCAGTGATGTGCTGCAACAGTTCCTCATTGAAGCGGTGCTGGTATGTCTGGTTGGCGGCGCGTTGGGCATCACGTTGTCGATGCTGATCGCTTTTACGCTACAGTTATTCCTGCCCGGCTGGGAAATTGGCTTCTCACCCGTTGCGCTGCTCACGGCATTCCTGTGCTCAACTGCTACCGGAATTTTGTTTGGCTGGTTACCGGCGCGTAATGCGGCCCGGCTTGATCCGGTAGATGCGCTGGCGCGGGAATAATACTGCAGAGATAAAAATGCCAGCCGTAAGGGCTGGCATTTTGACTGCGGGATGTACACAATGAGACAGAAGGGTTATGCGACGGCTTCTGCTTCAATGACAGGCACGATGACACTGGCATGGTTGCCTTTTGGCCCCTGGTGGACATCAAACTGGACAGACTGTCCGGCTTTTAGCGTTCTGTAACCATCCATCTGAATGGTGGAGTAATGGGCGAAAATGTCTTCGCCGCCGCCTTCGGGGCAGATGAAACCAAACCCTTTGGCGTTGTTGAACCACTTAACAGTACCCGTTTCCATACTTCGACATCCTTCGTAGATCTTATATAAGTAAGATGGAATGAACCGGTTGCGGAGTGGGGGCTGTTCAAAACCTCGCCAACTCTCGAAACTACAATTTAGAGAAATCAGGCGGGGCGTCAAGCGTCAGACGGATGGAATAGGGTAAAAATGCATCAAAATTTGAAGCAGTTAACGCTATTGTCGGTTCTGTGACAGATGTCGCGGATGACACTAATAGATGATAGTTATCTAATACTTGAGGTAGATTGAGTGTGTGCATAGGCTGCTTGTCAGCGGCAACATTTTCTGCCGGAAACCGTAACTGAAGATGACGACTGACAATGAGTAAGACGAACGACTGGCTGGATTTCGATCTGCTGGCGGAAGACAAATTGCGCGACGCGCTAAAACCGCCATCTATGTATAAAGTGATATTAATCAATGATGATTACACTCCGATGGAGTTTGTTATTGACGTGTTACAAAAATTCTTTTCTTATGATGTAGAACGTGCAACGCAACTGATGCTTGCAGTTCACTATCAAGGTAAAGCTATTTGCGGCGTGTTCACTGCCGAAGTGGCTGAAACCAAAGTATCGATGGTGAACAAATATGCGAGGGAGAACGAGCATCCGTTGCTGTGTACGCTGGAAAAAGCCTGAATGCAGGCATAAATATTGGGGGAGGTGCCTATGCTCAATCAAGAACTGGAACTCAGTTTAAACATGGCTTTCGCCAGAGCGCGCGAGCACCGACATGAGTTTATGACCGTCGAGCACTTGTTACTGGCGTTGCTCAGTAACCCATCGGCCCGCGAAGCGCTGGAAGCGTGTTCTGTGGATCTGGTGGCGCTCCGTCAGGAACTCGAAGCCTTCATTGAACAAACCACACCCGTATTGCCTGCCAGTGAAGAAGAGCGCGACACGCAGCCAACGTTGAGTTTTCAGCGTGTACTGCAACGTGCGGTCTTCCATGTTCAGTCCTCCGGGCGCAATGAAGTTACCGGCGCAAATGTTCTGGTAGCTATCTTTAGCGAGCAGGAATCTCAGGCGGCCTATCTGCTGCGTAAGCATGAAGTGAGTCGTCTGGACGTGGTGAATTTTATTTCTCATGGCACGCGCAAAGACGAACCAAGTCAGTCTTCTGACTCCGGGAATCAGCCAAATAACGAAGAGCAAGCTGGCGGGGAGGACCGTATGGAGAACTTCACGACTAACCTTAACCAGCTTGCCCGTGTGGGCGGGATTGATCCGCTCATTGGCCGGGACAAAGAGCTGGAGCGCGCCATTCAGGTACTGTGCCGTCGCAGAAAAAACAACCCGCTGTTGGTGGGGGAATCTGGCGTCGGTAAAACCGCGATTGCCGAAGGTCTTGCCTGGCGCATTGTCCAGGGCGACGTGCCGGAAGTCATGGCGGACTGCACCCTTTACTCTCTGGATATCGGGTCGCTGCTGGCGGGCACCAAATACCGCGGCGATTTTGAAAAACGCTTTAAGGCGCTGTTGAAACAGCTGGAACAGGATACCAACAGCATCCTGTTTATTGATGAGATCCACACCATTATCGGTGCGGGTGCGGCTTCGGGCGGCCAGGTGGATGCGGCTAACTTAATCAAGCCTCTGCTCTCCAGCGGTAAAATCCGTGTAATAGGTTCCACAACCTATCAGGAATTCAGCAATATTTTTGAGAAGGACCGGGCGTTAGCGCGCCGTTTCCAGAAAATTGATATCACTGAGCCGTCGGTAGAAGAGACCGTGCAGATCATCAACGGTCTGAAACCGAAATACGAAGCGCACCATGACGTTCGCTACACCGCTAAAGCGGTACGTGCCGCGGTCGAACTGGCGGTGAAATACATCAACGATCGTCATCTGCCGGATAAAGCCATTGACGTGATCGATGAAGCGGGCGCGCGTGCGCGTCTGTTACCGGTCAGCAAACGCAAGAAAACCGTTAACGTAGCCGATATTGAGTCCGTGGTGGCCCGCATCGCGCGTATCCCGGAGAAGAGCGTGTCGCAGAGCGATCGTGATACGCTGAAAAATCTGGGTAACCGTCTGAAAATGCTGGTATTCGGACAGGATAAAGCCATTGAGGCGCTGACTGAAGCGATCAAAATGAGCCGTGCCGGTCTCGGACATGAGCATAAACCTGTCGGTTCATTCCTGTTTGCCGGACCGACTGGCGTTGGTAAGACCGAAGTCACGGTGCAGCTGTCCAAAGCGCTCGGCATTGAGCTGCTGCGTTTTGATATGTCTGAGTATATGGAACGTCACACTGTCAGTCGTCTGATTGGGGCGCCTCCGGGATATGTCGGTTATGACCAGGGCGGTTTGCTGACCGACGCGGTCATTAAACACCCGCATGCGGTCCTGCTGTTGGATGAAATCGAAAAAGCGCACCCGGATGTCTTTAACCTGCTGCTGCAGGTAATGGATAACGGTACGCTGACCGACAATAATGGCCGTAAAGCAGACTTCCGTAATGTGGTGCTGGTCATGACCACCAACGCCGGGGTACGTGAGACCGAACGTAAATCGATTGGGCTTATTCATCAGGACAACAGCACTGATGCGATGGGCGAAATCAAAAAAGTGTTTACGCCGGAATTCCGTAACCGTCTCGACAACATTATCTGGTTCGATCACCTCTCTACTGAGGTGATTCATCAGGTTGTTGATAAGTTTATTGTCGAGTTGCAGGTACAGCTGGATCAGAAAGGCGTCTCGCTGGAAGTAAGCCAGGAAGCACGTAACTGGCTGGCTGAGAAAGGCTATGACCGCGCAATGGGCGCACGTCCGATGACGCGTGTTGTTCAGGACAACCTGAAAAAACCATTGGCCAACGAACTGCTGTTCGGTTCGCTTGTGGATGGTGGTCAGGTAACCGTTGAATTGGATAAAGAGAAAAATGAGCTGACCTATGGTTTCCAGAGTGCGCAAAAGCACAAGCCAGAAGCCGCACATTAATCTTTAATCACCTAATCAGCCGGGCGTAATGCCCGGTTTTTTTTCGCCTGATAAAAGTGATTTGAATTGGGATATTCGGGGGAGTTTAAACGGCAGGCAAAAAATAAGCCTGCGTAAGGGAGATTACGCAGGCTAAGGAGGTGGTTCCTGGTACAGCTAGCATTTATGGGTTATGTTTTTCAGCGGGTGGGATAATACCCTTAATGAACGAAACGGTATGTGATCGATTTCTAAGAATCTTCCGAACGCTGAAAAATAACCGTAATTAACTACTTAGCATGCGGGTTGCGCGTGGATTCACCGGCAAAATTACGCATTAACAAGGCATAATTCAGATCGATATCCTCAGGTACCGGCATCCACACGGTGTAGCCATCGCCCGGAGCAACCGGCATGGCTTCGCCTTTCGCGTTTTCCATCTGCTCAAGGGTAAAGTTGATATTGCCCTGTGGGGTCATCAATTCCAGGCTGTCGCCGACGGTAAATTTGTTTTTCACCAGCACGGCTGCCAGTTCGCCTTTACGTTCGCCGGTAAATTCGCCAACAAACTGCTGACGCTCTGACACAGAGAAGCCGTATTCGTAGTTCTGATAGTCGTCATGCGTATGGCGGCGCAGGAACCCTTCGGTGTAACCGCGATGCGCCAGACCTTCCAGCGTTTCCAGCAGTTGCGGGTCGAACGGTTTGCCGGCAGCGGCATCATCAATTGCTTTGCGATAAACCTGCGCGGTACGTGCGCAGTAATAGTATGACTTGGTACGGCCTTCGATCTTCAGCGAATGCACGCCCATTTGCGTCAGACGCTCAACGTGGGCAATAGCACGCAAATCTTTCGAGTTCATGATGTAAGTGCCGTGTTCGTCTTCAAACGCGGTCATGTACTCACCTGGTCGCTGGGCTTCTTCAATCATAAAGACTTTATCTGTCGGCGCGCCAATACCCAATGTGGGTTCGACGTTTTGTACCGGGATCGGCTCGTACTTATGTACGATATTGCCCACCACGTCTTCTTTCCCTTCCTGCACGTTGTATTCCCAGCGGCAGGCATTGGTGCAGGTGCCCTGGTTCGGGTCGCGCTTGTTGATGTAACCAGAGAGCAGGCAGCGCCCGGAATAGGCCATGCACAATGCACCGTGAACGAAGATCTCAATCTCCATATCGGGCACCTGGGTACGGATCTCTTCAATTTCTTCCAGCGACAGTTCGCGAGACAAGATCACGCGGGTCAGCCCCATCTGCTTCCAGAATTTGACCGTCGCCCAGTTAACGGCATTAGCCTGCACCGACAGGTGAATATCCATGTCAGGGAAGTTCTCGCGCACCAGCATAATCAGACCCGGGTCCGACATGATCAGCGCATCCGGCCCCATTTCCACCACCGGTTTCAGATCACGAATGAAGGTTTTCAGCTTGGCATTGTGCGGGGCGATGTTAACCACCACATAGAATTTTTTACCCAGTTCATGGGCTTCATTAATGCCGCGCTGCAGGTTTTCGTGGTTGAATTCGTTGTTGCGTACGCGCAGTGAATAACGCGGTTGGCCCGCATACACAGCATCTGCGCCATAGGCGAAAGCGTAACGCATATTTTTCAGCGTTCCCGCCGGGGAAAGGAGTTCCGGTTTAAACATAATTATCTCGTTCTGATGACAGGTCAGACTCGCCTCACTTAATGAGGCGGTTAGGGGAGTGCCCCCATATTAAGGGCGGGCATTGTAGCGCTGAGGGGCGGGCAGGTAAAGTCATTGTGCTGGTGGTTGCTTCGCCTTACCCGATATCATTTGGACTATCGCTGATTACGCAATTCGGCACGCATCGGCTTCCCAGCGATACCCTACGCCATACACCGCGCGAATGAAGGACTGCTCTGCATCCAGCGACTCCAGCTTACGTCGCAGGTTCTTAATGTGGCTGTCGATGGTGCGGTCGGTAACGACGCGGTAGTCGTCATACAGATGATTGAGCAACTGCTCGCGGGAGAACACTTTTCCCGGCTCGTGTGACAGCGTTTTGAGTAAGCGAAATTCCGCAGGCGTTAAGTCGAGCATTTTCCCCCGCCACGACGCCTGAAAACGACCTTCGTCGACGATCAACGGGCTGTCTGCATCCATTTGTTGCAGTTCGCGCTGTGGCTTGCAACGGCGCAGGATCGTCTTCACGCGAGCAACGACTTCGCGCGGGCTGTAGGGTTTACAAATATAATCATCCGCACCAATCTCCAGTCCCAGCAGACGGTCAATCTCTTCGATTTTTGCGGTTACCATCATGATGGGAACTTCAGAGAAACGGCGAATTTCCCGACACAGTGTCAGGCCATCGGTGCCGGGCAGCATCAGATCCAACAAGATCAGATCGGGCGGCGTTTGACGTACGTAAGGAAGGACCAGATCGCCATGGCTGATGAGCGTAGGCGCGTAGCTTGCCGCCCGCAGATAGTCAATAAGCAGTTGTCCCAGCTTGGGCTCGTCTTCCACGATCAGAATACGCGGCGTGTTTTCATCAATGGGTAACTCTGTCATACATCTCTCTGTAAATCGCGTTCCAGCGGTAGCTCTACTGTAATGCTAACCCCGCCAAAAGGCGAATGAGCGGCGCGGATCAGGCCATTATGCGCCTGTACAATATTGACGCAAATCGCCAACCCCAAGCCGGAACCTCCGCTGGCGCGGTTACGCGAGCCTTCAGTGCGATAAAACCGTTCAAACAGCTTCTGCAACTGCTCTTCACTCACGCCGGGAGCGGAATCAGCGAAGGTTAATAACACCATTCGTTCACGTTGTTCAGCGCTGATATGCAGCCCGCCGCCGCTGTCGGTGTAGCGCAAGCTGTTTTCCAGCAGATTGTTGAACAGCTGCATCAGACGATCCCTGTCGCCAAATACCGTCATGCTGTCCGGGAGAGAAAGTTGTATCGTCAGTCCACGGCTGGCGAAGCGTTCACGAAATGCGCCGCTTGCTACTTCCAGAAGGGGAATCAGATCCAGCGAGGTTTTCTGGTAGGCCAGCGCGCCTTCATCGGACATGGAGAGCTGATGAAGATCGTCCACCAGTTTGGTGAGCGTTGCGACTTCGGCCTGTAAAGAGGTCACGGAGTCGGGGGTAAACTGGCGTACGCCATCCTGAATAGCTTCCAGCTCGCCGCGTAGCACCGCCAACGGCGTACGCAGCTCGTGAGAAATATCGGCCATAAAATCACGCCGCATCTGCTGGTTTTTTTCCAACGTACTGGCGAGCTGGTTGAAATCTTGCGCCAGTTTGCCCAGCTCATCGGTACTGGTCGGCGCCACGCGGGTGGTGAAATCGCCTGCAGCCAGTTTATGCGTGCCTTCCACCAGTCGTTTGACCGGGGCCAACAGGCCGCGCGCCAGCGTAAACGTTGCCAGCGCCGCCAGAATCGTGGAGAGCGCGACGATAAGCCAACTGGAGCGTCTTTGCTGCATGTCGAAATTGATATCCGTATTTCGCGTTAAGCGCTCTACGGGAGAAGCAATCACGGCACCCACTTCGCTACCGTTGACGCGGATTGGATGGCGCATACCGTCGTGAGGGACCGGAGCGCGCGGACCGACCAACACGCGAGCGTTTTGATCAACAACCCAAAACTGGGTACGCCAGCCGTGCGGCGGCATGCCGGGACCGGGTTTATCATCGTCGTTGTCGTGTTCAAAAGAGCGCAGGATCTGAAAAACAAAGCGATCGTTATTGCGTAAGAACCGCCAGTTGCCATGCTGCTCATACTGCTCGCTCAACGCGTCGCTGAGCATTTGCAGCCTCTGCTCATTACCGTGTTTGATATAGTCAATAAAACCACGTTCGAAGCTAATGCGTACGGCCCAGTGCATACTGATCAGCAACACAATGCAGGTGGCGAAAATCGCCAGAAACAGTTTGCCGGTGATACCGGGCCGCCAGAACTTCATCAGGTGCTCCTTTTGCGCCGTGAGATCACCGCGTTAGTTTGCGTGTCGTTCGGCACGCGGGCAAAAATAATGGCGGGCAGCGCAATAATGAATGCAATGCACAGCCAGGTATACATAAAGACGGTATGCGTACTGCCGCTGTCGATAGCGATATGCTGCTGACCAAACATACCTAGCAACAGGCCAGCGATAGTCACCCCGATACTCATCGACAATTGCATGATCATCGACAGCAGGCTGTTGCCGCTGCTGGCAAGATCGTCTGGCAGGTCTTTTAGCGTCAGGGTATTCATGGATGAAAAACGCGTTGAGTTGACCATTCCCTGTAAGAACAGCACAAAGGGCAGGGCGTAATACCAGCCGAGCAGCGCGGTGGTCATCAGCAACAGGCTGACCAGCGACAGGCCAAGCGTGGTAGTGACCAGTACGCGGCGGTAGCCAAAGCGGTTAACGACCTGTACCACGATGCGCTTCATGCCCATACTGCCGAGCACCATCGGGACCATCATCAGCCCGGCATGAAAAGGTGAAAAACCGAGTCCAATCTGTAAAAACACTGGCGTCATAAACGGCAGCATACCGCTGCCGATGCGTCCGGCAAAACTGCCGAGCAGACCTAACGAGAAGGTTGGTGTGTGAAACAGATTCAGACTAAACAGCGCGCGTGGATTACGATGGGCGTGTTTCAGATATAGCGCAATAGCCAACGCCCCGCAGATAACCAGCACCGCCAGCGTGATACCGGAGATGCCGGTTCCTTTACTGCCATCGAGCGCCAGCGTTAGCACCGCCATGCCGACCGCCAGCATCGCGAATCCCGAAAGATCGAAGCGTCGCGTTTGCATGGTGTAGTTGGGCATCAGCATTAACGTTGCTATCGCGCCGACAATGCCAACCGGAATGTTCAGCAAAAATATCCAGTGCCAGGAGGCATACTCAACCAGAACGCCGCCTAACGCCGGACCCAGCAATGGGCCAATCTGGCCGGGTAACGTGACAAACGTCATCGCCGCCATATATTGCTCACGCGGGACGATTTTCATCACCGTTAGTCTGCCAACCGGCACCATCATCGCGCCACCAACGCCTTGTAAGACGCGCGCCATCACCAGCTCGTTGAGCGTGCTGGACCAGGCGCAAAACAGCGAGCCAAGCGTAAACAGGATGATGGCGGTGAAGAAGATATTGCGCACGCCAACTTTGTCCGCCAGCCATCCGCTGGCGGGCAGCATTACGGCAACGGTTAATACATATGACACAATGACCATATGCATATGTAACGGGCTTTCTCCGAGGCTGGCGGCCATCGAAGGAAGCGCGGTATTGACGATGGTGGTATCCAGCGACTGCATAAAAAAGCCGAATGCCACAATCCAAAGTTGCCAGCGGGTGCTGTCGGGAAGTTCTGTCATAACTCTGCTACCGGTTTGCTATTTTTACGTGAAAAACGCAGACGCAGACGGTCGAAAAAGAGATAGACCACGGGTGTGGTGTACAGCGTCAGGAGTTGACTTACCACCAGCCCGCCGACGATGGTGATCCCCAAAGGCTGGCGCAGTTCGGAGCCATCACCTGCTGATAACACTAGCGGCAGCGCGCCAAACAGCGCAGCCAGCGTGGTCATCATTATTGGGCGAAAGCGTAACAGGCAAGCCTGGAAAATGGCTTCCTCCGGTGGCAACTTATCGTTTCTCTGCGCTTCCAACGCAAAATCGACCATCATGATGGCGTTTTTCTTCACAATGCCAATTAATAGCATGATCCCTATCAGGGCGATTAGGCTGAACGGGGCATTGAACAGCTCCAGCGCCAGTAAAGCCCCAACGCCCGCTGAAGGCAGTGTGGAAAGAATAGTCAGCGGGTGAACATAACTTTCATACAACATGCCCAACACGATGTAGACCGTTGCGATGGCGGCGATAATCAGGATCACCTGCGAGTTCATGGTGTCCTGGAAGACCTGTGCCGTACCGGCAAAACTGCCGCGAACCGTCGAGGGAACGCCAAGCTGGGTCATCGTTCTGTTGATGGCCTCCGTCGCTTCAGAAAGTGAAGAGCCTGTCGGCAGGTTAAACGACACCGTTGACGCGGCGGACAAGCCCTGATGATTCACCGACAGCGGGGCATTCGCCGGTTGCCATTTGGCAAAGTACGATAACGGGATCGCCTTACCGTCATTGTTGATGACGAACATTTTGTCCAGCGCGCTGATGTCCTGGGTGTAACGTCGATCAACCTCCATCACCACTTTGTACTGGTTCATCGGTTGATAAATTGTCGAAATCTGCCGTTGTCCGAAAGCGTTATTCAACAGGCTGTTGGCGGCGGCAACATCTATTCCCAGACGCGACATGGTGTCGCGATCGTAAATCAGATTCATCTCCGCGCCATTGTCCTGTTGATCGGAGTTGACATCCGCCAGTTGGGGCAGGGCGGCTAACGCCTTGCGAATTTTAGGTTCCCATTCACGCAGCGCCGCCAGATCGTCGGACAGCAGTGTGTACTGATAGCTGGCGTTGGCCTGGCGTCCACCGACGCGAATATCCTGCACCGCCATCAGAAACAGATTCGCGCCCGGCTCTTTGGCCAGCGCGACGCGCAGGCGGTCGATCACCTGTTGCGCGCTTTCACGGCGTTCATCGCGTGGTTTGAGGGTAATAAACATCATCCCGCTATTGACCCGGGAACCACCGGTGAAGCCAGTGACGTTATTCACCGCCGGATCGTCGCGGATGATCTGCATAAAGTCTTGCAGTTTGCCGCGCATCGCCTGGAAAGAGATGCTTTGGTCAGCCTGGATCCCGCCCATCAATACGCCTGTATCCTGCTCAGGGAAGAAGGTTTTTGGGATGGAAATGTAGAGCCAAATGTTCAGCGCAATGGTGCCGAGTAATACCACGCCCACCAGCCGCGTATGGCGCAGCACCCATTTAAGCGATGTGCCGTAGCCCTGTTGCAGCGCCACTAACACGCGACCAAATCCCCGCTTACGCGTTTGTTCGCGCGGGGCGCTGGATTTGAGCATCCAGCCACACATCATTGGCGTTAATGTCAGTGACACCAGCAGGGAAATGCCGATTGCCACCGACAGCGTGACAGCAAATTCGCGCAGCAATCGCCCCGGCAGGCCGCCCATCAGCAACAGCGGTAGGAATACCGCGACCAGCGACAGGCTCATGGAGAGAACCGTAAAGCCCACCTCGCGCGTGCCCTGTAGCGTGGCCTGAAGTGGTTTCATTCCCGCCTCGAGGTGGCGGGCTATGTTTTCCAGTACCACGATGGCGTCATCGACGACAAAACCCGTGGCAATGGTTAGCGCCATTAACGACAGGTTGTTCAGGCTGAATCCGCACAAATACATGGCGGCAAATGTGCCGATTAGCGAGACCGGAACCGCGACGGCGGGGATGAGTGTTGCACGTCCGGAACGCAGAAAGACAAAGACCACCAGGATAACCAGCGCCACGGAGATAATCAGCGTCTGTTCAACTTCCTCCAGCGAGGCGCGAATGGTCGGCGAGCGGTCCTGGGCGATTTGCAGATCGATGGAGGCCGGGACCAGCGTTTGTAATTCCGGCAATTTAGCCCGAATGCTGTCTACCGTCTGAATGATATTGGCTTCCGGCAGCTTGCGGATCATCAGCAGAATGGCCGGTTTGGCATTGGTCATCCCCGCATTGCGCACGTCCTGTACCGAGTCGCTCACAGACGCAACGTCACCTAACCGCACCGCAGCGCCGTTATTGTAGTGGATGATAATCGGTTGGTATTCGGCTGCCGTTTTCAGCTCATCGTTGGTTTGTACCTGCCAACGATGGGTTTCACTCTCGATAGCTCCCTGCGGTTTACGCACGTTGGCGTTGTCGATTGCGCTACGCACGTCGTCCAGCGATACGCCCTGGTTAAACAGCGCTTGTGGGTTGAGTCCTACGCGCACGGCAGGCAGAGAACTTCCTCCCACGTCCACGTCACCCACGCCGTCGATTTGCGCGATGGTTTGCGCCAGTTGGGTCGACGCAAAATCGTACAGTTCACCCTGGGAATACGTATCAGAAGTGAGCGTCAGGATCATGATCGGCGCGTCGGAAGGGTTAGCTTTGCGGTACGTTGGGCGACTGGGCATTCCGCTAGGCAGCAGGCTTTGTGCGGCGTTGATTGCGGCCTGAACGTCTCGCGCAGCGCCGTTGATGTCTCGGTCGAATTTAAATTCGAGAATAATGCGTGTGCTGCCAAGCGAACTGCTTGAAGTCATTTCGTTCACGCCCGCGATGCGGCCCAGAGAGCGTTCCAGCGGGGTGGCGACAGAGGAGGCCATCGTTTCGGGAGACGCGCCGGGTAATGAGGCGCTGACCATAATCACCGGGAAATCCACCTGCGGCAGCGGGGCCACCGGTAGCAGACGAAAGCCCAGTATGCCGCACAGAGTGATGGCCACAGAAATGAGAATAGTCGCCACCGGACGATGAATGAAAAGCGCGAAAAATTTCATTTACGCTTCCTCTTCCTGACGTGGGAAGCGGCTTTTCACATACAGCGATAAACGGTCAAACAGCAGATAAATCACTGGGGTGGTGAACAGGGTTAATACCTGGCTTACCAGTAGACCGCCGACCATGCCAATCCCTAATGGACGGCGTAACTCTGCGCCCACGCCGGTGCTTAACATCAGGGGCAATGCGCCCAGCAGCGCCGCCAGCGTGGTCATCAGGATCGGGCGAAAACGCAGCAGACAGGCCTGGAAAATAGCTTCACGCGGCGCCATACCCTGTTCGCGCTCTGCGGCCAGGGCAAAGTCGATCATCATGATGGCGTTTTTCTTGACGATACCGATGAGCAAAATAATGCCGATAATCGCAATGACGTCCAGTTCGCTGCCGGCAATCATTAACGCCAGCAGTGCGCCAACGCCTGCCGTGGGCAGCGTGGAGAGAATGGTAATCGGGTGAATAAAGCTTTCATACAGCACGCCGAGTACGATATACATCGCGACAACCGCCGCCACAATCAGCCAGATAGTGTTGCCCAGCGCGGCCTGGAAGGCCAACGTACTGCCCTGAAACTGGGTGGTAATGTTCGCTGGCAGGTTAAGCGTTTTTTCGGCATCCAGAATCGCCTGTACCGCATCGCCCAATGAATAGTCGTCTGGCACATTGAACGAGATGGTTGTCACCGGAAACTGATCGAGATGGTTAATCGACAGCGGAGCAAAACGCTGTTCAATGCTGGCGATAGCGCTGAGCGGCACCACGCCACCGTCGCTACTGGTCAGACGAATAGTCTCCATAGCCGCAAGCCCTGGCGTCGTGTCGGTGTCATGTTCTAACACGACGCGATACTGGTTTGCCTGCGTATAGATGGTTGAAATCAGGCGTTGGCCGAAGGCGTTGTACAGGGCGTTATCGACATCTGCCATGCTGATACCTAAACGGCTGGCGCTGTCGCGATTGACGTTCACATAGGCTACCAGCCCTTTGTCCTGCCAGTCACTGCTGACATCAGACACCTGCGGTAGCTGTTGTAGCTTTTCCAACAGTTGGGGAACCCAGGTGCTGAGCGCATCCAGGGAGGTTGCTTGCAGCGTGAATTGATATTGCGTCCGGCTGACCTGAGTATCAATCGTCAGGTCTTGCGTAGGCTGCAGATAGAGGTCGACGCCGGGAACGTTGTTTACTGCCTCTTGTAACCGCGCGATCACTTTCTGCACGCGATCGTCGCGTTCATCCAGTGGCTTAAGGTTGATTTGCATACGTGCGCTGTTTAATGCCGGATTGGTGCCGTCCACGCCAACAAAAGCGGTCAGGCTCTCAACCGCCGGATCTTGCAGGATGACATCTGAGACCTGACGCTGACGCTGGGCCATGCTGGCAAACGAGCTGGACTGCGGTGCCTGCAGCGTGCCCTGGATGATGCCGTTATCCTGTATCGGGAAAAAGCCTTTTGGAATAAAGACCCACAGCATGACGCTTAGCGCCAGCGTGCCAAGCGCCACGCTGAGCGTCAGCCACGGATGGTTAAGCACTTTAGCCAGCCAGTGCCCGTACCCGGTGATAATGCGATCAAACATTCGCTCCGAAGCGCGGGAAAAGCGGTTCTGCTTACGTAACGAGGCCTGACTAAGCATACGCGCGCACATCATCGGCGTGAGGGTAAGTGATACGACGGCGGAAATCAGAATCGCCACGGCCAGCGTAACGGCAAACTCGCGGAACAACCGGCCCACGATATCCCCCATAAACAACAGCGGGATCAGCACGGCGATCAGTGAAAATGTCAGAGAGATGATGGTAAACCCAATCTCGCCCGCACCTTTCAGGGCGGCGGTCAGCGGTTTTTCGCCTTTTTCGATATAACGTGAAATGTTCTCAATCACCACGATGGCGTCATCCACCACAAAGCCGGTGGCGATGGTTAGCGCCATTAAGGTCAGGTTATTGATAGAGAAATCAAGAAAAACCATCACCGCGAAGGTGCCAATTAGCGACAGCGGCACGGCGACCGCGGGTATAATCGTTGCCGGGATATTGCGCAGAAACAGGTAGATAATCATAACAACCAGTGCAATCGCCAACATCAGCTCAAACTGGGTGTCGGCTACGGATGCACGAATATTGGTTGTACGATCGGAAAGCACGCTGACCTTTACTGATTTAGGCAGGCTTTCAGTGAGCTGCGGCAACATTTGGCGGATGCTGTCAGCAGTGGAAATGATGTTTGCCCCCGGCTGGCGCTGAACATTCATCACAATGGCTTGTTGCTTATTGGCCCATGCGCCCAGCCAGCTATTTTCTGCCCCTTGCTCAACGTTTGCGACATCGCCCAGACGAACCGGCGCGCCGTTTTTATAGGCAATAATAAGCTGACGATATTCATCCGCAGACTGCATCTGGTCGTTAGCTGAGAGCGTGACGGCACGCGTTGGGCCATCAAGACTGCCTTTAGCCGAGTTGACGTTGGCGCCGGTAATGGCCGTACGGATGGTTTCGCTGGTCAGACCGAGCGCGGCAATGGCCTGCGCATTAAGCTTCACGCGGACAGCCGGACGTTGCCCACCGGAAAGCGTCACCAGACCCACGCCGGAAACCTGAGAGATTTTCTGGGCGACGCGGGTTTCGACCATATCTTCCACCTGCGTCATCGGCATCGCGCTGGAGGTGACAGCCAGCGTCATGATCGGTGGATCCGCCGGGTTTACTTTACTGTAGACCGGCGGGTTAGGCAGATCGCCCGGTAATAAATTGGTAGCGGCATTAATGGCGGCCTGAACTTCCTGCTCGGCGACATCCAGCGGGAGCGTCAGTTGAAACTGCAACGTGACGACCGAAGCACCGCCGGAGCTTTGCGAGGACATCTGTTTTAAGCCGGACATTTGTCCAAACTGACGCTCAAGCGGCGCGGTCACCGCCGAAGTCATAACGTCCGGGCTGGCACCGGGGTAGAGCGTTACGACCTGAATTGTGGGGTAATCCACTTCTGGTAAAGCGGCGATCGGCAGGAAGCGATAACCAATAATACCTGCCAATAAAATGGCGACCATCAGCAGCGTGGTGGCGACGGGGCGCAGAATAAACAGGCGCGATGGGCCGCCTGAGTTGCCAGGAGGTAACACCTGCATCAGGAGTTAGCTCCTTTTTTTCCGTAGCCGCGCGGCGTAGTTTTTTCGTCTGTTACAGAGGTGTCGTGCGCCTCTACGACTTCAACTTTGGCCCCTTCCGTCAGGCGGTCAATACCGTCGGTCACTACGCGATCGCCCACGGACAGTCCGGCGGCAATCACCACTTTCTGGCTATCCTGGATACCCGGTTTAACCAGGTGTTTACTGACGTTATTGTCGCTGTTAAGCACCCAGACAAAGTGACCTTCATTACCCATTTGCAGGGCTGCTGTGGGGATAACAACGGCATTTTGTTCCGTGTCGACCAGCATGCGGGCATTAACGAACTGATTTGGGAATAAGGCATCATCCTGATTGTTAAACCGGGCCTTAACTTTGATGGTTCCGGTGGTTGCGTCGATTTGATTGTCGAGGCTCAGCAGGACGCCTTCGCTGAGTTTTTGCGAATTAGTACGGTCCCAGGCTTCGACCTTCAGCGGGTTCCCCGATTTTTGCGCCCGCAACACGGTGGCGATGTCGTTTTCGGGTAAGGTGAATATCAAGTCGATGGGGTGGGTTTGTGTAATGACGACGATGCCGGTGGTATCACCGCTGGAAATCTGGTTGCCAACATCCACCTGTTTCAGACCGACCCGTCCATCGACAGGCGCGGTTATACGGCTCCAGTCGAGCTGCAATTGGGCGCTGGCGACGCTGGCTTCATCCGCTTTGATTGTCCCTAACGTCTCATTTACCAGCGCCTGTTGGGCATCCAGCTCCTGGCGGGAGACCAGATTGGTTTTTACCAACTGCTGATAACGCGCAAGATCGCGACGGGCATTCGCCAGCGTGGCTTTATCTTTTGCCAGTTGCCCCTGCGCCTGAGCCAGAGCAACTTTAAATTGGCTGGGGTCTATCTCTGCCAGCAAGTCGCCGGCTTTTACCTGTTGCCCTTCCTCGAAGTGTAACGCGATGAGCTGGCCATCTACCCGGCTTCGCACCGTAGCGGTATTGGCGGCAGTAATAGTGCCTAGCCCCGTCAGATAACGTGGAACGGCTTCCTCGGTGGCGGTGGCGGCCTGAACGGGAGCCAACGGCCCGGAACGCATACCACGACGCCCAGCTCCTGGCGAGTGCTGCGCTGGTTTGGTCGCGCCGGGTGCGGTGCCCTGGGGTTCACTGCGGCTTTGCCAGAACCAGAATGCGGCGATGGCGGTCACGACGATCACAGTTGCTATCACCCAGCGGGATTTGTTACTGCCTTTCATTGTTATGGGTTTCTCATCCTGAAACGATTCGCGGAATGATACTAGTTTAGCCAGCGAACAAGGGAGAAAAATGGAGGAATTATGAAACACTGTCGGGATTCGTCTGAATACTGATGCGGCTTTGCGAGGCGTTACGCAACATTTAGCGCTGAAAACGGCGAACAAGAAATAGTGCGTTAGAGTGCGTTCAAGGCAAAAAGGAGGTAAGCCAGAGATTTCAGCGGGACGCTGGAACGGGAAAGCCCCTCCCGAGGAAGGGGCCAAAATAAGGAAAGGGTTATGATGAAGCACGTCATCATACTGGTGATATTCTTAGTCATTAGCTTCGCGGCTTACTAAGACACCAGGGGGAGGGGAAACCCTCCCTAACCCTCACTCCTGAAAATAAGCCACAGCAACGGTGATGTCAATATGCACACCTTTCAGCTTGCGAGCGGCTTAGCGGAAAACAACCTCAGCCCAGCGGGCCAGTCCGGCGGTAACGGAACCGAAATCATCGCCACCGGCAATTGGGATCCCCGGAAGCTGCTCTGCGAGAGCTTTTTTGATCAGCGGCGAACGCGCGCTGCCGCCGGTCAGGTAAATCACGTCCGGTTTTTCCTGCGCGTTTTCCAGCGCCAGTTGCACCTGCTCGAGAATGCGCGCCAGGGGCTGATTAAGCGCGGTTTCCAGTCCGTGTTGACTGATATCGGTGGCCAGCGTTTCGCTGATAAACGGTATTGCCGCCGTAACTATGTTCTGGTCGGACAGCGCGATTTTGCTCTCTTCTGCGCTGCGCACCAGGCGGTAGCTCAGACGCTCGCGCCAGACTTTGAGCAACAGCGCGACTTTATCGGCTTCCCGGGCGTCACGTACAAGATCGTTTAATAAGCGTCCGTTGGCACTACTGTAGAACTCACTTTGCGCGGGGACATCGTTAATCGCGACCGCGTTCCACCAGGGCAGAATCGGTAAGGCGATGCCTTTTTCCGTTTCTCCACCCATGCCGAGGAGCGGCATCAAGTGTTTAAATGCCAGCGCAATATCCAGATCGTTCCCGCCTACGCGGCAGCCGCTGTGCCCCAGCAGGCTGTTTTCGCGATCGGCGCGTTGATGCCATTGTTGTCCCATTAGCAACAATGAACAGTCGGTTGTACCCCCGCCAATGTCCACGACCAATACGCGTTTTTCTTCCTGCAGCGTGGCTTCGTAATCCAGACCAGCTGCTACCGGTTCGTACTGAAAGACGACATCCTGAAAACCAGCGCGTTTTGCCGCACGTTCAAGGATACCTTGCGCCTGAATATTGGCGTCATCGCCACCTAAACCCTGGAAGTTGATTGGGCGACCAATAACGGCCTGGGTGATGGCTTCCGGCAACTGGCTTTGTGCCTGATTACGAATATGCAGCATCATGGCACAGACCAGATCCTCAAACAGCGCAACCTGCTGCGGTTTCAGACCGCTGGCACCGAGAAAGGATTTTGGTGATTTAACGAAGTACACCTCTTCCGGATCGTCAATATAGTGACCCAGCGAAGCCAGACCGAACTGCACGCTGTTGGCATTAACATCGATATCTTCTTCGCGGTTATAGCGCATCGCACGGCGCAGTAACGCCTGCGTTTCATCATCCGTGGTTGGAACGTCGTGATGCCGATACAGCCATTCGCTGACCGCTTCGCGTGTTGGCGCACAAAGCATTGAGGGCAGAAGCGTGCTGTTATTTTCCATTTTGAGCAACTGTGGCTGCCCGTCTCGCATAACGGCCACTGAACAGTTTGCCGTACCGTAGTCAAAACCAATAAACACCGTAAAAATCCCCATGCCAGTGAAGAAGGGGCGTGACTTTAACGAAATGTTGACGTCCCGACAACTGGAATATGAAAGCAAGGCGTATCGTTTGAATACCGTTTATGCTGTAGGTTTGCTGGAAAAGGAAAATGCAATGTTCACGCTGAGTTGGCAACCGCCTTACGACTGGCCCTGGATGCTGGGGTTCCTGGCCGCCCGTGCGGTGGAAGGGGTAGAAACCGTGGGGGATCTGCGTTATGTCAGAAGCCTGTCCGTCGGGAATCATCGTGGTCTGGTGCGCGTGATACCGGATCTACACACCCATCAACTACACGTGACGTTGAGTCAGGGGCTACAGCCGGTGGCCGCAGAGTGTCTGGCTAAAATGACACGTTTATTCGATCTTACCTGTTGCCCGCAGCAAATAGCCAGCGCGCTGGGAAGCCTTGGAGCAGCGCGTCCGGGACTGCGTTTGCCGGGCAGTGTCGATGCTTTTGAACAAGGAGTACGAGCGATTTTAGGGCAGTTAGTCAGCGTGGCTATGGCGGCGAAACTGACGGCGAAAGTGGCGCATACTTATGGGCAAACGCTGGAGGATGCCCCAGAGTATGTGTGTTTCCCTACCCCTGAAGCGCTCGCTGATGCTGAACCATTACACCTGAAAGCGTTAGGGATGCCGCTCAAACGCGCTGAAGCGTTAATTCATCTGGCTCGCGCGACGCTGGATGGAACGCTTGCGACGCAAGCGCCTGCCGATATCGAGCAAGGCGTCAAACATCTGCAAACGTTCCCCGGAATAGGGCGCTGGACCGCCAACTACTTTGCGCTGCGGGGCTGGCAGGCGAAAGATGTTTTTCTGCCGGATGACTATCTGATTAAACAACGTTTTGCCGGCATGACGCCCGCCCAGATACGGCGGTATGCAGAGCGCTGGAAACCCTGGCGCTCCTATGCGTTATTACATATCTGGTATACGGATGGCTGGCAGCCGTCAGTTGATGGCGAAATTACTGGTATTCAGTAGCAGATCCAGCGGTTGGGCGTCGGCAATGATATCGCCATAAATCATATCAATCCCGATGCCAGAAAGCGCATCCATGATCAGCGGCAACTGCACCGGGCCGGCGATGGTTTTAATGTCCAGACGCTGAGCATGGCCCTGGATAATGGACACCCACATTTCGTCAATCACGTTACCGTGGGCGCTGGCACTTAGCTCGCTGTCGAGCAGCAGGTAATCAACCATGCGATACTTCAGGTTGTCAAACAGCTCTAAATCGCGACCGACATGACTTAAAATAATTCGACATCCGCACTGACGCAGTCGATGTAATGTGGATATAGCCTGCGTTGGGTTTGTTTTTATCACGTTAGACGGAACGGTCAGGTGCAGTAGTCGTGGTGGTAACGGACTTCTTTGCAGTTGCCCCAGCAGTTCGTCAACAAGTTCTGTATTCAGCAGCCCGGCGGCGGAAAGGGGCAGGGCAATGCTGAGTCCCTTACTGGCGACGGCCGGGGCAGCACTCTGGAAGAACTCGGTGAATACCCGGCGGTCAAGCGCCTGATTTAATGTAGGATCGACCAGCCCGGCACGGAAAGCGTGTTCTTCAATAATCTCCCCTTCAGCTGTCCCTAAACGCAGCGAGAGGAGCCAGAAGCTAAACGTCTCTGGTATACGCGGGGAGGCCACGCCCCTGGCGATGATTAACATTGGATTGTGCGTAATGGTGTGTCTTTGTTCATCCAATGACAGTTGGCTTCGCGCAGCATGAGCCTCGCTTTGCTGGGGTTCATACACGCAGACTCGCCCACGCCCACTGTTCTTCGCCGCATAACAGGCAATATCCGCCTGAGACATGACGTCGCTGGCGACATGGTTTTTTTCATCAATGAGCGTAATCCCCGCACTGGCGCCAATACGGTGCAAGCGGCCTTCCCACATGAAATGATAATCGTTGATGGCGCTGATGATGCGACCTGAGATAAAGCGGGCGCTTTCGATATTACAATCCGGCAGCAACAGACCAAACTCGTCGCCGCCAAGGCGCGCCAGCATATCGCTGGAACGCAGCATGCTTAGCATCAGTGAAGAGAGTTCGCGTAGCAGGGCATCGCCTGCGGCGTGACCGGCGCTATCGTTTACGGCTTTAAAACGATCGAGATCGATAAAAACCAAAGCATGCTGTTGGTGCGTGTCGTGAACCGTATGCAATAACTGTTTTAGATGATTTTCGAAGCTGACGCGGTTTGCCAACTGCGTCAGATCGTCATGCGAGGCGCTATAGCTAAGCTGGCGCAGCATTTTACGTGATTCGGTGACATCCTGAATCACCAGCACCGAGCCAATGCTGCCGCCATCGAGAGTACTAAGGGGGGTGATGCTGTACTGAATGTCATAACTGCTGCCGTTGCGACAATGCAGAACGACTTCCTGCTCGATGGCCGTACGCGACATGTCAGCACTGTAGATATTTTCCATCAGCGGACCGTTGTCGCCGAAAGTAATACGTAGTACCGTCAGCAGCGGAATGCCGATGGCGCTTTCCTGCTGCCAGCCGCTCATTTTCTCTGCGACCGGATTCATAAAGGTCACGTTCATATCAACATCAATACAAATCACCGCTTCGCCAATCGAATCCAGTGTAATGTGCAGACGTTCTTTTTCCTGATACAACGCTTCGTTAAGCTGCTTCACCTCGGTCATATCCATATTGATGCCAAGGAAGCGTTCAACTTCACCGTCTTTATTCAGTACCCGGTTTGCCAGTGAGCGGATATGCCGCACGCCATCTTTGACCGCAATACGAAACTCGAGCTTAAAGGGGGCCCGTGCGGCCAGCGAATCGCGAATGACATTTTTAGCATGTTCACGATCTTCGGGCACAACGCAGTCATACCAGACTTGCCAACTGGGTTTGATATGCGCAGGGACTTCATAGAGGTCAAACATGCGCTTATCCCAACTGATTACGTCAGGCTGTAGCTCCCATTCCCAGATTCCGATTCCCCCGGCTTCGTTGGCGAGGGTAATGCGCTCCATCAGCCGCTTGTTAATCCACTCGGTATGCTTCAGATCGTTAATATCTTCAACCTGCGCAATAAAGTAGAGGGGGGTATTGTCGCTATGACGCACCAACGAAACGGCCAGCAAGGCCCAGACGACATCACCGGAGCGCGTGTAATAACGTTTTTCCATGGAGTAGCTGTTGATTTCTCCGCGCGCCAGCATATCCAGCTGTTCGAGATCATTGTTCAGATCTTCCGGCCAGGTTAATTGCTGGAAGGTTAGCGAACGTAGCTCATCCTGGCTGTAGCCCAGAAACTGGCACAACGCTTTATTCGCCTGGAGCCATTGCCCTTCGGTCCCCACCAGCGCCATACCAATCGCGGAATATTCCATGGCATTGCGAAAGCGCGATTCGCTTTCAGAGATATGTTTGCGTTCGGCCCGAAACGCGTACATCACCATCGTCATCATATTGGCCGGCAGCAGGATCATCAAAAACGGCAGCCACGGCAGGCTGGTCATTAAGTTGGGTTTGGGGATGTAGAGCAGAGAAGGGTCTGCGGCCAACATCATCGAGACCATCATCACGGTGCTGAGGAAAATTAAAAATGCCTCCATTCGCGGCAGGCGAACAGCGCTCCACATCAACAGGACGATAACGCAGGTAAAAGGCCATGGAAGATACATCATGGACAGCCAACTGAACGTCAAGGTCACCAGAAGTGTGATGACGGTTTCCAGCAGTAACCGCGGGTCGCGGTGGCGAAGCAGATAATGGGGCTTAAACAGCAAACCTAACGGCACCAGCGCCAGCGCGCCGATGGATTCTGACAGGACCCAAATAAGAAAAGTATTTAACGAGGTTTCCTTTGGCAGCAATAACCACAGTAACAAGCCGCCCAACACAGGGGGAACCACGGCGCTGCCAAATGCCAGGCGCGCCCAGTCGTTAAGATTTTGTAAGGGGTTGTACCAGGGCAGCAGTTTCCGCAATAGCATTGCGCCAACGACAGCCTCAATAATGTTGATGGCCGTATAGGTGAAGCTCAGCGATTCACCGGGGAAGAAGAGTAAGGACGCGCCGATATTACCAAATGAACAAGCCAGCGCGATTCCCGGCCACATCTTTCCCGCATGACGGTAAAAAGCCACCATCATGATTGACGTTGGGAACCAAAGCGGGGCCAGTTGCGCACCGAAACGTGACAGTTCCAGCGAGAATAGCGTAAAAATGAAAGCCACCAGACCTAAACTGGCCATGCGCAGTAGAGGATGAGGTAAGGTAACTAAAACATGTTGGGATTGTTTACTCATTACCACTCTACCCAAATAGCCGATGTCGTCCGGGAGATATGCCGGATACATCATGTTTAATCTGCGATTATGCTAGTACAAACAATTTACAATTTATACGCCAGCTGCTCATAAATTAACACTCTCAAGCTATTAATTCCTAAGGCTGATAGATAAATTTAGCACCTGCTTTAAAACTGATCATTTTAATTTGCGACAAGGAAAGCATTGGTGCAGGCTGGACTGGCATCGCGCCGCTGAAATCCCTATAATTGCCGCGTTTGGCGTTTCGACGCCGCCCTTCCTTACATCCAGGTTAATCAGGTCGCTAAATTTATGACTGATCAGTCCCATCAGTGCGTCATTATCGGCATCGCCGGCGCATCGGCTTCCGGCAAGAGTCTTATTGCCAGCACGCTTTATCGCGAATTACGTGAACAAGTCGGTGACGAACATATTGGCGTTATTCCCGAAGACAGCTATTACAAAGATCAAAGCCATCTGTCGATGGAAGAACGTGTAAAAACCAACTACGACCATCCGAACGCGATGGATCACAGCCTGTTGTTTCAACATCTACAAACGCTTAAACGCGGAAGCGCCATTGAACTCCCCGTTTACAGCTATGTTGAGCATACGCGCACGCAAGACACTATTCATATCGAACCCAAGAAAGTGATCATCCTGGAGGGCATTCTGCTGCTGACAGACGCGCGTTTGCGTGACGAGATGAACTTCTCTATTTTTGTTGATACGCCGCTGGATATTTGCCTGATGCGCCGTATTAAACGGGATGTGAACGAGCGTGGTCGTTCTATGGATTCGGTGATGGCGCAATACCAAAAAACCGTACGTCCAATGTTCCTGCAATTTATTGAGCCTTCAAAACAATACGCCGACATCATCGTGCCGCGCGGGGGTAAAAACCGCATCGCCATCGATATTCTGAAGGCTAAAATCAGCCAGTTCTTTGAATAAGTTCAGCGAATTGTGTACCGTTCAGTGATAACCTGGTTCACCCTTAACGCACCTGGCATTAAGGGGTTGAAGCACGAAAGGAGAAAGTGCCATGCGTTTATGTGACCGAGATATTGAAGCCTGGTTGGATGAAGGTCGCCTGTCGATCACTCCACGCCCTCCTGTCGAGCGAATCAATGGCGCCACGGTAGATGTGCGTCTTGGTAACAAATTCCGTACGTTCCGCGGTCATACGGCGGCGTATATCGATTTGAGTGGACCGAAAGATGAAGTCAGCGCCGCGCTGGATCGTGTAATGAGCGATGAAATCGTCCTCAAGGACGGCGAGGCATTTTTCCTGCATCCGGGTGAACTTGCGCTGGCGGTGACGTTCGAATCCGTGACGTTGCCTTCCGATCTCGTCGGTTGGTTAGATGGACGTTCTTCATTAGCGCGTCTGGGACTGATGGTACACGTTACCGCACACCGTATCGATCCGGGCTGGTCAGGGTGCATCGTACTGGAATTTTACAACTCCGGAAAATTACCGCTGGCCCTGCGCCCGGGCATGCCGATTGGCGCGTTGAGTTTCGAACCGCTTTCCGGTCCGGCTGCGCGACCTTACAACCGTCGTCAGGATGCAAAGTATCGCGATCAGCAGGGCGCTGTTGCCAGCCGGATCGATAAAGACTGAATGTTTTCAGTCCATTGGGGATAGCATGAGACGATTTCTGACAACGCTGATGATCCTGCTGGTCGTGCTGGTGGCCGGTTTTTCTGCGTTAGTACTGTTGGTGAATCCGAATGATTTCCGTGCGTATATGGTCAAGCAGGTTGCTGTGCGTAGCGGATATCAGCTGCAGTTGGATGGTCCTCTGCGTTGGCACGTATGGCCTCAGCTGAGCATCCTCTCGGGACGCATGGTGTTAACCGCAGAAGGTGCCAGTGAACCCCTGATTCGTGCCGACAATATGCGTCTCGACGTCGCGTTGTGGCCGTTGTTGAGTCATCAGCTCAGCGTGAAGCAGGTGATGCTCAAGGGGGCTGTGATTCAACTGACCCCGCAAACTGAGGCGGTGCGTGGACAAGATGCGCCCGTTGCTCCCAAAGACAATACATTGCCCGATCTGGCGGAAGACAAAGGATGGTCGTTTGATATCGCCAGTCTGCGCGTGGCCGACAGCGTTCTGGTATTCCAGCATGAAGACGACGAGCAGGTTACGGTTCGCGATATTCGTCTGGAGATGGAACAGGATAGCCAACACCGTGGTACGTTTGATTTCTCCGGGCGCGTGAACCGCGATCAGCGTGACCTTGCGTTATCCTTAAACGGCACCGTCGATGCCTCCGACTACCCGCATAATTTGTCCGCTAATATTGAGCAGTTAAGCTGGCAACTACAGGGGGCCGATCTACCGTCGCAGGGAATTAAAGGTGAGGGGCAGCTTCAGGCGCAGTGGCTGGAAGAGAAAAAACAGCTCGCGTTTAGCCAGATTCATTTGACCGCTAACGACAGCTCTCTCGCCGGGCAAGCCCAGGTGTCGTTGTTAGATAAACCCGAATGGCTCGTCGACCTGAAATTTGGTCAGCTCAATCTGGACAATCTGATTGTGCAACGCGATGCCGTGGCAGCGACAAACGGTGAGGTTCAGCAAGGTCAGAGTCAGGCGACGCTGGCGCGTCCCGTCATTGCTTCGCAGGTTGATGCTGTCTCTTACCAGGGACTCAAGGGATTCTCGGCAGACATCACGTTACAGGCTGACAAGGTATTGTGGCGTAAAATGGCGTTTGAGAATGTCTCGGCAAAAATAGATAACCAGTTCGGCTTACTGAAGGTCGCGCAACTGGAAGGGAAAAATGACGGTGGACATGTTTCGCTTCCCGGTACGTTGGACGCCAGAAAAGATGAGCCGCGAGCAGTCTTTCATCCGCGACTGGAAGGTGTAGAAATTGGCACAATCCTGAAAGCCTTCAACTACCCAATCGCGCTGACCGGTAAGCTGTCACTGGCGGGAGATTTTTCCGGCTCAGATATTGACGCCCAGGCGTTTCGCCATAGTTGGCAAGGCCAGGCCCATGTCGAAATGAGCGATACGCGAATGGAAGGGATGAACTTCCAGCAGATGATACAACAAGCCGTAGAACGCAGCGGCGGTGATGTTAAATCACAGCAAAACCTGGATAACGTCACCCGACTGGATCGCTTTGTAACCGATCTGACGCTGGATAACGGCGAGGTTACGCTGGATAACATGGCCGGTGAGTCTGCGATGCTTGCGCTGACGGGCAAGGGGACGTTAGATCTGGTGAAGCAGAATTGCGACACGCAGTTTAACATTCGCGTGCTGGGCGGCTGGGATGGCGAAAGCAAGCTGATTAAGTTCCTGAAAGCCACGCCGGTTCCTCTCAGGGTTTATGGCCAGTGGCAGGCGCTGAACTATAACTTGCAGGTTGATCAGCTGTTGCGTAAGCATCTGCAGGATGAAGCGAAACGTCGTCTGAACGATTGGGCCGATCGCAATAAAGACTCCCGCAACGGTAAAGATGTTAAGAAGTTGCTGGATAAACTCTGATTCAAATTGCCGGATGGCGGCTGATGCGCCATCCGGCGGGTGATTTACACCTCGTAATCCATCTCTTCTTCACCGTGTAGCGGTATCAACTGGACTTTTTGCACGCGATGGTTTTCCACCTGCAAGGTTTTTAGTCGGTAGTCGCCAACCTGAACTTCCTCTCCGGTTTTCGGAATACGCTGTAAATATTCCATCAAAAGCCCGGCAATGGTGTGATATTCACGTTTTTCATCTAACGGAATAGGGACGTACTGCACTAGATCTTCCAGCGGCATGTGACCGTTAGCCGTCCACGAACCATCAGCATTTTTTTGAATATCATGGCGGGCATCAATCTCTTCTACTTCATTTGGCAGATTACCGGCGATGGTTTCCATCACGTCACTGAGCGTCACGATCCCTTCTACAGAACCAAATTCATCAGCAATAAAAGCGAAGTGCGTGCGGGCATTACGGAACTGCTCCAGCGCCGGAAGCAGCGGCAGCGTTTCCGGGAACACCAGCGGCTGACGAATCAGAACGCGTAAGTCGAGCGGCTCACCGCGCAGAGACTGCTGCAGCAGATCGATGATATGCACTACGCCCAGCAGTTCTTCCTGCTCGTCTTCCCCGGTAACGACCAGACGCGTATGCTGGTTTTTTTCCAGTAAAGCGCGAATTTCTGCTTCGGGTGCGTTGAGATCGACGTGTTCAATGTCGTGGCGTGAGGTCATTATGCTGCTGACGGTACGCTGATTAAGATTCAGTACGCGTTCAATCATCCGCCGTTCCTGAGGCGCAAAAATCTGACCCTCCTGGTGATCCGCCAGCATAGCAGCGGTTTCGGCATCCAGTTCGGCATCTTCTTTTTGACCGCTCAGCAACCTCATCACCGCCTCGGCGGTGCGCTGGCGCAAGGTATGATTGGCTGACAGGAAGCGACGACGGTTAAAGATTGCCAGCTGGTTCAAGGCTTCGATCATGACCGAGAAGCCGATAGCGGCGTACAGATAACCTTTCGGGATATGGAAACCGAACCCTTCGGCGACCAGGCTGAAACCAATCATCAGCAGGAAGCTCAGGCACAGAATAACGATGGTTGGGTGGCTGTTGACAAAGCGAGTCAACGACTTGCTGGCGAGCACCATCAGGCTGATGGCAATAATCACCGCCGCCATCATCACCGCCAGGTGATCGACCATCCCGACGGCTGTAATGACTGAATCCAAAGAGAATATGGCGTCCAGCACCACTATTTGCGCGACCACCCCCCAGAACTTAGCGCCTTTACGCTGGGTGGGATTGTCGCTGTCTTTTCCTTCCAGCCGTTCGTTTAGCTCCATTGTGGCTTTAAACAACAGGAAGAAACCGCCGAACAGCATGATCAGATCGCGCGCGCTGAAACTGAGGCCGCGAATGCTGAACAGTGGCGTAGTCAGCGTCACCAGCCAGGATATTGATGCCAGCAGCAGCAGTCGCATGACCATCGCCAGCAGGAGCCCGGTAATACGCGCCTTATCCCGCTGGGCAGGAGGGAGTTTCTCCGCGAGGATGGCAATAAAAACAAGATTATCAATGCCAAGAACAAGTTCGATCACGATTAGCGTGACGAGTCCGGCCCAGATTGACGGATCGGCAATCCATTCCATAGTAAGTGCTATACCCATAGTTGTATGACAATTGTCACAATTCGATCATGGGTAAAACTGGCGGAAAATGCAATGCCGGAAAGGGATTTCTCTGGTGGTTATATCAGGATACCAGCGGGAAATAGCCATAATGTAACTACAGGAAATAATTTTCTTTAGCTAATTGTATTTAGGAAATATCGCAGGTGGTGTATTTATTTAGCAACGCTGTCAATATCGATAAAATCCTAAAAATATATAAATCATAGTCTTAATATTATTCTTAAAAGCAAGTGGGCGGAGGCTTGTTATCTTGCCTGCTATTCACTTAGCTGCAACAATTCTTCCGGTAATAATCAAAAGATAAATATTTCCTCATCAACCAGTGACGTTATTCCCGATGCGTTGCCGCTCTGAATGTGATGAAAATAAAGGAGAAGATAAAAATTTAAATTAATCAGTGCATTGGTAGCTAATGAAGCCAGGGGCGGTAGCGTGTCTGGTCACCTGAAAACAAGCCTGAATTATTCTGTCAAGAGACCGCAGATGAATCCATTATTTTTAGGATTGATGCCAGTTAAATTCCTTTTCAATTAACGGCAAGGTAAATGTGTACAGGCGAAGCCGCTATTTAGAACGCACGTGATAATTACTCTGCCAAAGTGATAAATAATCAATGATGAACTCCAAACTTAAATTGATACCAGTCCTGGTATCGGTAATCTTGATAAACGGTTGTACCGTGCTTCCGGGCAGCAATATGTCTACGATGGGCAAAGATGTGATTAAACAGCAGGACGCTGATTTTGATATCAACCGGATGGTGAATGTTTATCCACTGACCCCGCGACTGGTCGAGCAATTACGTCCTCGTCCTAATGTTGCGCAGCCTAACATGTCGCTGGAGCAGGAGATTGCAGGATATCAGTATCGGGTCGGTCCGGGCGATGTCCTGAATGTGACCGTCTGGGATCATCCTGAACTTACAACCCCGGCCGGGCAGTATCGTAGCTCAAGCGATACCGGCAACTGGGTGCAGCCGGATGGCACCATGTTTTACCCCTATATTGGCAAAGTCAGCGTGGTGGGAAAAACGTTAGCCGAAATTCGTAGTGATATTACCGGGCGCTTAGCGAAGTACATCGCTGACCCGCAGGTGGACGTTAATATCGCCGCTTTCCGCTCGCAGAAGGCTTATGTCTCCGGGCAGGTGAACAAATCTGGCCAGCAGGCCATCACCAACGTACCGCTTACCATTCTTGATGCCATTAACGCCGCAGGCGGTCTCACCGAGGCGGCTGACTGGCGCAATGTTGTACTGACTCACAAAGGGCAGGAGCAACGTATTTCACTGCAAGCGCTGATGCAAAATGGCGATCTGAGCCAGAACCGTCTGCTCTATCCTGGCGACATTCTGTTTGTTCCGCGTAATGACGATTTGAAAGTCTTCGTGATGGGGGAAGTGAAAAAGCAGAGCACCCTCAAAATGGACTTCAGCGGTATGACGCTCACCGAAGCGCTTGGCAATGCGGAAGGTATCGATCTGACTACCTCCAACGCCAGCGGCATTTTCGTTATTCGTCCGTTGAAAGGCGAAAGCGGGAACAACGGCAAGATCGCGAATATCTATCAGCTTGATATGTCCGATGCGACTTCGCTGGTGATGGCGACGTCATTCCGACTCCAGCCTTACGATGTGGTGTATGTCACGACCGCACCGGTTGCCCGCTGGAACCGTTTGATCAATCAGTTGCTGCCGACCATTAGCGGTGTTCGCTATATGACGGACACGGCCAGCGACCTTCACAACTGGTAATCGTCATGTTTAACAAAATATTAGTTGTCTGTGTGGGGAACATTTGCCGTTCCCCAACGGCGGAACGCTTGTTAAGGAAGTTTCATCCGGCGTTGACGGTCTCTTCTGCGGGTCTCGGGGCGCTGGTGGGTAAAGGCGCGGATCCTTGTGCTATCAGCGTCGCGCAGGCGCACAACCTGTCACTGGAAAATCATTGTGCCCGGCAGATCTCGGGACGCATGTGCCGGGAGTATGACCTGATCCTGACCATGGAAAAACGCCATATCTCAGCCCTGTGCGAAATGGTGCCGGAGATGCGCGGCAAAGTGATGCTCTTTGGTCACTGGGACAGCGAACGCGAAATTCCCGACCCGTACCGTAAAAGTCGAGATGCGTTTGACGCGGTGTACGCATTACTTGAACGGTCTGCCCGCCAATGGGCTCAGGCATTGAACGCGGAGCAGGGAAAACAATGACAGAAAAAGTAAAACAGTCTGCCGCGCCGGTTACGGGCAATGATGAAATCGATATTGGTCGTCTGGTAGGGACAGTGGTGGAAGCTCGCTGGTGGGTACTTGGGATTACCGCAGCTTTTGCCGTGTGTGCGGCGGTTTACACGCTGTTTGCCACGCCGATCTACAGTGCGGATGCGCTGGTGCAAATTGAGCAAAATACCGGGAATTCCCTGGTGCAGGATATTGGCTCGGCGTTGTCGAATAAACCGCCGGCCTCGGAAGCGGAAATTCAGCTCATTCAGTCACGGCTGGTACTGGGAAAAACGGTAGACGATCTCAATCTGGATATCGCGGTGACGAAAGATACGTTTCCGATTTTTGGCGCCGGCTGGGATCGGTTGATGGGTCGTCAGAATGAAACCGTTAATGTCACCACCTTCACGTTGCCAAAGGCGATGAAGGAACAGACCTTTACGCTAAGCGTGCTGAACGACAAAAGTTATCAATTAGTCAGTGATGGGGGATTTAGCGCCCGCGGTCAGGTTGGGCAATTATTGAATCGCGATGGCGTGACGATGCTGGTTGAGGCGATTCATGCCAGCCCTGAGAGCCAATTTACCGTCAGCAAATTTTCCACATTGGGCATGATTAACACCCTGCAAAATAACCTGATGGTGACAGAAACCGGCAAAGATACTGGCGTATTGAGCCTGACTTTTACCGGCGAAGACCGCGAACAAATCCGCCAGATCCTCGACAGTATTACCCGCAACTATCTGCAACAAAACGTAGAGCGTAAGTCAGAAGAGGCCGCTAAAAGTCTGGCGTTTCTGGCAAAACAGTTGCCTGAGGTGCGTAACCGTCTGGACGTTGCTGAAAACAAGCTGAATGCCTTCCGTCAGGATAAAGACTCCGTGGATTTGCCGCTGGAAGCTAAAGCGGTGCTGGATTCCATGGTAAATATCGATGCGCAGCTCAACGAACTGACCTTTAAAGAAGCGGAAATCTCCAAGTTATTCACCAAAGCGCACCCGGCGTACCGCACATTGCTGGAAAAACGCCAGGCGCTGGAAGATGAAAAAAGTAGGCTGAACGGGCGTGTTACGGCAATGCCGAAAACGCAGCAGGAAATTGTCCGGCTGACCCGCGATGTGGAGTCCGGTCAGCAGGTCTATATGCAGCTGTTAAATAAGCAACAGGAACTGAAGATCACCGAAGCGAGTACGGTCGGAGATGTGCGCATCGTCGATCCCGCGATTGCCCAGCCAGGCGTGCTGAAGCCGAAAAAGGCGTTGATTATTCTCGGTAGTATTATTCTTGGTTTGATGCTGTCGGTAGTGGGCGTATTGCTACGTTCCCTGTTTAATCGCGGCATTGAAAGCCCGCAGGCGCTGGAAGAGCATGGCATCAGCGTGTATGCCAGCATCCCGCTTTCAGAATGGCAAAAAGCGCGTGATAACGTTCAGACCATTAAAGGTGTGAAGCGCTACAAACAAAGCCAGTTACTGGCGGTGGGGAATCCAACGGATCTCGCCATAGAAGCGGTCCGCAGCCTGCGTACCAGTTTGCACTTCGCCATGATGCAGGCGCGCAACAACGTGTTGATGCTGACCGGCGTCAGCCCGTCGATAGGTAAAACATTTGTCTGCGCTAACCTGGCGGCGGTCATTAGCCAGACTCATAAACGCGTGCTGTTGATCGACTGCGACATGCGCAAAGGCTATACCCACGAACTGCTGGGGACCAATAACGTCAACGGTCTGTCCGAGCTCCTCGTCGGTAAGGGAGATATTACCTCCTGCGCGAAACCGACCTCCATTGCGAATTTTGATCTGATCCCTCGCGGACAAATCCCTCCTAACCCTTCAGAGCTTCTGATGAGTGAACGCTTTGGCGAACTGATTACGTGGGCCAGCGAGCACTATGACCTGGTGCTGATAGATCCCCCGCCAATACTGGCGGTGACCGATGCGGCGATTGTTGGCCGTCATGTCGGCACCACGCTGATGGTGGCGCGTTATGCGGTCAATACGCTGAAAGAGGTGGAAACCAGCCTGAGTCGGTTTGAGCAAAATGGCATTCAGGTGAAGGGGGTGATCCTGAACTCTATCTTCCGCCGTGCCAGTGGGTATCAGGATTACGGTTACTACGAATACGAGTACACGTCGGATTCGAAATAGATAACGAACAGCAACGCATATCGAATGTAGGCCTGATAAGCGTAGCGCCATCAGGCAACTTTATTTGGGAAACGAAAATGACGACAGAAAACCCACTAATTTCAATTTACATGCCAACCTGGAATCGCCAACAGCTGGCCATTCGGGCGATTAAATCGGTGTTGCGTCAGGACTATCCTCACTGGGAGATGATCATTGTTGATGACTGTTCTTCCTCGTATGAGCAATTGCAGCAGTTCGTTGAGGAACTCAACGACCCACGCGTGTGCTATACGCATAACGCGACGAACTCCGGGGCCTGTGCGGTGCGCAATCAGGCCATCATGCAGGCCAGTGGGCAATATATTACGGGTATTGATGATGATGATGAATGGACGCCGAATCGCCTGAGCGTGTTTCTGCAACATCGTCATCAACTGGTCACGCGCGCGTTTCTGTACGCCAATGATTATGTTTGCGAAGGCGAAGTGTATTCGCAACCAACCAGTCTGCCGCTCTATCCGAAGTCAGTTTACTCCCGACGCAAGTTTTATAAGCGCAATATTATTGGTAATCAGGTATTTACATGGGCATGGCGTTTTAAAGCATGCCTGTTCGATACCACACTGAAAGCCGCGCAGGATTACGACATTTTCCTCAGGATGGTGGTGGCGTACGGCAAACCGTGGAAGGTCAAAGAGGCGACGCAGATCCTGCATGTGAACCACGGTGAGATGCGCATTACCTCATCACCGCATAAATTCTCCGGCTACTTTCAGTTCTATCGTAAGCACAAAGGTAAATTTGACCGGGCGAGTAAGAAATATCAGCTGTTTACGCTCTACCAGATCCGCAATAAACGAATGAACTGGCGCACGCTGCTGACGTTGCTTTCGATTCGCAACAGTAAGCGTCTGGCCGACGGACTGCGAGGACGCTAAGTATGCTGGAAGATTTACGCGCGAACGGCTGGAGTCTGCGCCCCTGCTGCATGGTAGTGGCCTATCGGATTGCCCATTTTTGCTCCGTCTGGCGTAAAAAAAATATCGTGAACAACCTGTGGGCTGCGCCGGTGCTGGTGCTGTATCGCCTGATCACTGAATGCCTGTTTGGTTATGAAATTCAGGCCGCTGCATCTATCGGTCGTCGTTTGACCATCCATCATGGTTATGGCGTGGTGATCAATAAACACGTGGTGGCAGGGGACGATTTAACCCTGCGCCACGGTGTCACCATTGGCAATCCTGGCGACAAAGATCTGTCCTGTCCGGTCATCGGTAACGGTGTCGAGCTGGGGGCTAACGTCACTGTGCTCGGCAATGTCGCTATAGGCGATAACGTGACCATTGGCGCCGGGAGCGTGGTGGTGGATAGCATCCCTGACAACACGCTGGTGGTGGGCGAGAAAGCACGAGTGAAGGTAACAAAATGAATATCTTGCAATTTAATGTGCGACTCGCAGAAGGTGGAGCGGCAGGCGTAGCCTTAGATCTGCATCTTCGCGCGCTGGAGAAAGGACTGTCGTCGCGCTTTGTGTACGGCTATGGCAAAGGTGGCAAGAAAAGCGCCAGCCACAGGGATTATCCGCATGTTATCAAACATACGCCGCGTCTGACATCGGTGGCGAATATTGCGCTATTTCGTTTCGCTAACCGCGATCTGTTCGGCAATCTCAATAATTTATACCGTACGGTGACCCGCACTTCCGGCCCGCTGGTGCTGCATTTTCATGTGCTGCACAGCTACTGGTTGAATCTGGAAGAGGTGGTGGCCTTTTGCCAAAAGGTGAAGGCGCATAAACCGGACATCACCTTTGTCTGGACGTTGCATGATCACTGGAGCGTGACCGGACGCTGTGCTTTCACCGATGGTTGTGAAAGCTGGAAAACGGGCTGCCAGAAATGCCCGACGCTAAGTAACTATCCGCCGGTAAAAATTGACAAAGCCCATCAGCAATTGCCCGGAAAACGGCAGATGTTTCGCGACATGTTAGCGCTTGGCTGCCAGTTTATCTCTCCCAGCCAGCATGTGGCCGACGCGTTCAACAGCCTGTATGGCGTGGGGCGCTGCCGCATTATTAACAACGGTATTGATGTGGCAACCGAAGCCATTCTTGCCGACCTGCCCGCCAAATATGAGCCACACGGCAGACCGAAAATCGCTGTAGTGGCTCATGACCTGCGCTATGACGGTAAAACCAATCAGCAACTGGTGCAGGAGATGATGGCGTTGGGAGAAAAAATTGAGCTGCATACCTTCGGCAAATTTTCGCCCTTTGTTGGCGATAACGTTATCAATCATGGCTTCGAAAGCGATAAGCGAACGTTGATGAATGCGCTTAACGAGATGGATGGACTGGTGTTCAGCTCCCGCGTTGATAATTACCCGCTGATTCTGTGCGAAGCGCTTTCCATCGGCGTACCGGTGATTGCTACGCACAGCGAGGCTGCACGGGAGGTGCTGGCGAAAGCGGGCGGTAAAACGTTCAGTGAAGCGGATGTACTGCGGCTGGTACAACTGAAAAAATCAGACATCGCACAGGCGGTATTCGACACGTCGCTTGCCGAGTTCAGCCAGCGCAGCCGGGTGGCATACAGTGGGCAACAGATGCTGGAGGAATATGTCTCGTTCTATCAGAATCTGTAGCTATCTGCTGCTACCGCTGCTTTATCTGCTGGTTAACGTCAAACTTGCCCAGCTTGGCGAGAGCTTCCCAATAACGATTGTCACATTCTTGCCCGTTCTGCTGTTGCTGTTTGTCGAGCGCATCAATATTAAAAAATTAATGATAGCGCTGGGCGTGGGGGGAGGATTGACGGCGTTTAACTACCTGTTCGGTCAATCGCTGGATGCCAGTAAGTACGTCACGTCCGCGATGCTGTTTGTCTATACCGTGGTGATTATTGGCATGGTGTGGAGCATTCGCTTCAAAACCATTTCGCCGCATAACTACATTAAGATCCTGCGCTTTTTCTGGCTGGTCGTTGGGCTGGTAGTGGGGTTAGCGGCAGTTGAAATGGCACAGATCATTCTCAGCGGCGGTAGCAGTTTAATGGAAGTTATTTCGAAATATCTTATTTACAGTAACAGCTATGTTCTGAACTTTATTAAGTTTGGCGGAAAACGCACCACCGCACTTTATTTCGAACCGGCATTCTTCGCTCTGGCGTTAATCTCAATTTGGCTCAGTATCAAACAGTTTGGTATCAAAACGCCTAAGTCCGATGCTATGATTCTGGCAGGGATAATATTATCAGGATCGTTTTCAGGGGTAATGACGTTTATTTTGTTTTATCTCCTGGAGTGGGCGTTCCAGTACCTGAATAAGGATGCGATAAAAAAGAAGTTGCCGCTGGCGATAATCTCATTAAGCGTGTTTTTAGTCGGTGTGATATTCGCGTTTCCGTACATCGCAACGCGCCTTGGAGATTTAGGAACCGAGGGTTCATCATCGTATTATCGAATCGTAGGTCCGTTAGTAATGGTCGGTTATTCGCTAATGCATGTTGATGGTGTAGTAAGATTCGGTTCGCTTTATGAATATGTCGCGTCATTCGGAATTTTTAACGGTGCGGATGTGGGTAAAACGATAGACAATGGTTTGTATCTGCTGATTATTTATTTTTCATGGTTCGCCGTGATATTAACCCTGTGGTACATGGGGAAAGTTATCAAGATGATGATCACTGCTTTTGGTGATAATCAGAATTTTCGGGTGCAGCTTTATCTTTTTACGCCGCTGTCGCTGTTTTTTACAGGGTCAGTATTTAGTCCGGAATACGCTTTTTTAATTGTATGTCCGTTTATTTTGCGCAAGGCGCTGAATATCGCGAGGTAAATCACATGCTGCTCAGTATTATTACCGTCGCCTTTCGCAATCTGGAAGGGATCGTCAAAACTCACGCCTCGCTGGCACAGCTGGCGCAGGCAGGCGATATCAGTTTTGAGTGGATTGTTGTCGATGGGGGCTCCTCTGACGGTACGTCGGCGTTTCTTGAAGGACTCGGTGGAGAGCACCGGTTACGGTTTGTCAGTGAGCCGGATAACGGCATTTATGATGCGATGAACAAAGGCATTGCGATGGCGCGCGGGCGGTTTGCACTGTTCCTCAATTCCGGCGATATTCTGCATGCCGATGCGGCCCAGTTTATCCGCCAGCTAAAAACGCAGAGCGATAAAGCCATGGTGATCGGCGACGCGTTGCTGGATTTTGGCAATGGCAACAAAATTAAGCGCCGGGCAAAGCCGGGTTGGTATATTTATCACAGCCTGCCCGCCAGTCATCAGGCCATCTTTTTTCCGCTCTCCGGACTCAATATCTGGCGTTATGATCTGCAATATAAAATATCGTCCGATTACGCGCTGGCTGCCAGGCTATATAAATCTGGTTACGCTTTCAAAAAACTGGACGGGCTGGTGTCCGAGTTTTCGATGGGCGGGGTGTCAACGACGAATAATCTGGAATTATGCCGCGATGCAAAAAAAGTGCAGCGGCAGATATTACATATGCCAAGTTTTTTCACTGGGGTTTCTGAATATTTACGGTTGCGTACAACCGGTAAAACCAAAACCTTATATGGCAAAACGTAAGGGCACATTATGCAAGATTTAAGCGGTTTTAACGTGCCGAAAGGTTTTCGCGGTGGCGGCGTCATTAAAGTGCAATTATGGTGGGCGGTACAGGCAACACTATTTCGCTGGTCACCCCAGGTAATGTATCGCTGGCGTGCGTTTTTATTACGAATGTTCGGCGCGAAAATAGGAAAAAACGTAGTTATTCGACCTTCAGTAAAAATTACTTATCCGTGGAAATTAACCCTGGGAGATTATGCCTGGGTGGGCGATGACGCGGTTTTATACACGTTAGGTAATATTACGATTGGCGCCCATGCGGTTATTTCGCAGAAAAGTTATTTATGCACCGGAAGTCATGATTACGCCAGCCAATATTTTGATATTAACGCCACACCGATTGTGGTTGGCGATAAATGCTGGCTGGCGACAGATGTCTTTGTCGCGCCAGGCGTGACGATTGGCGATGGCACCGTCGTTGGAGCACGAAGCAGCGTATTTAAATCGCTGCCAGCAAATGTCGTTTGTCGGGGAAACCCCGCAGTAGTCACGCGCGAACGCGTTGAGAAAGTTACTCCCTGAGGGGATCATTGAAGAGGTAATAACATGTCAAAAGTCGCTCTCATCACTGGCGTAACCGGGCAGGATGGTTCTTACCTGGCAGAATTCCTGCTGGAAAAAGGGTATGAAGTACACGGCATTAAGCGTCGCGCTTCATCATTCAACACCGAACGTGTGGACCATATCTACCAGGATCCACATTCAAGCAACCCCAAATTCCATCTGCACTATGGCGATTTGACGGATTCATCCAACCTGACCCGTATTTTAAAAGAGGTCCAACCGGACGAGGTCTATAACCTGGGCGCCATGAGTCACGTCGCGGTGTCGTTTGACTCACCGGAATACACCGCGGACGTCGATGCAATTGGTACGTTGCGTTTGCTGGAGGCTATCCGCTTCCTCGGTCTGGAAAAGAAGACCCGTTTCTATCAGGCCTCCACCTCAGAACTGTACGGCCTGGTGCAGGAAATTCCGCAGAAAGAGACCACGCCGTTCTACCCGCGCTCGCCCTATGCGGTAGCTAAGCTTTACGCCTACTGGATTACCGTTAACTACCGTGAATCCTACGGTATGTATGCCTGTAACGGCATTTTGTTTAACCACGAATCTCCACGCCGTGGTGAAACTTTCGTCACCCGTAAAATCACCCGCGCCATTGCCAACATCGCTCAGGGCCTGGAGTCGTGCCTGTACCTGGGCAACATGGATTCGCTGCGTGACTGGGGGCATGCCAAAGATTACGTCAGGATGCAGTGGATGATGCTGCAGCAGGATCAGCCGGAAGATTTCGTCATTGCCACCGGCGTGCAGTATTCCGTGCGTCAGTTTGTAGAAATGGCGGCGGCGCAACTGGGTATCAAACTGCGTTTTGAAGGTGAGGGCGTGAATGAAAAAGGCATTGTGGTTTCCGTGACCGGACACGATGCGCCAGGCGTGAAACCTGGGGACGTGATAATCGCCGTCGATCCACGCTATTTCCGTCCGGCAGAAGTAGAAACGCTGCTGGGCGACCCGGCCAGAGCGCATGAAAAACTCGGCTGGAAACCGGAGATTACGCTGCGCCAGATGATCTCTGAAATGGTCGCTAACGACCTTGAAGCAGCGAAGAAACATTCCCTGCTGAAGTCGCACGGTTACGAGGTTGCCATCGCGCTGGAGTACTGAGGATGAATAGACAACGTATTTTTGTGGCAGGCCATCGCGGGATGGTGGGGTCCGCCATCGTAAGACAGCTGGCCCAACGAGATAATGTTGAACTGGTGCTGCGTACCCGAGATGAGCTTAACCTGCTGGACGGAGACGCGGTGCGTCAGTTCTTCGCCGCTGAACGTATTGACCAGGTGTACCTGGCGGCGGCAAAAGTGGGGGGAATTGTAGCCAATAACACTTATCCCGCTGATTTTATTTACGAAAATATGATGATTGAGAGCAACATTATTCATGCGGCGCATCTGCATAACGTGAATAAACTGCTGTTTCTCGGATCATCGTGTATTTATCCCAAACATGCTACCCAGCCAATAGCCGAAAGCGAACTCTTGCAGGGGCAACTGGAGCCGACCAATGAACCGTATGCGATTGCCAAAATAGCCGGCATCAAGCTGTGTGAATCGTATAACCGTCAGTATGGCCGTGATTATCGCTCGGTGATGCCGACGAATTTGTACGGGCCGCATGACAACTTTCATCCAAGCAATTCGCATGTGATCCCGGCGCTGCTGCGCCGCTTTCACGAAGCCTGCGAGCAAAATGCGCCGGATGTGGTGGTGTGGGGAAGCGGTACGCCGATGCGCGAGTTTCTGCATGTGGATGATATGGCGGCGGCCAGTATCCACGTAATGGAGCTGGCTCATGAAGTCTGGCAGGAATATACCCAGCCGATGCTGTCGCACATCAATGTGGGTACCGGCGTGGACTGCACCATCCGTGAGCTGGCCCAGACCATCGCCAAGGTCGTGGGTTATAAGGGACGCGTGGTGTTTGACGCCAGTAAACCGGACGGGACGCCGCGTAAATTGCTCGACGTTACGCGTTTGCATCAGTTGGGCTGGTATCACGAGATATCACTTGAGGCAGGGCTTGCCAGCACCTGGCAGTGGTTCCTTGAAAACCAGCAGCGTTATCGGGGGTAAGCATGTTTTTACGTCATGAGGATTTTGCCACCGTTGTACGTTCAACCCCGCTGATTTCTATCGATTTGATCGTGGAAAATGCCGAGGGAGAGTTTCTGCTCGGTAAGCGTCTCAATCGTCCGGCGCAGGGCTACTGGTTCGTTCCCGGCGGTCGTGTGCAAAAAGATGAATCGCTCCACGCGGCTTTTGAACGGCTGACTGAAGCTGAGTTGGGGGTGCGTCTACCGCTGTCCGCCGCTGAGTTTTATGGTGTCTGGCAGCACTTCTATGACGACAACTTTTCCGGGGATGATTTCTCAACGCATTACATCGTGCTGGGATTTCGTCTGCGTGTATTAGAAAACGACCTGCAACTGCCTGAGGCCCAACATGATGCCTACCGCTGGCTGGCGGTAACGCAAATTCTGGCCAGTGACAGCGTACACGCCAACAGCCGGGCTTACTTCTGCCCGGCAAGCCAGACCGGAGTGCCTGGGCTATGAAGATCCTGGTGTATGGCATCAACTACTCGCCGGAGCTGACCGGTATCGGCAAATACACCGGTGAAATGGTGGAGTGGATGGCGCAACAAGGTCATGACGTTCGGGTGATCACCGCGCCGCCTTATTATCCGCAATGGAAAGTTAATGGTCGCTATTCATCCTGGCGCTATCGTCGCGAGGAGGGGGATGCCACTGTCTGGCGTTGTCCGCTGTATGTGCCTGAGCAACCCTCAACGCTCAAGCGCCTGCTGCATTTGGGCAGTTTCGCCCTGAGCAGTTTCTTCCCGCTGCTGGCGCAACGTCGCTGGAAGCCGGATCGCATCATCGGCGTGGTGCCGACGCTGTTTTGTACGCCGGGTATGCGCTTGCTGGCAAAACTCAGCGGCGCACGCACGCTGCTCCACATTCAGGATTATGAAGTCGATGCCATGTTGGGACTTGGTATGGCGGGCAAAGGTAAGCGCGGTATGGTGGCGAAACTGGCCAGCGCCTTTGAACGCAGTGGTTTGCACAACATGGATAATGTTTCGACGATTTCCCGTTCCATGATGCACAAAGCCATGGAAAAAGGTGTTGCGCCACGCAAGGTTATTTTCTTTCCCAACTGGTCGGAAGTGGCGCGCTTTCGTGACGTGACCGACGCCGATGTCCTGGCGTTGCGCCAGAAACTGGGATTGCCCGCAGATAAAAAAATCATTCTCTACTCGGGCAATATCGGTGAAAAGCAGGGGCTGGAGAGCGTTATCGAGGCGGCGACCCAGTTGAGTGAGCAACCCTGGCTGTTTGCGATCGTCGGGCAGGGCGGGGGCAAAGCGCGGCTGGAGACCATGGCCAGCGAACGCGACCTGCGTAACGTAATGTTCTTTCCGCTGCAATCTTATGACGCGCTGCCTGCGCTGCTCAAGCTCGCGGACTGTCATCTGGTCGTACAAAAGCGTGGCGCGGCGGATGCGGTACTGCCGTCCAAACTGACAAATATTCTTGCCGTTGGCGGTAACGCGGTGATTACCGCCGAACCTGAGACCGAGTTGGGTCAGTTGTGTAACGCTCACCCAGGCATCGCGGTGTGTGTCGAGCCTGAATCAGTGAATGCGCTGGTTGGCGGGATACAACAGGCGCTAACCATGCCAAAAGTTAACACGGTGGCACGTGAGTATGCCGAACGCACGTTGGATAAAGAAAACGTGCTGAGTCAATTTATTGCTGATATTCGGGGTACATGATGAGTCAAAACAAACTCTTTCCGGTAGTGATGGCCGGTGGCTCGGGGAGCCGTCTATGGCCGCTGTCTCGCGTACTGTATCCAAAGCAGTTCCTGTGTCTGAAAGGCGATCTCACCATGTTGCAGACGACAATTTGCCGTCTGAACGGTGTGGAGTGCGAAAGTCCGGTGGTTATCTGCAATGAACAACACCGTTTTATCGTTGCGGAACAGTTACGGCAACTGCACAAACTGACCGAGAACATTATTCTCGAACCTGCCGGACGCAACACGGCGCCGGCGATAGCGCTGGCTGCGCTGGCGGCAAAACGTCAGTGTCCGGGGGACGATCCGCTGCTGCTGGTACTGGCGGCGGATCACATGATTGCCGACGAAGAGGCATTTCGCGAAGCGGTTCGCAATGCGATGCCGTATGCCAGCGCGGGTAAACTGGTGACGTTTGGTATCGTTCCGGACCAGCCGGAGACCGGCTATGGCTATATCCGTCGAGGCGAGGTTTCACCGTCGAATACTGACGCGGTGGCTTTTGAGGTGGCGCAGTTTGTTGAAAAACCGAATCTGGAAACCGCACAGGCGTATGTGGCAAGCGGCGACTATTACTGGAACAGCGGTATGTTCCTGTTCCGGGCCGGTCGTTACCTGGAGGAACTGAAAAAGTATCGTCCCGACATCCTTGAGTCCTGCGAGAATGCCATGAGTACCGTCGATCCCGATCTCGATTTTATTCGCGTTGATGAACAGGCGTTTCTCGCCTGCCCGGAAGAGTCTGTGGATTATGCGGTAATGGAGCGTACGGCCGATGCGGTGGTGATGCCCATGAACGCAGGCTGGAGCGATGTCGGCTCCTGGTCATCGCTGTGGGAAATCAGCGCCCATACTGCTGAAGGTAATGTGCATCACGGCGACGTCATTAGCCACAAAACGGAAAACAGCTACGTCTATGCCGAATCCGGGCTGGTGACGACCGTTGGGGTGAAAGATCTGGTGGTGGTGCAGACCAAAGATGCGGTACTGATTGCCGATCGCAACGCAGTACAGGATGTTAAAAAAGTGGTGGAGCAAATTAAAGCTGATGGACGCCATGAACACCACATTCACCGCGAAGTTTATCGTCCGTGGGGCAAGTATGACTCCATTGATGCCGGAGACCGTTACCAGGTCAAGCGAATTACCGTCAAGCCTGGCGAGGGATTGTCCGTGCAGATGCATCATCATCGGGCTGAGCACTGGGTTGTCGTTGCTGGCACCGCGAAAGTGACAATTAATGATGATATCAAACTGCTCGCTGAAAACGAGTCTGTCTATATTCCTCTCGGGGCAACCCACTGTCTGGAGAACCCCGGTAAAATTCCGCTCGATCTGATTGAAGTACGCTCCGGATCTTACCTCGATGAGGATGATGTGGTGCGGTTTGCGGACAGATACGGGCGCGCCTGATGCCTGATGCCTGATGCGCTGATGCGCACCAGGCAATGCATTTAACACTCATTAAAAAGGCTCATTAAGAGTCAGGGCCTCCTGTTGCCTGAAAAAGGGTAAATCATGACAAAACTGACCTGTTTTAAAGCGTATGACATCCGCGGCCGACTGGGCGAAGAGTTAAATGAAGAGATTGCGTGGCGCATTGGCCGCGCTTACGGCGAGTTCCTGAAGCCAAAAACCATCGTCCTCGGCGGCGATGTCCGCCTGACCAGCGAGACGCTAAAGCTGGCGCTGGCGAAAGGACTGCAGGATGCAGGGGTGGATGTGCTGGATATTGGTATGTCGGGCACCGAAGAGATTTATTTCGCCACTTTCCATCTTGGCGTTGATGGCGGTATCGAAGTGACCGCCAGCCATAATCCGCTGGATTACAACGGCATGAAGCTGGTGCGGGAAGGGGCGCGGCCCATCAGTGGTGATACCGGTCTGCGCGACGTACAGCGTCTGGCGGAAGCGAATGACTTCCCGGCGGTTGATGAGAGCAAACGTGGCCGCTACCAGCGGATTAATCCTCGCGATGCTTACATCGATCATCTGCTGGGTTACATCAATCCTGGCAACCTGAAACCGATGAGGCTGGTGCTCAATTCCGGCAACGGTGCGGCAGGTCCGGTGGTGGATGCCATTGAAGCCCGTTTTAAGGCGCTGGGCGTGCCGGTCGAGTTCATCAAAATTCACAACACGCCGGACGGCAATTTCCCCAACGGTATTCCCAACCCTCTGCTGCCGGAATGCCGGGCTGACACGCGCAATGCGGTGATTGAACACGGCGCGGATATGGGAATTGCTTTCGACGGGGATTTTGACCGCTGCTTCCTGTTCGATGAAAAAGGCCATTTCATTGAGGGGTACTACATTGTCGGCCTGCTGGCGGAAGCATTTCTGGAGAAGAATCCGGGGGCGAAAATCATCCATGACCCGCGCCTGTCCTGGAATACTGTGGATGTGGTGACGGCGGCCGGCGGTAAACCGGTGATGTCAAAAACCGGACACGCGTTTATCAAAGAGCGTATGCGCCATGAAGATGCCATTTACGGCGGTGAGATGAGCGCGCATCACTATTTTCGCGACTTTGCTTACTGCGACAGCGGGATGATCCCGTGGCTGCTGGTGGCGGAACTGCTGTGCCTGAAAGGACAGTCACTGGGCGAACTGGTCCGTGACCGGATGGCGGCGTACCCGGCGAGTGGAGAAATAAACAGCACGCTGGCGGAGCCGACGGCAGCGATAGCGCGGGTGGAGCAGCACTTTTGCCGTGAGGCGCTGACGGTGGACAGAACGGATGGCATCAGCATGTCGTTTGTCGACTGGCGCTTCAATTTACGCTCTTCCAATACCGAACCGGTGGTGCGCCTGAACGTGGAATCGCGCGGAGATATTCCGTTGATGGAAGCGCGAACGCGCACTCTTCTGGCGTTGCTGAATCAGTAATGCCGGTGCTTCCTTTGCCCGATGATGGGCCAAAGGCGACTAACAGGAACCACGATGACACATCTAAAGAAGCGCGAACGCGCCAAAACCAATGCGTCGTTAATTTCGATGGTGCAACGCTTTTCGGATATCACCATCATGTTTGGCGGGCTATGGGTAATCTGCGAATTAAGCGGTTTGCCTTTCCTGTACATGCACCTGCTGGTGGCGTTGATCACGCTGGTGGTTTTTCAGATGCTCGGCGGGATAACGGATTTTTATCGCTCCTGGCGCGGCGTCAAAATATCCACTGAGCTGGTGCTGTTGCTGCAAAACTGGACGCTGAGCCTGATTTTTAGCGCAGGCTTAATTGCCTTTAATAATGATTTCGATAACCGTCTTGCGGTCTGGCTGGCATGGTATCTGCTGTCAAGCGTAGGGTTGGTGTTGAGTCGTTCGTTTATTCGCTACGGCGCTGGATGGCTGCGTAATCGCGGTTACAACACCCGCCGGGTCGCGGTGGCTGGTGACCTGCCTGCCGGACAAATGCTGCTGGACAGCTTTCGCCATGAACCGTGGCTGGGGTTTGAAGTGGCCGGCGTCTATCACGATCCTATCCCCGGCAAAAACTCCCACGACTGGGCCGGGAACCTGCAACAGCTGGTGGATGACGCTAAAGCCTCACGCATTCATAACGTCTATATCGCCATGTCGATGAGCGATGGCGCCAGCGTAAAAAAACTGGTACGTGATCTGGCCGACACCACCTGCTCAGTGATCCTCATCCCCGATGTCTTTACCTTCAACATCCTGCATTCACGGATTGAAGAGATGAACGGTGTTCCGGTGGTGCCGCTGTATGACACGCCGCTTTCGGGAATTAACCGTCTGTTGAAGCGTGCGGAAGATATCGTGCTGGCCACGCTGATCCTGCTGCTGATTTCCCCGGTGCTGTGCGGTATTGCGCTACTGGTGAAACTGACCTCAAAAGGACCGGTAATTTTTCGCCAGACCCGTTACGGCATGGATGGGAAGCCGATCAAAGTCTGGAAGTTTCGCTCAATGAAAGTGATGGAAAACGACGCGGTGGTGACGCAGGCGACGCAAAACGATCCACGCGTGACGCCGGTGGGGAATTTTCTGCGTCGGACGTCACTGGATGAGTTACCGCAGTTTATTAACGTGCTGACCGGAGGGATGTCTATCGTCGGGCCGCGTCCACATGCGGTGGCGCATAACGAACAGTATCGCCAACTGATTGAAGGGTACATGTTACGTCATAAAGTGAAGCCGGGCATTACCGGTTGGGCGCAAATCAACGGCTGGCGGGGGGAAACCGATACGCTGGAAAAAATGGAAAAACGTGTGGAATTTGACCTCGAATATATTCGCGAGTGGAGCTTATGGTTCGATATCAAAATTGTTTTTCTGACTATATTTAAAGGCTTTGTGAACAAAGCGGCGTATTAACATGAGCTTACGAGAAAAAACACTGAATGGCGCGAAGTGGTCGGCGATTGCCACGGTGATCATTATAGGTCTGGGGCTTATCCAGATGACCGTCCTGGCGCGGATTATTGATAATCATCAGTTCGGGTTGTTAACCGTGGCGCTGGTGATCATTGCGCTGGCCGACACGTTGTCTGACTTTGGCATTGCCAATTCCATTATTCAGCGTAAAGAGATTGGCTACCTTGAGCTGACCACCCTGTACTGGCTCAATGTTGGACTCGGTATTGGGGTATGCGTGACGATGTTTCTGCTTAGCGAGACGATTGCCAGCGTACTCAATAATCCTGAACTGGCGCCGCTCATCAAAGCGTTATCACTGGCGTTTGTGGTAATACCGCACGGGCAGCAGTTTCGCGCGCTGATGCAAAAAGAACTGGCCTTTAACAAAATCGGCATGATTGAGACCAGTTCGGTGCTGGCCGGTTTTACCTTTACCGTGGTCAGTGCCCATTTCTGGCCGCTCGCACTGACGGCCATTCTGGGGTATCTGGTGAACAGTACGCTACGTACGCTGCTGTTCGGCTATTTTGGTCGCCAGATTTACCGTCCGGGGCCGCATTTCTCGCTGGCTTCCGTTTCGTCAAACCTACGTTTCGGCGCATGGCTGACGGCGGATAGCATCATTAATTACATCAATACCAACCTTTCTACGCTGCTGTTAGCCAGAACGTTGGGGGCAGGCGTCGCGGGTGGGTTCAATCTTGCCTGGAACGTGGCGGTTGTACCACCAATCAAACTGAATCCGATCATTACCCGCGTTCTGTTTCCGGCGTTTGCCAAAATTCAGGACGACAGCGAAAAACTGCGGGTGAATTTTTACAAGCTGCTGTCGGTGGTCGGGATCATCAATTTTCCGGCGCTGCTGGGATTAATGGTGGTATCGAACAATCTGGTGCCGCTGGTATTTGGCGAGAAGTGGAACGGTATTGTCCCCATCCTGCAACTGTTGTGCATTGTCGGGCTACTGCGCTCTGTCGGGAATCCGATCGGTTCACTGCTGATGGCGAAGGCGCGGGTTGATATCAGCTTCAAATTCAATGTGTTCAAAACCTTTCTGTTTATTCCGGCCATTTTCATCGGCGGACATCTGGCGGGGGCGACAGGCGTGACGCTGGGCTTTTTGCTGGTTCAGGTGATTAACACCATCCTCAGCTATTTCGTGATGATCAAACCTGTCCTCGGCCCCAGCTACCGTCAGTACATGCTCAGTCTGTGGCTACCGTTGTATCTCTCCATGCCAACCGTGGTTGTGAGCTATGCGCTGGGTTTTACCCTGCGCAACCAACTACCGTTAAGCGCGGTGCTGGGGTTGCAAATCGTGGCGGGAACGCTGGCGTTTGCGGTGATGATTGTGCTGTCGCGCCACCCGCTGGTGGTGGAAATAAAACGCCAGCTCTGTCGCAGTGAAAAAATGAAAACCTTGCTCCGTGCAGGATAAGAACAACGCTTTAAGAGGTCATAATGAAACTATTAATTTTGGGTAACCATACCTGCGGGAACCGAGGGGATAGCGCTATTCTGCGCGGTTTGCTGGATGCCATTAACGCGCAGCGTCCCGAGACTGAAGTCGATGTTATGAGCCGTTACCCGGTAAGCTCCTCATGGTTACTCAACCGTCCGGTGATGGGCGATCCGTTATATTCGCAGATGAAGCAACACAACAACGCTGCGGGCGTCATGGGACGGGTGAAGAAGGTCTTGCGCCGTCGCTATCAGCACCAGGTGTTGCTCTCGCGCGTTACGGACTCCGGTAATCTGCGCAACATCGCTATCGCCCAGGGATTTACCGATTTTGTCCGTTTACTGTCGCGTTACGACGCCATTATCCAGGTCGGCGGATCGTTTTTTGTCGATTTGTATGGTGTGCCGCAGTTCGAACATGCCCTGTGCTCATTTATGGCAAAAAAACCGCTGTACATGATTGGGCACAGCGTGGGGCCATTCCAGGATGAGCAGTTTAATCAACTGGCTAACTACGTTTTTGGTCACTGTAACGCGTTGATTTTGCGAGAATCCATCAGTCTGGATCTAATGAAACGTAGCGCAATAACCACGGAAAAAGTGGAAGCAGGTGTGGATACCGCCTGGCTGGTCGACAATCATCATCAGGATTTTGAGCCGGGCTACGCCGTACAGCACTGGTTGCACATGGCGGCAAAGCAGAAGACTGTGGCCATTACTTTGCGTGAACTGGCGCCCTTTGATAAGCGTCTGGGAACCACGCAACAGGCCTATGAACAAGCCTTTGCTGGGGTAGTGAACCGCATTCTCGCTGAAGGATACCAGGTGATAGCGCTGTCAACCTGTACCGGTATTGATAGTTACAACAAAGATGACCGTATGGTGGCGTTGAACCTGCGTCAGTATGTTAACGATCCGGCCCGTTATCACGTGGTCATGGATGAACTCAACGACCTTGAGATGGGTAAAATTCTCGGGGCATGCGACCTGACGGTGGGCACCCGCCTGCACTCTGCCATCATTTCGATGAATTTTATGACACCAGCCATCGCTATTAACTACGAGCATAAGTCGGCAGGGATCATGCAGCAACTGGGATTACCGGAAATGGCCGTCGATATTCGCCATCTTTTAGATGGCAGTCTGGAGGGCAAGGTCGCCGATATTCTCGGACAGCTTCCCGAACTGAACATACGGGTAGGGGATGCGGTTATGCGTGAACGCGAACGTGGGGTGCGCATGGTGGAGTCGGTATTAACGCGCATTGAGGGGGAAAAATGAAGATTGGTTTTTTCCTGCTTAAATTTCCACTCTCCTCAGAGACCTTTGTGTTAAATCAGATCACTGCGTTTATCGATATGGGCTATGAGGTGGAGATTGTCGCTATGCATAAAGGCGATCTTGAAAATACGCATGCCTCATTTAATGCCTACCAATTGGGCGATAAAACGCGCTGGCTGCTGAATGAACCGGACGGCAAACTGGCAAAGCTGAAATTCAGGGCGGCTGCTGCATTGCAGGGCATCACCCGTGCGGCCACCTGGAAAGCGCTGAATGCCTCTCGCTATGGCGACGAGGCGCGCAATCTGATTTTGGCGGCTATTTGCGGTGGAAATCCGCAGGCGTTTCAGGCGGATGTCTTTATTGCGCACTTTGGCCCGGCAGGCGTGACGGCTGCCAAACTGCGTGAGCTTGGGATGATCCGCGGGAAAATAGCTACGGTATTTCATGGAGTTGATATTTCACACCGGGACGTTTTGGCCCGCTATACCCCCGAATATCAGCAGTTGTTTCAGCGCGGTGACTTGATGCTGCCCATCAGCAATCTCTGGGCCGGACGGTTAAAAAACATGGGATGTCCGCCGCAGAAAATTGCCGTCTCGCGTATGGGAATCGATATGACGCGCTTTACCCCCCGCCAATTGAAATCGCCAACCGCGCCGTTGGAGATTATTTCTGTCGCGCGCTTAACCGAGAAAAAAGGGCTGCACGTCGCCATCGAAGCCTGTCGGCAGTTGAAAGAGCAGGGCGTCTTATTTCGCTATCGCATTCTTGGCATTGGTCCCTGGGAGCGTCGTCTGCGGACGCTGATTGAACAATATCAACTCGATGATGTGATTGAGATGCCCGGCTTTAAACCCAGCCATCAGGTGAAGGAGATGCTTGAGCAGGCAGATGTATTTCTGCTGCCTTCCATCACCGGCAGGGATGGTGATATGGAAGGGATCCCGGTAGCGCTGATGGAGGCGATGGCGGTGGGGATCCCGGTTATTTCGACGGTTCACAGCGGGATCCCTGAGCTGGTGGAATCGGGTAAATCTGGCTGGCTGGCGCCGGAAAACGATGCCCAGGCGCTGGCTGAACGGTTGGCGGCATTCAGCCAGCTCGACAGTGAGCAGGTGCAGCCGATTGTGCAATGCGCGCGAGAAAAAATTGAAACTGAATTTAATCAGTTAGCGATTAATAAACAGTTAGCCAGCCTGCTGCAAACGATGTAAATCGAGGTTGTATGTCAGAGAAAAAACTCTCACGTCGTGCTTTTCTGACGGCAGGCTCTGCGCTTGTCGTGCTGCACTCTCCCGTTGGTCGGGCGCTTGAATCATCTGGCCGCATCAATATTCAGGATTACAACCCAAAAGATTGGGTCGCATCTTTCAGGCAGGCATTCGAAGAAGGGCAAACTGTAGTCGTACCACAAGGGCTGGAATGTAAGAATATCAATACTGCGATTGTTATTCCACCTGGCAAAACGCTGTCCGTTCAAGGCCGCATAAGCGGCAGTGGGCGTGGGCGCTTTGTTCTGCAGGATGGATGCAAGGTGATAGGTGAGCAGGGCGGTAGCCTGAGGAATGTTACCCTCGATGTGCGGGGGTCGGACTGCGTAATAAAAGGGATTGCCATGAGTGGTTTTGCTCCGGTAACGCAAATCTATATTGGCGGCAAAAACTCAAGGCTGATGCGTAATCTGACAATCGATGATATTACCGTTACGCGTGCTAATTATGGGATCCTGCGTCAGGGCTTTCATAACCGCATGGACGGCGTAAAGATCACGAACAGCCGTTTTAGCGATTTACAAGGGGACGCTATCGAGTGGAATGTAGCGATAAACGACAGCAATATCCTCATTTCTGACCATGTCATCGAACGTATCAACTGTACCAACGGCAATGTGAACTGGGGCATCGGTATCGGGCTGGCGGGGAGTACTTATGATAATAGTTATCCCGAGGAACTGGCGGTAAAAAACTTTGTAGTGGCGAACATCACCGGTTCCGACTGCCGGCAGCTAGTGCATGTGGAGAACGGCAAACACTTTATTATCCGTAATATTACCGCGCGAAATATCACTCCGGATTATAGTAAGAAAGCGGGCATTGATAATGCGACGGTCGCGATTTATGGGTGTGATAATTTCGTTATTGATAATATCAATATGGAGAATAGCGCAGGTATGCTCATTGGCTATGGCGTCATCAAAGGGCGATATTTATCCATTCCGCAAAATTTTAAGTTAAATAATATTCATCTGGATAACTCGAAACTGGAATACAAATTACGTGGCATCCAGATCTCCTCCGGTAATGCCACGTCTTTTGTGGCCATCACTAATCTAGAGATGAAGCGCGCCACGCTGGAGTTGCACAACCAACCGCAGCACCTTTTCTTACGCAACATCAAGGTCATGCAGCAATCCACGACGGGACCCGCACTCAAGATGCATTTTGATCTTCGCCAGGATGTACGCGGAAAATTTATGGCTAAACAGGATACCTTGCTATCACTGGCGAATATCCATGCGGTAAACGAAACCGGGCAAAGTTCAGTTGACATTGACCGGGTAAACCATCAGGTGGTGAATGTAGAAGCGGTGAATTTCCGACTGCCGGAGCAGGGGAGGTAACTTTGCGACCATTCCTGGCTCGAATTGACCCTACTTGAGCTTAAGATTACTGCATTCTGTAGATAAGCGGCGTAACATGCGCGGTATCGGTGCAATGTAATTCATACTGGCTAAAACAAGCTAAAAAGCTATAATTCAGCAACAATTGAATAGGTGAATGACTTAATGACTAATTTGAAAGCAGTTATTCCGGTAGCGGGCCTCGGGATGCACATGTTGCCAGCCACGAAGGCAATCCCGAAAGAGATGCTGCCAATCGTAGACAAGCCGATGATTCAATACATTGTCGACGAGATTGTAGCTGCTGGCATTAAAGAAATCGTTCTGGTAACGCATGCGTCCAAGAACGCAGTTGAGAACCACTTCGACACCTCTTACGAACTCGAATCGTTGCTCGAGCAGCGTGTTAAGCGCCAGTTATTAGCTGAGGTGCAGTCCATCTGTCCTCCTGGCGTCACTATCATGAACGTTCGTCAGGCGCAATTACTCGGCCTGGGCCATTCAATCCTTTGCGCTCGCCCGATTGTTGGGGACAACCCGTTCGTCGTGGTGCTCCCGGATGTCGTTCTTGATACCGCAAGTGCGGACCCTCTGCGTTACAACCTGGCTGCCATGGTTGCTCGTTTTAATGAAACCGGGCGTAGTCAGGTGCTGGCCAAGCGTATGGAAGGCGATCTGTCTGAGTACTCGGTTATTCAGACCAAAGAGCCTTTAGACAACGAAGGTAAAGTTAGCCGTATTGTTGAATTCATCGAGAAACCCGATCAACCACAAACGCTGGATTCCGATCTGATGGCCGTAGGGCGCTATGTGCTTTCTGCTGATATTTGGGCAGAACTGGAACATACACAACCTGGCGCCTGGGGCCGTATCCAGTTAACGGATGCTATTGCAGAGCTGGCGAAAAAACAGTCTGTTGACGCTATGCTGATGACGGGTGACAGCTACGACTGCGGTAAAAAACTGGGCTACATGCAGGCTTTTGTGAAGTATGGACTGCGTAACCTGAAAGAAGGTGCCAAGTTCCGCAAGGGCATCGAGAAGCTACTGAGCGAGTAGATATTTACAGGTCTTTGTGACGGTAAGCCAGAAAAAATAGCGGCAGCTAACATCCCTGTGTCTATGCTTTATGCTGTGGGATGTTACTGTCGTTTTTTTATGAAAAACAACCACTAACAAAGAGTTAACCTACTAAGTTTAATCCTGGATTGGGTTGATTTTTCCTTGTTTCTGGTAGCATTTGGTAAGACAATTAGGGAGAAGATTTAGACCTCCTGCAAGGAGGCGGAAAATTGTGTGATAAGCAGTGCACTGGTAGCTTTTGAGCCAGGGGCGGTAGCGTACTTGAATATTGGCAAGGAGTATTCAAATATTGCATGCAACATGGTCTTTTTTTTGCTGACTAGCTTTAAAGTTGAGTTAAGAACAAGTAACGGACTAAAAAAACTATGCTTCTATGCTGCTAGAGTTGCACTGTTCTACCAATTCACAGGGTTGTATTAAACGGTCAGAATAATTTTATTGTGTACAACAGATTATCCTAACGTAATTTGAAAGCAAAACATTCTCCGTTTTTTGTGATTTTTACATCATATAAATATATAGTTAGTCAATATCTCAAAATCTAAGTGTTCGTTTTCGCATAGTTTATGGAAAACGGACAATGTATCTAATTGGAGTAATTATGATATTACAAGAAAAAATTAGAATCGCTGTCGTAGGATGTGGTCGTATATCTAAAAACCATTTTGGTTCAATAGACAAGCTATCAAATGAATATGAATTGGTGGCTATCTGTGATAATGACTCTGAAGTACTAGAGAAACATAAAGCGGAATACAATGTACCGGGCTATTTGTCACTGGACGATATGCTGAAAAGTGAAAAGTTAGACCTGGTAACCATTTGTACTCCCAGTGGGATACATGCTAGCCAAACGATTAAAGCTGCAAAAGCAGGCGTAAACGTTATCACTGAGAAGCCCATGGCGACCAAATGGGAAGATGGACTGGCAATGGTTCGGGCGTGCGATGAAGCCGGGGTAAGGCTGTTCGTTGTGAAGCAAAACCGCCGCAATTCAACGCTGCAGTTGCTGAAACGCGCTGTTACTGAGAAGCGCTTTGGCAACATTCATATGGTTCAGTTGAATGTTTTCTGGACACGTCCACAAGAATATTATGATCGTGCAAAATGGTCCGGAACGTGGGATATGGATGGCGGAGCGTTTATGAACCAGGCTACGCATTATGTTGACTTATTACACTGGTTAGTAGGGCCTGTTGAAAGAGTTCACTCAATGCTTTCTACACACCGGGATATTGAAGTTGAAGACACCGGGGTAGTTAACATTAAGTGGCGAAATGGTGCGTTGGGTTCAATGTCAGTAACGATGTGTACTTATCCAAATAACTATGAAGGGTCTATTACCATTTTGGGAGAAAAAGGGACTGTTCGTATTGGTGGGGTAGCCGTAAACGATATTCAGGAGTGGACGTTTTCGGAGCCTAAAGATTATGATGCCCAGGTCGAATCGGCAAATTATGAAACGACATCTGTTTATGGCTTTGGCCATCCCCCTTACTTCCAAAATGTTGCAGATGTATTACGCGGCAGAGCAGAGCCAGAAACTGATGGCCGTGAAGGATTAAAATCACTCGAATTATTGATATCAATCTATCGTTCTGCAAGAGATAGGAAAGAAGTTGGTTTGCCATTAAATATTTAATAGGTTATTTATGAATCTCGCTGATTTGAAAATAGGTATTGTGGGTTTAGGATATGTCGGTTTACCGTTAGCTGTAGAGTTTGGTAAAAAATTCCCTACGTACGGCTTTGACATTAAAAGTGATAGGGTATGTGAACTGAAGGAAGGAAGAGACTCAACGCTGGAATGTGAAGAAAAGGAATTGGCTGAAGCTATTCATTTAACTTACACAGATAGCCTTGAAGATATAAAACAATGCAACTTTTACATTGTTACAGTTCCTACTCCTATTACGGATGATAAAACACCAGATCTTACCCCACTAGTAAAAGCTTCAGAAACGTTAGCAAAAGTTATTAAGAAGGGCGATATTGTTGTTTTTGAATCGACCGTTTATCCGGGGGCAACGGAAGAAATCTGTCTGCCGATTATTGAGAAATTATCTGGATTAATCTTTAACCAAGACTTCTTCGCAGGTTATAGTCCGGAGAGGATTAACCCGGGTGATAAAGTTAATCGATTGACGACAATTGTAAAAATCACCTCAGGATCAAATACTGAAGTCGCTGATTACGTAGATCAGGTATATCGTCAGATTATTACTGTCGGGACTCATAAAGCGTCCTCTATTCGGGTTGCTGAAGCAGCAAAAGTTATAGAAAATACTCAGAGAGATCTCAATATCGCAGTTATCAATGAATTTGCGAAAATCTTTAATAGATTAGGTATTGATACAGAAGAGGTACTGAAGGCTGCTGGAACTAAATGGAACTTTTTGCCATTTAAACCGGGCTTGGTTGGTGGACATTGTATCAGTGTTGACCCCTATTATTTGACCCACAAAGCGCAAGAGGTAGGTTACCGACCAGAAGTAATCTTGGCTGGACGTCGAATCAATGACGGCATGGGGGAATATGTCGCGACACAATTAGTTAAGCATATGGCTCGTAGGAAAATAAATATCGATGAAGCAAAAGTATTAGTAATGGGTTTCACCTTCAAAGGTGACTGCCCGGATGTACGTAATACTAAAATTATCGATATAATTAAGGAATTAAAAGAGTTCAATATGAACGTTGATGTCTACGATAGTTGGGCATCACACCCTGAGGTGAAGCATGAGTACGGTATTGATTTGATTCAAAAGCCGGAGCAAGGGAAATATGATGCTATCATTCTTGCGGTTGATCATAGCGAAACCAAAGAAATGGGCGTCACTGCTATTCGTGCATTAGGTAAGTCAGAACATGTCTTATATGACGTTAAGCATGTATTGTCGTTAGGTGAATCGGACCTACGTCTATAGTGTTTCTCTAAAATCATAATACCTCGTAATGAATAACAATTTGTCGCGAGGTATTGATACACTCAGACAGGAGTATTGGAATGAATTATTACAAGCATGATTCTGCTATCGTTGATGACGGAGCACAAATTGGTGCAGGCTCTCGTGTATGGCATTTTGCCCATGTCTGTGGTGGTGCAAAAATTGGCGAAGGAGTTTCGCTAGGGCAAAATGTTTTTGTTGGCAACAAAGTTACCATTGGGGACCATTGTAAGATTCAAAACAATGTATCCGTTTATGACAATGTTCATTTAGCTGAGGGCGTTTTTTGTGGTCCCAGCATGGTTTTTACCAATGTGTATAATCCCCGTTCATTAATTGAAAGAAAAGATCAATATAGAGATACCATTGTTAATAAAGGTGCAACGTTAGGTGCTAACTGCACGATTGTTTGTGGTGTAACGATCGGTGAATATGCCTTTATCGGTGCAGGTGCAGTAGTCAATAAAGATGTACCACCGTATGCCCTAATGGTCGGTGTACCTGCTAAACAAATAGGCTGGATGAGTGAATTTGGCGAGCAACTTGATTTACCTATTGAAGGTAAGGGAAGTATTACTTGTCAGCATACAGGCAGTGTCTATCATCTTGACGGCAAAGAATTAAGAAAAAATTAATTCACTAAAATATCAGGTGCGGAAATGCAATTTATTGATTTAGTCGTGCAGCAAAATCGTATTAAAGAACAACTCGATTCTGCAATTAAAAAAGTACTCGAACATGGTCAGTATATTTTAGGTCCAGAAGTGGCCGAACTTGAAACTAAGTTGGCAGAGTTTACAGGTGCGAAGCACTGCATAAGTGTTGCGAATGGTACAGATGCACTACAAATTGCGCAAATGGCTTTTGGTATTGGTCCGGGTGATGAAGTAATCACCCCAGGATTTACTTATATCGCGACAGCGGAAACGGTGGCATTGCTGGGAGCTAAACCAGTGTATGTAGATGTCTGCCCTAAAACGTATAATCTTGATCCTAAAAAATTAGAAGCAGCTATCACCCCAAGAACAAAAGCGATCATCCCAGTCAGCCTCTACGGCCAGTGTGCAGATTACGATGCAATTAATGCTATTGCTGATAAATACGGAATTCCTGTGATTGAGGATGCTGCTCAGAGTTTTGGTGCAAGTTATAAAAACAAACGGTCATGTAATTTAACGACCGTGGCTTGTACTAGTTTTTTCCCTAGCAAGCCTTTGGGTTGTTATGGGGATGGTGGTGCTATTTTTACTAATGATGACGAACTTGCTACAGTAATTCGACAAATAGCCCGTCATGGTCAGGATCGTCGCTATCATCATATCCGTGTTGGTGTGAATAGTCGTCTTGATACTCTCCAGGCTGCAATATTGCTACCTAAACTAGAGATATTTGAAGAGGAAATGCAACTTCGCAATAAAGTGGCGAAGCGTTACAGTGAATTGCTTAATGATGCAGGTATTACAACTACTCCATATATAGAAGAACATAATATTAGCGCGTGGGCACAGTATACAATTTTGGTGAAAAATCGTACGCACGTGCAGCAAAAGCTGCAGCAGGCTGGAATTCCAACTGCCGTACATTATCCAATTCCATTGAACAAACAGCCCGCAGTGGCAGATGACAGTGTTGTACTGCATTATGGTGATCAAATTGCTGATGAAGTTATTAGTCTGCCAATGCATCCATATATGACAGAAGAAGATATTCGACTTGTCGTAAATGCTTTAGTTAACTCATTATAATAATTTATTTTAAATTCATCTGGTTGTTTGATACTTATAAGGGATTTTATGACGATGTCGTCAAAGCCGTTACATGTGTTAATTATCCCATCCTGGTATCCATTATCTCCCTCTGATATCGGAGGGAGTTTTTTTAGGGAACAAGCTCTGGCGTTAAAAAAACGCGGTGTGAAAGTCGGTGTTATTTCACCATGCATCCGTTCATTACGAACAGCAAAAGTGTTCCAACAGCCTTTTGGCATACATACTAATATTGATGAAGGTATACCGACCTTTAGATATCATGCAATAAACGTTATCCCACGAATGGAAAGGCTGTTCGAGAAAATGTGGGTAATGTTAGGAATGAAACTCTTTCTTGAATACAAGAAAGTGTATGGTCTGCCAGATGTTATGCATGTTCACTCCCTCGACAGGGCAGGTTTTCTCGCCTACGCGATTTCTAAAAAGTATAATATACCTTATATAGTTACTGAGCATAGTACAGCCTTTGCGAGATCTCTCATAAGTGAATCGAAAAGGAAAAGGCTTTTGAATGTGGTAAGTTCCGCTAGAAAACAATTAGCTGTTAGTCAACCATTTTCTGAGCTACTAAATAGTACTTTCCCAAACTCAAGCTGGGTTTATTTGCCAAATATAGTTTCTGACAAGTTTCTGGAAGCGTCAGAGGTAAAAGAGAAAAATGATAATATTTTTACCTTTATAAATATATGTATGCTTACGGAGAAAAAAAGAGTAGATAATCTGATTAAGGCGTTTTCACTACTTAATAAAAAATATAACAATATACGGTTAAAAATAGGTGGTGATGGCGTCTGTCGCAATGAGTTGGAAGAACTAGCCATTGAACTGAATGCAGATAATAAAGTTGAATTTTTAGGTGCACTCACGCGCGATGAAGTATTTACTCAAATAAACCAAGCTGATGCATTTGTTTTATCGAGTGAATATGAAACATTTGGTGTAGTTCTGATAGAGGCACTAGCCTTAGGCAAGCCGGTAGTTGCAACTCGATGCGGCGGTCCAGAATCTATAGTTACCGATGAGAGTGGCGTATTGGTAGAAAAAAATTCCGTATCGGCACTATGTAATGGCATGGAAATGATATATGCCAATCGTGAAAATCTTGATGCCAATAAAATAAGAACGTATTGCCAGCAAAATTTTTCAGAGGATGCAGTGACAGACAAATTATTACATATTTACCATACTATCTTGCGATCTAAAACCTATGAATAAAAAAACAATTGTCGCCTATGCAATTGGGCCAATTGGCTCAGCAATAGTTAGTTTTGCAAGCCTTCCTTTAATAGCGTGGTTTTATTCGGTTGAAGATGTCGGAAAGATATCAATATTTAATGCCGTCGCCAGTCTTGCTACCTTAGTTTTTTGTCTGGGACTTGATCAGGCCTTTGTTCGTGAATATCATGGTAGCGCGAATAAACCAGGGCTACTGAAGCAAGTTGTTCTGCCAGGCATCATATTAATGACTGCATTAGTCATACTGGCTACCGCATACGATACAAGATTGCTCTCAATACTTATATTTGATCAATCAAGTCAATTTCTTAGTATTATGGTGATTGTCTGTTTTTTTGTTCAATACATCGCTCGATTCTTATCACTTATTCTTCGTATGCAAGAACGTGCGATGGCATATTCGATGAGCCAATTATTACCTAAAGTTTTCTTTCTTTTATTTTTGCTGTTAGGGGTTGCATTAGGAAAAGACAAAACACTACATCAACTTCTGAGTGCTTATGTATTATCAGCGTGCTTAGTCTTTATTGTATATTTAGTTAATACAAGGCGAGACTGGCTACCCGCAATCAATACAAAAGTAGATAAAAATCAAATGAGTTCACTTTTTAAATTTGGACTTCCTTTGGTATTTGGCAGCTTAGCCTCTTGGGGTTTGAATGTAGCAGATAGATTTTTCCTGCGTTATTACTCTAGCTTTTCAGAACTCGGTATCTATTCAGTAACAATGAGCGTTGCCGCTGTAGCGACACTTTTTGCCGGTATTTTTAATACCATTTGGGCACCTTTAGTTTATAAATGGCTCAGTGAAGATAAAATAGATAATGAAAAAATTGACGAGATAGGCGAACATGTTCTGGCAGCGATATATTTTGCTATTGTTGGCTGTAGCGCTGTTGCATGGATAGTTCCATATCTGCTACCGCCACAATATAAAGCTATTGAATACTTGCTACCAATATGTCTTTTTGCCCCACTGTTATATACCCTATCTGAAGTTACAGCTGTAGGAATTGCAATATCAAGAAGAACTATCTTTTCAATGTTGGCATCTGTCGTGGCAATGTTATGCAATTTAGCAGGGAACTACTTACTGGTACCTCTCTACGGCGCGTCAGGGGCTGCAACGTCTACACTGTTGGCTTTTATTGTCTTTTATGTCCTGCGAACAGAGTTTTCCAAGCGTGTCTGGCGAGGCATTGCAACAAGAAAAACTTACTTGATACTGACAATATTAACCATACATGTCTTAACTAATGTATGGAGTCTGAAAGGGAGCATGATTGAAGTCTTGATTTCACTATGCCTACTGCTACTAGGTATTTATATGTTTAAAAATACAATTACTAGTTTATGGAACAGTGTGCGCACTGTTGCATTTAGATAATTGGGAGAAGTGTGTGGGTCGCTATAATAATTCGCCCTTAAAGGATAATATTCTAATATCAAAGTTTTTTTTGCTTTGTTTTTTTTGTTTTTATGTTTTGAGTTTTATTATTCCACAGCCGAGTATGTTTATAATACGAATTTCACCATTAGTTGTTGGTGTAGTTGTGTATATTGCTTATTTTCTTTTTATTAATACAAAGCTTAAAAAAGATGAATTAGTTCCATTAATTTTCCTTACCTATTTTTGTTTGCTTGCCTCAATATATTTGATTTGGGATAAGGGGGTTCTTAGTATACTTTCAATGGAAAATTTCTTTTTCCTTTCCTTACCTCTTTTCTTTATTGTTGCGGGACGTTTAAACAACGAAGAAGGGTTGAATTTTACGTATAAATTCTTCCTTTACTTTATCTATTTCCAATTATTCGTGATAATTGGGCAAAGTATGAAAATGTTAACTGGAATAGGGTTTAATACTCCGGCAGAGTACACTGCAGGCATTGATCAAGCTGATTATGAAAATATGCTTTCTGGAACATTTTTGAATTCGAATGATCTAGCGAGTTTAGTTGCTATGATCGCCGTTTTCTTCTTATTACTAAAACATTATCGTGGTTATAAAGTAGGATTGGGCTTAATAGCGGTTTTTGTAATTCTAATATTAACTGCTTCACGAATGTCAATTTTACTATTTGCAATGAGTATAATTGTTTTCTGGTTCTGTAATAAAAAAGTTAAGAAAAAGAAAGTACTATTACTGTTACCGGTTGTTATATTGATCCTGGCATCAATTTATAACCTTATCGATAACTACAGTAATAGCTTTGAGGCTCTAAATCGGGTTAAACAAAGAGTTGATACGATATTTATCATACTTAATAACGGAATTTCTTCTGATAATTCAATGAGTATCAGATTTGAATCGTATCTCAACTTTATCGATAACCTGGATAGTCTGGGGTATGGGACGATGAAATTTCGAGATTATGGCATTTTCGTAAATCACTTAGGTGCGAAATTTAGTCTATTGGCTGTTAACCCCCACTCATTCATTGTTGAGATAGGCTATTGGATGGGATGGTTAGGCCTATCTTTATTTTTAATGTTCATGATCTCCTTATTTATTAAAAAGTGTACAATGTTGAATTTTTTTGTTTTCGTTTCTTTCATATTGATTACTATGATTAGTTCTTCAGTAATTTCTAACTTTCTTTTATTCTTTTGTTTCTTCTGTTGTGCCCTAATATACAAAGAGAGTGTAAATACTGAGACGGGTTCTGTAAATAATATTATGTAATCCATGTTTTATTTTTGCCACAATATATACTCCAAACCATAGGTAATCATGAAGAAAATAATCATTATTAGACCGGAAAGTCCAGAAGGAAGTCCTGTATATGAGAGAAGTAATTCCTTTTCTGACTACTTTAAAAGAAAAGGATTTCATGTCAATATTATTGCGTCGCCTGATGGAATATTAGATCTTTTAAAGCTAATAATTACTATTGTGCGCTGTAACCCGACGTATATTTTCATTACTATGCCACCGTTTCGCAACTGGAGTATTTTTCTATTACCCTTTGCTAAAATAATTTTAGATCTCAGGGATGGTTGGTCTATTGCGATTGAAAGTGGTTATGGCGGCGTATTTGAGCCAAATAAAAAGAAGGCTAAACTTGCTAAGTTTATAGAATACTTTGCCATTAAAAAAAGTTATGCAACTATTACTTGTACGCCTGGTTTGGTACAGTATTTGAGTTCATTAACAAAGAAGAAAATTTACTTGGTGAGAAATGGGTTATCACAGGATGACTATTTAATGGCTCAAAGTCTTCTTGTTAACGAATCATTATCTAGTAATGAAAATATCAGAAGATTTATTTGTGCCGGCAAGTTTTCTGAATATGGTAAAGATAAAGTTAAAAAAATACTGTCTATAATCAATGAACGCTATGGTGACAAAAAATGTCTCATTCAACTCATAGGTTCTGATGTAAATGAAAATAAATGGATTGCAGGGTATTTAAAAGAAAAACAGTTACTGAATATCGATGTTGAGTTACTAGGAAGACTATCAAAATACGAAATGTATAATGTAATGCACAACGCATTCTGTGCCATCACAATTATTCGTGATCCAGATTATGATTTTGGAACGAAAATATATGATTATCTGGCCTTAGAACTAAAATATTTAGATTATTTCGATGAGTCTAATAATTTTCAGGATTATTTCTATCAATATTCAGACATATATCATGGAGAGAAAGAAATGATTCAAATCGTAAGAGAGAAGATCCTGGAAGAGAGTGATTTTAATTCAATTATTATGTGATGCAACAATTCTAAAACTACAGGGTTTGTTCTTCCATATTGTATGTTGAAGCACATACAAAAAGCAGGTGAATATTGTTCTTAACTTAGTGTTATTTAACTAAAAGAATAAATGTGGTGTTTCGCAATCTCAATTTTAATATATCTTATACATTTAATTTACGAATTAAGCACTAGAACAAGACCGGGGAAAAAATGAAGATAGTATTACTCTCAGCAGCATCATCTATCCATACTGTTCGCTGGGCAAACGGTCTAAGTGAAGCTGGCCATGAAGTTTTTGTGATTTCTCAACATGAAAATATTGATCCTTTTCTACCTTCCGTTTCAGTATATACTCTTCCATTTCGGGGGGTGTTAGGTTATTTCACCATAGTGCCTGCAGTCCGTAAACTATTAAAAAAAATACAACCTGATATTGTTAATGCGCATTATGCTAGCGGCTATGGAACTACAGCAAGACTAGTGGGGCATCACCCGTGGATATTATCTGTATGGGGAAGTGATGTTTATGATTTCCCGCATAAATCCCCTTTGCATAAGTGGTTAGTAAAAAAGAATTTACGCGCGGCTGATAGAGTAGTCTCTACAAGTCATTGCATGGCTGAGCAAACCCGCACGTTAACTCCTGAATTGAAAGATATCACTATAACTCCATTTGGGGTTGATTTAAGCGCCTATCAATTTATTGATATTGGGGGCGAAAAACAAACTGATAAAATTATAATTGGCACAGTTAAAACTATGAAGCCAAAGTATGGGATAGATACATTAATTGAGGCTTTTGCGATTTTAATAAATTCATTACAATCTAAATCTGAAATAGATACTAAAAAATTAGAGTTACGATTAGTTGGTGGCGGTGAACAAACAACAGAATTAATTGCGCTCAGTGAAAAGTTAGGGATTGCTGATAGCGTCAAATTTATAGGGCAAGTACCCCATACATATGTACCTCAAGAACTTGCTCGCCTTGATATTTATGTCGCCTTGAGTCGCATGGACAGTGAGAGTTTTGGTGTGGCAATTATTGAAGCGGGGGCTGCAGGTCGACCGGTGGTGGTTTCGGATGCAGGAGGCTTACCCGAAGTAACCATCAACGGTGTTACTGGTCTGGTCGTTCCTCGTGAAAATCCTTCCGCAGCTGCTGCTGCACTAGAAAAGTTGGTATTGGATTCTAATTTACGTAAAGAAATGGGTTATGCAGGAAAAATTCATGTTGCTGAAAATTACTCATGGAGCGCTTGTATAAAGACTATGCTTGAAGTCTACAATACTACAGTTTCAAAATATTCAAGGAATTTAAATGAGTAAAATATTGACGATCATTGGAGCTCGCCCTCAGTTTATAAAGGCTAGCGTTGTATCGCGTGCAATTGCGCAAACCTCGGGTCTTAATGAAATTATACTGCACACTGGTCAGCATTTTGATGCAAATATGTCTGACATCTTTTTCAAACAGCTAGGGATCTCAAAACCAGATATTCAGCTTGATATACATGGCGGTTGTCATGGGGAAATGACAGGGCGGATGTTGACTGAAATTGAGCGTGCATTAATAGAGAATAAACCTGATAGAGTGTTAGTTTTCGGAGATACAAACTCTACTTTAGCAGGTGCGCTGGCTGCCGCAAAACTCCATATACCGGTAGCTCACGTCGAGGCAGGGTTGCGTAGTTTTAATATGCAGATGCCGGAAGAAATAAATAGAATTCTTACAGACCAAATTAGTGATTTACTTTTTTGTCCAACGGATACAGCAGTAAAAAATTTGCATAATGAGGGTTTTGTAAATAAACCAGCCACAGTCCTGCAGGTAGGGGATGTGATGCAAGATGCAGCAATCTTTTTTTCACAAAATGCGCTTGAACCCAATATTGACTTACCAAAACAGTTTATTCTGGCTACGCTGCATCGTGCTGAAAATACAGATAGGCCTCAACGTTTAGCACAAATAGTTTCGGCATTAAACAAAATGCATTCATCAATCGCACCAGTGGTTTTACCGCTGCACCCGAGAACTCGAAAGCTGATTGCGGAACAAGACTTACGACTTGATGTTCAAATTATTGACCCTGTTGGCTATTTCGAGATGGTATGGCTTCTCAAGTCATGCAGTCTGGTTGTTACTGATAGTGGCGGCGTACAGAAAGAGGCATTTTTCTTTGGTAAAGCCTGTGTAACAATGCGTGATCAGACAGAATGGATTGAGCTAGTCAATATAGGTGCCAATGAATTGGTGGGTGCTGATGAAGATAAAATTATCGCATCTGTTACTCGAAACATTGGACGGAAAGTGCAAGACCCACACCAATTATATGGCGGTGGTCAGGCTTCTGTGAGTATAGTTCAGGCGTTAGTTTAATAGGGTTTATATATGTGTGGTATTTTTGGCATTATTTCAAAACAAAAAGTTATCTTATCAGAGCTTAAGTTACTCGCAGAACATGCAAGGCAACGAGGACGTGATTCCAGCGGTCTTATAATTGATTCCGCTGATAAATACAATGTTTATCGAGCGGACTATGATATTAAGAAATTAATGTCAGGAATTAATGTGTCCGACTCGACGATTGCACTGGGACATAGTCGTCTGATTACTAATGGCCTTTCTGATAATCAACCAGTTATTCGCGGTGACGTATGCGTTATCCACAACGGCATTGTTGTAAATTATGAATCTCTGTGGGAAGATCTTAAATTAGATCGTCGTCAAGAAATTGATACAGAGATTATCGCGGCAGTCACAGAACAATACATAAATGAAAAATTCTCACTTGAAGGCTTATCAAATAAAGTCCTTTCTCTATGCAAAGGGGTAGTGGCCACTGCAATTGTTGTCCCTAAGTTAGGGAAAATGATTTTGTTTTCTAATAACGGTAGCCTGTATGTTGGTAGCAAAGGCAATACTTTTTACTTCTCTTCTGAACAATACCCATTAACTAATCTTGGCTGTAATGAAATCAAACAAATCATTAATGAGGAAGTGATATTAGATATCCCTTCAGAAGAACATATCCTTGTTAAGGATGATAACTCTCGAAAATTTAACCTGATACCAAAATTTGTAAAAATACAATCAGAGATTAATTTATTAGAGTATCCTCACCCGCAATTACGCCGCTGTACGAAGTGTATTCTGCCTGAAACTATGCCTTACATTTCATTCGATGAGCATGGGGTATGTAACTATTGTCGCAGTTACAAGCCAAGAAATAACCCAAAACCAAAAGAAGAGTTATTTGAATTAGTTAAGCCATATCGCCGTAATGGCAAGTTAGATTGCATCGTTCCTTTCTCGGGCGGGCGTGATAGTTGCTATGGTTTACATCTAATAGTAAAAGAACTGGAGATGAAACCAGTGACTTATACTTACGACTGGGGAATGGTCACTGATTTAGGACGGCGAAACATCAGCCGAATGTGCGCTGAGTTAGGTGTCGAAAACATCATTGTTGCTGATGATATTGCTAAAAAAAGACGTAATATAGCAATGAACCTGAAAGCATGGTTGAAATCCCCTCATCTTGGTATGATCAGCATCCTTACCGCTGGCGATAAGCATTTTTTCCGTCATGTTGAATCAGTGAAGAGACAAACGGGAATTAACCTTAATCTTTGGGGGGTAAACCCACTCGAAGTAACGCATTTTAAATCCGGCTTTTTAGGTGTTCCTCCAGATTTTGCAGAAGAGCGTGTTTATAGTCATGGTTGGCAAAAGCAGCTTGAATACCAAAAGCTTAGATTTAAAGCGATGTTACAAAGTCCTGGCTATTTCAATAGTTCCTTATGGGATACGCTGTCAGGTGAATATTATCGTAGTTTTACTGAGAAAAAAGATTACTATCATATCTTTGACTATTGGCGCTGGGATGAAAAATTAATTGATGATACGTTAATTAACCAATATGACTGGGAAACGGCAGTTGATACAAGCACTACATGGCGAATTGGCGATGGTACAGCGGCATTTTACAATTATATATATTATATAGTTGCGGGCTTTACTGAGCATGATACATTCCGCAGCAATCAGATTAGAGAAGGTCAAATTACAAGAGAAGAAGCCCTTGCCCTTGTGGAAGATGAGAACCAGCCAAGATATGAGAATATCCGATGGTATTTAGATGCTTTGGGAATGGATTTCTCTGATGTTATTAAAGTAATTAATAATATCCCTCGCTTATATGAAGGTCTTCATGAGTAAAAGTATTTGGTATATATCAAAGTATTTTTCGGCTAAAACCAAAAACTCGGCCGGTGGTCGAGATTGGTTTTTAATGAATGAACTTGGCAAATTAGGTTTTGATGTCACAGTTATTGCCTCGGATTCTAATACTGCCAGTGAGGTACCAGTAATCTCATCTGCTGTTCAAAAAGATCAAAGAGATAATTTGGTTATTTATTGGCTTAAAACATACAAATACACGATTCCAAAATCAGCTAAAAGAGTATTAAGTTGGTTTCATTTTGAATGGTTGCTGTTTAAACTTAATAAAAGTGAACTTCATCGCCCAGATGTTGTTATAGCTTCAAGTTTATCTCTTTTTAGCATCATAAATGGATATCTGCTGCGTCGAAAATATGGGTGTAAACTAGTACTTGAAGTCAGAGATATTTGGCCGTTGACGATAGTTGAGGAAGGTGGATTTAGCCCTAAACATCCTTTTGTTATGCTTCTGGCCAGACTTGAACGTTTTGCATACAAAACTGCTGATGTCATTGTTGGTACAATGCCAAATTTGGGCGAACATGTTCATAACATCTTAGGCTTTCAAAAACCAACATATTGTGTACCAATGGGTTTCGATCCAAATGTACTCTCTATTCAAGAAAAAGTTGATGAAGAAATAGTTAAGCAGTATTTCAAAAATGGAAAGTTCCATGTGGTTTATGCTGGAACTATTGGTATTACCAATGCTTTGGATACTTTATTCGAAGCGGCGGAAAAACTAATGGATAATCAAAGCATCCATTTTGTGATTTTAGGTGAAGGCGCATTAAAATCCGATTACATGAGGCGTTATGCTCATTGCAATAATATAAGTTTTATGCCAAAGGTTTCAAGACTTATGGTCCAGTCTGTTCTAAAAAATGCTGATGTTCTTTATTTATCGGCATTCGATTCTAAGGTTTGGCAGTATGGACAGTCATTGAATAAAATTATTGACTACATGGTTGTGGCAAGACCAATCATCGCATCTTACAGTGGTTATCAGTCAATGATTAATGAAGCGGAGTCAGGATTCTTCGTTCCTTCTGAAAATGCAAATGCTGTCGTTGAGAAAATACTTTTATTAAAAAACATGTCGAAACAAGATAGAGATGCTATGGGGGAAAGCGGTCGGGAATGGATCTTGCATAATAGAAATTATGATAAGCTAGCTCGTTATTATGCTGATATTATTTTTGAATAGTTGTCAGTATCAATATTTTCCAATCTTATAACTCATTTGTTTTGTAATCAACCTGCTGTCTTCGGTTTTAAAATATTAAAAATGAGATGCAGGTTGATTATGTTGGGTTTATCATTATTAATGCCATTGGGTTTGCTGAAAGTTAAGTTAGAAAACATGGCGATAGCAGTAATAACTCCACAACCAAATAGCAGAATTATATCAAATAGGCTTTAATGTATGAAACGTTTGTTAGATATTATTATTTCCTTTTGTGCATTAATTGTTTTATCTCCGTTATTATTATATCTTGCATATAAAATAAAAGCTAGAATAGGTTATCCCGTTCTGTTTCAGCAGCAACGTCCTGGACTAAATGGCAAACCATTTAATATGATTAAATTTCGGACGATGCGTGATGCTTATGATAAAGATGGAAATCCACTTCCAGATAATGAACGGATGACTGTTTTTGGTACTAAGCTAAGAAATATGAGTCTGGACGAACTTCCCGAGCTATGGAATGTACTGCGTGGGGATATGAGTTTGGTTGGCCCCCGTCCATTGCTAATGCAGTATCTTAGTTTGTATAATACAAAGCAAATGCGTAGACATGAAGTTCGCCCTGGTATTACAGGATGGGCTCAAGTTAATGGTCGTAATTCGATTAGTTGGCAAGAAAAATTTGATTTAGATGTTTGGTATATAGATAACCATTCATTACTATTAGACTTGAAGATACTTTTTTTGACAATTCAAAAAGCATATAAAAGAGATGGTATATCTGCTGAAGGGCACGTAACTGTAGAACCATTCAGGGGAAATGATGAAAAATAAAATTGCTGTCTATGGTGGTGGAGGCCATGGAAAGGTTGTCGCAGAAATTATCGAATTATCTGGTAATAATGAAGTTTTTTTCTTTGATGAACAGTGGCCCTCTGTGCTTAAAAACGAACATTGGCCACTTAATGGAAATTTAGCTACGTTAATTGAAAATATAAATAGCTATGATGGTGTTATTGTCGCAATAGGTAATAATAAAATCAGAGTTAATGTGTTTAACGAATTGAAAAGGATAAATGCTCCACTTCAATCATTTATTCATCCAACTGCTTGTATCAGTCGTTATAGTCAAATAGGCATTGGTTCCGTAATTATGGCTCATGCTGCAATTAACCCTTTTGTGACTATTGGCGATGCAGTTATTGTTAACACTGCAGCAACCATTGATCATGATTCAGTTGTAAGTAATGGTTCGCATATATGCCCGGGAGTACACTTATCAGGTGCTGTTAAAGTGGGAGAGAGCGTGATGATCGGTGTAGGGGCACAAGTAGTTCAGTGCATTAATATCGGAGATGACGCCGTCGTTGGTGCAGGTACGAATGTAATATTTGATGTTGAGCCTAATACAATCGTTGTGGGTAATCCCGCTAAATTAATACAGAAGAAAGGATGAGATTGTGCTTAATACATTGTTTTCTCCATGGCCATCATTTACTCAGGAAGAAGCAGAAGCTGTTTCCTCTGTTTTATTATCCAATAAAGTAAACTATTGGACCGGTAATGAATGTCGTCACTTTGAAACAGAGTTTGCTGAATGGGTTGGCACGAAGTATGCCGTTGCTTTGAGTAATGGAACACTGGCACTGGATGTTGCTTTAAAGGCTTTAGACATTGGGGCTGGAGATGATGTTATCGTAACATCGCGTACCTTCCTGGCCTCTGCTTCATGCATTGTAACTGCGGGTGCCAACCCAATATTTGCCGATGTAGATCTCAATAGTCAATGTATTACGGCAGAAAGCATTGCCGCAGTGCTGACGCCAGAAACAAAGGCTATTATTGTTGTTCATTTAGCAGGTATGCCTGCTGAAATGGATCCCATTATGGAACTGGCTCAGAAGCATAACTTGTATGTTATTGAAGACTGTGCCCAGGCTCATGGTGCCCGCTATAAAGGTAAGAGTGTAGGTAGTATTGGGCATATTGCAGCCTGGTCGTTTTGTCAGGATAAGATCATGACTACGGGCGGTGAAGGTGGAATGGTGACAACGAATGATAAAACGTTGTGGTCTGCTATGTGGAGTTATAAGGATCATGGCAAAAGTTATGACGCCGTTTATAACCGGGACCATAAACCGGGATTTCGTTGGTTGCATGAATCATTCGGTACTAACTGGCGCATGCTTGAAATGCAAGGCGCAATAGGTCGCATTCAGCTTAGAAAAATGAAAGACTGGACTCAGCGTCGTCAGGAAAATGGTAAAGCTATTGATAGTGCGCTTGCAGATCTGTCCGGTGTTAGGATTGTTAATGTACCTGAGTACATTGAACATGCGGAATACAAGCATTACATCTTCATCAAACCGTCTTGCCTGAAAAATGGGTGGAGTAGAGATCGTATTATTGAAGAAATCAATACTGCTGGTGTACCTTGCTATCAAGGTAGTTGCTCAGAAATTTATCTTGAAAAAGCATTTGATAATACCCCATGGCGCCCGCAAACACCGCTTGTTAACGCAGTTGAGCTTGGCGAAACCAGCTTGATGTTTTTGGTTCATCCGACATTAACGCCAGAAGAAATAGAATTAACATGTAAAGTCGCACGTAAGGTATTGTGTGACGCATTAATCTAACATCAACGATTCATAGTTGATATAGGATAAACTTCTTGAGGTGGTTCCCTGACCACCTCGTATCTATTTAGATGTGGTAAAGAATGTTAACGCAACTGCTCAGTTTGCCTCGTAATATAAAACGCATAATCATGGTGGCAATAGATTTTGTTTTATTGCTAATTGCTTTCTGGGGTGCCTTTTGGATCCGGATGGATGTTTCTGCACCATATACAAGTTACGAGCACTGGAAGTTACTTGCTTGTCTAATAGCCATTACTGTTTTTATCTTTATAAAAATGGGCCTTTATAGGACAGTCTTAAGATATGTAACGGCAAAAATATTTGTTACTGTCTTGTTTGGTATGTGTATTTCAACATTGTTCTTAATAACAATGGCTTATTTTTTTGATATTTTTCTTCCTCGTGCTGTCCCTATTATTTACTTTGCGTTTTCTTTGTTGTTTATTTGTGGTTCTAGACTCTTCTTTCGTATGATGCTCACCTACGCAGTACGCGGAAGAGTACCTGTAATTATTTATGGCGCAGGTGCTTCAGGTAGACAATTGCTAACTGCTTTAAGACAAGTAGATGAGTATTTCCCTGTGGCCTTTGTCGATGATAATCCTTTGTTGAATAAAGTAGTTATTCATGGAGTAACAGTTTATCCCCGTAAGAGTCTGGAGAAATTAATTCCTCGCTATGGGATAAAGAAAATTCTCCTGGCAATGCCGTCGATATCCGTTGAAAAACGAAGAGAAGTTATTACAAATCTAGAAAATTTTCCTTGTGAAGTTTTGTCTATACCGGGAATGGTCGACTTGGTAGAAGGCAAAGCTCAGATTATGTCCTTGAAAAAAGTCTCTATAGACGATTTACTTGGTCGAGAACCCGTAGCGCCTAGCGAACAACTTTTAGCAAAAAATATTCGTGGTAAAGTTGTTATGGTAACAGGCGCTGGGGGATCAATTGGCTCGGAAATTTGTCGTCAAATTATTACGCAAAAACCAAAGATTTTAATTTTGTTTGAGGTCTCTGAGTTCGCATTGTATTCAATCGAAAAAGAGCTCTCAATGGCGGTCAATAAAAGTGATAATGATATTGTGATCATTCCGCTTATGGGTTCTGTCCAAAAGTTGCACCGCCTGGAAACTATTATGCGAGTCTTTAATGTTAACACTGTATATCATGCAGCAGCTTATAAACATGTGCCGCTAGTCGAATATAATGTCGTTGAAGGTGTGCGTAATAATATCTATGGCACTTTTTATTGTGCGAAAGCAGCAATTTCTTCTCAGGTTGAGACTTTTATCTTGGTTTCCACTGATAAAGCTGTGAGGCCTACGAATACGATGGGAGCAACAAAGCGTGTCGCTGAATTAGTTTTGCAAGCATTAGCTAAAGAACAATCAGTTACATGTTTCAGCATGGTTAGATTTGGTAATGTTTTGGGGTCGTCAGGATCTGTAGTCCCGCTATTTGAAAAACAAATTGAACAAGGTGGGCCAGTAACCTTAACGCATAAAGATATCATTCGTTATTTCATGACTATCCCTGAGGCATCACAACTTGTCATCCAGGCAGGCGCTATGGCGAGAGGCGGTGATGTTTTTGTGTTAGATATGGGAGATCCAGTCCGCATTTATGATCTTGCTACCCGAATGGTTAAGCTAAGTGGTCTAACAATTAAAGATGAATCTAACCCTAATGGTGATATTGAGATTTGTATTACAGGGTTACGTCCGGGGGAAAAATTATATGAGGAGTTGCTTATTGGTGAGCAGGTCTGAGCTACAACGCATCCGCGCATTATGACTGCTCATGAAGATATGCTTAGCTGGCAAGAGCTTGAGATCTATCTGAAACAGATGGATGAGGCGTGTAATAATTTTGAACACGATAAAATCCGCGAGCTTTTACTCAAGATACCAACCGGATTTCAACCAACTGATGGGATTTGTGATTTAGTTTGGCATGCTAAAAACAATGCATTGGAAAGTCATTTTAACGTTACATGCTGAATCAGCATATCAACTGCTAACTACTTTCAAGTATCCTGAGTTAACATCTAAACCACATTCAAGCCGCACACAAGTCGTGTGGTGACCACACCTGACAGGAGTATGTAATGTCTAAGCAACAGATCGGCGTCGTCGGTATGGCAGTGATGGGGCGCAACCTGGCGCTCAACATCGAAAGCCGTGGTTATACCGTCTCCATCTTCAACCGTTCCCGCGAAAAAACTGAAGAAGTTGTTGCCGAGAACCCGGGTAAGAAACTGGTTCCTTATTACACGGTGAAAGAGTTCGTCGAGTCGCTTGAAACCCCGCGTCGTATCCTGTTAATGGTGAAAGCGGGCGCTGGCACCGATGCTGCCATCGATTCCCTGAAGCCGTACCTGGATAAAGGCGACATCATCATTGATGGTGGTAACACCTTCTTCCAGGACACTATTCGTCGTAATCGTGAACTCTCCGCAGAAGGCTTTAACTTCATCGGTACCGGCGTATCCGGTGGTGAAGAGGGGGCACTGAAAGGCCCGTCTATCATGCCTGGTGGCCAGAAAGAAGCCTACGAACTGGTTGCTCCGATTCTGACTAAAATTGCCGCAGTGGCGGAAGATGGCGAACCGTGCGTGACCTATATTGGCGCTGACGGTGCGGGCCATTACGTGAAGATGGTCCACAACGGTATCGAATACGGCGATATGCAGCTGATTGCTGAAGCCTATTCTCTGCTGAAAGGCGGTCTGAACCTGTCTAACGAAGAGTTGGCCACCACCTTCACCGAGTGGAACGAAGGCGAGCTGAGCAGCTACCTGATCGACATCACCAAAGACATCTTCACTAAAAAAGATGAAGACGGTAAATACCTGGTTGACGTGATTTTGGATGAAGCAGCGAACAAAGGCACCGGTAAATGGACCAGCCAAAGCTCTCTGGATCTGGGCGAACCACTGTCGCTGATCACCGAGTCTGTATTCGCGCGCTACATCTCCTCCCTGAAAGACCAGCGCGTGGCGGCATCTAAAGTGCTGTCCGGCCCGCAGGCTAAACTGGCTGGCGATAAGGCTGAGTTTGTTGAGAAAGTACGTCGCGCACTGTATCTGGGCAAAATCGTCTCCTACGCGCAGGGCTTCTCTCAACTGCGTGCTGCGTCAGATGAGTACAACTGGGATCTGAACTACGGCGAAATCGCGAAGATCTTCCGCGCAGGATGCATCATTCGTGCACAGTTCCTGCAGAAAATCACTGACGCGTATGCTGAAAACAAAGGCATCGCCAACCTGCTGCTGGCTCCGTACTTTAAAAACATCGCCGACGAGTACCAGCAGGCGTTGCGTGATGTCGTGGCCTACGCGGTGCAGAACGGTATTCCGGTACCGACATTCTCCGCTGCTGTAGCCTACTACGACAGCTACCGTTCTGCGGTACTGCCGGCGAACCTGATTCAGGCTCAGCGTGACTACTTCGGTGCGCACACCTATAAACGTACTGATAAAGAAGGTGTGTTCCATACCGAATGGCTGGATTAATCTGATTTAGCCTAACTGTAAAGCCAGGCCCGGAGCGCTCCTCCGGGCTTTTTTATTGTCAAAAAATGGGATTCGGTCAGGTCTGATAGTCGGTGCAATAGCAAATCACGATATACTCATTCAATGCAAAGCCGATACGCCACAATGCTGGCGGTGTGCTCAACCTCAATGTTTAACTGGAAGAAGTTACAGAGCGAATGAAGATAACTATCTCAGGAACAGGTTATGTAGGTCTGTCGAACGGTATTCTGATTGCCCAGCACCATGAAGTGGTGGCTCTGGATATCGTCACGGCGAAGGTCGAGATGTTGAACCAGAAAAAATCCCCGATTGTTGACAAAGAGATCGAAGAGTACCTGGCGACGAAACAGCTTAATTTTCGTGCAACGACTGATAAGTACGATGCATATCGTGATGCGGATTACGTAATTATCGCGACACCGACTGATTACGATCCGAAGACTAACTACTTCAACACCTCCAGCGTCGAGTCCGTTATCCGCGATGTGCTTGCCATTAACCCCAAGGCGGTAATGGTCATCAAATCCACCATTCCGGTCGGTTTTACTAACTCGATTAAAGAGAAGTTTGGCATCGATAATATTTTCTTCTCGCCGGAGTTCCTGCGTGAAGGTCGCGCGCTGTACGACAACCTGCATCCGTCGCGTATCGTGATTGGCGAGCGTTCTGAGCGCGCTGAGCGCTTTGCCGCGCTGTTGCAGGAAGGGGCTCTGAAGCAAGACATTCCGACGCTGTTTACTGACTCCACCGAAGCCGAGGCGATCAAGCTGTTTGCCAACACCTATCTGGCGCTGCGCGTGGCCTACTTTAACGAGCTGGATAGTTATGCAGAAAGCCTTGGTTTGAACTCCCGGCAGATTATTGAAGGCGTTTGTCTGGATCCGCGTATTGGTAATCATTACAACAATCCATCCTTTGGCTACGGTGGCTACTGCTTACCGAAAGATACCAAGCAACTGCTGGCCAACTACGAATCGGTGCCGAATAACATCATCGGTGCAATCGTTGATGCTAATCGTACGCGTAAAGACTTTATTGCTGACTCTATCCTCGCGCGCAAGCCGAGGGTGGTGGGCGTATACCGTCTGATCATGAAGTCTGGCTCGGATAACTTCCGCGCCTCCTCTATTCAGGGGATCATGAAGCGTATTAAGGCCAAGGGCGTACCCGTTATTATTTATGAGCCGGTCATGGAGGAGGATGAATTTTTCCACTCTCGGGTAATCCGCGATCTTAACGCGTTCAAAAATGAAGCGGATGTTATTATTTCTAATCGTATGACATCAGAATTGGCTGATGTTGCAGAAAAAGTGTATACCCGCGATTTGTTTGGGAGCGATTAAGCTGCGTTGCCGTAAAAAAGGCCTTATTAAAAGGCCTTTTTTACATTAAATAGCTCGGTAATTACACTTTGTAGAAATCTCGGTACCACCTAACAAAGCTATTCACTCCATTTTTAACCGTTGTTTCAGGTTTAAAGCCAATAATATTATAGAGCGCTTGGGTATCCGCACTGGTGTCTAGCAGGTCTCCTGATTGCAACGGAAGCATATTTTTAGTGGCTACAACCCCAAGACTTTCTTCCAGCGCGTTGATATAGTCCATCAACTCCACTGGCGCGCTGTTACCGATGTTATAAACCCTATACGGGGCTATACTTGTTGCTGGTGTTCCTGTTTCAACGGTCCAGTCAGGGGTGGTTTGCGGAATGATATCCTGTAAACGCATGATCGCCTCAGCAATATCATCAATATAAGTAAAATCACGTTTCATTTTTCCATAGTTATAAACGTCGATACTGTTACCTTCAAGTATGGCTTTGGTGAATTTAAACAATGCCATATCAGGGCGTCCCCATGGCCCATATACAGTAAAGAAACGCAGGCCGGTGGTAGGAATCCCGTACAAATGAGAATAGGTATGCGCCATCAGTTCGTTGGCTTTTTTAGTCGCCGCGTAGAAGGAAATAGGGTGGTCGACAGAATCACCTGTAGAAAAAGGCATCTTTCGGTTTAAACCGTATACTGAACTTGAGGACGCATAGAGTAAGTGTTGTATGTGATTATGACGACAACCTTCCAGTATGTTCAGAAAACCAGTGAGGTTTGAGTCCGCGTAAGCATGCGGATTTTCGAGTGAATAACGCACTCCAGCTTGGGCGGCGAGATGAATCACACGATCAAAATGCCCGGATGCGAAAAGAGTTGACATACCTTCGCGGTCGGCTAAATCGATCTTATGAAAATTGAAGCCGGGGTGTACCAGCAGCTCCAGACGGGCCTGCTTAAGACTCACGTCGTAGTAATCGTTTAGATTATCGATACCGACGACTTGATGGCCAGCCTCAAGGAGGCGTTTGCTAACATGGAAGCCGATGAAACCAGCGGCCCCCGTAACCAGGTATTTCATGTTCGTTCCTCTTTTCGGCTAAAAAGCAGCCAGGCACTATCTGGTGCAACGAAAACTGGAATAATACCGTCAGATGGCAAAAAAGCTAATGGTTATCCTTTTTACTCATACCATTTTTACGGGTAAGTCAATAAATATTCATGTCATGAATTTATTGACAAAAGTGTTGAGCATAAACCATTCTGACATTTAACCCGCTGATCGATGCTTTTCCTGTAAAGAGTATCTTTTGTATATTGACACTTCTTTTAAATTCCTTCCCTTTTTCACCAGTGACTAAAATACCAATCAAAATCTCTCAAACAATTTGATTTTTTTATCATTAATCCTATGGAATTGCTTCAAATTATAGCTAAACTAATTCGAGTTTAAGCCTTTCCTTAATTAGGGTATTTATGTCTGTAAGTGATAACAACATGTCCGGGCGCGTTAACGATCCGGAACAGATTGATTTGATTGATTTGCTGCTGCAATTATGGCGTGGGAAAGTCACTATCGTTGTCGCGATTGTTGTTGCCATTGCACTGGCCGTGGGCTATCTGGCGGTTGCTAAAGAGAAATGGACCTCTACTGCAATTATTACTCAACCTGATGTCGGACAGATTGCCACCTATAACAACGCGCTTAACGTGATGTATGGCGCCAGTGCACCTAAGGTAACTGAACTGCAGACAAACGTTATTGGTCGTTTCAGTACCTCTTTCTCTGCATTGGCTGAAACGCTTGATAATCAGGAAAAACCAGAGAAATTGTCAATTGAGCAGTCTGTTAAAGGCCAACAGTTGCCGTTAGCAGTTTCTTATGTTGGCGGATCACCAGAAGAAGCTCAGCGTCAGTTGGCTGAATACATTCAACAAACTGATGAAAAAGTTGCCAAAGAGCTGGAGCTTGACCTGACTGATAACATCAAGCTGCAAACCAGTACTCTTGAAGACTCTCTGAAGACCCAGGAAGTCGTCGCTCAGGAACAAAAAGATTTGCGCATCAAGCAAATCCAGGAAGCGTTGCGTTATGCAGAACAGGCAGGTGTCACTAAGCCGCAAATTCAGCAAACTCAGGATGTTACGCAGGATAGTATGCTGCTGCTTGGCAGCGATGCTTTGAGATCAATGATTGAGCACGAAGCAACGCGTCCATTGATTTTCTCTGGTAATTACTATCAGACCAAGCAAAACCTGCTGGATATTGAAGCATTAAAAATCGAGAAGGCAAAACTGCACACTTATCGCTACGTGATGAAACCAACGTTACCGATTCGTCGCGACAGTCCGAAAAAAGCAATTACCCTGGTACTGGCAGTATTGCTGGGTGGGATGATTGGTGCAGGTATCGTGCTGGGGCGAAATGCACTGCGTGGTTACAAAGCCAGAGCGCAGTAAGCCTAATCTAATAACAAAAAAACCGGGCAAGCCCGGTTTTTTTACGTCTGTAGATTACTGATGACGCTTACGTAAGTTCTCAATCACGGTGGTCAGGTCAAGCTCCTGATCCTGTAGCAGCACTAACAGGTGGTACATCAGGTCAGAGGCTTCATTCGTCAGCTCGAAACGATCGTTCACGGTGGCGGCCAGCGCGGTTTCCACGCCTTCTTCACCCACTTTTTGCGCAATGCGTTTGGTGCCGCTGGCATACAGCTTCGCGGTGTAAGAGCTTGCCGGGTCGGCGGTTTTACGCTCAGCCAGTAGTTGTTCTAACTGATACAGGAACAGCCACTGATGGCTGGCGTCAGCAAAGCAGCTTGAGGTGCCTTTGTGGCAGGTTGGCCCGATTGGGTTAACCAGTGCTAACAGGGTGTCGTTATCGCAATCGGGTGTGATGCTGACCACATTAAGAAAGTTGCCCGAGGTTTCACCTTTGGTCCACAGGCGTTGTTTGGTCCGCGAGAAAAAGGTTACCTTACCGCTTTCAAGCGTTTTATCCAGCGCCTCCGGGTTCATATAACCCAGCATCAATACTTCGCCGGAGACCGCATGCTGCACGACAACTGGCATCAGTCCGTCAGTTTTTTCCCAGTCCAGCTCGCGGCATTGTTGCTTCGTTAACATATCCTGATCTCCACGCCCTGTGTTGCCAGGTACGCTTTTAATTCGCCAATATTGATAATTTGCTTGTGGAAGACGGAGGCGGCAAGCGCGCCGTCAACGTCAGCATCCCGGAAGGCTTCGAGGAAGTGTTCCATGGTGCCCGCGCCACCGGAGGCAATCAGCGGTACATGGCAAACGTCGCGCACTTTTCTCAGCTGTTCCAGATCGTAGCCGTTACGCACACCGTCCTGATTCATCATGTTCAGCACGATTTCGCCCGCGCCACGTTTCTGCACTTCCTGCACCCAATCCAGCGTTTCCCACTGCGTGATGCGGGTACGACTCTCATCCCCGGTGTACTGGTTAACGTGATATTTACCGGTTGCAGCGTCATACCAGGTATCGATACCCACCACAATGCACTGTACGCCAAAGCGGTCCGCCAGACGCGTGATAAGCTCCGGGTCAGCCAGCGCCGGGGAGTTGATGGAGATTTTATCCGCCCCGAAGGAGAGAATACGCGCCGCATCATCGATGGACTTAATCCCACCGGCAACGCAGAACGGAATGTCGATCACTTCCGCCACGCGCGATACCCAGCTTTTATCGACTACACGGCCATCGCTGGAAGCGGTGATATCGTAGAACACCAGTTCATCTGCGCCTTCATCGGCATAGCGTTTTGCCAGCGGAACGATGTCGCCAATAATCTCGTGATTGCGAAACTGGACGCCTTTTACCACCTGTCCATCGCGAACGTCCAGACAAGGAATTATGCGTTTTGCCAGCATTGGATGGCCTCCTCAACGGTGAACTTACCTTCCAGCAGGGCGCGTCCGACAATCACGCCGCGTACTCCGGTCCCGCGCAGGGCCGCTACATCCTCGATTCCGCCAATGCCACCAGATGACTGAAACGCCACCTGCGGATATTTGGCGCACACTTCTTCATAAAGCGCGACGTTTGAACCCGCTAGCGTACCGTCGCGGGAAATATCGGTGCACAGCACATGCTTCAGACCCACGGGCAAATAGGTTTCCACCAGTTCTTCCAGCGAAACCCCGGAATCTTCCTGCCAGCCGCTGACCGCAACCTGTTTATTACCTTGCTCATCAATACGCACGTCCAGCGCCAGCACCAGCGCGTCGGCGCCAAAACGGGTAAACCAGCTCTTAACTTCCTCAGGGGTTTTAACCGCCGTCGAACCGACCACCACACGCGCCACACCGGCGTCAAGCAGTGCCGCAACGTCCGCTTCAGTACGCACACCGCCGCCCACCTGCACCGGAACATTGACGCCCGCGACCAGCGTTTTAATCAGTGGTATTTGTCGTTTCTGCGGATCTTTTGCCCCGGTCAGATCGACCAGGTGCAGTACCTGTGCGCCTTGTGCCGCATAATCCTGCAGACGGGGCAGGGGATCGTTGCCGTAATCACGTTGCTGTGCGTAATCGCCCTGATGAAGACGCACCACCGTGCCGTCGATTAAATCTAATGCCGGAATAATCATTACATCTCCAGAAAGTTTTTCAGCAACTGCGCCCCAGCCGCACCCGAACGTTCCGGGTGGAACTGCACGCCAAAGAAATTGTCCTTTTGCACTGCCGCGGTAAACGGTTCGCCGTAATGACATTGGGCGATGGTCCATGGATTCACTGGCATCGCGTAGCTGTGGACAAAGTAGAAATACGCCCCATCTTCAATACCCTGGAACAGACGATTTCCCGCCTGCGGATAAACGCGATTCCAGCCCATATGCGGCAGCGGCAGACCGAAATCGGTCATTTTAGGGACGTCCTGATCAATAATGCCCAACAGGGAGACACCGTTACTCTCTTCACTGCGCCGCCCAAGCAGTTGCATGCCTAAGCAGATCCCCAGCACCGGCTGCGTACAGGCCTTAATCAGCTCAATAAGTTCACGCTCGTGCAACTGGTCCATAGCTGCCTGCGCGGTACCAACGCCGGGTAGAAACAGCTTATCGGCACGGAGCACCACATCTGCATCGCGGCTGACAACCGGGTCGTATCCATGGCGCTCGACGGCGGATTTCACCGAGTTCAGATTGGCGCAGCCGGTATCCAGGATCACTACGTTCATTACAACACTCCTTTTGAGGAGGGCAGCGTGTCGCCTTCTACGCGAATTGCCTGACGCAGCGTGCGGCCAAAGGCTTTAAACAGGCTTTCAACGCGGTGGTGGTCATTTTTCCCTTTGGTTTTCAGGTGCAGGGTGACGCCCATGGTGTAAGAGAGTGAGCGGAAGAAGTGTTCAATCATCTCCGTGCTCAGATCGCCCACGCGCTGGTAGGTAAACTCAGCGCGGTATTCCAGGTGCGGACGCCCGGAGATATCCAGCGCGCAACGTGCCAGACACTCGTCCATCGGCAGGACAAAACCAAAACGGTTGATGCCACGTTTATCGCCTAATGCCAGCTTTAAGGCCTCACCCAGCGCCAGACCGGTATCTTCTACGGTGTGGTGATCGTCAATATACAGATCGCCCTTAACGGCTATCTCCATGCGAAAACCACCGTGGGTGGCGATTTGATCCAGCATGTGGTCAAAGAAGCCAACGCCGGTATTGATTTTGCTTTGACCTTCGCGGTCCAACCAGACTTTGACGTCAATCTGCGTTTCTTTGGTATTGCGCTCAACGTGCGCGTAGCGGTCACGCTTGGTCAACTGTTCGCCGATCATCGCCCAGTTCAGGGTGTCACGGTGATAACGCAATCCGCGAATTCCCATGTTTTCAGCCAGCTGAATATCTGTGGCACGATCACCAATGACGTAGCTGTTTGCTATGTCCATGGCCTGTTCAACCAGGTACTGCTCAACCAGCTTCACTTTTGGCTTCCGGCAAGCGCATTCGTCCGTCGGCAGGTGCGGGCAAATCAGCACTTCATCAAATGCCACGCCCTGAGAGGTGAAAATTTGCATCATCAGGTTATGCGGACCGTCAAAATCGGCCTGCGGGAAACTCTGCGTTCCCAGTCCATCCTGGTTGGTAATCATCACCAGCTTATAGCCTGCTTTTTGCAGTTTCAGCAAAACAGGAACGACTTCCGGCTCAAAAGCCAGTTTGTCAAAGCGATCAACCTGAAAGTCACTTGGCGGTTCGGAAATCAGGGTTCCATCGCGGTCGATAAAAAGATACTTCTGGCTCATACTTGCTCCGCACGTAAGGCGTCAATGACGCGCTGGCTCTCTTCACGGGTTCCGACAGTAATTCGCAGGCAGCCGCTTAACGAGGGTTGTTTGTTCTGGTCTCGTAAGATAATGCCCTGATCCCACAAAGATTTAAATACGCTGCTGGAGGCGGTAAAGCGCGCCAGAACATAGTTGGTTTCAGAAGCGAAAACCTGTTCTACACAGCGAATTGTTTTCAGGTTCTCTACCAGATACTGACGCTCTTGCAGGATCTGCTCTACACGTTGGCGCATGGAGGCAACCCCTTGCGGCGTCAGCGCCTGGGCGGCGATATCCGCCACCGGCGTAGAGAGCGGGTAAGGGGCGATCACCTTTAACAGTAGATTGATAACCTCTTCATTGGCCAGCGTAAACCCGCAGCGTAAACCGGCGAGAGCAAACGCTTTGGACAGCGTGCGTAAAATCACCAGGTGCGGATATTCAGACAGCCAGCCTGCCAGCGTGGCCTGCGGGCAAAACTCGATATACGCTTCATCGGCAACCACGATAGCTTTACCCTGCGTCATGTCGAGCAGCGAACGCAGATCTTGTGGCTTAATCAACTGGCCCGTTGGGTTATTGGGGCTGCATACATAAACCACCTTCACGCGATCAAGCTTGTCCGCGATACCTTGTAAATCCAGTTGCCAGTCGTCAAGTGTCGGGACGGTACGGCATTCGACGCCAATTGTTTCAGCGCTGACGCTGTACATGCCGTAAGTCGGTGGGCAGTACAGAATCGCATCTTTACCGGGTTCGCAAAAAGCGCGCACCAGCAGTTCGATCCCTTCATCTGCGCCGCGGCTGACCAGCACCTGCTCCGGCTTGACGCCTGCATACTGCGCGTAATTCTCAATCACGGCTTTCGGCTGGCACTCCGGGTAGCGGTTCAGCGTTTGCTGGCTTAGCTGAAACTCAACGGCGGTGGGGTATTCATTCGCGTTGAGCCAGACGTCGCCGTTACCGCCAAGACGGCGGGCAGATTGATAAGGCGTTAACTCGCGGACATTCTTACGGGCTAAATCAGTGACGCTGAGAAAGTTGTCAGTGCTCATACTTGCTCCTTCAGGGCGTTAACGCGCAGGGTGACGGCATTTTTGTGGGCGGTCAGCAGCTCAGCCGCGGCCAGGGTTTCAATGGTGGCGGCCAGCGCAGAGAAACCTTGTGGTGTTAATTCCTGTACGGTCATCCGTTTCTGGAAATCAGCCAGCCCCAGGCTGGAACAGGTTGCGGTATAACCGTAGGTTGGCAGCACGTGGTTGGTGCCGGAAGCGTAGTCGCCTGCGGATTCCGGCGACCAGTCGCCAAGGAACACCGAACCGGCGCTGGTAATGTCGTCAACCAACTCACGTGCGTTGCGGGTCTGAATGATCAGGTGCTCCGGCCCGTAGGCGTTGGAGATTTCAACGCACTGCGCCAGATCTTTCGCTACGATTAAGCGGCTGGCAGAGAGCGCCTGACGCGCGGTGTCGGCGCGGGACAGCTCGGCGAGCTGACGTTCAACAGCTTTGGCAACTCCCTCGGCAAGCTTAGCGTCCGGCGTCAGCAGGATCACCTGCGAGTCCGGACCGTGCTCGGCCTGAGAGAGCAGGTCGGAGGCGACAAAATCTGGCGTTGCGCCGCTGTCGGCGATAACCAATACTTCGGACGGTCCGGCAGGCATGTCGATGGCTGCGCCGTCAAGACGCTGGCTGACCTGGCGTTTGGCTTCGGTCACATACGCATTGCCCGGCCCGAAGATTTTATCGACCTTCGGAATAGACTCCGTGCCCAGCGCCAGCGCGGCAATGGCCTGTGCGCCACCCACGTTAAACACTTCTTTCACGCCACACAGCTGCGCAGCGTAGAGGATTTCATCGGCAATTGGCGGTGGCGAGCACAGCACCACTTTTTTGCAGCCGGCGATGCGCGCCGGGGTCGCCAGCATTAATACGGTAGAGAACAGCGGTGCCGACCCGCCAGGAATATACAGGCCCACGGAAGCGATAGGGCGGGTAACCTGCTGGCAGCGTACGCCCGGCTGGGTTTCGATATCCACCGGCGGCAGAATTTGCGCGCTGTGGAAAGTATCAATATTACGTACCGCCGCCTGCATGGCTTGTTTCAGCTTGTCGCTCAGGCGACTGCTGGCCTGCTGAATTTCTTGCTCGGTGACGCGTAGCGCGCCGACCTCGGTTTTATCAAACTTCGCGCTGTATTCGCGCAGTGCCTGGTCGCCGTTGTTTTTGACGTTTTCAAGGATCTCGGCCACTGTGCGGCTAATGCTTTCAGAGGCGGAAATCGCCGGGCGCATTAGCAGTTCGCGCTGCTGCTCAGGGCTACAGCTATTCCAGTCAATCAGGGTATTGAAGCTCATGGTCGTTACTCCATCATCTTCTCAATCGGCAGCACCAGAATTGAGCTGGCGCCGAGCGCTTTCAGTTTTTCCATTGTTTCCCAGAACAGGGTTTCGCTGCTGACCATGTGGATGGCCACACGCTGCTGGTCACCCGCCAGTGGCAGAATGGTAGGGCGCTCAGCGCCAGGCAGCAGGGCGATGACTTCGTCCAGACGCTCGCTCGGCGCGTGCATCATGATGTATTTGGATTCACGAGCCTGAATAACCCCCTGGATGCGGGTCAGTAGTTTGTCGATCAACTGCTGTTTGGCTGCGGCCATTTCGCCATCGCGCTGAATCAGACACGCTTTAGATCGGTAAATCACTTCCACTTCACGCAAACCATTGGCTTCAAGTGTCGCACCGGTTGAGACCAGATCACAAATCGCATCGGCAAGGCCCGCGCGGGGTGCGACTTCGACAGAACCGTTTAACAGACAGGATTTAAATGACACCCCTTTTTGATCGAGATAACGCTTGAGCAGGTGCGGGTAAGAGGTGGCGATACGCTTCCCGTTCAGCGCGGTCGGGCCATCCCAGGCTTCATCAACCGGGGTTGCCAGCGAAAGACGGCAGCCGCCGAAGTCCAGACGACGCAGGGTAAAATAGCGAGGATCTTCACCCTGTGCCCGACGGTTGAGCAGCTCTTCTTCCAGAACGTTTTCCCCAATGATGCCAAGATCAACGACGCCGTCCATCACCAGACCCGGGATATCGTCATCACGCACGCGCAGAATATCAATCGGCATATTCTCTGCCATCGCAATTAAGCGTTGGGTGTGAAGATTAATTTTAATGCCGCAACGGGCCAGTAATTCGCGTGAATCGTCGCTTAAACGGCCTGATTTCTGCATAGCTATGCGTAAACGGGTGTTGTCTAACATTGTTTGTTCCTCGTTATCCTGTCTGAATCAGTTTGGGTCACGCACAAAAAAAGCCCCCGGAAGAAATCTTCCGGGGGCTTTCTCATACGCTCATGCACCGCTGGAAGATTTAAATGTCTCCCAGCACACATCGCCTGAAAGACTAGTCAGGATGATGGTGGTGATGGTGTTTAAATTGAGCGCGTGTCATAAATTTCTCGATGAATGTTTATTCATTTGATGTCTTTTAACCTAAACCACTTTAGCTACGGAAAGCAAGGGCTTTTTTTGATCATTAATTCATTTCATATTGATACTATGAATTGTCAGCCACCGTGGGCTGGCGTAGCCTTGCGTTATAGGCCAAAAGTCAGGAGAGAAGGCATGAAAAAGGTCGCAATTGTCGGGTTAGGTTGGTTAGGCATGCCGTTAGCCATGTCGCTGGCGGCGAGAGGCTGGCAGGTGACCGGCAGCAAAACCACATTAGATGGAGTGGAAGCGGCCCGCATGAGCGGTATCGAGAGTTACTCGCTGCGCCTGGAGCCTGAACTGGTCTGTGAGGCCGACGATCTCGACGCACTCATGGACGCTGATGCTCTGGTTATTACGCTACCTGCGCGCCGTAGCGGGCCGGGGGAGGCATTTTACCTGCAGGCCATGCAGGAGCTGGTGGACAGTGCATTGGCGTACCGGATCCCGCGGATTATTTTTACCAGCTCGACGTCGGTCTATGGTGATGTCCAGGGCATCGTGAAAGAGGGAACACCGCGTAACCCGGTCACCGCCAGCGGGCGTGTCCTGAAAGAACTTGAGGACTGGCTGCACAACTTGCCTGGCACCTCGGTTGATATTCTGCGCCTGGCCGGGCTGGTTGGTCCGGGAAGACATCCTGGCCGATTTTTCGCGGGTAAGACGGCACCAGATGGGTACCATGGCGTCAATCTGGTGCATCTGGATGATGTCGTTTCTGCCATCACGTTGCTGCTGCAAGCGCCCAAAGGGGGACACATCTATAATATATGTGCGCCTTTGCATCCGGCGCGTAACGTGTTCTATCCACAGATGGCCCGCCAGTTGGGGATGGAACCGCCGGAATTTCGCGGCGGTGCGGATAACGGTAAAGGTAAAGTCATTGATGGCAGCCGTATTTGTAATGAGCTTGGATTTGAGTACCAGTATCCCGATCCGCTGGTGATGCCGATGGAGTGACAGGCCAGCAGAGTGTCGCTGTATACCGCCAGGGGGCGAGTATGAAACCACTGCTGGACGTTCTTATCATCCTCGATGCGTTAGAAAAAGAGGGCAGTTTCGCGGCGGCGTCGGCAAAATTGTATAAGACGCCGTCTGCGCTTAGCTACACAGTCCATAAACTGGAAAGCGATCTTAATATTCAGTTATTAGATCGCAGTGGGCACCGGGCTAAGTTTACCCGCACCGGTCAAATGCTGCTGGAAAAGGGGCGAGAGGTATTGCACTCCGTCCGCGAACTCGAAAAGCAAGCCATTAAGCTCCATGAAGGCTGGGAGAATGAACTGGTTATCGGCGTCGATGATACGTTTCCCTTTTCCCTGCTGGCTCCCCTTATCGAATCTTTCTATCAACGTCATAGTGTGACGCGTCTGAAATTTATTAACGGCGTGCTGGGTGGCTCCTGGGATGCACTGACTCAGGGGCGGGCGGATATTATTGTCGGTGCTATGCATGAACCGCCAGCGGGGAGTGAATTTGGCTTTGCGCGGCTGGGCGTTTTGGAACAGGTGTTTGTTGTTGCGCCGCATCACCCCCTGGCGCAGGAACAGGAACCGTTACATCGGCGTACTATTCGACGTTTTCGAGCCATCGTGGTGGGAGAGAATGCGCATCAAGCGAACATCTCCGGCGTTCAGGTGTTAGACGATCAGGAAGCGATTACCGTTTTTGACTTCAAAACCAAGCTGGAGCTGCAAATTAGTGGTTTGGGATGCGGATATATTCCTCGTTATCTGGCGCAGCGATTTTTGGACAGCGGCGCGCTGATTGAGAAGAAAGTGGTCGGACAAATTCTGTTTGAACCCGTGTGGATAGGGTGGAATGAACAGACCGCCGGGCTTGCCAGCGCCTGGTGGCGGGATGAGATTTTAGCAAATAGTGCTATTGCCGGGGTGTATGTTAAAACGGATGCTGATAAATCAGTCAGTTGAGAAAAAATATTTTTTTACAGTTGCTTCAATCTCTTGTTATTTCTCCCCAAATTAGTGCAAAATACGCCGCTTGCAAAAAATGACATTAACCGACGTTTTAATACGCGTCGGTTATTTTTTTGCATCAAACCAATCATTCATAAAAGAGGCCGGGCTTCGTACCGGATAGATACTTACTTAAAAATCGACAGTTGTTGTCGCTGAGGATTAACAAAAAATGGGGCAATTTTTTGCTTACGCGACGGTTTTCGCCGTAATGGGGGATAACCATGTCGCATAACGCTACTCCAAACACCTCTCGCGTGGAATTACGTAAAACGCTTACGCTGGTTCCGGTTGTCATGATGGGCCTTGCCTATATGCAGCCGATGACGCTGTTCGATACATTCGGTATCGTCTCAGGAATGACCGATGGTCACGTCCCGACAGCTTACGCCTTTGCACTGATCGCCATCCTCTTTACCGCACTAAGCTACGGTAAACTGGTACGTCGCTATCCGTCCGCAGGCTCTGCCTACACTTACGCCCAGAAATCCATTAGCCCGACCGTTGGCTTTATGGTTGGCTGGTCATCGCTGCTGGACTACCTGTTCGCGCCGATGATCAACATTCTGTTGGCGAAAATATATTTTGAAGCGCTGGTGCCCTCGATTCCATCGTGGATGTTCGTGGTGGCGCTGGTGGCCTTTATGACCGCCTTCAACCTGCGTAGCCTCAAATCCGTCGCCAATTTCAACACCGTGATCGTGTTGTTGCAGGTGGTGCTGATTGCGGTGATCCTCGGCATGGTCGTTTATGGCGTGTTCGAAGGGGAAGGGGCCGGTACGCTGGCAAGCAGCCGTCCGTTCTGGTCTGGTGATGCGCACGTGATCCCGATGATCACCGGTGCGACCATCCTGTGCTTCTCGTTCACCGGTTTTGACGGTATCAGCAACCTGTCAGAAGAAACCAAAGACGCTGAGCGCGTGATCCCGCGTGCGATTTTCCTGACTGCTCTGATTGGTGGCCTGATCTTTATCGTCTCCACCTATCTGTTGCAGCTGTACTTCCCGGATATTTCGCGCTTTAAGGATCCAGATGCTTCGCAGCCGGAAATCATGCTGTATGTTGCGGGTAAGTTCTTCCAGGTAGGCGCGCTGATTTTCTCTACCATTACCGTACTGGCGTCCGGTATGGCGGCGCATGCAGGCGTTGCGCGTCTGATGTACGTGATGGGCCGTGATGGCGTATTCCCGAAAAGCTTCTTCGGTTATGTACACCCGAAATGGCGTACTCCGTCCATGAACATCATTCTGGTTGGTGCGATTGCTTTGCTGGCAATCAACTTCGACCTGGTGATGGCGACGGCGCTGATTAACTTTGGTGCGCTGGTGGCGTTTACCTTCGTTAACCTGTCGGTAATCTCCCAGTTCTGGATCCGTGAGAAGCGTAACAAGACGCTGAAAGATCACTTCCAGTACCTGTTCCTGCCAATGTGCGGTGCGCTGACCGTTGGCGCGCTGTGGGTGAACCTGGAAGAAAGCTCAATGGTTCTGGGCCTGATCTGGGCGGGTATCGGTCTGATCTACCTGGCTTGCGTGACCAAAAGCTTCCGCAACCCGGTCCCGCAGTACGACGAAGATATCGCGTAATAATTGCATTTAGCTGAAAAAAAACGGAGACATGTTCTCCGTTTTTTTATACGTGGGATTTATACAATCTCTTGCGCATATTGCCAGAGCGCTTTCAGCAGCGTCAGCTTCTCTTTGTTATCCGCATATTGCTGACTCAGCATCTGTAATTCATTGGCGTAATTTTGCAAAAACTCCGGCGTGAATACCTGACGACGATGGTCCAGCCAGCGCTGTTGTTCGGCTTCATCCAGCGTGCCGGGGAAGTTACGCGCACGGTAGTTAAACAGCAGCTTTTCAATGCGTTTATCGACAAAGGTGATATCCAGCGCCGGTAAATTGCGCGGTTCGGTTTCCAGAACGATTTTCATTGCGGCACGGTCGGCATCGCTGAAAAAGCCGTTGTACAGCTGGGCGTCTACGTTATCAGATGGCGCAAAGGGTTCCGCTTCGGCGAAGATTGCCACGACTTTGTCGCGTACCTGTGGGTTTTCGCGCAGAGTTTTGAGGTTATCCAGACAACGCTGGCGGTTAATACCAAGACGATCTGCATCTTCCGGGCGCAGGGTGTTCGCCTGTGCCAGTACCGGACATTTGTTGATGTGCACCAGTTTAACCGGAACCGCTGGGTTATCTCCCAAATCTGCCTTAGCGGTGTAGAGCCGCTCACGCAGCGCGTCACTGTCCATTTCGAGCAGTGGTGAAATATCACCGGCTAAGTCGACCATGATAACCGCGTTGCGATTCTCCGGATGCCAGGCCAATGGTGCCACCCAACTGGTGTTACCGCGCCAGGCGCCGAACATGCCCGAGACATGGACCAGCGGTTTCATCTGCGGCACATCAATTAGCGCCGCCAGTTTGTGCTTATTACGATGGCTATAGAGATACTCAAACAAACGTGGTTGGCGTGACTTGACTAATTGCGCCATTGCAATCGTGGCATACACATCGGCCATTGCATCGTGGGCATTGGCATGCTCAATCCCATTCGCTTTGGTCAAATGTTCCAGGCGAAAGCTGGGCAAGCCATCGTCGTTTTCCGGCCAGTTAATACCTTCAGGACGCAGGGCATAGCAGGCTCGCATTACATCCAGCAGATCCCAACGCGAATTATCGTGCTGCCAGCTCCAGGCATAGGGATCGTAGAAATTGCGATACAGGATGTTTCGCGTCACTTCATCATCGAAGCGCACGTTGTTATAGCCAAGAATGCAGGTTTTCGGCACGGTAAACAGGGCGTGAATACGCGCAGCAAAAGCAGCTTCATTTTCTCCCTTTTCACGTGCTTCCTGCGGTGTGATACCGGTAATCAGCACCGCCTCTGGCTGTGGCAGATAGTCGTCTGCGGGTTTGCAATAAAAGACTTCAGGTTCACCGATAATGTTGAAATCGTTATCTGTGCGGATGGCCGCAAATTGTGCGGGTCTGTCCAGCGCCGGATGGGTACCAAAGGTCTCGTAATCGTGGAAGAGAAAACCAGGTTGCTGCTTGCCGTCATTCATTGTTCAGTTATGTCCGGGATCAATTTAGCGCTTATCTAAGAATACCAAAAAATAGCGAGGGAATCAGCAAGAGGATTATCGATGCGGAATGACCTCCGCAAGAAAATTGCGCTGAACGAAGCTTTGAACGAATGGTTAATTATTTTCTCCTCATTAAAGGAAATTACTGGAATAAATTTTCTTAAAATCAGAACTTGGGAAATAAGTTAATTGATAACCATTATTGTTATTTCCATTTCGTTTTCTGTGTTCTGGAAACTTTAAAAGTCTTTTATAAACAACGGTTTCATATTTCAACTAATACGCTTGTATGCATTGTAATAAAATGTGAGTGAGGTTAAGAATTAATAATTTAAACTCCATATAATAATTGGATATATCTAATAACAGGAGGTTATATGAGCATTAGTCGGCGTAATTTTCTACGAGGGGTGGGTATAGGCTGCTCAGCCTGTGCGATAGGAAGTTTTCCACCAGGCGCACTGGCGCGAAATTCTCCCGAGCACATAAAAGGGAAAACATCCCTGACGCCAAGTTTGTGCGAAATGTGTTCTTTTCGCTGCCCAATTCAGGCTCAGGTAATTAATAATAAGACGGTTTTTATTCAAGGAAACCCTAATGCGCCTCAGCAGGGCACGCGTGTCTGTGCGCGCGGAGGGAGCGGTGTTAGCCTGGTCAACGACCCGCATCGTATTGTTAAACCGATGAAACGCACAGGACCTCGCGGGAGCGGTGAATGGCAGGTGATTAGCTGGCAGCAGGCATATAAAGAAATTGCCGAGAAAATGACGGCAATAAAAGCGCAGCATGGTCCCGAGGGGGTCGTATTCTCTTCCAAGTCCGGTTCGCTTTCTGGCCATTTATTTCATCTCGCGACGGCTTTTGGATCGCCGAACACGTTTACTCACGCGTCGACATGTCCCGCCGGAAAAGCGATTGCCGCTAAAGTTATGATGGGCGGCGATTTAGCCATGGATATCGTCAATACCCGTTATATGGTCTCTTTTGGCCATAACCTCTATGAAGGCATTGAAGTTGCCGACACGCATGAACTGATGACCGCGCAGGAAAAGGGCGCGAAGATGGTCAGCTTTGATCCCCGTTTGTCCGTCTTCTCCAGCAAAGCGGATGAATGGCATGCGCTTAAGCCTGGCGGTGACTTACCAGTGCTGATGGCGATGTGTCACGTCATGATCAAAGAAAATCTGTATGACGCAGACTTTGTGGCACGCTACACCACAGGGTTTGACCAACTGGCTGAGGCGGTACAAGAGACCACGCCGGAATGGGCGCAAAAGCTCGCTGATGTGCCTGCTGATGTGATTATCCGGGTCACCCGCGAAATGGCCGCCTGCGCGCCTCACGCCATCGTCAGTCCGGGTCATCGTGCGACGTTTTCGCAAGAAGAAATTGATATGCGGCGCATGATTTTCACCCTCAATGTGTTACTTGGAAATATTGAGCGTGAGGGCGGGTTGTATCAGAAAAAAGCGGCGGCAACGTACAATAAGCTGGCCGGAGAGAAAGTTGCTCCCGTGCTGGCAAAACCCGATGCCAAGTTACCCAAACCAACGGCGCAGCGTATCGATCTGGTTGCCCCGCAGTTCAAGTACATCGCGGCCGGCGGCGGCGTTGTACAGAGCATTATTGATGCCGTCTTAAATCAAACGCCGTATCCGGTGAAGGGATGGATTATGTCCCGACACAACCCTTTCCAGACCGTGACCTGTCGACCAGATCTGGTTAAGACTGTTGAACAGCTCGACCTGGTGGTCAGCTGCGATGTCTATTTAAGCGAAAGCGCGGCGTATGCCGATTATCTTTTACCTGAATGTACTTACCTTGAGCGCGATGAAGAAGTTTCTGATATGTCAGGGCTGAATCCAGCCTATGCCCTGCGTCAGCAGGTTGTAGAGCCTATCGGTGATGCGCGTCCGAGCTGGCAAATCTGGAAAGAACTGGCTGTTCAGTTAGGCCTTGGGCAATTCTACCCATGGCAGGATATGCAAACGCGTCAGTTGTACCAGCTTAATGGCGATCATGCGTTATCTGCTGAGCTACGTCAGAAAGGGTATCGCGAGTGGGGTGTTCCGCTATTGCTGCGCGAACCCGAAGCGGTGCGTCAGTTTGTGGCGCGCTATCCGGGCGCGGTTGCGGTTGATAGCGACGGCACCTATGGTGAACAACTGCGCTTTAAATCCCCGTCAGGAAAAATCGAACTCTACTCTGCGGAGCTGGAAACACTCCTGCCTGGCTACGGTGTTCCCCGCGCCCGCAATTTCGCGCTCAAAGGCGACAATGAACTCTACTTTATTCAAGGGAAAGTGGCGGTTCATACCAATGGCGCAACGCAATATGTGCCACTGCTGAGTGAGCTGATGTGGGACAACGCGGTGTGGATCCACCCGCAAACGGCCCGTGAAAAAGGTATCGAAAGCGGCGATGACATCTGGCTGGAAAATGCAACCGGTAAGGAAAAAGGCAAAGCGCTGGTCACCGCTGGTATTCGACCCGATACGCTATTCGTCTATATGGGATTTGGCGCCAAGGCAGGAGCCAAAACAGCCGCGACGACGCACGGTATTCACTGCGGTAATTTGCTTCCGCATGTCACCAGTCCGGTGTCAGGTACGGTGGTCCACACCTCTGGCGTTACGCTTCGTCGGGCATGAGAAAGGAGTACATCATGAATCAATCAACAAACCCTTATGTCATGCTGCATGACGAAAAACGCTGCATTGGTTGTCAGGCGTGTACGGTTGCCTGCAAGGTACTGAATGACGTGCCTGAAGGTTTTAGCCGCTTACAGGTGCAGATCCGTTCACCGGAACAGGAACCCGAGGCACTGTCCCACTTCCAGTTTGTTCGTGTTTCCTGCCAGCATTGTGAAGATGCGCCGTGCGTCAGCGTTTGTCCAACCGGTGCTTCATTCCGTGATGAAAACGGTATTGTGCAGGTGGATAAATCTCGCTGTATTGGCTGTGACTACTGCGTTGCTGCTTGTCCGTTCCATGTCCGTTATCTCAATTCACAAACGGGAATCGCAGACAAATGTAATTTCTGCGCGGATACCCGCCTGGAGGTCGGACAGTCACCCGCCTGCGTTTCCGTTTGTCCTACGGATGCGTTGAAGTTTGGTCGTCGCGATGATCCGGAAATACAGCACTGGATCAATCAAAAAGAGGTTTATCGCCAGCAGGATACGCGTAGTGGTCCGGTGAGTGTTTATCGGCGTAAAGAGATCCATCAGGAGGGTAAAGTATGAATTCTATCTGGGGAGCGGAGCTTAACTATGCGCCGGACTACTGGCCGCTGTGGCTCATTTATGCGGGCGTTATTGTGGTGCTGATGATTGCAGGGCTGATCACGCACGCGCTGTTACGTCGGATGCTGGCGCCGAAAACGGCAACCGGAGAGGAGCACCGGGAGTACCTCTATTCGCTGGCTGTTCGCCGTTGGCACTGGGGAAATGCGCTGCTCTTTATTCTGCTTTTGCTGAGCGGCCTGTTTGGCCACTTCTCTGTCGGGCCGGTAGCGTTGATGGTGCAGGTACATACCTGGTGCGGCTTCGCATTGCTGGCCTTCTGGATTGGCTTTGTGTTAATAAACGCAACCAGCGGCAACGGCTGCCATTATCGCGTGAAGTTAAACGGGTTGATATCACGCTGCCTGCTGCAAACGCGCTTTTATCTGTATGGCATCATGAAAGGCGAGCCGCATCCGTTTGCCGCAACGGCAAAGGATAAATTTAACCCACTGCAACAACTGGCCTACCTGGGCATTATGTATGCGCTGGTTCCGCTGTTGATCATCACAGGGTTGTTATGCCTCTACCCGCAGGTGGTAGCGGCAGGGCCGGTAATGCTGGTGCTGCATATGGCGTTAGCGATTGTGGGTTTGCTGTTCATCTGCGCACATATTTACCTGTGCACGCTGGGCGACACGCCAGGGCAAATTTTCCGCAGTATGATCGACGGCTACCATCGCCATCGCAGTCATCACGCAGAGACTGCGCCACGCAAAGGATAATTTCGCGCGCGGTTTGTCTCTGACAGCCTTGTATAACAGCAAGAAAATGTGTCTTGTGTCACATTTTCTTGCAATTTATTCAAGTTTGTTCGACAGAACTTCCGTAAAAAGAACGGCTATTTCTCCCTTTTCTGAGGACATACTGTTGAAACGCCGTTTGTTTATTGCCGCTTCACTATTCACGATGAGTTTTACGTCCGCCTGGGCGACCGATGCCGCCAGCTTCACCCCTCAGCCGCCTGCGATAAATGCCGGGGCGTGGGTATTAATGGATTACACCACGGGCCAAATTCTGACAGCCGGTAATGAACACCAGCAACGTAACCCCGCCAGTCTGACCAAGCTGATGACCGGCTATGTTGTTGATCGCGCAATCGACAGTAAGCGCATTAGTCCAACCGATATTGTCACCGTTGGGCGCGATGCCTGGGCGAAAGACAATCCGGTATTCGTCGGTTCATCCCTGATGTTCCTGAAACAAGGCGATCGTGTTTCGGTACGCGACCTCAGCCGCGGGCTAATTGTTGATTCAGGTAATGATGCCTGCGTGGCGCTGGCGGATTACATCGCCGGGGGACAACCGCAGTTTGTCGCGATGATGAACAGCTATGCGCAAAAGCTGAACCTGCAGGACACCCATTTTGAAACGGTCCATGGTCTGGATGCGCCAGGTCAGCATAGCTCTGCTTACGATCTGGCCGTATTGTCGAGGGCTATCATCCATGGTGAACCGGATTTCTACCATATGTACAGTGAGAAAAGCCTTACCTGGAACGGAATCACGCAGCAAAACCGTAATGGCCTGTTGTGGGATAAAACCATGAACGTTGATGGTCTGAAGACAGGGCATACGTCCGGGGCCGGGTTCAACCTGATCGCTTCCGCCGTTGATGGACAACGTCGACTGATTGCGGTTGTGATGGGGGCGGAGAGTGCGAAAGGGCGTGAAGACCAGGCGCGTAAGCTGCTGCAATGGGGGCAACAAAACTTCGATACGGTGCAGGTTTTGCGTAGCGGTAAGCAGGTCGGTACTGAACGGATCTGGTATGGCGACAAAGAAAAAATCAGCCTGGGCACCGAGCAGGATTTCTGGATGGCCCTGCCTAAAGCGGAAGTCGCTAACATTAAAGCAAAATATGTCCTTGATAAGAAAGAACTGGTTGCACCAATCGCGGCACATCAGCGTGTGGGTGAAATTGAACTCTACGATCGGGACAAGCTGGTGGCGCACTGGCCTCTGGTTACGCTGGAGTCCGTCAGCGAAGGCGGCGTTTTCTCGCGTCTGAGCGATTATTTCCACCATAAGGCGTAGTTATTTCCTGGAAAGCCTGACTGGCAAGAGTGCGAATCTGCTCACATAATAATCACTATTTGCTTGTGGCCGTAATACCTAAAAATTATACTGTATATAAATACAGTGTAATCGCGGAGGTTATATGGAGTACGAGATTAAGCAGGTCGATAAACGCAGGATTGCCGGTTTTCACATGGTTGGTCCGTGGGAACAAACGGTAAAGCAAGGTTTTGAGCAGTTAATGAAGTGGGTCGACGGGAAGCAAATTGTTCCGCTGGAATGGATAGCCGTTTATTACGACAATCCTGACGTTGTCCCGGCGGAGAAACTGCGTTGCGATACCGTGGTATCCGTGCCTGAAGATTTTGCGATCCCGGAAAATAGCGAAGGGGTGATCCTGACCGAAGTGGCGGGTGGCGACTATGCTATTGCCGTTGCGCGCGTTGAAAATCATGATTTTGCCACGCCCTGGTATCAGTTCTTTGACCGCCTGATGCAGGATACGACTTACGAAATAGCCGCTAAACCCTGCTTTGAAGTGTACATGAACAATGGCATGGAGGATGGCTACTGGGACATTGAAATGTACATACCGGTGCAGTCGAAGTAACTGTTTTTGATGCAAAACAGGATGATATTTTCAGGCAAAAAACGAGTACAATTTTGTTCTTTGCTATTCGCTGACGGAGTGCATGAGTGCGTGCCAATAAGTCACTGAGTCCTTTTGAAATTCGTTTGTATCGTCATTATCGTGTAGTGCACGGTATTCGCATTGCGCTTGCGTTTATTCTCACTTTTCTGTTGGTACGCCTGTTAAACATTCCTGAAGGTACATGGCCTCTGATCACGCTGGTGGTGATCATGGGGCCTATTTCTTTTTGGGGTAACGTTGTTCCCCGAGCTTTTGAACGGATTGGCGGCACGATCCTGGGTTCGGTGCTTGGGCTGGTGGCACTGCGTCTGGAGCTTTTTTCGCTTCCGCTAATGCTGATATGGTGCGCGGTGGCGATGTTTCTCTGCGGTTGGCTGGCATTGGGCAAAAAACCGTATCAGGCGCTGCTGATTGGTATTACGCTTGCCGTTGTAGTGGGCGCTCCCGCTGGGGATATGAATACGGCGTTATGGCGTGGCGGCGACGTTATTCTGGGATCGTTACTGGCGATGCTGTTTACCGGCGTGTGGCCACAACGGGCATTTATACACTGGCGTATTCAACTGGCGCATTGCGTAACCGGGTACAATCGGGTGTACCAGGCGGCGCTCTCCCCCAATCTGCTTGAACAACCGCGACTGGAGAAGCATTTACAACAGCTGTTGAGCGAGGTTGTCAAAATGCGCGGGCTCATCGTCCCTGCCAGTAAAGAAACACACATTCAAAAATCCATTTTTGAGGCTATTCAGACGGTTAATCGTAACCTCGTCTGCATGCTGGAGCTGCAAATTAATGCGCTCTGGGCCAGCCGTACCAGCCATTTTGTTATGCTGAACGCGCATACTCTGCGCGAAACCCAGCTCAGGACGCAGCAGGCGCTACTGACAATAACGCATGCATTATATGAAGGTAACCCGCAGCCAGTACTTGCCAATACGGAGAAGCTCAATGATACCGTGGTGGAGCTGCGTCAGCTTATCGCTGAGCATAAAGGTGATAATGTCGCGGAAACGCCTATTCACGGCTACGTTTGGTTGAATATGGAGATGGCGCGACAGCTGGAGTTACTTTCGCATTTAATCTGTCGCGCGTTGCGCAAATAAAGAGCAGATGAGGGGATTGGTTCTACTGCTGCTTCGATTCAGCAAAGATTAGAGGTATGATACTGAAAAAGGCTAAAACCATTGGTAACTGCAATGGCTTTACCCTCGATAATTCAGGTTTCAACCATGCATTGTCGATGCAGATGCAACTTGAAGTATGGCGGGCATGAAAGTAATGTTGACCCACTTTAGCCGTTGTTTTAACGAATCCGAATCTCACATTATCAGGGGTGTAAAAATGGAAACTACCAAGCCTTCTTTCCAGGACGTGCTGGAATTTGTTCGTCTGTTCCGTCGTAAAAACAAACTGCAACGTGAAATCCAGGACGTTGAGAAAAAGATCCGTGACAACCAGAAACGTGTCCTGCTGTTGGACAACCTGAGCGACTACATCAAGCCTGGCATGAGCGTCGAAGCGATCCAGGGCATTATTGCCAGCATGAAAAGCGATTACGAAGATCGCGTTGATGATTACATCATCAAAAATGCTGAGATCTCAAAAGAGCGCCGCGATATTTCTAAGAAGCTGAAAGCCATGGGCGAACTGAAAAACGGCGAAGCGAAAGCTGAGTAACGATTTATGCTTATGCTTGTCCGGGTCGCTGCTGCGCGGCGACCCTTATTGCAGTTCAACTCCGCCTGCGACCATCCGTAATAAATGCTGTTCCGGCCAGTGGGCCGTCAGTTTTTTCTGCGCCAGCATCCATTTAATGTAATCCACATCATGACGTGTTCTGTCCAGCATCAGGCCGACAACGCTGCCGCTGTGCGCGACGTTAACGCCGTATAAATCACATTCCTCTACCAGCGCTAAGAGCAAATCAAAATCTGGCTTCGGTAACAGCAACTGGCTGGCGACTGCGCTAAGCGTAGCGGCTTCGCCCAACCGGTAAGGGTTTTGGCTGATACAGGCATCCTGTACTTTTTCCCATGCCTGTTTGAGGGCCGGAGCGCCTGCCTGTAACCCGGCATGACGGGGAATACGGTGATAATCCGCAGTACGCAAGGTCTCCGGGCTTTCGAGAACCAACAGATCGAGTTGAGGCTGGGCTTCGCAGGCAATTTGCGTGGAGGCGTCGTTATGATCGAAAAGGGTAAGCTTACGAAAAACGGTGCTGTCGGTAGGCTCCAGCGAAACGCAAAGGTGCGCCAGCGTAGGCTCATCCAGGTGATGGCCCAGATGATGTGCTGTGGCGACAGCGGTGGCGGCAATATCTGCAGTGCTGCTGGCCATTCCTTTAGCGATGGGAATAGTTGACTGGACGTCAATTCGGATATCCTGACTCATCTGCACCGGGTACTGCCAGTGCTGCAATAGCCGATTAACCATCGCCCGTGAAAGTGGACGTTCCTCTGCCAGCGGCGAGCCTGAAGTGACCTCAACGGTGCTATACCATTCGACCGGGCAGGAGACTAATTTCTCACTGCCCAGAATCCAGCCCTGGATAAGTTCTCCGCACGATGCGGGACATTGCGCAACAGCCACGTCTTCACCTTTGTGATCAGCAATCTTCGGCGCATAGTGTCATGGCGATCATGCTATTACCATGATTTGCCGCAATTTGCGGTGCGGCAGCGCTAAGCGGGAATGCCCAATGTCACAGTTTCTGATATCGCTAAACGCATAACGTCCTGCGCTATCATCAGCTCTTCATTGGTATTAATCACCGCCACTTTAACCAGCGCATTTTCTGTCTGAATAAACGTGGCGTTTCGCTGATTTTTTTCTTCATCGACGGCCAGTCCCAGGAAATTCAGATTGCGACAAATTGCCGCTCGCGCTCGCGCTGAGTTCTCGCCGATCCCACCGGTAAACACTAGCGCGTCCAGACCGCCCATCTGCATAATATAGCTGCCAATGGTGGCGCGAATTCGCTCGGCAAAAAGCGTCAACGCCAGCGCCGCCTGATGATTACCTGCATCTGCGGCATGTTCAACATCGCGATAGTCAGGTGAGATGCCAGAGACACCGAGTAGTCCGGATTCATTGTTGAGCAATTGGTTGAGCTGCTGCGGTGTTTTGCCTTCGCGCAGGGCAATCCATGGCAAAATCGATGGGTCAATATCGCCGCTTCGCGTGCCCATCATTACGCCTGACTGCGGCGTAAATCCCATTGAGGTATTAACCGATTGCCCACCCTTAATGGCGCAGATGCTGCTGCCGTTGCCGAGATGGCAACAAACGACGCGCAGGGCGCTGAGGGGCACTCCCAGCTTTTCTGCAAGCTGGGCACTGACGTATTTGTGGCTGGTGCCATGAAAACCGTAACGACGAATACCCAGCTCTGAATAGTAACGCCAGGGCAGGGGATAAATAAAAGAAGGCTCGTCAAGAGTCTGATGAAAAGCCGTGTCAAAAACCGCAACGGCTGGCGTTTCGGGTAATAGCTGGCGAAATACCGCGATCCCCAGGGCATTTACCGGGTTATGTAGCGGCGCCAGTTCGGCAAGGCGATCGATTTCCGCCAACGTTTCATCAGTCACCAACGCGGAGTCTTTAAAAGATTCCCCACCGTGCGCAACGCGATGCCCTACGCCGTCAATCTCTTCCAGACTGCTGATAATATTGTGACTGAGCAGTTTTTCCAGTAACAGCGTCACTGCTTCACGGTGATCGGCTACGGGCAATGTTTCCTGCCATTTCTGCGCTGGCGTCTTAAGGGTGACCTGCGCATCAGACATACCGATACGTTCGATCAACCCCTGACAGATCATTTCACCTTGCGGCATCGCCAGCAACTGAAACTTAAGCGAGGAACTCCCCGCGTTAATGGCCATTATTTTGTGAGACATGAAAGTTCCTTTGCATTCAGAAAAATGAACATCTCATCGACCCCAGTATTCTCCAGCGCGCTGGTGACAAACACTTTTTGCGCGCCAGCCTCGATTAACCAGCTCTCAACGAGGGAAATGCGCTGCGGGTTGGCTAAATCGGCTTTAGTGACGAGGCCAATAACGGGTCGGTTCATTGGGCCGGTGAAACCGGGAGAAAATGGTGACCACGGCGCGTCAGCATTGAGGACCAGCGCGATGATGTCTGCTTCACAGGAGCTGGCCAGCAGCGCACTATACAGACAGCGGTTTTCAAGGTATTCGCCCGGTGTATCTATCGCTGTGGGCGACCAGACTATGGCCTGGGTCTTCTGATAGTGAAGCGCTTCTCCCCGCATGCATTGTGTGAGCGACGTTTTTCCGCACTGGCTGGGTCCGATTAGCATGATGCGTTTCATGAGATTACGTCCGGGTGATGGGGCAAGCGGTAAAACGCATCATTTCGCCCAGCGTTCGGGTTACCTGTTTCAGCGCGTACTCAACGGCGGAGACATCGCCCGTCAGTACCACTGCGCCGGTAAATCGGTCGAGAAAACCAATCTCTACCGCCCCGGATTTCGTGGCGATATCGCAGGCGATAATTGAGGCTTCGCTGGGGGTAATCGTCAAAATCCCGATTGCGGATACTGAATCCTGTAATCCCAGCTTCTTGAACAAATCTTTTCCGGGATTGGCGATAAGATGCGCCAGCGTGACCTGCTTGCCAGGAACATATTCCTGGATCATACGATCCGTGGTGGGCTGTCTTTCCATTATCCCTCCACCATCTGCCGCCACATGCTTTCATGCGGGCGAGGTATGACAGAACGATAAACCAACAGGCCTTTTTCACCCGCGCTTTCACTGGCAACCGTTACTGCGTTATTCACATCGGATACATCGCCAGCGACAACCATGTAGCACTTGCCGCCAATACCAAATGCCATGTGCACGCGAACCAATGTGACATTGGAAGCTTTAACTGCGCGATCCGCGGCACAGATACAGGCCGCCACGCTCCATGTTTCAACAATCCCGACGGCCTGACGCTTATCCACGCTATTTAACCCGCTGATCGCCGGGAGTACGCTGGCATGGATATTAGGCAGTACCAGACTGTCAACGAGCATATCGCCAGCAAGAGATGTACCAGTGGCTATCGCCTGCTGTACTGCGCCTACGTCACCACCAAGCATAAGCAGGAATTTTCCCGGGCAGATGGTCTTGCTGGCCAGTAAATTCACATTCGCGCTTTTTAACATGGCATCGCCAGCTTCCATTCCTTTGGCAATGCTGGTGAGTTCTAAGATCCCTATAGCCTGAGACATGATTAACCTCTTATTACCGTGATGGATTGCTCAGTGATTTCGCTGACAATACCGTCAATACTGGCGTGGACTGGCGCACCTAATGCGCCTGCCGGCACATCGGCAACGCATTGACCGCGAACAACGCGATCGCCTTGCTGTACACATGGGGTGGCGCTGGCACCAATATGCTGGCGTAGCAACAGCGTCGTTTTATCGGTGGAATAATCAGTCTCAGCCAGTGGCGCATCGTGATACCAGTCGCTAAGACCCAGTTTGGTAATAAGGCGCTTAACCGGGATCAACCGGTACTTCGCCATTTCATCCTCAGGATTTAGCGGCCCTTCATAACGATGGTTGAGCGCCCGTAATTCGTGTTTAAGCATGCGGTTGATTCGCATCGGCGATATTCCAACCGGACAGGCTACGCTTTCACAGACATTGCATTCTGAGCAGGTCAGGGCCGTGAGCAGCAGCTGTGGTGTGGCCGCCTGCTGATAATTAACCGCGCGAACCAGCAGGTGTGGTGATAATTCATGGCCGATTAAGTGCCTTGGGCACAAATCCGTACACAAACGGCACTGCTCGCATACGGTTTTTGCGACGGAAAGCACGGTGCGTTCATCCTGCATTCGCCGCTGAATCAGCGCATGAGATTTTGGTAAAACCAGCAACCCCCCGGTGGTTTTGCTGACGGGGGTATCCAGGGTGGTAATCAGACCGCCCATCATCGGGCCGCCATTAATAAATCCAGGATCGTCAACGGTTGCGCCTCCCGCCAGCGCCAGCACCTCGCGAAGTGACATCCCGATAGGGACAGTGAGAGTGATTGGTTTGGCGACTGCGCCGTTGACGGTCAGCGTGCGACGGGTAACGGGATATTGCTGTTCAACCGCTCTGGCGATGTTGAGCACGGTCTGGACGTTATTGACCACCACACCGACGCTGACCGGCAGTGCGGCAGGTGGGACCCTCCGGCCTGTTGCCATCCAGATGGTCAGCACCTCGTCACCGGCCGGGTAGACATCTGGTAAAATGTGTAACCGGATATCGGCAGGCAGTAGGGGAGCTAACGCATTGATAGCATTCTGGTATTTTTCTTTGAGCGCAATAATACCGGCACTGGCTCCGGTAGCCGTCATGGCATATTTAACGCCGCGAATAAGTCGACCTGCCTGGACGCTCATCAATTGCTGGTCAACTTTTAACATCGGTTCACATTCGGCGGCATTCACCAGAAATGTATCGACCTGCGCCTGTAATTTTACGTGTGCAGGAAAACCCGCACCGCCTGCCCCGACAACGCCAGCAGCCCGAACGCGTTCGCGTATCGTCTGCGCATCATAAAGCGTGGACTCTGCCGTCATGGCTGTATTCATAATAATTCCTCAAGCAGTTCCTGCATGGCACTGGCGTCGGCAACACGAGGATTGGTTTGCAGCGTGACATCAGCCAGCGCGGCCTGAACCATCGACGGTATACGCTGTGACCAGATTTGCTTTCCGTCTTTGAGCGCGTCAACGAAAGAAGGTAACGCACACTGTTTTTTGAGAAGCTCAATGTGATGAATGAGCGCATTCAGCGCAGCCGTATCGTTCGCATTATCCGGGCATAAATGGCAGGCTTTAGCGAAACGGGCATAGCGCTTCGCGGCCCTGGGGTCGCGGGCGTTAAAATGAATGACAGGGGCCAGCAGCAGCGCATTGGAAAGTCCGTGGGGCAGATGAAACTGGCCGCCTAACTGATGGGCGATCGCATGGTTTATCCCCAACCCCGCCTGACTAAATGCCATTCCCGCGAGTGTCGACGCGTTGTGCATTTTCCCCCTGGTTGCCAGACACTCGCCTTTGCTGACGGCGACGGGAAGGTACTGGAAGACGATTTGTGCCGCTTTTTCCGCCAGCGCGTCGGTGAAATCGCTGGCCTTCGTGGACACGTAAGCCTCCAGCGCATGCGTTAACACGTCCATGCCTGTATTCGCGGTGATGGCTGGAGGTACGCTGACAACCAGCGTTGGATCGAGGATGGCCATATCCGGGTAAAGCGCATTATTAAACAAGGGATATTTAATGCCTTTATCCGGATCGCTAATCACGCAGGCGCTGGTCACTTCCGAGCCTGTCCCGCTGGTGGTTGGAATAGCAACACAGGTTTCGATTTCAATACCGAACTGTCGGCTGAACCAAACGATGGCTTTCGCGGCATCCAGCGCTGAGCCTCCGCCAAAACCAATGACAACATCCGGTTGCAGAGACTGCATTTGCGCAATCCCTTGCACCACCGTGCTAATGGTTGGATCGGGGGTAATATCGCTGAAAATGCTGATGCGATTATCCGCAGGAAGCGTGTTGCGCAGCTTTTCAATCACAGGAGAACGCGCAAGAAAACCATCGCAGATAATCCAGATATGCTTATTCGTGAAACGTTTGAGCACATCCAGGCTTCCCTGACCGCTGTACAATCGAGTTTGCAGTGAAAAGCTTTTCATAACGGCCCCATTAGCGAATAGAAAAACCGTTTGTCAGCACGCAACGACGAGAGCGTGCGAAAGTACGTGCCGATGTTGTTCCTTCACCGGTTGGCGTCGCGATCGTGAAGGTGGTAAAGCCTTCACCACCCACGCCAATCCCGGCGTAAGAGGGGCCATTTTTCACAAAAATGGAGGTTTGAAGCGTGCGTGCGGCAAGATTCAAACGCGACACATTTTGTGAATGCATAATGGCGGTGTGATGCAATCCCTCTTCAACTTTCAGGGCCAACGTTAACGCACTGTCAAAATCGCTCACCGTGACGACGGGGAGCATTGGCATCAGTTGCTCGCTGGTAACCCACGGGTCGTCAGCCTTGACGAGACCTATCAGTAATCGAGGTGCTTTTGCCGGAACAGGTATTCCTGCGGCTTCCAGTAAGGTTGCCGGGCTTTTCCCTACCAGCTTTTTATTGGCCATGCCTTCGGGCAGACAGACTGCGCGCAGTTTGTCTACCTCTTCGCTAGTGAGAAGCAGCGCGCCAAAAGACTGCATTTGTTGAACCAGTCGTTCGGCAACGGCACCAACAACAATCAGGCTCTTCTCAGCAATGCAGGGGAGGTTGTAATCAAAGGATGCGCCGTTGATGATATCTTCCGCCGCCTTAACCAGGTCGGCAGTTTCATCGACAATACAGGGAGGGTTGCCTGCGCCTGCGCCAATGACTTTTTTCCCGCTTTTCATGCCCATAGCAACAATGCCAGGGCCACCGGTAATCGCCAGAACTGCAATTTTAGGGTGTGCCATCATCTGCTGGGTAGCTTCAAAAGTGGGTTCTGTGACCGTGACAACAAGATTCCGGATCCCGCAGCAGCGGAAAGCAATATCTTCAATCATGGCAATCAGTTTGAGTGAGACCGCTTTCGCGCCCGGATGCGGGCTAAAATAAACGCTGTTCCCCGCTGCCAGCATACTAATGCTGTTGTTAATTATGGTTTCCGTCGGGTTTGTACTGGGGGCGACGGAGCCAATCACGCCAAACGGTGAATACTCGAATAACACCATGCCGCCATCGCCGGTCAGTGCCGTGGTGGTGAGATCTTCGATTCCTGGAGTGTTGTCCAGCGCAGCTTTATTCTTGAGGAATTTATCCTCTTTGTTGCCCATTCCAGTTTCAGATGCGCTCTCAGCGGCCAGGGAAGCAAGATGAGGCGTCAGTTCTTCTCGCAGGGCGTGAATGATGGCGCTGCGGGTTTTTAATGGAGATTGCTGGTAACGTAAAAAAGCCTGATGAGCGGCATCGATAGCTTCGCCAACGAACGGAAAGATTCCGTTTCCTTTGGTTTCTGTTTTTGCCGGGGCGAGTTGTTCACTCAAAATGTTACGGATGAGGGTTTCAAGTTCTGAAGTATTCATTGATGTGTTCTCACGTTAATCGCCGCAATGGCCGTTTCTGCAATGTCCATATCCTGTTCAACGCTTCCCCCGCTGATGCCAAGACCCCCAAGAAGTAAACCTTCACGCCATAATGCGAACCCGCCGCCAAAGGTGACGACTTTTCCCTGCATATGGCTTTCCAGGCCGTAAAGCGCTGCGCCTGGTTGTACCGCAGACGTTAATTCATGCGTGGCGGTTTTCATCGCCACGGCGGTCCAGGCTTTTTTGGGTGCCAGTTCGCTACTGACGAGCAATGCGTCAGGCATACGCCAGGTCACCGTTTGGGTCCCGTTCGCATCAACAATGCTGATGACGACCGGAACCTGAAGTTCTTCTGCTCTCGTCACCGCAGCGCGAGTCAGTTGGTGGAGCTCCTGAAAAGACAGAGACATCGCCGGCTCCTTTATGGCTGATGTACGGATGGCGGAGAGATAGCGCTCAGCCACTTTCTGAATAATGTCGTTTTGATGGGCGTCATGATCTTCTGCTCGTGCGAGCGCATATAAGCAGTCGGACAGACGATTGATATAACGCATCAGAACGTGTCTGACGTCGATATCGGCAGAGAGCTCGACCAGTCGCCTCTCTGCGCGGCGGGCCAGCGTGCGGGCAAAGTGCAGACGGCTGGCGGCTTCGCTGCGGCCAGGTAAAATAAAGCTGTGCAGCGGCGGTACTCTACCCATCGCGGTATCGATGGCGGTTTCCAGCGCTGCAATTTCTTCTGAGCTGATGTAGCGCTGCTCTGGGTTTGGTTGTTCGCTCTCGCTGGCGAGTTCGGCGCTGAACCAAAAAAGCTGCAGTTGAATGTTTTCAAGTAACTGGCGGTGCTGTGGGCTTTTCGCCGCACAAATACACAGGCTAAGTGCCGCATTGAGTTCGTCCAGCGTCCCGTAAGCCTCGACGCGTGGATGCGTTTTGCTTACGCGTTGCCCGGTAAAGAGGGCCGTTGTACCGGCATCGCCAGTGCGGGTATAAATCGCCATAGTTCCTCCTAACGAGAAAGCGTGTCGACAATGCCGACAATAGCCAGATCGATGGCCTCATTTGGGCCGGAGAAAACGTGCCTGGCACTGGAGCCGCTGCTGAGTAAAACCAGTTCGCCGGTTCCCGCGCCGACAGAATCAACGGCGACTTCGTCCCCGGTCGTCGGGGAGGCTGGCAGCTCTCCGTCAGCACTCACCCGACGTACCAGTAACAGCTTCTTCCCGACCAGGGAGGGGGACTTTTGCGTGGAGACAACAACGCCTGTAACCCGTGCCAGATGCATAGCTCACTCCTGCTTAATTAATTGGACATTTCGCGTACTGACAGTTTCCTGAGCCAGCGCAGTGACGACACATCGACGGCGTAGCACTAAAACCGCATCGTGCAATTGGGCGACGTCGGCGTAACTGAGAAGTTTTTCAGGATGCAGAACGATGGCTCGCCCCAGTTCGTCACCAAATTCCAGCGGCAGACGCGCGAGTTTTTTCACGGGTACTGCGGGTAACAAGTGGTGATGTAGAGAAATTTTCACGCGGACTCCGTATGCCAGCGCTTCGTGGATCGTGACCACCGACATATTGGCGGAGCTGCTTTCGGCAATTTGTTCCAGCAGGAGCAGATCAGCCTGTAAAATGTGCAGCGACGAGTACTGGCAGCATAGTATCCGTGGGTCTATTTTCCGTAACTGCGCGACGCTAAGGGAGATCGTGCTTGCCGCGCGTTTTTTTAATCGGGAAACAACCTCCTCGATAATGCGTTGCAGCAGTTCGTTGTTCATCGTGAAGTCACCAATGTGGCGAATGCCTGAGGATTATCCGCCCCCGCAGCATTGGCTTCGTCGGTATCAATATGCATCTCAAGGCGCATATCCGGCGAAACGCGTACGGCGACGTTATCGAAAATCAGCCGGCGTTCATCGCCATTAATGGCGACCGAGACTTTATCGCCATGGGAAACCCGCAGGATCAGGGCATCGAGCGGCGACATATGGATATGCCGTTGAGCAACGATGACGCCGCATGTTAAGTCCAGTTCAGCAAATGGACTGACAAGGCGAATACCCGGCGTGCCCTGGATATTGCCCGACATACGCAGCGGGGCAGCAATACCTAGCGTACGGGCATCGGTACGTGAAATTTCAACCTGACTGGTGCTACGTAGCGGGCCGAGTAAACGCACATTTTTTAACTGTCCTTTAGGTCCGACCAGCGTGACGGTCTGCTCTGCAGCGTATTGGCCTGGCTGCAATAGCCCTTTTTTCTCGCTGATAGGCTGATTGGGAAACAAACGGACGTAATCTTCAGCGCAAAGATGAATATGACGATTAGAGATCCCCAGCGGAATAGGGCGCTCGCGCATTTCATCTAGAACTTTGGTGACCGTTGACTTGAGTTGCTGTTTATCCATCACGCTTTACCTCGTTTTCCAGAGTGCAGACAAAGAGAGCGGGGCTCACCTTTCTGGCGGGTACAGGCTGGGTCAAGGCACAGATTGCAGCTAATCAACTCCGCATTTTGCGGCGCTTCGGACGCTGTACTGTCCACCAATATCTCTTCTTGCGGCTCGACCTGGATGGGGGCGGGTGTTGGCTCTGCTTCCGGGGCAACGCTATGTGACAGGATTCCGTCCCCCGGTCTGGAAATGACTTTGTGAGCCACCAGCCCATCGCGTTGGTCAGCGAAATTGACACCGGTAGAAATGGCCGCCTGCACGGAGGCCACATCCCCGATTATCTTGATCACCGTCCAGCCTGAACCGTTGGTTTTTTCGAGGCCCACCAGCGTGATGGAGGCGGCTTTCGCCATGACGTCCGCGCAACTGATGGCTAATGCCAGACCACTAACTTCGAGTAATCCCAGTGATTGCTTCACGCTGTGCTCCTTGGTTGCAACGACTTATGCGGATTTAGGTAAAATGGCTTCAACGTCGCTGTGCGGACGCGGGATAACGTGGCAGGATTTAACCTCGCCAACGGCGCTTGCCGCTGCGCTTCCTGCATCTACTGCGGCTTTCACCGCGCCGACATCACCACGGACCATAACGGTGATCAGGCCTGAGCCGATTTTTTCGTAACCAACCAACTGCACGTTTGCGGATTTCACCATGGCATCAGCGGCTTCAATAGCGCCGACAAGCCCTTTTGTTTCAACCAGTCCCAGTGCGTTATTCATACTGCTTGTCTCCTGTGGGTTATGAGTGGCATTCCCGGAATGGAATGCCTTTAACCAGCCGCGCAGCGTTATTACCGATGCTGCGACGAGCGTGGTTATCTTGTTGATACATCAGCGTAAAAAGCGGCGCTGACGCGGGTAGGTTTTTGTAGTGCACGATCAGTTTTTCGCGACTGCAGCCAATGCCAACCAGCAGTGGCGACTGACATGCCGCGAGCCATGCGTTGTGCGTAACGTCGGTTGAATGGCCCTTCTGAATCACAAAGGGGATCCCTTCTTCTTCAATACCCAGCAGCACGTCGCTCCAGGCGTTGGCGCAGTCACCGGTGGTGAAGATAACGATGGCTGGCGTGTTGAGATTACTTTCCATGAGCGAACGCCTTGTGCCAGGAGAGAATCAGCCCGGTCGCAACCGCATTGCGCGGACCTTCGGTGCCACGAATGTTGCCGCGCCCGGCAACCAGGCGATAATGCGCCAGCGCATCGGTGACCAGTTGTGGTACTTCGAAGTCCAGGGATGAACCGCCAACCAGCACCACAAAGGGAATATCCCGAATGTTTCCGGTCGGACTCACCTGACGTAACGCTCTGAGCGCGTTGGTGACAAAAACGCGCTCCTTGGCGCTGCGGCGAATGGCCCGTACTTTCTCCAGCGCCAGTTCGCCTGGCAGGGGTACCAGCCCATCAGGTTTTACTACGCACACGCGGGCAAAAACCGTTGGCGGAAGAGGCTCAGGGAAGAACTGAACGCTGCCATCTTCGTGGCGAAGATGGAACAAGCTCTCAACTTTCGCCAGCGGGTACTTTTTGATCTCTTCGGCGAGATAACGGTCATCCAGCCCCAGTTCACGGGCAATAATCATCGTGACCATATCGCCCGCGCCCGCCAGGTGTGTGGCAATAATTTCGCCTTTCGGGTTGATGATGGAGGCGTCGGTCGATCCCGCACCGAGATCCAGAATAGCCAGTGGTCGCGTCGTGCCCGGAGTGGTTAAGGCCCCGAGTATGGCAGCTTCGGCTTCAGCCCCGCCAACCTGGACATCAATGTTGAGCTTTTGCGTGATTTCCTGAGCAATCATCGCCATTTGCAGACGGTCTGATTTCACCATTGAGGCAATGCCGACAGCCTGTTCCAGCGAAAATTCACCGGCAAGCCCGCCGGTCACGCTGACGGGAACCGAGGTATCAACCGCCAGTAGATCCTGAATAAAGATTTCCTGACTGGGTTTGTTGGTTAATTCAGCCATTGTCTGGCGTACATGCTCCAGCATGCCGCCAATATTGGTCCCCGCCTCGCCGGTGACGTTATCCAGTTTCGGGCACTCACCAACGGCTTTCATAATCGCGTCAGCGCCAGCAGCTACGTCGACGCGTACGGTGCGGCCTTGTGACTGTAGCTCCAGATTCCCGGCAGGAATGGCTCGTGCTTTCACATCGCCTGACGGCGTTTTCACCACCACGGCAGAGCGGTTGCCGATCAGCGCCCGCGCCATCGGGACAATGTTTTTAGTCTCGTCGGCATTGAGACCAAAAACGGTCGCAATCCCGTAGGGGTTAGAAAGCGTTTCAATGACCTTTCCTGGAACCGCGACTTCAATAGCAGCTAACATACCCAATGGGATACGGTCGATATGAAGCACTTCATCCACGATGGGCAGGGGGTGAGTCAGACGATTGCTGACCAACACGCCATCGTCTTGCTGCAAAATTACGCCAGTTAACTGGTATCCGGCGCGTACCGAGGCATTAATCATCGTGGCGACATCAGCGAAATCGAATGCTGATGACACCACCAAAATATAAGGTGTATCCGCCGGACGGCTGAGCAGGTCTTCCGGCGTAATAGTAATGCCAACACCCAGCCCGACACCGCCCGGCGTTTTAGGGTTATGGCCGATCATGGTGGATTCAGTGATGATGGTTTCGGTAATCGTTTCCATCGCCACGTCGCCAATGACCGGAGTGGCTTCATTAATACGGATGAGCGAAATATCGCTGACATTGATGCCGGCGTTTTTTGCTGCCAGCGTAAGTGCCTCCTGGATGCCAAACACATTACGCAATGTGCCTTTAATCCCGGTGGTTTCTGCCAGGGCGCTGTTGGTAATACTCAACGCTCCAGCCTCATCCAGGGTAGCCAGAGCGACTTCCGTTGATGAGTTACCTATGTCAATGCCAGCTATATATCGCATGATCCTGTCCCTGAGTTAGTCGTCACCTTTGAGTTTTTTACGCTCAACGTACAGCGCTGCCGCTTCACGAACGAAAGCCGCACAGATCTTTGCCTGATAACGATTTTCGAGATCGTCAGCGATAGCCATCAGCTCATCTTTAGTAGAGCGATACGGGCGTAGCGCGTTGTAGATCTCCAGGATGCGATCATCAGGTACAGCGGTTAGCTCTGCGGCGCGCTCAAAGTTCATCGCCAGCCTGTCACGCCCGGCATCTTTGGCGATTTCCGCCTGCAGGCGCAGCGTTTCAGGTGTGATGCGCATGTCCTGTGCCGTCACCTTGTTGCTCAGAACATTTTCGAGCGTGAAGTCATCCAGAGTTTTATTGGTCGCGGTTTTTACCCACTCAGGATGTTTATTCGCGAGAGGGTAATCCGTGACTTTCGCGGTATGTGCTGATGAACTTGCCGCAACCGGAGTAGCGGACTCGCTTTGCAGGCTGTTCATCCGGCTTAGCACATCCCGAACCATCGATTCAATTGCGTCGGTATTCATGGAGTTATCCTTTATCAAAGCGCCACGCGCAGTTCCTGCGGGTTTTTGCCCGTCACGACGTATTTGGTCTCTTTAATATGCAAAATGGCCGATTTCGCCTGGTACTTGGGGCGAGCCATCTGGTCATTCAGCGTAGGGACCGGTTGCGGAGATTCACGCTTGGCATAACGCGCGGCGTTTTTACCGATCTGACGATAGGTTTCCAGCGTCAGAAGCGGCGCCTGAGGGAACAGTTCCAGGTTAGAAAGCGGCGGTAACCCCTGCTGGTGGATAACCGTGGTGCCTTTTGACTGGATGCCGATAGAGATCCCGGAACCGCTCAGACGGTTGCCTTCCACGGCGACAAACGCGACATCAGAGGATTTAAAGCAGCGGATAACGCGTGCTTTAATGCCTTCCTCTTCAATCCCGGCAATCACTTCGCGCAAGATATTCTTATGCGGGATCCCGACGATATTGACAGTTTGTGAGAGCCCGAACGCCGGACCTACGGCAATAATCACTTCGTCCTGCTGCTGACCTTGTTTAGCTTCGCCAATCTCGGTCAGAAAACTGTCGGCCTGTACCGCTGTGGTCTGTGGCGCGCTTGCCGCTGACGATGTGCGGAATGAGACGGGTTTGTCGCTGGTCTGCATTTCAGACAGTACGTCTTCAATTATCTGGCGCAGCAGCTTTTCATTGATTTCCATTTTTCACCCCTTAGCCAAGTTCGTTGGGATCAAGTGCGCCAGGGATGTTTTTGATCTCTTCCCAGCGTTCGCCTTGCAGGCGATAACCTGTTGCCGGACCGGCATAGTCATTGACGTCATTTACTGCGGATAGCACCTGTCCGTCGCCAACGATAATGGCGGAGGTATGCAGATAATCCCCGGTTAACTTGGCTTTCTGGATGTTGAGCATGTCCTGAGCGACATCGGTAAACCCGCCCTGAGCAAGCGCTTTTACCACTTCCAGGCCGTTACGGTTTTTATTGATAATCTCTTGTGCGAACTTGATGTCTTCCACGATGTTGCGCTCCGGCATATCTTTCGAACCGTGGGCGTAGGTCGCAGCCTCCACTTCTTCATCCGTGATTGGTGGTAATCCCATCCCGGCAAATACTGCCTGTAGCGCACGCGCCGCTTTGTTACGAATGGCGATAACATCTTCTTCTCGAACCGGACGCAGACCGCCGTCCACTTTCAGGTCGCGCTGGATAACGTTGTAGTCATCAAAGTCTTCCGCATCTTCGTTGGAACCGGCGAACATGTTGTCGTAGTTCGGTACCGCGGAATAACCGGAAGAGATGAAGTCAGTACCTGGCAGGAACTGCATCAGCAGACGCGCGGTACGACGCATATCCGAGTGGGTAAAGGTCTGGTCGTTGCTGGAGGCGCATTCCAGATCCAGAGAAGAACAGATTAGGTTTTCGGCCAGAACCGCACGAATACCGGACGGTACGGCGGAAGGCACGCCGATGCAGCTTACTGAGCCGTTCTGCAAACCCTGCACGCCAGCAGCTTTGGTGATGTAAATGCAGCGTGCTTCCAGATAAAGCATTGATTTACCTTCGGCGTAACCCATCTGAACTTCTGAGCCAGAGCCGGAGGTAAAGCGCATTTTCAGGCCGCGAGAGGCGTAGGAAGAGGCGAGGAAGCCTTTCGACCATGGCGTGTCGTCGCCGTCGGTAAAGACGGGTTCTGTACCATAGACGGAGATAGTTTCCGCGTAGCATGTGTGGCCCAGCATGCCGAGCTTAAGTTCGGTCGCTTCTTCCAGCGAGCACTGAGTTAACACGCCAGGGCGTCCAACCTGTGAACCGACTAACAAGGCAATGGCGTTAAATGGCGCGTAGCGTGCGACGGCAACGGTCGTTTCCTGCTCGTCAAATCCGCGCCATGCGCCTTCTGCGGCGTCTGCGGCAATCTGTACCGGGTTATCTTTAACGTTAGTGACGTGCGCCTGTTGAGACGGAGTACGACGAGCACGCATTTTCTGCATGGCCATCATCATCTCGACGACGTTCATATGGGACACCACTTCGACAATTTTAGCTGGTGTCATTGCGGTGGTCAGCGGCACGATATCTTTGCGCTTCACGTTAGGGTCGCAAAGCATATTGGCTAGTTTGACCGAGTCCATTGCCATGACTTCTTCAGCGCGCGCCAGGTTAATGCCGTAGCGGGCAATGAAATGGTCAATTAAGTCAAATTCACTGGCGGATTTGCCATCCAGTTCAGTCACTGTTCCGTTGACGATTTTAATCGATGGTTTAGGGTCGTTCGGGCTTTCCATCGCAATGAAGCCTTCTTCGATCCACTCCTTAACGAAACCATCCTGATTCACAGGGCGTTTCGCCAGTGCTTCAAATCTTTTCGATCTCATGAATCAGCCTCACTGATATCAGATATAGGACGGACGATCGTTTTTCGGCTCTGAGCCGAGGGTCCCGAGTACGGTTTTACCGATTTCACGGGCGGAGATAACGGCCTGACGAACTGCGCCGGAATCACCTGATATGACCAGAATGGCTTCGTTGCTGAAGCTGGTGCCATGGGCCGGGGAGCTGTAGGCTACAACTTCCACATTGGCGGATTTCAACGCAGTATCAGCCATCAGGACACCTACGGAGGCTGGTGCACCGACAATCACACCACAGGCACGGCCAATCGGTGCGCCAAAGGCTTTTTCCAGCGCGTAGCTGGCGCGGGCGGTGTATTGCATCTCGATGTGACCGGCTTCGTTCGCATAAACATCGCCAAAGGTGCGATCCAGCTCTTTCAGCGCAACCTCAATTCCGCGTTTCACGTCGGAAACATCGTTGCCGCCGAGGATAATCAGCGAGCCGTGGCCCGCGCCGCCTTTGGTATCTCGTGGTAATTCAATACTGACGACTTCCGTATTTGTTGCTTTTACCGCTTCATCGGCGGCCATAATGTGCGGACCCGCGCCAGTACGGGCACCAAGGATTCCAATGGAGCGATAACGTTTTTCAAGTTTCATCGCGTCCAGTAAGGCGCTGTCTACGTTGGCGATTACCAGACCGACGGTGTCGCCAATCGCAGTACCGACAAACTCCGTTAAACTGCAGTTTTTCTCTGCCATAGCCGTTTCTCGTGTTGGGTGATTATTTTCAGGGATAGCCTGCTGTTCTGGGGTTGCCACGCGAGCAATCACCTGCGCCATGATCTGTTCAACCAGCTCATTGCTGCTCATTAGCTAATTCCCTTCGGTAAGATTTTTTCTACATCGGTATGAGGGCGTGGGATAACGTGTACGGCTTTCACTTCTCCCACATTACGGGCTGCGGCGGCACCGGCATCTGTTGCTGCTTTGACTGCGCCGACATCGCCGCGGACAATAACTGTTACCAGCCCCGAACCAATTTTTTCGTAGCCGACCAGCATTACATTGGCTGACTTCACCATTGCATCTGCGGCCTCTATGGCTGCAGTTAAGCCTTTGGTTTCTACCATTCCTAACGCTTCTTGTTGCATAAAGACCTCGCCTGGGTTGTCCCGATTTTCATGACTATAAAAAGAAGCGAGGAAAAAGAATGGCTGAGTTGAAAGTATGAGTGAAAAAATAGTGAGGATATGGTGATATAAAATTGCTGTGATTTATTGTATATATCTGTTTTTGTTGGTTGTTTTTTTATTTTTCCAATGTGAATATTTGGCTATGTTAATTCCATATTTACACTTTTGTTAGTGACATTAAAAATAGCATTTGCTATGCGAAAAAATGAAATTGTGATGGTTGTCTGAAATCATAATTCAGCCCATGACAATATTTTATTATTTTACAAATGTACCATTAATAGTGGATTCCCCAGTTTTTCGGCCTGTTTTAATAAAGGAGACAGCAAGAATTTGCTATCTCAACACGATTTTGAGGGGCCAGTCGCCTTCATATTGCCAACAATTTGCCGACACGGCTTTTTATAGTAAGCCTCGAAGTATTCTACGTGCCAGCAAGGAGTCCGCTGGTAAAGACACGAACTCTGCTTAGAAGGTGTCACAATGAACGATTTACTAAAAGCGCAATGCATTGCTGAGTTTTTGGGTACCGGGCTGTTTTTGTTTTTTGGCATCGGATGCCTGAGCGCACTTAAAGTCGCGGGTGCCAGTTTGGGGTTATGGGAGATCTGCATCATATGGGGGTTGGGGATCTCGCTTGCCGTTTACCTGACGGCAGGGATTTCTGGCGCGCATCTCAATCCTGCAATCACCATCGCCCTGTGGTTATTTGCCTGTTTTCCGGGGCGCAAAGTATTGCCATACACCGTAGCGCAGGTTGCGGGTGCCTTTGGCGGCGCGTTGCTAGCCTATCTGCTGTACGGAAGTTTATTTACCGAGTATGAGTCGGCACATCAAATGGTGCGCGGCAGCCTTGAAAGCCTGCAACTGGCCAGTATTTTTAGTACTTATCCAGCGGCGGCGCTCAGCGTCTGGCAGGCTGCGCTGGTCGAAGTAGTGATCACTTCCATTCTGATGGGCATGATCATGGCGCTTACCGATGACGGTAATGGCGTCCCCAGAGGGCCGTTGGCACCTTTATTAATTGGCATTCTGGTGGCTGTTCTCGGTGCATCTACCGGGCCGCTCACCGGATTTGCGATGAACCCGGCACGTGATTTTGGTCCAAAATTGTTTGCATGGATGGCCGGTTGGGGAGATGTGGCGATGACCGGCGGGCGTGATATCCCTTATTTCATCGTACCGATTGTGGCCCCTGTCATCGGTGCTTGCGCGGGCGCAGCAATTTATCGTTATTTTATTGGCAAAAATTTACCGTGTAATACGTGTAAGCTGGAGAAAAATGAGAGCTAGCTTCACGGAAAATGTTTATTTTTGAAGCGTAAAAACTGTTTTCGTGATCCGGTTTCCTGAACCGCTGAAAAAGTCTCCCCACAATGGGAGACTTTTGTTATGTTCGATGATGACTTTCATCAGCGCCTAGGAAAGCGAGATGAAAATGAATGTGTAAATAGTATGTTTTATTTATAACAATAAATTAACTGAGAGGTTTTATCATGATTTCTGCGAGTGCCCTGAACTCAGAACTCATTAATAAAATCGCACAGGATTTTGCGCAGGCCACCAGTCTGGCTGTTGTGGTTGTCAATATTCACGGTGATGAAATTTCTGAGCTTTTTAATTTCACCCCTTTTTGTCAGTTGATGCGCCAGCATCCTCAGCACAGTACCCGTTGTCGTATGAGCGATCGCTGTGGAGGACTGGAAGCTTCAAAATCCGATCAACCCTGCATCTATCGCTGCCACGCGGGGCTTACCGACTTCTCAATTCCGCTGGTCATAGCGGGTCATCTGGTTGGGTTTGTATTGTGTGGTCAGGTGCGTTTAAGTAACGATGTCGGCCTGGTTGATATCCTGAACGTCGATGACCGCTGGCAAGCCGATCCCGAACTGCTAAGTGAATTTCGGAATGTGCCGGAGATGGACTATTCGCGAGTCATCGCCTCGGCGGACCTGCTAAAGCTCATCGTAGAAAATTGTCTTAAGAAACAACTTAATTTTGTGGTTATCAAGGATAACCCACAGCAGGCAGAGCCTGTACGCGCTAACCGAGCACCGAATCCTCACGACAGCAAAATGAAAAAAGCGCTGCGCTATATTGATGCGCATTTGTCAGATGAGTTACGCCTGGAGGATGTTGCGTCTCATGTTTACCTTAGCCCTTACTATTTCAGTAAATTGTTCAAAAAATATCAGGGTATCGGATTTAACGCCTGGGTAAATCAACAGCGAATGGCGAGTGCCAAAGAGTTGCTCTGTCATAGTGACTGGAGCATAGCCAGCATTGCGCGTAATTTAGGCTTTTCACAAACCAGTTATTTCTGCAAAGTATTCCGCCAGACGTATCAGGTTACGCCACAGGCATTTCGCCAGCAAATAAATGTCATTTCACGCGGTGAGTCCGCTTAAATAGCAATATTTTGCTATTGCCGATTTTTGATATAGGGCGCTATGTCAGTCACTATAAAATGAAAAGTAACAACAGCAGTCAATAAATTGTCATAGCGCAACAAAATAATAGTATTAGAGGGATAAACTGCACCAGTTTTTATTTTTGTGATGAGATACAGTGTCTGTGTGCATGACTTTCTTTATTCTTTGCAGATACTTTCATTCAAAATGTGAACATGTGAATAAGTGGGTTTATGCCAGATAATTGGCTGAATGAACCCGGAAAGATATTAAATTGAATTATTGTCATGAGGTCGTGAATTTACCTCATAACAGGGAGCTTAATTACGGCTCCTGAACTGACAGGTTTGCCACATTTGTGGTAGGGAAGGGGGTGAGAATCCCCCGCAGCCCCCGCTGCTGTGATGCTGACGACCCCGTATGGACCACTGATCGCAAGATTGGGAAGGACGGGTGAGGATGACGCTAAGCCAGAAGACCTGCCTGTCAGTGACTACCAACAACTTCGGTGGGAAGTGGGTGGTTCAGATGCATACAGTCGAGAGACTGGGTATCTCTACACCCCTACCACCCTGAACAGGATCAGGGTATGGCGGCCAATTTTCACGCATTTGTTCTTGCAGGTACCGGAAGCGGCTGTGGTAAAACCACGGTGACGCTGGGCTTGTTGAGCTTGTTGAAAAAACGCGGTTTACGCGTCCAGCCTTGCAAAGTGGGGCCTGATTACCTTGATACCGGCTGGCATACAGCGGTATGCGGTACCGCTTCCCGCAATCTTGATAGCTTCATGCTTCCCGCTTCCACTCTCAATGCTTTATTCCGCGAGCAGATGCAACATGCCGATATCGCCGTGATTGAAGGCGTGATGGGGTTGTATGACGGTTATGGTACCGACCCGAACTACTGCAGTACCGCCGCGATGGCCAAACAGTTAGGTTGCCCGGTCATCTTACTGGTTGATGGTAAAGCCGTTTCCACCTCGATAGCCGCAACGGTAATGGGTTTTCAGCATTTTGATCCCACGCTGAACATCGCCGGGGTGATCGTTAATCGGGTTAACAGCGAAACGCATTATCAGCTGCTGAAGGTGGCGATTGAGCGTTACTGTTCCGTTCCTGTATTAGGCTACGTTCCGCGGATGGAAGGCGTTGCGCTTCCAGAGCGTCATCTGGGACTGGTTACTGCACGTGAGTCTGTTATCAATCAGCAGCCGTGGCAGGCCTTTGCCGCGACGCTGGAGCAGACGCTGGATATTGATGCTCTACTGAAATTAAGCCAGCTAAACACCCTTCCTGCGGGTGAATGGCCTGCGCTTCCCGCTACTGACGCCGGAGAAGGGTTAACGCTTGCTATCGCTGATGATGAAGCGTTCAACTTTTATTACCCGGACAATATCACTTTGCTTGAACGCACTGGGCTGAAGATTGTCCGTTTTAGTCCGTTGCACGACACCTGTTTACCCGATTGTCAGATGATCTGGCTGGGGGGCGGATACCCTGAGTTACATGCTGCGGCGCTGGCCCGCAATGTCTCGATGCTGAAGCAATTGCGAGCCGCCCATCAGCGCGGCGTCGCGATTTATGCCGAGTGTGGCGGGCTGATGTATCTCGGCAGTTCGCTGGAGGACAGCCACGGTGATCGCTGGCTGATGGCGGATATCATTCCCGGTCATAGCAAAATGGGGAAACGTCTGACCCGATTTGGTTACTGTGAAGCGCAGGCCGCACAGCAAACCTTATTAGCCGCAAAAGACGAAGTGCTGCGTGGACATGAATTCCACTATTCCGATTTCACTCCTGAGACACCTGCGGTGATGCACTGTCGCAAAATGCGCGATGGCAAAACGCTGCAGGCCTGGTCCGGTGGCTGGCAGGTCGGAAACACCTTCGCCAGCTACCTGCACGTTCATTTTGCCCAACGTCCGCAGATGCTTAACCATTGGTTGGCAGCCGCGAGGAATGCGCTATGACAATCCTTGCGTGGTGTGTTGCCTGGCTGCTTGATTTTATTATCGGCGATCCGCAGAACTGGCCGCATCCGGTGCGCTGGATTGGCAATCTGATTTCTGCGGTGCAGCGAATTATCCGGCGTTATTGCCATAGCGATCGTGCGTTGCGTATTGGTGGCGCGGCGATGTGGGTAGTGGTGGTTGGCCTGACCTGGACTGTCTCCTGGGGCGTACTGGTGCTGGCGCAATCTATTCATCCCTGGCTTGGTTGGGTGGTAGAGGTTTGGATGATCTTTACCGTGCTGGCGGGGCGCTGTCTGGCGAACGCCGCGCAGGATGTCGAACGTCCGTTGCGTGCCGGTAACCTTGCCGCAAGTCGGGAAAAGTTATCTTGGATCGTAGGTCGCGATACCTCGCAATTACAACCTCAGCAGATCAATCGTGCCGTGGTGGAAACCGTGGCCGAAAACACCGTTGATGGCATCATCGCGCCGCTGTTTTTCCTTCTTCTCGGCGGCGCGCCTTTGGCGATGGCCTACAAAGCGGTAAATACCCTTGACTCCATGGTGGGTTACAAACATGAAAAATACCGCGCTATCGGTATGGTCAGCGCGCGTCTGGATGATGTCGCAAATTATATTCCTGCGAGACTGAGCTGGCTGTTGCTGGGCGCGGCTGCATTTTTATGCCGTCAGGACGGTTCGCGTGCTTTGCAGATCGGCTGGCGCGATCGCTACAACCACAGCAGCCCAAACTGTGCGTGGTCGGAGGCCTCCGTTGCCGGGGCATTAGGTATTCGTCTGGGTGGCCCTAATGACTACTTTGGCGAGCGCGTTGAGAAACCGTGGATCGGTGATGCACAACGCGACATTTCGGTAGACGACATTTCCCATACGATTCGATTGATGTGGGTGGCATCGACGCTGGCACTGGCGCTGTTTATCGCGCTGCGGTGGCTGCTGGTCGGTGTAGCCTGAGGACAACACTATGCAATATATCCAGCAACCCCAGGCTATTGAGGCCAAAAGTTTCGACATTATTGGCGAGATTATCCGTGAAACCCGTCCGGACTATCAGTTTGCCAGTCCGTTGCATGAAGCCATTATCAAGCGGGTCATTCACACCACCGCGGATTTCGACTGGCTGGACATTCTGTGGTTTTCCAGTGATGTGCTGGAGCAGTTCTGCGCGGCGCTTAGACGTTCGAGCGTAATTTATACCGATACCACGATGGCCCTTTCCGGGATCAATAAAACGCTGCTGGCAAAATTTGGCGGTGAGTGCCGCTGCTATATCAGCGATCCACGGGTCGTACGAACGGCAAAAGAGCAGGGGATCACCCGTTCAATGGCGGCTGTCGATATTGCGGTGAAAGAAGAGGGGGAAAAGCTGTTTGTCTTTGGCAATGCGCCGACAGCGCTGTTCCGTCTGCTTGAGCATGATGTTGCCGTCAGCGGTGTGGTTGGTGTACCGGTCGGGTTCGTGGGTGCTGAGGAGTCGAAAGATGCGCTGACCCAAAGCAACCTCCCGGCCATTGCTGCGTTAGGACGTAAAGGGGGAAGTAACGTCGCCGCTGCTATCGTCAACGCCATGCTTTATCACATGCAGGGGGCGCGATGAGCGAGGCCTTCGATACACCGGTGTGGCACAACGGTAAAGCGCTGCGTAAAGGATATACCACGGGATCGTGCGCGACGGCGGCTGCAAAAGTGGCGGCGCTGATGGTATTGCGCCAGCACCTGATCCATCAGGTTTCCATCGTGACGCCTTCCGGGGTGACGCTGTGCCTGAACGTCGAATCGCCGCATATCGAAGGGCAGCAGGCGATAGCCGCGATCCGTAAAGACGGTGGCGATGATGTCGATGCCACGCATGGGATGCTGATTTTTGCCCGCGTGACGTTAGATGATAGTGGCGTGATCGCCTTACAGGGCGGTGAAGGGGTCGGTACGGTTACCCGCAAAGGGATCGGTCTACCGGTGGGGAGTTCGGCGATTAACCGCACACCTCGCCAGACCATTGAGTCGGCGGTACGTGAAGCGATTGGTCCAAATCGTGGGGCGCAGATTGAAATCTTCGCGCCGGAAGGCGAAGAGCGGGCGCAAAAAACTTACAACTCGCGCCTTGGCATTCTGGGTGGTATTTCGATTATTGGCACCACGGGTATCGTCACGCCAATGTCGGAAGAAAGCTGGAAGCGTTCTCTGTCGCTGGAGCTGGAAATTAAACGCGCGGCGGGTCTGGATCGCGTGGTTCTGGTGCCTGGAAACCACGGTGAACGTTTTGTTCGCGAACAGATGGGCATCGACACCCAGGTTGTGGTCACCATGAGCAACTTTGTCGGCTACATGATTGAAGAAGCCGTCCGTCTGGGATTTCGGCAAATCGTGCTGGTGGGACATCCCGGGAAACTTATCAAAATCGCGGCGGGGATCTTCCATACCCACAGCCATATTGCCGATGCGCGCATGGAAACGCTGGTGGCCCATCTCGCGTTGCTTGGCGCGCCGCTGGAACTGCTGAGGCTGGTCAGCGACTGCGATACTACCGAAGCGGCGATGGAACACATCGACGCGTACGGCTTTCAGCATATTTATAACCATCTGGCGGAGCGTATCTGCATGCGCGTTCTGCAAACGTTGCGCTTTACCAAAAATCCCCCGACCTGCGACGCCATCATGTTCTCGTTTGACAATCAGGTGCTTGGCAGTAATCGCCCGATCGCTGAAATTGCTGAGGAGATGCAATGTTAACCGTTGTGGGAATGGGACCCGCGGGTTTGCATTTGATGACGCCTGCGGCGCGTGAAGCGGTCGCAACGGCTGATGTGCTGGTCGGCGGAAAGCGGCATTTGCAGCAATTCCCGGATTTTACCGGTGAACGGTTTGCTCTTGGCGCCAATATTGCGGAGCTCCTGAACTGGGTAACTGCGCACCAGGATAAGCATGTCGTCGTGCTGGCGTCTGGCGATCCGCTGTTTTACGGCATTGGGACGCGCATGGTGGCGCATTTTGGCATCGGGCAGGTACGCATAATTCCCGGTATTAGCGCGGTGCAGTATCTGTGCGCGCAGTCCGGTATCGATATGAACGATATGTGGCTGACCAGTAGCCACGGGCGCAGCGTCTGTTTCGATGAGCTGGCCCGACATAACAAGGTGGGGATGGTAACAGATGCGTTGTGCGGCCCACGTGAAATCGCACAGGAGCTAATCACTCGAGGCAAGGGACATCGCTGGATGGTCATTGGCGAAAACCTGGCGATGGAAAACGAGCGGATCCATGTCCTGCCTGTGAGTGAAATTAACGCCGACTATGACATGAATGCAGTGGTGATCCTTGATGAAAGATGAGCTGTTTCTGCGTGGAGAAAAGGTGCCGATGACCAAAGAAGCGGTACGCGCACTTGCCCTCTCAAAACTTGAATTACACCGTGCCAGTCACCTGATTGATATTGGGGCGGGAACCGGCAGCGTGTCGATAGAAGCGGCGCTGCAATATCCCGGATTGCGCGTGACGGCAATCGAACGTAACCCGGCGGCGCTCAGGTTGCTGGATGAAAATCGCCAGCATTTTGCTTGCGCAAATATCGACATTTTTCCCGGCGTTGCGCCGATGACCATCGCCGAAAAAGCCGATGCCATTTTTATGGGTGGCAGCGGTGGGCATCTGACCGATCTCATTGACTGGTCGATGCGTCAACTGCATCCCGCCGGGCGGCTGGTCATGACGTTTATCCTCCAGGAAAACCTCAACACCGCGCTGGTTCATCTGGACCATCTGGGCGTACAGGGAGTGGATTGCCTGCAGCTACAGGTTTCCTCGCTTACCACGCTTGGCAGTGGTCATTATTTCAAACCGAATAACCCCGTATTTGTTATCGCCTGTCAGAAGGAAGGAAACCATGTCTGAGATTTTTGATCCCCGTAGCGTGTGGTTCGTTGGCGCAGGTCCTGGCGATCGCGAGCTGATTACCCTCAAAGGTTACCGTTTGCTACAACAGGCGCAGGTGGTTATCTACGCTGGATCGCTGATTAACACCGAACTGCTGGAATATTGTCCCGCCGATGCTGAATGTCACGACAGCGCTGAACTGCATCTGGAGCAGATCCTCGATCTGATGGAAGCTGGCGTGAAGGCTGGCAAGACCGTGGTGCGTCTGCAAACTGGCGATGTCTCACTGTACGGTTCCGTCCGCGAGCAGGGCGAGGAACTGACCAAACGCGGGATCGACTGGCAGGTGGTGCCCGGTGTCAGCGCCTTCCTCGGTGCGGCGGCAGAACTCGGCGTGGAGTACACCGTGCCTGAAGTCTCACAAAGCCTGATCATTACCCGTCTGGAAGGGCGCACGCCGGTCCCCGAGCGCGAACAGCTGGAGTCGTTTGCCAGTCACCAGACATCTATGGCGATTTATCTGTCCGTTCAGCGTATTCATCGGGTGGCCGAGCGTTTAATTGAAGGTGGTTATCCGGCGACCACGCCAGTGGCGGTGATCTACAAAGCGACCTGGCCGGAAAGCCAGACCGTGCGCGGTACCCTTGCGGATATTGGCGACAAGGTGCGCGATGCGGGCATCCGCAAAACGGCCCTGATTCTGGTCGGTAATTTCCTGGGCTCGGAGTATCACTACTCCAAACTCTATGCGGCGGACTTTAGCCATGAATACCGTAAAGCCTGAGTCAATTGCGCTTTTTTGCCTGACGCCAGGCGGCGTTGTGCTGGCGAAACGTCTGGCGGCTATGCTGCCGGTCACCTGTTTTACCAGTGAAAAGCTGCTGGAGGAGGGGTTTATTCCCTTTGAAAACGGCTTTGCCAATACCGCCCGTGATGCGTTTATGAACTACTCGGCGCTGATTTTTATCGGGGCGACCGGCATTGCGGTTCGCGTGCTGGCTCCGCTGGTCAACGATAAATTTTGCGATCCGGCGGTGGTGGTCATTGATGAACGTGCCCAGCATGTCATCAGTCTGCTTTCCGGTCACGCGGGGGGCGCGAATGCGCTGGCGCGTTATCTGGCAGGCATGTTGGGGGCCGACCCGGTAATCACCACGGCGACGGATGTCAATGATATGGCGGCCCTGGATACACTGGCATTCCAGTTGAATGCGCGGATGAGTGATTTCCGTTCGGCGGTGAAGATCGTTAATCAGATGTTGGTCAGCAACAAACGGGTTGGCCTGTGGTGGGATGACGAACTGACGCAGGATGTCAGCCATTGTGATCGCCGTGGTTTTATCACGGTAACCGATCTCAATCAGCTTCCCGAACTGGATGCGCTGGTGTGTATCACCTTACGCACCAATTTACCCGATCTGCCTGTTCCGCACTGGAAGCTGGTGCCGCAGCGGGTTGTGGCTGGGATTGGTTGTCGCCGCGACACACCGTTCCCGCTGCTGGCTGCGCTGCTTGCCCGCCAACTTGAAGCCCAGCAGCTCGATCCGTTGGCACTAAAAGCCATTGGCAGTATCACGCTGAAAAAAGATGAGCAGGGCCTCATCCAGTTGGCCTCGTGCTGCCGCGTGCCTTTCGAAACCTTTACCGCTGACGCGCTGCGTGAGCATGAGCACCGTTTTCCGGCCTCATCGTTTGTTCGCAAAACGGTGGGGACAGGAAGCGTTTCTGGTCCTGCAGCCTGGCTGCTGAGCCACGGACAACTGTTAGGCGAGACCCTGCGAGAACAGGGCGTCACTATCACTTTGGGAGTTTCACACTGATGTTAAGCGTAATTGGAATTGGCCCTGGCTCGCAGGCAATGATGACCATGGAAGCCGTTGAAGCTTTGCAGGCAGCGGAAATTATCGTTGGCTATAAAACCTACACCCATCTGGTAAAGGCTTTCACAGGCGATAAGCAGGTGATCAAAACCGGAATGTGCAAAGAGATTGAACGCTGTCAGGCGGCGATCGAACTGGCGCAGGCGGGTCACAATGTGGCACTCATCAGCAGCGGTGATGCGGGGATTTACGGTATGGCCGGGCTGGTGCTGGAGCTGGTCAGTAAGCAAAAACTGGACGTTGAGGTCAGGCTTATACCTGGCATGACTGCCAGCATTGCCGCCGCCTCTTTGCTGGGCGCACCGTTGATGCACGACTTCTGCCACATCAGCTTAAGCGATCTGCTAACGCCATGGCCGGTTATCGAAAAACGCATTGTTGCCGCTGGCGAAGCCGACTTTGTTATCTGTTTCTACAACCCGCGCAGTCGGGGTCGCGAAGGACATCTGGCGCGCGCATTTGAGCTGCTTTCCGCCAGCAAGAGCGCGCAAACGCCGGTCGGTATTGTGAAGTCAGCCGGACGTAAAAAGCAGGAAAAATGGCTGACCACCTTGGGTGAAATGGACTTTGAGCCGGTTGATATGACCAGTCTGGTGATCGTTGGCAACAAAACAACCTACGTGCAGGACGGCCTGATGATCACGCCACGAGGTTATGTGCTGTGAATTACGGTGACGTGTTGGTCATGGGCGGTACCAGCGATGCGCGCATGCTGTGCCAGCAACTGGATGCGGCAAACGTGGCCTACACCCTGTCAGTTGCGACCCCGACGGGGAAGCAGCTGGCGGGAGACATCAAAGGTCAGGTGCGCTGCGGACGTCTGGAACGCGAGCAAATGATAGCCTGGCTGCAGGAAAATCGGACGCGCTGGGTGATTGACGCCTCGCATCCGTATGCCGAGGTGGTGAGCCGCAACATCATGAGCGCTTGTGAAGCGGCGGGCGTTCTGCTGAGCCGCTACCAGCGTCCTGAGCAGCTGAGTGGTTTAACCCACCCGCATCTGCATACCGTGCAGAGTATTCAGCAAGCCTGCGATGTTGCGCGACGCTTCGGTAAACGCGTGTTGCTCACCACCGGCAGTAAAGATTTAGCCATCTGGCGTGAAAGATTAGCGGAAAAAACGCTGCTGGCGCGTGTTCTGCCTGTACCTGAGGTCATTCAGCAATGCGCGGATCTGGGTTTTGGCGTCGGTGAGATCTTCGCCTTGTGCGGACCGTTTAGCGCCGAGTTCAACGCCGCGTTTTATCGTCAGTGTCAGGCTGATGTGGTGATCACCAAAGCATCCGGTGCGGAAGGTGGTTATCAGGAAAAAGTTCAACCCTGTCTGGATGCCGGTATCCCCTGCATCGTGATTACACGTCCGGCACCGTTGGTGACGGGAGAAGAGTTACTGGAAAGTCAGGCCGCATTTGGGGCGCGTTTAACGCGCTGGCTGGCCGCTGCTTAAGGAGTTAGAGATGAAAAAGGCGCTTCTGGTGGTCAGCTTTGGCACCAGCTATCACGACACTTGTGAGAAAAATATTGTGGCCTGTGAGCGCGATCTCGCGGCCAGTTGCCCGGATCGTGACCTGTTTCGGGCGTTTACCTCTGGGATGATTATCCGCAAGCTCAAGCAGCGTGATGGCATTGATATCGACACGCCGCTGCAGGCGCTGCAAAAGCTGGCGGAGCAGGGGTATCAGGATGTGGCTATTCAGTCACTGCACATCATCAACGGCGATGAATACGAAAAAATTGTCCGCGAAGTGCAAAGTATGCGTCCGCTGTTTTCTCGCCTGACGCTCGGCGTACCGCTGCTGAGCAGCCATGAAGATTACGCCCAGCTGATGCTGGCGCTGCAACAGCAGATGCCGCCGCTTGGCGAAAAGGAAAAAGTGGTGTTTATGGGGCACGGCGCCAGCCATCATGCCTTTGCCGCTTATGCCTGTCTCGACCATATGATGACGGCGCAGCGCTACCCGGCGCGGGTCGGGGCGGTAGAAAGCTACCCGGAAGTAGATGTGTTAATTGAGAGTTTGTCTCAGGAAGGGGTGACGGCGGTGCATCTGATGCCGCTGATGTTAGTTGCTGGCGACCATGCCATCAATGATATGGCCTCCGACGAAGACGATTCGTGGAAGACATTGTTTAATGCGGCCGGGATACGGGCTACGCCGTGGCTCAGTGGGTTGGGTGAGAATCCGGCGGTGCGCGCCATGTTTGTGGCGCATTTACAGCAGGCGCTGAATGTGGCTCTGGAGGAAGCGGCATGAGCGGAAAACTGTACGCATTAAGCACCGGGCCAGGCGCTTCCGATCTCATTACCGTGCGCGCCGCACGCACGCTGGGTCAGCTCGATATTCTCTATGCGCCTGCCGGGCGGAAAGGCGGCGATAGCCTGGCGCTGTCAATCGTGCGGGAGTATATCGGCGAGCAGACCGAAGTCCGCTGCTGCCATTTTCCTATGAGTGCCGACAGTGCTGAAAAAGAGGCAGTTTGGGATGAGGTTGCTGCCGCGCTGGTTCAGGAAGTGGAGGCCGGTAAACAGGTTGGTTTTATTACCCTTGGTGATGCCATGCTGTTCAGTACCTGGGTCTTTTTACTCCAGCGTATTGGCTGTCCTGACTGGTTGGAAATCGTTCCGGGCGTGACCTCTTTCGCCGCGATTGCCGCGCGTTCAAAAACGCCACTCGCCATGGAGCAACAGTCGCTGGCGGTGGTCTCCTGTACCGCGCCGGAAGCGGAAATCCAGCAGGCGTTAAAGCGGCATGACAGCCTGGTGCTGATGAAGGTGTACGGACGTTTTGCGCGCATCAAAGCATTACTGCAACAAGAGGGCTTGTTGAATTGCGCATTGATGATGTCTGAAGCCACGCTGCCAGGTGAGCAGTGCTGGCGTCATCTCAACGAAGTCAGCGACGATCGGCCGCTGCCTTATTTCTCGACCATTCTGGTTAATAAACAGTGGGAGTATGCACAATGAAGCTTGAACAACAGCTAAAACAGCTGTCTTTCAGCGGGTTGGCTGCGGCGCTATTACTGATGATTGTCCCTGAGCAAGCGTTCGCCATGCACATTATGGAAGGCTTCTTGCCGCCAATGTGGGCGCTGGCCTGGTGGCTGCTGTTTTTACCTTGCCTGTGGTACGGATTAGTGCGCTTGCGTCAAATAGTCCAGGAAGACAGCCACCAAAAAGTGTTACTGGCCCTGTGCGGCGCGTTTATTTTTGTGCTGTCGGCGCTGAAAATTCCTTCCGTTACCGGAAGCTGCTCGCATCCGACCGGTGTCGGCCTGGCGGTTATCCTGTTCGGACCGGGTGTGGTCGCTATTCTCGGTGCGATAGTCCTGCTGTTCCAGGCCTTGCTGCTGGCGCACGGCGGTTTAACGACGCTCGGGGCCAACGGCATGTCGATGGCGGTGATTGGCCCGGTAGTGGGTTACATGGTGTGGAAAATGGCCTGCCGCGCGGGGCTGCGCCGGGATGTCTGCGTCTTCCTGTGTGCCATGTTGGCGGATCTCGTCACCTATTTTGTTACTTCTGTTCAGTTGGGCGTTGCGTTCCCGGATCCGTCCGCTGGCGCAGTGGGGTCGATTGTGAAATTCATGGGCATTTTCTGCCTGACGCAGATCCCAATCGCGATTGCGGAAGGTCTGCTCACCGTAATGATTTATGACCAGCTAACCAAACGACAGTTGATAACCGCACAAGGACATTAACGATGAAAAAGACGCTGATTTTGTTAGGCATGGTGGTGGCGCTGGTGATCCTGCCGTTCTTTATCAACCACGGTGGAGAGTACGGTGGTTCAGACGGTGAGGCGGAAAGCCAGATTCAGGCTATCGCCCCGCATTATGAGCCGTGGTTCCAGCCGTTGTACGAACCGGCAAGTGGCGAAATTGAAAGCCTGCTGTTTACGCTCCAGGGGTCGCTGGGCGCAGCCGTAATTTTCTACATTCTGGGTTACACCAAGGGCAGACAACGCCGTGATGACCGGGCTTGACAGGCTTAGCTATCAAAGCCGCTGGTTTCATGTCTCGCCGGTGCGGAAATTTCTGCTCTGGCTGATGATGATGATTCTGGCGTTCACTCTGCCCCCGCTGGGGCAGGGTATCGAGCTGTTGCTGATTGCCGCACTGAGCTGCTGGCTGCTGCGCATTTCCTTCTGGCGCTGGTGCCGCTGGATGGCGTTGCCGTTTGGTTTCCTGACGGTCGGCGTCGTAACTATCCTGTTTAGTTTTAGTCGCGATCCGCAAACCCTGCTGGCCAGTATCCCCGTGGGAAGCTATTGGTTCGGCGTGAGCGCGCCAGGACTGGTCACTGCCAATGAAACCTTCTGGCGCAGCCTTGCGGCGCTGGCGGCAACCTTCTGGTTAGTGCTGAATCTGCCGTTTCCGCAGTTGATTATTTTACTCAAACGCGCACACGTTCCTCGCCTGCTGACTGAACAGATCCTGCTGACCTGGCGGTTTATTTTTATCCTGTTAGACGAGGCGCTGGCTATTCATCGCGCACAAACGCTGCGTTTTGGTTATCGTAGCTTGCCGTTGGGCTACCGCTCGCTGGCGATGCTGGTGGGACTGTTATTTACCCGTGTGTTGATCCGCTACCAGCAAATGACCACCACCCTGGATATCAAACTGTATCAAGGTGATTTTCACCTGTAAGGAAAAGTATGCTTGCCACTTCAGCGCTTTGGTTTCGCTATCAGGATGACCCGATCCTCAAAGGGCTAACGCTGGACTTTTCTACGCATGCCGTCACCGGGCTGGTAGGGGCCAATGGCTGCGGGAAATCCACGCTGTTTATGAATCTGAGCGGGTTATTGCGACCGCAGCAAGGCGCGGTGATGTGGCAGGGCAAACCGCTGGATTACAGCAAGCGCGGCCTGCTGGCGCTGCGCCAGCAGGTGGCAACCGTATTTCAGGATCCCGATCAGCAAATCTTTTATACCGATATCGACAGCGATATTGCTTTCAGCCTGCGCAACCTTGGGGTGGATGAAGCTGAGATCTCACGCCGGGTGGAGGATGCGCTCACGCTGGTTGATGCCCAGCATTTTCGCCATCAGCCGATTCAGTGTTTAAGCCACGGGCAAAAAAAACGCGTGGCGATTGCTGGTGCGCTGGTGTTGCAGGCGCAATATCTGCTACTGGATGAACCCACTGCAGGCCTTGACCCATCAGGCCGCACGCAGATGATTGAGATAATCAAGCGCATCGTGGCGCAAGGAAATCACGTGGTGATCTCCAGCCATGATATCGATCTTATCTATGAGGTCAGCGATGCAGTTTACGTTTTACGCCGGGGCGAAGTGCTGACGCATGGCACGCCGGGGGAGGTTTTCGCCCGGACGGATCTTATTGAACAAGCGGGATTAACTCAGCCCTGGCTGGTAAAGCTGCATACTGAGCTGGGTTTCCCGCTGTGTAAAACAGAGGCTGAATTTTTTAGTCGTATGCGAGAGAACGCACTGAAGGAGGCGTCATGACGCAGGCAATAATGTTGCAGGGAACGGCATCTGATGTGGGTAAAAGCGTGTTGGTCGCCGGGCTGTGTCGAATTTTTTACCAGGACGGACTGCGTACCGCGCCGTTCAAATCGCAGAATATGGCGCTGAACTCGGGCATTACGCCAGAGGGTAAAGAGATGGGCCGCGCGCAAATTTTTCAGGCGGAAGCCGCCGGTATTACGCCGGATGTGCGTATGAATCCGGTGCTGCTTAAGCCAACCAGCGATCGTAAAGCGCAGGTAGTGCTGATGGGTAAAGTGGCAACCGATATGGACGCGGTGAGTTACCACGAGTACAAGCCACGTCTGCGGGAACAGATCTTGTCAGTTTATAATAGCCTGGCGCAGGAGTTCGATGTGCTGGTGCTGGAAGGCGCGGGAAGCCCCGCTGAGATTAATCTGCGCGATCGCGATATCGTCAATATGGGCATGGCTGAGATGGCGCAGTGCCCTGTCGTTTTGGTGGCGGATATCGATCGTGGCGGCGTGTTTGCCTCTATTTACGGCACGCTGGCGCTACTGCATGACCATGAACGCGCCAGGGTAAAAGGGGTTATCATCAATAAATTTCGCGGTGATGTGGCGCTGCTGTATTCCGGTATCGAGCAAATTGAAGCGCTGACCGGTGTTCCGGTGCTGGGCGTCATGCCATGGCTGGATGTTGATCTGGAAGACGAAGATGGCGTTGCGCTGCAAAAGGGCAAGTATTTGCGCACTGACAAACGCGATATCGATATCGCCGTTGTTCAAATACCGCACATTTCTAACTTTACTGATTTCAATGCGCTTGCTGCTCAGCCGGACGTGCGCGTGCGCTATGTTCGCCAGCCTGAAGAGCTGGCGGGGGCCGATCTGGTGATTCTGCCAGGCAGCAAAAACACGCTGGGCGATCTGGTCTGGCTGCGTGAAAGCGGAATGGCGCATGGCGTCGTGCAATTGCATCGTAATAACGTTCCGGTGGTGGGGATTTGCGGTGGCTACCAAATGCTCGGCGACACCATCATTGATGAGGTGGAATCAGGGCTCGGTACGCTGCCGGGTCTGGGCTTGCTTAATACGGTGACCCATTTTGCCCAGCATAAAACCACGACCCTGGTTGAGGGGCAAATGTCTTCTGCGCTGCCTGACTGGCTGGCGGGCGCGGCGGGGTTATCCGTTCGCGGTTATGAAATCCATATGGGCGAAACGGCATTATCCGAAGCATGCCAGTCGGTAATGACACTGCGCAAAGAAGACGGCAATGTGTCCGACGGCGCGGTAACGCCGGATGGCCTGGCCTTCGGTACCTATCTTCACGGACTGTTCGACAGCGATGCATTTACCCGTGCGTTGGTGAATGGCTTGCGTGTACGCAAAGGGTTAGCACCGCTGGATTCCACTTTCCATTACGCGCAATATAAATCGCAGCAGTTTGATCTGCTGGCGGATGCGATGCGACAACACATCGATATTGAGAAAATTTATACCATCATGCAGCAACATCAGGAGCCCGTATGATGATTCTGGTTACGGGCGGCGCACGAAGCGGCAAGAGTCGGCATGCGGAAGCGCTGATCGCTGATTCCCCAAACGTTCTGTATATCGCGACTTCGCAGATTTTTGATGAGGAGATGGCGGCGCGAATTCAGCACCATCGTGATGGACGCCCCGCGCACTGGCGTACTGCCGAGCGCTGGCAACATCTTGATGAACTGATAACGGCAGCAAACGATCCTCAGGAAGCCATTTTGCTGGAGTGTATCACCACCATGGTAACCAATCTGCTGTTTGCGCTGGGTGGTGACAGCGACCCGGATAGCTGGGATTACGCAGCGATGGAGCAGTCCATCGAGGATGAGATCCGTTCGCTAATTGCTGCCTGTCAGCGCTGTCCGGCAACGGTCGTACTGGTGACTAACGAAGTCGGAATGGGGATTGTTCCGGAAAACCGTCTAGCCCGTCATTTTCGCGATATTGCAGGACGCGTGAACCAGCGACTGGCGACGGCAGCTGATGAGGTGTGGCTGGTGGTATCAGGAATTGGAGTCAAAATTAAATGAGTAAGTTGTTCTGGGCAATGCTGTCTTTCATCAGCCGCTTGCCCGTTCCTGCTCGCTGGTCGCAAGGACTGGATTTCGAGCACTATTCGCGCGGTATCGTGATGTTCCCCCTGATAGGCGTGGTGCTGGGCGGGCTAACGGGGTTGGTCTTTATGGCGCTGCAGCCCTGGTGTGGTATTCCACTGGCAGCCTTGTTCGCCGTATTGACGCTGGCGTTGTTGACCGGAGGTTTTCATCTGGACGGTCTGGCGGATACCTGTGATGGTATTTTTTCTGCCCGTCGACGCGAACGGATGCTGGAAATCATGCGCGACAGCCGTCTGGGAACCCATGGCGGGCTGGCGTTAATTTTCGTTTTGCTGGCCAAAGTGCTGGTCGTGAGCGAACTGGCTTTACGTGGCACGCCAATGCTGGCGGCGCTGGCTGCGGCATGTGTCGCCGGGCGGGGTACCGCTGTTTTGCTGATGTATCGACATCGCTACGCCCGCGAAGAAGGGCTGGGTAATGTCTTCATCGGCAAAATTACCGGGCGTCAAACCGCCGTCACGCTGGGGTTGGCGGCGATCCTGGCCGCCGTGCTGCTTCCGGGTATGCGGGGCGTGGCGGCGCTGGTTGTCACGATGGTGGCGATTTTCATTCTTGGGCAGTTATTAAAACGTACGTTGGGTGGACAAACCGGCGATACGCTGGGCGCAGCCATTGAACTTGGCGAGTTAATATTCTTGCTGGCTCTGCTTTGAGTCAGCCAACATACTGGAACCCTTATGCAGACTTTAACCTCTTTACTCCACGCGATTCCTTCACCTGACAGTGCCGCGATGCTGCGTGCTCAGCAGCATATTGATGGCTTACTAAAGCCGCCGGGCAGTCTGGGTCGCCTCGAATCGCTCGCCGTGCAACTGGCTGGTATGCCTGGCCTGAAAGGCGCACCGCATGTGAACGGCAAAGCGATGTTGGTGATGTGCGCCGATCACGGCGTCTGGGATGAAGGGGTTGCCGTTTCGCCTAAAGTGGTTACGGCTATTCAGGCCGCCAATATGACGCGTGGCACGACCGGCGTTTGCGTTCTGGCCGCTCAGGCTGGAGCAAAGGTGCATGTCATTGACGTCGGGATTGATGCGGAGCTTATCCCCGGCGTGGTGAATATGCGCGTCGCGCGCGGCTGCGGCAATATTGCCCAGGGCCCGGCAATGAGCCGTTCGCAGGCCGAGGAACTGCTGCTGGAAGTTATCCGCTATACCCATGAACTGGCGAAAGAGGGCGTAACGCTGTTTGGCGTGGGTGAACTCGGTATGGCAAATACCACGCCTGCGGCGGCTATCGTCAGCGTGCTGACCGGCAGCGATGCCGAGGATGTGGTAGGCATTGGCGCTAACCTGCCGCTTTCAAGAGTAGGCAATAAAGTTGAGATTGTGCGGCGAGCCATTGCCGTCAATCAACCGGATCGTAATGACGGTATCGATGTACTGGCTAAAGTGGGCGGGTTTGATCTGGTGGGCATGGCGGGGGTGATGCTTGGCGCGGCCTCCTGTGGGCTGCCGGTCGTGCTGGATGGTTTTCTTTCATACTCTGCTGCGTTGGCGGCCTGCCAGATCGCACCGCAGATTAAACCCTATCTGATACCGTCACATTTCTCTGCTGAGAAGGGGGCTCGCACTGCGTTGGCGCATCTGGGGCTGGATCCGTACCTCAATATGGGGATGCGTTTAGGTGAAGGCAGCGGGGCCGCGCTGGCGATGCCGATTATTGAGGCAGCCTGCGCGATGTACCACAACATGGGGCAGTTAGCCGCCAGCAACATTGTGCTACCGGATGGTAAAGAAGCATAGTTACGTGAGCCATGAACCTCGCCGCTTGGCGAGGTTTTTTATGCGCATTGAAGTTGTAACCCACTAAAAGTGATAATAAAAGCTATAATTACTGGATATCGGCTGCGGCAACGGAAAGGTAAAAGATGCGTCGTGTAAAACTGCTTTGTTCACTCATCATGCTGCTTGCAAGTCAGGTAGCACACGCGGTGAGTTATCCGCTGCCGCCAGAAGGTAGTCGTCTGGTAGGTACCCCGCTGACGATAACGGTCCCGCCCGGAAACACCCAGCCGCTGGAGGCATTTGCCGCGCAGTACGGGCAGGGATTGAGCAATATGCTCGAGGCCAATCCCGGCGTAGATGTTTTTCTGCCTAAGTCTGGCTCAACGCTGGTGGTGCCGCAGCAACTGATATTGCCGGATACCGTGCGTGAAGGCATTGTTATCAATGTCGCCGAAATGCGTCTTTACTATTATCCCGCGGGCAGCAATACGGTAGAGGTTTTACCCATTGGTATTGGTCAGGCAGGGAGAGAAACCCCGCGTAATTGGGTGACCGCGGTTGAGCGTAAGCAGGAAGCGCCGAGCTGGACCCCGACGCCGAATACCCGCCGTGAATACGCCGCACGTGGGGAAACCTTACCGGCGTTTGTCCCTGCCGGACCAGATAATCCGATGGGTCTGTATGCAATTTATATCGGCAGGCTTTATGCCATTCACGGTACCAATGCTAACTTTGGTATTGGTCTGCGGGTGAGCCAGGGCTGCATCCGTTTGCGTAATGACGATATTAAGTACCTGTTTGACACGGTGCCGGTTGGAACGCGTGTGCAACTGATTGACCGACCGGTGAAATACAGCGTGGAGCCAGACGGCAGTCGCTGGGTAGAAGTGCATGAGCCGCTGTCACGAAATCGTTCGGAGTACGAGTCTGACAGAAAGGTTCCCTTGCCGATCACTCCCGCTTTGCGCACATTTATCAGCGGGAGTGGCGTGGACGTGAGCCGCGGGAATCAGGCGCTGGAAAGACGCTCGGGCATGCCAGTAAACATCAGCCAGGTTCAGCAGCATTTTTAATATCAAAGCGGCCCAGGTTTATCGTCAGGTAAGATGGGGCGCTTTTTTAATTTGATACTGGCCCATTTTTACCACGCCGATATGGTCTGCCATTAGCTGCGCTTCATGCTCGCTGTGGGTAACCAGCAGTGCCGTTTGCCCGGCAGCGCGCAAAATATCCCGTACCTCGTTGCCAAGGCGCTCACGTGTGCGCTTATCAAGGCTGGAAAAGGGTTCATCCAGTAACAGGATTTCCGGATGTGGTGCCAGCGCACGTGCAAGGGCGATGCGCTGCTGTTGACCGCCGGAAAGTTCATGGGGATAGCGGCTGGCATGGCTATGTAACTCCACCATTTTTAACAGTTCCGCCACCCTGGTCTGCTGCTCTTCACGCGGCATGCGGCGTAATCCAAAGGCGACATTTTGGTGCGCGGTCAGATGTGGAAATAGCGCATATTCCTGAAAAACCATGCCGACATGGCGTTTTTCAGGCGGGAGATGAACACCGGGAGCGGCAACACGATGCTGGGACACATAGATCTCTCCGCTTCGCAGTCGTTCAAACCCCGCAACTGCGCGTAGAACCGTGGTTTTCCCGCAGCCTGAAGCACCCAACAGACAGGCGATTTCCCCTTTGCGTACCGACATTGAAAATCCATTCAGTACCGATTGCTGGCTGTTGCCATAGGCAACGTGCACATCCTGGAGGCGTAATGCAATTTCTGACATTGTTACTCTCTTAACCCCGGCGAGTCATTTGGTGACGCACCAATAAAATAACCGGTAGCGTGCCAGCTAAAACAATCATTAGCGCAGCGATTGCACCTTCTTCATAAGTTCCACGAGCGGCTTCCGCATACAGCAATGTTGCCAGCGTTTCGAAGTTAACCGGACGCAAAAGTAATGTTGTGGGTAGCTCTTTCATCGCGTCGGCAAAAACCAGCAGAGCGCTGCTCACCAGGGCCGGGCGGAGTAAAGGGAAATGAACCCGTGCAAACGTGCCCGCACCATTCTCGCCCAACAGCCGGGAAGCCTGCTCCAGCGAAGGTGGAATGCGTCCCAGACCGGAATCCAGCGCGCCGATGGCAATCGCCTGGAAACGCATAGCACAGCAAATAACCAGCAGGATCCCGGCTGACATCAGCGGTAGGCCACGCACATCCAGCAAGTCAGCCAGCCAACGGTCAACCGCCATGGCGGGCGTTAAAAAACCAATCGCCAGGATTGTGCCGGGAACCGCGTAGCCTAAAGAGGCCAGACGCATCACGCCACGGCGAAACCCCGGCATCGCGTTGTCTGCAGCGCTATGGCGAGCGCTCCAGGCCACCAACAGACTGACACAAACCACCACCAGCGTGGTTCCCGCCGCGAGCAAGAGCGTATTTTGTAATGCTGACAGTAACGAGGGTGAAAGGAAGTTGTCATCGCCGATACGTTTGGCGCTTTCCCACATTAAAAACAGCACCGGGGCCAGAAAACCCAGCACAACCGGCAGCGAAATAACGGCACCAAGCAGCCAGCCGCGCCAACCCTGCACGCGCGTGGGTTGAATTTCCCGCAGACTGCGGCTGCTGAACCCCTGTTTTCTGCGGCCATAAAATTCCAGCGTCAGAATAAAGAAGATAAACATCAGCATCATGCTGGCGATTTGCGCAGCTGAAGATAAATCGGAGCGCGAGATCCACGTGGTGTACACGGTAACAGTTAACGTCTGTACCCCAAGGAATTCCGACGCGCCGATGTCGTTAAGCGTTTCCAGCAATGCCAGACTGATGCCAACGGCCAGGGCCGGACGTGCCATGGGGAGGGCAACACGAAAAAAAGTTCCGGTCGCGCTGCATCCCAGCGTACGTGCGGCTTCCAGCAAATGAGCCGGCTGGCTGATAAACATGGCGCGTGTGGTCAGGTACACGTAAGGATAAAGTACTAAGCCGAGCAGAATTATTGCACCAGAAAGAGAGCGTAAATCTGGCAGGCGGAACTGTCGTGGGCTGTCAAAGCCCAGTAAGAAACGAATAAAGGTTTGCAGGGGACCAATCGGATGCAGCAGATCGAGCCAGGCAAAGGCGACGATGTAGGTCGGCATCGCCAGCGGCAATAGTAGCGCCCAACTGAGAATTTTGCGGCCAGGAAAATCCCATGCCGTCACCGCCCATGCGCTACCTACACCAATGACGCCGACCATCACGGCGACCCCCGCTAACAACAGTACGGTGTTTTTTAACGCGGCAGGCAACACCCACGTCAGGAGATTATCCCAGTGAGATAAATCGGCCTGGGTAGCCTGCCAGATCAGCGCAATGATGGGTGTCAGGACGCCAAGCGCCACGCACAGCGCGCCAAGATGCAACGGCGTTAATAATGACTGCGGCCCGGAAACCAGGCCGCGTAACGCTGGAAACTGCAAAGGTTTATTGATCGAATCCAACTTTATCTACCAGCAGGCTAGCTTGTTTACGATACTTCACGATTTCGGTTAACGGTGTCTTATCGACATCAATTTCACCGATGGTGGCGCTGATAACCGGATCAAGCGTTACGCCTTTCAGTACCGGATATTCGAAGTTCGCTTTCGCATACTGCTGCTGGGCAGGTGCGGAAACCAGATACTCCATCAGCTTAACGGCATCGGCTTTATTTGGCGCATAGCGGGCAACGGCAGCGCCGCTGATATTGACGTGTGTACCACCATTCTCAAAGGTTGGTTTTACGACTTTGATGGCATCGCCCCATTGACGAGCATCGCTGCCTTCTTTGGCATTTTTCATATGGCCGACGTAATAGGAGTTAGCCAGACCGATATCACAAATTCCACCAAGGATATCGCGGGCAACATCGCGGTCACCGCCGGTAGCTTTACGGGCCAGGTTAGCTTTCACGCCGCGCAACCAGTCTTCGGTTTTAGCTTCGCCGTGATGGGCAATCATCGCGGCAATCAGCGCCGTGTTATACGGATGTTGTCCAGAGCGGATACAGACTTTTCCTTTATACTCCGGGCTGGCGAGTTGTTCGTAATGCCAGTTATCAATGGGCATTGATTTTTCGGCATACAGTACGCGGGCACGCATAGAAAGCGCAAACCACTGATTATCTGCACCGCGCAGGTTAGCAGGAATGGCGGCTTTCAGCGCTTCTGACTCTACCGGTTGGGTCACACCCGCTTCAACTAAATCGAGGAGATTGCCTGCATCTACGGTCATCAGCAGGTCGGCAGGTGAATTTTTCCCTTCTGCTTTGACACGCTCAAGCATGCCATCCTTGATATAGACCGTACTTACTTTGATACCGCTGGTTTTTGTCCAGCTATCAAGTAAAGGCTGGATTAGGCCAGGTTCGCGGGTTGTGTAAAGCGTTAATGTTTCCTGGGCGAAAGCCGGCAGGCTAACAGCGAAGACCAGGGCAGAGGCAAGCGTGATACGGCGCAGTCCGGTGCGAGGCAGAGCATTCATCGTTTATATCCCAGAGTAATTGGAACGTACAGTGAACCGAGCAGGGCTCGTTCTTTTGGCTCGCGTACAATAAATGATAATCACTAGCAGTTACAATAATTGCAAAGTTTAAACGATTTACATTTACATAACTTTAATCAATGGTGTGATGAGACATGGAATAGGGGCGGTATAACAGGCAGAACGCTTATGCAAGATGCTTTTATGAAAGCCTGAAAAGCAAAAAGCCCGCTTAAGCTTCCTTAAGCAGGCTTCTTAAATTTGGCTCCTCTGACTGGGATCGCCTTAGCTATTAACTGGCTGATTGGTAAGCTAAACATAAAAATCGGGATTGTCAAGACCACCAGAATGACCACCTATTCATGCTCCAGGGTCAGCGGGGCATGGTCGGCTATCTGCCACTGAGCGATTTCTCCCATCAGCCCACGGATAAAGTGCGCTGTAATACCGGCTGCGACCCGACTGGCGTCATCATATTCATACGTGACGGTGGCGTCGTCATTTTTCGCTTCCACCAGGCGGCACAGCGTGTCATAGATGAACGTCGTACGACTGAGAACCCGGTCACTGCTGCCTTGGGTCACTTCTTCGTTTCCCTGCGCCGTCTTAAAGTTCCCGCTCCAACCGTAAAACCAAAATCCCCACGGATATACAGGGGGCATATTTTGCCGCAACTGGAGACGCTGCTTAAGCTGGCTGGTGTGTTGCAGTTTCACTTGATGAACTGGTCGGGGGGGCGATGCCAGCAAGGATGGCTACACGAACTCTGGCAGCAGGCCGACGCACTGCCGGATGAAGAGCGAAGCAGGCTCGAAGGCGGGATTTGACGGGGATTAAACAATAAAAGCCGGGAATATAAGAGGATCTTTCCCGGCTTTATTTTTAGGTCATAGCAGCAAATAATTATTCTATTTTACTCTCCCTGCCTTAGATTATGATGCCCACTCTTCCTTTTCAGGTAAATATCCTTTCCGCCAACAGGTTAAAATTTTAAACATAGCTCTCATATAAAAAACATTTTTAGTATCGTTCGTGACTTGCTTTAACAAAGCAACTTCACCATTTTTTTTATTTATTTCAAAAACTCCATAGTCAGTTATGGAATATTTTGATGACGTTGGACGAAACTTATATTTCGCCATTTCATCTGTTTCTTCAAACTTCAGTATTTCAATATGATATGCCATAATTTACTCCCATACTCTGCCACTTCGTTCTGCGGCATCGTGTGCTACCCTGTAGTCTGTACCAAATATTCCTTCAAATCGTGACTCAAATTGCTCATGTCGTAGAAGGTTAATATCACTAGCCGTGTAATCGCCAGTTTTTAAGCGATCCCAAGCATTAACAATTGCTGGATCTGCATCAAATCGAGATAATCCCCTGTCATAGCATATGATCTTTGAAGAATAAATGATTTTTAACTCTGGCTATAATGGATTCTTTCCAACCTGTATTTTTTTCTATTAAAGAAATATCATTCGGATCAAAACGAATGAGATCATACATTGATTCTGCTTTCTCCCATCCGGATATAGATTCAGGGTTTAAAACCTGCCGACCACCTGTTTGTTTACATAAACCCAACGGATCTATGTATTTCAGCGGATTTTTGACATATCCATACGGATTTAACCCACCTCTTAGCCCTATGGGGTCAGGACAGAGAATCTCACCGGAGTGTGAATCGTACCGTCAGCTTTGTATGTAAATTACCAAGCTCATCGCGTCGTAGTTCATACGCTACCGCCATACCCTGATAAATTAAACTATCTGCACAATGCTTATTTTACTATTTAATCAGCATGTTAAACACAAAAAATATCATACCCAAAACCCAGCACACTCTTAAAGCCGGCTATGTCAGAGCATGCGTAAAACCGGCATGACCACATATTACTCACAGCATCCCAGCCTGACCCTCAAGGGTGACTGGTTAAGAGAAGCGGGATTTGAGACAGGGAAAGGCGTCACGGTGAAGATTTCGGAAGTGGACGAAGTGAGGGAGCTACGGAAGGAGCTTTATCTGATGAAAAAGTCGATGAATCATGTTAAGGCGGGGGTAAATAATGTGGTGAACGGGGATTAAATAATAAAGGCGGGGAAGATTGAGGATCTTCCCCGGTTTTTATTGAATTATTATGCTTTATCTCCTGCTAAGATAGCTGTTGCATAGTCTACTATTTTATCGAGTTTTCTTTCCTCTGTAATAGAAAAATTAGCATACTGAGCCATTGCTCTGCATGTAGATAATTCCTCAATGGACTCTAAGTGATTATTTAAGTTCTTTATATTATTATACCTTAATGAAAAAAATCAGCAGACTGTTTTTTTATTCAATAATTATTTCATTTAAAACATTAAGTAAATTTTCTGTTTTCATTACCACGGAACCCCTGTTGTATTTGTTACCCAAACATCTGGAATATTCGATATCACAGCTTGATATCCACCATCAGGATATCCTGCGCCCTGAGCGGCTGCGGTTCCCTCGCTAACCCATGTACCTTGAGGAACTCTAAATTTTGACACATCAGTAATATTGACACCCCAATTATGGCGAATAGCAAGATCCTGCCTCAGTGTATCTTCTGATGTATATAATTTATTCGTTAACCATGAATATTTTCTACCGGTTCTATTATCTACACCATGATATTTATAGGAAAATTCATCCTGAGTCAACTTTCTATTTGTATATATCCCATTCTCGAAAGCTGATTCAATATTATCTGGTAATTTAGGGCCGGGATAAGAATTACCCACATCCGTTTTACATAATCCCAACGGATCAATATAGCCAAGCGGATTAGGTACATACGCGTAACTGTTTATCCCCCCACGTAGCCCTATCGGATCAGCACACCGGTATTATCCCGTGTCACAATCGTAGTACCAGAACTGGTTATAGTGCAATCAAAAACCGGGAAGACAAGAGGATCTTTCCCGGCTCTTAACTGAAAGTATTTATTTCAGGAGATCAACAGAATTAAATTCAAATGATATTTTAGAATCTTCAATATCTTCTAGCTTATATTTATTACGATCATTTGAAACATCAATCACTGATATTTTAAGATGCATGAATTGAGTTAATCCACCACCTATATCTTCCATTCTCATATTACTGACATCATAAAAATAAAAAGATACTTCATCGACGACATCTTCATTATCACTTAATGAAAATAATACATTATATTTCATGGTGATAGGATCAATATCTATATGCACCATCTTTAATATATTGCTGTTTATTAGTGCGTGATTTAGCTTATTGATATTCATGGTCAATTCCCCCCTGTATTAGTTCTGGTTTGTTTCCCTTTTGGACTATATCCAGGACCATATTCATACTCATGCACATGAGGATTAGAATGATAATCTGGAGCCGACGGATTACCATACCCATGATTACTATAATCAGTACGTTGGATCTGCCTGCCATATTGATCATACTTAACAGTGGAATATTCAAGTTCACCTGTATCAGGATTAAATTTATAATGTTCCAATTCTCTTGTACCTGGTGTTACTTGATGGGGTGCATTCTTGTGCCATGCTGAATCAGGTAATAATGGACCATCATTATTTATCTCTGTTTTACATAAACCCAACGGATCTATGTATTTCAGCGGATTTTTGACATATCCATACGGATTTAACCCACCTCTTAGCCCTATGGGGTCCGCGCACAGATACTGCCCTGTCCCGCAATCATAGTACCGGAACCGGTTATAATACAACCCCGATTCTTCATCTTCATACTGTCCCGGAAAGCGCAGGCGACAGGTGGGGGCGTCTTCTTTGTTCCTGCCTTCTTCCTGGCCCCACAGTCGCTGTTTACCGCGCCAGACAATGGTGCCGTCTTCGGTCAGTAATTCCTGAATACGTCCAACGGTATCGGTCACCGCATAGTGCAGTTGTCCTTTCTCATAACGTGCCAGCGGTGTGAAGCTGCCCGGCTCGTATATCCAGCGAATGGCGTTTTCGTATTCCGGTGTACCTTCCGGGCTGACCGGGATTTCTTCGGTTAGCTGGTCGCCGTTCCAGTGAAAATCTGTTCCGGGTTTGTTCTTGTTGGTGCAGCGCTTGCTGATGCGTCTGCCGAACGGGTCGTATTTATATTCCCAGCGTTCGCCTTCCGGGGTTTCCAGTCCTGTTAGCTGGCTCCGCGCATCCCAGCGGTAGCGCCAGGTGAGCGGGCGGTAGCCGCCTTTATCCAGCAGCTTTTCCACCAGGCGACCATTAGCATCGTATTTCCAGGTGGTCTGCTCATCCCGGATGACTCTGATAAATTTACCTTCTTCCGGCATCCCGCTGTCCGGGTTAATGCGATGTGTTGAGTGCCGCCATTCTTTGCATTCCCGTGATACCATACGTCCATGCTGCTGATGCTGGTGAGCTTCGCTTTCCAGTACATCATTTACCCAGGTCTGGCGGCGGGAGATATTGAGGTTTCTGTCGTAAGTGAAACGCTCCTCGCACATTGGTACGCTGCTGCTGCCGGTCCAGGTGGCGTGGCTTATCTGGTCGTTTGCCGTGAGACTGTTGACCATCGTTCCCCGGTGAGAATCGGCAATCATCGTCAGGTTGTACGCTTTGTCATACAGCCACTGGCGGTGCAGGGTGTTGTTGCGCCGGTAGTGCGGATTCTGTTCGTTCAGGTCACCGGTCTGTTGGTCAGTCAGCATTCCCGTCGGGGTGTAACTCTGGCGGAGGCTGAACCCGGCATCACTCTGCCGGGATATTTCCTGGCCGCACAGGTCGTGCTCAAAAATCAGGGGAGCATGGTTCGCTATCTGCCACGAGGTCAGGTCACCCATAAGACTGCGGGTAAAGTGCTCAGTAATACCGGCGGTGGTGCGCTGCGAGACCGTATCCTGGTCGGGGTCGTAACGATATTCCGTGCGCCTGCCGTTAATGGTTTCGGCGGTGACCCGGCTGGCATCATCGTATTCATACGTGACGGTGGCATCATTATTGCGAGCCTCGACCAGGCGGCTGAAAGCGTCGTAGGTAAACGTCGTGCGACTGAGCACCCGTTCACTGTCGCCCTGCGTCACTTCCTCGTGGGTCACCTGGTTTGTGACGCTGTACTGGCGGTTCAGGTGAGTGCTGTCGGGGAAGGTGGTGCGGATGCAGCGCCCACCAGCATCGTAAGCGTAGGTCAGCGTGCGCCCGGTAAAATCAGTTTCTGCAGTAAGCTGCCCTGCTTTGTCATATTCCAGCCGGTAGCATTCACCTTCGGCGTTGGCGATTTCAGTCAGGCGGGTGAGTTTATCGTAGCGGCATTCCAGCCGTTCTCCATCCGGACGCACGACAGCGGTCAGCAGGTCAAACGCGCCATATTCGTAGCGGGTGGTCTTACCTTCGCCATCGGTGACACTTTCCGGCAGTTTTTCGCTGTTCTGGCGCATCAGTTCGCGCACGCCGTCCGGGCGGTTGATTTCTTCCACGCTGCCCTGAGGCCCGGCATGGCTCTGACTGTGGCGGAACAGGGTGGTGAAGCCCAGCGGGTCTTTCACGCTCAGCAGTCTGCCCAGGATATCCTGTTCGGTCTGCGTCACGCCGCCATCCGGCGCGGTGGTTTCACGGACCTGATGCAGGGGATTGTAGTCCCACTGCCAGGTGGCACCGCCCGGCATAATCTGCCGGAGTAAATCGCCCTGTTCACTGTAGCTGAACTGCTGCTTCCGCCCCTGCGGGTCAGTCAGGCTGGCCATGCTGCCTTTATCGTCGTAAGCCCATTGCCAGACCTGATTACCCGGTGCGGTCAGCCGGGTAAGTTGCCCGTGTTCGTTGTAGTCGTAGTACAGACTGTAGCCGCCCGGCAGAGCGACCTGGCTGATGTCACCTTCCCGGTTATAACGGTACGCCGTGGTGCGCCCCGGCGCATCGGTGCGCGACTGAAGCCGGGCATTGTCCCAGACGGTGGTTTCTTCCCGGCCCAGCGGGTCAAGGCTGCGGGTGACCAGACCATCTTCGTTATACCAGTAGCGGGTTTCACCGCCTTCGGCGTCAATGTAGGTGGTGCAGTGTTCTTCATCGTTATAGACAAAGCGGTCGTCGTAATAGCCTTCCGTTGACAGGGTGCTGATAACGCGACCCTGAGTGTCATAGCGGATATCCACGCAGGTTTTGTCCGTGTCCCGCCAGCGGGTCATAAACCCTTCGGGAGAATAGTCATGCCACAGGTGTGAGAACTGAAAGGTATCGCACTCTGACAGAAAACCGTGACTGTCATACCGGCACGTCACCAGGCGCTGACGCTGCGGCGTGACCAGGTCGATGCTCACCAGTTGCCGCTGCTGCCAGTCAAGCGAAAGCGCGTAACCATCGCTGTGGCGAATTTCCGTCAGCAGGTTATCCGCGCGGAGAAAATCAATCCGGTTGCCGTGGTGGTCGTGAATGGCAGACAGCAGGTAAATGTCGTGGCCTGCCGGGGAAAATATCTGCGTCTGCTGCGTGCGACGGTCAAATATGCGCACACCCTCTTGCAGGCTCCCCGACAGCCGGTAATATGCCTGGCGGGAGTTAACGGCATCGCGAAAAACACCGTCCTGTGGAAGGCGGTAATACAGCACCACGCCTTCGTGGTCGGTAAAGTGCAGACTGCGACCATGTACCGTCAGAGAGACTGACCACTCATCGGTCCATTTCGGGCCAAAGATGCCACCGCTTTGTGCCTGTGAGCGATAGAGGCGGGAGAGAGTCAAAGGCAGCGTGCCGGGAAGGGTGAGGACGCTGAGAGCCTGAATGAGGCTGCCGCTGGCTACATCCACCGGGTCACCTGTACACGTCATATTGCCCTGACTGGCGTTATTACCCTGACCGCTATTATCCGTGCCTTCGCCTTTAACTATTGCTCCATTGTCACTGTCGGGAAGGGCATCATCAGCCAGTTTCTCGGTGCGGGACATATCACCGACAGCGTTTTCGCCATTTTTTATTTTCAGCAAGTCAGCGGTGAACTCACCGGCATGCTTTCCTTCATTCGCAAGCTTCCTGGCGGCCCGCAGGGTTTTCACCAGCGTAAATCCCCCTTTAAGCAGGCCATATCCCCCCAGTGCCAGAGAGCCATAGTTATAAATTTTTCCGCCGAGCGCCTGCGTGTCGTTATCCATCTCCAGACGGTATTCATCCAGGTTAAAATCACCGGCATGCTCCCGAACCTCCGCCCCCAGGTTGTACATATCCCTGCCCAGCGCCTCCTGACCCGTGGCTGAGAGTATGGCAGCGTTCATCTGCATTTCCCCGGCATGCTGCATCACGGCACCTTGGCCCATCATCGTCACCATATCCGGGAACTGGTTCCAGAATGCCTTGAGGCCTCCAATGGCCAAATCCAGCTGGACGGGAGCAGCCCCGATTTGTGCACGGCTCTGGTCAAGTTGTACCATCAGCATCATGTCCCAGAAGCTTTGCTCTTTCTCCGTTTCGGGAGCAGGCTGTGGGTCTGCCTCTTTTGCCATGACACTGGCGGCAGGTGGCTGGCCGATAATGATGCCGGTGGTGTTTCTGGCGTTCATCCAGAACGTATCAAAGTGACGCAGAACGGGCCTGCCGCTGACTCTGAAGGTGGTGCTGTGCTCCAGCGGCTCGCAGATATCACCCACCGTACCGCTTTTCACTCCCTTAGCCACACCCGGTTCATCGCCTTTTGTCGCGGGAACGAAACTTTGATCCAGTACCAGCACCGGATGTCCGTTCGCTTTGACTGACGGGACAACCCGCACCGCATCACCCAGACTGGCGGTAACAGGATAAGGGACGGGCGGCGTGGCCGGGCCCATCGGGGTTTTACAGACATCCGGTGTCAGGCTGACGACCGTCCACAGCCCGTCCTGGCGGGCGATATAATTCTTCGCCATCATTCTTCTCCTGTCACGTGATAACGGGCTTCCATCACCCGTACTGACGAATTAACGGGTAACAGATATCGCCAGGTCTGTTCGACGGTCAGGGCATCCGTGTCAATAAGCAGCGTGTCGGTCCACATCATCTGCGGAATACATTCGCCAGAGTCCATCCGCAGCAGAATGCCGGCCCGACTGGCGGGTAATGTAAAACTGATATCACCCTCAGGATGCAGGCCACTCAGGACGAACCTTGTACCGGGGACCGGGAAAGGAATTTGCTGGTCATGCGGAGCGCAGTTCCAGTAGCGGAAATTAAAATCCTCCGGCAGGTCAGGATGGCGGTTTTCCAGCCATGCCTGGTTGTAAGTCCCGGCCAGCGGCAGCCGGGGTAGCCAGGTACGGCTGATACAGCCAAAACCCGCAGGCTGAAATTCAGGTGCAGACCCGTCTGCTTTCCCGTCCAGACAGGCAATAAAATGATGAAGGGTGAATGGATATTCAGCTGAGATGATTCGGGGCGCTTCGGCCTGCCGGATTTTACCGGCCTGCTGATACCATGACTGCATAAAGCCCAGCCCCAGAGGGTTTACCGGGCAGACCGTGTGTGCCAGCGGGGAATTAAACGGATCAGGGGGTTCGCGCCGCTGTTCGTCGGTCAGACGGTATTCTGCCGGGATGCGGTCAGCATATTCGCTGTCAGGTTCGGTGCGGCATTCACCGCCAAAGGCGTGGCGATAATTCAGCGGCAGGGAGGTAAATGGCCCCGGTGCTGTTTCATGCCATTGTCCGGTTAATGGCTGTTGCCGGTAAAAATGCTGGCCGGTGATAAGCAGTCTTTTGTCCAGTATCATTTCACCCGACGGGGCGTGTATTAATACACCGGCGATCGTTTCTGGCGCAGCGACGCCATTCTGGGTGTAAGCCGTTCCATTGACGATGATGTCGCAGACGGGTTTGAAGGGGGCAAGGTCACTTTCCTGCCTCACCGGAGAGGTATTTAATTCCCCGAAAAATTTATCCTCCAGGCATAACGGCAGCGCCGGATATTCCATCAGTATTGTCTGCCACTGCCCTTCAGGGTTCGGCATAAGGCGAAAGCCGGTTTTCATGGCAATGACGTGATACCGTTTGCCATGCTTATCGTCCATCGCATATTCCATCACTGCGAATGGCGTCAGATTCCGAAATTCCATGTATCATGTTTCCGATTAATAATATAAAACCGAGTTTGCTTATGCTTTATTAATTTGGTAGATGAATATAAATAATGCGCTTGCAGAGTGGCATTAATTAGAAAGTCTTTTGAAAGCGGGTTATGTGAGGTAAGTCTGTATTATTGAATTATTTTATGTATTATTTGGGTGTTGCATGCGAAATTATTATTCAATGATGTGATTGATATTGTTAATTGTATTTTTAACTGGGTGGCATTATTTTTAAGTAATTCTCTGGGTGAATATGTTTCTGTGTACGGAGTTATTGTCTGAAGCAATGCTTAAACTGACATACTGAAATTCAGTTTTCCATTTATTTCACCACTGTCCGGGGATAATCTCCTTCGTGCATTCTGTTGTCTGCGGACGACGCCCTTTGCTTCATGGCCTGAAAGAAGCACCTGAATTATTCAGGATGGTCATTCCCTTTACCGGCGCAAACCTCGTAACACGCCGGGCCACAGAAACTGTGGCAGAGGTCATTATTTTCTGCTGTTCTATTGCACCAGTTGATTTCGCTGGTTCTCGCCATCTGTCGGAATTTATTCCGTGACGCACGCAGCCCTTTAACTCTGCACCAGACAACTCAACTGCGCCAGCTCATGGCTGGATTCTGAAACCACTTTTTCAGGCCATTTCACGCATTAAGGAGAACACAAACCGATACCGAGGCGGATCAGGATGATCCGGGGGATGACCCGCTCAGGCGGGCGGCTGCTCTGAGAGCACAACCGACACCCCGCAACACCTCAACGGCTGCCGCCCCGGCGCTCAGGTATCGTTCGCAGCCCCGACAAAAAAACAGGGGCTATCGGCCTGTGCGCCGGGGAAAGCTGTATCAGTTTTGGGTTATGGAGTTGAGGCAATCATTAAAAGGGGAAAATATAGGAATTCTGGCGCAGGAGATGATGAGGCTGGCGAAACAGGCGGGAGGCAGCCATAAGACCGTTCACGACCGCATTAAGCTGGCGCAGCGTTTTTGTGAACGTCTGGTGATGGCGCAGAATGTGCAGATCCGCCGGGTGGAACACCTGAAAGCGCGGCATGTTGAAAGCTATGTCCGTGAACGGCTGGCGCAGGGCATTACAAAGCGTTCCCTGCAAAATGAGATGGCGGCGGTGCACTGCATTCTGAAACAGGCCGGGCGCGACAAACTGGCGCAGAGTGAGCGGCTGAATAACCGTTCTCTTGGTCTGTCTGGCGCATCCCGCAACGGTACAAAGCTGGCGATCACGCCGGAGCACTATCGTGACGTGCTGGAGACGGCCCGCGCAAAAGATCCGGGTCTGGCGGCAGCACTGGAACTCTCCCGTCTGATGGGGCTGCGTTCGCAGGAAGCGGTACAGAGTGCGCAGTCTCTGAAGACATGGCGGCAGGCTCTGGAGCGTGAAGAATCCCGGTTAACGGTGGTGTTTGGCACCAAAGGCGGACGTCTGCGGGAAACCGTTATTCTGGATGTTGTGGCGGTCAGAAAGGCACTCGATAATGCGCTATCTGTTGCAGAAAACCGTCATGACAGGCTGCTCGATAAACCGGATCTCAGAAGTGCAATGAAATACTGGCACAGCCAGGCGTCACGTATTGGTTTAACGGGCGTGTATTCCCCCATTCGTTACGCTATGCGTGGGCGCAGGATGCGATCCATCATTATCTGACGCAGGGATTCAGTGAAAAAGAAGCACTGGCGATGACGGCGATGGATCTGGGGCACGGCGACGGGCGCGGACGGTATGTGGCGCAGGTGTACGGGCGGCGGGGTGATACTGACTGACAGCCATTACCTTTCGTTATCCCCACGATCGATTGCTGTCTGCCGCATCATATTTGACCTCAAATATGATGCGGTGATGACTGTTTAATTGTTCAGTTTTAATTGGAAATAGCTTTTTAAAAGGTATTACCTTCGTAAAAATCATTATTAATCGGTTTTCGTGCAAAATTATTTGGGGCCAAATAATTCTGTACGATTTTCTATCAATGGCTGTGGCAGAGATCCCGGTTACTGCCTGACGAAAATAAAAGGGTTGCGCCAGAAAAGGCGAAGGCCATAAGGGTAAAGGGCTGGTAAGGGTAACAGCGCCAGCCCGGAAAAGGCTAAAGGGCTGAAAAGGTCTTAGTACTGGTGCAGTTCGATGTTTACCGGGTAGTTTCTGGTGCAGGTAAACGATGATATTGAACTGGTGCAGCTATTGCGTTCCAGCAAGTCGGTTGCTGGTGCTGATTGTCTGACAGTGGTTGCGCAACGTAAAAAGCAGATCCGGATTAAATCCGGATCTGCTTTTTCATTTTTAACAAATTATACTGCTACTGGCTCAGGCCGCTTTATGCCGCCGGGCATAAATATAGGGTGCAACGTACCCCTCGCGGCTTACGTCAAGATAGTCTGACCACCACTGCATCATGTCCTTGCGTGCATCGAGATGTTCAGCACGATGGATATATGCTGCCCGCACGCTGTTGCGTTCCTGGTGACTCATCTGCCTTTCCACTGCATCCCGCGACCAGAGCTCAGATTCCACCAGTGCGCTACAGGCCATTGCCCGGAAGCCATGTCCGCAGACGTCGGTTTTGGTATCATAGCCCATCAGACGTAACGCCCGGTTGATGGTATTTTCACTCATCGGTTTATAGGGGTTATGGTCGCCGGGGAAGACCAGCTCCAGATGATCTGAGATTTCCTGTATTTGCTTCAGAATAGCTATAGCCTGCCGGGACAATGGCACAATATGCGGAGTGCGCATTTTTGCGCCACGACCTGAAAAACGAACTTTATCTATCGCCTCTCGGGTGGCGGGGATGGTCCAGATTTTGTGTCTGAAATCTATCTCGCTCCAGCGGGCGAAGCGCAGTTCACTGGAACGGATAAACAGATGCAGAGTCAGCGCTACCGCCAGCCTCGTAAGCTGCCGTCCCTGCTGATAGCCGCCAATGCGCTCAAACAATTCGGGCAACCGCTCCAGCGGCAGGGCGGGATAGTGATTTTTAATCGGCGGCGCGGTGACGCCTTCCAGATGCAGCGCCGGATTGTTTTCAGTCAGTCCCTGCTGAACGGCGTAACGCATGATGTTGCAGAGTTGCTGCCGGGTACGGGACGCGACTTCCAGAAAGCCTTTGTCCTCGATAACTTTCAGTAACGCCGTGAAATGCTGCGTTTTGAGCATCGTGACGGGCAGATGACCAATTGCCGGAAAGATATGATTTTTCATACTGGCAAGAATGCGTTCTGCATAGTCAGCCGACCATTTCTTGTTGGTTTTGTGCCATGCCACCGCAACGGCCTCAAAGCATTTTTCCGGTGATGCGGCGGCTTTTTCAGTCATGCGTTGTTGTGCGGGATTAATATTCTGCGCCAGCAGTTTACGGATACCGTCGCGCTGCTGGCGGGCGTCAGAAAGCGAGACCTGCGGGTATGCGCCTAACGCGATGCGGGATTCTTTTCGGTTGAAGCGATACTTGAGATACCAGAGGCGTGAACCGCCCGGATTGACGAGCAGATACAGACCCTGAGAATCGGTCAGTTTAAAGGGTTTATCAGAAGGCTTGATACTGCGGATTTTCGCGTCGGACAGGGACATATGGTGGTCACTCCATTATCGAACTGAAATGACCCCAGATCAGACCACCAATTTCGCCGGATGCGCAGGGAAAACCAGACACGCATTGGGAAATATTTTCACGCTAACTTATTGAAACCTAACTGAATAGGGACTTATAAGCACGCCTGAAAACAGGAATTTGGCTCCTCTGACTGGACTCGAACCAGTGACATACGGATTAACAGTCCGCCGTTCTACCGACTGAACTACAGAGGAATCGTGTGAACGAGGCGCATATTACTGACCTCACCCTGAGGTGTCAACAGTAAAATTAGCGCGTCATTTCAATTGGTTAATTAATCTTCAAATTCGGTGTTAATGCACACTTGATGAGCGATAATGGCCATCTTCGGGGTTATCTCGTAACCGTTGCATTGGATTTTGGCGATAAAACAGGATGAAACGCTGCCATAAAGCCGGGAAACGTGGAGCAAATAATTCAGGAGCACTGAAAAAATACTCGGATAATACGGCAAAGCATTCGGCCGGATCGGTTGCAGCGTAAGCATCTATACTGCATGCGGTTTCCCCTACCAGATCGATTTCATCCTGAATGTTGTTCATTGCGGCATGCAGGTCGTGCTCCCAGCCGGCAATATCTCGCAGAGGAATCGCCGGAATACCGCTGGCGCGATCGCCATTACGCATATCCAGCTTGTGCGCGACTTCATGAATGATCAGATTAAAGCCTGAGGCATCAAAGGAATCCTGAATATCAAGCCAGTTGAGGATTATCGGACCTTGCTGCCAGCTCTGCCCGGACTGAACGACACGTTGATTGTGCACCAGACCAATTTCGTCTTCCCATTCGTCGTCTACAACAAATGGGGCAGGGTAGATGAGAACTTCATGAAACCCATCTAGCCACTCGATCCCTAATTCCAGAACAGGTAAACAGAAGAGCAGAGCAATGCGCGCACTTTTCAGCGGGTCCAGTTCAAACCCCTGAAGTGCTACCAATCTTTTTTGCTGTAAAAAGCGCTCGGCCAGGGCGATAAGTCTGGCTTGTTCTTGCTCGGTGAGATTCACCAGAAGCGGAATAGCCAGGGCGTTATCCCACGGCCAGTCGTCATTTCGGGCTGTTTCTTGCTCTTTCCAGGGCCACTTAATCATCGTTTTGCTCGCAAACTCGTCACTTGAACGAAATTGACGGAACTGGGTCTGTTAAAATGCCAAATTACCTGGCATCATGGCAACCGCCAAAACGGAGAGATGCCAGAGCGGCTGAATGGACCGGTCTCGAAAACCGGAGTAGGGGCAACTCTACCGGGGGTTCAAATCCCCCTCTCTCCGCCACTATTCAAACACTTAGCTCAATCCCTTTCAACGACTCATGTCACACTTGGTATAGTGTCGGTATATTCGCTTAGTATAAAGCTCGCCATCATCATCTTCTGATTTGTTCAATACCGGAAGATCCAGTGTGGGGAAAATTTTCACTTTTCTGTCATAAACCACAACTTGCATTCATTTTTGTGACCTGAGAATAGTTGTTTGTCCTTCTCGAGCCTTGGTAATCTGATATCCCCCAGGCTTTGAGTTCATGAAAGGTACATGGCAATAGTTATTGAGGTTATGCCCACGACTTGTTTTGGATAACTACCCTATATCCGTCGAGGTCAACAAATGTCCTTCCGTTCACGTCCCAGTAGGGATTGAATGACGCTGTCATTCTGAAACCAGCATCGTTCATTCTTTCGCAGACATGCGACCATTCATTTGCATCAGGGTAATAAAGAACGAGTAAATCTTCTTCAGTGTGCAAAGGTTGAACGGGATGGATTTGGCAAAAGGTGAATTCTATGTGCCAGTCTAAGTCTTCCCGCCCTAACATTATTCCATTGAACCCCTCATGATCGTTAAATTCAGCAATTTTATGTAGCCCCAATCCCTGGCTGTACATCAGAAAAGATCTTTCGAGATTGCTGACGGGTTTGGCAATACGCATATGAGTAAACATCCGGGGTCTCCAGGGGAAATACCGTTTAACATTGCAATCGCGCTGAGTTTACATGTGATTATCTTTTCCATTTGTCCATAAGAGCCTCCGAAATATCATGCTTCACCTTGCTAACGGTCTGCTGCCGACACAGAGTTGACTGTCAGATTCGGTTTGGCTCTGTGCCGTGACAGTGCCAGCTCAGCCCCTTCAGTATTGCCACACCCTGTTTAGCTGTAAAATAAACCGTGGAAATGATAATTATTTCTATTTATCATTATTTCTTTGAGTGGGGGGGTAACATTATGAATAACAAGCTTTTTGATGTGGCTTTTATTGCTACTTTGTCTGCTGGTTTAGCTTTTAGTACTCATGCAAGTGAAACAATCAGCAAAACCGAGGTAAGAACGTTGGTGGATGAAAACAATAAAATCAAAGTTGTATATAATATTGATGATAAAGGAAAAGTTATAAATATCAGATTTCCTGATGGAGTCGTTGATGCTGATACTAAGCAAAAAATTACCAGGGAAATGGAAAGCTGGGCATTCGAAGCAGGCAATCCGCAGACCGATGTCAGCTCTATGGTGACGTTAAAATTAACCACAACGTCTGCGCATAGCAGACCTCGCGGCGCTTCAGACGGCCTTTTTGTACTAAGCTAAAGTAGTTTTGGCTGTGTTCAAACTCACCTAACCCTTTGTGATACGATGATTGTCTTAGATTGTCACATGGGGCCAGATTTTGAACTCATACATTTTCCTTGCCGGGGCCATTATAGCTGAAGTAATAGGTACAACCCTGATGAAGTTTTCTGACGGATTTACACGCTTATGGCCATCTGTAGCAACCATTGTGTGCTACTGCACTGCTTTTTATCTTCTCTCTCAGACGCTATCGACCATTCCAACGGGCATTGCGTATGCAATTTGGTCAGGTGCTGGAATCGTATTAATCAGCCTTTTGGGCTGGTTAGTAAGTGGGCAAAAGCTGGATTTCCCGGCGATCGCAGGCATGTTCCTGATTTGCGCTGGGGTTCTGGTTATTAATATTTTTTCAAAATCTTCCCCACATTAATTCTATTGAAAGCGTGTCGTATATCTGGCGCTGTTAGCAGATCTTATCCCCGTGCGCTAAAAAAGCCCGCTTCAAATGAAGCGGGCTTGCGTATTTTTGTGGGTAATTAGAACTGGTAGACTAAACCAACGGCAACGATGTCGTCAGTCGCGATACCATTGCTTTCATAGAAGCTATCGTCTTCATCCAGCAGGTTGATTTTGTAATCAACGTAGGTAGACATGTTTTTGTTGAAGTAGTAAGTCATACCTACATCAACATATTTGACCAGATCTTTGTCGACATAACGCCAGTTACCACGACTTACTTCCTGACCACCTAAATCCTTGCCTTTAGACTGCAGATAAGCGATGGAAGGGCGCAGGCCGAAGTCGAACTGATACTGTGCAACAACTTCAAAGTTCTGGGTTTTGTTGGCAATACCGCCATTACCTTCGCCATTGCCACCGCCGTAGTAGGTCATGTTGCGGGTTTCTGCATACATAGCAGCCAGGTAAACGTTATTGGCATCATATTTTGCGCCCACGGTCCAGGCTTCAGCGGTTTCACCGCCTGCATAGTTGTTACGATGATTCATTCCGTCCTGGTAGCCACGAGCAACTTGATCGTCGGTACGGTCAGATGCGGAGTACGCTGCACCCAAACTTAAACCGAAGTCAAAGTCATAGGAGGTAGACATACCGAAGCCGTCGCCGTTTTCTTTCGCCAGTTTACGGTTAGTGCTGTTACCAGAACCTTCCTGACCTAAGCTGCTACCTTCGTTATTACCCTGATACTGCAGGGCGAAGTTCAGGCCATCAACCTGACCAAAGAAGCCTTTATTACGATAGGTGGCCACGCCGTTGGTACGACCTAGCATATACACATCGGTCTGGGTGTAAGTATCGCCGCCAAATTCCGGCAGCATATCGGTCCAGGCTTCTACGTCGTAGACGACGCCATAGTTACGACCGTAATCGAAGGTGCCGTTCTCACCAAATCCTAAGCCAGCGAAAGCCAGACGAGTCCAGGAATCGCCTTTATCACCTTCGGTACCGTTGGCCTGAATGTTATATTCCCACTGACCATAACCAGTCAGCATATCGTTGATCTGGGTTTCGCCTTTAAAGCCCACACGAGCATAGGTCTGATCGCCATCACTGCCAGCATCGTCAGAGAAATAACGCAGACCATCAACTTTACCGTACAGATCCAGTTTATTGCCGTTCTTATTATAAATTTCAGCCGCATTTACTGCGCCTGCAGCTAATAAAGCAGGGAGGAGAAGTGCCAGTACTTTTCTTTTCATTATGTATTCCCTTATGATAATAATTAATATGAATATGTAGTACTATCCGAAGACTACATTTTGATACTATCTATGAAGTTCATTTTATTTAAAATATAACGTGTAACAAATATATTTAAAATATTTCAAATTGTTTCTTGTTTGTCTTTTTATAACTATATGTGTATGTTTTCGATAACGCCATTCATTGTATAAATTAATGTTTATCTATAAATTATGGTTTTTTGTTTTTTATTTGCATTGTTTATTTTATTGCTGTCGATTATTTGTTATTTGATAACGAGTAATGACCGAGAGATATTCATTCCACGAGATAATTAATTCTTTGGGGTTATGTAAATGTAAAAATAATAATATATAGATATAAATCGCAGCGCTGGCATTAGTCTGAAATGGAAATTGTTGTTAAGGTGGTTTTCTTTCTGCAAAGAGAGACCCTATGGAACTACAGGACTGGCAGTCAAAATTTGAAGCCTGGCTACGTGATAACCACTCCGGGCAGGATGCTGCCCATGATATTTCTCATTTTCGTCGCGTGTGGAAGACCTCGCAAAAGCTAAGTCAAGATGCGAGCGTAGACTGGCTGGTGGTGCTGACGGCGTGCTACTTCCATGATCTTGTTAGCTTACCGAAAAACCATCCGGATCGTCATCGCTCGTCAGTATTGGCGGCGCAGGAAACACGTCGCATGTTGAGGCGCGACTTCCCAGATTTTCCGCAACACAGTATACCGGCCGTGTGCCATGCCATTGAGGCGCACAGTTTCAGCGCGAAGATCGCACCGGAAACCATTGAAGCTAAAATCGTGCAGGATGCTGACAGGCTTGAGGCGTTGGGCGCCATTGGGTTAGCGCGCGTGTTTGCCGTGTCTGGTGCGTTAGGAGTGGCGCTATTTGATGCGGAAGATCCGTTTGCCCGTCAGCGTGGTCTTGACGATAAACAGTACGCGCTCGATCACTTCCAGACCAAGTTATTGACGTTGCCGTCGACGATGCAAACTGAACAAGGCCGACATTTAGCGCAGCATAATGCTGACTTCTTACTGACGTACATGGCGAAGCTGAGTGCGGAGTTAAAAGGGGAGTATGAAATGCTGGATCCTGACGCGATTCAACCCTTTAAAGCAGGTTAGCCGCCAGTACAGCCGCAACGTCAACCGCGCTATTTTATGTTAATCTGTCGGTTATCCATTTCGGCCGGTTAAATGTATGCAGGATAATTTTTCAGTAGCAGGCTCCATGAACCCGATGACAGATGATAACAAGGCCGCCGCGCAGGTGATTTTGGCTAAGTTGCTTGAAATATATGACGTGAAAACCCTGGTTGCTCATCTGAATGGTGTTGGCGAGAACCGCTGGAGTCCGGCCATCTTTAAGCGAGTGATGGCGAACGAAACATGGCATCGCCTCAGCGAGAATGAGCTTACTCATCTGAATTCCTTGCTGCCGACGCCACCTGCGCATCATCCGCATTATGCCTTTCGATTTATCGATCTGTTTGCCGGCATTGGCGGGATTCGTCGAGGCTTTGAGGCGATTGGTGGGCAGTGTGTGTTTACCAGCGAATGGAACAAGCATGCGGTGCGTACCTACAAAGCGAACAATTATTGCGATCCACTCCAGCATCACTTTAATGAAGATATTCGCGATGTCACGCTGAGTCATCATGATGGGGTGAGCGACCAGCAGGCTGCGGAACATATTCGCCAACATATTCCTGAGCATGACGTACTGCTGGCAGGATTTCCTTGTCAGCCTTTCTCCCTGGCTGGGGTATCAAAGAAAAATGCGTTAGGGCGGGCCCACGGCTTTGCCTGTGATACACAAGGCACCCTCTTTTTTGACGTGGTGCGTATTATCGACGCGCGTCGACCAGCCATATTTGTGCTCGAAAACGTCAAAAACCTGAAAAGTCACGACCAGGGTAAAACGTTTCGCATCATCATGCAGACGCTGGATGAGCTGGGTTATGACGTCGCGGATGCGGCGGATAATGGACCTGACGATCCGAAAATTATCGATGGACAACATTTTTTGCCGCAGCATCGCGAACGTATTGTGCTCGTCGGATTTCGACGCGATCTGCAATTGAAATCAGACTTCACGCTGCGAAATATTGTCACTCGCTATCCGCAGCGGCGTACGACGCTGGCGGAGTTGCTTGAGCCGACCGTCGATGCGAAATATGTGCTGACGCCGGTGTTGTGGAAATATCTCTATCGCTATGCGAAAAAGCACCAGGCGCGGGGCAATGGGTTTGGCTATGGCATGGTATACCCCGATAATCCCGATAGCGTAACCCGCACATTATCGGCACGCTATTATAAAGATGGCGCCGAGATCCTTATCGACCGCGGCTGGGATATGGCGCTGGGTGAAAAGGATTTTGACGATCCGTTGAACCAGCAGCACCGTCCGCGCCGGCTTACACCACGGGAGTGTGCGCGCCTGATGGGATTTGAATCACCACAGGGCTATCAATTCAGGATCCCGGTGTCAGATACTCAGGCTTATCGCCAGTTTGGTAATTCGGTGGTCGTTCCGGCATTCGCGGCGGTTGCCAGACTGTTGGAGCCGAAAATCAAACAGGCGGTTGCTATTCGCGAGAAAGAGAACCTGCATGGCAGACGTTCACGATAAAGCAACGCGTAGTAAAAATATGCGGGCGATAGCAACCCGCGATACTGCCATTGAAAAACGCCTTGCCAGCGTACTGACAGAGCAGGGCGTAACGTTTCGCGTGCAGGATGCGACGTTACCTGGTCGCCCCGATTTCGTGGTCGATGATTACCGTTGTGTGATCTTTACCCATGGCTGTTTCTGGCATCATCACAACTGCTACTTGTTTAAAGTCCCCGCAACACGGACGGAATTCTGGCTGGAAAAAATTGGCAAAAATGTCCAGCGTGACGTGCGGGACTGTGAAATGTTGCAGGCGCTGGGCTGGCGTATACTGATTGTCTGGGAATGCGCCCTGCGTGGGCGCGAAAAACTCGGCGATGACGCGTTATCTGAACGTGTCATCGAGTGGATCTGCGGCGGCGGTGCCAGCGCGCAGATCGACACTCTCGGTATTCATTTACTGTAACGTCTTTTCCGACGGGGTCGCAACGGCATCCGCTTTCATGGGGAATAAGTATTTACCCAAGGTGACCAATACCACCGCAAATACGATAACGCCGAGCGCCAGCCATTCGATGAGCGCCAGACTTTCTCCTCCCAGACCGGTACCTAGCAGCACGGCGACAACTGGATTAACGTAGGCATAGCTGGTGGCGAGCGCCGGACTGACGTTGCGGATCAGGTACATATACGCGTTAATGGCAATGATAGAGCCAAACAGGGCCAGGTACGCCACCGCCATAAATCCTGAAAATGTCGGCATAGTGGTCAGTTTTTCCCCGGAGACCAGTGACGCGCACATCAGCACAACTCCGGCGGCTAACATTTCAATGGCTCCGGCCATCATGCCAACGGGTAACGTTATGCGTGAGCCGTACACCGAGCCAAACGCCCAACTCATCGAACCTATCAGGATTAAAACAGCACCCCAAGGATTACCGCTTAAATTACCGCCGCTGTTCAGCATGATGATACCTGCCAACCCAATGGCTATTCCCATCCACTCCAGCTTACGCGTTTTAATACCAAAAAAGTGGCTAAAGCACAGCGTAAACAGCGGAACGGTAGCAACCACCACGGCGGCGATACCGGAAGGCACATTTTGATGCTCTGCGACGGTGACCAGCCCATTACCCACAGCCAGCAGCAGGATACCAATTAACGCGGCGTTCAGGAGCTGGCGCAGAGGCGGCAGTTTATGCCCGCGAATTAGTAAGAATGCGGTTAACAAAATGCCCGCGGAGAGAAAACGCACGCCAGCCATCATCAACGGCGGCCAGCTTTCAACGCCAATGCGAATAACGAAGTAGGTGGAACCCCAAATGATGTACAGCGCGAAAAGCGCACTGAAAAGCGGTAGCAATTGCCTGAAACGCATAATCCCTCACGGTGGAAATAAAAAGGTGCAACATAGTAAACGTCAAAACTATCGTGCTGGCGAGATTTATAATTGCATGCCATTGTTAAATATTTGTTGACCAGAAAGGCCAGTTTCCGCATGGCGTGTTTTACTTCATACTTAATACTGCAAAAAAATAATATTGAGGGTTAACATTTTGGCAGGAAGTAGCTTACTGACCTTACTCGATGATATCGCAACCTTATTGGACGATATCTCGGTCATGGGAAAACTGGCCGCGAAAAAAACCGCGGGTGTCTTGGGAGATGACTTATCGCTTAACGCGCAACAGGTGTCGGGCGTGCGGGCAAATCGCGAACTCCCGGTGGTCTGGAGCGTGGCTAAAGGGTCGTTTGTTAACAAAGTTATTCTTGTGCCGTTGGCGCTATTGATTAGCGCCTTCATTTCCTGGGCGATCACCCCCTTATTAATGGTAGGCGGGGCGTTTCTCTGTTTTGAAGGGGTGGAAAAAGTTCTTCACACCCTGGAAGCGCGTAAACACAAAGAGACCCCGGAAGAACGCCAGCAGCGTCTGGCATCTCTGGCGGAGCAGGATCCACTGACCTTTGAGAAAGATAAAATCAAAGGAGCGATACGTACCGACTTCATTTTATCTGCTGAGATTGTCGCGATCACCCTCGGCATTGTGGCGGATGCGCCGTTGTTGAATCAGGTGCTGGTGTTATCAGGCATCGCGTTAGTGGTGACCGTGGGCGTGTATGGCCTGGTGGGGATTATCGTTAAGCTTGATGATATCGGCTACTGGCTGGCAGAAAAGCGCAGCATGCTTGCTCAAACTCTGGGTAAAGGACTGCTGGTTGTTGCTCCCTGGCTGATGAAAACACTTTCGGTGGTTGGCACGCTGGCGATGTTTTTAGTGGGGGGCGGGATTGTTGTACATGGAATATCACCGCTGCATCATGCGATAGAACATTTTGCCCAGCAGCAAAGCTCATTGATTGCGCTAATGCTTCCAACCCTGCTTAATCTGGTGCTCGGCTTTATCATTGGTGGAATAGTCGTTCTGCTGGTAAAAGCCGTTGCCAGACTGCGTGGAGTTTCGCACTAATTGTCGTCGGATTAATTACGCAAAAAGCCTCTTTGTCGTCTAAGGTGTAAAGGTTTCTCTTGATACAGGAGGCAGGTATGGTCTTTTCTGTCAGTGAGGAAGTCACCTCGAAAGAGGGTGGCCCACGCATGATCGTTACCGGGTATGCCAGCGGAATGGTGGAGTGTCGCTGGTACGACGGCTTTGGCGTTAAACGGGAAGCATTCCGTGAAGATGAACTGGTGCCCGGCGAGCAAAGATCGCGCTGCCAGGACGCCTGACATTGGGTATGATCGTAACCTGGTGAGCTCTCAACCATTAGTTATATTTATCATTTTGGTGAGAATTATTTACTTGTCAGGCAAAAAAATTGCAGATAAGGTTTGTTTCACATCAGATTTCCTGGTGTAACGAATTTTCAAGTGCTTCTTGCATAAGCAAGCTTGATCCCGGCCCGATGAGGGCCGGGATTTTTTTCGCCCTCAGTCAGCGATTGATTTCCGACACGCTAAAATCATGGATATCAAGCTCGAACGCGTCGGCCAGTTCATGCCATGTATGGAAATCACGCCCGTCGATGCTGACGCGTTCCGGATCGTCCTGACTGCGATGAATTTCACTCTCGCAGATTTCGTTGATTGCCTTCAGCAGAGCGTCTACATCGACGCTCACTTCACGTTTGGCCGTATCGCTGTACTCTTTCGCGGTTTTCATCCTCATACCTCTCAACCGTTAAGGATACCGGGGGAGCGCATCAAAACCTCAGATGCGCACCACTTAAGTATAGACCGTCGAGAAAACCCGCAATCGCATGCGCCGGACGCTGCCACATAAAGGAATTTGTTCTACACTGGCACAAAGCCACAGGAGGAAAACGATGAAGGTGAATGATCGGGTTACAGTCAAAACGGACGGCGGCCCACGTCGGCCGGGCGTGGTACTGGCAATCGAAGAGTTTAGTGAAGGCACCATGTACCTGGTTTCGCTGGAAGACTACCCGCTCGGTATCTGGTTCTTTAATGAATCAGGTCATCAGGATGGTATCTTTGTGGAAAAAATAGAGTGAGGTGAGTTCTTCTGCTTGATTCTGACTGGTGGTTCCGCCACCAGTCAGAACGTCTTAGCGCGTATTTACAAAGATACCATTGGTGACGTTATCCGTGAGTCGAACCACGTGATAGATAACTTGCTTATTATGCGTCTTAATCTTTCGTTTTATATTTCCCTTATGGGATGAGACGGTCTTGGCCTTGATATTCATTTGGTCTGAGATCTGTATTGTTCCCTGTCCCTCCATCCACATGCGTAGCATGCTGGATTCGGTACGGCTTAATGACAACGTCGGCAGATTAACATCGATAGCAATATTCACTTCCTTTTTCAGAATATCGCCAAGAAGTTCATCCAGTGAATCAGGCTTAATTGATTTAGAACTGATCAATAAATTTTTTCTGACTAAAAGATACTCATCAAAATGCACATTGGCAATTGCCATAAATACAATAAATAATGTGCTGGGATGCTGATTAATGATTTGCTTGATTTGCTGACTGTTAGCTGGATCGTGGATAAAACAGTCCTCATTAATAAACACCACAGCGGGTTGCAGAGAAACACAGGCGAGACTGAGTTCACCAACGCTGGAAATATTGTTGATTTCCCTTTTTTTCACCCCCCGACTGACCAGATAACCGGTCAACCCTAGCCGGGTGTAACTGCATAAATCCATAATAATCGTTGACATGGCATACCCTCACTCAATGCGTAACGATAATTCCCCTTACCTGATTATTGCATCACAACTAAACGGAATAATAACGACCCAAGATGACGCTTTCGCTGTTTTCAGGCGAATTTACTATCCCGTAAAGTTGCGTATAATTTGCCAGGAAACATCTTAAAGTAAAGTAAATGTTGCGTTATGTGAGTGAGGCAAAAACAAATAAACCGCGACAGCGATATCCTGGTGGATGTTGTCGGTTTTTAAATTTAGGACAATCCTTAGTAAAACAGGATAAAAATTAAGGGTTATTATTTTCCGGGCATTTCGCTGACGATATCGGCCAACAAATTAAAAATTTCGCTGAACAAGCGCTCGCAGAATGGCGCAATTAATGGCATCAGCGCCGCCATTAATGAAATACCCACTGTCAGGGTGAGAGGAAAGCCAATGACAAAAATCGACAGTTGTGGCGCCATGCGGTTTAACAAACCAAGCGTAAGGTTCAGCGTCAGCAGCAGCGTCATAACCGGTAGGGCCAGCATGAGTCCGTTGAGGAAAATCAGGCTACCCGCCCGTGCCAGCGCGAGAAATGCATTGCTGTTAACCGGATTGCCGCCAATGGGCAAAGTATGAAACGTATCCACCAGTAGCGAAATCAGCCAAAGATGGCCATTAAAGGTGAGGAATAACAGCATGGCGAGCATGTCGATCAGTCGTGCCAGGACCGGCATATTCAGGCGGCTACCCGGGTCAAAAAATGTCGCAAAGGAAAGCCCCATTTGCAGGCCAATCAGTTCCCCGGCGGTACGCACGGCGGCAAACGCAAACTGCATGGTGAAGCCTAAGGCGATGCCGATCAAAATTTGTTGCATGGCCTGCCACAACGCGCCGATGGAAAAGATGGGGACGTCTGCAGGGGGAATCGATGGGGCGATAACGATGGTTATCATCAATCCCAGCCCCAGTTTTACCCGCTTGGGGATGGCGCGTTCGCTGAGAATGGGCGCTGTGGAGATGAGCGCCAGGATGCGCAGCAACGGCCAGAAGTAAAGATTCAGCCACTGCATCCACTCAACGCTGGTCACCTGCAACATAACGTTGTCTACCCGATGATATACGGTAAATTGCTGAACAGCGTACGCACGTAGTCGAGCAGCAGGTTAAGCATCCACGGGCCGGCAACAATGATGGCAATAAACACCGCGACAATTTTGGGAATGAAGGACAGCGTCATTTCGTTAATCTGGGTCGCCGCCTGCAAAATGCTGATGATAAGACCTGTGACGAGGGCCACCAACAGCAAAGGCGCAGCAAGGGCCAGAGCGACCTTCATCGCTTCTGTCCCCATCATCATGACCGATTCAGGTGTCATTTCGCGCCTCTAACTGTAAAAGCTTTGTGCCAGCGAGCCGACAAGCAACTGCCAACCGTCCACCAACACAAACAGCATCAGCTTAAACGGTAACGCGATCGTGGCGGGCGGCACCATCATCATCCCGAGCGCCATCAGCACGCTGGCGATAACCAGATCGATAATCAGAAACGGAATAAAAATGGTAAAGCCTATCTGGAAGGCGGTTTTCAATTCACTGGTGACATAAGCCGGAAGCAAAATTCGCATCGGTACGGCTTCGGGCCCCTGTAAGGGACCGCTGTTTGCCAGACGGGCGAACAGCGCCAGATCGGCTTCACGGGTTTGGCGCAACATAAACTCGCGTAACGGTTGGGCGCCTTTCTCCATGGCTTCCTGCATGGACATCTTCTCTTCGCTGAACGGCTGATACGCGTCAACGTAGATTTTATCGATTACTGGCGACATGATGAAAAAGGTCAAAAATAGCGCCAGGCCCAGTAGCACCTGGTTGGGGGGCGCAGATGGCGTTCCCAACGCATTTCGCAACAAACCGAAAACGATGATGATGCGGGTGAAGCTGGTCATCATCAATAAAATGGCAGGCAGGAACGTCAGTGAGGTGATAAACACCAGCGTCTGTACAGGCAATGACCAGCTTTGTCCGCCGCCTGGCAGCGGTTGACTGACCAGACCCGGCAGTTGGGCGAGGGCGACTGGACTGAAAAGCCATAAGCCTGCCAGCGTGATGGAAAACAAACGGCGCATCAGGATCTCCCGGGACGCTTGAGCAAACTCTTCATCATGGCCTGGAAATCCGCAGGGGAGGCCGGTTTTTCTTCTGCATCGGCAGGTGCCGGGGGCAGGGTGTGCAATATGTTAATTTGCGAGGCCGTGACGCCCAGCACCAGGCGCGCATCTTCAACCTCAACAATCACCACGCGCTCACGTGGGCCCAGTGAGGTACTTGCCGCAACCTTCAGCCCTCGCGTACCGTTGCTTTTGGGGGCAAAGCCCAGGCGTTTAATGACCCAGGCTGCCGCCAGGATCAACACGATGATCCCAAGCAGCGCACCGCTTACCTGCACCAGCGGTGAGCCGGGGACGGCGGCTGGCTGAGAAACTGTTGCCTGGGTGTTCATGATTAACGGCTCAGACGACGCATACGTTCTGATGGAGTGATAATGTCGGTGATACGCACGCCGTATTTATCCGCGACCACCACCACTTCACCCTGGGCGATCAGATAACCGTTGATCAGGATATCCAGCGGTTCGCCCGCCAGACCATCCAGCGCGACAACGGAACCCTGCGTCAGACGCAGCAGCTCTTTGATGGTCATGCGGGTACGGCCCAGTTCAACGGTCAGTTTGACCGGAATGTCCATGATCAGGTCGATGTCCTGCAAAGCACCACTGACGTCGCCGCCGCCTAACTGCTGGAATACCGCATCGGCCGCACTTTTGGTGGTCGTGGTTTTTTGCTCGTTTAACGCGTCAGCCCACAGATCGTCCAATGCGCCAGTGTTCTCATCGGACGGATTATTCATATCACTCATTTGGGCTGTTCCTCATTCAGCGAATTCAAAATCGGGTTTATCAGATGTTCTACGCGTAACGCATACTGACCGTTCACGGTGCCATACTGGCTGGTCAGTACAGGCACGCCGTCCACATGAGCAATAATGCGGTCAGGTTTTTCAATCGGCAGTACATCGCCGGGTTTCAGCTTTAAAATCTGGGAAAGCCGCAGCGGAATGTCGGCAAAGTTTGCCACCAGCTCCAGCTCAGAATGCTGAACCTGACGCACCAGATTATTGCGCCAGTTCTGATCTTCATTACGTGAGTTTTCCAGCGGTGGATTCACCAGCAGCTCGCGCAATGGTTCAATCATGCTGAATGGCAGACAGATGTTAAATTCACCGGTCAGATTGCCAATTTCAACGTGGAACGGGGTGTTCACCACGATGTCGTTAGGCGAGGTGGTGATATTGGTAAATTTCACCTGCATCTCGGAACGAACGTATTCCACTTCCAGCGGATTGATGGCCTTCCACGCGTCGCTGTAGCTTTCAAGCGCCAGCTTCAGCATGCGGTTGATCACGCGCTGTTCAGTATGCGTAAATTCGCGACCTTCCACTTTCGTCGGAAAGCGTCCATCGCCGCCGAACAGGTTATCAACAGCGATAAATACCAGACTTGGTGAGAACACCACCAGACCCGTACCGCGCAGCGGCTTGAGGTGGATTAAGTTCAGGTTGGTCGGCACCGGTAAGTTACGCGCAAATTCGTGATACGGCTGGATACGAATCGCCCCCACGGTAATATCCGGGCTACGGCGCAACAGGTTAAATAATCCCATACGGAACTGGCGCGCGAAGCGTTCGTTAATGATCTCCAGCGCCTGTAAACGCTCACGCACCACGCGGCGTTGGGTGTTGGGATCATAAGGACGAATATCGCTCTCTTTTGCGATACCGGTAATGGGTTCGTCTTTGGTTTCGCTATCGCCATTCAGCAATGCGTCGATTTCAGCCTGAGAAAGAATACTGTCGCCCATGTCTTTACCGCAGAATAAAAGCTGTATAAAGAACGTCGGTGACAACCTGTTTTGGCTGCCCGACAACGAGCGGAGTCGCGAGCGTCTCTTTGATGGCGGTAATCAGCTGTTGTTTACCTTCCTCGGTGGCGAGCGTAGCCGCATTTTGACGAGAAAACAGCAGCAGCAAGCGGCTGCGTACTTCCGGCAAATATTCATTCAGACGCGCACGTGTCGCCTCGTCTTTCATGCGCAACGTGATACCGATATACAGCACACGGTCCGCATCGCCCAGATTGACGGTAAAGGTATCCAGCGCAAAGAATACCGGGGCAGGCGGTGGAGCCGGTTCCGCTTTGACGCTGGCGGACGGCTGCTGCTGCATGCGCCAGTAGCTATATCCCGCAGTTGCGCAGGCGGCGAGGGTAATTAATACCAGCAGAGGGATCCAAATAGCGCGTTTACTTTTTTTGTTAATCGCGGAGTCAGTCATCAGATACGGGCTTCCTGTTTCGGTACAGCTTATGGGCTGATTATCCCGTGTCCTGTCCACGACAAAGCGTGGAAAAGACGCGGATAATCATGCTACCTCTGGCGTTAGGCGAAGATGTCTACTGCGCCATCACCGCGGGCAGCGGCTTGCAGTGAGGCTGGCGTTGCCAGGATGGCGTCATCTTCAGCGGCAAAAATATCTTGTCCCTGAGCACGACCCGCCTGCTGTTGCTGCCCGGAAGACTGCTGTTGTCCGGCAAAGCTCTCACTGCTGATGTTGCTTTGTCCCAACTGGATCCCACTGTCAGCCAACTGCGTACGCAGCATCGGTAACGCAGCTTCCAGCGCGGCGCGCACGTGACTGTGTGGTGATACCATTTGCAGCTGTGCGAGGTTGTCATCCAGCTTAATGGAAATGTGCACCTGACCCAGATCCTGCGGATGCAGGCGCAGCTCTGCGCTTTGCTGACCCTGACGCGTGAATAGTGTGACGTGCTGACTCAGTGATTGCTGCCATTCCTGACTACCCAACGGAGCGCTTAGCACCGGCGCGGCGGTGGGTAACGGCTGAGCATGTGTCTGTGGGCCACTTAACGGAGCAGCCGTCACGCCAATGCTGGTCGGCGAGGGGGCGCTGTCAATTTCTGCTCTGGTCGCCGCCGCTGCCGTCAGGGGGGTTCGCGTCGGATTGTTTGTCTGATCCAGGCTGCTGCCAGGAGAGGCAATATCCGCTTTACCTTTTTTGGCGTCACCGGGCAGCAGCTCGGCCGCGTTATCGGGGATAGCGCCGTGTGCCGTGCCTCGAGACAACACCGAAAGCGTGGCATCAACGGGGGCAGGGGGGCTGTCGACGGCAGGCGTAGCCAGCGGTTGTCCCGGCAGCATGGCGAACAGCGCACTCAGGTTGGCGAGATCGTCATCGCTGAGCGTGGTGTTTTTTTCATCCTGCGGAGCAACTTTGCCCAGTGTTGTCAGGGCATTCACTTTCAGCGACGGCGTCAGCGCTGACAACAGTTGCTGCGCGTCTGTCATGTCGGCAAGAGAAGCATCGGTTTGCATCTCTTTTTGCGCCAGCAGATCGGTTAACTTGACCGCCTGGGTGACATCACCATTTTTTTGCAGCAACCCTTTTTGCAGTTTACTGCCCGCCGCCTGCAAGTCGGCAAGCGTCAATGGCGCGCCTTTACCCTGCGCGTCGTCCGCACCTAATGCGCCAGCCAGCAGCGCTAAAAAATCCTCGGGTGAATCTACCGCTTTGCCTGACTGAAGACCTGCGGCTACGTCGGTGTCGGTGGTAATCAGTTGGGGTAAAGTAATCATTCGGGTTTCCTCATAGCTGCACGCTGAGCAAATTCATCCATTTTTTTCTGATCCAGACGGTTTTCGGCGAGTAACGCCGCCGAGGTTTGTCTGTCCTGCAGAGTCTGCCACGCCTGCAACCGTTGTTTTTTATCGCGCCAACTGTTCAGCGCCTGGTCCACTTTCTGCGTCCATTGATTGAGCTGCTGGCGATGTTGCTCAATCGCTTTTTCCAGGGTCTGAATAAACTGCTGATAGTTAATCCAGCGATTACTGGTAATACCCTGACCCATATCGTTATTCAGATTGTTACGGTACTCATGCTGATAATCGATCAGCATTTTCAACTGTTCTTCCGCCTGCTGACAGCCACGACGCATCTCTCCCAATAAGACAGCGGCGTCTTCTACCTCTTTCTCAGCCAGGTCTTTCAGCGTTGCTAATGCACCATGTTGTGCCATGACCTATGCTCTCCTGCTCAATCACACACCAGGGAAAATCAGTTCTAAAGCGTGCAGAGAATCTTCCCAGTCAGCCCGTTCAAAGATGCCTTGCTGTAAGAACGCTTCCAGTTGCGGCCATAAGGCGATGGCTTTATCCAACATCGGATCGCTGCCTTTGGCATACGCCCCCACGCTGACCAGGTCGCGGTTACGCTGGAAGCTGGATAGCAACTGTTTAAAATTACGCACCCGCGCATAGTGCTGTTCACTAATGAGCGCAGTCATGGCGCGGCTGATCGAGGCTTCTATATCGATGGCCGGGTAATGACCAGCCTCGGCCAGATGGCGGGACAGCACAATGTGGCCGTCCAGAATTGCGCGTGCGGAATCGGCAATCGGGTCCTGCTGATCGTCACCCTCGGTCAGGACGGTGTAAAACGCGGTAACTGAACCGCCGCCGTGAATACCGTTTCCGGCACGTTCCACCAGCGCCGGTAATTTGGCGAATACTGACGGTGGATAGCCTTTGGTTGCTGGCGGCTCGCCGATCGCCAGCGCGATCTCACGTTGCGCCATCGCATAGCGGGTGAGGGAATCCATAATCAGCAATACGTGCTGTCCACGATCGCGGAAATCTTCGGCGATGCGCGTGGCGTAGGCCGCGCCCTGCATACGCAACAGCGGTGAAACGTCTGCCGGAGCGGCAATCACCACCGAGCGTGCGCGACCGTCGGCGCCGAGAATATTTTCAATAAAATCTTTAACTTCGCGGCCACGTTCGCCAATCAGTCCGACGACGATGACATCTGCCTGGGTATAACGCGCCATCATGCCAAGCAGGACGCTTTTACCGACGCCCGAACCTGCGAAAAGTCCCATACGCTGACCGCGCCCGACGGTTAACAACGCGTTAATGGGGCGCACGCCGGTATCCAGCACATGTTCAATAGGTGTGCGCTGCAGCGGGTTAAACGGCGGCGTCATCAGCGCCCCGGTTTCGGTGGTGTCCGGCGCGGGCAGACCGTCGAGCGGTTTGCCGCTGCCGTCGAGCACCCGGCCCAGCAGAGCAGGACCCAGCGGTAATTGTTTCCCGCTTTGCAGACCTTCTCCGGCAATATTCTTCGCGTACACGCGCGCGCCGGGTAGAACGCCTTCGACCTCCTCGAGCGGCATCAGAAACAGTCGCTGACCGTTAAAGCCCACGACTTCACTTTCAACTTCCTGGGTTTCGTTGCCGTCCTGGCGTTCAATGACGCAGGTGGCGCCCAGCGGCAGCTGTAATCCGGTGGCTTCCAGCACCAGTCCGGTGGCGCGGGTCAGACGCCCGTAGCGACGCACCGCAGGCAGCAGCGACATTTTCTCTTCGAAGTTGTCCAGCGTATTGAGCCAGCGAGTCAGACGAGTGGTCATTACACGACTCCTGGCGCGGCCAGACGGCAGAGCTCTTGCCAGCGTGTAGCGACGCTGGCATCCAGATCGCCTTCGTCGGCAGAGACTTTACAGCCGCCGTGATGCAACGTGGGATCGCCGCGCAGCCGCCAGCCGTGCAGACTGAGGGTGGCGCCGAGCATCTCTTCCACCCGCTGGAGATCGTCCGGATGTACGCGCAGCTGCGGTTTACCGCTAAACAGCGGTTCCTGCTGCAACAGTTGTTGGATTTGTTTAATCAGCGCGGCGTTATCTACGACAGGCGTCTGACCTATCACCTGACGCGCCGCCTCCAGCGCCATTTGCATCAGGCGCGAGGCGATAACGCTGTCCAGTGCGTCCAGCGTATTCTGAAATTCGCTCACCAGTTGCTGCATACGGGCAGTGATTGGCGCATGCTGTGCGCGCGCTTGGTTCTGGCCTTGCTCCAGGCCCTGATTCAGTCCTTCCTGATAGCCTTGTTCGTGGCCTTTTTGTCGACCTTCCGCCAGACCGGCGTTATAACCTTGCTCATGGGCCTGCATTTGCAACTGCGCGAGCTGCTGCTCAAGCTGTTGCTCTGCAGAGAGTTCCGGCTCGGCGGTCTCTTCTGACAACGGTGTTTCACTGTGGTCGGCCAGCACGAACTCCGCCATCGGTGGGGCGAGATCGTCCGGGGTCCAGACTTTCCACGGCAGTTCGTTAGACATAGGTATCCTCGCCGCTGCCGATCACCATCTCGCCGGTTTCCGCCAGACGACGCACAATAAGCAGAATCGCTTTCTGTTCGTTTTCTACCTGCGACAAACGCACCGGACCACGGTTGGCGAGGTCGTCGCGTAGAATATCGGCAGCACGTTGCGACATGTTGCGCAGGAACTTCTCGCGTAGCGGCTGTTCGGCGCCTTTCAGGGCAATCAGCAGCGATTCGGAATCCACTTCCTGCAGCAGACGCTGGATACTGCGATCGTCGACGTCCACCAGGTTTTCGAACAGGAACATCTCGTCGATAATTTTCTGCGCCAGTTCGCCGTCGAATTCGCGCACGGCGGTAATAACGGCTTCTTCCTGCTGTGTTTTCATCAGGTTGATGATTTCCGCAGCTGTTCTCACGCCGCCCATTTTGCTGCGCTTGAGGTTCTGGCCGTCGAGCAGGCCATTCAATACTTCGGTTAATTCCGCCAGCGCGGCAGGCTGTACGCCGCCGAAAGTGGCGATACGCAGCATGACGTCGTGACGTAAACGTTCGTCGAACAGCGCCAGAATATCGGCAGCCTGGCCCCGTTTGAGGTGCACCAGAATGGTGGCGATAATCTGTGGATGCTCGTCGCGGATAAGGTCGGCGGCGCTTTGCGGCTCCATAAAGTTGAGCGTTTCAATGCCGCTGGTGGTATCGCGGGTTTCCAGAATATCTTCCAGCAGGCTGGACGCGCGTTCTTCACCCAGCGCTTTCACCAGCACCGAGCGCAGATATTCGTTAGCGTTAATGTTGAGCGCGGCAAATTGTTCGGCTTCTTGTTCAAACTCCGCCAGCACTTCCGTCAACTGTTTATTGGAGATCTGGCGTACGTTGGCCATCGCCGTACTGAGCGCCTGAACTTCGCGCGTGGAAAGGTGCTTAAACACCTCCGCCGCGCGATCTTCGCCAATGGTCATCAGCAGGATGACGCTTTTATCGGTACCGGTAAGGGCATTACTCATGATCGTTACTCATCCACTGACGAATGACCAGCGCCACGACGCGCGGATCGTTATCTGACATTTCACGAATACGCTGGCTCATGACTTCTGCGCCCAGACGCTGATTCGTGCGACGTTGCTGGGTCTGTTCGTCTTTACTGAGGCGAACTTCTACCGCTTCTTCGGTTTCCTGACGGATACGTGTTTGTTCTTGTGCGGCTTTGGCTTCCTCGCTGCGACGGACCAATTGCGGGCGAACGGCTTTGCGCCACAGGAGCCAGGCGACCAGCAGAACCAGCAACCAACGACCTGCGGACATTAACTGATCAATAAAGAACGGCTGTTTCCAGAACGGAAGCTCACCCATGGAATCGTCGGTCGCTGTGAACGGAGAGTTCACCACGTTCAGGGTGTCGCCTCGTTTGTCGGAGAACCCCATCGCCTCGCGGGTCAGATCCTCAATCTGTTTCATCTGTTCGGCAGTTAACGGCAGCGGTTTGCCATCCGGTAACGTTTTATAGTTGACCACGACGGCAACAGAGAGACGCTGCACATCGCCAACGTTCATTTTGGTGTGGCGAATGGTACGGTCGACTTCATAGTTGCTGGTTTCATTGCGCTGCGTACTGCGCGGACCGGCATTGTTACTGTTATTCGTTGTCTGCGTGGTTTGCGCATTTTGCTGATTCGCCGGGGGATTGGCGATTGGCGCGGTATTAGCCGGCGCTGGCTGATTAGACAATGCGCCCGGTACGCCGCCAGGCGCTCCGCTACCAACCTGCTCACTGACGTTTAACTGGCGTGAGCGCAGCACGGCCTGGGACTCATCACCGTTTGGACGGTATTGCTCTTCGGTTTGCTCTTTATTGGCAAAATCCAGTTGCGCGGTGACTTGTGCATGGACATTACCGTTGCCGACAATTGGCGACAGGATCGATTCGATCCGGCGCTGCACGCGGCTTTCGACGTCGCTGGCGTATTTCAGTTGCGCGTCGTTGAGATCGCGGCTGCTGGTGTTCGACTGGGTTAACAGATGACCCGCCTGGTCGACCAGCGTCACGTTGCCCGGCGGTAAGCCTGCAACAGCGCTGGAGACCAAATGCGTGACCGCGCTGATTTGACCTTCATCCAGCGCACGACCCGGTTCCAGATTAACGGTGACGGAGGCCGAAGGCGCTTTTTGCTCACGTACAAACAGCGAAGGTTTAGGCATCGCCAGATGCACGCGGGCGCGTTTTACCGGGCCCAGGGTTTCAATGGTGCGGGCTAATTCACCTTCCAGCGCGCGCTGGTAGTTGACCTGCTCGCTAAACTGGCTGATACCAAACTTTTCCTGATCCAACAGTTCAAAGCCAACGGCTCCACCTTTCGGCAGGCCTTGCTGCGCCAGACGCAAGCGCAGCTCGTGGACTTTATCGGCCGGAACTTCAATAGCGCCGCTTCCCTCAGTAAAACGATAGGGAACGTTCATCTGCGTCAGTTGGGTGACAATCGCGCCACCATCCTGATCGGAAAGATTGCTGAACAAGGTGCGGTAGTCGGGCGCTTTGGCCCATAGAACCATCGCCACGACGATAGCGACGGCAGCGGCTCCTGCCACAATCAGAGGAATTCTGGGATTCGCGCGCAGGCGATTTAACCACTCGAGAGGTTTAAGCTGGGTTGCAGTCGATGCTGTCGCACTCATCTCGCACCTCGTGGCTTATCGTGGACGGCGTTTTTTGCAAAGTGGAACAAGACTCACTCCCGGGTCAGCAAACTCGAAAAATTGACGGTCTCATTATTTGCGGTTTCGAATTTTTCTATGGGTTAAAAACCGTGGTTTTTTATCGTTATTTAACGCCTTTATCTTATTGACTAACTGGTAATCTCAGTTACGTGAAAATTCATCCAGGGGATCAGAATGTCGGCAATACAGGGGATTGAAGGGGTCATCAGCCAGTTACAAACCACGGCGATGTCAGCAAAAATGCAGGATATGCAGCCACAACCGACCGTGAGTTTTGCCGGTCAGTTGCATGCGGCGTTAGACAGAATCAGCGATGTGCAGACCGCGTCCCGTGTCCAGGCTGAGAAATTTACCCTCGGTGAACCGGGTATTGCGCTGAATGATGTGATGACCGATATGCAAAAAGCATCGGTGTCGATGCAGATGGGGATTCAGGTACGTAATAAACTGGTATCGGCGTATCAGGAAGTGATGTCCATGCAGGTGTAGGGACAACGTGCAGATAATGTCGGCCGGATGAGCGCAGCGCCATCCGGCAAACAGTTACTTCTGAATCAAATAGCGAATCGTTGGGCCATCCTGCTGAATATCCAGCACCTTATAGCCGTGATTGCGCGCATCCAGTGGAATATTATTGATTGACTGCGGGCAGTCGCTCACCACTTCCAGAATTTCCCCTTTCTTCAATTGCGGCATCGCTTCCAGCGTGGCAACTGCCGGGTACGGACATGGTTCGCCGACCATATCCAGGCGATAATCAGGCACGATATTTTTCATACAGATTCCTTGGCAGGCGTCAGCCCTGCACGGCGGAAGAAACGTTTTTCCCAGCCGATGATGAGCATCAGCGCGGTAAATAACAGCAGATAGGTCACCAGCAAGCCGCCGAGCGGGCCGAAGGTGTTGAGCAGATTCACCTTGTCCCAGTTGGTGGCGAGGGCTGGCGCAAAATCATCCCAGTAGTAGGCCAGAATGGTCGAGCCAATTACATTGCCCAGACCAACCCACCAGTAATGTACCTGACCTTCAACGGCGCGGTACATCCAGCCGGTTTCACACCCGCCCGCTAAAACAATACCGAAGCCAAACAACAAGCCACCGATCACTGCATTTGGACCCGCCCACATAATCTTCGGCTCGACGCCTAACTGCACATAACTAAAAATACCGATGGCGCTGACCGCCATCCCGAAGATGATCGCTTTTGCCATATGGGTACGACCGGAAATCCACAGGTCGCGGAAGGCTGAAGTGAAGCAGATTTGCGCCCGTTCAATCAGCAGACCGAACCCGACGCCGAACAGCATCGCCAGGCCGAGCCTGGGTTTATCCATCGCAGTGAGTAACGCCCAGCCGATCATGCCGATAAACACCAACATGCCGAGGCGAAAACGACGACGCGCCTGATCCGGTTTTTGCGTCAGCGGGGAAGCGGCGGAGACTTTCTGCATTTTGACCGGAATACGGAATATCGGCAGCAGGGTAAAACGTGCGCCAAACCATGATCCAATAGCTGTTGCCAGCGCAAAAAACCAGGCGTGTAGCGAGAACTGCGGAATACCGGTGAAGAACGCGGCCAGGTTACACCCCATCGCCAGACGGGCGCCGAATCCGGCAATCATCCCGCCGACTATCGCCTGCATGATGCGTATCCGACTGCGCGGCATGCGCAATTTGACGTTGTTGGCCCACAGTGCTGCAGCAAAACAACCGCCGAACATACCGAGGATCATCATACCGTCGATGCGGGTCAGGGGGGAGCCTTCAAGATGGATCAGCTTGTAGTAACCCCACTCTTCGGCGTGCACGCCAAATAATTGCAGGATTTGACCACCCCAACGGGTGAATTCACCGGTCACGGCCCAGAAGGTTCCCGTAATGCCAAAATAGTAAGTAGAGAGAATACCCGCTGCGATGACCGCAGGGGCAGGGGCCCAAAATTTAATTAACCAGGCCTGTTTGAAGTGTTGCCATGACATGTGTTTTGCCTCTGAACTCAGAAGGTATGTAACAAGAAGTGTGGATACTACACCGATCAGAATTTTTGACTATGAGTAATAAGAGGTAACACCGTCTGGATCAATTTTTCTCAATGCCACCGAAAGGCTGGCGGCATCAGGCCTTTAATGCCACAATCCCATTTTCTTCGCATGCAGGATGAATGATGAAAAAATTAGCGATCGTTGGGGTATTTCTGGCGCTGAGCGGATGCGCCGAAGTAGAGAATTATAACGACGTGGTGAAAACGCCCGCGCCAGCCGGTCTGGAAGGTTACTGGCAGTCAAAAGGACCGCAACGTAGCTTGGTCAGCCCGGAAGCCATTGCCAGCCTGGTAGTGACGAAAGAGGGTGACACGCTGGATTGTCGCCAGTGGCAGCGGGTCATTGCCCTGCCGGGGAAACTGACGATGATTTCCGGCGATCTCACCAACGTGACGGTGAAACGTGAGCTGTATGAGATTGAGCGCGAAGGCAATACGCTGGAGTATGATGGCATGACGCTGCAACGAGTGGATCGCCCGACGCAGGAGTGCGCTGACGCGTTAACGAAAACGCCGCTGGCCACACCGCTGCCATAAGCAGCACGCCCCGGTAGCCAGTAGCCACCGGGGTTGAGTATTACAACACGTCTTCAATCACCCACACGCTGACGCTACCGCCGTTGCAGAAAAACGTCGCTTCCCCGTTTTCATCGGTCACCACGCTTTCTTCGCGATTTCCCAAATAATCGCGCCATGTTTTATTACCGTAATTCGCCCCGAGATTGATGGTTTTTTCCCCGTCATCGCCGTTAGACAGCACCACCACACAGCCGGGATCTTCGTCCGTTCCGCTGCGGCTAAAAGCGATACAGTTAGGATGATCGAAAAAGAGCGTCTGTACGCCGTGGGCGAAACGCTGGCGGGCGAGGATCAGTTCAGCAAGCTGTTCAATGATTGGCATGTCGATAGGATAGGTTTCGCCATCGCCGCCGGTGTCTTCGTAATGTGCTCCGTAGAGGTCAGGATAAAACACCGACGGTACGCCGTTTTCCCGCAGCAGGATCAACGCATAGGCCAGCGGCTTAAACCACGCCTCGACAGGGGCTTCCAGCGCCTGCAATGGCTGGGTGTCATGATTGGCAACCAGCGTGACGGCATGAAACGGATCGGCCTCGACTAACGTTTCGGTGAAAATCTGGCTCATGTCGTAATCTCGGCCCTGACGGGAGGCTTCGTGGAATTTCATCTGCAAAGGGGCGTCGAACAGCATAGTTTTCCCCTCCACCTGGTTAATGTAGGTTTGCAGCTTGTCGACTTCGTGGGACCAGTATTCCGCGACAATAAACAATGGTTTGGGGGCGACTTCCTGTACGTGTTCAATCCACTCTTTATAAAACCATGCCGGAATATGTTTCACCGCATCTAAACGAAAGCCGTCGCACTGGGTTTGCTCCATCACCCAGCGCGCCCAGTATTTGATCTCCTCGGTCACGGCGTGATTACGAAAATCGATGTTCTCGCCCATCAGATAATCAAAATTACCCAGTTCATCGTCCACCTGATCGTTCCAGCCTTCACCGGTGTAATCGTTAACGATTTTGAAAATGCCGTCTTCGGTTGGGTTCTCGATATGGTCAATGCCGCTGAAGCATTTATAGTCCCAAATGAATTGTGAATACTGACCTGCGCGGGCGGGGAAGGTATAGCGCGTCCATCCCTCGCACTCGACAATCTCATCGTCTATTTGCGTGCGGTCTTCGGCGTTAACGCGCTGGACGCGGATCTTTTCTTTCTCATCCGCGCCCATTTTGTGGTTAACCACCACGTCCAGCAGTACGGCAATATCATTGTGCTTAAGTGCGTCAATCGCCGCCAGCAGCTGGTTTTTATCACCGTATTTGGTGGCGATGGTTCCCTTTTGGTCGAATTCGCCCAAATCAAACAGATCGTAGGAGTCGTAGCCAACGGAATAGCCGCCGGACGCGCCTTTATAGGCGGGGGGCAGCCATACCATATTGATGCCGATATCATTGAGTCCGCCTGCGCGTTCGGCAAGTTCGGGCCAGAGTTGACCGCCATCAGGGTAATACCAGTGGAAGTACTGCAATAACGTGGGATTTTTCATCTTCCGTGCTCCAGAAGTCGTTTGGCCGACCTCTGGAGTATGGAAGATTATTCAGATTTAACAGAAAATTATTGCGGGGCGGTGGGGACGTCGGGTACTAACAGCATGCCGGAAAGACGGCCATAGGCGTTATTGAGCGTCTTCTGGCGCGTCGACTGACCGATGAGATTGCTAAGTTCATCCAGCCGCTGCTGCAACAGTGTTTTGAGCAACTGTTCGTTATCCAGCGTCTGTTTAATATACCCGGCCACTAAGTCCTGAATACTTCGCGTAATGCCAGGTGGAGTTTGCTCTTCCATGACCACTTCAATACTTTGCAGATAGCTAACTTCCTGTTCCAGTAAAAGGTCCCACTCACCCCGCTGCGCCAGTTCCAGCAGCGAGTGACTGAGTAGCGCGATGCGCTGCCAACGGTTGATAAACTCCACGGCTGAGGTCATTAACGAGACTCCTGGGACGACGCTTTCGGTGAGATCTGTTTCCAGGCTTCCGCAATGTTGCCGAGCAACCCTTCAACTTCTTCAATAGCCTGACAATCATTACGCAAGTTGGCTTGCAGTAAACGGCGAATCATATAGTCATACAGCGCAGACAGGTTGGTGGCGATTTCACCGCCATTTTCCTGATCCAGACCTGCTTTCAGACCATTGTCGATAATATTAATGGCTTTGCTAATGGCCTCGCCTTTGGCGACGATATCACCCTGTTGCATAAACAGGCGAGCGCGCACCAGAGCGCTGTTCGCGCCATCAAACAACATTTCGATCAACTGATGCGGATTGGCGCTCATCACGCCACTCTCTATGCTGACCTGCGCATAGGCTTTGGTACCGCTCGCGGTATACATGCTTACCTCGTGTTATCAGGATTTATTCATCGCCGAAAATTGCTGGCCCAGATAGTTACTGGTGTTATTCAGCTTGCTCATCATGCTATCCAGTTGGGTAAACTGGGCGGTGTAACGCGCAACCATGTCGTCGATACTGGCGCTGACGGACAGGTACTGTTTGGTCAGTTTTTTCAGCGTGGCATTAATGCTGTCTTGTGCGCTGTCGATAATGCCGTCATCGGCCAGGTAGCTTTTCACTTCGGCGGCAATTTTGGTGGTGATCCCGGTTTCTTTACCATCGCCGGCCAGCAGTTCACGTACCGAAGCGGTGTTTTCGTCCAGTGCTTTTTTCAGTTTGGTATTATCGATGGTCATCTTGCCGGTTGTACCATCTTGCTTGATGCCAATTTCGTTCAGCGTCTTAAAGGCACCTTCGCTACCAGAGTTGGCAAACTGGGCGCGAATACCGGTCTGAATAGTTCGTACCACGCTGTCGCCCACCAGCGCACCGTTATCTTTGTCCTGACCTTCCGCACCTGCGTCTACAGCTTTATATTTGGTCAGCGAATTAAAGGTATCGATCAGTGAGTTATAGGCATCAACCCAGCCTTTAATCGCTTCAGTGGCTTTGTCATTGCTTTTGGTCACGGTTACGCGGACATCAGTGACTTTTTTGGTCAGTTCCAGCGTCACGCCCTGCGGCGCATCGGTGACTTTGTTACTCTGACGTTCAATTGGGATCCCGTTCATCGTGAGCTGTGCGTTTTGCGCGTTAACCAACTCAGTCATTTTTCCGGTGCCGGTCGTGCTGTCGTAAGCCAGCAGATCGTTAAGCTTGCTGTCGCCGTCAACAGAGATGGTCATTTTGCTGTCCAGACCTTCTGCTGCGGTCAGCACCAGTTTGAATTCGCCCTCTTTTACCTTCACGATACTGGCGGAGATACCGCTATCGGAATCGTTGATCGCCTTACTGATATCGTCCAGCGTGGTTTTGTCTTGCGACAGTTTAATCTCCAGCGGCTCTTTACGACCCGGCTGATCAATCTTAATTGTACGGGTAGCGGAACCATCACCCAGCGCCTCTTTGCTGGAAGCAACCGATGAGGTGCTCAGAGACTGTGCCTGGGCCAGCTGCGTGACGCTGATGGTATAAATACCCGGTGCCGCGCCGGCTTCGGTGGTAACTTTCAGATCTTCGCTACTGCTGGTCACATTACTGCTTCTGAACAGTTCTGGTTTATTTAATGCGGTATTGGCCGTCTGGAATTTTTCCAGCGCACTCTTCAGCGTACCGTAAGCCGTCAGACGTGCGTTATTATCGCTCTGTTGCTGAGTGATTGGATTTAAACGTTTTTTCTCAGCAATAGTCAGGTTGTTTAGCAATGTGTCCAGTGGTAAGCCTGAGCCTACGCCTAATGATGTAAATGAAGCCATGCCCGATTCCTTGTGATTGCAAACAATTGTTAAACGGGTTATCGGCAATCTGCGCGCAAAGTTTAATGATAGTTTTGTCAAAATAATGCGCGGAATAGTGGTGCATATAGAGGGTATTTCACGGGCTAAGAAAAAAGAGAGCGGAAAGTAAAAATTTTCTAAAGTTCGAATTTAAGGTGCCGATACATGGGTTACGGTGAGAAACCGTGGGCAACAGCCCAATAACATCAAGTTGTAATTGATAAGGAAAAGATCATGGCACAAGTCATCAATACAAACAGCCTGTCGCTGTTGACCCAAAACAACCTGAACAAATCCCAGTCCGCACTGGGTTCCGCTATCGAGCGTCTGTCCTCTGGTCTGCGTATCAACAGCGCGAAAGACGATGCTGCTGGTCAGGCGATTGCTAACCGTTTCACCGCTAACATCAAAGGTCTGACTCAGGCTTCCCGTAACGCTAACGATGGTATCTCTATCGCGCAGACCACTGAAGGTGCTCTGAACGAAATCAACAACAACCTGCAGCGTGTACGTGAACTTACCGTGCAGTCTCAGAATGGCACCAACTCCAGTTCTGACCTGTCCTCCATTCAGGATGAAATCAAACAGCGTCTGGCTGAAATCGACCGCGTTTCTGCTCAAACCCAGTTCAACGGTACCAATGTTCTGTCGAAAAACCAGACTCTGTCAATTCAGGTTGGTGCTAATGATAATGAAACCATTGATATCAAACTGAGCGAAGTTACAGCGAGTACATTGAAACTGGCTGGTTTTAACGTCTCTGGACCGAACGGTGATACAGCAGATATTGGCGATCCTGATTATGCTGGATACGCTGATATTTGGGGTAAAACAACAGCAGTCAAATCTACTGAAGTTGGTGGCGTGACTGCAGCGCAAATTGCAACGGCTACAGGCGTCGCTGCTGCAAATATTGATACTCCAACAGCAACAGCTCGTGTTGATAAAAATGGTAATTTATTCGCTGAAATATCTTTCAAGAACACATTAACTAAAGCTGATGTTGAGGCTGCTGCGAAAAATGGATTGACGCTTGAAGAAGGTAAAGCACAGAAGGTATACATTGCATTGAATCCTTCGGATGCAGTTATTGATACGGCTACAGGCAAAGCAACATTCACCCTTGATGGTGCAAACCTTGATGCTAAAACCATGAAGACGGGCAGTACGGCAAATCCACTGAAAGCAATTGATGATGCGTTGGCCGAAGTTGACAAACAGCGTAGCTCACTGGGTGCGGTGCAAAACCGTTTTGAATCTGCGATCACCAACCTGGGTAATACAGTCAATAACCTGTCTGCCGCCCGTAGCCGTATCGAAGATTCTGACTACGCGACTGAAGTGTCTAACATGTCTCGTGCGCAAATTCTGCAACAGGCAGGTACCTCCGTTCTGGCCCAGGCTAACCAGACCACGCAAAACGTGCTCTCTTTACTACGTTAATCTGACGATAGTTTTACAAATAAGTCAGTACAATCAAGGTGGCGAAAGTCACCTTGATTTTTTTTACCGGAGCAAACGTAATGAAAGAAATTATAATTACTGAACCTACCTTTGTAGGGGCGTTCAATTGTGTGGGTAGCGAGTGTCGCGACCATTGCTGTAAAGAGTGGGAAATCGCAGTTGATAAGCCAACGGTAAAAAAATATCTGACGAATAAAGATCTATTAATCCAGACCATTGCGAAAGAAAGTGTCCAGCTGGTTAAAAAGGACTCACTCAACTGGGGGAAGATTATATTCTCACCTGAATCAGGCAACTGTCCATATTTTGGTGATGACAAATTGTGCATGGTACATAAGCGTTTGGGGGGGCAAGCGCTGAGTAAAACCTGCGCTATTTACCCTCGCTCTTATCGTACCTATAAAAATGATATACATCATTCACTGAATATTTCATGTCCGGAAGTAGTCAGGTTATTGCTTAGCGAACCTGATGCGATGAAATTTAATGAGCGGATTGTGTTGCAACAAAAATCCAATGCCGCGAAACCGCTTTCGGTGGTGCACAAGGTACTGAGTCTGTTTTGTCTGGATCTAATTGAACGGACTGATATTGAGGTTGAACCCGCGCTTTTTGCCGTGGTGAAGTTCCTGATGTTCCTCGAAAAAATTGAAACTGTAGATGAATCAACGATTGGGCAGATTGAATCCGTTCATGCGCAACTGATACAACAACTGCAAAACGGCGAGATAATGGGCGATATTACTGGCGATTATCATGTTAAAGCGTCGATAACCGTACTGATGCAAAATTATTTCCGTATGAGGTCTCTGTCTCGTGGGGGAAAAGTATTAACACAATATATTGATTCTTTATTGCGAGTACTGGCGGTAGACAATACGCTAACGCTTGAAGAAAAAATTGCCGATATTGAACAGGTGTGGAGAAATATTTTTCTTCCCAAATTAGGGAAAACACCGTTTGCGCTTAAAAACTATATACTTTACAAATTCTGGCAAAATGATTTTCCTGATATGACCTCGGGATCACCGCTGCGTGGCCTGTATATGATTGTGGCGGAATATTATTTTATTAAACTATTGATGTCGGCCCATGCAAAAGAAACGGGAACAGCGAATCTGGATGATCTGATCAATGTGATTTACAGTTTCCACTCTTCAAGCCAACATAACAAGTCGGTGACAGAGGACTTTTATCGCTACATTGAGAATGTGAGAATGGGAGATGATTTGTCTCTGGTCTCTTTACTGGTATAGCATATTATCGTGAGGTATCTCACAGATGCTTCACGATTTAATTTTTTGATTTTAAAGGTTTTTTGTTTCATTTCTTCTGTTTGTAGCATTACAAAAGTCAAATAACCCTTCTTTTATAGCCTTATTCCCCCGATAGAACCCCCTGCAGAAACGGATAATCATGCCGATAACTCATTTAACGCAGGGCTGTTTATCGTGAATTCACTGTATACCGCTGAAGGTGTAATGGATAAACACTCGCTGTGGCAGCGTTATGTACCGTTGGTGCGTCACGAAGCATTGCGCCTTCAGGTGCGTTTGCCGGCGAGCGTAGAACTGGATGACCTGCTACAAGCGGGCGGCATCGGGTTATTGAATGCAGTTGACCGATATGACGCTTTGCAAGGAACGGCATTTACCACTTACGCAGTGCAGCGTATTCGTGGAGCGATGCTGGACGAACTACGTAGCCGGGATTGGGTGCCGCGTAGCGTTCGGCGCAATGCTCGCGAAGTGGCACAGGCGATGGGACAACTGGAGCAGGAGTTAGGGCGTAACGCGACGGAAACCGAAGTGGCGGAGCGTCTGGCTATTCCTGTGCAAGAGTATCGTCAGATGTTGCTTGATACCAATAACAGCCAACTCTTCTCCTATGACGAGTGGCGGGAAGAGCATGGCGATAGTATTGAGCTGGTGACGGAAGAACATCAGCAGGAAAACCCGTTACAACAGCTACTGGAGGGTAACCTTCGCCAGCGCGTGATGGAGGCGATCGAGGCGTTGCCGGAGCGCGAAAAGCTGGTGTTAACGCTGTACTACCAGGAAGAGCTGAATCTGAAAGAGATCGGCGCGGTACTGGAGGTCGGGGAGTCACGGGTCAGCCAGTTGCACAGTCAGGCCATCAAACGTCTACGCACCAAGCTGGGTAAGCTATAGGGGTAATCATTACCCCTGAACAATGCCGCATTACGAATTGACTACCAGGAGTTCTCATGACGGTGCAGCAATCAAAAAGACGGCCTCTAAGCCGCTACCTCAAAGATTTCAAACACAGCCAGACGCATTGTGCCCATTGCCTGAAGTTGCTCGACAGGATCACGCTGGTTCGTCGCGGGCAAATTGTTAATAAAATCGCCATCGCCCGCCTGGACACGTTGCTGGATGAAGCTGAGTGGGAACAGGAGAAGAAAGAGTGGGTGGCGCTGTGTCGTTTTTGCGGTGATTTGCATTGCAAAGAGCAGAGCGACTTTTTTGACATTATCGGTTTTAAACAATTTTTGTTTGAGCAAACCGAAATGAGCCACGGTACGGTACGCGAATACGTTGTCCGCCTGCGCCGTCTTGGCAATCATCTGACCGAACAAAATATCTCTCACGAATTGCTGCAGGAAGGGTTCCTGGACGAAAACCTTGCCCCGTGGCTGCCGGAAACCAGCACCAACAATTACCGCATCGCCTTACGTAAGTATGAGCAGTTCAAAGCCCATACCCATATGGGACATATGCAGAAATCCTCCTGGACAGCCAGTTCTGATATATATTAAAAACGAATAAGGTGTAACAGAGTCGTGTTTGTGGAACACAGCAAACGCTTTACACTGTAGTCATAAATGATAGTCACTAATGACAATATTCGGGGTAACTATGAAATTAGCACTTCTGGGACGTCAGGCTCTGATGGGTGTAATGGCTGTTGCACTTGTCGCCGGAATGAGCGTAAAGACTTATGCAGATGAAGGTCTGTTAAATAAAGTTAAAGAGCGCGGTACGCTGCTGGTGGGCCTGGAAGGGACCTACCCCCCGTTTAGTTTTCAGGGCGATGACGGCAAGCTGACCGGTTTCGAAGTGGAGTTCGCCGAAGCACTGGCAAAGCACCTTGGCGTGAAAGCCACGTTGAAGCCGACCAAGTGGGACGGCATGCTGGCCTCGCTTGATTCCAAACGCATTGACGTGGTTATCAACCAGGTGACCATCTCTGACGAACGTAAGAAAAAATACGATTTCTCTACCCCGTACACAGTCTCTGGTATCCAGGCGCTGGTGAAGAAAGGCAATGAAGGTGTTATCAAGACAGCTGCCGATCTGAAAGGTAAAAAAGTCGGCGTTGGTCTGGGCACCAACTATGAAGAGTGGCTGCGCCAGAACGTGCAGGGCGTGGATATTCGTACCTATGATGATGACCCGACCAAATATCAGGATCTGCGCGTAGGCCGTATCGACGCTATCCTGGTTGACCGTCTGGCGGCGCTGGACCTGGTGAAAAAAACCAAAGATACGCTGGCCGTCACCGGTGAAGCATTCTCCCGCCAGGAGTCCGGCGTGGCGCTGCGCAAAGGCAATGAAGATCTGCTGAAAGCGGTTGATGCTGCCATTGCCGAAATGCAAAAAGACGGTACGCTGAAAGCGCTGTCTGAAAAATGGTTTGGAGCGGATGTGACGAAATAATCGTCATCCGATGAAAAAAGGCGCCTTTAACAGCGCCTTTTTTTATTTCATTGCGCCTGAACGTGCATAATAAAAAGAACATCACAACAACGAATACCGGAGGCTGTATGCCGCTGCATAACTTAACGCGCTTTCCTCGTCTGGAATTTATTGGCGCGCCAACACCGCTCGAATATCTTCCACGCTTCTCCGACTACCTTGGGCGCGATATTTTCATCAAACGCGATGACGTTACGCCGATGGCCATGGGCGGCAATAAACTGCGTAAACTGGAGTTTCTGGCGGCGGATGCGCTGCGTGAAGGGGCCGATACGTTGATAACCGCGGGTGCTATCCAGTCTAACCATGTGCGCCAGACGGCGGCGGTAGCGGCTAAACTTGGCCTGCACTGCGTGGCGCTGCTGGAAAACCCGATTGGCACCACGGCGGAAAACTATCTCAGCAACGGCAACCGTCTGCTGCTGGACCTGTTTAATACCCAGATTGAAATGTGCGATGCGCTGAGCGATCCGAATGCGCAACTTCAGGAACTGGCGACGCGGATTGAAGCGCAAGGGTTCCGTCCGTATGTGATCCCGGTTGGGGGTTCCAATGCTCTGGGCGCGCTGGGCTATGTGGAAAGCGCGCTGGAAATTGCGCAACAATGTGAAGGGGCCGTAGAGCTGTCTTCCGTGGTTGTGGCGTCGGGCAGCGCGGGAACGCATGCCGGACTGGCCGTTGGCCTGGAACAGCTGATGCCACACGTCGAGCTGATTGGTGTGACCGTCTCGCGCAGCGTGGCCGATCAAAAGCCAAAAGTTGTTACGCTACAACAGGACATTGCCCGTGAACTGGAACTGACGGCCTCTGCGGATATCCTGTTATGGGATGATTATTATGCGCCGGGCTACGGTACGCCAAACGAAGAGGGCATGGAAGCGGTAAAACTGCTGGCACGGCTGGAAGGCATCTTGTTGGATCCGGTCTATACCGGCAAAGCGATGGCGGGTCTGATTGACGGTATCAGCCAGAAGCGCTTTAAAGATGAAGGGCCAATTCTCTTTATCCATACCGGTGGGGCGCCTGCACTGTTTGCCTACCATCCTCACGTGTAACAATCAGGTAGAAAAACGCTAATGCAAGAAAGTATCCAACTGGTGATCGATTCCCTGCCGTATCTGCTTAAAGGCGCGGTTTTTACGCTGCAACTGAGTATCGGTGGGATGTTTTTTGGCCTCGTGCTGGGGTTTATCCTGGCGCTGATGCGCCTGTCGCCGCTGTTACCTGTACGTTGGCTGGCGCGCTTTTATATCTCGGTCTTTCGCGGAACGCCGTTGATCGCCCAATTGTTCATGATCTATTACGGTCTGCCGCAGTTTGGTATTGAGCTGGATCCCATCCCGGCGGCGATGATTGGCTTGTCGCTGAATACGGCGGCCTACGCGGCGGAAACGCTGCGGGCGGCAATCTCCTCCATCGACAAAGGTCAGTGGGAAGCGGGGGCCAGTATTGGCATGACGCGCTGGCAGACCATGCGCCGGGCGATCCTGCCGCAGGCGGCACGCGTTGCACTACCGCCGCTGAGCAACAGCTTTATCAGCCTGGTGAAGGATACATCGCTGGCCGCGACTATCCAGGTTCCTGAACTGTTTCGTCAGGCGCAGCTGATTACCTCGCGTACACTGGAAGTGTTCACTATGTATCTGGCGGCCTCCTTGATTTATTGGGTAATGGCAACAGTGCTTTCTGCGCTGCAGAACTATTTTGAAGAACAACTGAACCGCCAGGAGAAAGAGCCGAAATGAGCGCTATTGAAGTCAGAAACCTGGTCAAAAAATTCCATGGGCAAACGGTGCTGCATGGGATCGATCTCGACGTCAAACCCGGTGAAGTTGTGGCGATTATCGGACCGAGCGGTTCGGGCAAGACCACGCTGCTGCGGAGCATTAATTTGCTGGAGCAACCGGAGGCGGGCACCATTAAAGTGGGTGAGATAACCATTGATACCGCGCGGTCGTTAACTCAGCAGAAAGGGCTGATTCGCCAGTTGCGCCAGCACGTAGGTTTTGTGTTCCAGAACTTTAATTTGTTTCCTCACCGTACGGTACTGGAAAACATTATTGAAGGTCCGGTGATTGTCAAAGGCGAACCGAAAGCCGAAGCGACAGCCCGTGCGCGCGAACTGCTGGCAAAAGTCGGGCTGGCGGGAAAAGAAACCAGCTATCCGCGCCGTCTGTCCGGTGGGCAGCAGCAGCGAGTGGCGATTGCCCGGGCGCTGGCGATGCGACCAGAGGTTATTTTATTCGATGAACCTACCTCAGCGCTTGACCCTGAACTGGTTGGCGAGGTGCTTAATACCATTCGCCAGCTGGCGCAGGAAAAACGCACCATGGTGATTGTGACGCATGAAATGAGCTTTGCTCGTGACGTGGCCGACCGGGCGATATTTATGGATCAAGGACGAATAGTGGAGCAGGGGCCGGCTAAATCTTTATTTACGCATCCGCAACAGCCGCGAACCCGTCAGTTTCTCGAAAAATTCCTCATGCAGTAAATAGTACAAGCAGCACTCACCGACATTGTTTGTGGTGAGTGCCGCTAGCATAACTATTTATAAATATTGCTTTATTATTAACGCTTGATTCTGTTGCTTGCTCTGGCTGTTGAGTAACGCTCAAGTAATTTTTCATTTGTCCGATAATTTGCATATATAAAATACATTTATGTGTTAGCTTATTTCATATGTTTGGATGATTATCAATCTCAGGGGCATTACCACTTAGTATGCAGGATCATGATTTCTTCACCTGGCGACGGAGCATGCTGTTACGCTTTCAGGAAATGGCGACGGCAGAGGATGTCTATAATGAATTACAACAACAGACGCAGCATTTAGAGTTCGATTTCTACGCACTCTGTGTTCGTCATCCCGTACCCTTTACCCGTCCTAAAACGTCACTTCATACGACCTATCCCAAAGCATGGGTGGCGCATTATCAGTCCGAGAATTATTTCGCCATTGATCCGGTGCTGAAGCCTGAAAACTTCAGTCAGGGGCATTTACCCTGGGACGATACCTTGTTTCGTGATGCCCAACCTTTGTGGGACGCCGCACGCAATCACGGTTTACGCAAAGGGATGACGCAATGCCTGATGTTGCCGAATCGGGCGCTGGGGTTTTTATCGGTATCGCGAGCGAGTATCCGGAATAGTCGTTTTGCGAATGATGAAGTGGAGCTCAGAATGCAGCTTCTGGTGCGGGAAAGTCTGTCGGTGCTGACGCGACTGGAAGATGACATGGTCATGACGCCAGAGATGCGCTTTAGCAAGCGGGAAAAAGAAATATTGAAATGGACCGCAGAGGGGAAGACGTCTTCAGAGATAGCGATAATACTGTCGATCTCTGAAAATACCGTTAATTTTCACCAGAAGAATATGCAAAAGAAATTCAATGCGCCAAACAAAACGCAGATAGCGTGTTACGCCGCTGCGACCGGGCTTATCTGAATTAATTATCGTTCTGAGTGTCAGACGCAAAACCGGCTGATAGCAATGCTCTCAGCCGGTTTCTTATTACTGGCGGTAGGCCTGTTTAATTTGCTTAACAGTGCTGGAAAATACCGCAGCCTGTGATTGATCTTCAATCAGCGCGATCTGTTTTTCCATTTTAAGAATCACGCGTCCAGCATCGGCTTGACCCATTGCCTGCAGCATCAGTGTTAACAGGGCTTTCAGGCAGGTGACTTCATTGGCCAGTTCCTGGTTATTCTCAGCAGTGGAAAAGTCAGGCGTACTCATTTATTTTCCTCGTTATGTTTCAATGAAAAAGTGCGATGTCAAATCTTAAGGCGGCGGAGTATACCATAAGCGAGGCTAAAAATATCAGTGGTTGTTTTTTGTGCAAACAAAGGGGGGAGGGACATTAAAATAAACAACATGTTGCAGTGCATATATTTTCTCCACTTGTTGTTTATTTCGAGTATTTTCCTCGTTAATTATTGTTACAAGTTTGGCTGCCTGTTTTGCATTCAGCGCAGGAATATGAATTTTTTGTCACTATTCTGAAACAGCTACGCAGATATAAGCGTGGCAGCAGGCTATCTGGCCTGCAAGTTTCCACACGTCGTACAATCTAATTTCCAAAAACGAGAGCAAAATCGAAAGTCGGACGTTTTTTACATTTCAAAGTTGAGATAAAACCCGTTAACATAGGACCGAATACTATCGGTAGCGTTATCCCTATTCTGGAGATATTCCTTTGATCAACGTTTTTCTTGTTGATGACCACGAACTGGTGCGCGCAGGGATACGACGCATTCTGGAAGATATAAAAGGCATAAAAGTTGTCGGCGAAGCGTGCTGCGGTGAAGATGCGGTGAAATGGTGCCGCTCAAATTCCGTGGACGTTGTGCTGATGGATATGAATATGCCCGGTATTGGCGGTCTCGAAGCAACCCGCAAAATTGCGCGTTCAACGGCAGATATTAAAGTGATTATGCTGACGGTACACACCGAGAACCCGTTACCCGCAAAGGTCATGCAGGCAGGTGCCGCGGGGTATCTCAGCAAGGGAGCCGCCCCCCAGGAAGTTGTGAGTGCGATTCGTTCGGTTTATTCCGGGCAACGTTATATTGCCTCCGATATCGCTCAGCAGATGGCGCTCAGCCAGATTGAACCTGAGAAAACGGAAACCCCGTTTGCCAGTTTGTCTGAACGCGAGTTGCAGATTATGCTGATGATCACCAAAGGCCAGAAGGTCAATGAGATTTCAGAACAACTGAATCTGAGTCCTAAAACGGTGAACAGCTATCGTTATCGAATGTTCAGTAAATTAAACATTCACGGCGATGTCGAGTTGACTCACTTGGCAATTCGCCATGGCCTGTGTAATGCGGAGACATTAACAAGCCAGTGACCGATCAGTTTGATGCCAAAGCGTTCCTGAAAACCGTAACCAGTCAGCCCGGCGTTTATCGTATGTATGATACCGCCGGGACGGTTATCTATGTCGGGAAAGCGAAAGACCTGAAAAAAAGGCTTTCCAGTTACTTCCGTAGCAATCTCGCATCGCGTAAGACCGAAGCGTTGGTCGCGCAAATTCAACAGATTGATGTCACGGTGACGCACACCGAAACCGAAGCGTTATTGCTTGAACACAACTACATCAAGCTGTATCAGCCGCGCTATAACGTATTGCTGCGCGATGATAAATCCTATCCTTTTATTTTCCTCAGCGGCGATACTCACCCACGACTGGCGATGCATCGTGGGGCTAAGCATGCCAAAGGCGAGTACTTTGGACCGTTCCCCAACGGCTATGCCGTACGAGAAACGCTGGCGCTGCTGCAGAAAATTTTTCCCATCCGGCAGTGCGAAAACAGCGTGTATCGCAATCGCTCGCGACCCTGCCTGCAATATCAGATTGGCCGTTGCCTCGGTCCATGTGTAGCGGGCCTGGTGAGTGAGGAAGAGTATGCACAGCAGGTCGAGTACGTCCGTTTATTCTTATCCGGGAAAGACGATCAGGTATTAACCCAACTGATCGCCCGGATGGAAAAGGCCAGCCAAAATCTCGAATTTGAAGAGGCTGCGCGTATTCGTGACCAAATTCAGGCGGTACGTCGCGTCACCGAAAAACAGTTTGTCTCGAATTCCGGAGACGATCTGGACGTTATCGGCGTGGCGTTTGACGCCGGCATGGCTTGTGTGCACGTACTGTTCATTCGTCAGGGTAAAGTGTTGGGCAGTCGCAGCTATTTCCCGAAAGTACCGGGTGGTACAGAACTCGGTGAGGTCGTGGAAACCTTTGTCGGGCAGTTTTATTTGCAGGGAAGTCAGATGCGTACCTTACCCGGTGAGATCCTGCTCGATTTTAATCTTACTGATAAAACTCTGCTGGCGGATTCATTGTCTGAACTGGCCGGGCGGAAGATTAACGTCCAGACGAAACCGCGCGGGGATCGTGCGCGCTACCTGAAGCTGGCACGTACCAACGCAGCGGTGGCGTTAACCACCAGGCTTTCTCAGCAGTCGACCATTACTCAGCGTCTGACAGCGCTGGCATCGGTACTGAAGTTACCCGCTGTAAAACGCATGGAATGTTTTGACATCAGCCATACGATGGGCGAGCAGACGGTCGCCTCCTGCGTGGTTTTTGATGCCAATGGCCCACTGCGCGCAGAGTATCGTCGTTACAACATCACCGGCATTACGCCGGGCGACGATTATGCGGCAATGAATCAGGTTCTGCGTCGGCGTTACGGTAAGGCGATAGAAGAAAGTAAGGTTCCGGACGTTATATTGATCGATGGCGGTAAAGGACAGTTGGGACAGGCGAAAGCCGTTTTTGCTGAGCTGGATGTTCCCTGGGATAAACAGCACCCACTTTTGCTGGGGGTGGCGAAAGGGGCCGACCGTAAAGCGGGTCTGGAAACGTTGTTCTTTGAGCCGGAAGGAGAGGGCTTTAGTCTGCCGCCGGATTCGCCCGCATTGCATGTGATACAGCATATCCGCGATGAATCTCACGATCATGCGATCAGCGGACACCGGAAAAAACGCGCGAAGGTGAAAAGTACCAGTACGCTTGAGACCATTGAAGGCGTTGGGCCTAAGCGTCGGCAGATGTTGTTGAAATATATGGGCGGTTTGCAAGGTCTTCGTAACGCAAGTATTGAAGAAATTGCAAAAGTGCCGGGTATTTCGCAAGCTCTGGCAGAAAAGATCTTCTACTCGTTGAAACATTAGGCCCTCTGTAGCAACATAGGGGTAATTTCACTGACAACAGATAGTTATCCGTCATATGCAATTTAATATCCCTACGTTGCTCACGCTGTTTCGCGTCATCCTGATCCCATTCTTTGTATTGGCGTTTTATCTGCCATTCACCTGGGCTCCCTTTGTTTGTGCGCTGATCTTCTGTATTGCGGCGGTTACCGACTGGTTTGATGGCTATCTGGCGCGTCGCTGGAACCAAAGCACGCGTTTTGGCGCCTTCCTCGACCCCGTTGCTGATAAAGTGCTGGTGGCTATCGCGATGGTGCTGGTGACGGAGCACTATCACAGCTGGTGGGTGACGCTTCCTGCCGCCACGATGATCGCGCGTGAAATTATCATCTCTGCGCTACGTGAATGGATGGCTGAGCTGGGCAAACGCAGCAGTGTTGCAGTGTCCTGGATCGGTAAAGTGAAAACCACTTCGCAAATGGCTGCACTGGCGTGGCTGCTGTGGCGTCCAAATATCTGGGTAGAGTATGCCGGGATCGCACTTTTCTTCGTTGCCGCGGTACTGACTTTGTGGTCAATGTTCCAGTATTTGAGCGCTGCATGGGGAGATTTGCTTGAACAGTGATCGTTTCGGCGCAAATTTCAGCAAACGATCGTCGGTGGTGAAAAATATCGTTGACTCATTGCGTCAGGTAAGTAGAATGCAACGCATCGAACGGCAGCACTGATTGCCAGACGATAACAAAATCAAGTGATTAACCAAGTTACTTGATGATGCGGGAATAGCTCAGTTGGTAGAGCACGACCTTGCCAAGGTCGGGGTCGCGAGTTCGAGTCTCGTTTCCCGCTCCAAATTAAAGACATCGGCAATAGCGGGTGTCGGCTGAAAAGCCAGAAGATTTCGGCGCGTTAGCAAAGCGGTTATGTAGCGGATTGCAAATCCGTCTAGTCCGGTTCGACTCCGGAACGCGCCTCCAATTTCTTCCCGAGCCCGGATGGTGGAATCGGTAGACACAAGGGATTTAAAATCCCTCGGCGTTCGCGCTGTGTGGGTTCAAGTCCCACTCCGGGTACCATGGGAAAGAATAGAATAATCAAAGCAATAAGCAGTGTCGTGAAACCACCTACGGGTGGTTTTTTTGTGCCTGCAATCCATCGTTTTATCCTGCGTGATACGTAAAATCGCCTTCAAACACTTGCTTGCTATAGATAATCACTCTATCGACGAATCGGTGCGTTAAACATAAAGCCCCCTTGTGCAGGGTTGTTGATAAAACCATTACGGGCAGGATTATCGTTGTGGTCCTGGAAACCATTGATCATGATGGGATCGCCAAAGTCATCCTGAATCGATAAATGTCTGTGGATTCGGTTTCGTGCCCGCAACGTGAATGCAGAATCATCCGTCCCGCCAATAATGATGATGCCATTACCGGCACGGAGTGCTGCGCTTAACTCTTGCTCTCTTGCGGCCTGGTTTTGTAACGCGTTGGCAGTGGCAGATGATGACGCCAGTAGCAGTAATATGAGAACGGCGCATGAAAATACCGATGGCAGTTTCATGATTAATACCTGTTAAGAGTGCGGCTATTAAAGTATAGCTTTTTGTTGCCATCCCAACTGAAAAGAAAACCAACAATTTAAGCCAGCTGTCCATACTAAGTCTGAGGGGGGGGAGACGACGCGCGTGTCTGTGGTTAGGTCGGGAACAATGGCGGTTGATGGCGTTCCCCGCTATGACGTCTGACTGGATAATTATCACGGACTCCCTGCCAAAGTGATCTGCTATGCTCCAGATGGGCAGCGATTAGAAATCGATCTTCTGGAAGCGATGGTTATTAACATCCATTTTCCCGCTAATTTCTTCACGCCTTGAGGGAGCCTGTACTATGGCTGAGTATCATTTTTCCACGGTCTGGCGGGTTGAGGCTTCTATTCAGGAGGTATGGGATATTTTTTCTCATCCCGATCAGTGGCCGGAATGGTGGGTAAGTCTGGAACGCATCGTTGAGATCAAGAAGGGGGATTTACAGGGCATTGGCGCGCTGCATCGTTATACCTGGAAAGGCGTTCTACCTTATCGCTTAACCTTTGATATCAACGTATTGAATATTCTGCCTTGCTCTCTGCTTGAAGGACAAGCCAGCGGGGCGGTAGAAGGGCGAGGCGTGTGGTCTTTTACTGCGAGTGGCAAAGAGACTATTGTCAAATATGACTGGAATGTCCGTACCACGATCCGTTGGATGAATTATCTTGCCCCGCTGGCAGCACCTGTATTTCGTTGGAATCACGATATGGTCATGCGCGAGGGGGCCAGAGGGCTAGCCCGTAAGCTGGCAACCAATGTGCATATATTTTGAAGGCGCTCTCACTGCTGTACTTTTTTGCCTGTAAATGGCTTAATAGCGGTCTTGTAGTTTCTCATTTCATTCACAGTTAACAGGTCTGTTATTGATGAATAACCTCCATCTGCTCGCCTTTTTAAGTCAGCGTCTGTCTGCTGTGATGATCGCATACGGTTTCCCAATGGGCCGTAGCTCAACTCTTACAACATGGACAGACAGCAATGCAACGTCGCCAATTTCTCAAAAATAGCGTTCTCCTTTCCGCCGCCGGTTTAGTCGGCCCTACGATTGTTAGCCAGACGGTACATGCCGCAGAGCCAACAGTCGCGTCTGTCGCGCGTCGACGCTTTGTCTTATCACAAACGTATAAACTCAATCCTCCTAAGGGATCGCGCGGGGTGGTGAAACTCTGGATCCCGCTACCTGTAGATACTGTGTTTCAACAAATGACAGCCCTTGCCTTTAGCGGGAACTATCAGCAGGCGTATGTCACCACCAACAATGCCTATGGCGCGAAGACGCTGTTCGCCACCTGGCCAGACTCCCAGGGCGAATTGTTGATTAACGTTGATATCGATATTGAAACCGCCGACTGGGAGCCGTTGCAGCAGGATGCGCTAAAAACCTGGCAAGCACCGGAGCAGATTATTTATCCGCTGGATGTAAAACCCTACTTGTTACCGACGGCACATACTCCAGTGGATGGGGGGGTTCTGGAAACTGCGCGCAAAATTACCGGTAATGAGCAAGATCCGCTGAAAAAAGCGCGTCTCATTTACGAGTGGGTGAGCAGCCATATGGAACGGGATAATGACGTTATTGGCTGTGGTACCGGTGATGTGGCAGAGATCTTAAAAAGTGGCAAGCTCAAGGGAAAATGTACCGATATGAGCTCCGTTTTTGTTGCTTTGGCACGCGCCAGTGGTATTCCCGCACGCGAATTGTTTGGCATCCGTCTGGGCAAAGCCAATAAGCTCGAGCGTTACTCGACAAGCGCCTTTGGCAAAGCCGACAGCGCAGGCGTTGCCGATGTCAGCGGTGGACAACACTGTCGCGCCGAATTCTATCTCGCAGGTTACGGTTGGTTACCGTGCGATCCCGCTGACGTGACCAAAATGCGTCTGGCTGAGAAAAAATCGCACCAGGATGCCGATGTCCAGGCCGTCAACGCCTACCTGTTTGGTAACTGGGAAATGAACTGGGTAGGATTCAACTACGGACGTGATTTCGAGCTGTATCCGGCGACAGAGCAGGGAGCTATGAACAACTTTGGTTATCCTTACGCCGAAGTCGATGGCGACCCGATCAATTTCTACGATCCTAAAGCGTTCTCCTACCGCTATGTCGCCACAGAACAACGCTAAAGGCGCGGGACTGACCCTGCTGACGGCCGCTGCGGCTGCCGTCACTGCCGGCTTATGCTGTGTTGGGCCGCTGTTATATCTGCTGTTTGGTATCTCAGCGGCGAGCTTTGCTGTTTTAACCCGGTTTGAGTTTTTACGAATTCCTTTTATGCTGCTGTCATTGGGATTACTACTGCGTGTTTTCTGGCGACTCTATTTCTCCAGGCGGTTGTGGTGTTCTGGCTGGCTAACCCTGAAACAGGCGCGCGTTCTCTACTGGTGTGCGCTGGCGTTGATTTTACCAGTGTTATTTTACCCAACGCTGGTTGCCTGGTTTTATGAGGTGTTTGAATGAAGGTTTTCATGTTAGTGGCAGGCTTATTGTTGCCGTTATGTGGTCAGGCAGCCAATCAAAAAGTGGTGCTTGATATACAAAATATGACCTGCTCGTTATGCGTAATTTCTGTCAATCAGGCGTTACGCGAAACTGATGGCGTCATTAAGGCGAAATCCTCTCTCAAGACAAGGCAGGCAGAAGCGATCGTACCTGAAGGTTTTCCTACCGATACTCTCCTTAAAGCGGTAGCAAAAACCGGGTATAGCGCGACGCTTAACCGTATTGAGCAACAATAACCACCTACGGGTGGTTTTGTTCTGTTTTCCCGGTATGATGCCCGGCGGCCTGGTGTTCTCTTTTGTGCGTTAACTACCGGAATTCCCCTCGTATCCTGTTAACCTGAACTGGCGGTAGCTGTAAACCGCCCACGCCCATTTGTATCTGTTATCCCTCCAGCCATGTAGGATGATCACAGGCAAGAATTTTTGACTAAGGAAAAGCGTTATGAAAACGGGACCATTAAACGAGAGCGAACTGGAATGGCTGGATGATGTACTGACTAAGTACAATACGGACAAAGCTATTCTGGATGTGTCAGAACTGGATGGTTTGCTGACGGCGGTGCTCAGTTCACCGTATGAAATTGAACCGGAGCAGTGGCTGGTTGCAATTTGGGGTGGCGCGCAATATGTGCCGCGCTGGTCCTCCGAAAAAGAAATGACGCGTTTCATGAACCTGGCGTTTCAGCACATGGCGGATACGGCCGATCGTCTGGACGAATATCCTGAGCAGTTTGAGCCGCTGTTTGGTCTGCGTGAAATTGACGAGCATGAACTGACCATCGTTGAAGAGTGGTGCTTTGGTTATATGCGCGGCGTCGCGTTGTCGGACTGGTCCGCATTACCGGATACCTTAAAACCGGCGCTCGAGGCTATTGCGCTGCACGGTACGGAAGAAAACTTTGCTGTGGTTGAGAAACTGACGCCAGAAGAGTTTGAGGAAAGCGTGGACGCTATCCGTCTGGCAGCATTGGATCTGCATGCCTGGTGGATGGCGCATCCGCAGGAAACGCCGGTGAAGGTGCCGGTAAAAGTGGATGCCAAGGTCGGACGTAACGATCCGTGCCCGTGCGGCAGTGGGAAAAAATACAAGCAGTGCTGTCTGCATTAACAGAAAGGGGCGTAAAGCCCCTTTTGTTTAACCCACTTCGGGGAGTAACCCTGCTGCAATGGAAAACTGTACCGCTATCACCACAATTCCGCACATAAACACCAGCGCCAGCGCCGGTGCGCCACCTGCCACGCGGTAGTTAGCCTGCGGGTTATGTTTTCTGCTTTGCCACGCCAGCATGGCGGGGATCAGCAGCGCCAGTACCGCGAGGGCAACGCCTGCATATCCCAGCGCCATCACGAAGCCACGGGGATAGAACAGCGCAAATGCCAGCGGCGGCAGGAAAGTCACCACGCCGGTTTGCATCCTTCCTGCTACGGTATTTCGGCGCTGGAAAAGGTCTGCCAGATAGTCAAACAATCCCAGCGCGACGCCGAGGAAAGAGGTCGCCAGCGCAAGATCGGCAAACAAATGCACCGCCAGTTCAACGTGCGGTGACGCCACAACTTCACGTAATGCCTGTAACAATCCGTTTAAACCAGCATGGTTGGCTAACAGTCCCATGAACGTGGACGAGTTAATGCTGCCAAGTGTAGCCAGTTGCCAGAAAATATAGGCGATTAGAGGAATGGCGCTACCGGTGATAAATACCCAGCGCAGTTTACGGATGTTACCGTTCATATAGCTGACGATACTCGGAACGCTGCCGTGAAAACCGAACGACGTGAAGATAACCGGGATCGCGGACAGCGCCAGCCCTTGCTGAAGCGGCAGCGTAAGCAGATTCACTTTATGGATATGCGGCATTAACAGGGCCAGCATCGCCACCAGGAAAATTATCTTGGCACTAAACAACAGACGGTTGAACAGATCGACCAGCGACGTCCCAACGCAAACCACACCACCGGCAACAAAGGTGAACAGCAGCACACCTGTGGTTGGAGAGATAGCTGTCCCGGTCCAGTCGCTTATGCTGGAGGCCAGCAGTTCTCCTGCGCCACTGATATACGCCGCTGTCAGCGCGTACATCAAAAACATCATGCTAAAGCCCGTTACCCATTGTCCGTAACGACCAAGATAACGTTTCGCCAGGGTACCCAGCCCGGTGTCAGCCGGTACGTGTTGATACACTTCAAGCAGCAACAGCGCGGTGTAGCACATCAACGCCCAAAGACTGACTAATAATACCAGCGTGACGCTAAACCCCACGCCTGCCGCAGCCAGCGGCATTGCCAACATTCCGGCACCAATCGTGGTTCCCGCCACGATAAAAATACTACCCAGGGTTCTGTTTTTCACGCTTTCCTCTGTCCCGGAGATAATCAACGGTTATATCTGCGGCGCAGGTTAAGGCAAAACGTTATTTTCGTCAAATCACCGTTACAATACGTGTACATTAAACTTTACGATTATTTGATATTTTAAGATGCATACGAAATAACATTTATCTGCTGGTAAACCTGTGTTAGCGCAAAGCAGCGCCCTGCGGTTCACATTAGGCTATGCCCTTTATTGAGGAGGTAGTATGGAATCTATTCACGGTCATGAAGTGCTCAATATGATGATTGAATCTGGCGAGCAGTATTCAAATGGCAGTCTTGAAGCGGCAATTACGGCACGTTTTGGCGAGCACGCACGTTTTCACACCTGTTCTGCGCAAGGTATGACGGCGGCCGAGCTGGTGGCATTTTTAGCGGCGAAGGGGAAGTTTATTGCAAAAGAAGACGGCTTCTCTACGCACGAAAGCAAGATCTGCCGCCATTAAGATTATCGAATAACGGTGGCAACTCACCACCGTTATCTAACAGAATTAATTCTGTGTATCGAGCGTAGCCAGCTCTTTGTCGATGAAATAAAGACCTTCACCGCTTTTTCCTGCCAGTGATAGCTTATCAATAACAGATTTAAATAATTTCTCTTCTTCATGCTGCTCAGCAACATACCATTGCAGGAAATTAAACGTCGGATAATCCTGGTGGGTCATTGCCGCATGTGCCAGTTCATTAATTTTCTGCGTGATCAGCTGTTCATGTTCGTAAGTTACACGGAACAGTTCGTCCAGAGAAGCATATTCAGCGAAAGGGGAAGAGACGGCATTAATACGCGGTAAGCTACCGGTGTCAGTCAGGTAGTCGAACAGACGCTGCATATGCGTCATCTCTTCCTGGGCGTGACGGCGCAGAAACGCGGCAGCACCTTCGAAGCTGTGATAGCTGCACCACGCGCTCATCTGTTGGTAGAGCAGAGATGAATATAATTCAAGGTTCATTTGCTCATTCAGTTGGTCGATCATTTCTGTTTTCAGCATGGTTCTGCTCCACAAACGTCATTAAATATTACGTGGCGCCACTATAATTTGTTATTTAATTATTTGCAAAAGGTAAAATAATAAATTTATTTATTAAAAATACGAATGGGAATAAAACGCATTAACGCTATTAAGCGGAGGATATAAATAACGAAGTAACTAATGACCAGCAAAAAAATGCTGGTCGAAATATTAATAATTGAATGAGGGCGCTTGAGATACCGCGACGCCGTGACACTGCCAGGCGAGCGTAATTTTGGTATTCAAACACAAAGAACCGGCATATACGCTACAGGTTGACACCGGTTGACCAAATGTTGCGGCGCTGGCGTAGCCCATACGCTGGCACTCTTTGGTGGCTGTTCCCTGGGTTACGTAGTCATCGGTTCGTGCCGTTTGTAACATGGCCTGGTTGTAGGTCAGTCGAACCACACCGGTGATAGCGCTGGCTTCGCTGACCTGCGCCTGTTTGGTAATAGTGCATCCTGTCAGCACGAGCGGCAAAAGGGCAAGGATAAAGGTCTTCATGTGATCGCTCTGAAAGTTCGGAGATAGGCTATCATGGCATACGTGTTGACGTATCAATGGCTTGAATAGCCTGAAAATCACCTGCGATTAATCGCAACGACGTCTGGTTCTTGAGGCTATTCTGGGCTGCTGAGGGAAAAATGTGAGCACTACATTAATTTATAAAACAAAAGTTCATTAAATTTGAAAGTGAGTTTGCAAAATAGTAATGTGGCCTGAATGTTATGACTTTCAGCAGTCCCCGCTACGCATTCAGGAGATGACAGAATGAAAATTGCATTGATGATGGAAAACAGTCAGGCAAGCAAAAACGCCATCATTCATAACGAGCTTAAAGCCGTTGCGGATGAGAAAGGTTTTCCCGTTTTTAACGTCGGTATGAGCGATGAAAATGACCATCATCTGACCTACATTCATTTAGGGATTATGGCCAGCATTCTGCTTAATTCCAAAGCCGTGGATTTTGTGGTCACGGGCTGCGGTACGGGTCAGGGCGCAATGATGTCACTGAATATCCATCCGGGAGTGGTGTGTGGGTACTGCCTTGATCCGGCGGACGCATTCTTGTTTTCTCAGATCAACAACGGTAACGCGCTTTCACTGGCCTTCGCCAAGGGTTTTGGCTGGGGCGCCGAGCTGAATGTGCGCTATATGTTTGAAAAAGCGTTTACTGGACGTACCGGGGAAGGTTACCCACCGGAACGTAAAGTACCGCAGGTGCGTAACGCCGGTATTCTGAATCAGGTGAAAGCGGCAGTGGTAAAAGAGAATTATCTGGATACATTGCGCGCTATCGATCCTGAACTGGTGAAAACCGCCGTGTCGGGTCCACGCTTCCAGCAATGCTTCTTCGATAACTGCCAGGACAAGTCTATCGAAGCGTTCGTGCGCGAGATTATTGGCTAAATCCTGCTGGCCCGGCGGTGTTCACCTGCCGGGCTATCTGTTCTTATCAGAGACTGCGCTTCCCGCATCACGGGTAAGCCGCAGCGTATCGACCATACCTATCAGACAAATTATGGCGATAACCACAAAGGCCAGACGGAAGCTGATCCCCGGAATATTGCCCAGTGCCAGCCATTCACTGACTTCATCGCCGATACGGATCCCAATAGCGGCTAATGAAATCCCCAATCCCACAGCTAACTGTGTTGCCGTACTGAACAGCGTATTGGCGTAGCTCATTTGCGGCGCGGGGACGTCCGCAAAGGCAAGCGTACTGACGCCGGTAAACTGGATTGAACGGAATACGCCGCCCAGATACAGTACCAGCAAAATAACCCACACGGGAGTTTGCGGCGTTATCAATGCACAGGCCAGCAGCGCCAGGACGTTGAGCGCCCCGTTGATCAGCAGCAATTTTTTAAAGCCCAGCCAGCGTATCAACGGTGTGGTGGCAGGTTTTATCGTCAGATTGCCCACAAACACCGCCAGCACCAGCGAACCTGCGTGAAAAGCGTTCATGCCAAAGCCTACCTGGAACATTAACGGCAGCAGAAATGGTACGGCGCTGATAGAGGCGCGAAACAGCGACCCGCCGTACATCGTGACGCGAAAAGTCGGGACGCTCATGGCATCAAGACGAATCATCGGCCAGGCGGCGCGACGAAAATGGCGTAGGGCAAACAGGAAGGTTGCTATTCCCAGCGTGAGAAGTCCGGCAGTTAGCCAACCCTGCGGCTGCTGGGTTCCCAGCAATTCCATGGCATACACCAGGCTCACCATGGCAACAGAGGTTGCGACAAAACCCGCTATATCAAACGGACGGCGCTCGTCGTCATGAATATCCGGAATAAAACGTAGCGCCAGCGCTATCGCCAGTATTCCCAGTGGGACGTTAATGAAAAAGATCCAGCGCCAGTTGGCATAGCTGGTGATGAATCCGCCAAGCGGAGGACCGATGATGGGCGCGACTAACGCGGGCCAGGTCAGAGTCGCAATGGCGGTGATTAACTGATGTTTTGGCGTGGTGCGTAGTACTGCGAGGCGGCCAACTGGAACCATTAGCGCGCCGCCCACGCCCTGTAAGATTCGCATGGCGACAAAGCTCTCAAGACGGGTGGACAAACCGCATAAGATTGAGGCGAGGGTAAATATCGCCAGTGCGAGGGTAAACACTTTTCTGGCGCCGAAGCGGTCCGCAATCCAGCCGCTGGCGGGGATAAGTACGGCGAGGGTGATCAGGTAGGCGCTGATACCGATGTTGAGGTCAACCGCCTGTACGCCAAAGCTTTTGGCCATGTCGGGTAGGGCGGTGGCGATCACCGTGCCGTCAATAAACTCCATAAAGAAAGCGCCGGCAACAAGTAATGCCGCCGGGGAGAGACCGCGTTTATTCTCAACCGCTAAATGTTCACTCATGTTGTGCTTGCCATCTCAAAAGAAACTGACTGGAACTATTTTTATTTTCAGCGTATCCGCTATGCGTACACCGCTATCGTTTCGATCGCTGAATGGGTACTATGACGACCTTTCTATAAGGAGCTCATTATGTCCCAAACACTGAATGCCGATCAGGAACTGCTCTCGGACGTTGTTGCCTGTCAGTTAGTTATCAAACAAATTCTGGATGTTATTGATGTTATCGCCCCGGTAGAAGTTCGGGAGAAAATGTCCAGCCAGCTGAAAAGCATCGACTTTTCCAGTCACCCTGCGGGCGCCGATCCGGTAACTATGCGCGCAATCCAAAAAGCGGTTGCCTTGATCGAGTTGAAATTCACGCCGCAGAATGAGTCTCACTAAAATAAACCGTTGTTTCAGGTTTTAGAAAGGCTTTTTTTGCGTCTCTGAGAATGAGAGGCGCGAGCGTAGAGAGCATTGAGCGCTCGCCGGATAAGATGCGTGGCATCACTATCCGGCGAGCGTTATGAAAATTGAAGATTAATGATGTTGGTAGTTTACGACGTTCAGCAGATGCTTATCGGTTTGCGCCATGCACAGCCCCGCGCGTTTCGCGCTGCGGACTTCATCAAGAATTGTTTGTAACAGCACGCCATCCTGCTGTTGCTCTTTTTCCAGATCGTGGAGAAAATCAACGGTTGGCTCATCGTTCAATGCTTCTGCTTCATTGGTTAAGCGTGAAAGCTTACTCGAACGCTGTTGGTACTCATCCAGTGTTTTCTGAAACAGTTCTTCCAGGGAAGTCAGTTCATCACCCGGAACATCGATGGCCTTGACGATGGGGTTAGCCCCGGCGCTTTTCATAAAATTAAACATACGCATCATTTGAGTTACGTTACCCTGCGCCTGCGTGCGTAGAAACGTTGCGGTGCCTGTCAGGCTATGTTCGTAGCACCACTCGCTAAGGTGCAGGTAAAGATTCGATGCGTAGAACTCAAGATTCATTTGTGTGTTGAGTTTATGAACAATTCCAACAGCAGCCATATCAATATCCTTATTTCCAGAAAGGAGAGTGTACGTTACTAACGTCAGTGCAACGGGCTGCCGCCGCACTTCACATCTACGTACAATTAAAACTGTTAGCAGAATAAATCCGTTCCGCCGGTCCTTTAGTGATCACGAATTATATTCGCTTCCGATCGAGAATCAGCATAGCGCGTGACCCGGAATAAGAAAATCCTTAAATCTGCGTATTTATGTTTTTTTACATATTGTTATAGCAATATTCTTAATGCAGGTATTCCTTAATATAGGGTTGGTGAATGTAATTCTTTGATATCAATGAAGTTAAATCTTAATTTCATTTATGAAATGATGTTTCATATCACAAAATAAAATTTAACGTTCGGTTATCGTCTTGTCTTTGGTGATTTTCGACCCGCTCTGGTTGTAGAAACTTCACGACTGGCGAGGTAATTGAAAGTTACCAGATGGCTAATTTTTTGCGCCAGATCATTTTTGCCGAAATTAATAACTTTAATGGCCTGTACGATTCAGCATTGATTGTTTGGCTCTATGTGGATAAAGCGAGGGATTACAAATGAAAAAGGTTGCGGTGCTGCTGGCGCCCGGTTTTGAAGAGGCGGAAGCGATAGTTGCTGTTGATATTCTGCGTCGCCTGAATATCGAAGTCGAAACACTGGCCTGCGCTGAGTCACGTGCGGTGGTGAGCTATCATGACGTGCCGATGGTGACCGACAGCACGTTGGTCGCGCGTCAGGCGCATCTCTACGATGCAGTCGTGTTGCCTGGCGGTCCGCAGGGCAGCGTTAATCTTGCCGCCAGTGAGGCAGTCATCCAGTTTGTCATCCGCCATGATGAGGCGGGAAAATTTATTTGTCCGGTGTGCTCTGCTGCCGCGCGCGTGCTGGGTGGCAACGGTCTGCTAAAGGGGCGTCGCTACGTGTGCTCGGGAGATTTGTGGCAAAACGTCACGGATGGGGAATATATCAATGCGCCCGTTGTCGAGGATGGCAATCTTATTAGCGGCAAAGGATTAGGACATATTTTTGATTTTGCGTTTACGCTTTCGGCGCGTCTGTTGGGAGATGATATTCCGGTTCGCGATCACGCCGACCACATTTATTACCCATGGTAAACATTGTTCTCCCGAATGCTTGAGCATTCGGGGACAAGGATTTGCTGACTGATGTTATGGACTAATATGCTATTTCTCTTTTTCTTCTTCGTCAAAATCGCGTTTTTTTATGTCATTTCTCGCTGAATTTATGTACGCAATTACTGTAATTCTGTGGTGTGATGCCGCTCTCTTATGGAGAATCAATTTCCCGCTAAAAATACTCCCAGCACTGGCATTGATCTTATCAATAAAAGGTAATGCCTTGTTTTATGTCCGAATTACAAAAAATCGTCTGATTTTACCCTACATAAAAGAACGTTAAAGCTGGAGTTGACCATGCACAAATTCACTAAAGCGCTGGCTGCCATCGGCCTGGCTGCCATTATGTCACAATCCGCTATCGCTGAGTCCATGAAGCTCGGTTTCCTTGTCAAACAACCGGAAGAACCGTGGTTCCAGACAGAATGGAAATTTGCCGATAAGGCCGGTAAAGACCTTGGTTTTGAGGTGATTAAAATCGCCGTCCCGGATGGTGAGAAAACCCTTAACGCGATTGACAGCCTGGCTGCCAGTGGCGCGAAAGGGTTTGTGATTTGTACGCCGGATCCCAAACTCGGGCCTGCCATTATGGCGAAGGCGCGCGGCTACGATATGAAAGTCATTGCCGTCGATGACCAGTTTGCCAACGCGAAAGGAAAACCGATGGACACCGTGCCGCTGGTAATGATGGCGGCAACAAAAATTGGTGAACGCCAGGGCCAGGAACTGTACAAGGAGATGCAAAAGCGCGGTTGGGATGTGAAATCTACCGCGGTAATGGCCATTACTGCGAACGAACTGGATACCGCGCGTCGCCGTACTTCGGGTTCAATGGAAGCGCTTAAAGCTGCAGGCTTCCCGGAAAAACAGATCTACCAGGTCCCAACCAAATCGAATGATATCCCCGGCGCATTCGACGCCGCCAACTCCATGCTTGTTCAGCATCCTGAAGTTAAACACTGGCTGATTGTTGGCATGAACGATAACACCGTACTGGGCGGCGTGCGTGCGACCGAAGGGCAGGGCTTTAAAGCGCCAAACGTGATTGGTATCGGTATTAACGGCGTTGATGCGGTGAGTGAACTGTCCAAAGGGGAAGCGACCGGGTTCTACGGTTCACTGCTGCCAAGCCCGGACGTTCACGGCTATAAATCAAGCCAAATGCTCTACAACTGGGTGACGAAAGGTGCAGAGCCACCAGCGTTTACTGAAGTGACGGATGTGGTGCTGATTACCCGCGATAACTTCAAAGAAGAACTGGCGAAGAAAGGTTTAGGCGGTAAGTAACATCAATGCCGGATGCGTCGCCAAAGCGTCTGATCCGGCCTACGAATTACGTACTCAGTAGGCCGGATAAGGCAAAGCCGCCATCCGGTATAAAGATCTGAATCACGGAGACGTTATGCAACAGTCTACCCCGTATCTCTCATTTCGCGGCATTGGCAAAACGTTCCCCGGCGTTAAAGCGCTTACGGATATCAGTTTCGATTGCTATGCCGGTCAGGTGCATGCGCTGATGGGCGAAAATGGCGCCGGAAAATCAACACTCTTAAAAATTCTCAGCGGTAACTATGCGCCAACGACGGGATCTCTGGCGATCCGCGGTCAAGAAGTTTCGTTTGCGGATACCACAGCCGCGTTGAACGCCGGTGTCGCCATTATTTACCAGGAACTGCATCTCGTCCCGGAGATGACCGTTGCCGAAAATATCTATTTAGGGCAACTGCCGCATAAAGGCGGCATTGTGAACCGCTCGCTGTTGAACTATGAAGCGGGGCTACAGCTTAAGCATCTGGGCATGGATATCGATCCCGATACGCCATTGAAATACCTCTCCATTGGTCAATGGCAGATGGTGGAGATTGCAAAAGCGTTGGCGCGTAACGCCAAAATTATCGCTTTTGATGAACCGACCAGTTCCCTGTCGGCACGCGAGATTGAGAATCTGTTTCGCGTTATCCGTGAGCTGCGCAACGAAGGGCGCATCATTCTGTATGTCTCGCACCGTATGGAAGAGATTTTTGCCCTTAGCGATGCCATTACCGTATTTAAAGATGGGCATTACGTTAAAACGTTTACGGACATGCAGCAGGTTGATCACGACGCGCTGGTGCAGGCGATGGTGGGGCGTGACCTGGGTGATATTTATGGCTGGAAATCCAGGCCTTATGGCGCAGAGCGTCTGCGTTTGCATGAGGTCAAAGCCCCCGGCGTGCGGACGCCGATCAGTTTATCAGTGCGTAGCGGTGAAATCGTCGGACTGTTTGGGTTGGTGGGCGCTGGACGTAGCGAATTAATGAAAGGGTTGTTTGGCGGCACGCGTATCACCGCAGGCCAGGTGTTTATTGATGAACAGCCAATTGATATCCGCAAACCGAGCCACGCCATTGAAGCAGGGATGATGCTGTGTCCGGAGGATCGCAAAGCCGAAGGGATTATTCCGGTTCATTCGGTGCGTAACAACATCAACATTAGCGCGCGTCGTAAACATGTCTTGGGCGGATGCGTGATCAATAACGGCTGGGAAGAAACCAATGCCGATCACCATATTCGTTCGCTCAACATCAAAACACCGGGGGCGGAGCAACTGATCATGAACCTCTCTGGCGGTAATCAACAGAAGGCTATTCTTGGCCGGTGGTTATCGGAAGAGATGAAAGTGATTTTGCTGGATGAACCTACCCGCGGCATTGATGTGGGCGCCAAGCATGAAATTTATAACGTGATTTATGCCCTCGCGGCGCGCGGCGTGGCCGTGCTGTTTGCATCCAGTGACCTGCCAGAAGTTCTCGGTGTCGCCGATCGTATCGTGGTGATGAGGGAAGGCGAGATTGCCGGTGAGTTACTTCATGAACAGGCGGATGAACGCCAGGCGTTGAGCCTTGCAATGCCTAAAGTCAGCCAGGCTGTGGCCTGAATAAGGAGAGTATGATGTCTTCCGTTTCTACATCGGGTTCAGGTGCTGCGAAGTCGGCGCTAAATCTTGGCCGCATTTGGGATCAATACGGGATGCTGGTGGTGTTCGCCGCGTTGTTCCTGGTGTGTGCTATCTTCGTGCCAAACTTTGCCACCTTTATCAACATGAAGGGGCTGGGGCTGGCGGTATCGATGTCGGGTATGGTCGCATGTGGGATGCTATTTTGCCTGGCATCCGGTGACTTTGACCTGTCCGTCGCGTCGGTCATTGCCTGTGCCGGGGTCACCACGGCCGTGGTCATCAACATGACCGAGAGCCTGTGGATTGGCGTCGCTGCCGGGCTGTTGCTGGGGATTTTATGCGGTCTGGTGAATGGATTTGTGATTGCACGGTTAAAAATCAACGCCCTGATCACCACTCTGGCGACGATGCAGATTGTCCGCGGTCTGGCCTACATTATCTCTGACGGCAAGGCGGTCGGGATTGAAGATGAGCGATTCTTCACCCTTGGCTATGCTAACTGGTTTGGGCTGCCGGCACCTATCTGGATAACAATCGTTTGTTTCATCGTATTTGGCTTACTGTTGAATAAAACCACGTTTGGTCGTAACACGCTGGCTATTGGTGGGAATGAGGAGGCTGCGCGCCTGGCCGGGGTTCCGGTTGTTCGCACCAAGATTATTATCTTTATTCTTTCCGGTCTGGTATCTGCAATTGCGGGAATTATCCTCGCATCGCGTATGACCAGCGGCCAGCCAATGACCTCAATTGGTTATGAGCTGATCGTGATTTCTGCATGTGTTTTAGGGGGCGTATCGCTGAAAGGTGGCATCGGAAAAATCTCATATGTGGTCGCTGGGGTGTTGATTCTGGGGACGGTTGAGAACGCGATGAACCTGCTGAACATCTCTCCTTTTGCGCAGTACGTCGTACGTGGTCTCATCCTGCTGGCGGCGGTAATCTTCGACCGTTACAAGCAAAAAGCGAAGCGCACCATTTGATGATTTAAGCCCCAACTTTTCAGTCTAGCTTCTGCTAATCGCCAGCCGCTACCCGGCTGGCGATTGTTTTTCCAAATGGCGAGCATGGTCACACTGTCTATACTTATATCCGTCATACATCATCTATACGGCGCGATCCGCGCGGCGTACAAACCATGATGAGGAGGATAACCGGGTGACAGCATCACTGACATTACCCCCTGAACAATCTGCAAACTGTGCTTATTTTTTTGATCTCGATGGGACTCTGGCTGAGATCAAGCCCTATCCTGACCAGGTCGTTGTCCCTAAGACAATCCTGCAATTATTACATCAGTTGGCGACGCGTAACGCGGGTGCGCTGGCATTGATTTCAGGGCGCTCGATGGCTGAGCTTGACGGTCTCACCACTCCCTTTCGTTTTCCGCTCGCCGGAGTGCATGGGGCAGAACGCCGTGACATCAATGGTCAAACCCATATAGTACGCCTGGCCGCAGGTATTGAACGTGAAGCCGGCGCATTGTTACAGACGGCGCTGTCGAAGCTGCCTGGCACGACGCTGGAAGCAAAAGGTATGGCTTTCGCGCTGCACTATCGTCAGGCGCCAGAGCATGAAGCGGCGCTGATAACGCTGGCTGAATGCATCACGCATACATGGCCGCAGCTTGCATTGCAGCATGGAAAATGTGTCGTTGAAATAAAACCTAAAGGTGCGAATAAAGGCGACGCGATTGCTGCATTTATGCAGGAAGCGCCTTTTGCCGGACGGCTCCCCGTATTTTTCGGTGATGATCTAACGGATGAAACAGGTTTCGAGGTAGTTAACCGCGCAGGCGGTATTTCAGTGAAGGTGGGGAGCGGGGCGACGCAGGCGACATGGCGTCTGGATGGCGTCAGGGATGTCTGGCGTTGGCTGGAGCAAATTAACTCTTCGCAGCAACAATCGAATACAACAAACAACAGAAGAGGTGACTATGGGTCGTTTAGTCGTAGTATCTAATCGTATCGCCTCGCCAGATGACAAAGGGAGCGCAGGTGGGCTCGCGGTCGGTGTGTTGGGCGCATTAAAAACTGCTGGTGGACTGTGGTTTGGCTGGAGTGGTGATATCGGTAATGAAGATAAACCGTTAAAAAAAGTCACTCGTGGCAATATTACCTGGGCCTCGTTTAATTTGAGCGAGCAGGATTACGAAGAGTATTACTGCCAGTTTTCGAATGCCGTTTTATGGCCTGCATTCCACTACCGGTTGGATTTAGTTCAGTTTCAGCGCCCGGCCTGGGAAGGGTATCAGCGGGTTAATGCCTTGCTGGTAGATAAACTGCTGCCGCTACTGAGCGAAGATGACATTATTTGGGTTCATGATTACCACCTGTTACCGTTTGCCTATGAGTTGCGTAAACGCGGCGTGAATAATCGCATCGGTTTTTTCCTGCATATCCCTTTCCCGACGCCGGAAATTTTTAACGCGCTACCTCCACATCAGGTCCTGCTTGAGCAGATGTGTGATTTTGATTTACTGGGTTTCCAGACCGAAAACGATCGCCAGGCTTTTCTGGATTGTCTGGCAGTCCAGACTCAGGTCACTACCCGGAGCGATAAGCACCACAAAGCATGGGATAAAGCGTTTCGCACAGAAGTGTATCCCATCGGCATTGAGCCGGAGGAAATCGCACGCCAGGCTTCTGGTCCTTTGCCGCCGAAAATGGCGCAGTTAAAGGATGAGCTTAAAAATGTGAAGAATATATTCTCTGTTGAGCGTTTGGATTACTCCAAGGGCTTGCCAGAGCGCTTCCAGGCCTATGAGGCACTGCTGGAGCATTACCCGCAGCACCATGGCAAAATTCGCTATACGCAGATAGCGCCAACCTCGCGCGGAGAAGTGCAGGCCTACCAGGACATTCGCCACCAACTAGAGACAGAGGCTGGGCGGATTAACGGTAAATATGGGCAGTTGGGCTGGACGCCGCTTTACTATCTGAACCAGTATTTTGACCGCAAATTGCTGATGAAAATATTCCGCTATTCGGACGTAGGGTTGGTAACGCCGTTGCGCGATGGTATGAACCTGGTGGCGAAAGAGTATGTGGCTGCACAGGATCCTGCCAACCCTGGCGTTCTGGTGTTATCGCAATTTGCCGGGGCAGCAAATGAGCTAACTTCTGCGCTTATCGTGAATCCTTATGATCGGGATGAAGTGGCTGGCGCTCTAAACCAGGCGCTGACGATGTCGCTTGCTGAACGTGTCTCTCGACATGCTGAAATGCTCGAGACTATTGTTAAAAACGATATCGACAACTGGCAGGCGAGATTTATATGCGATCTAAGAAAAGTGACGTCGCGCCAGAGCAAACGCCAGTTGTCAGACAATGTGACTCCCTGTTCGAAACTGGCGTGAAGACCTGAAGGCGGTATTAATCTCCAGCCAGAGGAACCAGCAGAACATCCACCAGGCTGGCACCGACCACGCTTTTTGCTGAGCACGAAGCGCGCGAAAAGAAGCTCTGGTTATGGTTGCCGTAAATGACCAGATCGACTGCGTGTTTACGGCAAACGTCGAGAATATGTTCATTCAGTGCCCCATAGGTAATAAAAGTATGTTCGATGGGGTACTGCGCTTCTTTGCTGAGTTTATCGATAAAATCCTGGGTCTCCTCTTGCATTAGTTCACGCAGATCTTCCAGCATGGGGGCGGCAAACTGGTTATACATTTCAGGGTCTGAGACCAATGTGATCAGGCTAATACGAGCGTTGACAGGGCGAGCGATAGAAACTGCCTTGGCTAACAACTGCTGGCTTTCAGGGGTGGCGGCAACCGCCACCAGAATGTGCGCATAGCTCATAACTCGCTCCTTTTTTTCAAGAATTATGAGAGAACTTTTCTGCTTTACTCAGCTTACTCCATACTGCAACGTTTCCTCTTCACATAGTGTGAATGCCATCATGATTATTCATTAATTATTCTTATAAATAGAATAATTGCTTCACATCTTTTGCAAATACGTTCAGCGAACTTAAGTAAAACTCGCCGCTAATGAAAACAATGCGTTAATAAAAAACAAACAAAAATTAACATTTGGCGAGTTATCACCACGCGGTATTAGTTAATCACCCTTAATATTTAAGTTCTTGTTTATAAACAATTTAATTGAAAAAGTGTTTTGCATGAAATATGTGATCCAGCTCGCTATTTCATGGTGTGATATTAACGTTTGTGAACAAAATACTATTCGCTTTTATTGCAAGAATATTCGTTAGCCAGGAATTGAAAAGATGAATCTTGGTTTAAAAAATAAGCAAAGTAAAAGCTACGCTGATGGATTTATGTTAAGTGTTTAGTTGATTTATGTGATCTGTGTCACATATTCTTTAAATTCGCAGCACGGTTCCGTTGTATGTGTAACTGGCGGCGGGTAGAGTTGCGTCGAATTAGGAAAAATCTTAGACAATTGTAAGAATTGATGTGAGCTTGTAAGAAGTGCGCATTCTTCAAAAGGGCTGGTTTACACAACGTGTATGTGTCATCACGCTGCTATGTATTTGACCTTTTGCTTTTTTTTACCGGGGCTTCCCGGCGACATCACGGGGTGCGGTTTTACCGCATGAAAATAATGTTGGTTATTATGGATGCAAATAATGCATACATCCGAGTTGCTGAAACACATTTATGACATCAATTTGTCATATTTATTGCTTGCACAGCGTTTGATCGTTCAGGACAAAGCATCTGCGATGTTTCGCCTTGGTATCAGCGAAGAGATGGCGGACACGTTGGCAACATTAACACTTCCTCAAATGGTCAAACTGGCTGAAACAAACCAACTGGTGTGTCATTTCCGTTTCGACGATCACCAGACTGTTACTCGCCTGACGCAAGACTCCCGCGTTGACGATCTCCAGCAAATTCATACCGGCATCATGCTTTCTACGCGACTGTTAAGCGACATCGATGATGCAGCGCGCAAGAAAAGGGCTTGATGATGAGCGAAAAAAGCATTGTTCAGGAAGCGCGTGATATCCAGTTGGCAATGGAATTAATCACATTGGGCGCCCGTTTGCAAATGCTGGAAAGCGAAACGCAATTAAGCCGTGGTCGACTTATCAAGCTGTACAAAGAATTACGCGGCAGTCCTCCGCCAAAAGGGATGCTTCCTTTCTCCACCGATTGGTTTATGACGTGGGAACAAAATATCCATGCTTCGATGTTTTGCAATGCCTGGCAATTTTTGCTCAAAACAGGGTTGTGTAGCGGTGTGGATGCCGTAATTAAAGCGTATCGTTTATATCTTGAGCAGTGTCCGCAGCCGGAAGAAGGCCCCCTGCTGGCGTTAACTCGCGCATGGACGCTGGTTCGTTTTGTAGACAGCGGATTGCTGGAATTGTCCACATGCAACTGCTGCGGCGGGAACTTTATCACTCACGCACATCAACCCGCAGGCAGCTTTGCCTGCAGTTTATGCCAGCCGCCATCACGGGCCGTAAAAAGACGTAAACTTTCTCAGAATGCTGCCGATATTATTCCACAACTGCTGGATGAACAGATCGAACAGGCTGTTTAACTGATACGGTGTGGATAAACACTCCAGCAGCGGTAAGCGATTACCGCTGCTTTTTTTTGTCCTGACCTCAAGTTAACTACCCGACTGCGCATCCTGTCATAGTCAATTGCGAAAGGATGATGTCGTGCTTATCTTATTAGGTTACCTGGTTGTTATTGGTACAGTTTTCGGCGGCTACATGATGACCGGCGGACACCTTGGGGCACTCTATCAACCGGCTGAGCTGGTGATTATCGGTGGCGCGGGTATTGGGGCGTTCATCGTCGGCAATAACGGAAAAGCCATCAAAGGGACGATGAAAGCGATCCCGATGCTTTTTCGCCGTTCGAAATACACCAAAGCGATGTATATGGATCTGCTGGCGCTGCTCTATCGCCTGATGGCTAAGTCACGTCAGCAGGGCATGTTCTCTCTCGAACGTGATATCGAAAACCCTAAAGAGAGTGAAATCTTCGCCAGCTATCCACGCATTCTTGCGGATGCCGTGATGCTTGATTTTATTGTCGATTATCTGCGTCTGATCATCAGCGGCAACATGAATACGTTTGAAATTGAAGCGCTGATGGACGAAGAAATTGAGACTCATGAGAGCGAAGCCGAAGTGCCGGCTAATAGTCTGGCGATGGTTGGCGACTCGCTACCGGCCTTCGGGATCGTGGCGGCGGTTATGGGCGTTGTCCACGCGCTGGCTTCTGCCGATCGTCCGGCAGCTGAGCTGGGTTCGCTGATTGCGCATGCGATGGTGGGGACATTCCTCGGTATTTTACTGGCCTATGGTTTTATTTCTCCACTTGCCAGCGTCCTGCGTCAGAAAAGTGCTGAAACAACCAAGATGATGCAGTGTGTGAAGATCACGCTGCTCTCCAACCTGAATGGTTACGCCCCGCCGATTGCCGTCGAATTTGGTCGTAAAACATTGTATTCCAGCGAACGTCCTTCGTTTATCGAACTGGAAGAGCATGTTCGTGCGGTGAGAAATCCAGCTGCGCAGCAGACGACCGAGGACGCATGAAAAATCAGGCCCATCCCATTATCGTCGTAAAGCGACGCAAACATAAAGGTCACGGTGGTGGGGCGCATGGTTCGTGGAAAATCGCCTACGCCGATTTTATGACCGCGATGATGGCCTTCTTTCTGGTGATGTGGCTCATTTCCATCTCCAGCCCTAAAGAATTGATCCAGATTGCCGAATATTTCCGTACCCCACTGGCTACCGCGGTGACTGGTGGTAATCGCATTTCGAATAGCGAAAGCCCCATTCCAGGTGGAGGTGATGATTACACCCAGCAGCAGGGAGAGGTGCACAAGCAGCCGAATATTGATGATTTGAGAAAACGCATGGAGCAAAGTCGTTTAAGCAAACTTCGCGGCGATCTCGATCAACTGATTGAATCGGACCCCAAACTGCGTGCGCTGCGTCCGCATTTGAAAATTGATTTAGTTCAGGAAGGGCTGCGGATCCAGATTATCGACAGTCAGAACCGACCAATGTTTAAGACCGGCAGCGCTGAAGTTGAACCGTATATGCGCGATATCCTGCGGGCTATTGCGCCGGTGCTCAACGGCATCCCTAACCGAATTAGTCTTTCTGGGCATACGGATGATTACCCTTACGCCAACGGTGAGAAAGGGTACAGCAACTGGGAACTGTCTGCCGATCGCGCTAATGCGTCGCGTCGCGAGCTGGTTAGCGGCGGTCTGGATGATGGAAAAGTATTACGGGTGGTAGGCATGGCCGCCACGATGCGTCTGAGCGATCGCGGTCCTGAGGACGCCATCAACCGCCGTATTAGCCTGCTGGTTCTCAACAAGCAGGCAGAAGAGGCCATTTTGCATGAAAACGCTGAAAGCCAGAATGAGCCGGTAAGTGTCTTACAACAGCCAGCGGAACTTCCGCCGGTAAGCGTTCCCACATCGCCACCAGCCAATCCGAGGTGATAGCGTGAGCATGGATATTAGCGATTTTTATCAGACTTTTTTTGATGAAGCCGACGAACTGTTGGCCGACATGGAGCAACACCTGCTCGATTTGGTTCCTGAGGCCCCGGATTCCGAACAGCTGAATGCCATTTTTCGTGCCGCGCACTCGATAAAAGGCGGCGCGGGCACCTTCGGCTTTACCATTTTGCAGGAAACGACCCATCTGATGGAAAACCTGCTGGATGAAGCGCGGCGTGGCGAGATGCAGCTTAATGCCGACATTATCAACCTGTTTTTGGAAACGAAAGATATTATGCAGGAACAGCTCGACGCCTATAAAAACTCAGAAGAGCCGGATGCCGCCAGCTTTGAGTACATTTGTAATGCGTTACGACAGTTAGCGCTTGAAGCAAAAGGTGAAACCTCACCCGCGCTCGTCAATACCGCAAAGCTGAGCGTTGTTGACAGCGCGGCGATACAGGAAGAAGCCGTTGCCAATCCCGCTGCGGCCAGCGAAGAGAGCAAGAAACGCATTATTCTCTCGCGTCTGAAATCCAGTGAAGTCGATCTGCTGGAAGAGGAACTGGGGAATCTGGCGACCTTAACCGATGTAGTGAAAGGGAGCGACACGTTGTCAGCAACGCTGGATGGCAACCTCGCGGAAGATGACATCATTGCGGTGCTCTGCTTCGTAATTGAAGCTGACCAGATTGAATTCGAAACCGTCAGCGCAGCGCCCGTGGCTGTTGATACAAAAGCGGAAAGTGAAGCGGTAGCCGAGGTTGCGACGCCGCAGCCGGTTGCCGTTGCGCCTGCGGCTAAAGCCGCCGCCAGTGAAGCGCCACACGCCCGCACAGAGCGAGACAAACCAGCCCGCGCCAGTGAATCGACCAGCATCCGCGTAGCGGTTGAGAAGGTTGATCAGCTCATTAACCTGGTCGGTGAGCTGGTGATTACCCAGTCAATGCTGGCCCAGCGTTCTAATGAACTGGATCCTGTTAATCACGGCGATCTGATCACCAGTATGGGGCAGTTACAACGTAACGCCCGCGATTTGCAAGAGTCGGTGATGTCGATTCGTATGATGCCGATGGAGTACGTGTTCAGCCGTTTCCCACGCCTGGTCCGCGACCTGGCCGGTAAATTGGGTAAACAGGTTGAGCTGACGCAGGTGGGGAGTTCAACAGAACTCGATAAAAGCCTGATTGAACGCATCATCGATCCATTGACGCATCTGGTGCGTAACAGCCTGGACCACGGTATTGAACTGCCGGAAAAACGTCTCGAAGCCGGGAAAAGCCCCATTGGCAATCTGACGCTTTCCGCCGAACACCAGGGTGGGAATATTTGTATTGAAGTGACCGATGATGGCGCTGGTCTGAACCGCGAACGAATCCTCGCCAAAGCGATCTCCCAGGGGATGCCGATCCACGAAAATATGAGCGATGACGAAGTCGGTATGCTGATTTTCGCTCCGGGCTTCTCAACGGCCGAGCAGGTGACGGATGTCTCTGGTCGCGGTGTGGGTATGGATGTGGTGAAACGAAATATTCAGGAGATGGGCGGCCATGTTGAGATCCAATCGAAGCAAGGGCAGGGAACGACCATCCGAATTTTGCTGCCGCTGACGCTGGCGATCCTTGACGGGATGTCCGTACGCGTGGCGGACGAAGTCTTTATTCTGCCGCTGAATGCCGTTATGGAGTCACTGCAACCGCGCGAAGAAGATCTCCATCCGCTGGCCGGAGGAGAACGCGTTCTGGAAGTGCGTGGCGAATATTTGCCGCTGGTTGAGTTGTGGAAAGTCTTCGAAGTTGAAGGCGCTAAAACCGAAGCAACGCAGGGCATCGTGGTGATTTTACAAAGCGCAGGGCGTCGCTATGCGCTGCTGGTCGATCAGTTAATTGGCCAACACCAGGTGGTGGTCAAAAACCTGGAAAGTAACTACCGCAAAGTGCCAGGTATTTCTGCAGCAACAATTCTCGGCGACGGTAGCGTCGCGTTGATTGTTGATGTTTCTGCATTGCAGGGGTTAAACCGCGAACAACGTGTGGCGATCACAGCCGCCTGATTGAGTAAGAAAGGGAATAATATGACCGGTATGAGTAATGTAACTAAACTGGCCGGCGAACCGTCAGGTCAGGAATTCCTCGTGTTTACGCTGGGGGATGAAGAGTACGGTATCGATATCCTGAAAGTGCAGGAAATCCGTGGTTACGATCAGGTAACCCGCATTGCTAACACGCCAGCGTTCATCAAAGGCGTCACGAACCTGCGCGGTGTGATTGTGCCGATTGTTGATCTGCGCGTGAAGTTTAGCCAGAGCGATGTGGATTACAACGAAAACACCGTGGTGATTGTGCTGAATCTGGGACAACGAGTGGTTGGGATTGTGGTGGATGGCGTATCTGACGTGCTGTCGCTGACAACCGATCAAATCCGACCGGCACCGGAATTCGCGGTTACGCTGTCAACGGAATATCTGACGGGACTGGGCGCGCTGGGAGACCGGATGCTGATTCTGGTCAACATTGAGAAACTGCTGAACAGTGAAGAGATGGCGTTGTTAGATATTGCCGCCGCTCATATGGCATAAACAAGTAAACATATTATCCGGCCTACAATAATTGCTGTTGTAGGCCGGATAAGCGTAGCGCATCCGGCAACTTTCCTTCTTACGCTTTCCGCTCAACCAGCTCCGGTTCTTCTTCCAGTAAACCTTCATCCTGTGCCAGCATCGCCGTTGCAATCCCGTTACCCAATACGTTAATCGCTGAACGACCCATATCGAGGAAATGGTCGATACCCATCAGTAGCAAAATTCCTGCAACCGGAATATTAAAGCTTGGGATGGTTGCCGCCAGCACCACCAGCGCAGAACGCGGCACACCGGCAATCCCTTTGGACGCCAGCATCAGGGTCAACATCAGGACGGTGATTTCTGCAAAGGAGAGATGGATATTGTAGGCCTGTGCGATAAACATAGATGCAAATGAGCAGTAGACCATAGAACCCACCAGGTTAAACGAATAACCGATAGGCAGTACAAATGACACGATATTGGGCGAGCAACCAAATTTGGTTAATTGCTCCAGCGTTTTCGGATAAGCGGCTTCGGAACTGCTGGTGGTAAAGGCGACCAGAACCGGGTCTTTCAGCATGCTGACCAGGCGGAACACCTCTTTTTTCAGCATCACATAACCCACGGCCAGCAGGACCAGACAGGTCAGCAAAATGGCCACATAATAACCACCAATGAACGACGCATAGTTGAGCAGGATCCCCAGGCCCTGGGTAGAGATAACGGAGGAAATGGCGGCAAAAATAGCCAGCGGCGCAACATACATCACGTAACCGGTTACCTTCAACATAATGTGGGAGACGACATCCAGCGCGGCAACCAGCGGGGCGTTAAATTTTTCGCCGAGCGATGCTCCACCAATACCGAAGAACATCGAGAACACGACGATTTGCAGGATCTCATTATTGGCCATCGCCTCGGCGATGCTGGTGGGGATGGTGTGAGTCAGAAAACCTTTCAGGCTCATACCGCCCACAGCCAGGCCGGTATCAGTGGCTTCCAGCGGAATCGCCAGATTCAGGCCGCTGCCAGGTTGTTCGAGCGAGACCACAAACAGACCGACCAGAATAGACAGAATAGAAGAGCTGATAAACCAGATCATCGCTTTGCCGCCCACGCGCCCGATGGTTGAGGTTTCGCCCAGGCGCATAATACCCACGGTCAGGGTGCTGAAGACTAAAGGCGCAATCACCATCTTAATCAGGCGTAAAAAGATGTCAGTGAGAAGCGTAATATTATCAGCCCAGGCGGTAACAATGCCGGGGGAGGCATAAGAGTGGATGACTGCACCCGACAGGATCCCCGCCAGCATGAAGATCACAATAAACAACGTGAGTTTGTTTGCATTTGCCACTAAAAAGCCCTCAGTAAGGATTTAACATTTATTGTTCGGTTACTCATTTTTTATACTTATTAAGTGGTAACTAAATATTCATCATATAAATTGAATTAAAGCGTAAGCGGATACAACTTTTTTTAATTTTTTATTCATTTTGTTGTGGTATTTACAAGGTCAATATGTGATCTCTGTCACGATAAAATGCATGATTGTTCTCATCTGGCCACAAGAACAGGCAGAAATAAATGTTATTTATATGATAATTATGATGTTTTTATGTGAATGACTTGTAGTGGCCGTTCAACTGCTGTTCAGTGGTTCTGCCTGACTTTATTTCCTTCCTGTATTTCCCTTTCGCAAACGTAAAGTTATCTCAGCGAGTGCCGATAACGTTGATAACTCGTTTTCAGGAAGGTGCCTTATGTTTAACCGTATCCGCGTTGTCACAATGCTGATGATGGTGCTGGGGGTTTTCGCACTGCTACAGCTTGTTTCCGGTGGTCTGTTGTTTTCTTCATTGCAGCAGAATCAGCAAAGTTTTGTTATTTCTAACGATCTTCGACAGCAGCAAAGCGAACTCACCTCGACATGGGATCTGATGCTGCAGACACGAATTAATTTAAGCCGTTCTTCCGCGCGTATGATGATGGATGCGTCCAATCAGCAAAGCAGCGCGAAAAACGATCTGCTGAAGAATGCGAAAGCATCGCTGGCGCAGGCAGAAACGCATTACGCAAAATTTAAAAACATCACGCCGTTGCCGGAGATGGCAGAAGCCAGCGGCAGTGTCGATGAGAAGTATCAGCAGTACCATGCGGCCTTATCAGAACTGGTCCAGTTTCTGGAAAACGGCAATATGGACGCCTATTTCGCGCAACCTACTCAGGGAATGCAAAATGCGCTCGGCGAGGCGTTGGGTAAGTATGCCAGCGTTAGCGAGAAGCTTTACGTTCAGGCATTCGATCAAAGCGCGCGTGATTACCACTTCGCTCAATGGCAGCTCGGCATTCTGGCCGTGGTGCTGGTGCTGATTCTGGTGGTGGTGTGGTATGGCATCCGTCATACCTTGCTCAACCCTCTGGCGCGCGTTATTGCTCATATCCGTGAGATCGCCAGCGGTAATTTAACCGCGACGCTGACGGTCCATGGACGTAACGAGATTGGTGAGCTGGCCAGTACGGTTGACCATATGCAACGTTCGCTGACGGAAACTGTCACCCTGGTACGTGAAGGCTCTGATGCGATTTATTCCGGTACCAGCGAAATTGCCAGCGGTAACACCGATCTTTCCTCCCGTACTGAGCAACAGGCGTCTGCGCTGGAAGAGACCGCAGCCAGCATGGAACAACTGACCGCAACCGTGAAGCAAAATGCGGATAACGCGCGTCAGGCCTCGCAATTGGCGAAAAGCGCCTCCGATACCGCACAGCATGGCGGCAAAGTGGTTGATAGCGTGGTGAACACCATGCATGAAATTGCCGATAGTTCGAAGAAAATTGCCGACATCATCAGCGTCATCGATGGCATTGCTTTCCAGACCAACATTCTCGCACTGAATGCGGCTGTTGAAGCGGCGCGTGCCGGTGAACAGGGGCGTGGTTTTGCCGTAGTCGCAGGCGAAGTGCGTAATCTGGCGAGCCGTAGTGCGCAGGCGGCGAAAGAGATCAAAGCATTAATTGAAGACTCTGTTTCCCGAGTGGATACCGGTTCTGTACTGGTAGAGAGCGCCGGGGAAACCATGAATGACATTGTCAACGCGGTGACGCGGGTGACCGACATTATGGGGGAAATCGCCTCCGCTTCAGACGAGCAGAGCCGCGGGATAGATCAGGTTGCGCTCGCAGTATCTGAAATGGATCGTGTGACGCAACAGAACGCCTCGCTGGTTCAGGAATCGGCTGCCGCAGCGGCAGCGCTCGAAGAACAGGCTAGTCGCCTAACCCAGTCGGTGTCGATTTTCCGTCTCGCGTCACGCCCGGCGTCGGCTAAACCCCGTGATACACGGTTACCTGCGGCGGCGACTGTGACTGCATCATCTCCGCGCCAGAATATTGAACAAGATACGAATTGGGAAACATTTTGACTGGTAGTTAAACCGCGGCCTGCGCCGCCTGATGGGAGCGTTGATGTTTAATCGTATTCGAATTTCGACCACGCTGTTTTTGATTTTAATCCTCTGCGGTGTTTTGCAGATTGGCAGTAATGGCTTGTCCTTTTGGGCATTTCGGGACGGTTTTCAAAACCTGAATCAGGTCGAACGGAGTAACCAGCAACGCGCTGCGCTGGCCCAAACCCGTGCTGTGTTATTACAGGCCAGTACGGCCCTGAATAAGGCAGGAACGCTGACAGCCCTGAGCTATCCGCCAGAGGATATCAAAGCCTTGATGACGCTTGCGCGCGATAGCCTGACGCAGTCCGAGTCAATGTTTAAACGCTTTATGGCGACGTCGGATACCACAGAACAAGGGAAGGCGCTGATTGGCGCGACGGAGAAAAGCTTTAGCCAATGGCATAGCGATCTGGTTCATCAGGCAACCTGGCTTGAGAACAACCAATTGTCGGATTTTCTGACCGCGCCGGTGCAGGCTTCGCAGGCTGCTTTTGATGCGAATGTTAATGCGTGGCAGAGCAACATCGACCGCGTGTTGCAAACAGCAGGGGATCTCAGCCAGCGAAATTATCATATGTCGGGGGTGATTTTCGCTGTCATGGTGGTACTGGCGGTGCTGTTAACCAGTGCGGCGTTGTACTGGTCGCGCAAGATGATTGTCCAGCCGCTGGCGATTATCGGCAGCCATTTCGACAGTATTGCCGCGGGTAACCTGGCACGGCCGGTAGTGGTTTATGGTCGCAATGAGATCTCGGCCATTTTTGCCAGCCTGAAGAAGATGCAGCAGGCGCTGCGTGAAACGGTGAGTGAAGTTCGCCAGGGTAGCTCAGCCATGCATAGCGGCATTTCAGAGATCGCGATGGGCAATAACGATTTGTCTTCACGAACTGAACAGCAGGCGGCTGCACTGGCGCAAACGGCCGCCAGTATGGAACAACTCACTGCCACCGTTGGGCAGAATGCGGATAACGCGCGCCAGGCTTCAGGAATTGCTAAAAGTGCGGCAGATACAGCGCATAAAGGTGGGGAGCAGACCTCGCGGGTCGCCAGTACGATGCATGAGATTTCCGCCAGCTCGCAGAAAATTGGCGACATTATCGGGGTGATTGACAGCATTGCCTTTCAGACCAATATCCTGGCGCTGAATGCCGCAGTAGAGGCTGCCCGAGCGGGGGAACAGGGGCGCGGTTTTGCCGTTGTTGCTGGAGAAGTGCGCAATCTGGCCAGCCGGAGCGCACAGGCAGCAAAGGAAATTAAGGGACTGATTGAGGAGTCTGTCACCCGGGTTCAGCAGGGATCGCAACTGGTGGATATGGCGGCGCGCACGATGACAGAAATTGTCAGCTCCGTTACCCGGGTGAACGACATCATGGGGGAGATTGCCTCGGCGTCCGATGAACAACGCAGAGGCATTGAACAGGTGGCGCAGGCCGTCAGCCAGATGGACTCCGTGACGCAGCAAAACGCCGGGCTGGTTGAAGAAGCCGCATCCGCCACCGGACAACTCGCCACGCAGGCCGATCATCTTTCTGCCTGTGTCGCATTTTTTAAGCTTGAAGAGCAAAACGTAGCAAAACAAGAGTTGGCGCAGCCGCAGGTTGTGCCCGTTGTATCCTGAATGTGATTGAGAAGGCGCTATGACATCATCTCTGCCCTCCGGGCAAACGTCATTATTGTTACAGATGACACAGCGCCTCGCGCTGTCTGACGCGCATTTTCGTCGGATATGTCAATTAATCTACCAGCGTGCGGGGATCGTACTGGCCGACCATAAACGGGACATGGTGTATAACCGCCTGGTCCGCCGTCTGCGAACCCTGGGACTGGATGACTTTGGTCGCTATCTCAGCATGCTGGAAGCTAACCAGAACAGTGCTGAGTGGCAGGCTTTTATTAACTCTCTGACCACCAACCTGACCGCGTTTTTTCGCGAAGGGCACCATTTTCCGGTGCTGTCAGATCATGCTCGTCGGCGTAGCGGTGAATATCGTGTCTGGAGTGCGGCAGCGTCAACCGGAGAAGAGCCGTACAGCATTGCCATTACGCTCGCCGATACCTTAGGTATGGCGCCGGGGCGCTGGCGTGTTTTTGCCAGCGACATTGATACCGAAGTGCTGGAAAAGGCCAGAAGCGGCATTTACCGTCTTGATGAGCTGAAGACGCTGTCACCCCAGCAGTTGCAGCGTTATTTCATGCGCGGCACCGGACCGCATGAAGGGCTGGTACGCGTCCGGCAGGAGCTGGCGGGGCATGTTGAATTTTCCAGCGTGAATTTACTGGATAAGCAGTACAACGTGCCAGGGCCCTTCGATGCCATATTTTGCCGTAACGTAATGATCTACTTCGATAAAACGACGCAACAGGATATTTTGCACCGTTTTGTTCCACTTCTTAAACCCGATGGGCTGCTATTTGCAGGTCATTCAGAAAACTTTAGCAACCTCGTGCGCGAGTTTAGCCTGCGTGGACAGACCGTGTATGCACATGCGCCAGGTAAGGATAAAGCATGAGTAAAATCAGGGTGTTGTCGGTTGATGATTCTGCATTGATGCGTCAAATCATGACCGAAATTATTAATAGCCACAGCGATATGGAAATGGTGGCGACGGCACCGGATCCATTGGTCGCCCGGGATTTAATCAAAAAATACAATCCCGACGTCCTGACGCTGGATGTGGAAATGCCGCGCATGGACGGCCTCGACTTTCTTGAGAAGTTGATGCGTCTGCGTCCGATGCCGGTAGTCATGGTTTCTTCGCTGACCGGTAAAGGTTCAGAGGTTACGCTGCGGGCGCTGGAGTTGGGGGCAATTGATTTTGTCACCAAACCACAACTGGGGATCCGTGAAGGGATGCTGGCCTACAGCGAAATGATCGCGGAGAAGATCCGCACCGCGTCGCGGGCAAAACTGGCGGCCCATAAGCCCATGGCTGCACCGACGACCTTGAAGGCAGGGCCGTTACTCAGTTCGGAAAAATTGCTGGTGATTGGCGCCTCAACCGGAGGAACAGAGGCAATTCGCCATGTACTCCAGCCATTGCCGCTTTCAAGTCCGGGTATTCTTATCACCCAGCATATGCCGCCAGGATTTACCCGCTCGTTCGCCGAACGTCTGAACAAACTGTGTCAGATCACGGTGAAAGAAGCAGAAGACGGGGAACGCGTTCTCCCGGGGCATGCGTATATTGCGCCCGGTGACAAACATATGGAACTGGCGCGCAGCGGCGCGAACTACCAAATCAAAATTCATGACGGCCCGCCGGTTAACCGACACCGGCCTTCAGTGGATGTGCTGTTCCATTCGGTGGCAAAACATGCGGGGCGCAATGCCGTGGGAGTGATCCTGACCGGTATGGGCAACGATGGCGCCGCCGGAATGTTAGCGATGAACCAGGCTGGCGCCTGGACCATTGCGCAAAATGAAGCAAGTTGTGTGGTGTTCGGCATGCCGCGCGAGGCCATCAATATGGGTGGCGTAAGCGAAGTGGTCGATCTTAGCCAGGTAAGCCAGCAAATGTTGGCGAAAATCAGTGCCGGACAGGCAATACGTATTTGAATCAGGAGTCTATTTTTTATGGCGGATAAAGAGCTTAAGTTTTTGGTTGTGGATGACTTTTCCACCATGCGTCGCATCGTGCGTAACCTGCTCAAAGAGCTGGGGTTCAACAATGTTGAAGAAGCGGAAGACGGCGTGGATGCGCTGAATAAGCTGCAGGCTGGGGGATTTGGTTTTGTCATTTCCGACTGGAACATGCCGAACATGGACGGCCTGGAACTGCTGAAAACCATTCGCGCAGATGGCGGAATGTCCTCCCTGCCGGTGCTGATGGTTACGGCAGAAGCGAAAAAAGAAAACATCATTGCGGCAGCACAGGCAGGAGCCAGTGGTTATGTCGTGAAACCGTTTACTGCGGCGACGCTGGAAGAAAAACTCAATAAGATCTTTGAGAAACTGGGCATGTGAGGGTGTGATAATGATGATGCAACCACAAATTAAACCTGCTGACGAACACTCAGCAGGGGACATCATCGCGCGCATCGGCAGTTTGACCCGAATGCTGCGCGACAGCCTGCGCGAACTGGGGCTGGATCAGGCCATTGCCGAAGCGGCGGAAGCGATTCCTGATGCCCGCGATCGTCTCGATTACGTTGTGCAAATGACCGCGCAGGCGGCAGAGCGCGCGCTGAACAGCGTGGAAGCTTCGCAGCCGCACCAGGACGCGATGGAAAAAGGTGCCAAAGACCTGACCAAACGCTGGGATGAATGGTTCGAAAATCCGATCGAGCTGTCTGATGCCCGTGAACTGGTTACCGACACCCGTCAGTTCCTTGGTGACGTGCCTGGACATACCAGCTTTACTAATGCCCAGCTGCTGGACATCATGATGGCGCAGGATTTCCAGGACCTCACTGGTCAGGTCATCAAGCGCATGATGGATGTTATTCAGGAGATTGAACGTCAGTTGCTGATGGTTCTGCTGGAAAACATTCCGGAGCAGGGCGCTCGTCCAAAACGCGAAAACGAAAGCTTGCTGAACGGCCCGCAGGTTGACACCTCAAAAGCTGGCGTGGTGGCAAGTCAGGATCAGGTTGACGACCTGCTGGACAGCCTCGGTTTCTGATGAGTATTTGCCGGATGTGGGGCGTGACCTCTCATCCGGCTTACGCGCAATTCTGCTTAAAGCCATAAATCCCGTCTTTTTTACCGCTTACTCTGCCCATTGCCGGATAGCTGTTCTGGCATCATTCTCGCCTATACGTCTATCCAGGGTCTGATGCGTGGCAGAAGAAAGCGACGACGACAAAACAGAAGCCCCCACACCCCACCGACTTGAAAAAGCACGGGAGGAAGGGCAGATCCCCCGATCCAAAGAGCTGACTTCACTGCTTATTTTGCTGGTGGGAGTATGCATTATCTGGATTGGCGGGGAGTCGCTGGCCCGCAGACTGGCTGGCATGCTGTCGGCTGGGCTACGGTTTGACCACAGTATGGTCAATGACCCAAATCTGATCCTCAGCCAAATCATCCTGCTGATTAAAGACGCGATGATTGCGCTGTTGCCGTTGATTACTGGCGTCGTTCTGGTGGCATTGATCTCACCCGTGATGCTTGGTGGCTTGATCTTCAGTGGTAAATCTCTGCAACCCAAGTTCTCTAAGCTGAATCCGCTGCCGGGCATTAAACGCATGTTTTCCGCGCAAACCGGTGCCGAACTACTCAAAGCGATACTGAAGTCCACGTTGGTGGGAAGCGTGGCCGGATTTTATCTTTGGCATAACTGGCCAGCGATGATGCGGCTGATGGCGGAATCTCCGATTACGGCGATGGGCAACGCCCTGGATTTAGTCGGTATGTGCGCGTTGTTGGTGGTGCTGGGCGTCATTCCCATGGTCGGATTCGACGTTTTTTTCCAGATTTATAGCCATGTGAAAAAGTTGCGCATGTCGCGTCAGGATATCCGTGACGAATTTAAGCAAAGCGAAGGCGACCCGCACGTTAAGGGCAAAATACGCCAAATGCAGCGCGCGGCGGCACAGCGTCGCATGATGGCGGATGTACCGAAAGCGGACGTCATTGTGACCAACCCAACGCACTACTCGGTGGCGTTGCAGTATGACGAGAACAAAATGAGTGCGCCGAAAGTTGTTGCCAAAGGCGCGGGGCTGGTGGCGCTGCGTATTCGTGAGATTGGCGCCGAGCATCGTGTTCCAACGTTAGAAGCACCACCGCTGGCGCGTGCATTATATCGCCATGCGGAGATTGGTCAGCAAATACCGGGTCAATTATATGCCGCCGTTGCCGAAGTGCTGGCATGGGTATGGCAGTTAAAACGCTGGCGTCTGGCAGGCGGCAAGCCGCCACCACAACCTGAAAACCTTCCGGTGCCTGACGCACTGGATTTTATGAACGAGAAGAATACTGATGGCTAATCTGGTCGCGATGCTGCGCCTGCCCGGCAACATGAAATCCACGCAATGGCAAATCCTTGCCGGGCCGATCCTCATTCTGCTGATCCTGTCGATGATGGTACTGCCGCTGCCGGCTTTCATCCTCGATCTGCTGTTTACGTTTAACATTGCGCTGTCGATCATGGTGCTGCTGGTCGCGATGTTTACACAGCGCACGCTTGAGTTTGCTGCATTCCCGACGATTTTGCTGTTCACCACATTACTGCGCCTGGCCCTGAACGTCGCGTCTACGCGTATCATTTTGATGGAAGGACATACCGGTGCGGCGGCGGCGGGGAAGGTGGTTGAAGCCTTTGGTCACTTCCTGGTGGGCGGTAACTTTGCCATCGGTATCGTGGTCTTCGTTATTCTCGTCATCATTAACTTTATGGTTATCACCAAAGGCGCTGGTCGTATTGCTGAAGTTGGCGCGCGCTTCGTGCTGGATGGTATGCCCGGCAAGCAGATGGCGATTGATGCCGACTTGAATGCCGGACTGATTGGTGAAGATGAAGCCAAAAAACGACGTTCGGAAGTGACGCAGGAAGCGGACTTCTACGGTTCGATGGACGGTGCGAGTAAATTCGTACGCGGAGATGCCATCGCCGGTATTTTGATCATGGTGATCAACGTCGTCGGCGGCCTGTTGGTCGGGGTGTTACAGCATGGCATGAGCATGGGAAGCGCAGCGGAAAGTTATACCCTGCTGACTATCGGTGACGGCCTGGTCGCGCAGATCCCCGCGCTGGTCATCTCAACAGCGGCGGGTGTTATTGTGACCCGCGTGAGTACCGACCAGGATGTAGGCGAACAGATGGTGACCCAACTGTTCAGTAATCCAAGCGTTATGCTGCTTAGTGCAGCGGTGCTGGGTTTGCTGGGCCTGGTACCTGGTATGCCAAACCTGGTATTTTTGATGTTTACCGCTGCGTTACTGGGTCTGGCCTGGTGGATGCGTGGTCGCGAACTTAAAGCGCCTGCTGAGCCTCAGCCGGTGAAAATGCCGGAAAATAACTCTGTGGTGGAAGCCACCTGGAACGATGTTCAACTGGAGGATTCACTGGGAATGGAGGTGGGTTACCGCCTGATCCCAATGGTGGATTTTCAGCAGGATGGCGAGCTTCTGGGGCGCATTCGCAGTATTCGTAAGAAATTTGCCCAGGATATGGGTTTCCTGCCGCCGGTGGTCCACATCCGCGACAATATGGATCTGCAACCCGCCCGCTATCGCATTCTGATGAAAGGGGTGGAAATCGGCAGCGGGGACGCTTATCCCGGACGTTGGTTGGCCATTAATCCAGGGACGGCGGCAGGTTCGTTGCCGGGTGAGAAAACGGTCGATCCGGCTTTCGGTCTGGACGCTATCTGGATTGAGAGCGCATTGAAGGAACAGGCGCAGATTCAGGGCTTTACGGTGGTTGAAGCCAGTACCGTTGTCGCTACGCATCTGAATCACCTGATTGGTCAGTTTGCCGCGGAGCTGTTCGGGCGCCAGGAAGCGCAACAGCTCCTGGACCGCGTCTCACAGGAGATGCCAAAGCTAACCGAAGATCTGGTCCCTGGGGTTGTGACGCTGACCACACTGCACAAAGTACTGCAGAACTTACTGGACGAAAAAGTACCGATTCGCGATATGCGCACCATTCTCGAAACGCTGGCTGAACATGCGCCGCTGCAAAACGATCCGCATGAGCTTACTGCGGTAGTCCGTGTTGCGCTGGGGCGCGCCATCACCCAGCAATGGTTCCCGGGTAATGAAGAGGTTCAGGTTATTGGCCTGGATACCCCGCTTGAACGTCTGCTGCTGCAAGCATTACAGGGCGGCGGCGGTCTGGAGCCTGGTCTGGCGGACCGGCTGCTGGCCCAAACCCAGGAAGCGCTCTCCCGCCAGGAAATGTTGGGCGCGCCGCCGGTATTGCTGGTTAATCACGCGTTACGTCCGTTACTGGCACGCTTTTTACGTCGCAGCATTCCGCAGTTGGTGGTGTTATCGAACATGGAGCTTTCTGATAACCGCCATATCCGCATGACGGCGACTATTGGAGGTAAATAATGCGTAACTTACTGTGGCTGTTGTTGTTTCCTCTGGCGGTACAGGCAGCCGGAGAAGGGGCATGGCAGGCAAGCGGGATGGGGATCACCTTAAACCACCGTGGTCAGTCAGCGTCGTCTGCACCTCTGGTTCCGAGCCAACCAGTCTCGGGTTTGATGACCTTAGTGGCGTGGCGCTATGAGCTTAATGGCCCAACTCCTGCAGGGTTACGTGTGCGTTTATGCTCTCAGTCTCGTTGTGTCGAGCTGGACGGGCAAAGTGGCACCACCAACGGGTTCAATAATGTTCCTGCCATTGAACCTATGCATTTTGTCTGGGAAGTTCCTGGCGGCGGTCGCCTGATCCCCGCCTTACAAGTACAGAGCAATCAGGTGATTGTGAACTATCGTTAACGCCTCTCTTCATTAGGCCAGCAGCAGAAACTGCTGGCTGCTTCGCAATTTTAGCCCTCCGCTTTGATTAAAAAGAAACGCTGTTTTATAAAATTGGTGACATACGTTGCCGGACTCTTTGTGCTGTTGCCATTTCGCGAACATCCCTGGCAGAAACAGAAAGGTTTCACTTGCTGTTAGCTTTTACTGTGACCCTGAAAGGACGCCCAATATCAATGCGAGGATTGCGGGGCCTCCCAATAATGTGCAGGGGTAACGGCAATGAAGACACGTAAAATCGGATTGGTTAACTATTTTGCCTACGGTTCGGGGGATTTTTTAGGCGCAGGCACCACGGCATTAACCGCCGCCTGGCTGCTCTATTTTTACACTACGTTTTGTGGTCTGACGCCTATCGAGGCGACCTTCATTTTTGCCACCGCCAGGGTGCTGGATGCCGTGGTTAGCCCGTTAATGGGTTTTTTAACCGATAACTTTGGTTCCACCTGGCTCGGTAAACGCTTCGGGCGACGTAAGTTTTTTATTCTGTTGGGGATCCCCTGCGTCTTTAGCTACTCGCTGATGTGGGTGGGTGACATGGGGTTCTGCTATTACCTGCTGACCTATCTGATTTTTGACGTGGTCTACACCATGATTCTGGTGCCTTATGAAACGCTGGTGCCCGAAATGACCGATGACTTTAAACAGAAAACCAAGTTTTCTGGCGCACGTATTTCGATGGCGCAAATGTCAGCTATTCTGGCCTCGTTCTTACCCGGCGTTCTGCTAACGCTGTTTGGCAAAGATAACCCGGTGTCTTTTTTCTATGCCAGCCTGGTGTTCTCTGTGCTGTGCGCGCTGATGCTGACTTTCGTCTGGTTCTTTACCTGGGAGCGCCCACGTGCTGAGTGGACTGAAGCCGCGCTGCGAGCCGAAGAAGAGAAGAAAAAGCTGACCTTTAGCCAAAGCATGAACCGCCTGTTCGTTGAACTGAGTTCAACACTGCGCATCCGTATCTTCCGTCAGCATTTAGGAATGTATCTCGGCGGCTATATAGCGCAGGACGTTTTTAACGCCGTCTTTACTTACTATGTGGTGTTTGTGCTGATGCAGGAAGCCTCGATGGCGTCAAACCTGCTGGGAACGATGGCTATCTTCCAGTTTATTGCCGTTATCGCCATGATCCCATTGTGTATCCGCTTTGGACCCGCGCCATCATACCGGATGGTCGTTGTCCTGTTTGGCGCGAGTTCTCTCTCTTATGCGCTGCTTTATTATGCCGGGTTAAGCGATGTTTATTCTCTGTTGCTGCTGGTCTCTGCCATTGCGGGCCTGGGACGCGGCGGGATCAATTATGTTCCCTGGAATACCTATACCTATATTGCCGATGTTGATGAAGTGATTACCGGCCAGCGCCGGGAAGGAATTTTCGCTGGCATCATGACGTTAACGCGTAAGGCGTCGCAGGCGGGAGCGGTGATGCTGGTAGGGATTGTCATGCAGATGTCCGGTTTTGTCTCCGGTCACAACGTACAACCCGCGGCGGTCAGCCATACCATTCTGTTAATTCTGAGCTGCGGTACGCTAATTGTTCTGGCGCTGGGTTTCCTGGTTTCCCTACGCTTCAAACTGAACCTGCAAACCCACAGTATCCTGCGTGAAGAGACCGCAAAAATGCGGGCGTCGGGACGCCCCGTGCCGGAGGGACTCTCTGCCAAAGGCCGCGCGACCGTAGAGGTGCTGTCAGGCATGCCATATGAATCACTTTGGGGTAACAACAATATTGGTTACCTGAATCGTAATAAGCCAGCTGCACCGAAACTGGAAAAGGGTGCCGCATTGAATTCGACATTGACAGAGGTGAAGTAAATGATTGTTTACCCCGTTAAACACAGTCCGTTATTGCGTCAACCAGACCATTTTATTGCCAGGGATGAATTAAAAACGTTGATCAAAAAGGTGACGCATAACCTGGTCAATATTCATGACGAGACGGGCGAATTCCTGCTGCGTCTGGACGACGGACGCGTTATTGATACCAAAGGCTGGGCGGGATGGGAGTGGACGCACGGTGTCGGCCTGTACGGGATGTATCAGTATTATCAGCAAACCGGCGATGAAACGATGCGCGATATCATCGACAACTGGTTTGCCGAACGCTTTGCTGAAGGCGCTACCACCAAAAACGTTAACACTATGGCACCGTTTTTAACGCTGGCATACCGCTATGAAGAGACGCGTAACCCCGCGTATCTGCCGTGGCTCGACAGCTGGGCTGAATGGGCAATGCATGATATGCCGCGTACCAAATTCGGCGGTATGCAGCACATTACGCTGGCGGAAGAGAATCATCAGCAAATGTGGGATGACACGCTGATGATGACGGTTTTGCCACTGGCGAAAATCGGCAAGTTGCTCAACCGTCCAGAATATATTGAAGAGGCAACCTATCAGTTCCTGCTGCATGTACAAAACCTGATGGATAAAGAAACGGGGCTGTGGTTCCACGGCTGGAGTTATGAAGGACAGCATAATTTTGCCAACGCCCGCTGGGCGCGTGGCAACAGCTGGTTAACTATCGTGATCCCGGACTTCCTCGAACTGCTCGATTTACCAGAAAACAGTGCCGTTCGCCGCTATCTGGTTCAGGTTCTGCACGCGCAAATCGCGGCGCTGGCTACGTGCCAGGATGAAAGTGGATTGTGGCACACGCTGCTGGACGATCCGCAGTCGTATCTGGAAGCGTCAGCCACAGCCGGATTTGCGTATGGGATCCTCAAAGCGGTACGTAAACGCTATGTCGGCCACGAGTATGCTGCGGTGGCCGAAAAAGCCATCAGAGGCATTGTGCAACATATCTCACCAGAAGGAGAATTGTTGCACACCTCGTTTGGTACCGGAATGGGGCACAATCTCGATTTTTACCGCAATATCCCGCGGACCTCCATGCCATATGGACAGGCAATGGCGATACTGTGCCTTACCGAATACTTGCGTAAGTATTTTTGAACTCGTTGGCAGATGCCGCTAACGGACCTGCTTGTTGGGGCACCTCTGTTTGCGCGGCATTATCCTGCGGCGCAAACAGATGATCCATGATTTGCCGCATGACCGGCGCGGCGGTTACGCCGTCGCTGCCGCCATTTTCGAGGATTAATGCCACGGCGACTTTCGGGTTCTTATAGGGCGCAAACGCGGTATAAAACACATGGTCGCGCAAACGGACCGGAATCATTTTCGCATTGTAGGTCTGATTTTCTTTCAGACTGAAGACCTGTGATGTGCCACTTTTCGCCGCAATGCCGTAAGGTGCGGTGTGAAAGAACTTATACCCGGTGCCGTTTGGTTCATTTGCCATGCCGAACATCGCCTGACGCACCAGCCCCCAGTAGGGTGACGATGCAGAGGCGATTTGCGACGGTGCTTCAGGTGCCTGGTACGGTGTGTGGATTTTGCCGCTTTCTTCATCAAGTAGCAGGTGAGGGGCGATGACTTTGCCGTTGTTAATCAGTGCTACCATAGCCTTTACCATCTGGATTGGCGTGGCAATCCAGTAGCCCTGGCCGATACCAACAGAAATGGTATCCCCTTGATACCATGCTTTTTTATGTACTTTCTGCTTCCATTCGCGGCTCGGGAGCAGGCCGTCATACTCCTCATCAAGATCGATACCGGTCGGTTTACCGTAACCAAACTGGCTGAGCATGCTGTTAATCCGGTCGATCCCCATCATATACGCCACCTGATAGAAGAAGGTATCGGCGGATTCTTCAATCGCTTTGGTGACGTCCAGCATACCGTGACCGGTTTTTTTCCAGTCACGATAATGCCGCTCGGTGCCGGGGAGCGTCCAGGTGGGGGCACCGAAGAAACTGGTCTGCGGGGTGATGACTCCGTCCAGTAAAGCAGACATCGCCATGTAAGGTTTGACCGTGGAGGCGGGAGGATACAGCCCCTGCGTGACGCGGTTGATTAAAGGCAGGTCTTTATCCTGCAGCAGCTTGTTATAGTCCTGATAGCTGATGCCTTTGACAAACGGATTGGGGTCATAGCTGGGGTTTGAGACCATCGCCAGCACGGAACCATCGTGCGGATCTTCCACCAGTACTGCCGCACGCTGGCCCGCCAGCAGACTCTCAATGTATTGCTGTAAATGTAAATCCAGCGTCAGATGGATATCTTTTCCGGCAACGGGCGGCACATCCTTGATCAAGCGGACGATGCGTCCGTGGTTATCGACTTCCACCTCCTGATAACCGGTTTTTCCATGCAGTTCGTTTTCGTAATAGTGCTCAATACCCTGCTTGCCGATGTTGTGATCGGCGGCGTAGTTTTCTGCCAGACCTTTTTTATCCAGTGCTTTCAGATCGTTGTCGTTGATTTTTGAAACATAGCCAAGGACATGCGCCAGTGCGGCGCCATAGGGATACTGGCGGTCTTCATAGCTATTGATATTGACGCCACTGAAATGAAACTGGTTAACCGAGAAACGGGCGATTTCTACATCGGTCAGCGCATTTTTTAGCACTACCGGGCGATAACGGCTGCTGGATTTTAGCTCATGGCGGAACTGGTCAATGTCATCCGGGGTAAGGTCAACGATCGGCGTTAACTGCCTGATTAGGGCATCCATATCGCTGATTTTATAAGGCGTAACGGAAATGTCGTACCAGGTTACGTTGCGCACCAGCGGGATGCCGTTGCGATCGTAAATCATGCCTCGCGTTGGGGCGACTGGCAGCATTTTGATGTCGTTTGCATCCGACCGGGTGGTGTAATACTGGTGCTGACGGATTTGTAGGTTGTAGAGATTGTAAATCAGGATGCCAAAACAGATGACCACCACGCCAAAGGCCACTATTACACGCCGCTGGAAGAGTTTTTCTTCCGCCTCAAAATCTCTGAATGTCATTGACCCGTACCCGATTAATTCGCCGCCTAATGATACGGAGGCTCAAACGGGATGACAGGCCAAATATGTTCCATATCTCTACGGAAATGTGTCATTCCTTGTGAGTTGTTACAGATAGCCTGTTACGGAAATAAAAAAGGCCTGAGTCCGCGTTACAGACTCAGGCCTCAATCCTTGCGAACTTACATGCGCTCTACGGTTTCGATACCCAGCGTATCCAGACCCAGCTTCAGGGTTTTCGCAGTCAACTGCGCCAGCTTCAGACGGCTGTTACGAATCTCTTCGTTCTCAGCGCTGAGGATAGGGCAATGCTCGTAGAAGCCGGAGAACAGACCCGCTACGTCGTACAGGTAGGCACACATCACGTGCGGCGTACCTTCACGGGCAACGACGGTGAGCGTTTCTTCAAACTGCAGAAGACGAGCGGCCAGTTGGGCCTCGCGATCTTCACGGATAATGACCTGCGCATTTGCCAGCGCGTTCTCGTCGATATCCGCTTTACGGAACACGGACAGTACGCGGGTGTAGGCATACTGCATGTACGGCGCGGTGTTGCCTTCGAACGCCAGCATATTGTCCCAGTCGAAGATGTAGTCAGTGGTACGGTTTTTGGACAAGTCCGCATATTTCACCGCGCCGATACCGACCGCATTCGCCAGCTTTTCCAGCTCATCGGCAGGCATATCCGGGTTCTTCTCAGCCACCAGACGACGAGCGCGTTCCAGCGCTTCATCCAGCAGATCGGCCAGTTTAACCGTACCGCCCGCGCGGGTTTTGAACGGCTTACCGTCTTTACCCAGCATCATACCGAACATGTGGTGTTCCAGCGGCACGGAATCCGGCACATAGCCGGCTTTACGGACGATGGTCCAGGCCTGCATTAAGTGCTGATGCTGACGGGAATCGATGTAATAGAGAACGCGGTCAGCATGCAGCGTTTCGTAACGATATTTGGCGCAGGCGATGTCGGTGGTGGTGTAGAGATAGCCGCCATCTTTTTTCTGAATGATAACGCCCATCGGTTCGCCTTCCTTGTTCTTATACTCATCAAGGAATACGACGGTAGCGCCTTCACTCTCAACGGCCAGGCCCTTAGCTTTCAGATCTGCCACGATACCTGGCAGCATCGGGTTGTACAGGCTTTCACCCATGACGTCGTCACGGGTCAGCGTGACGTTCAGGCGATCGTAAGTTAACTGGTTCTGCGACATGGTAATGTCGACCAGTTTGCGCCACATCTCACGGAAATATTCGTCGCCGCCTTGCAGTTTAACAACATAGCTACGGGCGCGTTCTGCGAAGGCTTCATCTTCGTCGTAATGCTTTTTCGCGTCACGGTAGAAACCTTCAAGGTCAGCCAGCGCCATCTCTCCGGCGTTTTCTTGCTGCTGTTTTTCCAGCCATGCGATCAGCATACCAAACTGAGTACCCCAGTCGCCGACGTGGTTAGCACGAATAACATTGTGGCCGAGGAACTCCAGCGTACGCACCGCTGCGTCACCGATGATGGTGGAACGCAGGTGACCCACGTGCATCTCTTTCGCTACGTTAGGCGCGGAGTAGTCAACAACAACGGTTTGTTTAGCCGGTTGAGTTACGCCCAGACGATCGGAGGCCAGCGCCTGCTGAACATGCTGCGCCAGAAATGCCGGATCGAGAAAAATATTGATAAAGCCCGGGCCAGCAATTTCAACCTTGCTGGCAATCCCGTTGAGATCCAGATGAGTCAGCACCTGCTCAGCCAGTTGTCGCGGCGCCATACCCAGTTTTTTAGCGACAGCCATCATGCCGTTGGCCTGATAGTCACCGAACTGTATTTTTGCTGACTGACGAACCTGCGGTTCGCAATCTGCAGGCGCGCCTGCAGCAATCATGGCCTGACTGACTTTTTCTGAGAGAAGAGCCTGAATATTCACCGGAATACCTTACATTTATGAAGCGGGATAAAATTCACCGCGCCAGTTTAAGAATTTAGGGCGGGAGTATACTGCAAATGCCCGTTGTCGTCAGCATCGCGAGTACTGTGCGCTGTCGGAAATGAAAGCAACGCAATTACGTATAATTATGCATATTGCGTTCGAAAAAAACAGCGGTTGGATGGCGCAGCGCAACAGAGTAAATTAGCGGCTTTGAACATGGATATGAGCTTTTATTATGGCGAACTGGCAAACAGTTGCAGAACTGCATGATATTTCCGCAGATTTACCGCATTTCGCGCAGGCGTTAACGGAACTTTCCACCCGTCTTGGTCTGGATGTCACACCGCTTGAAGCCGATCACATTTCTTTGCGTTGTCATCAAAATACTACCGCAGAGCGCTGGCGTCGTGGATTTGAGCAGTGCGGTGAATTATTGTCAGAGAACATCATCAATGGCAGACCCATTTGCCTGTTCAAACTCCATGAGCCGGTTTGCGTCCTGCACTGGACATTTTCTATCGTAGAGCTGCCGTGGCCGGGAGAAAAGCGTTATCCACATGAAGGTTGGGAACATATTGAGATTGTCCTGCCGGGAGATGCGGAGACGCTGAATGCGCGAGCGTTGGCGCTGCTTTCCGATCAAGGCCTGAGTCAGCCGGGCATCTTTGTGAAAACCAGCTCACCGAAAGGAGAGCGGGAGCGCTTACCGAATCCTACGCTGGCGGTCAGCGATGGCAGTGTGACGATAAAGTTTCATCCGTGGTCGATTGAAACCATTGTGGCAAGTGAGCGACAGGAGTGAACATGGCCTTACTGGAAGTTTGCTGTTACAGCATGGAATGCGCGCTTACGGCGCAGCAAAACGGCGCGGATCGCATTGAGCTTTGCGCGGCGCCCAAAGAAGGGGGCTTAACGCCGTCACTGGGCGTATTGCGTTCGGTTCGCCAACATGTGGCTATTCCCGTCAACCCCATTATCCGCCCACGTGGAGGGGATTTTTGTTATACCGACGGTGAATTCGCGGCAATGCTGGATGATATTGCGATGGTCAGAGAACTGGGATTTCCAGGGCTGGTGACCGGTATTTTAGATGTGGATGGCAATGTCGATATGCCGCGCATGGAAAAAATAATGGCTGCTGCCGGTCCGCTGAATGTCACTTTTCATCGGGCGTTTGATATGTGCGCTAACCCACTCAATGCGTTACAAAAATTAGCTGAATTGGGCATCGCCAGAGTGCTGACTTCTGGGCAAAAATCAGATGCAGTGCAAGGTTTAACAAAAATAATGGAACTTATTGCGCTGGCGGGTGCTCCAATCATTATGGCCGGAGCGGGGGTTCGCGCCTCGAATTTGTCCCTGTTCCTGGATGCTGGAGTGCAGGAAGTCCATAGTTCTGCCGGAGTATGGCTGGCTTCCCCAATGCGTTATCGCAATTCGGGGTTGTCGATGTCTTCGGATACGCAGGCGGATGAGTATTCTCGCTATGCGGTAGACGGAGCGGCGGTTGCTGAAATGAAAGCAATCATGGCACGCCATCAGGCCAGCTGATTTTTACCGTTGCATCATGTCGCCCAATATGATGCTTGCTCGTACCAGGCCCCTGCAATTTCAACAGGGGCCTTTTTTTCTCCTTCATATTTCAAGCCGCAGCAGCGTTAGCCGCCTCGCGCACCCCGGTCACGTAGTTATCTACGCTCCCGGGGATTTGCTGCGTTGTCGCCTTGCTGCAACTTGAACTATTTTGGAGAAACGGTGCTATACGTAACGGTCATTCGGCAATCCATTACGGCTTACGCGCAATCAATACCGCACGTAATGGGGCGGGGTAGCCTTCTACCGTTTTACTGTGGTCGTTCGGGTCGAGGAAATCGGCCAGCGATTCGGTTATCATCCACTCGGTGCGACGCTGCTCTTCGGTAGTGGTGACGCAGACATCGGCGATGCGTACATCAACAAATCCGCATTTTTCCAGCCAGTTTTTTAGCGCCAACGCAGACGGGATAAAATAGACGTTACGCATCTGCGCGTAGCGGTCACCCGGCACCAGTACGGTATTTTCATCACCCTCGACTACCAGCGTTTCCAGTACCAGTTCACCCTCTTTAACCAACTGATCTTTCAACTGCCACAGGTGTTCCAGCGGGGAACGCCGATGATACAGAACGCCCATGGAAAACACGGTATCAAAGGCGTTGAGCGCCGGAAGCTGTTCAATACCCAGCGGTAGCAGATGCGCACGCTGATCGTTGCCCAGCAGTTTACGCACCGCTTCAAACTGGCACAGGAACAATTGCGTAGGATCGATGCCAACCGCCAGGTGCGCCCCCGCGCCAATCATACGCCACATGTGATATCCGCTGCCGCAGCCGACATCGAGAATGGTACGCCCGGTGAGATCCGATAAATGCGGCAGGACGCGATCCCATTTCCAGTCTGAGCGCCATTCGGTATCGATATTGACGCCGTACAGCGAGTATGGCCCTTTCCGCCATGGCATCAGGTTCCGCATCAGAGTGTCGATGCGTTTGAGTTGACCGTCGCTGAGCGGTTGCTCGCTTTCTGCGGTGACGCTATGCAGTAAGTCCAGACGATACGGCGTTAACTCTGGCAAAAACTCCACCGCATTCGACCACTGCTTAAATAAGCCATGCTGATCGCGCTGCCAGGCAGCGATTTGCGCCGGAAGCGTTTCCAGCCAATGGGAAAGGTGATTTTTGGCAATCAGTTGATAAAAGTTACCAAAGTCGATCATGCGCTGACCTCAGCTTTCAGCGCCACTAGGGAACCAAAGTTGAAGCACTGGAACCACAATTCGCTGTGCTCAAAACCAGCCTGATGCAGGCGCGCTTTGTGTGTTTCTACGGAGTCGGTCAACATCACGTTCTCCAGCATGCTGCGCTTCTGGCTGATTTCCAGTTCGCTATAGCCGTTTGCGCGTTTGAAGTCGTGGTGCATGTTGAACAGCAGCTCGCCAACTTGAGCGTCTTCGAAACTGAATTTTTCCGACAGCACCAGCGCGCCACCGGGATTCAGTCCCTGATAAATCTTATCCAACAATGCCTGGCGCTCAGCTGGCTCAAGGAACTGCAGGGTAAAATTCAGCACCACCATCGAGGCGTTTTCGAGAGTAATGTCGCGAATATCGCCTTCGATGACTTCAACCGGAGTAGGGGCCTTATAAGCGTCAATATGGCGACGGCAGCGCTCCACCATCGCCGGGGAATTATCAATGGCAATAATTTTGCAATTCTCGTGATGAATATTGCGACGCACTGAGAGCGTCGCCGCGCCCAGAGAGCAGCCGAGATCGTAGACCTGCGTGTTGGGTTGGACGAAACGTTCGGCCAGCATGCCAATCATCGAAATGATATTGGAGTAGCCGGGAACGGAACGCTGGATCATATCCGGGAAGACTTCAGCTACCCGTTCATCAAAGGTCCAGTCACCCAGACTGGCGATAGGCGCAGAAAAAAGCGTGTCGCGGTGAGACATAACGTAAAAATCCGGGAAAAATAAAGTGGCGTATTGTGCGCTAATGCAGGGAGAAAACCAACTCCCAGGGCATATACCAAAGATTCGCCAGCACCATTAGCAACAGCGAACACCAGGTCGCGCTCATGCCTGAACGCCGCCAGCGGAAAAGCCGGTGGTGGAATCCGTAATAATGCATCAGTCGTCCGGCAATCAACATCAGTCCGCAAATATGCACCATCCACGTTTCTGCGCCGTTCATTTCCATAAATAACAACAGCACTAACGCGACAGGAATATACTCCACCGCATTACCATGAATACGGATAGCGCTTTGCAGTTCGCTAAAACCACCGTCACCATAAGCAACGCGGTACTGCATACGCAGGCGAACTACGTCAAATGAGAACTTTATTAACAATAACGCACCCAATACGGCATAAAGCGCGCTTACCATACAAACTCCCTTTAAAATGGCAGATGGCACTCTCTATGATAGGTGGCAATTTCAGAAAAGAGAAGATTGCTGTGGAATAGACGGTGCTGATCCGATCTCTGGCAGGGCGTTACGTAAATCCGCCCATAACGTGTCTACAAGCTCCGGGGCCTGCGCGATATCCGGCGTATGCAAAAATAAATACGGCGTCGTGGACTGTTGCCACAGCGCCAGTTTGGTTAACCAAACTGCAAATAACTGTCGGTTTTGTGCCATATCATCGCTACCGATAAAACGCACCATCGGATGATTGGCCGTTACCACTGCATGAACCGGAACCTTCGGTTTTTTACGTTGTGCTTCGCGTATCGCTTCAGTATGCGGGATGGCGGCATGCACTGGGCGACTGTCCAGGATAACCCTATTTACACCTCGTTCATGCAGGCCGCGATTCAGTTGCTGCTCGGCTTCGCCTTTGGCAAAGAAATCCGGATGGCGAACTTCGACACCGTAGGTAAAGGATTTGGGGAGCGCGTCGAGAAACGGCCACAGAGCAGACAGGTCGCGTGGGGCGAAGGTGGCGGGTAATTGCAACCAGTATTGCCCGATGCGCGCTTCCAGCGGTGACATGCGCGTGAAAAATTCCTGTACCAAATCATCACAGTTACGCAACGCGGCCTGATGTGAAATAGTGGCCGGAAACTTAAAACAAAATCGAAACGCATCGGTGGTTTGTGCATGCCAGCGGGTGACAATCTCGGCTTTTGGCAGCGCATATAGCGTGGTATTGCCCTCCACACAGTTAAAGTGGCGGGCATACTCTTCCAGGCTGGTGATCCCAAGTCGCACCCATTTCGGGTGCGACCACTGGGGTAAGCCGATATAGATCATAACGCTTGCAGGATCTCGTCCACGCTGCGAACGCGCGCGATACGTGGGAAAATGTGTGTCATGCTGCCCTGATGCTGATCAGCACTGGCGGCGCTACAGGCATCTTCCGCAACGATCAGATTAAAACCTAGCTCCCATGCGTTTCGTGCGGTGGATTCCACGCCAATATTCGTGGAGATGCCACACAGAACGATGGTATTGATACCCCGACGGCGCAACTGTAGCTCGAGATCGGTACCGTAGAACGCTCCCCACTGACGTTTGGTGACTTCCAGATCGCTGGCGCATTTGCCCAGAGCTTGCGGGTAATCCCACCAGTTGTCGGGTAACGCTTTGGCCGGAGCCTGGGCATCAACCGGTTGTTTCAGCGCTTCGGCGTAATCGTCAGACCAGCCAACGCGTACCATTACTACTGGAGAACCCTTAGCACGAAATTTTTCCGCCAACCGTGCGGCGCGGGTAACCACATCGTGTGCCGTATGTGGTCCGCCAGCGAAAGGCAGGATCCCTTCCTGTAAGTCAATAACGACAAGGGCGGTTGTTGTTGCGTTCAGTTCCAGCATGGTCACTCCAGTAAAAAATAAGAATTCCGTTACACCTTAATCGCGAATCAGTGTGAAAGGGGCGACAATTTTTGTTATTTTTTGTGAGATTACGCAATGCCCGTCGAGGAAACAGGCGTACAGTCAGTACCGGACTTATCGTGCGGCAGAATTTCCAGTATAATAGCCGCCTTTTTTCATTCAGTTGTGACATTCAGCTAAAGCTGCGACTTCGTCATCTGCGAGACAGGTGACAATCCGCCTGCGGCAAAGTTAAGGGATATCTCATGCGTACAGAATATTGCGGGCAGCTACGTCTGTCCCACGAGGGGCAGCAGGTGACTCTGTGTGGTTGGGTCAACCGTCGTCGTGATCTTGGTAGCCTGATCTTTATCGATATGCGCGACCGCGAAGGTATCGTGCAGGTATTTTTCGATCCGGACCGTGCGGACGCGTTAAAGCTGGCCTCCGAACTGCGTAATGAGTTCTGCATCCAGGTTACGGGCACCGTGCGTGCGCGTGATGCGAAAAACGTCAATGCCGATATGGCGACTGGCGAAATTGAAGTACTGGCGTCCGATCTGACCATCATCAACCGCTCAGACTCACTGCCGCTGGACTCTAACCACGTCAATACCGAAGAAGCGCGTCTGAAGTATCGTTATCTGGATCTGCGTCGTCCTGAAATGGCGCAGCGCCTGAAAACACGCGCCAAAATTACCAGCCTGGTTCGTCGTTTTATGGACGATCACGGCTTCCTCGACATCGAAACCCCGATGTTGACCAAAGCGACGCCGGAAGGTGCGCGCGACTATCTGGTGCCTTCCCGCGTTCATAAAGGCAAGTTTTACGCGCTGCCGCAATCTCCTCAGCTGTTCAAACAGCTGCTGATGATGTCTGGCTTTGACCGCTACTATCAGATCGTAAAATGCTTCCGCGATGAAGACTTACGTGCTGACCGTCAGCCTGAATTTACCCAGATCGATGTGGAGACATCCTTCATGACTGCGCCGCAGGTGCGAGAAGTGATGGAAGCGTTAGTGCGTAATCTGTGGCTGGAAGTGAAAGGTGTGGATCTCGGTGATTTCCCGATCATGACCTTTGCCGAGGCTGAGCGCCGTTACGGCTCCGATAAACCAGACCTGCGTAACCCAATGGAGCTGGTTGACGTCGCCGATCTGGTAAAAGACGTTGAGTTCGCGGTGTTCTCTGGTCCGGCGAACGATCCGAAAGGCCGTGTCGCAGCCCTGCGCGTACCGGGCGGTGCGAGCTTAAGCCGTAAGCAGATCGATGATTACGGTAACTTTATTAAGATCTACGGCGCGAAAGGCCTGGCTTACATCAAAGTCACCGAGCGCGCGAAAGGTCTGGAAGGTATCACCAGCCCGGTGGCTAAGTTCCTGAACGCAGAAATCGTGGAAGCGATTCTGGCGCGTACCGGTGCGCAAGACGGCGACATGATTTTCTTCGGTGCCGACAACAAGAAAGTGGTTGCCGACGCGATGGGCGCGCTGCGTCTGAAACTGGGCAAAGATCTGAGCATTACCGACGAGTCGAAATGGGCGCCGCTGTGGGTCATCGACTTCCCGATGTTTGAAGACGATGGTGAAGGCGGTCTGACCGCGATGCACCACCCGTTCACCTCGCCGAAAGACATGACCGCTGCTGAGCTGAAAGCTGCGCCGGAAGATGCGGTTGCCAACGCTTACGATATGGTTATCAACGGCTATGAAGTCGGTGGTGGTTCCGTCCGTATTCACAACGGTGATATGCAGCAGACCGTATTCGGTATTCTGGGCATTAACGAGCAAGAGCAGCGCGAGAAATTCGGCTTCCTGCTGGATGCGCTAAAATATGGTACACCGCCGCATGCGGGCCTGGCGTTTGGTCTGGATCGTCTGACCATGTTGCTGACGGGTACTGATAACATTCGCGACGTTATTGCCTTCCCGAAAACGACGGCAGCCGCGTGTCTGATGACTGAAGCGCCAAGCTTCGCCAATGAAGCTGCGCTGGCGGAACTGAGCATTCAGGTTGTGAAGAAGGCCGAGAATAACTGATATGAAGTACAAACAGCCTGTCTCGGTGTTGGTCGTGATTTATGCAAAGGACACCGGGAGAGTGCTGATGTTACAGCGACGCGACGATCCTGACTTCTGGCAGTCGGTTACCGGCAGCCTGGAAGAGGGTGAAACCGCGTCGCAGGCTGCCATGCGCGAAGTAAAGGAAGAGGTCGCCATTGATGTTGCGACTGAGCAACTGACCTTAATTGACTGTCAGCGCACGGTGGAGTTTGAGATTTTTCGCCATTTACGTCATCGCTATGCGCCGGGAATTGAGCGTAATACTGAATCCTGGTTTTGCCTCGCTCTTCCCTCAGAACGAGAGATCGTGTTCACCGAACATCTGACCTATCGTTGGGTTAATGCGGTTGAAGCCGCCCAGTTAACCAAGTCGTGGAGTAATCGGCAGGCGATTGAAGAATTTGTGATTAACGTCGCCTGAGAAGGCGCGCTTTTTGGAGATATTATTTATGGCAGGTCATAGTAAATGGGCCAACACCAGACATCGTAAAGCCGCTCAGGATGCTAAACGCGGTAAAATTTTTACCAAAATCATTCGCGAGCTGGTAACGGCGGCTAAACTGGGCGGTGGCGATCCGGATGCTAACCCGCGTCTGCGCGCGGCGGTGGATAAAGCGCTGTCCAACAACATGACCCGTGACACCCTGAACCGTGCCATCGCGCGTGGCGTGGGCGGTGATGAAGACTCGAACATGGAAACCATCATCTATGAAGGTTACGGTCCTGGCGGCACAGCCGTGATGATTGAATGCCTGTCTGACAACCGTAACCGTACCGTGGCTGAAGTGCGTCATGCGTTCAGCAAAACCGGCGGTAATCTGGGCACCGACGGCTCCGTGGCTTACCTGTTCAGCAAAAAAGGCGTGATCTCTTTTGAGAAAGGCGACGAAGACACCATCATGGAAGCGGCGCTGGAAGCCGGTGCTGAAGATGTAGTGACCTACGACGACGGCGCGATTGATGTTTACACCGCGTGGGAAGAGATGGGCAAAGTGCGTGACGCGCTGGAAGCGGCTGGCCTGAAAGCAGACAGCGCTGAAGTGACGATGATCCCATCCACTAAAGCGGACATGGATGCTGAAACGGCACCGAAACTGATGCGTCTGATCGATATGCTGGAAGACTGCGACGACGTACAGGAAGTTTACCACAACGGTGAAATCTCCGATGAGGTCGCTGCGACCTTAGAATGATGTGGTTAAGCCATAAAGTAACAGGGGATGCGTGATGTCTATTATTCTCGGCATTGACCCGGGGTCACGCATTACCGGTTATGGCGTAATCCGTCAGGTCGGCAGGCAACTGACCTACCTCGGCAGCGGCTGTATTCGCACCAAAGTCGACGATCTTCCGTCACGTTTGAAGCTAATTTATGCGGGCGTGACGGAGATCATCACCCAGTTCCAGCCGGACTATTTTGCCATTGAGCAGGTCTTTATGGCGAAGAACGCCGACTCGGCGCTAAAGCTGGGGCAGGCGCGCGGCGTGGCAATCGTTGCGGCGACCAATCAGGATCTTCCGGTCTTTGAATACGCGGCCCGCCAGGTAAAACAGACCGTGGTTGGTATCGGTAGTGCGGAAAAAAGCCAGGTACAGCACATGGTGCGTACGCTGCTGAAGCTGCCCGCCAACCCGCAGGCGGACGCCGCGGATGCGTTGGCGATTGCCATTACGCATTGCCACGTCAGCCAGAACGCGATGCAAATGAGCGAGAGCCGACTCAATCTGGCGCGGGGAAGGTTGCGCTAAATCATTCTCCCTCAGCCTCGCGTTGAGGGGTTTCAATTCCACTGGCGCTAATTAATTCTAAATTGGGATGTTGCCACAGGCTGGCTGGCGTCACCGTCTTACGATCCCACGGGATTGAACCTAAAAACCAGAACTTCCAGAAGGCGAGTTTCGCATCAGGATTGCTGTGAAGTAATTCTTCGAATGTCTCAATATCGCCTACCGGAATACACAATGCTTCTTTATAGATATCAAACACAAATTTCGAGCAGAACTGGCGCGATGACTCATATTTAAACCCCGTGTGATAAAACTTATTCAGCCGGGCAGGAACCTGTTCCATGATGGCGAGTTTCTGTTCGACCGTCAGGCCGCCGCACAGGCGACGAACCGCGTAACGTTGTCCGGCTGAACGTTGTATAAACAGTGACAGCGTGGTGACGGTTGAGAGGGGGACGCGACTTTCCGCCACCAGATAGTCATCACCATTATGACCAATAATAATCCCAACATGGTTGCTCCAGCACTGTGAAGCGGTGGAAATCTGGCCGAAAAGCGCGGCACCTATACAGGTAAAGACGATATCCCCGGTTTCATATTGGACAGAATAATGTTTTTTCATGTTCACGTTCCATTATTACCTAAAATAATATCCTTTATTTTACGCTATTGGATAATTAGCATTATACTCACATAATGACAAGATATTATTATCAATAAATATCCATCATGAATATTATAATTTACGGTGATAATGCTTTTACCTCTTTCCAGAGATGAAAGTGAAAGGGAAGATAGACGAACGCAGGGAATAATTGGACTGTCCTTTCCATATTATATAATTGTTTGTGTCGCCATATGTTTTTTTGAGTCTATGTTATTGTCTGGTTGTGTTTCTCTTCATGCTTATTGCTTTTGTTTTTAATAGGCATTTGAGGTGTGATCTGGCAAGAGTGGTTGGCGAAAATATTTGGCTGACTCTGCGTTATATTAAGCGCCAGGGGGAGCAGGAGGCGAAAGTGCAAAAGGTTAGGTTACAATGCGAAAAAATATCGAGTCTGTACTGTTCATCAATCGCTGATTATTATTCTTGTAAAGGGTAAGGAAGTGATTAACAACGGTACCGTTTATCTCGTTCATGGTCCAGAGGTTGAAGGACATTTCCCATTAAACCACCTCTGCATATAACGGCTGAGGCGGCTTAATTCAATTAATGCTGTGCATTAAACTGTGATGGTAATCTGGCAATTATTGGAAGGACTGCTGGCATTCCCGATAATTTAACCCTTGTGGCCAGGTATCCCGCTCCGTTTCCCCTTGAATCATTTTATCTGCTTTCACAAAGGAGTCTTTATCGCGGGCAATGCAGGAAGTTATCAGAATATTATTAAGCGTGCGGGTTGATGGGAACTGTTTGTAGCGATCTCTCCAACCTTGCAGCATATCGTCCCAGGAGACAATCTGACGTTTATTCAGTAAAGCCATTAATTCAGGTTGGTAATGGATTGCATTACTCCAGATATAAGCGTAGTAAGAAAGTCCCGATTGATCTTTGTTTTTTTCTGCGGCCATTCTGGCGATTTTTTCGACTTCTTCCGGAGAACCACCCCATTTAGGCAAACGAGCGACCATGGCCTCGATATAAATATTTTGATAGGCGGGATATTTTTTGCTGGCTTCTTCCAAAGTGCTATAGAGCAGCTCCTTATCCTCAAGATTGCGTGCGACCATTTCCATTTCCTGATACCAGGTCACATCTTTGTCGGCAATATCTTTATTCTTTAACAGATACTCTTTTTCCTGAGTCATCAGCTTCTTATATTTCGGCCATATGTCAGAGTCCACCGTGCTGGCCGCACCTTCACCGCGTAAATTCACGGCCTTAGCATCAAAAACCATTGCTTGCAGCAGTCTTGCACCCGTGGATTTGGGGTTTGCTTTAAGCCACTCTTTTGCCACGCCAGAAATACCATTGTCGGAAACATCTACTGAAAAAAGATTATAGATCCCTCCCCATGCGATAACCAGTTTATGAGTTCCGCCGCTGGTTGTCGGGAATCCTGTATTGTATTCCTGAAACATAGCGTCCAGCTTGTCCCACTTTTGGCTGACAGTGTAGGCGATAGCTTGTTGCTCAATGGCCATTCTTTCCCGTGTTTCCGTGAGGCTATTAGCTGACGCCAGCGCAGGAATAGCCATTAATGTACCTATGACAATATTTTTCAATAACATTGAATTTCTGTCCTGAATGATTAAATAACAAGATGATTAATATTGTTTATAAAGGATGTGCTTTCACCGGAGGAAATTCAAGCTATAGTGGTAATGCGTATCTGGACTTTTTATTTATTATTCTTACAGAAAATGTTATTGAATTATATTTATAATAGACACTTATTATATCTCCACATTATGGGGCGCGGTGGCACCCAGTGGTGTCGCGCGACCGATTCGAAGGGAAGGTCATTGAGATAGGCGAATAACGTGTTTTTCATCTGGATAAACATCCAGTCTTTTTTTATGATAGTGCATTATCTTTTCAGCCCTTAACGCAGGAGCGTCACGTGATAGGCAGACTCAGAGGCATCATTCTTGAAAAACAACCCCCGCTGGTCCTTCTGGAAACCGGCGGCGTCGGCTATGAAGTGCATATGCCCATGACCTGTTTTTACGAGCTGCCGGAAGCCGGACAGGAAGCGATTATCTTCACCCATTTTGTGGTGCGTGAAGACGCGCAGTTGCTGTATGGCTTCAACAACAAGCAAGAACGCACGCTATTTAAAGAGTTAATTAAAACCAACGGCGTAGGCCCGAAGCTGGCACTGGCGATCCTTTCCGGTATGTCTGCCCAGCAGTTCGTGAATGCCGTTGAACGTGAAGAGCTTGGCGCGCTGGTGAAGCTACCTGGTATTGGAAAGAAAACTGCCGAGCGTTTGATTGTTGAAATGAAGGACCGCTTTAAAGGTCTGCATGGTGATCTCTTCACCCCGGCGGCAGATCTGGTCCTGACCTCTCCGGCAAGTCCGGCAACGGAGGACGCCGAGCAGGAAGCGGTTGCTGCGTTGGTGGCGTTAGGCTATAAACCACAGGAAGCCAGCCGCATGGTGAGCAAAATTGCCCGCCCTGATGCCAGCAGTGAAACCCTGATTCGTGAAGCGCTTCGCGCGGCATTGTGAGGTAAAGGATGATTGAAGCAGATCGCCTGATTTCGGCTGTCAGCACGACACCTGAAGACCTGGTGGATCGTGCGATCCGCCCTAAATTGCTGGAAGAGTATATTGGCCAGCCTCAGGTACGCTCGCAAATGGAGATTTTTATCCAGGCGGCTAAGCTGCGTGGTGATGCCCTCGATCACCTGCTGATTTTCGGTCCTCCGGGCCTCGGTAAAACCACGCTTGCCAATATTGTTGCCAATGAAATGGGCGTCAACCTGCGTACCACATCCGGACCGGTACTGGAGAAAGCGGGCGATCTGGCGGCTATGCTCACTAACCTTGAACCCCACGATGTGCTGTTTATCGATGAAATCCATCGCCTGTCACCGGTGGTGGAAGAGGTGCTGTATCCGGCGATGGAAGATTATCAGCTGGATATCATGATTGGCGAAGGGCCTGCTGCACGTTCAATTAAGATCGATCTGCCGCCGTTTACCCTGATTGGGGCGACGACGCGCGCCGGGTCGTTAACGTCCCCGCTGCGTGATCGCTTTGGTATTGTGCAGCGACTGGAGTTCTATCAGGTTGCCGATCTGCAACACATTGTCGGACGTAGCGCCCGCTTCATGGGACTTGAAATGAGCGATGAAGGGGCGTTGGAAGTGGCGCGTCGCGCCCGCGGTACGCCGCGTATCGCCAACCGTTTATTACGCCGGGTACGTGATTTTGCCGAGGTGAAGCATGACGGCACCATTTCGGCGGATATCGCCGCTCAGGCGCTGGATATGCTCAACGTCGACGCGGAAGGCTTCGATTATATGGACCGCAAGCTGCTGCTGGCGGTGATCGATAAATTCTTCGGTGGACCGGTCGGCCTGGATAACCTGGCAGCGGCAATCGGGGAAGAACGTGAAACCATTGAGGATGTGCTGGAGCCGTATCTGATTCAGCAAGGTTTTCTGCAACGTACGCCGCGCGGAAGAATGGCAACGGTGCGCGCCTGGAACCATTTTGGGATCACGCCGCCAGAGATGCCTTAACGCCTGAAGTCGTTACATTCATCAGGCCTGGGCGATTTTGTAGGCCCGGTAAGCGCAATGCCACCGGGCAACATACATTTAGCTTGCCTGCTTTTTCATCATACTGAAGATAAACAGCAGCGCGGCACACAGCACAACGGATGGCCCTGCTGGGGTATCATAAAAGGCTGAGAAGGTCAGTCCCCCTGTAACCGCTATCATACCCACACCAACGGCGACGCCGGCCATCTGTTCCGGCGTACGGGCGAAACGACGGGCGGTTGCCGCAGGGATGATCAGCAGCGAGGTGATAATCAGCGCCCCGACAAACTTCATCGCCACACCGATAGTTAAAGCTGTAACCAGCATCAGCAGCAGCTTAACGCGTTGCAGCTTCACGCCATCAACAAAGGCCAGGTCCGGACTGATGGTCATTGACAGCAGGTTGCGCCACTGCCAGAACAGAATCGCCAGAACGATAACCACGCCAATAGCGATGGAGATGAGATCTTCTGGCGTCACGGCGAGTAAATCACCAAACAGGTAGGCCATCAGATCCACGCGGATGTTTGACATCAAGCTGACGACAACCAGCCCCAATGACAATGCGCTGTGCGCCATAATACCGAGCAAGGTATCGATCGCGAGGTGAGGGCGCTTCTCCAGCCATACCAGACCGGCCGCCAGCAGCAGGGTCACGGCAATGACGGCATAGAAAGGATTTACATTCAACAGCAGACCAAAAGCGACACCCAGCAGTGAGGCGTGGGCCAGCGTATCACCAAAATAAGACATGCGACGCCAGACGACGAACGAGCCGAGTGGGCCAGCAGCACAGGCCAGCATGATCCCGGCTAACCAACCGGGTAATAACAATTCAATCATGAGTGACCATTTCCCCGGCGTAAGACGATACGACCCTGTAAATCGTGGCGATGATTATGATTATGACGGTAAATTCCGAGTTGTTCGGCGCCGCGTTGCCCGAACATTGAGATGAATTCCGGGTGCATGGAAACCACTTCCGGCGCGCCGGAACAGCAAATATGATGGTTGAGGCACAGCACTTCATCGGTTTTAGCCATCACCAGATGCAGGTCATGGGAAACCATCAGTACGGCGCAATCCAGTTCGCGTCGTAACTGGTCGATAAGATCGTACAGTGCGACCTGACCATTGACATCCACACCCTGAGTTGGCTCATCAAGGACCAGGAGCTGAGGCTTATTCAATAAAGCCCGGGCCAACAGGACGCGTTGCGTTTCCCCGCCAGAGAGTTTTTGCATCGGTGCATTCATCAGATGCCCGGCCTGAACGCGCTTCAGCGCCGGAAGGATATCCTCTTTTTTGGTGCCGGGACGTAAGCGCAGAAAACGACTTACCGTCAGCGGAAGCGTGGTATCGAGGTATAGCTTTTGCGGCACATAGCCAATCCGCAATTGACCATTACGCTTGATAACTCCCTCATCAGCCGCTACCAGCCCTAAAACAACGCGCACCAGCGTAGACTTGCCGGCGCCATTCGGGCCGAGAAGCGTCAAAATTTTACCGGGTCGAAGTTCAAGCGATACGTCAGAAAGGACGCGGCGTTGACCATAAGAGACCGAGACATTTTCCAGTGAAACCAAAGTCGTCATATCAATTTTAGTCTTGCAGAAGTTATAGAATGTTATAATATCACATTTCTTACATTCATTACGATGATTGGTCGCATTATGTTACATAAAAATACGCTTCTTTTCGCAGCATTATCCGCTGCTCTTTGGGGTAGTGCAACACAGGTGGCAAATGCCGCTGTAGTGGCGTCTCTTAAGCCGCTGGGATTTATTGCTTCAGCCATTGCTGATGGGGTAACTGATACCCAGGTTCTGCTGCCTGACGGGGCTTCCGAACACGATTACTCACTACGTCCTTCAGACGTAAAACGCTTACAGGGCGCGGACTTAGTCGTGTGGATTGGACCTGAGATGGAAGCGTTTATGGAAAAGTCAGTCAAGAATATTCCTAACGCGAAACAGGTAACGATTGCGCAGCTTAATGACGTGAAACCGTTACTCATGAAAGGTGCTGACGACGACGATGACGATCATGGACACAATGATGCTGGTGGTGAAAAAAGTGACGAGCATCACCATCATGGCGATTACAACATGCATCTTTGGCTCTCCCCAGAGATAGCGCGGGCCTCAGCGGTTGCAATCCATGAAAAATTAGTGGAACTTATGCCGCAAAGTCGAGCCAAACTTGACGCCAACCTGAAGGATTTTGAGGCACAATTAGCCGCAACCGATAAGCAGGTAGGTAACGAGCTCGCGCCGCTCAAGGGTAAAGGTTATTTCGTTTTTCATGACGCCTATGGCTACTACGAGAAACACTACGGACTAACGCCGCTTGGTCACTTTACCGTGAACCCTGAGATTCAACCTGGTGCGCAGCGTTTACATGAAATAAGAACACAGTTGGTTGAGCAAAAAGCAACCTGCGTTTTTGCTGAGCCACAGTTCAGGCCAGCGGTCGTTGAAGCCGTCGCGAGAGGGACAACCGTTCGAATGGGAACGTTGGATCCGCTCGGAACGAATATCAAACTGGGTAAAACAAGCTATTCAGCGTTTTTGAACCAATTAGCCAACCAGTATGCGAGCTGCCTGAAAGGAGATTAATGAGGAAGTGAATACGTGCAACAGATAGCCCGCTCTGTCGCTCTGGCATTTAATAATCTGCCTCGACCCCATCGCGTTATGCTGGGGTCGCTTACTGTACTGACATTGGCCGTCGCTGTGTGGCGGCCCTATGTTTACCACCCCGATTCTGCACCCATCGTCAAAACTATCGAGCTGGAAAAAAGCGAGATTCGTTCACTGTTGCCTGAGGCCAGCGAACCTATCGATCAGGCCGCTCAGGAAGATGAAGCTATCCCCCAGGATGAACTGGATGACAAAACGTCTGGTGAGGCCGGTGTGCATGAGTATGTCGTCTCTACGGGCGATACGCTGAGCAGTATCCTGAATCAGTACGGCATCGATATGGGTGACATCAGCCAGCTTGCCGCTTCCGATAAAGAGTTGCGTAACCTGAAAATTGGTCAGCAACTTTCCTGGACGCTAAGTGCGGAAGGTGACCTGCAACGCCTGACCTGGGAAGTCTCTCGTCGCGAAACCCGTACTTACGATCGCACCGCGACGGGTTTCAAAATGAGTAGCGAAATGCAGCAGGGCGATTGGGTCAACAGCCGTATCAAAGGCACAGTCGGTGGGAGTTTCGTCGCCAGTGCTAAAGATGCCGGGCTGACCAGCTCGGAAATCAGTGCGGTGATCAAGGCCATGCAGTGGCAGATGGATTTCCGCAAACTGAAAAAAGGCGATGAGTTCTCGGTGCTGATGTCTCGCGAAATGCTCGACGGCAAACGTGAGCAAAGCCAGCTGTTGGGCGTGCGTTTGCGTTCTGAAGGCAAAGATTATTACGCCATCCGCGCTGAGGACGGTAAGTTCTATGATCGTAATGGTACCGGACTGGCAAAAGGCTTCATGCGTTTCCCAACGGCGAAACAGTTCCGTATCTCGTCGAACTTTAACCCGCGTCGCCTGAACCCGGTGACGGGACGCGTGGCACCGCATAAAGGTGTCGACTTTGCGATGCCGCAGGGCACGCCAGTGCTGTCGGTAGGTGATGGTGAAGTGGTTGTCGCGAAGCGCAGCGGCGCCGCTGGCTATTATGTTGCGGTACGTCATGGTCGCACCTACACCACACGTTATATGCACTTGCGTAAGCTGTTGGTTAAGCCAGGACAAAAAGTGAAACGTGGCGACCGTATCGCGCTGTCAGGCAATACCGGACGCTCAACGGGTCCGCACCTGCATTACGAAGTGTGGATCAACCAGCAGGCTGTTAACCCACTGACGGCGAAACTGCCGCGTACAGAAGGGTTGACCGGCTCAGATCGCACTGATTACCTGGCACAGGTGAAAGAAGTTGTTCCTCAGCTGCGTTTCGATTAATTAGCACACTGACAGAGCCGGTACGCGATGCGTGCCGGCTTTTTTATTTTGTACGGCGCACGGTGCGCCGCTACACTATCAGCAGATTTACTTTTCGCGATACCAGACACTGGAAGAGCATGGAAACGAAAAAAAAGAATATTGAGTATATCCCTGAGTTTCACAAATCATTTCGCCATCCGCGCTACTGGGGCGCCTGGCTTGGCGTGGCGGCGATAGCCGGGATTGCGTTAACGCCAGCATCATTCCGCGATCCTGTTCTGGCGAAGCTCGGACGGCTCGCCGGAAGACTGGGAAAAAGCTCACGTCGCAGAGCATTAATCAATTTGTCTCTCTGCTTTCCTGAGCGTAGTGAAGCCGAGCGCGATGCCATTGTCGATGAAATGTTCGCGACCGCGCCTCAGGCGATGGTCATGATGGCGGAACTGGCGATACGCGGCCCGGAGAAAATTCAGAGTCGGGTCGACTGGCAAGGATTGGATATCATCGAAGAGATGCGTCGCAACGATGAAAAGGTGATTTTTCTCGTTCCTCATGGCTGGGGAGTGGACATCCCGGCGATGTTGATGGCCTCTCAGGGGCAGAAAATGGCGGCGATGTTCCACAACCAGGGAAACCCGGTATTCGATTACGTATGGAACACAGTGCGCCGTCGTTTCGGTGGTCGCCTGCATGCGCGTAACGACGGTATCAAACCATTTATTCAGTCTGTACGTCAGGGATATTGGGGGTACTATCTGCCGGATCAGGACCATGGTCCTGAACACAGCGAGTTTGTGGACTTTTTTGCTACCTATAAAGCAACGTTACCGGCGATTGGCCGTCTGATGAAGGTGTGCCATGCGCGCGTGGTGCCTCTGTTCCCGGTATATGATGGTAAAACGCACCGCCTGACGATCCAGGTACGTCCTCCGATGGATGACATTCTGACTGCGGATGATCACACCATTGCCAGACGAATGAACGAAGAGGTGGAAATTTTTGTTGCGCCACACCTTGAGCAATACACCTGGATTTTAAAGCTGCTTAAGACGCGTAAACCCGGTGAAATTGAGCCATATAAACGCAAAGATCTCTATCCGAAGAAATAAAAAAAAGCCTCTCAAACGAGAGGCTTTTTTACATCAAACGCTGGCATTATTCGACAGTCAGAATACGCGTAGTGTTAGTGGAGCCAATGGTGCTCATGACATCGCCCTGGGTCACAATCACCAGATCACCGGAGACCAGATAACCTTTATCGCGCAGCAGGTTCACCGCTTGATTGGCGGCAACCACGCCATCAGTTTCGCTGTCAAAGTGAACCGGGGTGACACCGCGATACAGAGAGGTCAGATTCAGTGTACGTTCATGACGAGACATCGCGAAAATCGGCAGACCAGAACTGATACGAGAGGTCATCAGCGCGGTACGACCAGACTCAGTCATCGCGATGATAGCGGTTACCCCTTTCAGGTGGTTAGCGGCATACATCGCTGACATAGCAATTGCTTCTTCGACGTTGTCAAACTGCACGTCAAGACGGTGTTTGGAGACATTGATGCTCGGGATCTTCTCGGCACCCAGGCATACGCGAGCCATTGCTGCGACGGTTTCTGCCGGGTACTGGCCTGCTGCCGTTTCTGCAGAGAGCATAACGGCATCGGTACCGTCCAGAACGGCGTTAGCCACGTCCATCACTTCCGCACGGGTCGGCATTGGGTTGGTAATCATCGACTCCATCATCTGTGTGGCGGTAATGACCGCACGGTTCAGCTGACGCGCGCGACGAATCAACGCTTTTTGAATACCTACCAGCTCAGGATCGCCGATTTCAACGCCCAGGTCGCCACGCGCCACCATCACCACGTCAGAAGCCAGGATGATGTCATCCATCGCATTCTGGTCGCAGACAGCTTCCGCACGTTCTACCTTGGCGACAATTTTAGCGTCGCAGCCAGCGTCGCGCGCCAGACGGCGGGCATAGTTCAGATCTTCGCCGCAGCGAGGGAAGGAGACTGCCAAGTAGTCAACGCTGATTTGCGCTGCAGTGACGATGTCAGCTTTATCTTTTTCGGTCAGGGCTTCAGCAGAAAGACCGCCGCCCAGTTTGTTGATGCCTTTATTGTTGGACAGCGGGCCACCGACGGTGACTTCGGTGAAGACTTTCATACCCTGAACTTCCAGCACCTTAAGCTGTACGCGACCGTCGTCAAGTAGCAGGATATCGCCTGGCACAACGTCAGCAGGCAGACCTTTATAATCGATCCCGACTTTTTCTTTGTCGCCTTCGCCTTTGCCGAGGTTGGCGTCTAACAGGAACTTGTCGCCAACATTAAGAAAAACTTTACCTTCTTTAAAGGTTGATACGCGGATTTTAGGTCCCTGCAGGTCACCCAAAATAGCTACATGACGTCCCAGTTTTGCGGCAATTTCACGGACCTTATCCGCCCGCATTTTGTGATCTTCTGGAGAGCCGTGCGAAAAGTTCATACGTACGACGTTCGCACCCGCAGCGATAATTTTTTCGAGGTTGTTATCGCGATCAGTTGCCGGGCCTAACGTGGTAACGATTTTGGTTCTGCGAAGCCTTCTGGACATGTAATACTCCGTTGACTGAAACAACTAGGTGTTGCGTGAACATTAATCCGGCCGTTCTCAAACATTGACGGTAAATGAACGACCCGGATGATAAAAGGGTAGAACATTGTTATTGCTTTTAGCGATCATCACTCTTGATGAGTAATTCTTTATCAAAACGCGATTCCTTGAGTGCTTCCTTGACACGCTTCAAGTTATCTCTAAATTTTGCCCCGCGGCGCAAAGTAAATCCTGTAGCCAGCACATCTATCACGGTCAGTTGAGCAAGTCGAGAGACCATGGGCATATAAATGTCAGTATCTTCCGGTACGTCGAGGGTAATGGCCAGCGTTGCTTCACGCGCCAGCGGCGTACCGGGAGAGGTCAAGGCGATAACCATCGCGTCGTTTTCCCTCGCCAACTGCGCCAGTTCAACCAGACTCTTGGTTCTTCCGGTATGCGAAATCAACACAATAACGTCGTCGTCGCTACAATTCATGCAACTCATGCGTTGCAGTACAATATCGTCGGAATAGATCACCGGTACGTTAAAACGAAAAAATTTGTTCATCGCGTCGTGCGCTACTGCGGCGGAAGACCCAAGGCCAAAAAAGGCAATTTTCTTTGCCTGGGTTAACAAATCCACCGCCCTGTTTACCGCGGTGTTATCCAGAGACTGGCGTACGTGGTCAAGACTTGCCATCGCCGACTCGAAGATTTTTCCCGTGTATGATTCTACGCTGTCATCCTCATCCACATTACGATTAACATATGGGGTGCCATTTGCCAGACTTTGCGCCAGATGCAGTTTAAAATCAGGAAAGCCGCGCGTATCCATACTGCGACAGAATCGGTTCACCGTTGGCTCGCTAACATTGGCTTCCAGCGCAAGCGCGGCGATGCTTGAATGGATTGCCCGGTCGGGTGAGGCAAGAATAATGTCAGCGACTTTACGTTCTGACTTGCTCAAATGTTCCAGTTTTAACTGGATTTTTTCCAGCATATTCATGATGTAGGTCGACTCATGGCTCATGGGAAAAAGCGATTTCAGCGATACGGGGAAATCGGGAGATACATTTGTTAGATATTACCCCTGCTAAGGAAGGAACGGGGCAAAATGGACAGAATAGTTGTTGTTTTTTTTCATTACATGATCGGAGTCTGGTTTTCTTACTTCTTCATAGGTACGAAAAAAAGCGACTTTTTTATCCATTTTGCAGAGGTAAACGCCAATCAAACGCCTGTTCGCGGTAACAGCACGGCTGGATAAGCGTTTACGGTTTCCGGATTCACGTAAAAGCAGTACAGTGCACTGTAATAAAATTACAACCAGTGTCTGGCAAAAGCACCAGACACTTAATTGAGGAGAATGACATGGCGGTAACGCAAACAGCCCAGGCATGTGACCTGGTCATTTTCGGCGCGAAGGGTGACCTGGCGCGGCGGAAATTGCTGCCTTCCCTGTATCAACTGGAAAAGGCCGGCCAGATTAACCCGGAAACCCGTATTATCGGGGTAGGGCGTGCCGACTGGGACAAGGCAGCCTATACCAAGGTTGTGCGCGAAGCGCTCGAAACCTTCATGAAAGAAAAAATTGATGAAGGTTTGTGGGAGACCCTCAGCGGTCGTCTGGAATTTTGTAATCTGGACGTCAATGATACCGCCGCATTTAGCCGTCTGGGTGAAATGCTGGATCAGAAATCACGTACCACTATTAACTATTTCGCGATGCCGCCAAGCACTTTTGGCGCAATCTGCAAAGGTTTGGGTGAAGCAAAGCTGAATGCTAAACCTGCCCGCGTCGTGATGGAAAAACCGTTAGGAACATCACTGGCAACATCCCGCGAGATCAACGATCAGGTCGGCGAATATTTCGAAGAGTGTCAGGTTTATCGTATCGACCACTATCTCGGCAAAGAGACGGTGTTGAACCTGCTGGCACTGCGCTTTGCCAACTCCCTGTTTGTAAACAACTGGGATAACCGCACGATCGATCACGTTGAAATTACCGTCGCGGAAGAAGTGGGTATTGAAGGTCGCTGGGGCTATTTTGACCAGGCCGGTCAAATGCGCGACATGATCCAAAACCACCTGCTGCAGATCTTGTGCATGATCGCGATGTCTCCGCCGTCGGACCTGAGCGCCGACAGCATCCGCGATGAAAAAGTGAAGGTACTGAAATCACTGCGTCGCATCGATCGCTCGAACGTGCGTGAAAAAACGGTTCGCGGTCAGTACACCGCGGGTTTTGCCCAGGGCAAAAAAGTCCCGGGATATCTGGAAGAAGAGGGCGCGAACAAGAGCAGCAATACAGAAACGTTTGTGGCGATCCGTGTGGATATCGATAACTGGCGTTGGGCGGGCGTTCCGTTCTATCTGCGTACCGGCAAGCGTTTACCGACGAAGTGCTCTGAAGTCGTGGTCTACTTCAAAACGCCTGAGCTGAATCTGTTCAGAGAGTCCTGGCAGGATCTGCCGCAGAACAAGCTGACTATTCGTTTGCAGCCTGATGAAGGTGTTGATATCCAGGTGCTGAACAAAGTGCCGGGTCTGGATCACAAGCATAACCTGCAAATTACTAAGCTTGATCTGAGCTATTCCGAAACCTTCAACCAGACACACCTGGCTGACGCCTATGAGCGTCTGCTGCTTGAAACGATGCGCGGTATTCAGGCACTGTTTGTGCGTCGTGATGAAGTTGAAGAAGCCTGGAAGTGGGTCGACTCAATTACCGAAGCATGGGCAATGGACAACGATGCGCCGAAGCCGTATCAGGCAGGGACCTGGGGACCGGTTGCCTCTGTGGCAATGATCACCCGTGATGGCCGTTCCTGGAACGAATTCGAGTAAAATATCATCTAGCCCATAGTGGTTATTTTACCGGTAACATGATCTAACACAGATTGCAGAATAATTTTTGCACTTTTAAGCCTCGCGTGGATTCACCCGCGGGGCTTTTTTTATTACACTGCCTGAAACGATTTTGCCCCTGAGCTACGGCAAACAAGCGATTCAGCACTTTTAATCTGACTGATAAGCATTGTTAATCCTACCGCTCTGACAGATAAATTTTAGGAGCCTCTATGAATCCGAATTTGTTACGCGTAACACAACGTATCGTCGAACGTTCTCGCGACACACGTTCTGCCTATCTCGCCCGTATTGAACAAGCTAAATCGACCACCGTTCATCGTTCGCAACTGGCATGCGGTAACCTGGCGCATGGCTTTGCCGCGTGTCAGCCGGACGACAAGGCATCGCTGAAAAGCATGCTGCGTAACAATATCGCGATCATTACCTCCTACAACGACATGCTTTCCGCGCATCAACCGTATGAACATTATCCGGCGATCATTCGCAAAGCACTGCATGAAGCCAATGCGGTAGGTCAGGTTGCCGGTGGTGTGCCGGCCATGTGTGACGGTGTTACCCAGGGACAGGATGGGATGGAACTTTCGCTGCTGAGTCGTGAAGTGATTGCGATGTCAGCCGCTGTAGGTCTCTCTCACAATATGTTCGATGGCGCACTGTTCCTCGGCGTGTGCGATAAAATTGTCCCGGGCCTGGTAATGGCGGCGCTGTCATTCGGTCACCTGCCGTCAATCTTCATTCCTTCCGGCCCGATGGCGAGTGGCCTGGCGAACAAAGAAAAAGTGCGTATTCGTCAACTCTATGCGGAAGGCAAAGTTGATCGCATGGCGCTGCTTGAGTCCGAGGCGGCGTCCTATCACGCACCGGGTACCTGTACGTTCTACGGCACGGCGAATACTAACCAGATGGTCGTGGAGTTCATGGGGATGCAACTGCCAGGTTCTTCATTCGTCCATCCGGATGCGCCGCTGCGTGAAGCGTTGACCGCTGCTGCAGCCCGTCAGGTTACGCGTCTTACCGGGAACGGCAATGAATGGATGCCGATCGGTAAAATGATCGATGAAAAAGTGGTGGTGAACGGAATTGTGGCGCTGCTGGCGACCGGGGGCTCAACTAACCATACGATGCATCTGGTGGCCATGGCGCGTGCGGCCGGGATTCTGATTAACTGGGATGACTTCTCCGATCTGTCCGATATCGTGCCGCTGATGGCGCGTTTGTACCCGAACGGTCCGGCGGATATTAACCATTTCCAGGCGGCGGGCGGCGTACCGGTTCTAATGCGTGAGCTGCTGAACGCGGGTTTGCTGCACGAAGATGTGAATACCGTTGCCGGATTCGGTTTATCGCGTTACACCATGGAGCCGTGGCTCAACAACGGTGAACTGGACTGGCGCGAAGGGGCGGCGAAATCGCTGGACAGCAACGTGATTGCCTCTTTTGACCAACCTTTCTCCCACCACGGCGGTACCAAAGTGCTGAGCGGTAACCTCGGGCGCGCAGTGATGAAAACGTCGGCAGTACCGGTCGAAAATCAGGTTATAGAAGCCCCGGCAGTTGTTTTTGAAAGTCAGCACGATGTGTTACCGGCCTTTGATGCGGGTCTGCTTGACCGCGATTGCGTAGTTGTTGTGCGTCATCAGGGACCAAAAGCGAACGGAATGCCAGAATTACATAAACTCATGCCGCCACTTGGTGTATTATTGGACCGTTGTTTCAAAATTGCGTTAGTTACCGATGGACGACTTTCAGGTGCTTCAGGTAAAGTGCCTTCAGCAATCCATGTAACCCCAGAAGCCTATGATGGCGGTCTGCTGGCAAAAGTACGTGATGGCGACATCATTCGTGTGAATGGACAGACAGGTGAATTGACGCTGCTGGTTGACGAAGAGGAACTTGCCTCACGTCAGCCTCACATTCCAGACCTCAGTGCATCGCGCGTGGGTACTGGACGTGAAATGTTCAGCGCGTTGCGTGAGAAGCTGTCCGGCGCGGAGCAGGGCGCAACCTGTATCACTTTTTAAGACTTATTTTGTAATCAGGCGAGAGAAAACTCTGATGAAAAACTGGAAGACAAGTGCAGAAGCAATCCTGACCACTGGCCCGGTTGTACCGGTTATTGTGGTTAATAAACTGGAACATGCGGTGCCGATGGCAAAAGCGCTGGTTGCAGGTGGCGTGCGCGTTCTGGAAGTGACATTACGTACCGCATGTGCGATGGATGCCATTCGCGCGATCGCGAAAGAAGTTCCGGACGCCATCGTCGGCGCAGGTACTGTACTGAATCCGCAACAACTGGCTGAAGTCACTGAAGCCGGTGCGCAGTTTGCTATCAGCCCGGGTCTGACCGAGCCGCTGTTAAAAGCCGCAACGGAAGGGACTATTCCGCTGATCCCAGGTATCAGCACCGTTTCTGAACTGATGTTGGGTATGGACTACGGATTAAAAGAGTTCAAATTCTTCCCGGCGGAAGCGAACGGCGGTACTAAAGCGCTGCAGGCGATTGCGGGCCCGTTCTCTCAGGTGCGTTTCTGCCCAACCGGTGGTATCTCCCCGGCGAACTACCGTGATTACCTGGCCCTGAAAAGCGTGCTGTGCATCGGTGGTTCCTGGCTGGTTCCGGCAGATGCGCTGGAAGCTGGTGATTACGATCGCATTACTAAACTGGCGCGTGAAGCAGTAGAAGGCGCGAAGCAGTAAGCCGTTAATGCGTATACCGTAGGCCCGATAAGGCGCGTCAGCGCCGACATCGGGCTTTGCCGGATGCGGCATCAACGCCTTATCCGGCCTACGGGTCTGGTTTTTATCCGGTAACTTTCACCTGTGCGGCGGCGTCTTTCGCACGTTCAACCGCGTCTTCAATGGTCTGCGCTGTAGCCAGTACCACCCCTAAACGACGACTCCCGTCGATCTCCGGCTTACCAAAGAATCGTACTTGCAGGCCAGCGCCCACGGCAGACTGTACGTTATCAAACGTCACATTCTGGCTGGTAAGTTGCGGCAGAATAACGGCGGAAGCAGAAGGTCCGTACTGACGGATTGCGCCAACGGGCAGACCGAGAAATGCGCGTACGTGCAGGGCAAACTCAGACAGGTCCTGCGATATTAAGGTCACCATTCCGGTATCGTGTGGGCGAGGGGAGACTTCGCTAAAAATCACCTCATCACCGCAGACAAATAGCTCCACGCCAAACAGACCGTAGCCACCTAACGCCAGCACGACTTTACGGGCAATATCCTGCGCGCGCGCCAGTGCCAGGTCGCTCATCTGCTGAGGCTGCCAGGATTCACTATAATCGCCATCTTCCTGACGATGCCCTACCGGCGCGCAAAAGTGCACGCCATCAACGGCGCTAACGGTAAGCAGGGTAATTTCAAAATCAAAATCTACCACGCCTTCGACGATAACACGCCCGGCGCCTGCCCGGCCTCCCTGTTGAGCATAGTTCCAGGCTTCGGTGAGTCGATCGGCTGAACGAATAAAGCTTTGCCCCTTACCTGAGGAACTCATTACTGGCTTCACGATGCAAGGAAAGCCTATTTCGGCGACGGCCTCGCGAAAGCGAGTTTCGCTGTCTGCAAAGCGGAAAGAAGAGGTTGGTAAAGACAGCTCCTCTGCGGCGAGGCGACGGATCCCTTCGCGGTTCATGGTCAATTGGGTCGCTCGTGCGCACGGCACAACGTGTTGCCCTTCCTGTTCCAGTTTTACCAGCATATCCGTGGCAATCGCCTCTATTTCCGGCACGATATAATGTGGCTTTTCGCGCTCGACAACCTCGCGCAATGCTTCGCCATCCAGCATGTTGATAACGTATGAGCGATGGGCAACGTGCATGGCTGGCGCGTCGGGGTAACGATCCACTGCAATGACTTCCACACCCAGGCGTTGGCATTCGATCGCCACTTCTTTACCCAGTTCACCTGAACCTAATAACATCACTCGCGTTGCTGCGGGACGCAGCGCTGTTCCTAATAACGTCATAAATTAATCCCCTGTTTTATCTGGGCGCAGTATATACGAAAACGTTTGCGTCTGTCTTTATTACCAGGTTGATTTTGGGGCTTAAAAAGAATATACTGTACATAAATACAGGTAATTTAAGAGGCTGCAAAAATGGCGGTTGAAGTTAAATACGTAGTCATTCGGGAAGGTGAGGAAAAAATGTCGTTTACCAGCAAAAAGGAAGCCGATGCGTATGACAAAATGCTTGATACAGCGGATTTGCTCGACACATGGCTGGAGCAGTCACCGGTAGCGCTTGAAGACGAGCAGCGTGAAGCGCTTTCCCTGTGGCTGGCTGAGCAAAAAGATGTGCTGAGCGCCATCCTGAAAAACGGCAAACTGCCTTCTCCGCAGGTCGTTGAAAATGACGCACACGCTGAGGATGATACCCAGGCTGCCTGAAACGACTTGCGCTCCTGACGTTTTGTACCATGCTTTTCCCTGAATCATTGTGCAATCCCTGACGTTCTTTCGCGTTGCTACATGCAACCGGAAGGACGAAGGGGAGATAAAGGAGAAAAGAATGTATAAAAAAAGAGCGTTGTTAAGCCTGCTGTTGTTATCTGCCAGCGTATCTGTACTTGCGGCAAATATGGAAAGCAAAAATGTTCAGTTTCCCAAGTGTGAAGGGCTGAATGCTGATGGTATTGCGGCGAGCGTGAAACGTGATTATCAGCAAAATCGCATCGCGCGCTGGGCTGACGATCAAAAGCGTGTTGGGCAAGCCGATCCTGTTGCCTGGGTTAATACCCCCGATATTACGGGCAAAGATGGCAAGTGGTCGGTCCCGCTGACGGTCCGTGGGAAAAGCGCGGATATTCACTATCAGGTAAAAGTAGACTGCAAAGCCGGAACGGCGGAGTATCAACCGCAGTAACGAGCGTATTTGCACATCTTTTGATGAGCTGAACACTTCCTGACATCCCCTCGGGTACGCTTTGACGATTATTCGTCTGTACTTGAGGGGCAAAATGGCTAACTGGCTGAACCAACTACAATCTCTTCTTGGGCAAAAAGGATCCTCCGCATCATCTTCCGGCGAGCAAGGGCTGAGTAAACTTCTGGTCCCTGGCGCGTTAGGCGGTCTGGCGGGATTACTGGTTGCCAACAAATCCTCACGTAAGTTACTGAGTAAATATGGCACCAGCGCGCTTCTGGTGGGTGGCGGTGCAGTTGCCGGAACCGTGCTGTGGAACAAATACAAAGATAAAGTTCGCGCCGCGCATCAGGATGAGCCGCAGTTCGGCGTACAAAGCTCGCCGCTGGATGAGCGAACTGAACGCCTGATCCTGGCGCTGGTTTTTGCGGCTAAAAGCGATGGTCATATTGATGCTAAAGAGCGTACCGCCATTGAACAGCAGCTTCGTGAGGCGGGTGTTGAAGAACAAGGCCGCGTTCTGATTGAGCGGGCGATTGAACAACCGCTGGATCCTCAGCGCCTGGCGCAAGGGATCCGCAACGAAGAAGAGGCGCTGGAAATATACTTCCTGAGCTGTGCGGCGATTGATATCGACCACTTTATGGAGCGCAGCTATCTGAATGCGCTGGGTGACGCGTTGAAGATCCCACAGGATGTTCGTGACGGCATTGAACAGGATCTCAAGGCGCAAAAACAGGCTTTACCGGGTTAATTACTTATCGCTAAGGTGCATGTTTCGCTTGCATCATCGCTGTCTTTTGCCACCCTTATAGGATGTTTAAGCAAAAGAACAATGACATGCTACCAAAAGCTTCTCGTATTCCCCACGCCATGACGCAGCATGGCGATACACGTGTTGATAATTATTACTGGCTGCGAGACGACACCCGCTCGCAGCCGGACGTGCTCGAATACCTGCAACAGGAAAATGCGTATGGCCATCAGGTTATGGCTTCGCAGCAGGCTTTGCAGGAGCGTGTTCTGAAAGAAATTATCGACCGTATTCCCCCACAGGATGCATCCGCTCCCTATGTGAAAAATGGTTATCGTTACCGCCATATTTATGAACCGGGATGTGAATATGCCATTTATCAGCGCCAGTCGGTTCTCAGCGAAGAGTGGGATGAATGGAATATTCTGCTGGACGGCAACCAGCGCGCAGCCCACAGTGAATTTTATACGCTGGGAGGGCTGGCGATATCACCCGATAATAGCATTATGGCGCTGGCCGAAGATTACCTCTCTCGTCGGCAATATGGCGTTCGCTTTCGCAACCTGGAAAGCGGCAACTGGTATCCGGAAGTACTGGATAACGTTGAAGCGGATCTGGTCTGGGCGAATGATTCCCAGACCTTCTATTACGTTCGCAAACACGCCACGACGTTACTGCCGTACCAGGTCTGGCGGCATACCGTTGGATCTCCCTCGTCACTGGACGAATTGGTGTACGAAGAAACCGATGACATGTTTTATGTCAGTCTGCATAAAACCACCTCGTTACATTATGTGGTGATCCATATCGCCAGCGCGACGACCAGTGAGGTTCTGCTGTTGGATGCAGAACTGGCCGACGCCGAACCTTTGCTTTTTTTAGCGCGGCGTAAAGACCATGAGTACAGCCTCGATCACTATCAGCACAAGTTTTATCTGCGTTCTAATCGTGAAGGTAAAAACTTTGGTCTGTACCGCACGCGCGTACGCAATGAACAAGCGTGGGAGGTGCTGATCCCGCCGCGCGAGAACGTCATGCTGGAGGGGTTTACCCTGTTTACCGACTGGCTGGTGGTGGAAGAACGCCAGCAGGGTTTAACCAGTCTGCGTCAGATCAATCGCAAAACGCGCGAAGTGATCGGTATCGCCTTTGACGATCCGGCGTATGTGACCTGGCTTGCCTATAACCCGGAACCGGAGACATCGCGCCTGCGCTATGGCTATTCCTCCATGACCACGCCGGACACGTTGTTTGAACTCGATATGGACACCGGGGAGCGTCGCGTGCTTAAGCAGACGGAGGTCCCCGGATTTGATGCGGCGAATTACCGCAGCGAACATGTCTGGATCACCGTCCGCGATGGTACCGAGGTTCCGGTCTCGCTGGTTTATCATCAAAAGTATTTCCTGAAAGGGAAAAACCCACTACTGGTTTACGGCTATGGCTCGTATGGTGCCAGCATGGATGCTGATTTCAGTAGCAGCCGTTTAAGCTTATTGGATCGCGGCTTTGTTTACGCCATTGCCCATGTGCGTGGCGGCGGCGAGTTGGGTCAGCAATGGTACGAAGACGGTAAGTTTCTGCACAAAAAAAATACCTTCAATGATTACCTCGATGTCTGCGATGCGCTGCTAAGAATGGGTTATGGTGCGCCATCGTTATGCTACGGCATGGGGGGAAGCGCCGGAGGAATGTTAATGGGCGTCGCCATTAATGAACGCCCGGACTTGTTCCATGGCGTGATTGCCCAGGTGCCGTTTGTCGATGTGGTGACCACGATGCTGGATGAGTCAATTCCCCTGACCACCGGTGAATTTGAGGAATGGGGTAATCCGCAGGATCCGCAGTACTATGCGTATATGAAAAGCTACAGCCCCTATGACAACGTCACCGCGCAGGATTATCCACATCTGCTGGTCACGACAGGATTACACGACTCCCAGGTGCAATACTGGGAACCGGCAAAGTGGGTGGCAAAATTGCGTGAGTTAAAAACGGATGATCGCTTGCTGTTACTGTGCACGGATATGGATTCCGGGCACGGCGGTAAGTCCGGACGTTTTAAATCTTACGAAGGCGTGGCCCTTGAGTACGCATTTTTGATTGGGCTGGCACAGGGAACGCTGCCTGAGCAAGCTTCAGATCAGGCGTTATCCAGATAGTGCTTCAGCGTTAATCGCAGCTCCGGGCTCATACTGTCGAGATTATTAAATAACCAACGCAGATAGCCCGGATCGCGTTCAGCCACCTCTGATACCGGTTTTCCACGGTACTTACCAAATGTGAAGGTCGTGAGTAACGCGGGGCGACCGGTAATGTCGACCATCTGCTCTGCGGTCCAGCCTGAAGTTTGCATGATGTCGATCAGCAAAGCCGCAGTGATGTAGCAGTCGTACAGAGCACGGTGATGATGCAGGCCTGCGGGCGTCTGAACGCTCAGCTTACGTGATTTATACAGCGCCATATTGCTGTATTTGATTCCCGGCCACAATCGACGGGAGAGCTTCATGGTGCAGATCCACTCACCGGGCATCTCTGGCAATACGCGGCGGTCGAAGCTTGCGTTGTGCGCCACGTACCACTCGCTACCGTAATAGTGCGGAATGATATCTTCAATCCATGGCTTATCGGCCACCATTGCTTCAGTAATGCGATGAATAGCCATCGCCTGGGGACTAATAGGGCGGTCAGGACGCACCAGATGGCTCATTGGGTTAACTATCTTTCCATCAACCACATCGACAGAAGCAATCTCAACAATGCCTCCCTGCAGACCACAGGTTTCTGTATCTATTATGCGCAACATGCCATGCTCCCGACCAAAACGACTAGCGTAATGGAATGATATCACCTTGCCAACCCCGTGGCGTGCGTTGACCGGTTAAGAGCAAAGAACCGCTGTCGGCGCGGACAATCAATTGGCCTCGCTCGTCCCATAACGCACTACTCCCGCGCGCATTGGCCATTAATACTGCGATGGCGAATTTATGCGAGAAACGTTGTAGACGAGATGTGGAGGAGAGCAATTCAGGTTCGCTGACGGACTGGCTACTGGTAAACAGCGAAAAATTCGGGTCGATATCGATACCTTCTGGCTGACTATCCACAACGCTGATGGTATTGCGCTGTCTGGCAATACAGGCCCCGTGGCTCTGATGAAACGTTAATGGTGAGGTCATCCAGGGAGAGAAAAGCGCAATGCCTTTCACAAAACGATTGTTATGCTCTACCGGCAATCCCGCGATAATGGTCATGCGGTAAGTCGCTGCGGCATGCGCCAGCGGTTCCAGCAACGCTTCATCAGGTGGCGCTGGGAGGGAGTCATTCTCATCAACGCAGCCCAACAAGGAGAGGGCGGGGAAGACCAGCAATTCACATTGGCATTGTGCGGCTGCCTGAATGAATTGCAGGTGATGGGCAACGTTTTCGGTCACTGACGTGTGAAGGGGTTCGTATTGTGCTGCTGCGATTTTCCAGTGTGACATAATGATTTCCTTTTCATAGTGTCTACAACCATCTTTAAAGTATAGATTAAGAATATACTTATACTGTAGCAGGCATCATGTAAGGAATCGTAACGTAATATAAGTTTTATTTAACTTTCGGCTCGTACGGTAAACGTGAAAGGGAGACGGATGCCAGGCGATGTGCGATGAGTCTTTCACGAAACCAGTCGCGTAAATGTTCGGGCTGTTCACGTTCAACCACTTCGGCAACGATCGGCATATTGTAGCGTTCTTTAAATGCGACACCCGCCGCGGCCAGATCAACATTGACCTTATCCATTTCAGCTTGCTCAAGTTTGGCCAGATTGATGTTCATAGGCTGCTCCTTTTCTCTGTCTTCCGGCGCGCAAAGTTACTAAGAGTGCGCATTAATGGCAAGACAGAATTGATGATTCTCGACTCGATCATTGTAGAAGGTTATTCTCTATAGATTAGACATAACAAAAAGGAATAGTTGAAATGGCTTCATCTGCATCTTCGCTACGTAATACTATCATCGTACTCGCCAGCCTCCTCGCAACACCCGCTGCATTGGCGCATGCCCACCTGACAAAACAAAGCCCGGCGGCGAATGCGGAAGTCACCGCTTCTCCCCAGGCGCTGACGCTGAATTTTTCTGAGGGTGTCGAACCCGCTTTCAGTGGCGCAACGCTGACAGGTCCACAAAAGGAATCAATCAAGACGGGTAAAGCGACTCGCAGCGATCAGGACAAAACGCAACTGATTATTCCGCTCGATCAAACGCTGGAGGCCGGAAAATATACGGTGGACTGGCACGTTGTATCCGTGGATGGTCACAAGACAAAGGGACAATATACCTTTAGCGTGAAATAACCGATGCTGGCATTTACCTGGGCTGCCCTGCGATTTATTCATTTTACCGCGTTGATGCTGGTGTTTGGTTGTGCGCTTTACGGCGCATGGCTGGCTCCCGTTTCAGTTCGCCGTTTAATGATGCGTCGTTTTTTACGTCTGCAACGCCATGCCGCGACGTGGAGTTTTATCAGCGCGACGCTAATGCTGGCGATCCAGGGGGGCTTAATGGGCTCTGGCTGGCAGGATGTCGTCTCGACAGACGTTTGGGGCGCCGTTCTGCAGACGCAATTTGGCGGCGTCTGGTTATGGCAGATTATCCTCGCAATGGTCACGCTGGTAGTGACCATTGTTGTGCCGCACAGCATGTCGCGACTGCTGTTAATGCTGACGATTGCCCAATTTATTTTGCTGGCAGGTGTTGGACATGCAACGCTGCATACTGGCGTCCCTGGGGCCATCCAACAGGTTAACCATGCCTTGCATCTGATATGTGCCGCAGCCTGGTTTGGTGGCTTGCTGCCCGTACTTTACTGTATGAGAATGGCGCAGGGCCGCTGGCGGGAACAAGCGATCTCTACCATGATGCGTTTCTCCCGCTATGGGCATCTTTTCGTTGCCGGGGTTTTACTTACCGGGATTATGAATGCCCTGTTTATTGTCGGTGTTTCCGGCTCCTGGCATATGGCTTATGGGCAACTCCTTTTGTTAAAAGGTGCCCTTGTTATGCTAATGGTGGCGATTGCCCTGGCGAATCGGTATGTTCTGGTACCACGCATGCAGGATAATGACTGTATGACGCTCTATTTCATTTGGATGACAAAACTGGAATGGGGAATAGGGGCCGTTGTGCTGGCGATTGTCAGCCTGTTTGCAACCCTCGAACCTTTTTGATTGATGGACTGGCAAAACGCATGAAAAAAATCATTCTCTCTTTACTACTACTGGCAAGTTCAGGGGCCGCGCTGGCAGCGCCACAGGTCATCACCGTCAGCCGTTTTGAGGTTGGCAAAGATAAGTGGGCGTTTAATCGGGAAGAGGTGATGCTGACCTGCCGTGCAGGTAACGCGCTGTATGTCATCAATCCCAGCACGCTGGTGCAATATCCATTGAATGATGTTGCCAGAAAACAGGTTGAGAGCGGCAAAACAACGGCGAAGCCGATTGAGATTATCCAGATTGATGACCCGACGAAACCTGGCGAAAAAATGAGCCTGGCACCGTTTGTGGAGCGCGCAGAAAAGCTCTGTTAATTGTCAGATGTAGCGTTCTGATTTCCAATAAAAAAACCGCAGGATCTCACAGAAGAACTTGCGGTTTTTGCATTTGGTCGTGTGACGAACTGCCTTTTTTTCCGGCCACTTTAGCCGCGGACTGGAAAACCTGGCGCTGTCATCTATTCTTAAATGGCAGGGTAACTTAGCCTGCATTAATGCCAACTTTTAGCGCACGGCTCTCTCCCAAGAGCCATTTCCCTGGACCGAATACAGGAATCGTATTCGGTCTCTTTTTATGTGGTGAATGCCATGCCATCCAGGGCCAAACACTGCGTATCACAGGCTGCATTCTGCGTAAACCATACCATACTCCGCCCCTTGATCGTCCAGGATTTTTTGCAGCCATTGCTAAAATTATAACCAGGTCTCAATGTGCTCAGGAGGTTGCATGGCACAGCCTGACAATATCTACCAACGAATCGAAGGTTCACACTGGCGTCACGTCTGGGTCGTGGGGGATCTCCACGGTTGCTTCTCTTTATTAATGGTGAGATTGCGGCAGTGCCGGTTTGATCCCCGGCAAGATCTGCTGGTTTCGGTGGGTGATGTTATTGACCGTGGGCCTGACAGTCTGCGTTGCCTGCGCCTGCTGCGCAAAAGCTGGATTGTGGCAGTCAGGGGCAATCATGAGCAGATGGCGTTGGATGCACTGGCGACGGGGGAGCGACTTTTGTGGTTTATGAACGGCGGCGCGTGGTTTGCTCACGCGGATCAGTCTGCGGCAAGATTAGCACTGAAAGCGTGTCGAAAGTTACCCTGGATTCTGGAACTACGCTGCCGGAGTGGCATACACGTTGTTGCTCATGCAGATTACCCGGATGATGATTACCAGTGGCAAAAAGAGGTCGATTTACAGCGGGTGCTGTGGGATCGTACGCGGTTGATGAACAAAGGTAACGGCATACGCGGCGCGGATCACTTTTGGTTTGGTCATACGCCACTGCGGCATCGGTTGGATCGTGACAATCTGCACTATATTGATACCGGTGCGGTATTTGGCGGCGAATTAACGCTGGTGCAATTGCAATAATCAGAAATCGCTGTATTCCTGGGCTGGACGCCAGAAGCTGTCGATGTAATCGTCCGCAGGCAAACATCCGCCGTTACGAATGCGCTGATCGTCCATCGATACAAGGCATTGCTGCTCAGTTTTGTAGACATCAACCACGATATCTTCACAACCGCCGTCAAGGTAGCACACAAAAAGAACCAGCGTGAACATTTCATCCTCAAAGGGTAAAGCCATACCTGTAGTGTAGAAGATGTTGATAGATGAGGGAAATTAACCAGGAAATAACCCGTCTGGCGACGGGTTCTTTTTGAATCAGGCAAGGCGCATGATCCAGGCATCTGACTTACGATCGTAGTGCTCGCGGAACAGAACAGAGTGTTCTCCATTCAGAAGGGCCGGGACGCTGGTGTCGGCATCCCAGGCGTCCAGTTGCATACATAAATCCGGATCGGATTTACATGGAATGGTTAACGTTCGGTCCCCCGGCGATTCGCCATGCAACTCGGCGTCGTCGATCTCAAAAGCGCCAATGCGCACACTGGTTTTCATCATCGTGCTCTCCGTTTATCTGCTGATTGTGGTACGACCAGTTAGGCCGTCCATTTTTCAGCGTAGTCAACGTTAGCAAAAGCGCCAGTCAAAACGTGCGTTATCCTGTAAAGAGTTTGCCATCCCGGACAAGATCGCGTGGATAGCTATTCTTCAATCGCGATCCAATACGTTTTGCCAGACCAATCGGCTGATGCTGGAACGTAACCAACACATCGTCAGTTGCGGGTGAAGTTTGCGGGTAAACATCTCTGCCGCGATACCACTCTTCCGCTTCGGCAAGGGTAAGTTCGAACGCATGGCTGTGGCTCGGATCGGCGAGGGCGATGACGGCTTCATGCTGCCAACGATACCCTTTGTTATGCGTCTCAGCCAGTTTAACCCCGAGACGGGAAAAACGAACTTTGCCAATCAGGGGTTCAATCTTTGTTGGAAACAGCCAGATCTCTTTGTCTCGCTGCCACAGGCGCAAATTGTCTGCCCATTGTAATCCGCAGGCGTTAGCGGTCTGGGCGACGAGCGCAGATTCACGTCCTTTCAGCGGGCTGAACGGGAAGTTACCCACTTTATATTTCGGTGAGGGTAGCGCAGGAATGGCGGCCGTTTTGCGCAAACGCGCGACGAAGAAACCTTCACAATCGTAGATCTGCGGGAACACATGCAGGAATCCTTCCGGCGTCAGGGCGCGTTCAGCCTCCGGGAATAAATCGCCCAGCGGTAAAAATTCAACGGCATCCGGGTAGGTTTCAATCAACCACTGCATAATGGCTTCGTTTTCGTCACGGTTTAGCGTACAGGTTGAATAAACCAATGTGCCGCCGGGACGCAGAGCGTGAAATGCGCTGTCGAGGAGCTCACGCTGGGTTGCGGCAATTTCCAGATTACTTTCTATGGACCAGTTTTTCAGCGCATCGGGATCTTTACGTACCACACCTTCGCCGGAACATGGAGCATCCAGCAATATGGCATCGAATGTTTCTGGTAATGCCGCGCCAAATACCCGCCCGTCAAAATGGGTCAGGGCGACATTGTTGATACCGCAACGGCTGATATTGGCATGCAGGACTTTGACGCGACTGGCGGAAAACTCATTCGCCAGAATCACGCCCTGATTATTCATTTTGGCGGCAATTTGCGTGGTTTTGGAGCCGGGAGCTGCCGCGACATCCATTACGCGTTCCGGCGTATTGCCATCGGCAAACAGCGCGGCGACTGGCAACATTGAGCTGGCTTCCTGAATATAAAACAGGCCGCTTAAATGTTCTGCGGTGCTGCCGAGCGGCAGTGACGTTTCATCATCGCGTTCAATCCAGAAGCCTTCAGCACACCATGGAACAGGGGTGAGCGACCAGTTATATGGCGCTGTCAGAGTGAGGAAATCGGCAACAGAGATTTTCAGCGTATTGACGCGGATGCTACGGCGCAGCGGACGCTGGCAGGCAGCGAGAAAATCATCGAATGAGAGCGTGGAAGGCATTGCTTCACGCATTTGTGTCAGAAAGGCGTCGGGAAAATAAGCCACTTGGTACCACCGGCAAAAAAACAGGTGCGCAGTGTAGCATAAGTGCTCCGGCGCGAGTACGCCGGAGCAAAGGGAGAGGTTATCGTGGCAGGGCGGTTCCCCATTCACGCCACTCTTTCGGTTCGCTTTCCTGCAACAGGAAGTGTTTACCAGCCTGTGCTTTCGGTGCCAGTGGCGTACCCGGCGGGGTTGCAAAGGCGATCCCACCGCGAATGAACTGATTAAAGGTACCGGTCTTCACGACGCCGCCGGTCAGGCCGAAGTCGAGACTGTAGCCGGAGGCCAGCCAGAATACAGAGTTGTTACGCACCAGATGCTGATAGCGCTGGCTGATGCGCATAGCGATCATCACGCGATCGGAAAGGGAGCCGAGCGTCAACCCGGTGACGGTCCCGACTTCAATACCTCTGAACAGAACTGGCGTACCGATGTTTAATGAACCCGCTTCCGGTGCTTCCACCACAATACTCAGACCATCGAGGTAACGAGAGTCGGTGATAGTGGCTTCCTGCAGCTCAAAATCACGGCGCGGGTTACCGCGGCCAGGTTCAACGTTGATATACGGCTGTAAGATGGTATCTAAATGCTCCACGCCCGCGGCTGAGATTTGTGGGGTAATCACGGAGAAGCGTGTGCCGCTACGCGCAAAGGTCTGTACGTACTCCGGATACAGTACCGCTTTGGCCTGAACTTCATTACGGGAAGTGATCAGCTCTAGCGTCTGGATCTGGCCAATATCGATTCCCAGGTAGCGAATCGGCATACCGGCCGCCAGTTTACCGGCATCGAAGGCGTGCAGGGTTATCTGGCCGCCCACTGCACGCGCAGCGGTTTCTGACGCATACAGAATCCGCTTGTCGCCTTTGCGTTGGCTGGCGCTGGCGCCGCTCAGGTTATCGAAGCTAATTGCGCCTTTAAGCGCTCGCGACAGGGGAGAAGCCTGAACGGTTAAACCGCTGCCGTTGAGCTGGACCTTGGCGCCGCCCTCGGCCCAGAACACGCTGTTGCTGGTCAGCAGGTTGCGATATTCCGGTTTGATATGCAGATCGATATCAAACGCATCGGCACGTGGACGAACGCTGATCACTTCACCGACTTCGAATTTACGATATAGGACCACTGAACCGGCCTGCACATCGGGCAACGTTTCGGCACTCAGGCTGACCGTGGTGGTTGGCAGATCGCTCAGGCTGTTCTCAATCGCCTTTTCCAGGTTGGCATACAGCGGGTAGCTTTTTTTCATTTCACCCTTCGTACCGGGCAAAATACGAATGCCGCCGCTGATCCACTCACTGGCGCTGGCGCCAAGAAACTCTACGCCATCAAGCCCAACTTTGACATCCACCCGACTGTTGACCACGAACTTACTGTCGCCTTGTACCAGCGCGCGATGCTGCGGTTCGATGGCGACGGTAAACGAAACGCCTTTGCTGGAGAGCGTGCACTCAATCACCTGACCGACCTGAACGCCGTGAAGAATCAGCGGTTGGCCGGCATCAATACCGTAACTTTCCGGCGCGGTCAGCGTCAGCGTCATGACGCCCGGATCGTGTAACAAGGATTGCTCTGCAGGAATCACTGCAAACTGGTTACGCGGTTCGCCCTCGCCAGGTATCAGTTCGAATGTTTTGCCCGTCAGAAGCGAACTGAGATTCGCATCGCTTAACGATAATTTAGGACTGTGTAATTCAATACGCGTGTTGTCACGCAATAGCGTTACGACGCTGGGATCGACCGTCATTTCGCCGGTGACTTTACCGCCCGGATTTAAATCCAGTTTGGTCAGTTGACCGACTTCCAGTCCTTGATACATCAGCGAGGTTGAGCCAGCCTTAAGTCCGTCGCCGCTGGGTAAATCGAGCTTAACGATCACGCCGCGCTGGCTGTGCGCGAGATCCTGATACAAACCAAACGTATCGTCGGCAACGGCGGGTTGCGAATCTTCCGGTGAATCAAAAGCAATGGCGCCATTAACCAGGGCTGCCAGACTCTCCAGCTTCACTTTGGCGCCGCTGAGGCTGACATCCGCGTCTACTCCTGATACATTCCAGAAACGACTGCCTTTTTTCACCAGATTGGTAAAGCGGCGTTCAATCAGCACGTCGATGGTTACGCCCTGATTATTTGGATTAATGGTGTAGTCATAGACCCGACCTACAGGGATTTTGCGGAAATAAACCAGCGAGCCGCTGTTAAGCGATCCGAGATCGGGGGCCCGCAGGTGCAGCATCAAATCGCCGTTGTTCAGGCGGTATTTGGGCTGTGTATCAAGCGCGACGAAATGATCCTCTGGCTCGCCGGTACCGGGCATCATGCCGATATAGTTGCCGCCAACTAACGCATCCAGGCCGGAAACCCCCGCCAGTGACGCTTTCGGCGTGACCAGCCAGAACTGAGTATCTTTGCGCAGTGCATCTTTCATATTTGATTTGATGCTGACGCGGACTTCAATTTTACGCAGGTCTTTGCTGAGGTTGATGTCCTGCACCGTGCCCACTTCGACGCCCTGATAGCGAACAGGGGTACGGCCAGGCACAATGCCGTCCGCCGACATAAAGTCAATGGTTACGGTATTCCCGCGATCTTCATAGCTTCCCCAGATAAGCCATCCTGCAATCATCAATGCGATGAACGGCAGCAGCCAGAACGGGGAGATACGACGTTTTGTTTTAATCTGCGCTTCAGTCTGCGAAGCGGGCGTTTCCTGACTCATGTGCATCCCAAAGTAAGCGGCTGTCCAGCCATTCCACTGCAAGAATAGTCAATATTACCGCTGCGCCGAAATAAAACGCAGCCGGTCCCATAGTAAAAGCAAGTATCTGATCGCGATTAATTAGCGACATAGTTAAAGCGATAACAAAAAGATCCAGCATTGACCAGCGACCAATCCAGGTCACTATGCGCAGCAGTTTGATGCGGGTACGCAATCCTTGCTCACAGTTAAAATGAATGCTGATGAGCAACGTAAACATCACAATCACTTTGGTGAATGGCACCAGAATACTGGCAATAAACACGATCGCCGCCACGCCGATATTACTGTTTGCCAAAGACAGTATGCCTGACATGATCGTGTCTTCCTGTCGGGAACCATTGACATAAATGATCGAGATAGGCAGGAGGTTAGCAGGCAGCAGCAGGACAATCGAGGCCAGCAGAGCAGCCCAACATTTTTGAATACTTTGATTTCTGCGCCAGCGCAACGGTATATGGCAACGAGGGCAGCGACCGCGGGCGTCCGGATACCCTGTAAAGTGGCAACCAAGGCAAACGCGAAGCTTTTCATCGGGCCGACGAGCAGGCCTTTGCGGGTAAAAACGGTCCCAAAGCTGTTCTACGTTGAGGTGCGATAACGTCAAAATACTGAGGATCACCAGCGCAATAAAAGCAAACAGTCCCACCCCAGGCTGCAAATAAGCATAGTCCTGAACTTTAATCGACGCGACGCCGATACCCACAAGATAGATATCAAGCATCACCCACTCTTTGAGCCTTTCCAGCATCAGTAGCACCGGGCGTAGGTTCATCCCGAGAATATTGCCAAACCACAGATAAGCGATTGAGGTAACGAGAATAATCGGCGCGCCCGCAACGCAAAATAGCACGAAGGATGCGGTGAGAGGGTCACCCTGGCGGGTCATTTGCCAGATACCCTGCATCACATTGGCGTCAATGCGTACACCGAGCAAAAAGATGTGTAAGAGCGGTTCTCCCCAGGCGAAGGGCATCAGCAGCATCATGGTGACAGCCATTGCTGCCAGGCGCGTTAAGGACCAGTCGCGCCCGTCACGGATTTTCGCCTGACAGCGTGGACAGAATGCACTTTGGTGCGAGCGCATTTTAGGCAAGCTAAAAATCAGGTCGCATTCAGGACAACGATGATAATGTGCACGCGGGAGTGCCTCACCGATGGATCTGATGGCGATTTTTTTAGTGGGCGTGATGCGTGATGTCGTAAGGGCCATGTACCGCGTATCAAAATGTTGAAGTAATGTTATCTTAACTCATGACGGGAATGATCTTGAGCATTAACGCATTTAATGTTTATTTTAGTAGGCTGCAGTTTTAAGTAAGACAACTAAGTGATTACATAATGAACAAATCAGAGCTATACACGGATCTGAACCGTGATTTTCAGGCATTAATGGCAGGTGAAACCAGTTTTCTGGCAACGCTGGCAAATACCAGCGCATTGTTGTACGAGCGTCTTGCACAAGTAAACTGGGCCGGTTTTTACCTGCTTGAGGGCGAGACTCTGGTACTTGGTCCTTTCCAGGGCAAAATTGCCTGTGTGCGGATCCCGGTAGGACGTGGCGTATGTGGTACCGCGGTGGCGCGCAATCAGGTGCAGCGCATCGAAGACGTGCACGCGTTTGACGGGCACATCGCATGCGATGCCGCCAGCAATGCGGAAATCGTTCTGCCAATCACCGTTGAAAATCAAATAATCGGCGTGCTGGATATCGATAGCACCGCGTTTGGTCGCTTCACTGAAGAGGACGAACAGGGGCTGCGTACGCTTGTGGCACAGCTTGAAACCGTGCTTGCAACGACGGATTACAAAAAATTCTTTGCGAGCGTCGCAGGATAATCAACGGATAACGTAGCAATTACTGATGACGTCATTATAATGTCGCCTGTTCATGCCTGCGCTTGTTGGCTACGTCCGTTGTAATCAGGAAATTTCATGGAAAATCAACCTAAGTTGAATAGCAGTAAAGAAGTCATCGCGTTTCTGGCCGAACGCTTCCCGCAGTGTTTTAGTGCTGAAGGCGAAGCGCGCCCACTGAAAATTGGCATTTTTCAGGATTTGGTAGAGCGTGTTGAGGGTGAAATGAACCTCAGCAAGACACAGCTCCGTTCTGCCTTACGTCTCTATACTTCCAGCTGGCGCTATCTGTATGGCGTAAAATTGGGCGCAACGCGTGTTGATCTCGACGGCAACCCATGTGGTGAGTTGGATGAGCAACATGTTGAACATGCTCGCAAACAGCTGGAAGAAGCTAAAGCTCGCGTTCAGGCGCAACGTGCAGAGCAACAGGCGAAAAAACGCGAAGCGGCCGCTGCTGCCGGCGAAAAAGAAGACGCACCGCGTCGCGAGCGTAAGCCGCGTCCTGCTCCGCGTCGTAAAGAAGGGGCTGAACGTAAACCTCGCGCTGAAAAACCAGCAGCCAAAGCACCGCGTGCTCCTCGCGAAGAACAGCATACCCCGGTATCTGATATTTCAGTGCTGACGGTAGGGCAGTCTTTGAAGGTGAAAGCAGGTAATAATGCGATGGATGCCACCGTATTAGAAATCACCAAAGATGGCGTCCGTGTACAGCTGAATTCGGGTATGTCTTTGATTGTACGCGCAGAACACCTGGTGTTCTGAAACGGAGGCCAGGCCTGGCATGAACACTTTTTTTAGGCTTACTGCGTTAGCTGGTCTGCTTGCATTAGCAGGCCAGGCACTTGCTGTAGAAGACATCACGCGTGCCGATCAAATCCCCGTTTTGAAGGAAGAAACCCAGCATGCGACGGTGAGTGAACGTGTAACATCACGTTTTACACGTTCACACTATCGCCAGTTCGATCTGGATCAGGCGTTTTCGGCAAAAATTTTTGACCGCTATCTGAATCTGCTCGACTACAGCCATAACGTGCTGTTGGCGAGCGATATCGAACAGTATGCAAAAAAGAAAACTGTCCTCGGTGATGAACTGCGTACCGGTAAACTGGATGTCTTTTACGATCTCTATAATCTGGCGCAAAAACGTCGATTTGAGCGTTATCAGTACGCATTAAGCGTACTGGCTCGTCCAATGGATTTCACCGGTACCGACACCTTTAACCTCGACCGGAGCAAAGCTCCGTGGCCGAAGAGCGAAGCAGAGCTTAATGCGCTGTGGGACGGCAAAGTTAAATTTGACGAACTCAGCCTGAAGCTGACCGGTAAAACCGATGCGGAAATTCGCGAAACGCTGACCCGTCGCTATAAATTTGCCATTCGCCGTTTGGCGCAGACCAACAGTGAAGATGTGTTCTCACTGGCGATGACGGCTTTTGCTCGTGAAATAGACCCGCATACTAACTATCTTTCTCCGCGCAACACTGAACAGTTTAATACTGAAATGAGCTTGTCTCTGGAAGGTATTGGCGCAGTTCTGCAAATGGATGATGACTACACCGTCATTAACTCCATGGTGGCGGGCGGCCCGGCAGCCAAGAGCAAAGCGATAAGCGTTGGCGACCGTATTGTCGGCGTGGGCCAGACCGGAAAAGGCATGGTCGATGTGATTGGCTGGCGTCTGGATGACGTTGTAGCGCTGATCAAAGGACCTAAAGGCAGCAAAGTTCGCCTCGAAATCCTGCCTGCTGGTAAAGGTACCAAGACGCGCATTGTCACGCTAACGCGTGAACGCATTCGTCTCGAAGACCGCGCCGTTAAAATGTCCGTGAAAACCGTTGGCAAAGAGAAGGTCGGCGTACTGGATATTCCTGGCTTCTATGTTGGCCTGACGGATGACGTCAAAGTTCAGCTGCAGAAACTGGAAAAACAGAATGTCAGCAGCGTGATTATCGATCTGCGTACCAACGGCGGTGGCGCGCTAACCGAAGCCGTTTCACTTTCCGGTCTGTTCATTCCTTCTGGCCCGGTGGTTCAGGTTCGTGACAATAACGGTAAAGTGCGTGAAGACAGCGATACCGACGGCGTTGTGTATTACAAAGGTCCGCTGGTGGTGCTAGTTGATCGCTTCAGTGCCTCGGCATCGGAAATTTTTGCCGCGGCAATGCAGGATTATGGCCGTGCGCTGATCGTCGGTGAACCGACCTTCGGGAAAGGCACCGTACAGCAGTATCGTTCTCTGAACCGTATTTACGATCAGATGCTGCGTCCGGAATGGCCAGCACTGGGTTCTGTTCAGTACACGATCCAGAAATTCTACCGTGTAAATGGTGGCAGTACGCAGCGTAAGGGCGTTACGCCGGATATCATCATGCCGACAGGTAATGAAGAAACTGAAACCGGTGAGAAGTTTGAAGATAACGCGTTGCCGTGGGATAGCATTGATGCTGCGACCTACACTAAATCAGATAACCTGACGCCGTTTGGACCTGAATTGCTAAAAGAGCACAATGCACGTATTGCGAACGATCCTGAGTTCCAGTACATCATGAAAGACATTGCGCGATTCAATGCGATGAAGGATAAGCGCAGCATCGCTTCTCTGAATTACGCTCAGCGTGAGAAAGAGAATAACGAAGATGATGCACTGCGTCTGGCGCGCATCAACGACCGGTTTAAGCGTGAAGGCAAACCGTTGCTGAAGAAACTGGACGATCTGCCCAAAGATTACCAGGAGCCGGATCCGTATCTGGATGAAACGGTAAAAATCGCGCTCGACCTGGCGCATCTTGAAAAAGACAAGCCAGCGGAACAGCCCGCAACCAGTCAATAACCTCCAACAGGCACAAGAAATTGTGCCTGTTTTTTTAACAAGCGCATGAAGACGTCAGTCTGATACGATAAAATGTAAAGTTGTGTCTTTCTGGTGACTTAGCACCTATGGATGCTTGAAAATAGCCATAAGACCCATACGATATGGGTAATCGCATAGTGCGTTTTGTTAAATTGAGGTTAAAAGAAAATTATGATGCGAATCGCGCTCTTCCTGCTGACGAACCTGGCTGTGATGGTCGTTTTCGGGCTGGTATTGAGCCTGACAGGGATTCAGTCAAGCAGCGTTCAAGGCTTGTTGATCATGGCACTGCTGTTTGGTTTTGGTGGTTCCTTCATTTCGCTGCTGATGTCCAAATGGATGGCGTTAAAGTCCGTTGGCGGGGAAGTGATCGAACAGCCCCGTAATGAAAGAGAACGCTGGCTGATGAATACGGTAGCGAATCAGGCCCGCCAGGCCGGTATCGCTATGCCGCAGGTTGCAATCTACCATGCGCCAGATATTAACGCGTTTGCTACCGGTGCGCGCCGGGATGCTTCGCTGGTGGCTGTGAGTACTGGCCTGTTGCAAAACATGAGTCCGGACGAAGCCGAAGCGGTTATCGCGCACGAGATCAGCCACATTGCCAATGGCGATATGGTGACCATGACCCTCATTCAGGGGGTGGTGAACACCTTCGTTATCTTTATCTCCCGTATTCTGGCGCAAATTGCCGCCGGATTTATGGGCGGTAACCGCGATGAGGGCGAGGGCAGCAACGGTAACCCATTAATTTACTTTGCGGTGGCGACGGTGCTGGAACTGGTGTTTGGTATTCTGGCCAGCATTATTACCATGTGGTTCTCACGCCACCGTGAATTCCATGCGGATGCCGGTTCTGCCAAACTGGTCGGCCGTGAGAAGATGATCGCCGCGCTGCAGCGTCTGAAAACCAGCTATGAGCCGCAGGAAGCGACCAGCATGATGGCGTTCTGCATCAACGGTAAATCCAAATCATTGAGTGAGCTGTTTATGACTCACCCGCCGTTGGATAAGCGTATTGAAGCGCTGCGCAGTGGGGAATACCTGAAGTAACCTGCGGAAGTCCAGAAGAAGCGCGTCGCCAGACGCGCTTTTTTTATGCCTGAACGCGCGGCTGCGTGATACGTAAGCCGCTCACTATGGCGGCAGCCGTTGCCAGTACACCCGCGGTTATCAGCGACATATGTGTTCCGCTGTCACCAAACTGATTGAGCATTAACGCCACCAGCGCCGCGCCGGTACTTTGTCCTAACAAGCGCGCGGTCCCCAGCATCCCGCTTGCTCCGCCGCTGCGTTCACGTGGTGCAGAGGTGATGATGGTGTGGTTATTCGGTGACTGGAATAGACCAAAACCCGCGCCGCACAATATCATCGGCCAGATAATATTAAAATCGGAGGGCGCAGAGGGGAGTAGCACCAGGGCAAATAATCCGCTTGCCATCACGCCCATACCCAGTGCACCCAGCAATCCCGCGTGGACGCGTTCGATAAGATATCCGGCCAGCGGCGCCATCACCATGGTTGCCAGCGGCCATGGGGTCAGTAGTAGTCCTGTTTCGACTTCGCTACGACCGAGCACGGTTTGTAGAAAGAAGGGCAGAGAAACCATCGCCAGCATTTGTGCGCTAAATGAACAGATTGACGTGCAAATCGAGAGTGAAAACAGCGGAATACGCAGCAGGTCAACCGGTAATAACGGTACCGGCAACGCCAGCTGGCGGCGGATAAAGAAAAAACCGACCACGATAAGCGCCACAAGCTCGGCACCAATCAGTTTTAGCGACTGTCCTTGCGCGAACCCACTGAGGGCAGTAATTAACAAGCCAAACGTTAAGGCATTCATTACCGCACTGGGCAGGTCAAAGCGTGGTTTATTGCTGCGGGATGAATTTGGTGGCAGAAAGCGCATGGCCAGCAGCAGGGCAATAATCCCCAGCGGGACGTTAATCAGAAACAGCCATTTCCAGGACGAGATAGAGAGGATCGCCGCGGCAATGGTGGGTCCTGCCGCTGAGGAGACTGCCACGATGAAGGAGTTGATTCCCATCCCCCGGCCAAGCTGACGCTGGGGATAAATAAGTCTAATTAAAGCTGTATTCACACTCATCAGCGCCGCACCGCCAAACCCCTGAGCCACACGGGCCAGAGTTAGCATTTGTAGCGAGTCTGATAAAGCACAGAACAGCGAGGCAAGCAGGAATACGACGAGACCACACTTATAAATGCGTCGATAGCCAAACATATCACCCAAAAAGGAGAGTGACAGCAGTGAAACGACAATGGCGATTTGATAGGCGTTAACGATCCAGATTGAGCTGGCGGGTGAAGCCTGAAGGTCGGTAGCAATCGTCGGAAGCGCCACGTTAGCTATTGCGCCGTCGAGTACTGCCATAGAGATGCCAATAACAATGGTTAAAATTGCACCATATCGCTGGGGCAATGGCAGACCATCGGTCTGAGTTTTTTCCATAGGAAGTCAATATTGTCGGAATTTATGATGAGAATAATAATTTTAGCATTGATATTCAGGCGTTAGGTCGCAGATTTGTAACTAAGTAAGCAAAGAGCGATTGCGAGGGGGGATACGTGAAATTATAATAAAAACCGGTTCTGATTTTTATAAAACACTCGAAAGGGGTGATAAATGGCAATCGCAGATCTGGATAAGCAACCCGATTCTGTATCTTCCGTGCTGAAAGTTTTTGGCATTCTGCAGGCGCTGGGTGAAGAGCGCGAAATTGGTATTACCGAGCTGTCGCAACGCGTCATGATGTCAAAAAGCACCGTTTATCGCTTTTTGCAGACCATGAAAACGCTGGGTTATGTGGCACAAGAAGGAGAGTCAGAGAAATACTCTCTGACCCTGAAATTATTCGAGCTGGGTGCGCGCGCGTTACAAAACGTTGATCTGATCCGTAGTGCTGACATCCAGATGCGTGAACTTTCACGTTTGACCAAAGAGACCGTACACCTTGGTGCGCTGGATGAAGACAGTATCGTCTACATTCATAAAATCGACTCTATGTACAATCTGCGTATGTATTCCCGCGTCGGTCGTCGTAACCCATTGTACAGCACGGCTATTGGTAAAGTTCTTCTGGCATGGCGTGACCGCGAAGAAGTGAAGGAAATTCTTGGCGGCATCGAGTATAAACGCAGCACCGACCGTACTATCACGAATACTGATGAATTGCTGGTACTGTTAGATAAAGTGCGTGAACAGGGGTACGGTGAAGATAACGAAGAGCAGGAAGAAGGCCTGCGCTGCATCGGTGTTCCGGTGTTTGACCGTTTTGGCGTGGTGATCGCGGGCTTGAGTATTTCATTCCCGACGCTGCGCTTTTCGGAAGAACGTTTACACGAATATGTGGCGATGCTGCATACGGCAGCGCGTAAGATTTCTGAACAAATGGGCTATAACGACTATCCGTTCTAATCAGAAAAATTGCCTAAGTGCAAAACCCCAGGTATTGCGTACCTGGGGTTTTTTAATGAATAAAATTAGCGCTATTTTGCGTAAATAGCATAGAGAATGTACTACCGCTATCTTAACCGTTATCGATAACGACAGTACTTTTGCGTAATACAGGGCAATCTGAAAGGCCAATAAGGCCGCTGTTTGTGTGGACATATTGTGCGGTGCTGGTCCCGCGAGCGGTCAGATATTGGCATTGCAGACCCAGACCGGCCGCATTCTCTTTACTCCCAATCAAAACTCCATAGCCGCTCAGTAATAAACCGATCCAAACCAGAGCTAACAACACAATAGCGCGGATTATCAGACGCATTACAACCTCTTATCTTTTCTCGTTATTAGTAGATTAGCCTGTACATGGGCTGAAACAAGTCAATCATTCCTAAAAAGATGGAATGCCGTTACAGTTAACGCTGGGTTTAGGTAACGCATGATAATTTATAGACATAAGATGTAGAGTCGAAGAGTGGAGCTGGAGTGAAAAAAATACGCTGGGTGGTACTGATTGTTGTCGTGCTGGTATGCATATTGATGTGGGCGCAGGTGTTTAACATCATGTGCGATCAGGACGTACAATTTTTCAGCGGTATTTGTGCCATCAATAAATTTATTCCCTGGTAAGCGCATTTTTACAACAGTTGATTACCTTCTTGTGCGGCAGTGGTAAACTACGCTGTCTACATTGAGGTGGTGAAATGAACGAAGTTTTGAATTTTGGCGCGTTGAGTTTTGCGTCTTTAGCGGTATCGGTGGTGGTTTTGGTTGTTGGGCTAGTGTTGTGGTTTTTCATTAATCGGGCAAGTTCGCGTACTAACGAGCAGATAGAACTGCTTGAAGCATTGTTAGACCAGCAAAAAAGACAGAACGCATTACTCCGTCGCCTTTGTGAAGCTAACGAACCAGAAAAAGCGGCAGAACCTGCAGCGGTCACCGCGAAGGATGACGATGATGATATCATCCGCCTGGTAGCTGAGCGCTAAAAACAGTATGTCAGGATGAAGCTCTGCTGATGCTGTGCGCAGATACTTCATCCTGTCGTCAACATGTCAGATCATTTTCTTCTGCTCTGCCCGCGTAATTAGCGTTCCGGAGTCGCCTGTAATCTGAGTATTTTCAGATACTCTAACCAATTAATATCTTATGTCCGGTCTGTTATAAATATATTTTCCCATACGTTAAAAATATGATTATGTCATTTTTGTGATAACGATCGTCTTATTAACAGCGAAACGTTTCTCTTACTTTTTTTGTGCATTGTCATCATTCTTTCATTATTTTGGTGCAAAAACAGAAGGCGGATCTCATTTTTACGCTTGTGACATTTTATGCATTACTAAGCATAAAAAATGATATCCGCCAGACCCTGTGACAGATAACCTGGAACAACCGAAGCTATTGAGCTATGGTAGAAATGTCCCTGTGACGGTGCAAGCCTGACGGGGCAAGGGGAGAGAGGTGACAATATAACTCTGCTCGGTCTGGCGCATAACTGTGCAGTCGTTGTTTGATGAAAGACAGGATTTGTGCGACCGATCGAGACACGTTTAAAAATGGCTTGCCATTATTTACGTTGTATGTGATAACACGTTTTGGGTTAAACGAGGTACAGTTCTGTTTATGTGTGGCATTTTCAGTAAAGAAGTCCTGAGTAAACACGTTGACGTTGAATACCGCTTCTCTGCCGAACCTTATATTAGTGCCTCAAGCAGTAATGTCTCAGTTTTATCTATGTTATGCCCGCGGGCGAAGAAAATACTCTAAGGAATTTTGCAAATGGCAAAGATTAAAGGTCAAGTTAAGTGGTTCAACGAGTCTAAAGGTTTTGGCTTCATTACTCCGGCTGATGGCAGCAAAGACGTGTTCGTACACTTCTCCGCTATCCAGGGTAACGGCTTCAAAACTCTGGCTGAAGGCCAGAACGTTGAGTTCGAAATTCAGGACGGCCAGAAAGGTCCGGCTGCTGTTAACGTAACAGCTATCTGATCGACACCACTGATTTGATGCGCTCATGCGCAACCATCTCAGATATAAAGCCTCGCTTATGCGGGGCTTTTTAATTCAAATTACGTCAAAATATTTCTGAAAGCCCATCCATTAGCGCTTTGTTGCAAAGGCGTGATGTTCGTAGCATAGTTTTCCCCGCATTCTCGCAGCATTTCTCGTTAAATCAGACACCTGAAAAACTATCATGCGGGAGTCCAGGTGAAAAAGAAAAACGACATAGATGCGCGCAATTTTACTCCCGTACGTTTTGCCCTGCTTTGTGTGGCGATATTATTAAGTCTGGGATTGCTGCTGGGTCGGGTGGCGTGGCTACAAATTGTCACGCCGACAACTCTGGTAAAACAGGAAGACATGCGTTCGTTACGCGAGGTAACTATAGCCTCGCCACGCGGAATGATTACCGACAGAGAAGGGCGACCGCTGGCAGTAAGTGTCCCGGTGAATGCCGTCTGGGCAGATCCTAAAACCATTATTAGCAAGGGTGGCGTGGGCTACAACGAACGTTGGCAGGCGTTAGCAAAGACTCTGAACATTTCGCTCAGTTCTCTGGCTGAGCGCGTTAACAGTAATCCTGCGGGACGCTTTATTTATCTGGCGCGCCAGATCTCACCTCAGCAGGCTGAGTGGGTCGATAACCTTAATCTTCCGGGGATCAATCTGCGTGAAGAATCCCGTCGCTTTTATCCCGCCGGACATGTTGCGGCTAATCTCATTGGTTTCACTAATATTGATGGTCAGGGTATTGAAGGTCTGGAGAAAAGCTTCAATAGCCAGTTGATGGGCAAACCCGGCTCCCGTCTGGTCCGTAAAGACAAATTTGGTCATGTCATCGAAAATATCACCGAAGTGATGCCGGTGCCTGCACACGAATTACAACTCAGTATTGATGAGCGTTTGCAGACGGTTACCGAAGACGCGCTGGATAATGCCGTGACGTGGAATAAAGCGGAGTCAGGGGCAGCTGTACTGGTCAATATCGCTACTGGCGAAATTCTCTCCATGGCAAGCTTCCCCGATTTTAACCCCAACAATCGTGACGGCGCGGTACTGGATGATTTTCGTAACCGTGCCATTAGCGACACCTTTGAACCCGGCTCAACCGTTAAGCCGCTGGTGATTATGACCGCGCTCCAGCAGGGGATTGTGCAACCGGACAGCGTAATTGATACCCATCCTTTTAATGTCGACGGACATCGTATTCGTGACGTCGGATTTTACCCTGAGCTGTCGCTTACCGGCATTTTGCAGAAATCAAGCGATACGGGTGTATCACACCTGTCGTTAGCTATGCCTGTGCAGAAATTGCTGGATACCTATAAGCGTTTTGGTTTTGGCGATCCAACCGGGTTGGGATTAACTGGTGAAAGCAGTGGTTTAATGCCCCAACGCCGCTACTGGAGCGATTTGGATCGCGCGACCTTCGCATTCGGTTATGGACTCATGGTGACGCCGCTCCAGTTGGCGCATGTCTACGCCACCATCGGTAGCTTTGGCATCTATCGGCCTCTTTCTATAACGCGTATTGATCCGCCGGTAATAGGAACGCGGGTGATGCCGGAGGCACTGGTTCATCAGGTTGAACATATGATGGAAAGCGTTGCGTTACCCGGCGGTGGGGGAACTAAGGCGGCGGTCAGGGATTATCGGGTTGCGGTAAAGACCGGGACGGCGAAAAAAATCGGTGATGATGGTAAATATGTTGATAAATACGTGGCCTATACGGCAGGCGTTGCGCCAGCGAGTGACCCGAAATTCGCGTTAGTCGTGGTTATTAATAATCCACAAAACGGTGCTTACTACGGGGGGGCTGTCTCCGCGCCGGTATTCAGCCAGATTATGGGAGATGTCCTGCGCCTGGAAAATGTTAAGCCAGACGGCATGCCTGCCGACTCCGATCATCTGCTGGTGATGCATGGCGACAGTGGATCCTCGCCAGCGCTGTAAGTTATTTTCCCGGGGCGCAATTCGCGTTACACTTGCGCCCTCAAATCACCTGCCGGAGTTGTCATGTCGTTTTCCTGTCCTCTTTGCCACCAGCCTCTTACTCAAACGAAAAACAGTTTTATTTGCCCTGAGCGGCACCAGTTTGACGTGGCGAAAGAAGGGTATGTCAACTTACTGCCAGTTCAGCATAAGCGGTCGCGTGATCCGGGTGACAGCGCTGAGATGATGCAGGCGCGCCGGGCGTTTCTTGATGCCGGACACTATCAACCACTGCGCGACGCGATTGTGAAGGTGCTCACAGAGAGGCCAGGTTCAGCGAACGCGGCGATTCTGGATATCGGCTGTGGAGAAGGGTATTACACCCATGCCTTTGCCGATACGCTGACTGGCGGCAAAACCGTTGGCCTCGACGTCTCTAAAGTGGCGATTAAGGCCGCAGCCCGCCGTTATCCGCAGGTCACCTTTTGCGTGGCTTCCAGCCATCGTCTGCCGTTTGCCGATGCGTCCATGGATGCCATCATCAGGATCTACGCGCCCTGTAAAGCGCAAGAGCTGGCTCGCGTGGTTAAACCGGGTGGATGGGTAATCACCGCCACACCAGGGCCGCGGCATTTAATGGAGCTGAAAGGGCTGATTTATGATGAGGTGCGTTTGCATGCGCCACATACCGAACAGCTGGAAGGTTTTGTTCTGCAGCAGAGTATTGCGCTGGGCTATCAGATGCAGCTCCAGGGCAGCGAAGCCGTTGCATTACTGCAAATGACACCGTTCGCCTGGCGGGCAAAACCGGAAGTGTGGGAAACGCTGGCAGGAAAGACGAAGTTTGACTGCCAGACAGATTTTAGTATTCATATCTGGCAGCGCCTGAATTAACCGTGGAAGTGTGCCCAGAGGATCTGGGCGCCGATACCAATCAGTACCACCCCGCCCAAAATTTCAGCTCGTTTGCCCAGCATCGGACCAATAAAACGACCGATCATCATGCCGAGCGTGGACATAATTAACGTGGCGCAGCCGATGGCCAGCGCAGTCGCAATGATGTTAACCTGCAGGAATGCCAGACCCACCCCGACGGCCATCGCATCGAGACTGGTGGCAATGGCGGTGGTGACCAGCAGCCAGAATCCATGACGGCGCTGCGGCTCTTCATCTTCATCACCGTTGTCGCGAAAACCTTCGATTATCATTCGCCCACCTAAGAAAATCAGCAGAATGAAAGCGATCCAGTGGTTCCACTCCAGTACAAATTTGCTGGCCAGCATACCCATACCCCAGCCAATCAGCGGGGTCAGGGTTTCAACTGCGCCGAAAATAAGACCGGTGCGCAGCGCTTCAGAAAATTTGGGTTTATGCAGAGTGGCACCCTTGCCAATTGACGCAGCGAAAGCATCCATCGACATGCCAAAAGCGAGAAGTACAGTAGCGGTGAGATTCATAACAGCGTCCTGACCGGGGTATCCATAAAACACATCACTGCCCCCAGTAACCATGCATACAGATTGAAAACACGAAATATATCGTGCCATTCAGGTATGCATTGCAGTTGATGTGCCTATGGTCTCGCCTGACTGAAACTGTATGTTCAGTCCGTACGCGCCACGTTTTTCAACGAGTATGTTGACACGTACATTTCCGGAGTCTGGAAATCGGCTACTCCCCAACGACGGGCGCAACCTTAACATATTTTGAGAATATAAAACAAGAAACAGGGAAATAATATTTGACTTTTAATTGAAAACGATTTTCATTTAGATTTATTTATAAATAGAACGTTAAAATAAATAACATTACGGGCGGGGTAATATAGCCTTAGCTATGTTTTGTTTTCATTAATATATGAAAAACATAGTTCAGGCTATCTTGTTAACTTACTGATTTGAAATAAGAAGCTTATATATTTTTTCGAGATCGTCTATATTTCGTACGCGAACAAGCAATCTACGCTGTTCTAATTGCATCACCAGCACGCCGTCTTCTGATAAATTCATCTCTTTAATGCGGTTATATTCAATCCAGACGTTAGCAAAGAAAAAACCTTTTTGCTTGAAGATGATTTTCGGCGTACGGATCCAGAACAGATACAACCCCATCAACACCAGTGCACATAATAACCATGTGGTGAATTGCGCCCCGTGGCTGGTGACGTTGTTGTAGATAAGAATAGCTACCAGGCCAATGAAGATAACACTGTCAACACGGCTGCGAGGAAGCAGGGCGACCGTCAGCAGAGTAGGGCCATTACGGCGGGGCATGATGAACTGATCGTAAATGGCATACGCCAGCAGCGAAAAGATAAAAAGAACCAGCACCAGGTCCGTGATAGTCATGAATCCTCAACCCTCTAAATAGAAAAACCGGGGGCAAGCCCCCGGTGATGTACAACAGTCTTACAGGCCGAGCAGGCCGACAGCGTAGCCCGCGATACCGATGACGAAGAAGCCAACGATAATCCACAGCGGGTTCACTTTCTTACGCAGTAGCCACATACAAGCGAAAGTCAGCAGCAGAGGAACCAGGCCCGGCATCAGCTGGTCAAGGATAGTCTGCACGGTGGTAACGCGAGTCTGGCCATCCTGACCGGTGATAGTGGAGACCACCAACGGGATGTTCACGTGCGTCCACTTGTTAACCAATGCCCCCATGACAAACAGGCCGAGGATTGACGCCCCCTCAGTCAGTTTCTGCAGGAAGCCGCCGCCCATATCTTTAACGATATCGACACCTTTACGGTAGCCGTATGCCACACCGTAGTAACGGGTAGCCAGACGCACCAGGTTAAACAGGATGAAGAACAGCAGTGGCCCAAGCAGGCTGCCGCTCATCGCGATACCTGCACCAAGCGCGGCAAATACCGGACGTACGGTACCCCAGAAGATTGGATCGCCAACGCCTGCCAGCGGTCCCATCAGACCCACTTTGATACCGTTGATAGCACCATCGTCAATCTCTGCGCCGTTGGCACGCTGCTCTTCCATCGCCAGCGTAACGCCCAGCACAGGTGCGGCTACGTACGGATGGGTGTTAAAGAATTCCAGGTGACGCTTAATAGCCTGCTTACGTGCATCGTTGTTTTCCGGGTACAAACGGCGGATAGCCGGTACCATGGAGAAACAAAAACCCAGCGCCTGCATACGTTCGAAGTTCCATGAACCCTGAAACAGGTTAGAACGAATGAACACGCCACGAATGTCACTCGGAGTGAGTTTTTTCTCGGTGGTAGTTTTAGTCATATCAACCATTTCGCTCACCTGCTAGTCCAGTTCGTTATCAAGATCGTTGTTACCAGCTGCCTGAACTGGCGCACCGGCGACGCGGTTATATTTCGGGCTCAGCTGAATGTAGAGGATTGCCATCACAGCGCCAATCACACCCAGAGCAACCAGGTTGAAGTTAGTAAATGCCGCGGTGACGAAGCCGAGATAGAAGAACGGCATCAGGTAGCCCGCGCGCATCATATTGATGACCATCGCATAACCAACCACTACGATCATGCCACCTGCGATGTTCAGGCCGCCGGTGACGACTTCCGGAATGGCGTTGAGCATGCTCTGAACTTCACTGGTACCTACAGAAATCGCCACGATTACCGCCGGGATAGCGATACGCATAGCCTGCAGGAACAGTGAGGATACGTGCAGCCAGGAGAGCGCCGTCAGGTTGCCGTTTTCGGCCGCCTTATCCGCTGCGTGCTGGAATGCTACGGTGATGGTACGAACGATGATGGTCAGAACCTGGCCTGCTGCTGCCAGAGGGATAGCCAGCGCGATACCGGCACCAATACTTTGGTGACCCGCGATAACCAGAACGGTAGAGATAATTGACGCCAGTGCGGCATCTGGTGCAACCGCAGCACCGATGTTCATCCAGCCCAGGGCGATCATTTCCAGGGTACCACCGATGATAATACCGGTTTTCATATCCCCGAGAACGGCGCCAATAAGCGTACAGGCCACCAACGGACGGTGGAACTGAAATTCATCGAGTACCGACTCCATACCCGCGATACATGCGACGATGAACACCAGCACAATCTGAAGAGTGGTAATCTCCATTGTACTTCTCCTATTGCTATACAGACTTAAGTGTGAAAACTAAGTAAATGCCAGGGAATTATTTCGCCTTGGCAATCAAATCCATCATTTTCAGTTTCTGATCGGTCGAAACTTTACGCGCTTCGAGCTCAATACCGCGTTCGTTGAGTTTTTTGAAGGCTTCGATGTCTTTTTCATCAACAGAAATTGCGTTGTTTACCTGTGTTTTACCCTGACGGAAAGCCATACCGCCAATGTTTACAGAGGTAATTTTCACACCACCTTCAACGATACGTTCCACATCGGTCGGGTTGGTGAACAACAGCATCACACGCTCGCCTGCATATTTCGGGTTGTTGTAGACGCGGATCATTTTCGCGACATCAACCACATGCGCCGTCACACCCGGAGGTGCTACCTGAGTTAGCAACGTTTTACGCACGGTATCGGCGGCAACTTCATCGCTGACGACGATAATGCGCGTTACGTTGGTTTCTTTGGTCCAGCGAGTGGCTACCTGACCATGAATTAAACGGTCATCGATACGCGCCAGGCCGATCTGCATATAATCGTTCGGGCCCATCGGTTTCGCCGGTGCTGCTGCTTTGGGTGCCGCAACGGGGGCAGGAGCGGCTTTTTCCACTGGTTTCGCTTTCAGCGCTTTCACGCCTTCGCTACCGGTTTCAACGGCCAGTGCCACTAATTCATCGAAGCTCGGGTTGTCATCACGCGCCATGAAGGTCTCGACCAGCATGGGAATGTTCACACCGGCGATAACTTCGTAATGCTCTTTATCGACGACAATGCGGCTCGCAGCGTTAAACGGGCTGCCTCCCCATGTGTCAACGAGAAACAGCACGCCTTTACTGGTATCGAGTTTTGCCAACTGAGCGTTGTACTTTTCGATCAGCGTTTCGGCATTTTCACCTGGAACGAAATCGATCCAGCCGACATTTTCCTGCTCGCCTAACAGCATCTCTGCTGTCTTAAGTAACTGCTCTGCAGCCCAACCATGTGTGCCTATTACAATAGCAATGGTCACTTGCTACCTCCTTTATTATCGTTAACACATCAACGTGAAGATGTATTTGAATCGTCGTCCGCAATCGAATCGATTCAGATAAGGGTTACAAAGAAAAACCTATGATTTTCGTGAATTATTTTAGATATCGAAAAAAATATTTTATGTGATGAAGATCCGTAATTTAACTTCCGATGAAAAGAAATTTCGAAGGGTAAAATATCTCCGAAACAACTTATTGCAAAGGAAGGTAAATCTTTGCTAAAAACCGGTTGTCTCTGTTATGTTTAGCATCTGTTTAATTACTCAGGAGTATAGGGCAGTAGCCCACCATATGGATCGTCACCGACGTCATTTCACCCTCAGGCCGCTTTGCGCCTGTCAGATTGGCACTTTTTGCCACAAATTTTCTCTGCATAATGCTTTAACGCCTGAGATCCTCAGCGCGCAGTTTGGTCATTCCTTAAGCAGGAGCTTGTCATGGAATTATTAATGGACCCGCAGATTTGGGTGGGTTTGCTCACGCTTGTCGTTCTCGAAATTGTTCTGGGTATTGATAACCTGGTCTTCATTGCGATCCTGGCTGATAAGCTGCCGCCGAAACAGCGAGATAAAGCGCGTTTAATCGGTTTATCACTGGCACTGATTATGCGTCTGGGCTTGTTGTCCGTGATTTCGTGGATGGTGACGCTGACAAAGCCGCTGTTTACGGTAATGGACTATGCGTTCTCAGGGCGCGATCTGATTATGCTGCTGGGCGGTATCTTCCTCTTGTTCAAGGCTACGACAGAGCTGCATGAGCGGCTTGAAAACCGTGAACATGATACCGGGCAGACGAAAGGGTATGCGAGCTTTTGGGTTGTCGTGACGCAGATTGTCATCCTCGATGCGGTGTTCTCGCTGGATGCGGTGATTACTGCGGTCGGTATGGTCAACCATCTGCCGGTCATGATGGCGGCGGTCGTGATTGCTATGGCCGTGATGCTGCTGGCGTCCAAGCCGTTGACGCGATTTGTGAACCAACATCCGACGGTGGTGGTGCTGTGTCTGAGCTTCCTGTTGATGATTGGTCTGAGTCTGGTTGCCGAAGGGTTTGGCTTCCACATTCCGAAAGGCTATCTGTATGCGGCGATTGGCTTCTCGATCATTATCGAGTTGTTTAACCAGATTGCGCGTCGTAACTTTATTCGCCACCAGTCGGCACTACCGCTGCGTGCGCGGACTGCCGATGCAATCCTGCGTCTGATGGGGGGTAAACGTCAGGCCAGCGCGCAGATGGAATCCGACAATCCAGTACCTGTGCCCGTTCCGGAAGGCGCATTCGTGGAAGAAGAACGCTATATGATCAACGGCGTACTCTCCCTGGCCTCGCGTTCATTACGTGGCATTATGACGCCTCGTGGCGAGATTAGCTGGGTTGATGCGGACCTGAGTGTAGCGGAAATTCGCGAGCAATTGCTTTCGTCACCGCACAGCCTGTTCCCGGTATGTCGCGGTGAGCTGGACGAAATTATCGGTATCGTCCGTGCCAAAGAACTGCTGGTGGCTCTGGAAGAGGGTGTGGATGTGGCGGCGATTGCCTCTGCTTCTCCGGCTATCGTGGTCCCGGAAACGCTGGACCCGATTAATCTGTTAGGCGTTCTGCGTCGTGCCCGCGGCAGTTTCGTGATCGTCACTAACGAATTTGGTGTCGTGCAGGGGTTGGTTACTCCGCTGGACGTATTAGAAGCTATCGCCGGTGAGTTCCCGGATGCCGATGAAACGCCTGAAATTATTGCTGATGCAGGCGGTTGGTTGGTGAAAGGCGGTACCGATCTGCATGCGTTGCAACAGGCGCTGGACGTAGATACGTTAGTGAATGAAGACGAAGATATCGCGACGGTGGCAGGTTTAGTCATCGCGGCTAACGGTCATATTCCACGCGTCGGCGATGTTATCGAGGTTGCGCCGCTGAGCATTACGATTGTCGAAGCGAATGACTATCGTGTGGATTTAGTTCGCATTGTTAAAGAACGACCCGCTCACGACGAAGACGAGTAACCGGGCTAGCGAAACGGCATAACGGGCATACTATGTCGCCCGTTATGCCGGGCGGGCGGCGGGGTGCTGCCCGCCAGCCATTTCGGAAAATCTCGTAGCGGCATTGGCTTCGCATACAGAAAACCTTGCAATAAATGTACACCGTGCCGGCGCAAATGCTGTGCCTGCGCCTGCGTTTCAACCCCTTCTGCCACCAGTTCTATATTCAGTCTTTTTCCCAGCGCGATGATGATGTCTGTAACGGTTGAGTTCACGGCATCGGTACCGATCGCAGAAGTAAATGATTTATCAATTTTCAGTACATCCGGGCGGAGTTTTTCCAGCCAGGAGAGCGAGCTGTTGCCGGTGCCAAAATCGTCAATCGCCAGTTTTACGCCAAGGCGATTTAGCTCGCGTACAATCCGATAATCCACATCCAGTAACGCATCTCGCTCGGTAAGTTCGATGACTAACTGCTGAATGGGATGCTGGCTAAACCAATACTGGTTGAGATCTTTTAACAGCGTGCCATGGCGAAAATGGCTGGCGGCGACATTGATCCCGATATGAAACTGACTGCTCATGGGGAAGACGTGTCGCTGCTGAATGGTTTCTGCGATGACATGACGCGTCAGGGGCACGATCAGGTTGTGCTCCTCGGCGATGGGAATAAACACTTCGGGAGAGATCCAACCCTGACGCGGATTATTCCAGCGTAAAAGGATTTCCACCCCCATGCATTGCTGCGTTTGCGCATTGAGCAGCGGCTGGCAGAACAGCTCGAATTCGCGGGCGGCAAGGGCCAGATTAATCTCCCAGGAGAAACTCATTCTGTTGGCGGTTGCCAGCCACGCCAGGTACCCCACTAACAGACTGAGGATCACCGCCAGCGGCAGCTGTGTGGGCAGATGCTTAATCGCCAGTTCGCTGGCGCCCGGACCGGTAACGCTGATAGTAAACGGGAAATGCTGTGATGAAAGCTGGTAGCGTTTTTCATTCTTTAGCTCAGGTAGCGTATCGACAACACCTTGTCCGTAGAGCAGATGGCGATTGCCGACGCTTAAGCTGGCATGGGTGATTTGTGGCGGTTGGGGTTCAAGCAGCATCGACGACAATAAATCAATATTAACGATCTCCAGCACGCCATCTTCACCATCGGCAGAGGATGGATACCATTGCGCCAGAATCGGGCTGCCTTTAATTAGCGAATGGTCGGTAGACAGCAGCAACTGCGGCTCCCGGCTGGGTAATTCAGGCTCCAGTTGACGAACAGGCACATTGCGATAACCAAAAATACTGGAGCAATACAGAATCCCGCTTTGAATAAGGCTGATAGAGCGTACCGTTTGCAGCCTGGCAGCATGCTTGCTCAGCGGTAAACGCGCAACTGAGCAGGGGAGACCAATCAATGGCAACAGCACATCGCGTCCGGTCTGTAGGGGCAAAAGTACATGATCCAACTCTTCAACGGCGTGGTTGGCAAAGGTTACGGTATTCCGATGATTTAAATTACGCTCCGAAATAAATCGGGCCGTTAAAGTGAGGATAAGCGTCAGTAGGGCACATAGTGTGCAAACAATTAAGCGATTCCGGCGATAGTTTTTAATGATCCGTTGTGCTGTATGCATGCGGGCCGCCCGATAAGCCGTTGGTCACAAAAGCCAAAAGCAACAGAGCAAGTGTAGTGGGGAAAATTACAGTAGACGAGGAAGGGGAGATAAATTCGCCCATCCGTCGCAGATGGGCGAAAATTAAGTATTAGTCACATTGAACTTTGATTGCCAGACCACCACGTGACGTTTCGCGGTATTTGGCGTTCATGTCTTTACCCGTTTCGTACATGGTCTCAATGACTTTATCCAGCGAGACGCGTGGCGCACTGGTACGGCGCATTGCCATACGTGCGGCGTTAATCGCTTTCACGGAAGCAATGGCGTTACGTTCGATGCACGGAACCTGAACCTGACCGGCAACCGGGTCACAGGTTAAACCGAGGTTATGCTCCATACCGATTTCTGCCGCAACACACACCTGTTCAGGACTTGCACCCAGCAGTTCAGCCAGACCGGCAGCCGCCATGGAGCAGGCCACGCCCACTTCACCCTGACAACCTACTTCTGCACCGGAGATTGAGGCATTCATTTTGTACAGCGCGCCAATTGCACCGGCCGCCAGGAAATAGCGGGTGTAGATATCCGGGCTGACGGACTCAATGAAATGATCGTAATAAGCAAGGACCGCAGGCACGATACCGCAGGCACCGTTAGTTGGCGCAGTAACAACGCGACCACCCGCGGCGTTTTCTTCGTTAACAGCCAGCGCAAACATGTTCACCCAGTCGATTACGTTCATCGGATCGTTGGAGAGCTTGTCGCTGGAGACCAACATACGACGCAGGGCAGAGGCGCGACGCGGAACGCGTAGCGGACCTGGCAGCACACCTTCGGTGTTCATCCCACGATCGATACAGGCCTGCATGGTTTGCCAGACATGGCCAAAGTACTCTTCAATCTCTTTTTTGCTGTGCAGAGCAAGTTCGTTCTGCATCGCCATGCCAGAGAGAGACAGGCCGGTGCTGTTGCAGTATTCCAGCATTTCGGTCGCGGATTTGAACGGATAAGGGACGCTGACCTCGCCCGCGGTATCCTGACCAAAATGTTCTTCATCAACGATGAATCCACCGCCGATTGAGTAGTAGGTTTTGCTATAAATGACGGTTTCGCCATTGTACGCATGGATCTGCATGCCGTTTTCATGCAGCGGCAGGTTGCCGTTGTGAAAACGCATTCCGTCATTCTGCGGGAAATCCACTTCGTGTTGACCCTGCGCAAGCAGCAGGCGTCCACGCGTTTCAACGTCGCGGATAAATCCGGGAATGCTGTCAATGTCCACGGTAGCAGGCTCGTTGCCCGCCAGACCCATAATAATGGCGATATCGGTGTGGTGACCTTTACCCGTGAGCGACAGTGAACCATACACGTCGACGGCAACACGAGTAACGCTGTCCAGTAATCCTTTTTCGACCAGGTCATCGACGAACTGTTTACCCGCCTTCATAGGCCCTACGGTATGGGAAGATGAGGGACCAATCCCCACCTTAAACATGTCGAATAGACTAATCACGATAATACTCCTACAGGGCGACTGGGCTTTCCAGTAACGATGTTATAACTGCGCATAGTGTAAGAGGGAACGCGGCGATCGGCTTAACTATTCACATGAATTAAACTAATAGATAACCGCGGTTTTACTAATGTTGTGACCTGAGTTTCAAGTTGTCTATGGCGTGCGTAAAGATAAGTATAGTCAGGGCTTGACGCCAATTTGCAGAGCCAGCTCACGAATTATTCCGGCGGTCATTCCCCAGACGAAATATTGCTCATACCAGGAAAGCCAAACGCGGTGTGAATCACCACGGCGATAAATATCAAGCGGATGGTAACGCCCTAAATGCAGAGCCTGCGCCAGCGGCATTTCAAACACCGCGGAAACCTCATCTTCACTGGCGCGATACGGCAGATTAGGCGGGATAATGCCGACGACCGGGGTAACCTGGAAACCGGTGACGCTGTCGACCGGCGGCAGGACGCCGATCACCTCAACGCATGACGGCGGAATTGCCACTTCTTCATGCGCCTCGCGAAGGGCGGCGGCGATCAACGAGGCATCGGTGCTGTCCACCGCGCCGCCGGGAAAGGCGACCTGGCCGGCATGTTTGCGTAGATGAACGGATCGCTGGGTTAGCAGCAGACCCGGCTGTGGTCGGCGGACGACTGGGATCAGTACGGCCGCCTGACGCTGGTTTAACGCGGCATGATTGACCTGCGGGCGCAGGAGTTGGAAGCGCGATAAAAAATCATCAAGCGTCAGGCTGCTGTATTCCACGTGTCAATTCTCCAGTTGGTGCAAAATACGATTCACTTTATCAAATGTTTCCTGATACTCCGCGTCTTCCTGACTGTCCGCCACAATGCCACCACCTGCGGAACAATAAATGTGTCCGTTTGTGGCCGTCAGCGTGCGAATGGTGATGCTGGTGTCCATATTGCCGCAAAAGCTCAGGTAACCAATGCTGCCACACCAGGCATTACGTCTGTGCGGCTCCAGCTCATCTATAATTTCCATCGCCCGCACCTTCGGCGCGCCGGTAATGGAGCCGCCGGGGAAGGCGGCGCGCAGCAGGTCGCTGGCGTGCAAAGATTCTGGCAGACGTGCGGTAATGGTGCTGACTAAATGATGAACGGCAGGGAATGGCTCGACCACAAACAGCTCCGGAACCTGTACCGACCCCGGCACGGCAACGCGACCGATATCATTGCGCATTAAATCCACGATCATCAGGTTTTCCGCACGATCCTTTGGTGAATTCGCCAGCAGTTGGGCCTGCTCACGATCGGCATCAGCATCTTCACGTCTTGGCAGCGTCCCTTTAATAGGACGCGTCTGGATGTGCTGGTTTTCCAACAGAATAAACCGTTCGGGTGAAAGGCTGAGGATTGCGCCTTCCTCAAGACGAATGAACGCACTAAACGGCGCACGATTAGCGTGATTAAGTCGTACAAATGCCAGCCACTCATCGCCCTGATAATGCGCCTGAAAACGCTGGGCGAGATTGACCTGATAGCAGTCGCCGCTGTGCAGATAGCGCTGTACCTGGCGGAATTTTTCGCCATACTGCGCGCGACTCATATTGGATTGCCACGCAGAGGTTAAGGCAAACGGTTCACGCGTTGGCGGTTGTTGTGCGTCGAGCCACTTCCGCCGCGCCTCGACATCGGTATGGCTGAGCAGGGATACGGTTTGCAACTGATGATCGACAATCAGCGCCCAGTCGTAAATGCCGACGGCCATATCCGGCAGGGCAATATCGCGCGCGGCAATCGTGGGCAGCGATTCAAATCTTCTGCCAAGATCGTAGCCAAACAGACCTAACGCGCCGCCCTGAAACGGCAGATTGGGGTGATTGCTCGGCTGAATCCCCCGTGCGCTGAGCGCTGAATGTAATACCGTCATTGGGTCATCAAGCGTGCGTACGGTTGCGTGTCCGTCATGGACAACGGTCTCTTCAGCGCGCGTAACCAGCGTGGCGACGGGATCCGCCACCAGAATATCAAAACGGTTATGTGGATGGTCAGCATGACCCGAATGCAACAGCATCGCCCAGGGGAGATGGCTTAAGGTCGAAAAATAGCGTTCAGCGGCGTCCTGACGCCAGGGTAAAGTGATTACAGCGGGAGATAACGTCTTCATCAGTCCTGACTCGTTGCTACTCTACTGGCTAACTGCCCGGTAGCATGAAATAATTAGCGCAGACAATTTAGCAGGAGTTAACAATGTTTGCAGGTTTACCTTCACTCAGTCATGAGCAGCAGCAAAAAGCGGTCGAGCGTATTCAGGAACTGATGTCGCAGGGGATGAGCAGCGGACAAGCGATTGCTCTGGTAGCTGAAGAGTTACGCGCCAGCCATACCGGCGAGCGGATCGTGGCGCGTTTCGAAGATGAAGACGAGTAACGTTGCTTAAACTGCAGCGATAATCTTGATCTCTACTTTGTATTTCGGGTTCATCAACCCGGCCTGGACCGTACAACGTACCGGCGCATGACCGGCAACGACCCACGCGTCCCAGGCTTTGTTCATCGCGGCAAAGTCACTTTTGTCAGCCAGAAAAAGGGTGGCATCAAGAATACGTGACTTGTTGCTGCCCTGTTTTTCCAGAACTGCGTCAATTTGCGCCAGCGTATTCGCCGTTTGTTCAAAGGCGTCAGCATCCAGGTTTTCCGGTACACCGGTGTAATACAACGTGTTGTTATGGATAACCACGTCGGACCAACGCGCTTCGGCATCAATGCGCACAATCGTCATAAATCATTCCTCATTTACGTTTTTCATAATGGCTTCAGGTTGCGCCAAGACTGCCATAATGTTGCGCCTACGTCACCTCTTCAACTGGCGAAAGACCCGCTGGCCTGACATAATCCCTGTTCAAATGAACAGGGGGCAGTGTGACGGACGATTTTGCAGCAGACGGTCAGTTGGCTAAAGCGATACCGGGTTTTAAACCGCGTGAACCACAGCGGCAGATGGCCTTCGCCGTTAGCCATGCCATTGAAAAATCACAGCCGCTTGTTGTCGAAGCCGGAACCGGAACGGGGAAAACCTACGCTTATCTTGCACCTGCGCTGCGTGCGGGTAAGAAAGTCATCGTCTCTACCGGTTCAAAAGCGTTGCAGGATCAGCTTTACAGCCGCGATCTCCCGACCGTCGCTAAAGCGCTTGAATTTACCGGCAAACTGGCGCTGCTGAAAGGGCGCTCCAACTATCTGTGTCTGGAACGCCTTGAACAGCAGGCCCTGGCGGGCGGCGACCTGCCGGTACAAACCTTAAGCGACGTCATTCTGCTGCGCTCCTGGTCAAGTCAAACCCTTGATGGCGACATCAGTACCTGCGTCAGCGTGGCGGAAGATTCTCAGGCCTGGCCGCTGGTCACCAGCACCAACGACAATTGTCTGGGCAGCGACTGCCCGCTGTACAAAGAGTGTTTTGTCGTTAAAGCGCGTAAAAAAGCGATGGAGGCAGATGTGGTTGTGGTCAACCACCATCTGTTTCTCGCTGATATGGTGGTGAAAGAGAGCGGGTTTGGCGAACTGATCCCCGAAGCTGAAGTGATGATCTTCGATGAAGCGCATCAGTTACCGGATATCGCCAGCCAGTACTTTGGTCAATCGCTCTCCAGTCGTCAGTTGTTAGACCTGGCGAAAGACATCACCATTGCCTATCGCACCGAGCTGAAAGACACTCAGCAGTTGCAGAAGTGCGCCGATCGCCTGGCGCAAAGCGCGCAGGACTTCCGCCTGCAACTTGGCGAGCCGGGCTATCGCGGCAATCTGCGCGAACTGCTGGCTGACCAGCGTGTACAGCGCGCGTTTTTGTTGCTCGATGACACGTTGGAGCTGTGTTACGACGTGGCGAAACTGTCTCTTGGACGTTCGGCGTTGTTGGATGCTGCGTTTGAGCGCGCCACGCTTTATCGCGCCCGTTTGAAGCGCCTGAAAGAGATTAACCAGCCAGGCTTCAGCTATTGGTATGAATGCACCTCCCGCCATTTCACTCTTGCGCTAACGCCGCTCACCGTGGCGGATAAATTCAAAGAAATGATGGAACAAAAGCCGGGCTGTTGGATTTTTACCTCCGCGACGCTGTCGGTAAATGATGATCTTCATCATTTCACCGCCCGGCTGGGCATAGATGACGCCGAGTCGATGCTATTGCCGAGTCCTTTTGATTACACG
>NZ_SZWK01000288.1:1070-2392 GCF_005280815.1 Citrobacter sp. TBCS-15 | reverse complement strand
CTATTCAAGGGTATGTTAGATTAAAACCTCTTACACAATCTGATATTGACATGATATTAGCAGACATGCAAGTTTTAAATTACACTTCATCCACTAACAACGTACCGAGTAATTTAGATAGTTTTCAAAAAATGGTAAATTATACCCCGTCAGTAAGTAATGACACTGTTACAACAACTACTACTGCGTTTGATTATTACAAATATCCAGTTACACCTATTTGGGGACATGAATATTTAGAGCATTGGTATGAGAAAATTTATGACGGTGTAAATAATATATCAATAGCATTAGACGGAGATAGTATAACTGCTGGTTACGCTCCACTATCATCGGTTCAAGATACTTTTTTTGGCATGAAAGATTATGCACTTAAAAAAATAATGAAGGCAGGGAATTATGATTTAAAAAAATTATCAATACTAAACAATGGTTTTGGTGGTAGAAATACGAATGAATGGGTAGGAAACCCAACTTATGCTTTGCCTTACTATTTACAAAAATACCCTAATGGTTTTTTACAAACATCGATGGAACATAACCCAGACCTTTTAATAATTGGATGGGGAATGAATGACGCTGATAAAAACCATACGAAGTTCGCTGGGTTAACACTAGAACAAAGATTAAACTTATTTAAAACAAATATGGAAGAAGGATTGAAAAGAATAAGAGGAAATACAAGTGTTAATGGTAGACCAGCTTATAATAAAACCGTAAAAGATTTGGCTATTATCATCACTTTGCCAACAGTTGGAACAGTTTATAATACTGGGAGAACCTATGTAGAGTGGTTTCAAAATGTTAGACCTATAATACAAGAATTATGTCGTAAATACGAGTGTGCGTTTGCTGATTTTACAGCGAGAACTTACGCACATAATGATATGTCTATAAAAACATGGTCAGCTTTAAATTCAGATGGCGTTACTTATGGATCGATACACCCTAACAAATACTCAATGGCTCAAATTATGTCACAGTTACAAGATTTAATATATCCTGTTTGCATGTGGAATATTGATATTGATTAATATATATTTAGGATTGCATGGGAAAATATCGGTTCAGCAGTAATTGGTTCAACGACAATATATTATTGGAAACGTACTGCATAAAAAAATAAAAAGGAAAATAAAAAATGAAATTAGATTATAACTCACGTGAGATTTTCTTTGGTAATGAAGCTCTAATCGTAGCTGATATGGCCAAGGGAAGTAACGGAAAACCAGAGTTTACTAACCATAAAATTGTAACTGGTTTAGTATCAGTTGGCGCAATGGAAGACCAAGCGGAGACTAACAGCTATCCAGCTGATGACG
>NZ_SZWK01000288.1:0-1014 GCF_005280815.1 Citrobacter sp. TBCS-15 | reverse complement strand
GTACTGCATAAAAAAATAAAAAGGAAAATAAAAAATGAAATTAGATTATAACTCACGTGAGATTTTCTTTGGTAATGAAGCTCTAATCGTAGCTGATATGGCCAAGGGAAGTAACGGAAAACCAGAGTTCACTAACCATAAAATTGTAACTGGTTTAGTATCAGTTGGCGAAATGGAAGACCAAGCGGAAACTAATAGCTATCCAGCTGATGACGTACCAGACCATGGAGTTAAAAAAGGCGCTACCTTACTTCAAGGCGAAATGGTATTCATTCAAACAGATCAAGCGCTTAAAGAAGACATTTTAGGTCAACAAAGAACAGCGAATGGTTTGGGTTGGTCTCCTACTGGTGATTGGAAAACAAAATGTGTTCAGTACCTAATTAAAGGGCGCAAACGTGATAAAGTTACAGGAGAGTTTATTGACGGTTATCGTGTAGTCGTTTATCCTAAATTGAAACCTACAGCAGAACCAACGAAAGAATCAGAAACAGATTCAGTAGACGGTGTCGACCCTATCCAATGGACGTTGGCAGTACAAGCTACTGAATCAGACATTTATTTGAATAATGGTAAAAATGTAGCTGCTATTGAATATGAAATTTGGGGAGACCAAGCAAAAGACTTCGCTAAGAAAATGGAAAGCGGACTGTTCATTATGCAACCTGACACGGAATTGGCTGGTGCTGTTACATTAGTTGCTCCAGTTATTCCGAATGTAACTACTGCTACAAAAGGACGCAATGACGGAACGATAGTAGTACCAGCTACTTTGAAAGATTCTAAAGGTGGAACTGTAAAAGTAACATCAGTAATTAGAGATGACCACGGAAAAGTCGCAACAAACGGACAACTTGCTCCTGGAGTTTATATCGTAACATCCTCTGCTGACGGTTATGAAGATGTTACCGCAGGTGTTTCAGTAACTGATCATTCATAAGGCTACAAACGCAATAACCTGAAAAACCAATTAAGTAAAGGAATATAAAATAAAATGGCAAAACAATTGAGCAC
>NZ_SZWK01000283.1:0-31294 GCF_005280815.1 Citrobacter sp. TBCS-15 | reverse complement strand
AAATGACTGACTGCTGCATTCCACAGCAAAACCCCGCCTTATACCCATTTACACACAGAGTTATCCACAAAAATATGGATCGCTTGCAATCGTCACTGGGTTTTATCCCTCATCTATAGAGATGAAAGAATGGAATTGAGGGAAAGAGAAAAATTCGCGAGCGTTGCGCAAACGTTTTCGTTACAATGCCCCCGCACAATAAGGATGCCCCGTAAGGGGCGTTAGCTGAGTTTTTACGCAAGAATTCACCTAACGCTCTCTGTAATAGTCAAATCCAGGGGATTTACCATGCAACAACGTCGTCCAGTCCGCCGCGCTCTGCTCAGTGTTTCTGACAAGGCCGGTATCATCGAATTCGCCCAGGCACTTTCCGCACGCGGTGTGGAGCTGCTGTCTACGGGGGGCACCGCCCGCCTGTTAGCAGAAAAAGGTCTGGCGGTGACCGAAGTTTCCGATTACACCGGTTTCCCGGAAATGATGGATGGACGCGTAAAGACCCTGCATCCAAAAGTACACGGCGGCATCCTCGGTCGTCGCGGCCAGGACGATGCGATCATGGAGCAGCATCACATCGCCCCTATCGATATGGTTGTCGTTAACCTGTATCCGTTCGCCGAAACCGTGGCTCGTGAAGGCTGCTCGCTGGAAGATGCGGTAGAAAACATCGATATCGGCGGCCCAACGATGGTGCGCTCCGCCGCGAAGAACCATAAAGACGTCGCCATCGTGGTGAAGAGCAGTGACTACGACGCCATTATTAAAGAGATGGATGCTAACGAAGGTTCTTTGACCCTCGACACCCGTTTCGATCTCGCGATTAAAGCCTTCGAACACACCGCCGCCTACGACAGCATGATTGCCAACTACTTCGGCAGCATGGTTCCGGCTTATCACGGTGAGAGCAAAGAAGCCGCCGGTCGCTTCCCGCGTACGCTGAACCTGAACTTCATTAAGAAGCAGGATATGCGCTACGGCGAGAACAGCCACCAGCAGGCTGCCTTCTATATAGAAGAGAATGTAAAAGAAGCATCCGTTGCCACTGCACAACAGGTGCAGGGCAAAGCGCTCTCTTATAACAATATCGCCGATACCGACGCGGCACTCGAGTGCGTGAAAGAGTTCAACGAGCCGGCCTGCGTGATTGTCAAGCACGCCAACCCGTGCGGCGTGGCGGTGAGCACCACTATTCTCGACGCTTACGACCGTGCGTATAAAACCGACCCAACCTCCGCGTTCGGCGGCATTATCGCCTTCAACCGCGAACTGGATGCCGAAACCGCGCAGGCGATTATCTCCCGCCAGTTCGTGGAAGTGATCATCGCCCCGTCCGCGACCGAAGACGCACTGAAAATCACTGCCACCAAGCAGAACGTGCGCGTATTGACCTGCGGTCAATGGGCACAGCGCGTACCTGGTCTGGACTTCAAACGCGTTAACGGCGGCCTGCTGGTTCAGGATCGTGACCTGGGTATGGTGAGCGAAGCTGAACTGCGCGTGGTTTCCAAACGCCAACCTACCGAACAGGAACTGCGCGATGCGCTGTTCTGCTGGAAAGTGGCGAAGTTCGTGAAATCCAACGCCATTGTTTATGCCAAAGAGAATATGACCATCGGCATCGGCGCAGGCCAGATGAGCCGTGTCTACTCCGCGAAAATCGCCGGGATTAAAGCGGCTGACGAAGGTCTGGAAGTGAAAGGGTCCGCGATGGCCTCCGATGCCTTCTTCCCGTTCCGCGATGGTATTGATGCCGCTGCCGCCGTAGGCGTGAGCTGCGTGATCCAGCCTGGCGGTTCTATCCGTGATGATGAAGTCATTGCCGCTGCCGATGAACACGGTATCGCGATGATCTTTACCGACATGCGCCATTTCCGCCATTAATCCACGGAGCAGACGATGAAAGTATTAGTGATTGGCAACGGCGGGCGTGAGCACGCGCTGGCATGGAAAGCGGCGCAGTCGCCGCTGGTTGATACCGTTTTTGTCGCACCGGGCAACGCGGGCACCGCGCTGGAACCCGCGCTGCAAAACGTGGCTATCGGCGTAACCGATATCCCGGCGTTGCTGAGCTTTGCCCAGAACGAGAAAATTGACCTGACCATCGTTGGCCCGGAAGCGCCGCTGGTGATTGGCGTGGTCGATGCGTTCCGCGCCGCAGGTCTGAAGATCTTTGGCCCAACCGAAGGTGCCGCACAGTTGGAAGGCTCCAAAGCCTTCACCAAAGATTTCCTCGCCCGTCATCATATCCCAACGGCGGAGTATCAGAACTTTACCGAGGTTGAGCCTGCCCTGGCTTACCTGCGCGAGAAAGGCGCACCGATCGTCATCAAGGCCGATGGTCTGGCTGCGGGTAAAGGCGTTATCGTCGCGATGACGCTCGAAGAAGCCGAAGCCGCCGTGCAGGACATGCTGGCGGGTAACGCCTTTGGCGATGCGGGCCACCGCATCGTGATTGAAGAGTTCCTCGACGGCGAAGAAGCGAGCTTTATCGTGATGGTCGACGGCGAGCACGTGCTGCCGATGGCCACCAGCCAGGACCACAAACGCGTGGGAAACGGTGATACCGGCCCGAACACTGGCGGCATGGGGGCTTACTCCCCGGCGCCGGTGGTGACTGATGAAGTGCACCAGCGCACCATGGAACGCATCATCTGGCCAACCGTAAAAGGCATGGCGGCGGAAGGGAATACCTACACCGGCTTCCTGTATGCGGGCCTGATGATCGACAAGCAGGGCAACCCGAAGGTAATCGAGTTCAACTGTCGCTTTGGCGATCCGGAAACCCAGCCGATCATGCTGCGCATGAAGTCGGACCTGGTGGATCTGTGCCTGGCCGCCTGCGACGGCAAGCTGGATGAGAAAACCTCCGAGTGGGACGAGCGCGCTTCATTAGGCGTGGTGATCGCCGCGGGCGGTTATCCAGGCAGCTACAGCACCGGCGATGAGATCCACGGCCTGCCGCTGGAATCCTCAACTGACGGCAAAGTCTTCCACGCTGGCACTAAGCTCGCCGACGACGACCGCGTGCTCACCAGCGGCGGACGCGTCCTGTGCGCCACCGCGCTGGGCCACACCGTCGCCGAAGCGCAGAAACGCGCTTACGCCCTGATGACCGACATCCGCTGGGACGGCAGCTTCAGCCGTAACGACATCGGCTGGCGCGCCATCGAACGCGAACAGCGCTAACGCGAAATTTTCGCCAGCAGCGTTTTACGCGTAATGCCTAACTGACGGGCGGCTTCCGTTTTGTTGCCGCCCGTTTTTTCCAGCGCCGCCAGAATCACCTCTTTCTCCACTTCCACCAGCGGCTGGATCTCGCCACTGTATTCCGTTTTTATTGGCGTCGCGGCAATAGCCAGCGGCAGCTCGCGCTCGGTAATATACTCGCCCGTCAGCAGCACCACCGCCCGCTCCACCGCGTTCTCCAGCTCGCGGATATTCCCCGGCCAGCCGTAGTGAATCAGCAGATCCATCGCCTGCGGAGTAAAACCTTTCACCGCTTTACGGTTACGCGCGGCAAAACGCTGCAGAAAATGTTCCGCCAGTAGCGGAATATCTTCCCGACGTTGACATAATGCGGGCATTTCTATAGTGACCACGTTCAGACGGTAGTAGAGATCCTGGCGAAAACGCCCGGCACTGACCTCCTCCGCCAGATTACGATGCGTGGCGGCGATCAGCCGTACATCAACCGTCAGCGTCTGATTACCGCCAACGCGTTGCACCTCTCGCTCCTGGATAGCCCGCAGCAGGCGCACCTGCATCAGTGGTGAGATATCGCCAATTTCGTCCAGAAACAGCGTGCCGCCGTCCGCTTCGACAAAACGCCCTTCCCGACGTTTATCCGCCCCGGTAAACGCACCTTTCTCGTGACCGAACAGCTCGGACTCCAGCAGAGACTCGTTCAGCGCCGCACAGTTTAGCGTCACCAGCGGCTTATCGCTGCGCGCGCTGCTGGCGTGTAGCGCGCGGGCAACCAGCTCTTTCCCTGTCCCGGAATCTCCGTGGATAAGCACCGTAGCATCCGAGGGCGCAACCATCGCGATTTCATTGAGCAATTTCTGCATCGCCGGACTGCTGCCAATCATGCCAAACTGCGCAGCCGACGCCGATGGCAGTTCAGCGCCCGTTTCCCGCGTATGCGCCAACGCTTTTTCCAGCGTCTCCTGCAGGCGGTCAAAATCCAGCGGCTTGATTAAGTAGTCCAGCGCCCCGGTTTTAAGCGCCTCAACGGCGGTCTCCACGCTGGAGAAAGCCGTCATAATCAGTACCGGAATCGCCGGATTCAGCGCTTTAATCTCTTTCAGCGTTGCGATGCCGTCCATCTCCGCCATGCGAACATCACACAACACTAAATCAAATACGCGTTCGCGCACCTGTTCCAGAGCCGCTAGCCCGCTATAGGCCAGCGCAACCTCATAACCCCAGCCGCGCAGCAGCGCCTGTAAAATGGTGCAGTGGCTGATATCGTCATCTACCACCAGAATATTGATGTTTCCGCGCGTCATCCTTGTTAATCCTGTCGTTTCACTTTGGTCGGCAGCCAAAGGGTAAAGGTCGCACCTTTGCCCTCAACGCTTGCCACCTGAATGGTACCACCGTGCTGTTCGACTATGTTCTGCACTACTGCCAGCCCGAGACCGGTTCCGTCAGCTTTAGTCGTGAAGTAAGGCGTAAAAATGGCCTCCAGTTGTTCCGGCGCAATCCCCTTCCCGCTATCGGTCACCACGATTTTAACGCGATCAGCGCTGCTTTCACTCGCTTCAACCGTAATTGTGCCCTGGCGGCCTATCGCATGAATGGCGTTCAGATACAGATTCAGCAGAACCTGAGTGAGCCGATCGGGATCGGCCTCGATGGCAGGCAGCGTGGCATTGGCTGCAAATCGTAGCTGGATTTCCCGGCTTGCCGCATCCTGACTCACCAGGTGGAGTGAGTGAGTGATGACCTGGTTGAGATCCACGTGTTGTAGCGTCAGGTGCGCGGGTTTCACCAGCTCCAGCAGCTCACTCACCACCCGATTTAAGCGGTCCGCCTCTTTCGCCATCACCTGCGCCAGCTCGTGGGACTCACCGCCAGCCGGTGTTCGTTCGGCAAAATATTTTGCCAAACCTTTGATGGATGAAAGCGGGTTACGAATCTCATGTGCAACGCCAGCCGCCAGATGCCCGAGCGCCATCAGTTTTTCTTTGCGCTTCATCGCATCCTGTAGTTCTTTATACGAGCGCTGATAGCGCTGATACCAGAAGTACGTCAGCACGGTTGCCAGCAGCACAGCCGCCAGCGCAGACAAAACAATCAGCGTATTTCGCCACTCTCTGGCCTGAGTCGCGGCCAGGTCGCTGGCATCAAAAGCGATAAATATGGTCTGCGTTGGGGTGATAAGCTGCCCGTCATTGCTGGCGCAACGCGCCATGCCATGGCGTCCTGGGCCATACATCGGCTGGAACTGGCGATAAATTTCCAGTGCCGGCGTTATTTCACCCTCCCCCATTGGAATCTCAATTTTACGCCAGCGTTCTTGTTCCCCGGGGTGTAGCTGCTGCAGGATATCGGGCGAATAAAGTGATTTACCCACCATCGCGGAATTGCTGTGGGTAATAATGACGCCATGCTCATCGACGACGGCAAACCATAGCACTCCTGGTTGTACGGCCATTTCCTCCAGCAGCGTCTGCTGCTGGGCATGATGCATGCGCATCCCCATGCCTACACGGGTGCCGGACTCCAGAGCGCGAATCAACACACTGCCTTTTTCCAGGAGCGTTTGTCGGGCGGCATCACTTTCCCGGCCATAGTCCCGTATGGTCATAATCGAAAACCAGCCGACCAACATCAGGATTGCCGCCAGCAAGAGTCTGCTCAACCACTTTGCCACCGTGTCCTTATAAAGACGCATACGTTCTCCCTTTACCCACCGTTTCCTTTCATCGTTACCGGTATACAGCAGAAATCATGCCATTTTTTCTCTCTGATAACCCTGCCCTCAGACACAAACTGCTGCAAGTAGCGGGTAAAAATGACCCGCAGGCGAATTCTGGCGAGTCATTTTTACTCGCTTCCCTACCGAGAGGACGAGAACAACGCCCGCACGGCCTGGATTGCCGCTTTGGCACGGAAGATGCAAAAGGGAAGGTAAGCTAACCAACAGGAGAACGGACAATGAAACGGAACAACAAACTGGCGCTGATTGCACTCTCTCTTATCGCTCTGGGCTCCACCCCAGCACTGGCGCAACATCACTGGGGATATGGGGATGGTATGCAGCAACGGGGCGGCATACCAATGACTACCGAGCAGCAGGCTACCGCGCAGAAAATTTATGATGATTACTACTCACAGACCAGCGCATTACGCCAACAGTTGGTCTCCAAACGTTATGAGTACAACGCCTTGTTAACAGCCAGTTCGCCAGACACGGCAAAAATTAATGCCGTGGCAAAAGAGATGGAGGCTCTGAATCAGTCTCTGGATGAGCAACGCGTTAAGCGTGATGTCGCGCTGGCTGAGGCAGGCGTGCCACGTGGTGCAGGAATGGGCTACGGCGGATGCGGCGGTAACTATCGCGGTGGCGGTCATATGGGAATGGGACACTGGTAAAGGACTTAATGCCTGATGGCGCTACGCTAATCGGACTACTGAGGATGGATAAGACGCATGTGCGTCGCCATCCGGTGTTAAAATGTTTTCTCTTTCGGCTGCCAGTGACAAAAATCTTCATTGGCGACCAGCAGCAGTTGCGATCCTTCGGGCGCTTCCAGCCATGCCACGCTCACCTCTACGGATGAACGGCGCTGGCGGCGCTCAATATGGTTAATCGCCCACGATTCCAGATCGGGCTTCACTGTTTCACCTTCACAGGTCGTCACCGTGTTATTCACATGCCAGCGTCCCTGACGCAATATCACCCGTCCCTGACGCAGCGCATCGCTGGTCTGGCGGATTTGATCGGCGCGATAGCGGTAAAGTGCGATTTGATCGCTGGAAAGCTGTTGTTTTTGCCCGTCGACTTCACGTTGCATGAAACTCAGTTCGCCCCGGTCATCAAAGCGTATCCGAACATGTTCCGACGGTTTACTGTATACGTTGAGTTCTATCAGAGAGAGCGAATCACCCTGCCAGCGGTATTCACTGGTGGTGGTATCGCCTTTACGCCACGGACTAAATACCGAGAGCAAGTGAACATCGTCGCTGGAATCTTTACGCCAGATGCGTACCGCCCCCTGGTCGCCAACATAGCCGCTGGCCGTGAACGGAGGAAGCTCAGAATGGCTGCCACAGGCTGACAGTAACAGAACACCTGAAAGCCAAAGCGAATGACGCCAGATGGACAAAAGGGGCGAAACCGCCCCTTCGATAAAACTGTTCACTGCCACGCGAATTACTTAACCGCGTCTTTCAGTGCTTTACCAGAAACAAATGCCGGTACGTTAGCTGCGGCGATTTTGATTTCTTTACCGGTCTGCGGGTTGCGGCCAGTGCGCTCAGCACGGTGGTTCACTTTGAAGGTACCGAAACCAACCAGTTGTACAGCATCGCCTTCTTTCAGAGACTCAGTAATAGCAGCCAGAGTGGATTCCAGAGCAGCTTTAGCCTGTGTTTTAGACAGTTCTGCTTTGTCTGCAATTACATCAATCAGTTGAGTCTTGTTCATAAGTTATCCTTACAATGTGTTTATCGCTTGCTAAGCATCGAGTGCGACGGAAATGCCAGAAAAGCACTCTCCTGCATACACGCACCGATAGCCACTTTTTTTCGCCCCCCAAATGTAGACCAGACCGGGGGCGGATGGGAAGCCTTCAGGCACGACAAATCAGGCGTTAAATCACGTTTTATGGTGTCATTGCTGAAAATTTATACCAATATTGCTCTCACCAGCCTCGCGCAGGTCTGCACGAAGCCCTTTTATCAGCTCAATATCGCGTTCTTCACAGTCGGCTAAAAGTCGGAAAATTTCCCACTGAATATCCCATTCTTGCTCAACGGCAGGGTTCTCTTTCAACTCTTCATCGGTCATTTCGCGACCAGCCTGGGTCATTTCCAGCATCGCAACCGTCGTAATCGATGCCTTGCTGACCTCAATCGCATGCTCCAGCGTTTCACCGCTAAGACGTGAATGCATCAGTTCGCTTAATGCCACGCAGGCATCAATCGCCGGGTAAACGCCGTACAGATCGTAATCATCCGCAGAAGGAATGGCCTCTTCAAACTTTTCCAACTGGCTGTCGAAATTGATTTTCGCGTCTTTTACCGTCAGCGTTTCCCAAATTAAATCTAAAATTCGGCGGTAAATTTGCCCATCGCCAAATTCCGTTTGCTTGCAGAACATGGCGTAGTTTGGGTACATGCGCTCACAGAGGCAGGCCATAAACGTGACGTGCTGCCAGCTTTCCAGCTTCTCCAGGCGCAGGTGAATAGGGTTTTGTAACATGATGAGTTCTCAAATACGGAAATTAGCCGCAGTTTACCCGATATGGGGCGTTTTTGCTGCAAGCCGCGTAAAAGACGGACGTTCTGATGCCACCGCATCCGCCCAGCGGGTCGGTTCCGGTAAGCGATAACCGTTCATACAGCGCTGCACCCACGCCAGCGCGCTGTCCATGCCCACGCGGTGACCCGTGGATATAAACAACGGATTGCAGCGCGCTTTGCTGCGCCAGACCCATGCCAGCTGTTCGCCTTTATCCAGCAGCGGCGCGAGCGCACCGGGTTCGGCAGAGAGCGGCTCAAACTTGCCGCACAAACGTTTTTTCGCCACGCCAATGGTCGGGACATCCACCAGCAGACCAAAATGGCTGGCGACCCCCAGGCGACGTGGGTGGGAAATACCATGCCCGTCGACGAACAGCAGATCCGGTTTTTGCGACAGCTGTTGCCAGGCGGCCATCAGCGCGGGGGTTTCACGAAAGGAGAGAAAGCCGGGAATATACGGCATGGTGGTGGCGACCCGCGCCACCGTGTATTCAACCAGTTCCAGAGAGGGATACTTCAGCAGAACCATCGCGGCCCGCGTCACTTCGCCACCCTGCTCAAACCCGACATCCGCTCCCCCGATCAGATCCGGCGGATCCTTGTCGAGGCGATCCTCGCGGATCACTGAAGAGGCCAGTTCAAGCTGCTGAGCGCGTAGCGACGCGAGATCCATAATGACTCCTTAGCGGTGGTATTGTTCGGACAGGCGATGCACCGCCTCCACAAACACCCCTGCATGTTCCGGCGGTACATCCTGATGGATGCCGTGACCGAGGTTGAAGACGTGGCCTTCACCCTGGCCGAAACCTGCAAGTATAGTCGCTACCTCGTCTTCGATCCGTGCCGGCGGCGCATACAGCATGGACGGATCCATATTGCCCTGCAGCGCCACCTTATGGCCAACGCGACGGCGCGCATCGGCGATATCTGTTGTCCAGTCGAGACCTAACGCATCACAGCCGGTTTCCGCCATCGCTTCCAGCCACTGACCGCCGCCTTTGGTAAACAGCGTCACCGGTACTCGACGGCCTTCGTTTTCGCGCAGCAAACCGTCAACGATTTTATGCATGTAGTACAACGAGAACTGCTGATAGTCGCGCCCGGTCAGCACGCCACCCCAGGTGTCGAAAATCATTACCGATTGCGCGCCCGCTTTAATCTGCGCGTTCAGGTACAGCGTGACGCTCTGCGCCAGCTTATCGAGCAGCAGATGCAGCGCTTTAGGGTCGGCATACATCATCTTTTTAATCACGGTGAAGGCTTTACTGCTGCCGCCTTCCACCATGTAGGTCGCCAGCGTCCACGGGCTGCCGGAGAAACCTATCAGCGGCACCTCGCCCTTCAGCTCACGGCGAATGGTGCGCACCGCATTCATTACGTAACCCAGCTCGCCTTCCGGGTCCGGAATCGGCAGTTTTTCAACGTCGGCCTTGCTGGTAATCGGTGAGGTGAAGCGCGGGCCTTCCCCGGCCTCAAAGTACAGCCCAAGCCCCATTGCATCCGGAATAGTCAAAATATCCGAGAAGAGGATCGCCGCATCGAGCTTGTAGCGACGCAGCGGCTGCAGCGTCACTTCGCAGGCCAGCTCGGCGTTTTTGCACAGCGCCATAAAATCGCCCGCCTCGGCGCGCGTGGCTTTATATTCCGGTAGATAGCGACCCGCCTGGCGCATCATCCATACCGGGGTGACATCAACGGGCTGGCGCAGCAGCGCACGCAGATAACGATCGTTCTTCAGTTCGGTCATTTTTGCAGTTCCTTATTGCGTCAGTCCCACAGTGTATCACCACTCGTTCTTTACTCGTACTCAGCCCGACACATTGCCACCGTATCTTCGATCAAACGACGCGCGACGGTGCCAGGCGGGGGTAAGAGCGGTAAATCGTCGTAGCGATACCAGTTGGCATTGAGCAGCTCTTTCGGGTCGATGACGATGTCGCCGCTGTCGTACTCTGCCATAAACGCCGTCATCAGCGATTGTGGGAACGGCCACGGCTGCGAGGTCACGTAGCGCAGGTTTTTCACCTTGATACCACTTTCTTCCATGACTTCACGCGCCACCGCCTGCTCCAGGGTTTCACCTACTTCGACAAAACCGGCCAGCACGGTATGCACACCGTTACGATGGCGAACATGCTGGGCAAGGAGGATCGAATCATCACGGCGAATGGCGACGATAATGCAGGGAGCGATTTGCGGGTAATAGCGCTCGCGGCAGTGGCTACAAAGCATCGCCCATTCGGTTTTGCTCGGGTGCATCGTGTGCCCGCAGTAGCCGCAGAATTTATGCGAGCGGTAGAACTCGGCCAGTTGTACGCCGCGCCCCGCCAACTGAAACAGGCCCACATCCTGGTCGATGACCTGGCGCACCGAACCCATGTCGTGGCGACGCGGCTGCTGCACCAGCCAGACCGGATCGCCTTCCCACTCACCTATCTGAAGTGCGCGCTGGCCCGCAAGATCGAAATTTATCGCCTCGCCATAGGGTAATTCCCCAGCAGGCAACCATAATTTTTGTTCGTGGCTCACAATCCACCAGCCGCGATCCCATTTTTCAATTATTCGATCCATATCTCTTGCGCTACCTTTGCTTCACAGGCATGTTATTAACATTATTTTTACAAGATTGACATGAGCAGATTTTAAACTTATCGATACGAGGGTCAACGTATGTTAAACCAGTTAGAACACCTGAAAGAGCGTGTCCATGGGCATCATAAACTGGTCGACCGTTGGCTGAATATTCGTAAGCACCTGCTCGTGGCTTACTACGATCTGGTTGGCCTGAAACCGGGCAAAGAGTCGTTTATGCGCCTCAATGAGAAAGCGCTCGATAATTTTTGCCAGCGTCTGGTCGACTATCTGTCTGCCGGACACTTCAGTATTTATGAACGCATTATCCATAAAATGGAAGGTGAGAGTCCGCTTTTAAACGCCAGTAAAATCTGGCCACAGCTGGATGCCAATACCCAGCTGATAATGGATTACTATGACTCAACGCTGGAAAACGCTATCGATGAGGATAACGTTCACCAGCTCCAGCAGGCGCTTTCCGATATTGGCGAAGCGCTGGAGGCTCGTTTCCGGCTGGAAGATCAGCTGATCATGCTGGCCTTTAAAACGCTTAGCGAATTCAAACGCCCGGCTTGAGATTTTCCGCATTAACGCGTAGTTTACATTCATTACCTCTAAGATAGAGGTTACTTCTTGTCGGAGTGCTTATTTTCCACAAAAGCATTCGTGATGCGTCAAGGCGGCAAGTCAGTGAATCTCCAGGAGCTTACCTAAGTAAGTGACTGGAGTGAGCGGACGAAGCCAACAAAGAGGCAGCGCGAAGGATGACGTGGAAAAGGCTGAGACCGTTAATTCGGGATCCGCGGAACCTGATCAGGTTAAAACCTGCGAAGGGAACAAGAGTCAATCTGCAACCGCATCGCCCTTGGGCGATCGTCTCTCTTGCTTCATCCGTCGTCTGACAAGCCACGTCCTTACTTTTTTGGAATGAGCTATGTCTGTCACTACTAAACCATCACGCCGCGAACAACGCGCCCAGGCGCAACACTTTATCAATACGCTGGAAGGGACCGCCTTTCCTGAGTCAAAACGCATCTATATCACCGGTTCACAGCCGGATATCCGCATTCCGATGCGTGAGATCCAGCTGAGCCCAACGCTCATCGGCGGCAGCAAAGACAACCCGCAGTTTGAGGCGAACGAAGCCGTGCCGGTGTACGACACCTCCGGCCCGTATGGCGATCCTGAGGTGGCGATTAACGTCCAGCAGGGTCTGGCGAAACTGCGCCAGCCGTGGATTGACGCACGTAACGATAGCGAAGAATTAGACGACCGTAGCTCGGCTTACACCAAAGAACGTCTGGCCGACGATGGCCTGGACGATCTGCGTTTTACCGGCCTGCTGACGCCGAAACGCGCCAAAGCGGGCAAGCGCGTCACCCAGTTACACTACGCCCGCCAGGGGATCGTCACTCCCGAAATGGAGTTCATCGCCATCCGTGAAAATATGGGCCGCGAGCGCATTCGCAGTGAAGTGCTGCGCCACCAGCATCCGGGGATGAACTTTGGCGCGCGCCTGCCGGAAAACATTACGCCGGAATTCGTGCGTGATGAAGTCGCCGCGGGCCGCGCGATTATTCCCGCCAACATCAACCACCCGGAATCCGAGCCGATGATTATCGGCCGCAACTTCCTGGTCAAAGTGAATGCCAACATCGGCAACTCGGCGGTCACCTCCTCCATCGAAGAAGAGGTGGAAAAACTGGTCTGGTCGACCCGCTGGGGCGCGGACACGGTAATGGACCTCTCCACCGGCCGCTATATTCACGAAACCCGCGAATGGATCCTGCGTAACAGCCCAGTACCGATCGGTACCGTCCCGATCTACCAGGCGCTGGAGAAGGTCAACGGGATCGCCGAAGATCTCACCTGGGAAGCGTTCCGCGACACGCTGCTGGAGCAGGCCGAACAGGGCGTCGACTACTTCACCATCCACGCGGGCGTGCTGCTGCGCTACGTGCCGATGACCGCCAAACGCCTGACCGGCATTGTCTCACGCGGCGGTTCGATCATGGCGAAGTGGTGCCTCTCGCATCACAAAGAGAACTTCCTGTTCGAACATTTCCGCGAGATTTGTGAAATCTGCGCCGCCTACGACGTTTCCCTGTCGCTGGGCGACGGCCTGCGTCCCGGCTCCATTCAGGACGCCAACGACGAAGCGCAGTTCTCCGAGCTGCATACGCTGGGCGAGCTGACCAAAATCGCCTGGGAATACGACGTGCAGGTGATGATTGAAGGCCCGGGACACGTGCCGATGCATATGATTCAGCGCAACATGACCGAAGAGCTGGAGAGCTGCCACGAAGCGCCGTTCTACACCTTAGGGCCGTTGACCACCGACATCGCGCCGGGCTATGACCACTTCACCTCCGGCATTGGTGCCGCGATGATCGGCTGGTTTGGCTGCGCGATGCTGTGTTATGTGACGCCGAAAGAACACCTCGGCCTGCCGAACAAAGAAGATGTGAAGCAGGGGCTAATCACCTACAAAATCGCCGCCCACGCCGCGGATTTAGCCAAAGGACATCCGGGCGCGCAGATCCGCGATAACGCGATGTCGAAAGCGCGCTTCGAATTCCGCTGGGAAGATCAGTTTAACCTCGCGCTCGACCCGTTCACCGCCCGCGCTTATCACGATGAAACCCTGCCGCAGGAGTCCGGTAAGGTCGCTCACTTCTGTTCCATGTGCGGGCCGAAGTTCTGCTCGATGAAAATCAGCCAGGAAGTACGTGACTACGCCGCCGCACAAACCATTGAAGTCGGCATGGCGGATATGTCGGAGAACTTCCGCGCCAAAGGCGGCGAAATTTATCTCAAACGGGAGGAAGCCTGATGTATCAGCCTGATTTCCCAACCGTGCCGTTCCGCCTCGGGCTTTACCCGGTGGTGGACAGCGTTGCATGGATTGAACGCCTGCTGGAGGCGGGCGTACGCACGATCCAGTTGCGTATCAAAGATAAGCGCGATGAAGAGGTGGAAGCCGACGTTATCGCCGCCATTGCACTGGGGCGTCGTTATAACGCCCGCCTGTTTATCAACGATTACTGGCGTCTGGCAATTAAGTACCGCGCTTACGGCGTGCATCTCGGCCAGGAAGACCTTGAAACCACCGACCTGAAGGCCATTCAGGCGGCGGGCTTACGCCTCGGCGTATCGACTCACGATGATATGGAGATTGACGTCGCACTCGCCGCTAAGCCTTCTTATATCGCGCTCGGCCACGTCTTCCCGACGCAAACCAAGCAGATGCCTTCCGCCCCACAGGGGCTGGCGCAGTTGGCCAGTCATATTGAACGACTGGCGGATTACCCGACCGTGGCCATTGGCGGCATCAACCTTGAACGCGCCGCGTCAGTACTGGCGACCGGCGTCGGTAGCGTGGCTGTGGTTAGCGCCATTACTCAGGCCGCCGACTGGCGCGCCGCTACCGCGCAGTTACTGGATATTGCGGGAGTCGGCGATGAATGACCGCGATTTTATGCGCTACAGCCGGCAAATCCTGCTCGGCGATATCGCCATTGAAGGCCAGCAAAAGCTGCTCGCGAGTCATGTACTGATCGTAGGTTTAGGCGGGTTAGGCTCGCCTGCCGCGCTGTATCTGGCGGGAGCTGGCATCGGCAAACTGACGCTGGTAGACGATGACGACATTCATCTGAGCAATTTGCAGCGCCAGATTCTATTTACCACTGATGATATCGCGCGTTCAAAATCTCAGGTTGCCCAGCAGCGCCTGACACGGCTCAACCCGGATATCGAACTGGTCTCGCTCCAGCAGCGACTAAAAGGCGATGCGCTCCGGCATGCGGTCTCGCGAGCCGACGTGGTGCTCGACTGTACCGATAACATGGCCACGCGCCAGGAAATCAACGCCGCCTGCGTAGCGCTCAATATCCCACTCATCACCGCCAGCGCCGTCGGCTTTGGCGGTCAGTTGATGGTGCTCACGCCGCCGTGGGAACAAGGCTGTTACCGCTGCCTGTGGCCAGATGATGTGGAGCCGGAACGCAACTGCCGCACCGCTGGGGTGCTCGGTCCGGTGGTGGGCGTGATGGGTACCTTGCAGGCGCTCGAGGCGATTAAATTACTCAGCGGAATTGAAACACCAAGCGGGCAGCTACGTCTGTTTGACGGCAAAACCAGCCAGTGGCGCAGCCTCGCGCTGCGTCGCGCCAGTGGCTGTCAGGTATGCGGAGGGCAGCATGCAAATTCAATTCAATGATGAGCCGATGCAGTGCGCCGCAGGGCAAACCGTCAGCGGGCTGCTTATCCAGCTCAACCAGCTCAAACCGGGCGCAGCGCTGGCGCTCAATCAGCAGATCCTGCCGCGCGAGCAGTGGGAACAGCAAATCGTGCAGGAAGGCGACCAGATCCTGCTTTTTCAGGTTATTGCAGGGGGTTGAGATGTTACGTATTGCCGACAAAACGTTTGATTCACATCTGTTCACCGGTACCGGGAAGTTTGCCTCATCGCAACTGATGGTCGAGGCAATTCGCGCTTCCGGCAGCCAGTTGGTGACGCTGGCGATGAAGCGCGTGGACCTGCGCCAGCACAACGATGCGATTCTGGCGCCGCTGATTGAAGCGGGCGTCACGCTGCTGCCCAATACCTCCGGGGCGAAAACTGCCGAAGAGGCGATCTTCGCCGCCCAACTGGCGCGTGAAGCGCTGGGCACCCACTGGCTGAAATTAGAAATCCATCCGGATGCCCGCTGGCTATTGCCGGACCCGATCGAAACGCTAAAAGCTGCCGAGGCGCTGGTGAAGCAGGGCTTCGTGGTGCTGCCCTACTGCGGCGCGGATCCGGTGTTGTGCAAGCGGCTGGAAGAGGTCGGCTGCGCGGCGGTAATGCCGCTCGGCGCGCCGATCGGTTCTAACCAGGGGCTGGAAACCAAAGCGATGCTGGAGATTATTATCCAGCAGGCGACCGTGCCGGTGGTGGTCGACGCCGGGATCGGCGTGCCCAGCCACGCGGCGCAGGCGCTGGAAATAGGCGCCGACGCGGTGCTGGTCAATACGGCGATCGCCGTGGCGGACGATCCGGTGATGATGGCGACAGCGTTCCGTCTGGCTGTTGAAGCAGGCTTGCTGGCTCGCCAGGCGGTACCCGGAAGCAAAAGTTCACACGCAAGCGCCACCAGCCCATTAACCGGATTCCTGGAGGCTTTCTCATGAAAACGTTCAGCGACCGCTGGCGACAGTTGGACTGGGACGACATCCGCCTGCGCATCAATGGTAAAACCGCCGCTGACGTGGAACGCGCGCTTAACGCTCCACAGCTAAGTCGTGACGACCTGATAGCACTGCTCTCCCCCGCCGCCGCCGATTACCTTGAACCGCTGGCGCAGCGGGCGCAAAGGCTGACTCGCCAGCGCTTCGGCAACACCGTCAGTTTTTACGTGCCGCTTTATCTCTCAAACCTCTGCGCCAATGACTGCACCTACTGCGGTTTTTCTATGAGCAACCGCATCAAACGTAAGACGCTGGACGAGGCAGAAATCGCCCGCGAGTGCGCCGCCATCCGCGAGTTGGGTTTTGAACACCTGTTGCTGGTTACCGGCGAGCATCAGAGCAAAGTGGGTATGGACTACTTTCGCCGCCATCTCCCGGCCATTCGCCAGCAGTTCTCATCGCTGCATATGGAAGTGCAGCCGCTGGCAATTGAGGAGTATGCCGAGCTGAAGACGCTGGGGCTGGACGGAGTGATGGTGTATCAGGAGAGCTATCATGAAGCGACTTATGCCCATCATCATTTAAAGGGGAAAAAGCAGGATTTCTTCTGGCGGCTGGAAACACCGGACAGGCTGGGCCGTGCGGGAATCGATAAAATCGGTCTTGGCGCGCTGATTGGTTTGTCTGACAGCTGGCGGGTGGATTGTTATATGGTCGCCGAACATCTGCTGTGGATGCAGCAGCATTACTGGCAGAGCCGCTACTCCATCTCCTTTCCTCGTCTGCGCCCATGCACCGGGGGCGTTGAACCCGCATCTATCATGGACGAGCGACAGTTGCTCCAGACCATTTGCGCGTTTCGTTTACTGGCACCGGAAATTGAGCTGTCGCTCTCCACCCGCGAATCCCCCTGGTTTCGTGACCATGTGATCCCGCTGGCGATCAACAATGTCAGCGCCTTCTCGAAAACCCAGCCCGGTGGTTATGCCGATAACCATCCAGAGCTGGAACAGTTCGCCCCGCACGATGACCGTCGCCCCGAAGCCGTTGCTGAAGCACTCATGGCGCAGGGATTACAGCCCGTGTGGAAAGACTGGGACAGCTATCTGGGGCGCGCTGCGCAGATACCGTAAACCCGGAGCGATCGCATTAAACAAAAGCCCTGACTATTGCAGTCAGGGCTTTAAGTTACTACAAACTTCAGATTTAACATTAATAAACTTAACGATTTAGTACTGCTGATGGTACTACTTTAAAATGTACAGGTTTACCACAGATAATATTGGATATTGATGCTAACTAAAACTTTCCTCTATTTACCGTTAAACACATTCCACCGGCTTGATAATAGAACTCAAGGCTGGTGACCTAAACAAGTACACTTCCCCTCGCGACATATACTCTTTGATGCGTTGCCTTATTTCCCTTGCGATAAACAAAAAACATGAATCGCAAATATTTACTTTTAAATCATGGCGTTACATCGTCGCGTTTTACTAACTTTTTGCGATTAGATAAATCAACTACGTGGCCTGAAAGCATTGTCGAAGTGAAAAAATAGCGTTTTCAGCATCGACTATCCCAAACAAAAAATACTTCGTGGCCTTTATCGCAACCCCCAATAAAGCTTTACTAACACTTACTACGTTAACAGCAAACTACTATTTCCCTGCTGTTAAGCATTAACATACGGGTTTAAAAAACGCTGTCAATACTGTTTTTTATAACATGTTTTTATTGACAGTAATTATATACTCCTGCATGTGATAAGCGAGCCAAAAGCCGCCAGCCTCGGTACTGATCGTTGAGTTTTGCCTCTTTTTGTAACCGGTTTCAGAAAAAGTGGTTTTCTTTGTGATGCCTTACACACAATCGTTGCAAAGCAGTTGTTGCTACAGCTGGCTCGCGATAATTATCAACCCACACATGTTGAGCGAGACTGCTTATGAAAAACATCGTTTTATGCTGTGCCGCCGGAATGTCCACCAGCATGCTGGTACAAAAGATGAAAGATGCCGCCCAGAAAAAAGGTGTCGACGTCACGATCAAAGCTGTCCCGGTGGCTGAGTTTGAAGATAATATCGCCACTGCAGATATCGTGTTGCTTGGTCCACAGGTTAAATATGAGCAGGCCAAGCTGCAGGCGCTCGCCGACCCGCTAGGCAAAAAAGTTGCCGTTATCGATATGATGGATTACGGCATGATGAAAGGTGATGCCGTACTGGAAAAAGCGCTGAAACTACTGGAGTGATGATATGGAAGAGTTAGAAACGATCATCATGGAATTATTGGTCAACGCCGGAGCCGCTCGCAGTCAGGCACTGACAGCGCTACAACTGGCGCGTAAAGGTGACTTTACTGGTGCGGAACAAGCAATGGTGGAATCACGCGAGTACGTCAAACAGGCACATAAAATCCAGACCCAACTGATCGGGATCGACGAAGGCACAGGCAAACTACCGGTCAACCTCATTACCGTACATTCGCAGGACCATCTGATGAACGCGATGGTGATTCAGGATTTGGCGGGCGACATGATTGAGCTTTATCGGCGGTTACCACCGTTAAATTAATGACACTGCCGGATGGCGGCTTTGTAACCGCACAGGCCGGATAAGATCAGCGCCATCAGGCATAACATAGACATAAAAAAACCCGCCGAAGCGGGTTTTTTAGTATGGTCAGCAACGATTAATCGTTGTCAGAGCCGCCCAGGCCGGCGTTCAGCAGTTCTGCCAGGCTGGCAGACGCATCTTCAGCAGTCACCTGCGGAGCAGCTGGCAGTTCGCCCGCTGCGCGACGGCGCATACGATCCTGGTGGTACGCGTAACCGGTACCGGCCGGGATCAGACGACCCACGATGACGTTCTCTTTCAGACCGCGCAGTTCGTCGCGTTTGCCCGCAACGGCTGCTTCGGTCAGCACGCGAGTGGTCTCCTGGAACGATGCCGCGGAGATGAACGACTCAGTTGCCAGAGACGCTTTGGTGATACCCAGCAGATCGCGGGAGAAGGTTGCGCCCACTTTGCCGTTCGCTTCCAGCTCGCGGTTAGCGATCTTGACGCGGGAGTATTCAACCTGCTCGCCTTCCAGGAAGTCGGAGCTACCAGCGCTTTCGATGGTGGCTTTACGCAGCATCTGACGAACGATAACTTCGATGTGTTTATCGTTAATCTTAACACCCTGCAGACGGTATACGTCCTGAACTTCGTTAACGATGTAACGAGTTACAGCATGCACACCACGCAAACGCAGGATGTCGTGCGGCGCTTCCGGACCGTCGGAAACCACGTCACCACGTTCTACACGTTCACCTTCGAACACGTTAAGCTGACGCCATTTCGGAATCATCTCTTCGTAAGGTTCGCTACCGTCTACCGGGGTGATAACCAGACGACGCTTACCTTTGGTTTCTTTACCGAAGGAAATGATGCCGCTGATTTCAGCCAGGATTGCCGGCTCTTTCGGACGACGTGCTTCGAACAGGTCCGCAACGCGCGGCAGACCACCGGTGATGTCCTTGGTACCGCCGGATTCCTGCGGAACACGGGCCAGGGTGTCACCAGAGCTGATCTGTACGCCATCTTCCAACTGAACAATCGCTTTACCCGGCAGGAAGTACTGAGCCGGCATATCGGTGCCAGGGATCAGAACGTCGTTGCCCTGAGCATCAACAATTTTCAGTGCCGGACGCAGGTCTTTACCACCCGACGTACGCTCTGCAGAATCCAGAACGACCAGAGAAGACAGACCGGTCAGCTCGTCGGTCTGACGAGTAATGGTCTGGCCGTCGATCATGTCAGTGAAGCGGACAAAACCACTCACTTCGGTGATAACCGGCATGGTGTGCGGATCCCAGTTCGCTACGGTTTCGCCGCCAGCAACCTGTTCGCCATCACCTTTCGCCATAACGGAGCCGTAAGGCACTTTATAGCTTTCTTTGGTACGACCGAATTCGTCGATCAGTTTCAGTTCGGTGTTACGTGAGGTGATAACCAGTTTACCGCTGGAGTTAACAACCGACTTCGCGTTGCTCAGACGGATGCTACCTTTGTTTTTCACCTGGATGCTGGATTCAGCAGCCGCACGAGATGCCGCACCACCGATGTGGAACGTACGCATCGTCAGCTGTGTACCTGGTTCACCGATGGACTGTGCCGCGATAACGCCGATTGCTTCACCTTTGTTGATGATGTGGCCACGCGCCAGGTCACGACCGTAGCAGTGCGCACATACACCAAAGTCGGTGTCACAGGATACAACGGAACGAACTTTCACGGAGTCAACAGAGTTCTCTTCCAGCAGGTCACACCACTGTTCGTGCAGCAGCGTGTTGCGTGGAACCAGAATATCCGCGGTACCCGGCTTCAGAACGTCTTCAGCAGTCACACGACCCAGAACGCGATCGCGCAGCGGCTCTTTAACGTCACCACCCTCGATAACCGGGGTCATGGTGATGCCTTCCAGAGTGCCGCAATCGTCCTCAGTAACAACCAGGTCCTGCGCAACGTCAACCAGACGACGCGTCAGATAACCGGAGTTCGCTGTTTTCAGTGCGGTATCTGCCAGACCTTTACGCGCACCGTGAGTAGAGATGAAGTACTGGAGTACGTTCAGACCTTCACGGAAGTTCGCGGTGATTGGCGTTTCGATGATGGAGCCATCTGGCTTCGCCATCAGACCACGCATACCAGCCAACTGACGAATCTGTGCTGCAGAACCACGCGCACCGGAGTCGGCCATCATGTAAATGCTGTTGAAGGAAACCTGCTGCTCTTCTACGCCGTCACGGTTAATAACGGTTTCAGTTTGCAGGTTATCCATCATCGCTTTGGATACACGATCGTTCGCCGCAGCCCAGATATCGATAACTTTGTTATAGCGTTCGCCAGCGGTTACCAGACCAGACTGGAACTGCTCCTGGATCTCAGCAACTTCAGCTTCCGCTTCAGAGATGATCTCGTGTTTCTTCTCTGGGATGACCATGTCATCAATACCAACAGATGCACCTGAACGCGCTGCATAAGCAAAGCCGGTGTACATTGTCTGGTCAGCGAAGATAACGGTCGGCTTCAGGCCCAGAATGCGATAACAGGTGTTCAGCATTTTGGAGATGGCTTTCTTGCCCAGCGCCTGGTTGACGATGGAGAAAGGCAGACCTTTCGGTACGATCATCCACAGAATGGCGCGACCAATGGTCGTGTCTTTCAGGCTGGTGTGCGCAACGAATTCGCCGTTTTCATCTTTTTCATATTCAGTGATACGCACTTTAACGCGCGCATGCAGAGAGGCCAGGCCAGCGCGATAGATACGCTCTGCTTCTTTCGGGCCAGTCAGCACCATGCCTTCGCCTTTGGCGTTAACACAGTCACGGGTCATGTAATACAGACCCAATACAACGTCCTGAGACGGAACGATGATAGGTTCGCCGTTCGCCGGAGACAGGATGTTGTTGGTAGACATCATCAGCGCACGCGCTTCGAGCTGGGCTTCCAGCGTCAGCGGTACGTGAACAGCCATCTGGTCACCATCGAAGTCGGCGTTATATGCCGCACAAACCAGCGGATGCAGCTGGATAGCTTTACCTTCGATCAGTACCGGTTCAAATGCCTGGATACCCAGACGGTGCAGGGTTGGTGCACGGTTCAGCAGTACCGGGTGTTCGCGGATAACTTCGTCCAGGATATCCCAAACGACAGCTTCTTCACGCTCAACCATTTTCTTAGCGGCTTTGATGGTGGTGGCGAGGCCACGCAGTTCCAGCTTGCCGTAGATGAACGGTTTGAACAGTTCCAGTGCCATTTTCTTCGGCAGACCGCACTGATGCAGACGCAGGTATGGACCTACGGTGATTACAGAACGACCGGAGTAGTCAACACGCTTACCGAGCAGGTTCTGACGGAAACGACCCTGTTTACCTTTGATCATGTCAGCCAAAGATTTCAGAGGACGTTTGTTAGAACCGGTGATCGCACGACCGCGACGACCGTTATCCAGCAGGGCGTCAACCGCTTCCTGCAGCATACGTTTTTCGTTGCGTACGATGATGTCCGGCGCAGCCAGATCCAGCAGACGTTTCAGACGGTTGTTACGGTTGATCACGCGACGGTACAGATCGTTCAGATCTGACGTTGCGAAACGACCACCATCGAGCGGAACCAGCGGACGCAGATCTGGCGGCAGAACCGGCAGAACGGTCAGGATCATCCACTCTGGCTTGTTGCCAGACTGTACGAAAGCTTCCAGCAGTTTGATACGCTTGGTCAGCTTCTTACGCTTGGTTTCGGAGTTGGTTTCGTTCAGCTCTTCGCGCAGAGTTTCACACTCTTGCTCCAGATCCATGCTCTTCAGCAGGGCCTGAATAGCTTCCGCACCCATCTTCGCGTCGAATTCGTCACCGAACTCTTCCAGCGCGTCCAGATACTGCTCTTCAGTCAGGATCTGTTGACGTTCCAGGTTGGTCATACCGCCTTCGATAACCACATAAGATTCGAAGTACAGTACGCGTTCGATATCGCGCAGCGGCATATCGAGCAGCAAACCGATACGGGACGGCAGCGATTTCAGGAACCAGATATGCGCGGTCGGAGACGCCAGCTCGATGTGGCCCATACGCTCACGGCGTACTTTGGTCTGGGTCACTTCAACGCCGCACTTCTCACAGATCACACCACGATGTTTCAGGCGCTTGTACTTACCGCACAGGCACTCGTAGTCTTTTACCGGCCCAAAGATACGGGCGCAGAAAAGGCCGTCACGCTCAGGTTTGAACGTACGGTAGTTGATGGTTTCCGGCTTCTTAACTTCACCGAAAGACCATGAACGGATCATGTCTGGCGAGGCCAGAGCAATTTTGATCGCATCAAACTCTTCGGTTTTAGTCTGCGCTTTCAGAAACTTTAATAAATCTTTCACGGATTTGCTCCCGTCGGAGTTAGCACAATCTGGCGCTGGCTGTTACGCCAGCACCAGTGACCTGTTTGATCGAGAGTTACTCGTCTTCCAGCTCGATGTTGATACCCAGCGAACGAATCTCTTTCAACAGTACGTTGAAGGATTCCGGCATGCCTGGTTCCATCTGATGGTTGCCGTCCACGATGTTTTTATACATCTTAGTACGACCATTCACGTCATCAGACTTAACGGTGAGCATTTCCTGCAGGGTGTATGCCGCGCCATATGCTTCCAGCGCCCACACTTCCATCTCCCCGAAGCGCTGACCACCGAACTGAGCCTTACCACCCAGCGGCTGCTGAGTAACCAGGCTGTAAGAACCGGTAGAACGCGCGTGCATCTTGTCATCAACCAGGTGGTTCAGTTTCAGCATGTACATGTAGCCAACGGTAACCTGGCGCTCGAACTGCTCACCGGTACGACCGTCGAACAGGGTAATCTGACCGGAAGTCGGCAGGCCACCCAGCTGTAACAGTTCCTTGATTTCAGACTCTTTCGCACCGTCGAATACCGGCGTTGCGATCGGCATACCTTTTTTCAGGTTTTCAGCCAGACGCAGAACTTCTTCATCGCTGAAGGTATTCAGGTCAACTTTCTGACGAACATCTGAACCCAGATCGTAAGCACGCTGGATGAATTCGCGCAGTTTGGCGACTTCCTGCTGCTGTTTCAGCATGGCGTTGATCTTATCGCCGATACCTTTCGCAGCCATACCCAGGTGGGTTTCAAGGATCTGACCGATGTTCATACGCGATGGTACGCCCAGCGGGTTCAGTACGATATCTACCGGCGTACCGTTAGCATCGTGTGGCATATCTTCGATCGGGTTGATCTTAGAGATTACACCCTTGTTACCGTGACGACCTGCCATCTTATCACCAGGCTGGATCCGACGTTTAACCGCCAGATAAACCTTAACAATCTTCAGCACGCCCGGTGCAAGATCGTCGCCCTGAGTAATTTTACGGCGTTTCGCTTCGAGTTTTTTCTCGAACTCGTGTTTCAGTTCGTCGTACTGCTCAGCCAGTTGTTCCAGCTGATTCTGTTTCTCTTCGTCGGTCAGGCCGAGTTCTAACCAGCGGTCACGCGGCAGTTTGTCGAGCTTCTCAGCTTCAACGCCACCGGAAACCAGCACAGCGTAGATACGGCTGAACAGACCAGCTTCGAGGATCTGCAGTTCTTCAGACAGGTCTTTCTTAGCCTGCTTCAGCTGCATCTCTTCGATTTCCAGCGCACGTTTGTCTTTTTCTACGCCATCGCGAGTAAAGACCTGAACGTCGATAATCGTACCGGAAACACCGTTTGGCACGCGCAGAGAAGAGTCTTTAACGTCAGACGCTTTCTCACCGAAGATCGCACGCAGCAGCTTCTCTTCTGGGGTCAGCTGGGTTTCACCTTTCGGCGTTACCTTACCAACCAGAATGTCGCCACCGGTCACTTCCGCACCGATATAAACGATACCGGATTCATCCAGTTTGGAGAGCGCAGCTTCACCCACGTTCGGGATGTCAGCGGTGATCTCTTCCGGCCCCAGCTTGGTGTCACGGGACACACATGCCAGTTCCTGAATGTGGATGGTGGTGAAACGGTCTTCCTGGACAACACGCTCGGAGACGAGGATGGAGTCTTCGAAGTTGTAACCATTCCATGGCATGAACGCCACGCGCATGTTCTGACCCAGCGCAAGTTCACCGAGGTCGGTGGACGGACCGTCTGCCAGCACATCACCACGTTCAACCGGCTCGCCCAGAGATACGCAAGGCATCTGGTTGATACAGGTGTTCTGGTTTGAACGGGTGTATTTAGTCAGGTTATAAATGTCGATACCTGCTTCGCCCGGGTACATCTCGTCTTCGTTAACTTTGATAACGATACGGGAAGCATCCACGTACTGAACAGTACCGCCACGTTTAGCAACTGCAGTAACACCGGAGTCAACGGCAACAGCACGTTCCATACCGGTACCAACCAGCGGCTTATCAGCACGCAGAGTCGGAACCGCCTGACGTTGCATGTTCGCACCCATCAATGCACGGTTGGCGTCATCGTGTTCCAGGAACGGGATCAGGGACGCACCGACGGATACCACCTGCTGGGTGGATACGTCCATGTAGTCAACCTGGTCGCGGCTGAACAAGCTGGATTCGCCTTTACTACGGCAGGTAACCAGATCTTCTACAAAGTGGCCTTCGTCATCCAGGTTGGAGTTCGCCTGAGCGATAACGTAGTTGCCTTCTTCGATAGCAGACAGGTAATGAATTTCGTCAGTAACAACACCGTCGGTCACTTTACGGTACGGAGTCTCGAGGAAGCCGTATTCGTTAGTCTGTGCATACACGGACAGGGAGTTGATCAGACCGATGTTCGGACCTTCAGGTGTTTCGATTGGACATACACGACCGTAGTGAGTCGGGTGTACGTCTCGAACTTCGAAGCCTGCGCGTTCACGGGTCAGACCGCCTGGGCCGAGTGCGGAGATACGACGTTTGTGCGTAATCTCAGACAACGGGTTGTTCTGGTCCATAAACTGAGACAGCTGGCTGGAACCGAAGAACTCTTTCACTGCTGCGGAAATCGGCTTGGCGTTGATCATATCCTGAGGCATCAGGGTATCCAGATCGCCCAGAGACAGACGCTCTTTCACCGCACGCTCAACACGCACCAAGCCAACGCGGAATTGGTTTTCCGCCATTTCGCCTACGGAACGGATACGACGGTTGCCAAGGTGGTCGATATCATCGACTTCGCCTTTACCGTTTCGGATATCGATGAGCTTCTTCATCACTTCAATGATGTCGTCTTTGCTCAGGATACCGGAACCTTCGATTTCGTCGCGCAGCAGAGAACGGTTGAACTTCATACGACCAACCGCAGACAGGTCATAGCGGTCTTCGGAGAAGAACAGGTTCTCGAACAGGCTTTCAGCAGCTTCACGAGTCGGCGGCTCACCAGGGCGCATCATGCGGTAGATTTCTACCAGCGCGCTCAGACGATCGTTGGTTGGGTCGACGCGTACAGTTTCAGAAATGTACGGACCGTGGTCCAGATCGTTAGTGAACAGCGTTTCGATACGCTTGTGACCAGACTGGCTCAGCTTAGCCAGCAGATCCAGGCTCAGCTCCATGTTAGCTGCGCAGATCAGCTCGCCAGTAGATTCGTCAACGTAGTCTTTAGCCGCAACTTTACCAGCAATGTATTCAACCGGAACTTCGATATGCTTGATATCGTCTTTTTCCAGCTGGCGAATATGGCGCGCAGTGATGCGACGGCCTTTTTCGACGTAGACTTTGCCGTTAGCTTCAATGTCAAAGGAGGCGGTTTCACCACGCAGGCGTTCCGGCACCAGTTCCATCTGCAGCTTGTTGTCACGAATTTCGAAAACAACTTTTTCAAAGAACAGGTCAAGGATCTGCTCAGTGGTGTAGTTCAGTGCACGCAGAATGATGGTCGCAGGCAGTTTACGGCGACGGTCAATACGTACGAACAGGTTGTCCTTCGGATCGAATTCGAAGTCCAGCCAGGAACCACGGTAAGGAATAATACGCGCGTTATACAGCACTTTACCCGAAGAGTGGGTTTTACCTTTGTCGGAGTCAAAGAAGACGCCAGGACTACGGTGCAGCTGAGAAACGATAACACGCTCAGTACCGTTGATAACAAAGGTACCGTTGTCGGTCATGAGCGGAATTTCGCCCATGTAGACTTCTTGTTCTTTAATGTCTTTTACGGTGCCTTCCGGCGCTTCGCGCTCGTAGATCACCAGACGCAGTTTTACGCGCAGCGGTGCGGAATAGGTCACGCCACGGATCTGACATTCCTGAACGTCAAACACCGGTTCGCCAAGACGGTAGCTGACGTATTGCAGCTCGGAATTACCGCTGTAGCTCTGAATCGGGAAAACGGAACGGAAAGCTGCTTCCAGACCATACTGCCCTTCAGGATCTTGCTCGATGAACTTCTGAAACGAGTCAAGCTGGATAGAAAGGAGATAAGGTATGTCCAACACTTGCGGACGTTTACCAAAATCCTTACGAATACGTTTTTTCTCGGTATAGGAGTAAACCATTAGGGTTCCTCAGCTCGCTGACAAGTCGACCCATCTGTCCATTGAGCGGACAGTTTGTGCAACACTATTTTGTTGACCGGAAAATCGAATACTTTCCGCAATGCCTGTTGCTATCACGCTTAAACCATTTCATTGCGATTTACACAGAACTGACGCTCTGTCGCAGTATATTAAGACGTCGATAGAAACAAGCATTGAAAGGCACAGCAGTAGTCAAACAGTGTGAAACGCTACTGGCGCCTTACAGCGCAAAAAGGCTGGTGACTAAAAAGTCACCAGCCATCAGCCTAATTTCTTAGGCTGCAACCAGAAAAGTTGGCTTATTTAACTTCAACTTCAGCGCCAGCTTCTTCCAGAGATTTTTTCAGTGCTTCTGCGTCGTCTTTGCTCACGCCTTCTTTCAGCGCAGCCGGTGCAGATTCTACCAGGTCTTTAGCTTCTTTCAGACCCAGGCCAGTTGCGCCACGTACTGCTTTGATAACAGCAACTTTGTTAGCGCCAGCAGCTTTCAGAATTACGTCGAATTCAGTTTTTTCTTCAGCAGCTTCAGCCGGGCCAGCAGCTACAGCTACAGCAGCAGCAGCGGAAACACCGAATTTTTCTTCCATTGCAGAAATCAGTTCTACAACGTCCATTACGGACATAGCGGATACTGCTTCAATGATTTGATCTTTAGTGATAGACATTTAAATTGTTCCTGAAAATCAGAATAAGTTTATACGTAAGCAGATGCTTGAGAAAGGTAACTGCAATTAAGCAGCTTCTTTCGCATCGCGTACAGCAGCCAGAGTACGAACCAGTTTGCCAGCCGAAGCTTCTTTCATGGTTGCCATCAGGCGTGCAATTGCTTCTTCGTAGGTCGGCAGAGTTGCCAGGCGATCGATATTCGATGCGGTAATCAACTCACCTTCAAAGGCTGCGGCTTTGACCTCAAATTTTGCATTCGCTTTCGCGAACTCTTTGAACAGACGAGCAGCAGCGCCCGGGTGTTCCATAGAGTATGCAATCAGGGTCGGACCAACAAACGTGTCTTTCAGGCACTCGAACTGAGTACCTTCAACGACGCGGCGCAGCAGGGTGTTACGAACAACACGCATGTATACGCCAGCTTCACGACCTGCTTTACGCAGTTCAGTCATTTTATCTACAGTTACGCCACGGGAATCCGCAACTACTGCAGACAGCGCGCCTTTGGCTACTTCGCTGACTTCAGCAACAATCGCTTGTTTGTCTTGAAGATTTAAAGCCATTAGCTTTGCTCCTGGATGTTTGCCGGAACTCATGTTCCGGAACTCACTTCACTCCCCCCAACGGAGAGAGCGTCTAAATACGGTGAGCAGAAACAAGCCAGAGTATCAGAAATAATCTTAGCGTTCTGTCACCGTCTACGCAGGGCATTAAGTTTCTTGCGAAACACCTGCGGTCTTCGACGGAGGCCTGGATAGGCCAGGCTCCAACGAACAAATCTGTTGTCTATCGGCCGAAGCTAATAGAATCGTGGGCGAAGATTGTAGACAAATTCGCCGCCCACGTAAAGCTAATCTTAGACGTTCGCAGACGCGCTCAGACCAGCCTGATCAACGGCAACACCAGCACCCATGGTGGTGGAGATGCTAACTTTCTTGATGTACACGCCTTTTGCCTGAGTCGGTTTTGCTTTTTTCAGCGCAACCAGCAGAGCTTCCAGGTTTTCTTTCAGTTTGTCAGCGTCAAAATCCACTTTACCGATGGTAGTGTGGATGATGCCGTTTTTGTCGTTACGGTAACGAACCTGACCAGCTTTAGCGTTCTTAACAGCTTCAGCAACGTTAGGAGTTACAGTACCAACTTTCGGGTTTGGCATCAGGCCGCGCGGACCCAGAACCTGACCCAGCTGGCCAACAACGCGCATTGCATCCGGGGAAGCAATAACAACGTCAAAGTTCATTTCGCCTTTCTTGATCTGTTCAGCCAGATCTTCCATACCTACCAGCTCAGCGCCTGCAGCTTTAGCAGCTTCAGCGTTTGCGCCCTGGGTAAATACAGCTACGCGAACGGAACGGCCAGTACCGTGCGGCAGTACAGTTGCACCACGTACGTTCTGGTCAGATTTACGAGCGTCGATGCCGAGGTTAACGGCAACGTCCACGCTTTCTACGAATTTAGCAGTGGCCAGCTCTTTCAGCAGAGCAATAGCTTCGTTGATGTCGTACTGTTTAGTTGCATCAACTTTGTCACGGATCACGCGCATACGCTTGGTCAGTTTAGCCATTTCTTAGTCCTCCACTACCAGGCCCATGGAACGTGCAGTACCTTCAATGGAGCGAGTCATCGCTTCAATGTCGGAACCAGTCATGTCGGCAGCTTTGGTCTGCGCGATTTCCTGCAGCTGAGCGCGGGAAATTTTACCCACTTTGTCTTTGTTCGGCTTGCCGGAACCAGACTTGATACCAGCCGCTTTCTTCAGCAGTACTGCTGCCGGAGGCGTTTTGGTAACGAAAGTGAAAGAACGGTCAGCGTAAACGGTGATAACAACCGGGATCGGCAGACCTTTTTCAATGGAATCAGTTTTTGCGTTGAACGCTTTGCAGAATTCCATGATGTTCACGCCTTGTTGACCCAGTGCTGGACCTACTGGCGGACTCGGGTTAGCCATACCAGCTGCAACCTGCAGCTTGACATAGGCTTGGACTTTCTTAGCCATTCTAAATTCCTCTAGTTGGGTTATAGCGCCTCAAAGAGGCTCCCCGTGTTTGTAAATTCGTTTTACGGACAGGGTCCATAAAAACAAAAGGCGCGAAATTGTATTCCAATCTCGCGCCTTGTGCAACGATTAAATCGCCGCTTTTTTGATCGACGTGTTAGGCTTTTTCAACCTGGGCGAAGTCCAGTTCAACCGGAGTCGCACGACCGAAAATAGATACAGAAACTTTCAGACGAGACTTCTCGTAGTCCACTTCTTCAACTACGCCGTTAAAGTCAGCAAACGGACCGTCGCTAACGCGAACCATTTCGCCCGGCTCAAACATCGTTTTCGGACGCGGCTTATCACCAACCTGCTGCAGACGGTTCATGATCGCATCAACTTCTTTGTCGCTGATTGGCGCCGGACGGTCAGAAGTACCGCCGATAAAGCCCATCACACGCGGAACGCTGCGCACCAGGTGCCAGCTCGCATCATTCATGACCATCTGGACCAGTACATAGCCCGGGAAGAATTTACGTTCGCTCTTGCGACGCTGGCCACCACGGATCTCGACCACTTCTTCTGTCGGCACCATGACTTCGCCAAACAGCTCTTCCATATTTTGTAACTTGATATATTCGCGCAGCGACGTGGCAACGCGGCCTTCAAAACCGGAAAACGCCTGAACGACGTACCAGCGCTTTTTAGGGGCTTCAGACATCTTAGAACCTCAGGCCAGTGATAAAGGATACCAGGCGAACCAGAATACCATCCAGTCCCCACAGGATCAGTGACATTACTGCGGTAACCGCAGCCACAATTAATGTGGTGTGCAATGTTTCCTGGCGAGTTGGCCAAATGACCTTACGGACTTCGGTTCTCGCTTCACGGGCAAAAGCAACGGTCGCTTTACCTTTTGTTGTCAACAGCGCGACACCACCCGCTGCGGCAATCAGAATCACTACGGCCAGCGCACGCAGCGGCAGCATCATGTCACGATAAAGGTAGTTGCCAACGATAGCTACAAGCAGCAATATAGCGACAACAACCCACTTCATCGCTTCCAGGCCGCGCCCGCTTCCTTGAGCTTCGGTATTCGCACTCATAAACCAACCTGTCAGAAGTATTCTACAAACATTTTCACCCCGCGTAAGCGAGGCGATCCAAACCGAAATGCTCTGGTGCGTTTCGGACTAAACGCCCTCTTCAGAGCCTGTCTCAGCAATGATTATGACAAAAAAAATCACTGATGAGCCAGGTTCTGGTGTGAAAGCGTGCAAAAAGGGCATCAAATGATGCCCTTTTATTGCGCATTGCGTCAAATGTTATTCGGCAATTAGCTCATTACTTTGGCAACAACGCCCGCACCTACAGTACGGCCGCCTTCACGGATTGCG
>NZ_SZWK01000282.1:0-1480 GCF_005280815.1 Citrobacter sp. TBCS-15 | reverse complement strand
AAAAAAGAACCAGATAGCGAACTAGTGGAAAAAGTAAAGGCTGAAACTCCAATCGAAACGACGAAAGAATCGGCACAGGCTTTCTTAGACTTAGCTAAAGAGAAAGGAAAAGTAACAGAAAATGAGTGATAAAAAATACGTTGTTTATTACCATGAAAAAGTAAATGAATACTTCTATGACTATTATTCAAGGTTTAACATGAATGAACAATATTCAAAACCTGTTTTATACAGTGATGACTTTAAATTAATAGAGAGAGCAAAAAATGAACTCAATGAACGACTACAAGAACAAAGCTATTATTTTACACGCTGAAGTGTACGGTTGGTTATATCGTGCATTAGATGAAATGGTAAAAGCAGAATGGCATAATGACGAACTTTTCAAAGTATGGCTTGGACGTGCTGAATTTCTAGTCAGACAGTCGAAAAAATTGCATGCAGCTTGCGAAAATGATTATTCTAAGCGTGCATTGATTAGGGCATTACAATTAAAAGTAGAAATAAATAAAAAAATATCATCTAATATTTGACAACGATAATTAATTTTGGTATAATAGTATATATAGAAATAAAGGAGAACTAACAAATGGTAGTCAAATTAACGCAAAAACAAGCTGATTATCTTGAAACTTTTGGAAACCTTGAAGATGAAATAAACAAAAAACGAGCGCTTTGTCACATCACTCGTTTTGGTTATGGATACAATTGGATAGGCGGCGATAAATGTCCAAGTAGTGCTTTTGAGTGTTACGAGCAATTGAAAATGGTTGAAGCTGTCATTAACGGTTATGAAGTTATTGAACCTAAATTTAAGTTTTATAACTTTTCTGATAGTAGCGGAGGAACTGCATTATATTATGCTGGACAGTCTAAACAATTAACAAAATTCGAGCAAGATGCTCTTGAAGTTAAAGAGGGGAGCGAGGAANAATTGGATAGGCGGCGATAAATGTCCAAGTAGTGCTTTTGAGTGTTACGAGCAATTGAAAATGGTTGAAGCTGTCATTAACGGTTATGAAGTTATTGAACCTAAATTTAAGTTTTATAACTTTTCTGATAGTAGCGGAGGAACTGCATTATATTATGCTGGACAGTCTAAACAATTAACAAAATTCGAGCAAGATGCTCTTGAAGTTAAAGAGGGGAGCGAGGAATATAAAGCTTTGTTAGCTTTAGGTTTCGTTGAAGAAGAAGTATGATAACATCTTTTGAATCACTAGCTGAAAGACGATTGATAACTCTTAATTATCACAAAAAGGATAGTCAGCAGTACATCAACAGCTTAAATTACTTTGAATATGCTAGAATGTACTTTGAAAAAAATGGCTTTCCTGATGATAACAGACGAGTTTATCAAAGTGGCAAGCGAAAAGGCCAAAAAGTTAGTTGGTCTGATAAAGAGGAAAAACAGCAGAAAGACGATATTAGAAAGTTCATATATGAAAAGCAACTACAAAAGTTTAAGGGCAGAAGAAAA
>NZ_SZWK01000281.1:0-3918 GCF_005280815.1 Citrobacter sp. TBCS-15 | reverse complement strand
AAGCCCATCCTGCCGGATGGGCTTTTTTGCGTCTGTGCGAAATGACACCTGCCGGATGCGGCCTACCAAAGCAACCCCCTCGCCTCCATAACACAAGCCATCCTGCGGCATATGCGGTAAACTAAGTGCGATTTTGCATCAGGAAAGCGTCTATGAATCACTCCCTTAAAGCCTGGAACACCTTCGGTATCGATCAACAAGCTAATGAGTTTGTCTGCGCCGAAAATGAGCAACAACTGCTGAATGCCTGGCAATCAGCGAATGCATCACATCATCCAGTACTGATCCTGGGCGAGGGGAGTAACGTCCTGTTTCTCGATACCTTCCATGGAACGGTGATCGTCAATCGAATCAAGGGTATTGAGATCACAGAACAACCTGAGGCGTGGCATTTGCACGTAGGTGCCGGTGAGAACTGGCATCATTTGGTACAGCACACGCTGCAAGAAGGTATGCCAGGGCTGGAAAATCTGGCACTCATTCCCGGATGCGTCGGTTCATCTCCCATTCAGAATATTGGTGCTTATGGTGTGGAGCTGCAGCGTGTCTGTGAATATGTGGACTGCGTTGAACTGTCAACCGGCAAACATCTGCGCGTCAGCGCCGCGGAATGCCGTTTTGGTTACCGTGACAGCATCTTCAAGCATGAATACCAGGATCGTTTCGCAATTGTTGCCGTTGGTCTGCGCTTGCCTAAACAGTGGCAGCCCGTTCTCACTTATGGTGACCTGACTCGTCTGGATCCCGCAACCGTGACGCCTCAGCAGATTTTTGATTCTGTCTGTCATATGCGCACAACAAAGCTGCCCGACCCGAAAGTTAACGGTAATGCGGGTAGTTTCTTTAAAAACCCGGTTGTTACAGCGCACGTTGCGCAGGAACTGCTGGCTAAATTCCCGACCGCGCCTCATTACCCACAGGTTGATGGTTCAGTGAAACTGGCTGCCGGCTGGCTTATCGATCAATGCCAGCTAAAAGGCATGCGTATTGGTGGTGCAGCGGTACATCAGCAGCAAGCACTGGTACTGATCAATGCAGACCGTGCGACCAGTCAGGATGTGGTGCAACTAGCGCATCATGTACGCCAAAACGTCGGTGAGAAATTCAATGTCTGGCTTGAACCTGAGGTCAGATTTATTGGCCCACAGGGTGAAGTGAATGCTGTGGAGATCATCGCATGAAAGATAATACCGTCCCCCTGACGCTTATTTCCTTGTTAGCCGATGGTGAATTTCATTCCGGTGAGCAGCTTGGTGAACAGCTGGGAATGAGCCGCGCGGCAATCAACAAGCATGTTCAGACGCTACGCGACTGGGGCGTTGATGTATTTACTGTTCCCGGTAAAGGATACAGCTTACCTGAGCCTATCCAGTTATTAGACTCATCACTGATTCATTCTCAGTTGGATAGGGGGAATGTCACGGTTCTGCCGGTTATCGACTCAACCAACCAGTACCTGATGGATCGCATTGGTCAACTGGAGTCAGGGGATGCCTGCGTCGCTGAGTATCAGCAGGCCGGTCGTGGTCGTCGCGGACGTAAGTGGTTCTCGCCGTTTGGCGCCAATCTGTATCTCTCAATGTTCTGGCGACTAGAGCAAGGACCGGCAGCCGCAATTGGTTTGAGTCTGGTGATTGGTATTGTCATGGCGGAGGTTTTACGCGATCTGGGTGCGGATAAAGTTCGCGTGAAATGGCCGAACGATCTCTATCTGCTCGATCGTAAACTGGCCGGAATTTTGGTTGAACTCACGGGTAAGACGGGCGATGCCGCGCAAATTGTTATCGGTGCGGGTATTAACATGGCCATGCGCCGGGTAGAAGAGAATGTCGTTAATCAGGGCTGGATTAATCTCCAGGAAGCGGGAATTAATATTGACCGCAATACCCTTGCTGCCCGACTGATCCGCGAGCTGCGTGCTGCGCTGGTACTGTTTGAACATGAGGGCCTGGCACCTTATCTGTCCCGCTGGAAGAAGTTGGACAACTTTATCGACCGTCCGGTAAAACTCATTATTGGCGATAAAGAAATATTTGGGGTATCGCGTGGAATAGATGCACAAGGCGCATTATTGCTTGAACAAAATGGCGTGATAAAACCCTGGATGGGCGGAGAAATATCGCTCAGAAGTGCTGAATAATAATAAGGGGAGCTGTAGCTCCCCTTATTAATTTATTTACGTAGCCTGACCTCTTCAACGGCATGATTGGCGCTTTTGGTCATAATCAAGCTGGCTCGCTCACGCGTTGGTAAAATATTTTGTTTTAAATTCAGCCAGTTAATCTCTTTCCATAACGATGTAGCCGTGTTGATTGCCTCATCTTCCGACAATTTCGCATAATTATGGAAATAAGAGTCTGGGTTGGTAAATGCCCCTTCGCGGAATTTCAGGAAGCGGTTGATATACCACGTCTGGAGTAATTCTTCTGGCGCATCAACATAAATAGAAAAGTCGACAAAATCAGAAACAAATACATGATGTGGATCGTGAGGATAATCCATCCCGCTCTGTAATACATTAAGCCCTTCGAGTATTAATATGTCAGGCTGGGCAACGGTTTTGTCGCCATCAGGGATCACATCATAGATAAGATGAGAGTAGACCGGCGCCGTGACGTTAGGTACGCCTGACTTCAAATCGGAAACGAATTTAACCAGGCGGTGCATATCATAGGACTGAGGGAAGCCTTTCTTCTTCATGAGTCCACGATCTTTCAACACCTGATTAGGATGAAGAAAACCGTCGGTCGTAATCAACTCAACCTTACGATGCTCAGGCCAGCGACTCAATAGTGCCTGTAAAACACGAGCTGTGGTGCTTTTGCCAACGGCGACGCTGCCAGCAATGCTAATAATATAAGGAATACGCTCGCCGTTAGTGCCTAAAAATTGCTCCAGCACCGCCTGACGTCGCAGGTTCGAACTGATGTAAAAATTTAGCAAACGCGATAGAGGCAAATAAATTTCGGCAACTTCTTCCAGCGACAAGTCTTCGTTAATGCCTTTCAGACGAGCAATCTCTTCCTCGGTCAGAGTCATTGGCACGGAATCACGAAGCGCAGCCCACTGGTTGCGATCAAACTGTAGGTAAGGCGACGTTAACGCTTGCTCTTTTATACTCATACGCATGGTCTGGCTGTCATTGCTATATCAGGTCTGCGGTAAAAAAACGAAATCATCCCCGGCACGCAATGGCACGCACATTTCAGTTAATTTGGACAATGGGCAGGAGGGTAACACCAGATGAGGGGGAATAATAAGAAAAAATCATCCCCTGAAAAGCAATGTGACGGCTATTCCAGATGTATAAAGAGGTACTTTCTCTCTATGGATGAGCGCATGGCGGCGCAAAACTTGCCTTTGGAAGGGTGGGCGCCGTTGGAAATTTGTCCAATCATACGAAGAAATAGATTATTTATCGGACGTATAGTGCAAAATGTGAGCGATAGAACATTTTATGCAATTTTTTAGTTGCATGAGTGCGCAGGTCTCCATAAAATGCGCGCTACTTGATGCCGACTTAGCTCAGTAGGTAGAGCAACTGACTTGTAATCAGTAGGTCACCAGTTCGATTCCGGTAGTCGGCACCATCAAGTCCNGGGGTTCCCGAGCGGCCAAAGGGAGCAGACTGTAAATCTGCCGTCACAGACTTCGAAGGTTCGAATCCTTCCCCCACCACCACTTTCTGGCAGCGTTATCGCCGCCTGAGTTGGTTAAAAAATTAATCAGCTCGAACATAAAAGAGAGAAATCTCTTTTTTGTTACAGAAAGAACTGGGTAGCCGAGTTTCAGGATGCGGGCATCGTATAATGGCTATTACCTCAGCCTTCCAAGCTGATGATGCGGGTTCGATTCCCGCTGCCCGCTCCAGACGTGCTGATATGGCTCAGTTGGTAGAGCGCACCCTTGGTAAGGGTG
>NZ_SZWK01000287.1:0-26159 GCF_005280815.1 Citrobacter sp. TBCS-15 | reverse complement strand
TCAGAGTCAACCCTCATTTTCAGGTTTTTCTCTTCAACCGACCGGCTGTTTGCGTGAAGTGATTCACATCCACCGTGTCGATGGAGGCGCATTATAGGGATCCCATTTTTTAGCACAAGTGTTTTTTGGATCTTTTTTGCTGAATGCTTGTTTTTCACCCCTTTCGCTATATTCCTGCGCAATTTGGCTGATTTTTGATAGATAAATCACTTGCACAGTCTCGATAATCCAACCAAAGTCTTCATTACCGCTCTATTTTCGCTGAGGTAAACATGTCTGATGTACTGCGCCCTTATAAGGATCTTTTCCCACAGATCGGAAAACGCGTGATGATCGACACCAGTAGCGTCGTCATTGGTGATGCCCGTTTGGCTGATGATGTCGGAATTTGGCCACTGGTCGCGATCCGTGGCGATGTGAACTACGTGCAAATCGGTGCGCGTACAAACATTCAGGACGGCAGCGTTCTACATGTCACGCATAAATCTACATCCAATCCACAGGGTAATCCGCTGATCGTAGGTGAAGATGTCACAGTTGGTCATAAAGTCATGCTGCACGGTTGTACCATTGGTAACCGCGTATTAGTCGGCATGGGATCGATTCTGTTGGACGGTGTCGTTGTTGAAGACGACGTTATGATTGGGGCGGGAAGCCTGGTTCCGCAAAACAAACGCCTGGAGAGTGGATATCTGTACCTGGGAAGCCCGGTTAAGCAGATCCGTCCATTGAGTGATGAAGAGAAAGCAGGCTTGCAATACTCAGCTAACAACTATGTTAAGTGGAAAGATGAGTATTTAAGTCAGAGTAACCACACCCAACCCTGAGCGTCTTCCTGCTGGTCCTGGATCAATGCTTCGGCCTCTTCCTCCAGGTCCCAGCGATGTAATCGAAAGGTTTCCAGCCACTGTTCAGGCGTCTCACCGCCAAAGCGGGACGCCAACATCTTTCCCGATATGGCACATGTTAACTGCATCCCATGAACCATTGCAGGGAAAACAATGGCATTTACATCCGTCCGCCATTCTTCTCGATCGGGAAACTGGATCGCCTGATTCATGCCGACAATTCCTGTTGCATGCTTTTAATGACCGGCTCAATCTGGGGTAAAACGCCATGCCAGAGCAAAACAGCATGTGCAGCTTGTCCCACCAGCATCCCCAGACCATCGGCATACTGTTTCGCCCCATGCTTTTCACACCAGGAAAGGAACGGCGTATTCCCTTTCTGATAAAACATGTCGTAGCAGTAGGCGGAGGGATGGATAAGAGATGCCGGAATAGACGGGACCTCACCGCTAATACCGCTGGACGTCGCGTTAATAATCAGATCAAAGCGGTGATTATCAAGTTCGTCCATTTCCACTGCCTGCACGCTACCGGTATGAGAGAAGAGCTGTGCCAGTTCTTCAGCGCGGGAGGCCGTACGATTAACAATGGTTACCGCACAATCCATTGAAAGAAGAGGTAGCAATACCCCACGGGATGCACCGCCCGCACCAATCAGCAGAATTCGCGATCCGGGACGAATGAAAGATAAACGCTCAAGATCGCTTAATAAACCGATACCATCCGTGTTATCTCCCAGCAAACGTCCATCCTCCAGCCGTTTAAGGGTGTTAACTGCTCCAGCTAGCGATGCCCGGTCTGTTAATTCATCGGCACGCGCAAACGCCTCTTCTTTAAAAGGAACGGTGACATTTGCTCCCTTACCCCCCTCAGCAAAAAAGGCGTTCAGCGAATTCGCAAAGTCATTGATCGGCGCCAGTACACGTCCATAGGAGTAATCAATCTTCAGCTGCTCTGCAAATTGCTGATGAATAAAAGGCGATTTACTGTGCGCTATCGGATTACCAAAAACAGCATAGGCTTCTTTCATATTACCCCTGTCGAAACTGTTCACCCGTCAGTGCATCACGGATCTCCGAAGGATTCAAACGCCCTCCGGTCTCTCCTTCAACAACGGGAAAGTCTGTACCAAACTGCGCGCGGACTTCCTCTACCGTTCGGCAAGGCGGTAAGCCACTCAAATTTGCACTGGTGGAAACTATAGGTTTGCCATAAGCCTGGCACAGTGCAACCACCAGCGGATGATCTGTGACACGCACGGCCAGCGAATCAAAACGACCGGTCAACCAACGAGGTGTAGACGCAAGTGCCGGGAAAACGAAGGTGACAGGACCCGGCCAGCGAGCGAAGATAGCCTCGCGTTGAGCATCAGTAAGCGAGCTATCGTCAATATAGGGCTTAAGTTGCTCAAAGTTAGCCGCAATCAAAATTAGGCCTTTCTCGACCGGGCGTTGTTTTAGTTCCAACAAACGACTTACTGCCGTTTCGCTGTCGGGATCGCAGCCGACACCAAATACAGCTTCTGTTGGATAGGCGATGACTTTCTCTTGGTTCAGTACCTCTATTGCAGCAGCGATAGGGCCTGTGGGCAGGTTATTATTCACTTTTTTATTCCGCCGAAATCGGCTTTCCACATTGTTTACTGGCACAGAAATGCTTCACACCCTGCGCGGTTTTCTTTTCGATGAGTAGCGGGTAATGGCACTCTGGACACTCTCCGGCTAACGGTTTGAAGTTAATGACAAACTGGCACTCCGGATAGCGATCGCAGGAGTAAAAAGTTTTGCCATAACGTGAACGCCGCTGGACCAGGTGACCAGTCTGGCATTGAGGACAGACTATTGCTGTTTCATCAGGCTTGTCGATAAGCTCGGTGTGATCGCACGCAGGGTAGTCACTGCATCCGATAAACATACCGAATCGCCCCTGTCGCAGCACCAACTCAGCGCCACATGCAGGGCAAAACTTACCCTCCAGAACTTTGACAATATGTCCGTCCGCCGATGATTTCAGCGGACGGACATAATCGCAATCTGGATAGTGTGAACAACCGAGAAACGGACCGTGTTTCCCAGAGCGAATAACCAGTTCGGCCCCGCATTGTGGGCAGGGCTCGTTTTTACGCACCGTAAACAGTGCTGATTTAGCCATAACAACTCATACTGAATGAAGATTGATTAATGCAGCATACCTTCATTCACTTCAAAGAGTAATTCTTCCATTTGCTGATAGGCATTTTCACAACCCGGAATGTTGAATAGCACCATCAGGATTACCCACTTCAGGTCTTCCAGATCAAACTCTGCCGTATCCAGCGCGAGTACGCGCTCAATTACCATTTCTCGCGTTTCGAGGTTTAGCACCTGAATCTGCTCCAGGAATAGCAAGAATCCGCGACAGCTCGCATCCAGTCGTTCACATTCTTCTGCAGTATAAATACGCAGAGAAAGAGGGTCAGACGCCAGCTGCATAGGTTCGGCAAGGCCATCCTGATAATCAGCAAGCTTTTCCAGCCACAGTAACGCATTGTAGATGTCTTCACGATCAAAACCAGCGTCGGTAAGATCCCGTTCCAGTTTGTCCTGATCCACACGCAGCTCAGCTTCGTTATGGATATATGTCTCAAACAAATACATTAGTACGTCGAACATGGCATGCCCTCCTCAATCGGACATAGCCGCCGGGTACAGCTGCGATCCATCCTGCTAACTCCAGTTCGAGTAGTTGAGCCACTACCTCTGGCACAGGTTGGCCGGCACGTTCAGCGACGACGTCAACAGGTGTTACCTCATCTCCTACGTTAGCCAGGAGCTCAGGAAATGGCAATGCCACCTCTTCGTGATCTGGCGAATAAATTGATTTTTCAGGTTCATCTGGCAACCATTGCAGCCCATATTGCAAATTTTCCAGAATTTCCTCTGGTGCGGTCACAAGCGTGGCTCCCTGCTGAATAAGCCAATGTGGACCTTCACTTCCTGGACTCCCAATCGGTCCGGGCAAAGCAAAAACCTCCCGTCCTTGTTCCAGCGCACAGCGTGCTGTGACCAATGAACCGCTGCGCTGCGCGGCCTCAACGACCAGAACACCTTTACTTAGACCACTGATAATGCGATTTCGTCGGGGAAAATTGCGCGGCAGCGGGAGCGTATCTAATGGGAACTCAGACACCAATGCGCCTCCGGACTCGATCAGACGTTCAGCGAGACGGACATGCTGTCGTGGATGAATGGTCTCAAGCCCATTTCCCAGCACCGCAATACTCGTGCCTTGTCGGTTTATCGCCGCATTATGCGCCACGCCATCAATCCCTCGGGCCAGCCCACTGGTTATCGTCACCCCAGACGCGGCAAGCTTTTCGCAAAATAATCGCCCCCAACGTTCGCCATACCATGAATGTTGGCGACTACCGACGACGGCCACCTGAAATGAATGCAGGCATGCGGGAGTACCGGCAACGAAAAGTACCCCAGGATAATCTTCAATCACGCGCAGCTGGGATGGATAATGCTCGCTGTCGGCAACCACTAAATGGTGGTTCGGCTGCTCCAACCAACGCAGCGTTTTTTCCAGTAACTGTTCTGAAAAGGTTAAAAAGCGCATGGCCTGGCGGGAAGATAATCCTGCGTGCTGGAGTATCGTGTTGTTAATACAGGGTTGGGCATTGAGCCAGTGGGCAAGGCGCACCATCTCATCACCATACAGTTCATTCACTTGCGCTAAACGTAGCCAAATTTCAATTTGGGTCATCCCTGCTCCCCTGCCACAAGCAGTCCTGGCAATCTTTGCGATTGGTCACTGATGCTGTCAATCAGAGGGGGTTTTGTCTAGAATAGAGGTAATAATCTTTTCAACTCCTGAACACAACTCTGGATAACTATGTCAGTTTTGCAAGTGTTACATATTCCGGACGAGCGTCTTCGCAAAGTCGCAAAGCCGGTTGAAGAAGTGAATGCAGAAATTCAGCGTATCGTTGATGATATGTTCGAAACGATGTACGCAGAAGAGGGTATCGGTCTGGCCGCAACACAGGTCGATATCCATCAGCGCATCATTGTTATTGATGTCTCTGAAAATCGCGACGAGCAGTTGGTTTTAATCAACCCGGAGCTGCTGGAGAAAGATGGCGAAACCGGCATTGAAGAAGGTTGCCTGTCTATCCCCGAACAGCGTGCGTTAGTACCACGTGCTGAGAAAGTAAAAATTCGTGCGCTCAATCGCGACGGTAAATCTTTTGAACTGGAAGCCGATGGCCTGCTCGCTATCTGCATTCAACATGAAATGGATCACCTGGTCGGTAAACTGTTTATCGATTATCTGTCTCCGTTGAAGCAACAACGTATTCGTCAGAAAGTTGAAAAACTCGACCGCCTGAACGCCCGAGCTTAAGGACAAGAATCAACGTGTCAGACTCACTACGTATTATTTTTGCGGGTACACCTGACTTTGCAGCGCGTCACCTTGACGCGCTGTTGTCTTCTGGACATAACGTCGTTGGCGTGTTTACCCAACCGGACCGCCCTGCGGGACGCGGTAAAAAGCTGATGCCCAGCCCGGTAAAAGTGTTAGCAGAAGAAAAAGGGATACCGGTTTTCCAGCCCGTCTCTCTTCGCCCTCAGGAAAACCAACAGTTGGTTGCTGATTTACACGCAGACGTGATGGTGGTAGTGGCATATGGACTGATTCTGCCAAAAGCCGTGCTGGAGATGCCGCGCCTGGGTTGTATCAACGTTCACGGTTCCCTGCTTCCACGCTGGCGTGGCGCAGCACCGATTCAACGTTCACTGTGGGCTGGCGATAGCGAAACGGGTGTTACCATCATGCAAATGGATGTTGGTCTCGACACCGGTGATATGCTGCTTAAGCTCTCATGCCCGATTACGGCAGAGGATACCAGCGGTTCGTTATACGACAAGCTGGCAGACCTGGGGCCTCAGGGGCTGATTGAAACGCTAAAACAGCTGGCTGCTGGCACGATAAAACCCGTGGTACAAGATGAATCACTGGTTACGCATGCAGAGAAACTCAGTAAAGAAGAGGCCCGTATCGACTGGTCACTTTCGGCCGCTCAGTTGGAGCGCTGCATCCGCGCCTTTAACCCGTGGCCAATGAGCTATATCGTCATCGACGAGCAACCAGTAAAAATTTGGCAGGCGACGGTGATCGATACGCCCGCTAACGCTGAACCAGGCACAATTCTGGAAGCGACCCGTCAGGGTATCCAGGTTGCAACAGGCGACGGCATCCTGAATCTCGTCTCTTTGCAGCCTGCAGGCAAAAAAGCCATGAGTGCGCAGGATCTGCTTAATTCGCGCCGGGAGTGGTTTGTGCCCGGAAACCGTCTGGCCTGACGGTTCATCTCTTTAAGCCCGGTGTTACCGGGCATTTTTATTTTTGCACTTATGAAAAAACATCTTAATTTACGCAGTATGGCGGCCCAGACCGTCGAGCAGGTTGTCGAAAAGGGGCAATCATTAAGCAACGTGCTGCCCGCCATGCAGCAAAAAGTTGCCGATAAAGATAAAGCGCTGTTGCAAGAGCTTTGCTTCGGCGTATTGCGCACACTCTCGCAACTGGAGTGGATGATCCAGCAACTGATGGAACGTCCGATGACGGGCAAACAGCGTACCGTTCACTACCTGATCATGGTGGGCTTCTACCAACTGCTGCATACCCGTATCCCACCCCATGCTGCGCTGGCCGAAACCGTAGAAGGCGCCGTGGTGATTAAGCGTCCGCAGTTGAAAGGGCTGATCAATGGCGTATTACGCCAGTTCCAGCGCCGTCAGGAAGAACTACTGGCCGAGTTCGCACAAAGCGATCTACGTTTCTTACACCCCTCCTGGCTGGTAAAACGTATTAAAGCCGCTTATCCACAGCAGTGGGAAGCCATCCTTGAGGCTAATAACCAACGCCCGCCAATGTGGCTCCGTGTTAATCGCAACCACCATACGCGCGACGCCTGGCTGGAACTACTCGCCGAAGCAGGATTGACCGGTTTCCCTCATCCGGATTACCCGGATGCGGTCCGTCTGGAGACACCTGCCTCCGTACTCGCTCTGCCTGGTTTTGAGCAAGGTTGGGTCACCGTTCAGGATGCCTCTGCCCAGGGTTGCGTCAGCTATCTGCAGCCACAAAACGGAGAGCAGATCCTTGATTTATGTTGCGCTCCCGGCGGCAAGACCACCCACATTCTGGAGGTCGCGCCAGATGCGAACGTGATGGCAGTCGATATCGACGATAAACGCCTGTCTCGCGTGTATGACAACCTGAAACGCCTGGGTATGAAAGCAACCGTGAAGCAGGGTGATGGTCGCTATCCGCAGCAGTGGTGCGGTGAGCAACAGTTTGACCGTATTTTGCTGGACGCCCCATGTTCTGCCACTGGTGTAATCCGTCGCCATCCGGATATCAAATGGCTGCGTCGCGATCGGGATATTGCCGAACTCGCTCAGTTGCAGGCGGAGATCCTCAACGCTACCTGGACACACCTTAAGCCTGGCGGCACGCTAGTCTATGCAACCTGTTCTATTCTGCCAGAAGAAAACCAACAGCAGATCGCCGCGTTCCTTGCACGCACACTGGATGCGGTGTTAAGCGAAACCGGTACGCCAGAGCAGCCAGGACGTCAGAATTTACCGGGTGCAGAAGATGGCGACGGCTTCTTTTACGCTAAGCTAATCAAAAAGTGATGAGATAACGGGTCGCGACTGATGAAAATTATCATTCTTGGCGCAGGGCAAGTTGGCGGTACGCTGGCTGAAAACCTGGTCGGAGAGAACAACGATATCACGGTAGTCGATACCAATGGTGAGCGCCTGCGCAGCTTGCAGGACAAGTTCGATCTCCGCGTCGTGCAAGGACATGGTTCACATCCCCGTGTATTGCGTGAGGCTGGTGCCGACGATGCCGATATGCTGGTTGCCGTAACCAGCTCAGATGAAACAAATATGGTTGCCTGCCAGGTAGCTTATTCCCTGTTTAATACGCCTAACCGTATCGCCCGTATTCGTTCACCGGATTATGTTCGCGATGCGGACAAGCTATTCCAATCCGATGCTGTCCCTATCGATCATCTGATTGCGCCTGAGCAACTGGTTATCGATAGCATTTATCGCCTGATTGAATATCCGGGCGCATTGCAGGTCGTGAATTTTGCCGAGGGCAAAGTCAGTCTGGCGGTCGTGAAAGCTTATTACGGCGGACCGCTAATCGGTAATGCGTTGTCGACAATGCGCGATCACATGCCGCATATCGATACCCGCGTTGCGGCAATATTCCGTCATGACAGGCCAATTCGCCCGCAGGGCTCTACCATCGTTGAAGCGGGTGATGAGGTTTTCTTTATCGCGGCATCACAGCACATTCGCGCCGTCATGAGCGAGCTACAGCGTCTGGAAAAGCCGTACAAACGCATTATGTTAGTCGGTGGCGGTAATATCGGTGCGGGGCTCGCGCGGCGTCTGGAAAAAGATTACAGCGTCAAACTGATCGAGCGTAATCAGCAGCGCGCATCGGAGCTTGCAGAGAAATTGCAAAATACGATCGTCTTTTTTGGCGATGCTTCGGATCAAGAGCTGCTGGCGGAAGAACATATCGATCAGGTTGATCTGTTCATTGCGGTGACCAACGACGATGAAGCTAACATCATGTCGGCGATGCTGGCTAAACGAATGGGCGCCAAGAAAGTGATGGTGCTAATCCAACGCAGAGCGTACGTCGATCTGGTACAGGGCAGCGTGATCGATATTGCGATTTCACCGCAGCAGGCGACCATCTCCGCACTCCTGAGCCATGTGCGTAAAGCTGATATTGTTGGTGTTTCATCACTACGCCGCGGCGTAGCGGAAGCCATTGAAGCCGTCGCACACGGTGATGAGACAACATCTCGGGTGGTAGGTCGCTCGATTGATGAAATTAAACTTCCGCCTGGCACCATTATTGGCGCCGTTGTACGGGGTAATGATGTGATGATTGCCAATGACAACCTGCGTATTGAACAGGGCGATCACGTTATTATGTTCCTGACAGATAAAAAGTTTATTACCGACGTCGAGCGCTTATTCCAGCCAAGCCCCTTCTTCCTGTAATAATTTGGGCGCTAATATAGCGCCCTTTTTATTTCCCTTTATTTATCAGGGCCTAATAATTTTTCCTTTCCGCAATACATAAATGGAAATTGCCTAAACATTTGTTAAACTTATAAACGTCAGCTGCATAGGGAGAATAAAATGAGCATTATTAAAGAGTTTCGCGAATTCGCGATGCGCGGGAATGTTGTCGATTTGGCAGTGGGTGTCATTATTGGTGCGGCATTTGGTAAGATCGTTTCATCACTGGTTGCCGATATCATCATGCCGCCACTGGGGTTGTTAATTGGTGGGATTGATTTTAAACAGTTTGCTTTAACGTTACGTGATGCGCAGGGAGACATCCCGGCGGTAGTCATGCATTACGGCGTATTCATTCAGAATGTCTTCGATTTCATTATTGTTGCGTTTGCTATCTTTATGGCAATCAAACTGATCAATAAATTGAATCGTAAAAAAGCTGAGGAGCCAGCGGCGCCCCCTGCACCATCTAAAGAAGAAGTATTACTAAGTGAAATTCGTGACCTGCTGAAAGAACAGAACAACCGCTCTTAAGCGTTCATTGAAACAAAAAGGCCAGTGGTAAAAAAGTGCTTCACTTTCTTGCCACTGGCCTCCCAGTTTCCCCGATTGCCATGTTTACCTTTACGTAGATAACTTCCCTTCCCTTTTTTATTTTTCTCAATGCGCTGCCTGAACAGTGGATCATACAGAAGCGCCTCAATGGCGTTGTCCTTTATCTGTCCTTTGGTATGCTGATAACGGCTCATACTCTCTCCAGTTTGTGGGGGTAATTTACGCCGGGAGTGTAGACCTGACCGTGCAAAAAATCAACGGTCTGATATTGTCCCGCTGGCACCTTGTTCAAGTGCTTCAAGAATAGAACAGTACACACTGCTATGTGCTTTACCACAGCACGCGTCATTTAATCGTTGTAACGATCGTTGCATCGCCTGAAGCTCCGCTATGCGCGCTTCGACCTCTTGTAATCTTTCCTGAACGATCCCTTTTGATTCCTGGCAGGTATGGTGCTCTGGATCTATGCGGATCGAAAGCAGTTCGCGAATCGACTCCAGTGTAAAACCAAGCTGCCGGGCATAACGAATAAATTTAAGACGCTGAAGATCGCTTTCCGTGTAGAGACGAAACCCGCCTTCTGTACGTACTTCATGCTCCATCATCTGCTGCTTTTCATAGTAACGGATAGTATCCGGCGTCACGTCAGCCAGCTTCGCTAATTCACCAATTCGGTACATGCTCTCTCCGCTATTTGTCGTTGATCTTCTGTAGCAGCTTATCTGCGTATTCGCCGTGTAAAAACTCGGTGCTAAGTCCAGCTTGTCGAAGTTTTAGCTTCAGTAGCGACAACCGACGACTGACTTCCTGATAACTGGGATCATCTTTGCGGATCCCCGCGAGTATTTCAAGCAGTTGGATTGCCTCTCTGCGCTGCTCAAGCTCAGGTGGAAGACAACCTGCATTTTTTAATAAACGGTATCCGGCCCGAAGTTCTGGCGGAATATGGGAATCATCATCAAGCGTAAGCGGTTCGCCTGTACCAGGTAAATCATCAAACTCGCCTTTAGACTGTGCAGCAATAATATGGCGCTCTGCCCACTGGTCCAGTAACCACATATAACGCTCCAGGGGATGAACAAAAAGAGTACAGATATTGTAGATAAGTGGGGATAGGGCGGATATAAAAAAACCCGCCGAGGCGGGTTTTTTTACGTTACTACAGATTACTCTGCAGCAGCTTCTGTTTTCTCTGAACGATCAACCAGCTCGATGTATGCCATCGGCGCGTTGTCGCCTGCACGGAAACCACACTTCAGAATGCGAGTGTAACCACCGGCGCGGCTCGCGAAACGCGGGCCCAGTTCGTTAAACAGTTTTGCCACGATCTCGTTATCACGAGTACGGGCGAATGCCAGACGACGATTAGCTACGCTATCAGTCTTGGCAAGAGTAATCAGCGGCTCAACTACGCGACGCAGCTCTTTCGCTTTCGGCAGAGTCGTCTTGATGATTTCATGACGAACCAGTGAACCTGCCATATTGCGGAACATAGCCTGGCGATGGCTGCTGTTGCGGTTCAGTTGACGACCACTCTTACGATGGCGCATGACCTTATCCTTCTCAGTAAAACCTTAACCTGTGATCCGGTTACTCGTCAGCGATGCTTGCCGGTGGCCAGTTTTCCAGGCGCATGCCCAGAGACAGTCCACGGGAAGCCAGCACGTCTTTAATCTCAGTAAGAGATTTTTTACCAAGGTTAGGCGTCTTAAGAAGCTCAACCTCAGTACGCTGTACCAGATCACCGATATAGTGGATAGCTTCTGCTTTGAGGCAGTTAGCAGAGCGGACAGTCAATTCCAGATCGTCAACAGGGCGCAGCAGGATCGGATCGAATTCTGGTTTCTCTTCTTTAACTTCCGGCTGACGTACATCACGTAAGTCAACAAAAGCTTCCAGTTGTTCAGCCAGAATGGTTGCCGCACGACGAATCGCCTCTTCAGGATCGATTGTGCCGTTGGTTTCCATTTCGATGACCAGCTTGTCCAGGTCGGTACGCTGTTCTACACGCGCTGCTTCAACATTGTAGGCAATACGCTCTACAGGGCTGTAGCATGCGTCGACCAGCAGACGGCCGATTGGGCGCTCATCTTCTTCCGAATGAATTCGGGTAGAAGCCGGCACATAACCACGACCGCGCTGAACTTTGATGCGCATACTAATAGATGCGTTCTCATCGGTCAGGTGGCAGATCACGTGCTGTGGCTTGACGATTTCGACATCACCATCATGGGTAATGTCGGCTGCAGTCACAGGGCCAATGCCAGATTTATTCAAGGTAAGAATAACGTCATCTTTACCCTGAACTCTCACCGCCAGCCCTTTCAGGTTGAGCAGGATTTCCAGGATATCTTCCTGAACGCCTTCTTTGGTGCTGTACTCATGTAGTACACCATCAATCTCAACCTCGGTCACCGCGCAACCCGGCATCGATGAGAGCAGAATACGGCGCAGTGCGTTACCCAAAGTATGGCCAAAGCCACGCTCTAAAGGCTCAAGGGTCACCTTGGCGTGCGTCGAACTCACTTGCTCGATATCTACCAGGCGCGGTTTTAGAAACTCTGTCACAGAACCCTGCATTGTGTCCTCTCTTTGGTACTAAGCTTTACTTGGAGTAAAGCTCGACGATCAGGTGTTCGTTAATGTCCGCAGACAGATCAGAACGCTCCGGCTTACGCTTGAACGTACCTTCCATCTTGCCAGCATCAACTTCCAGCCAGGTTGGCTTTTCACGCTGCTCAGCCAGCTCCAGAGCGGCTTTCACGCGAGACTGCTTCTTCGCTTTCTCACGAATGCTAACAACGTCATTCGGACTAACCTGATAAGAAGCGATGTTAACAACACGACCGTTTACCATAATTGCTTTATGGCTGACCAGCTGACGTGCTTCTGCACGAGTGGCACCGAAGCCCATACGGTATACAACGTTGTCCAGACGACCTTCCAGCAGACCCAACAGGTTTTCACCGGTGTTGCCTTTCAGACGTGCTGCTTCTTTGTAGTAGTTACGGAACTGACGCTCCAGCACACCATAGATACGGCGAACTTTTTGCTTTTCACGCAACTGCACACCATAGTCAGACAGACGCGGTTTACGCGCACCGTGCTGGCCAGGAGCTTGTTCAATTTTACACTTGGTATCGATCGCGCGAACGCCAGACTTAAGGAATAAGTCAGTGCCCTCACGACGGCTCAGCTTGAGCTTAGGACCCAAATATCTTGCCATTTTCTTTCTCCAACAATCCTAGAAACGACAGCGTTATACGCGACGTTTTTTCGGCGGACGACAACCGTTATGAGGGATCGGAGTCACATCAGTAATATTAGTGATGCGGAAACCAGCGGCGTTCAGAGCACGAACAGTAGATTCGCGACCTGGACCCGGTCCTTTGACCATAACTTCCAGATTCTTGATACCGTATTCTTTTACGGCTTCAGCGCAACGCTCTGCTGCAACCTGAGCTGCAAACGGAGTGGATTTGCGAGAACCACGGAAACCGGAACCACCGGCTGTTGCCCAACCCAGTGCGTTACCCTGACGATCAGTAATGGTAACGATGGTGTTGTTAAAAGAAGCATGGATATGAGCCACGCCGTCAGAGACTTGTTTTCTTACACGTTTACGTGCACGAATTGGTGCCTTTGCCATTATTCAATCACCCCGATTATTTCTTGATCGGTTTGCGCGGACCCTTACGGGTACGTGCGTTGGTCTTGGTACGCTGACCGCGAACCGGGAGACCACGACGATGACGCAAACCGCGATAGCAACCAAGGTCCATAAGGCGCTTGATGCTCATGCTAACTTCACGGCGCAGATCACCTTCAACGACAAATTTGGCAACTTCGTCACGCAGCGTGTCGATTTGTTCTTCAGACAGCTCACTGATCTTAACATCTTCAGCGATACCCGCTGCAGCCAGAATGGCTTTAGAACGGGTCTTGCCGACGCCGTAGATCGAAGTTAATGCGATCACAGCATGTTTCTGATCAGGAATGTTAATGCCTGCTATACGGGCCACTATGCACTCCTACTATTTAATATGTACGCACCATGCTGAAAAGCCCGTTTTCAGGATACTCAAATGGAAACGCACAGACATACAAAAGATTGGCTGGCTAATCTAGCCAGCTCAACCCAACTTTGCAAGAAAAATATGCGAATAAATCAGCCTTGGCGCTGTTTATGCTTCGGCTCGGCACTGCAAATCACACGGATGACACCATCACGCTTAACGATTTTGCAGTTACGGCATAATTTCTTGACGGAAGCACGAACTTTCATTTTTACTCTCCGTAACTTCTCGGGCGACTGTTAACGGCCGTAGCCTTTCAGATTCGCCTTCTTCAATGCAGACTCGTACTGACTTGACATCATCAGAGTTTGCACTTGAGCCATAAAGTCCATAATCACGACAACAACGATAAGCAGTGAGGTCCCACCAAAGTAGAACGGTACTTTCATTGCATCACGCATGAACTCCGGGATCAGGCAGATAAAGGTAATGTAGAGCGCACCAACCAAAGTCAGGCGGGTCATTACTTTATCGATATACTTCGCCGTTTGCTCTCCCGGACGAATTCCTGGTACAAATGCACCGGACTTCTTCAGGTTATCTGCTGTTTCACGCGGGTTGAAAACCAACGCCGTGTAGAAGAAACAGAAGAATATGATTGCAGACGCATAGAGTAACACATAAAGCGGTTGCCCAGGCTGCAAATACAGCGAAATTGTTGTCAGCCAGTTCCAACCAGTCCCGCCCCCGAACCATGACGCGATGGTCGCCGGGAACAGAATAATACTGGAAGCGAAGATTGCCGGGATTACCCCCGCCATATTCACTTTCAGCGGTAAATGTGTGCTCTGTGCAGCATAGACACGACGACCTTGCTGACGTTTCGCGTAGTTTACCACAATACGGCGTTGACCACGCTCAACAAATACAACAAAGAACGTCACTGCAAATACTAATACTGCAACCAACAGCAACACGAGGAAGTGCAGGTCGCCTTGACGCGCTTGCTCGATAGTATGGGCAATGGCTGGCGGGAGTCCCGCAACGATACCGGCGAAGATAATGATTGAGATACCGTTGCCGATACCACGTTCAGTAATCTGTTCGCCCAACCACATCAGGAACATAGTCCCTGTAACCAGACTTACAACAGCGGTGAAATAGAATGCAAAGCCTGGATTCATTACCAGGCCCTGCATACCAGGCATATTCGGCAGACCGGTAGCAATACCGATCGACTGGAATATTGCCAGCACCAGAGTACCGTAGCGGGTGTACTGGCTGATCTTACGACGACCAGACTCCCCTTCTTTCTTAATTTCTGCCAGCGTTGGGTGAACCACCGTCAGCAGCTGGATAATGATCGACGCCGAGATATACGGCATGATCCCCAGAGCAAAGATAGAAGCACGGCTGAGAGCACCACCAGAGAACATGTTAAACATTTCAATGATGGTGCCTCGCTGTTGCTCAAGCAGTTTGGCAAGTACAGCGGCATCAATACCAGGGATCGGAATGAAAGAGCCAATACGGAACACAATAAGCGCACCGATTACAAACAGCAGTCTGCGTTTCAGCTCGCCTAAGCCACCTTTGGCACTTTGAAAATCTAATCCCGGTTGTTTAGCCATCTGCTACTTATTCCTCGATTTTACCGCCAGCAGCTTCGATAGCAGCACGAGCGCCTTTAGTAACACGCAGGCCACGAACAGTTACCGGAGTAGTGACTTCACCAGCCAGGATCACTTTCGCGAACTCGATCTGGATACCGATAATGTTAGCTGCTTTCAGCGTGTTCAGGTCTACAATACCGCCTTCAACTTTAGCCAGGTCAGACAGACGAACTTCGGCTGTAATCGCTGCTTTACGTGAAGTGAAGCCGAATTTCGGCAGACGACGGTACAGAGGCATCTGACCACCCTCGAAACCGCGACGTACGCCACCGCCAGAACGAGACTTCTGACCTTTGTGACCACGACCACCGGTTTTACCGAGGCCAGAACCGATACCACGACCCAGGCGTTTACCCGCCTTTTTGGAGCCTTCGGCCGGAGACAGAGTATTTAAACGCATCTCTTACTCCTCAACTTTAACCATGAAGGAAACCGCGTTGACCATACCACGAACAGCAGGAGTATCCTCGCGTTCTACGGTGTGACCAATACGACGCAGACCCAGGCCAAGCAGCGTTGCCTTGTGTTTCGGCAGACGACCGATTGCACTGCGGGTTTGAGTAATTTTAATAGTCTTTGCCATGGTTTATTTCCCCAGAATTTCTTCAACGGATTTACCACGCTTGGCAGCGACCATTTCCGGAGATTTCATATTTTCCAGACCGTCGATAGTTGCACGAACCACGTTAATCGGGTTGGTGGAACCATACGCTTTAGCCAGAACGTTACGAACTCCAGCGACTTCCAGAACGGCGCGCATTGCACCACCGGCGATGATACCGGTACCTTCGGAAGCCGGCTGCATGAATACACGAGAACCCGTGTGAGTACCCTTAACCGGGTGCTGCAGGGTGCCGTGGTTCAGCGCGACGTTAATCATATTGCGACGGGCTTTTTCCATCGCTTTCTGGATCGCTGCTGGAACTTCACGCGCTTTACCGTAACCAAAACCAACGCGACCGTTACCATCGCCAACTACAGTCAGAGCTGTGAAGGAGAAAATACGACCACCTTTAACGGTTTTAGATACGCGGTTTACCGCGATCAGCTTTTCCTGCAGTTCGCCAGCTTGTTTTTCGATGTGAGCCATCTTACACCTCTACCTTAGAACTGAAGGCCAGCTTCACGGGCAGCATCTGCCAGTGCCTGGACACGACCATGATATTGGAACCCGGAACGGTCAAAGGACACATCTTTGATGCCTTTTTCCAGAGCGCGTTCGGCGACAGCTTTACCCACAGCTGCTGCAGCGTCTTTGTTACCGGTGTACTTCAGTTGTTCAGCGATAGCTTTTTCTACAGTAGAAGCAGCTACCAGAACTTCAGAACCGTTCGGTGCAATTACCTGTGCGTAAATATGACGCGGGGTACGATGTACCACCAGGCGAGTTGCGCCCAGCTCTTTGAGCTTGCGGCGTGCGCGGGTCGCACGACGGATACGAGCAGATTTCTTATCCATAGTGTTACCTTACTTCTTCTTAGCCTCTTTGGTACGCACGACTTCGTCGGCGTAACGAACACCCTTGCCTTTGTAAGGCTCAGGACGACGGTAGGCGCGCAGATCTGCCGCAACCTGACCGATCAGCTGTTTATCAGCGCCTTTCAGCACGATTTCAGTCTGAGTCGGACATTCTGCAGTGATACCTGCCGGCAGCTGATGATCAACTGGATGAGAGAAACCTAAAGCCAGGTTTACTACATTCCCTTTGACCGCTGCACGATAACCTACACCAACCAGCTGCAGCTTCTTAGTGAAGCCTTCGGTAACACCGACAACCATTGCATTCAGCAGGGCACGCGCGGTACCAGCCTGAGCCCATCCATCTGCGTAACCATCACGCGGACCGAAGGTCAGTGCATTATCTGCATGATTTACTGCAACAGCATCGTTGAGAGTACGAGTCAGCTCGCCGTTTTTACCTTTGATCGTAATAACCTGACCGTTGATTTTTACATCAACGCCGGCAGGAATAACGACCGGTGCTTTAGCAACACGAGACATTTTTTCCTCCGATTAGGCTACGTAGCAGATAATTTCGCCACCAAGACCAGCCTGGCGCGCTGCACGATCAGTCATAACACCTTTAGAGGTAGAAACAACTGCGATACCCATGCCAGCCATAACTTTCGGCAGCTCGTCTTTACGCTTATAAATGCGCAGACCTGGGCGACTGACACGCTGAATGCTTTCTACAACAGCTTTACCCTGGAAATACTTAAGAGTAAGTTCCAGTTCCGGCTTGGTGTCGCCTTCAACTTTAAAATCTTCAATAAAACCTTCTTCCTTCAGCACGTTGGCAATTGCCACTTTCAGCTTGGAGGAAGGCATGGTGACCGCAGCTTTATTCGCGGCCTGACCGTTACGGATACGGGTCAGCATATCCGCGATCGGATCTTGCATGCTCATCTGTCTTTACTCCCGTGATTCAATTGGTAATTACCAGCTAGCCTTTTTCAAGCCTGGTACTTCACCGCGCATTGCGGCTTCACGCAGTTTGATACGGCTCAACCCGAACTTGCCCACATAGCCATGCGGACGACCTGTTTGACGGCAGCGGTTACGCTGACGGGACGGGCTGGAATCACGCGGCAGAGACTGCAGCTTCAGAACTGCGTTCCAACGATCTTCGTCGGTCGCGTTCACATCAGAGATAATAGCTTTCAGTTCAGCGCGTTTTGCGAAGTACTTATCAGCTAAAGCTACGCGCTTTACTTCGCGTGCTTTCATTGATTGCTTAGCCATTCAGTAACCCTACCTTACTTGCGGAACGGGAAGTCAAAGGCAGCCAGCAGAGCACGGCCTTCTTCGTCAGATTTCGCAGTAGTGGTAATGGTAATATCCAAACCACGCACGCGGTCGACTTTATCGTAGTCGATTTCTGGGAAGATGATCTGCTCACGGACACCCATGCTGTAGTTACCACGGCCATCGAATGACTTAGCGGACAGGCCACGGAAGTCACGGATACGTGGAACAGCAATAGTGATCAGACGCTCAAAGAACTCCCACATGCGTTCGCCACGCAGAGTTACTTTACAGCCGATCGGATAGCCCTGACGGATTTTGAAGCCTGCAACTGATTTGCGTGCTTTGGTGATCAGCGGTTTTTGACCGGAGATTGCTGTCAGGTCAGCTGCTGCGTTATCCAGCAGTTTCTTGTCAGCGATCGCTTCACCAACACCCATGTTCAGGGTGATCTTCTCGACCCGAGGGACTTGCATGACAGAATTGTAGTTAAACTCAGTCATGAGTTTAGCGACTACTTCGTCTTTGTAGTAATCATGCAGTTTCGCCATCGTACTACTCCAAATTACTTGATAGTTTCGCTGTTAGATTTGAAGAAACGGACTTTTTTGCCGTCTTCGAATCTAAAGCCTACACGGTCAGCCTTGCCGGTTGCCGCGTTGAAGATTGCAACGTTAGAAACCTGAATAGCAGCTTCTTTTTCAACGATGCCGCCTGGTTGGTTCAGAGCCGGAACCGGCTTCTGGTGTTTCTTAACCAGGTTGATACCTTCAACAATGAGCTTGCCGGAAGACAAGACATTCTTAACTTTACCGCGTTTACCTTTATCTTTACCGGTTAACACGATAACTTCGTCATCACGACGGATCTTCGCTGCCATGATTCGCTCCTTAGAGTACTTCTGGTGCCAGAGAGATAATTTTCATGAACTTCTCGTTACGAAGTTCACGAGTTACCGGCCCAAAAATACGCGTACCGATAGGTTGCTCGCTGTTATTGTTTAAAATAACGCATGCATTACCATCGAAGCGAATGACAGAACCGTCCGGGCGACGAACACCCTTCTTGGTGCGCACCACTACCGCCTTCAGCACATCACCTTTTTTGACCTTACCACGCGGAATTGCTTCCTTGATGGTGATCTTGATGATATCGCCGACGCCTGCGTAGCGACGGTGCGAGCCACCCAGAACCTTGATACACATTACGCGACGTGCACCGGAGTTGTCGGCGACGTTCAGCATAGTCTGTTCTTGGATCATTTTAGTGCTCCGCTAATGTCAACTACTACTGAGACCCGAAAATCAGGTCGTTAAAAAAGCCCCATATCGGGGGCGCGGCATTATAACACCGCTCAAACGATATGGGTAGAAAAAATAAACGGCTCATCGCTGAGCCGTTTATTCGTTGAGAATGCCTACTGTATTACAGAACGGCTTTCTCTACAACGCGAACCAGCGTCCAGGACTTAGTCTTGGACAGCGGACGGCATTCGCGGATTTCAACCACGTCACCAGTACCGCATTCGTTGTTCTCGTCATGTACGTGCAGTTTGGTCGTACGCTTAATGAATTTACCGTAGATCGGGTGTTTCACAAAACGTTCGATAGCAACAACGATGGATTTCTCCATTTTATCGCTAACAACGCGACCTTGCAGAGTACGGATTTTATCGGTCATTACGCACCCGCCTTCTCAGTCAGTAAAGTCTTAACGCGTGCGACATCACGACGCACTTGCTTCAACAGGTGAGACTGTTGCAGCTGGCCACTTGCAGCCTGCATACGCAGGTTGAACTGCTCACGCAGCAGATTCAGCAGCTCGGTGTTCAGCTCTTCAACACTCTTCTCACGCAGCTCTTTTGCTTTCATTACATCACCGTCTTAGTTACAAAGGTGGTTTTAATCGGCAGTTTCGCTGCTGCCAGCTTGAATGCTTCACGGGCCAGCTCTTCCGGTACGCCGTCCATTTCATACAGGACTTTACCCGGCTGAATCAAGGCAACCCAATACTCTACGTTACCTTTACCTTTACCCATACGCACTGCCAGCGGCTTTTCAGTGATCGGTTTGTCCGGGAATACACGGATCCAGATCTTACCTTGACGCTTAACTGCACGGGTCATAGCACGACGTGCTGCTTCGATCTGACGGGCAGTCAGACGACCACGGCCAACAGCTTTCAGACCGAAGCTGCCGAAGCTAACATCCGCGCCAGCAGCCAGACCGCGGTTACGGCCTTTGTGCATTTTACGGAATTTTGTACGCTTTGGTTGTAACATCAGCGACGCTCCTTATTTACGGCCTTTACGCTGCTGCTTTTTAGGTTGCGCAGCCGGTTTTTCCGGTTGTTCAACAGCAGCCATACCACCCAGGATCTCGCCTTTGAAGATCCACACTTTAACGCCGATTACACCGTAAGTGGTGTGCGCTTCAGAGGTGTTGTAGTCGATGTCAGCACGCAGAGTGTGCAGCGGTACGCGACCTTCGCGGTACCATTCGGTACGTGCGATTTCCGCGCCGCCCAGACGGCCGCTAACTTCAACTTTAATACCTTTAGCGCCCAGACGCATTGCGTTCTGTACAGCACGCTTCATAGCACGACGGAACATAACGCGACGTTCCAGCTGAGAAGTGATGCTGTCAGCAACCAATTTTGCGTCCAGTTCAGGCTTACGCACTTCGGCGATATTGATCTGGGCAGGAACGCCAGCAATATCAGCTACGACTTTGCGCAGTTTTTCTACGTCTTCGCCTTTCTTACCGATAACGATACCCGGGCGAGCGGTGTGAATGGTCACACGGATGCTCTTAGCCGGACGCTCGATAACGATACGAGATACAGACGCTTTAGCCAGTTCCTTAGTCAGGTACTGACGTACTTTAAAATCGCTGTCCAGGTTGTCAGCGAATTCTTTGGTGTTCGCAAACCAGGTTGAGTTCCATGGTTTTACAATACCCAGGCGAATACCATTAGGATGTACTTTCTGACCCATTGCTAGTCTCCAGAGTCTCAGCGATCGGACACAACCACAGTAATGTGGCTGGTGCGCTTCAGGATGCGATCTGCACGACCTTTTGCACGCGGCATAATGCGCTTCATGCTCGGGCCTTCGTCTACGAAAATTTTCGTAACTTTCAGATCGTCAATGTCAGCGCCATCGTTGTGTTCAGCGTTAGCAATGGCAGATTCCAGGACTTTCTTAACCAATACAGCCGCTTTCTTATTGGTGTAGGTCAGAATATCCAGAGCCTGCGACACTTTCTTACCGCGAATCAGGTCTGCAACAAGGCGAACCTTCTGAGCAGAAGAACGAGCATGGCGATGTTGAGCTAAAGTTTCCATCTCTTCCTCCTACCTTATTTCTTCTTCGCTTTTTTATCAGCAGCGTGGCCGCGATAAGTACGAGTCGGTGCGAATTCACCCAGTTTGTGGCCGACCATTTCGTCGGAAACAAATACCGGAACGTGCTGACGACCATTATGGACAGCGATGGTCAAACCGATCATGTTAGGAAAGATCGTTGAACGACGGGACCAAGTGCGCAGGGGCTTCTTGTCTCCGCTTTCCACCGCTTTCTCTACCTTCTTCAGCAAGTGCAGGTCAATAAAAGGACCTTTCTTGAGAGAACGTGGCATGGCTTATCCTCTAAAATTATTTGCTACGGCGACGTACGATGAATTTATCAGTACGCTTGTTGCTGCGGGTCTTCTTACCTTTGGTCTGAACGCCCCACGGAGTTACCGGGTGCTTACCAAAGTTACGACCTTCACCACCACCATGTGGGTGATCGACTGGGTTCATCGCAGTACCGCGAACGGTAGGACGAACACCACGCCAGCGTGCAGCACCTGCTTTACCCAGAACGCGCAGCATATGCTCAGCATTGCCAACTTCGCCCAGAGTTGCACGGCAGTCTGCTTCGACTTTACGCATTTCACCAGAACGCAGACGCAGGGTGACATAAGCACCATCACGAGCAACGATCTGAACGTAAGTACCAGCGGAACGTGCCAGCTGACCGCCTTTACCTGGTTTCATTTCTACGTTATGAACGGTAGAACCAACCGGGATATTGCGCATCGGCAGGGTGTTACCTGCTTTGATTGCAGCATCAACGCCAGACTGAATCTGGTCGCCAGCTTTCAGGCCTTTAGGGGCCAGGATGTAACGGCGTTCACCGTCTTTGTACAGAACCAGCGCGATGTTCGCGGAGCGGTTCGGATCGTACTCAAGACGTTCAACAATTGCTGGGATACCGTCTTTGTTGCGTTTGAAGTCAACAATACGATAAGCCTGCTTGTGACCACCACCGATGTGACGAGTGGTGATACGGCCATTGTTGTTACGACCACCGGATTTGCTGTTTTTTTCAACCAGCGGAGCAAAAGGTTTGCCCTTGTGCAGCTCTGGGTTGACCACTTTAACAACGTGGCGACGACCCGGAGATGTCGGTTTACATTTAACAACTGCCATTGTATTACTCCTCCGACTTACTCAGCGCCGCCGACGAAGTCCAGATTCTGGCCTTCCTTCAGGGTGACGTAAGCTTTTTTCCAGTCGCTACGACGACCGATACGCTGTCCGTGACGTTTAACTTTCCCTTTAACTACCAGGGTGTTAACGACTTCGACTTCGACTTCAAACAGTTTCTGCACAGCAGCTTTGATTTCTGCTTTGGTCGCGTCTTTAGCAACTTTGAGAACGATGGTGTTAGTTTTTTCCATCGCAGTAGACGCTTTTTCAGAAACGTGCGGTGCGCGAAGCACCTTCAGCAGACGTTCTTCACGAATCATGCCAGCATCTCCTCAACTTGCTTAACAGCATCAGCAGTCATTACGACTTTGTCGAAGGCGATCAGGCTAACCGGGTCGATACCAGTTGCATCGCGTACGTCAACCTTGTGCAGGTTGCGCGCAGCCAGGAACAGGTTTTCGTCCAGCTCACCGGTGATGATCAGCACATCTTCCAGAGCCATGTCTTTCAGTTTCTGTGCCAGCAGCTTAGTTTTAGGCGCTTCAACAGAGAACTTCTCGACAACGATCAGACGATCCTGACGTACCAGTTCGGACAGAATGCTTTTCAGCGCGCCGCGGTACATCTTCTTGTTAACTTTTTGACTGTGGTCCTGCGGGCGAGCAGCGAAGGTTACGCCACCTGAACGCCAGATCGGGCTCTTGATAGAACCTGAACGCGCACGGCCGGTACCTTTCTGGCGCCACGGCTTTTTGCCTGAACCAGTTACTTCAGCACGAGTCTTCTGAGCACGAGTACCCTGACGAGCACCAGCTGCATAAGCAACAACAACCTGGTGAACCAGCGCTTCGTTGAAATCACGACCGAAGGTAGTTTCGGAAACAGTCAGCGCGCTCTGCGCGTCTTTCAATACTAATTCCATTGCTATCCCCTTACGCCTTCACAGCTGGTTTAACGATCAGGTCGCAACCGGTCGCACCCGGAACACCACCTTTAACCAGCAGCAGGTTGCGCTCAGCGTCAACACGTACTACGTCCAGGCTCTGAACGGTTACACGTTCGTTGCCCAGCTGACCTGCCATTTTCTTGCCTTTGAACACTTTGCCCGGAGTCTGGTTCTGACCGATAGAACCCGGAACGCGGTGAGACAAGGAGTTACCGTGAGTAGCGTCCTGGGTACGGAAGTTCCAGCGCTTAACGGTACCAGCGAAACCTTTACCTTTAGAGGTACCGGTTACGTCAACTTTTTTAACGTCAGCAAACAGTTCAACGCTAATGTTCTGACCAACGGTGTATTCTTCACCATCTGCCAGACGGAACTCCCACAGGCCGCGGCCAGCTTCTACGCCAGCTTTAGCAAAGTGGCCAGCTTCCGGCTTAGTTACACGGTTAGCTTTTTTAGCACCGGTGGTAACCTGAACAGCGCGGTAGCCGTCGTTAGCCAGATCTTTAACCTGAGTAACGCGGTTTGCTTCAACTTCGATAACGGTTACTGGGATAGAGACGCCATCTTCAGTGAAGATGCGGGTCATACCCACTTTTTTACCGACTAAACCAATCATTGTATCAACCTCTCAATCGCTCGATGACCTGATTAACCCAGGCTGATCTGCACGTCTACACCGGCAGCCAGGTCCAGACGCATCAGAGCATCAACGGTTTTTTCAGTTGGCTCAACGATGTCAACCAGACGCTTGTGAGTACGGATCTCGTACTGATCACGCGCGTCTTTGTTAACGTGCGGAGAGATCAGAACGGTGAAACGCTCTTTGCGGGTCGGCAGCGGGATCGGACCACGAACCTGCGCACCAGTGCGCTTGGCAGTCTCGACGATTTCCGCGGTTGATTGATCGATCAGACGATGATCAAACGCTTTCAAACGGATACGGATTCTTTGGTTCTGCATGAGACCAGAGCTCCAATTATTTTATAAACGAAATAGTTACTCCTCAAACCCATTACGATTGATGGGAGAGTGTAACCGTTCTTACAGAGTTCCCCGATTGGGAACATTGTCTGGTATTGCTTTCGCAGTACCGGTGGCTCATATCGAACCGCTGTCAATATTAGACAAGCCCGCGCATTATACGTAAATCTCAGCCTGACGCAAGTGCCGCATAGAAATTAATCACTCCGTCATGGAATGCGTGCCCCCTTCCACTCTCACTGTATGCGCTGTTATGGATTGCGATTTCTCTGGAAGAAGGTTTACTTAACTCGAATTTCGGTCTTGTACAACCTTGATGTTTAGCGGAGGGTGGCCTCTTTTCATACGAGGCTAACCTATGTATATCGACCTTCCCTTTGTGCTGATTTATGCAGGGTTATCGGGATTGCTCTGGTTTGAGGATTTACGCACTGGCCTATTACCCGACAAATTTACCTGCCCTCTTTTGTGGGGTGGCCTTATTTATCATCAGTGCTGCAGACCGGCGCAGTTATCCGACGCGCTTTGGGGTGCCGTAGCGGGTTATGGGGTATTTGCTTTGTTCTATTGGGGGTATCGTCTGATATGCCGTCAGGAAGGATTAGGCTTTGGTGATGTCAAATTTCTTGCCGCCCTGGGCGCCTGGCATCGCTGGGACGCATTACCGTTGCTGGTCTTGCTTGCCGCCAGCCTGGCCTGCTGTATGACCGGGATTGCCTGGGTTAAACATGGGAGAAAGGTATTAAAAAACCCGCTGCCTTTTGGACCCTATCTGGCGGCTGCGGGTTTTATTATTGGCGGGATTGGTCTAATCCAGGGCGGTTAGTCGCTGACTTTAATTTGCGATTGCAGATAGTTTTGCAAACCAAGTTTTGCAATCAGGTCCAGCTCCGTTTCGAGCCAGTCAATATGCCCTTCTTCTTCAGTCAGGATCTCAATCATCATGTCCCGGCTGACGTAGTCATGAACGCTATCAGCATAGGCAATGGCTTCACGTAAGTCTTTCGCGCCATCCAGTTCGAGCCGAAGATCCGATTGCAGCATCTCTTCAACGTCTTCACCTATGCCTAACTTGCCAAGATCCTGTAGGTTTGGGATCCCTTCCAAGAATAAAATACGCTCGATGTATTTATCGGCGTGTTTCATCTCATCTATAGACTCATGGTACTCGACATCATTGAGGCGCATCAGGCCCCAGTTTTTGAACATTCTCGCGTGGAGAAAGTATTGGTTGATTGCGACAAGCTCATTTCCCAATAGTTTATTGAGATAATTTATGATTTTAACATCACCTTTCATTTTATAGTCCCTCCGCTTCCACTCTTAGAGCGTAGATGGGGCTACCGGGATGTCAAAAAAAAGAGTGTGACTTAGGCGATCTCTTTAAATTCTGGCATTTGAGTTAATTCATCCTGCATGACTTCACGGGCAGCGCGAATGCACTTACCACATTGATTTCCCACAGGAATAAATTTACGTAATTGCTGAAAGGACTGAGGTTGAAACTGGCGAACAGCCTGACGAATTTTTTTATCACTTATCGCATTACACAAACAAACGTACATGATCGCTCCCGTTCAATTTCTGTGCAAAGTGTAAATGAGAATAGTTATGATTACAATAGCACAACGCTATTTACGCGGCGGGAGAATGAATAAAAAATGCGAATAAATATGACAGCAGCTAAACAGCAAGCAGCAAAAAGGGCGCCGAAGCGCCCTTTTTAAGCTCAAAGCTAATTAATTAATAATTAGCTCATTACTTTAGCAACAACGCCCGCACCTACAGTACGGCCGCCTTCACGGATTGCG
>NZ_SZWK01000286.1:266-1342 GCF_005280815.1 Citrobacter sp. TBCS-15 | reverse complement strand
AAAGCGGTCAGTAAAACAGAAGCATTAGTAAAAGCTAACCAAGCATTTGGTGGTACTGGCGAAAACCTTAAAGGTGTAGTTCAGTCTTACGGTCAAATGTCGGCAGCTGGTAAAGTTACGGCTGAAAATATTGGACAATTAACCGATAACAACACAGCTCTTGGTTCTTCTTTAAAAGACACTGTTATGAAAATGAACCCCTCATTACAGCAATACGGTTCTTTTAATGACGCTGTTTCAAAAGGCGCTGTTTCGATGGATATGCTCAACAAGGCTATGGAAAAAATGGCTAAAGGTTCGGGCGGTGGAATCAAAACTATTGGGGACGCGTGGGACAGCTTCAACGAAACAATGTCAATTGCTTTAGTGCCTACTTTGAACGCTTTAACACCTATCATTAGTGGCTTAATAGACCAGATGTCTGACTGGGGCGAAAGTGCTGGTAAAGCTGTAACAAATGTAGTTAAGTATTTCCAAGACTTGTTTCAAAAACTGCAAGAAAATGCAGCCACTTTAGCATTTTTAGAGGCTTGGGATAGCATAAAAAGTGCATTTGGTTCCATAGTTTCTATTATAGGGAATGTCATAAATTCATTTATTGGAATAAATACAGAAACAACAAAAAACGCAACAAGTATAGATAACGTAGCAAAAAGCATAGCTGTATTTGCTGGTAAATTTTCAGAAGTCACGAAAAAAATAGCTGATTTTCTGCAAAAAATTAGTGAAAGTAAAAGCGCAATAGATACTTTAAAAGTAGCTTTAGCTGCTTTGGCTAGTGTATTCGTTGCTTTGAAAGTTATTGATGGAATCATTAAGGCTGTCGAGATATATAATAAGGTTGTTGAAGCTGGTACAATTATACAAGGAGCTTTCAATGCTGTAATGGCTATGAATCCATTCGTGGCTCTTGGCATAGCAATCGCAGCCATTGTTGCTGGTTTAGTTTACTTCTTCACTCAAACCGAAACAGGTAAAAAGGTTTGGGGTAGTTTCGTAGACTTCTTAAAGAGTGCATGGGACGGAATAGTTTCATTCTTTAGCGGTATTGGTCAATGGTTTGCTGATATATGGAA
>NZ_SZWK01000286.1:0-230 GCF_005280815.1 Citrobacter sp. TBCS-15 | reverse complement strand
CAAGGAGCTTTCAATGCTGTAATGGCTATGAATCCATTCGTGGCTCTTGGCATAGCAATCGCAGCCATTGTTGCTGGTTTAGTTTACTTCTTCACTCAAACCGAAACAGGTAAAAAGGTTTGGGGTAGTTTCGTAGACTTCTTAAAGAGTGCATGGGACGGAATAGTTTCATTCTTTAGCGGTATTGGTCAATGGTTTGCTGATATATGGAACGGAGCAGTTGACGGAGC
>NZ_SZWK01000292.1:0-925900 GCF_005280815.1 Citrobacter sp. TBCS-15 | reverse complement strand
CGCTGAAACCATCAACGGTCGTCGGCTGGAACACCGCTATGACCCTCTGAGCGGCAGACCAGTCGCCTGGCAACTGGACGACGTTGCCGTGCAGTTCACCCACGGCGTGATGGGCCGGATGACCCACTGGCAGATTAATGACCACCTCCCCCTCCAGTTCAGCCACGATGCGCTGGGCCGGGTAATAAAACCTGGCTGTTCCACTACGATGAACACGGCAGCCTGCGGGAGATGACCGATCCGCAGGGGCGACATTGCCACTGGCATTACGGTAATCACGGAGAAGTATTACGACAGGCACTGCCGGATGGTGAGACCTGGCATTCCGGAAAGACAAGATTATTACCCTTAAAGCGTGGAAGCGCCTTTAACAGCGCCACCGCAGCGTCAGATAACGGAACGCTATGCTCTTTAGTGGCCTTCATTCTTTCCGCCGGGATAACCCATGTTTTAGCCTTCAAATCAAGTTCATCCCATTCAGCGCCACGAATTTCCCCTGAACGGGCTACAGTCAGAATAGAGAACTCCAGAGCGCGGGCTGAAATCCCCGTTCTTGTACGAAGTTCTGTCATAAACATACCCATCTCGCCATATGGCAGTGCAGCATGATGTTTTTTATTCTGTACCTTGCCTGGCATTGGCGAATATACACCTACTGAACCTTATTCAGACATAAATATGGCAGCCCCCTCACCGCCATATTTTAAGAAGAGCTCGTACGCAAGTACGGGCTTTTTTTCGCATATTACACGCCTGCGGAGGGATGAGAAGCCCCGACCGGGTTCAGCTACTGTATACAGCCAGGATTAAACGCAGCACGGTAAAGAAACGGCCCCTCTCACCACTGGCAAGAGGGGCCGTTCGTTATGACCGGCTGTCGATTATGCGCCTACAGGCACTTCATGCGCGGTGTTTTGCAGCACCGGTCCGGTATATTTCTCGATCTGCAACTGTGACATCTGCCCGCAGTTCCCCTGCGCCAGGCTGGAGGAACCGACGTCAAAGGTCAGACAGTTGACGTTACCGTTCTTACACAGCGAACCAGGCTGTGACGGATCGGCCGGGTCAAACCACGCCCCTTCGCTGATCCGCACCACCCCTTCACGGACGTTATCAGTGATCACCGCCCCTACCAGGATCTGCCCGCGATCGTTAAAGGCACGGACCAGATCGCCCGCACTAATACCGCGAGCGGCCGCATCCTTCGGATGGATCCAGATAGCCTCACGGTCGGCTACCGCATACTTCTTACGCAGCGGCGTGTTGTCGAGCTGAGAGTGTAGACGGTTAATCGGGTGACCGGTATTCAGCGACAGTGGGTATTTCGCTGCTTCCGGCCCGCGATACCACTCGTGAGGCGGCATCCAGGTCGGGATCGCTTTACAGTCCTCGTAGCCCATTTTGGCAATGGCATCAGAATAGATTTCGATTTTGCCGGACGGGGTACCCAGTGGATTAAGCAGCGGGTTCTCGCGGAAATCAGCAAAGCGTACCCACTGTTTATTCTCTTCCGGAATCGGGAAGCGGATATAGTTGTTGGACGCCCAGAACATATCAAACGGCGGCAGCGCCACGCGTGCGTTACGCGCCTGGGCTTTCATGTCGTCATACATGCCTTTTAACCATAACATCTCATCTTTACCTTCGGTAAAGGCGTCGTGTACGCCGAGGATCTCGGCAATACCGGCAAAGACGTCAAAGTCATTTTTCGCTTCATGCTGTGGCGGCACACACTGGCGTAGCGGGAAGACGTAGAGCTGCGAGTAGTCGCCGCCCATGTCCAGGTCATTACGTTCATAGGTCGTGGTAACCGGCAGCACGATATCGGCATGTTTGGCCGTTGCCGTCCAGTAAGGTTCGTTGACGACCACGGTCTCCGGGTTCTGCCAGGCTTTGACCAGGTTATTGGTATCCTGATGCTGGTGGAAGGTATTCCCCCCCGCCACGTAGACCATTTTAATATCCGGGTAGGTCACTTTCGTGCCGTTATAATCAATGGTCTTGCCAGGGTTCGCCAGCGCATCGGCAATGCGCGCCACCGGGAACGGTGTAATATCTTTTGCCGCCGGAGAGGTTGGGCTACCCGCCGAGATCCCGGCGAGAATGCCGCCGCGCGCGGTCGGGCTACCGCCAGAAGAGTAGTGATAGCTAAAGCCGAAGCCGCCGCCAGGCAGGCCAATCTGCCCCAGCATCGACGCCAGCGTCACCATCATCCAGTGCGCCTGTTCACCGTGGTGCTGGCGCTGAATGCCCCAACCGCCCATGATCATAGTGCGATGTTTTGCCATATCGCGCGCCAGCTGTTTGATCACCTCGGCATCAACACCGCTGATGTCCGCCGCCCAATTGGCGTCTTTCACAATACCGTCGTCCTGACCGGTCAGGTAGGCTTCAAACTTATCGAAGCCGACGGTATAGGTTTTCAGGAAGTCAGCGTTATGTAGTTTTTCCACCAACAGCGTATGGGCAATCCCCGCCATCAGCGCACAGTCGGTATAGCTGTGCGGGCCAATCCACTCGGCACCCAGCATACGGGCGCTGTCGCTGTGCACCGGATCGATACAGATCATCCGGGTGCCTTTTTTCTTCAGCGCTTCAAAACCAGTCTGGCTGACGTGATCCGGCAGGTTCCAGCTGTTTTTAAGCGTGATCATAGGGTTACAGCCAATCATCACCACCAGCTCGGTGTTTTCAATGACGTTCGGCCATGCGGTCTGCTGCTCATAAACCTCAACAGAGCCCACTACATGCGGCATTATTACCTGTGCGGCACCGGTCGAGTAGTCGCCGGAGTAGCCGACAAAACCGCCTGCCAGGTTCATCATGCGCTGCAGTAGCGTTCTTGGGTTGTGGAACATCCCCACGCTTTTCCAGCCATAAGAGCCCGCATAGATAGAGGACGGTCCGTGCTCTTTCTGCAGACGGCTGATTTCACCGGCCACCAGATGCAGCGCCTTATCCCAGCTCACGCGCACCCACTCATCGCGGCCACGCAGCTCAGGTTTACAGTCTTTCGCGCCGCCTTCCAGCCAGCTTTTACGCACCATCGGGTACTTAATGCGGTTTTCGGCATACACCTGATAAGGTGCCATGGTAATCAGTTCGTTCGGATACGGATCGTCTTTCACCGGGCGAACGTCAACCATTTTGCCATCGCGGACGATCGCTTCAAACGCGCCCCAGTGGGCACCGGTCAGAATGCCGCTTTCCGCCTGGCGCAGCGCGACAAACTGCGGCAGCGCCTGGCTTATCGCTTCGGCCAGCGCCGAGCGTGGCCACATTCCCGCCAGCAGCGGTGCCGCCATTAAAGCTCCGGCACCGGCCAGAAAACGGCGACGAGTCAGATTCATACCTGCTTCCTGGCTCTGCTCCGCCATGTCATGGTCATTATTCTTTTTCATCATGGCTCCTTATTTTTTGTCCTGATCGGCTGCTGCGGGCATGTCGCTCGCGTGTTTTTGTACGTACTGGGTCAGAAGACGAACCTGTTCCTGCGTCAGCGACGTACGACCGGACATGCCTTTAACCACCCCAATCCACTGGTTGGCATTAAAGCGATTCAACTCGGTAAGACCGTGGCAACCGGTACAGTTGTTAGCCATGAGATCGGAAGCGTAGCTCCAGATTTTTTGTTGATCGCCAATCAGACTTTTCGCCGGCAGCCAGACCTGCAGATCGACTTCATGCCAGACCTGTTTCGTCTCTTCATCGGTTACCGTACTGTTCACTTTCAGCGCTTTACGCGCTTCCTCGCCCAGCAGGGCGCTCATGATGCGTTTACCACGCGCGGCGTAGAATGCCTCGGTGACGCCATCCTGCTGCCAGCCTTTGACATCAGCCAGGACCATATCACCGTCACGTTTCACTACCTGCACTTCGGTGGAAGCCATCAGGTTACCGTCGTTATGATCGGCGGTTTTCTCACTGAGCCAGAACGGTTGGGTTTGAATGGTGTACAGCGTGGTCGCCGTTGCCGGCGTTTTCGCTGCCGCATTCGCCAGTTCGCTCGCCCCTGCTGCCGCCAGGCCACTCATGTTCGGCAGAATGTGCGCGACGCCTTTATGACAATCGATACAGGTTTGGCCCTCTTTGATCGCCACCGGGTGCTGCTTACGGGCTTCAGGGGTTTGCGCCAGAATATCCATCGCTTTGTAGTCGTGGCAGGAACGACAGGTTGCCGAGTCGTTCTTCTTCAACCCATCCCACACGCTCTGGGCCATCGCGAGCTTATGCGCCTCGTATTTTTCTGGGGTATCGATTTTACCGGTCATTTCACCCCAAACATCTTTCAGGGCGCCAATTTTGGTCAGCATGTAATCGATCGGCTGGTGGGGAACGTGGCAATCGGCACACTCGGCGCGAATACCTTTATCGTTCTGGAAATGCACACTGCCCTGATATTCCGCCAGAGGTTGTTGCATGGTATGACACGACACGCAGAATTCGGTATCGCTGGTTTTATGCATGATAGTTGCCGTACCCGCCAGCAGCACGACACCAATAATGATCCCAACCAGCAGGGCGATAAATATAATTTTTCGCCTACCCGAACGTTCCAGTGAAAGTTTTCTCATCTTATTATTTAACCCTTTTCCTAAAATAAAGACGCAATAGTCCTTGCCACATGACAATCGCTATATAAAAATATTTATAGCGATTACCGTCATCTTCTAATCCAACAATGCTTATGGAAGTTTGATTCTGCGGGCTAATCATCAGAGGTTGATTAGCCGATAATTTCAGCGCGGTATCACATTGCAAATCGAGCAAACCTTCGTGCAAATGTTGATATATTTTGATTATTTCAGTGTAGCGATTTGTTCTTTTTTCGCGCGGTCGATACTACGAATAATGATCTCTCGTTGGCTATCGTCCGGCGGTAACAGTTTCAGCATCAGTTGCCATGCCGCTATCGCTTTATCATATTGTTGATGCTCAAAGGCGTTAAACGCCACAAGGCTGAGCACCCGTACATCGTTATGGTTATTTTTGAGCAACGTATCAAGCAACTGCTGGGCTTCACGGCTATCATTCGGATCCGTAGAGTGCAGCAATGCTTCGGTGTAGCCCAGCTGCGCATCCGCATTTCCCGGCGCCAACTGTCGCGCTTTATCAAACGCCTGTAACGCAGCCCCGGGGTTATTCAGCACCAGTTGTAGCCTGCCGAGCATCGTCCAGCTTAGCTGGTCTGCCGGATATTGTTGCAGACGGGTACGTAGCCCCAGCGCCAGGCGAAACAGCTCTTCTTCCGACAGCGGTTTCCCCTGGGGATCCATCACGCGCTGCATCAGTTGCGGCGTTTGTTGCACGACCTGCTGCCACTCAATTACACGGGGGACGTAACTCGTTCGGACGAATACCCCTACGCATAAAGAGGTTAGTATAATAACCCCGAGAATATACACCCAATAGCTACTATTTTTGTTATCCGTTTTTGGCGACTCAGGCAAATCTTCCAATAAATTCAAGCGTAAATCGTCAACCAACTGCTGTTGCTGAGCCGCATTTACCGGAGAAATGTCTTCATCAAGCTCCTGAAGACGCGCACGAAAAATCATATGATTCATCGTGTTACGATCAACGCGCTGTCTGCCTGACCAGGGAATGAACAGCAATGCCGCCGTCCCCAGCAGTAAAATTATCATGATGAGAAAAGCGACGATCATTTCAGGGTCCTTTTGTTTTCATCGAGAAGCGCTTGCAAACGCGCCTGCTCATGCGGACTGAGTTCCGTTTCCTGCGCGGCCCGCGGGCGACGGCTTAAACGGAAAATGACCAGCGCGCCGCCCAGAACAAAACAGGCGGGGAGCAGCCAGAGGATCAGCGTAGCCAACGTTACCGGCGGTTCATAGGTGACGAAGTTACCGTAGCGCGCCACCATATAATCGGTAATTTGCTGATTGCTTTGCCCCTCCTCCATCAGTTGCCAGACTTTTTTACGCATATCGGCGGCAATCATCGAATTGGAGTCGGCAATACTGTTGTTTTGGCATTTCGGGCAGCGCAGTTGCGCGGTCAGTTGGCGGAACTGCTGCTCCTGAGCCTCATTTTTAAACGGATAAGTGTCAATCGCCGCCAGCGCCTGAAACGATAGCAACGCTGTCAGCAACGTCATTAGCAAAAACCTCACGCGCTGCCCTCCCGACTGTATTTATTCCACAACGGCAGAATTTCCTGCTGCCATACCTGTTCGTTCAGATCGCCCGCATGGCGGTAGCGAATAATGCCTTTGCCATCGATAAGGAAGGTTTCCGGCGCACCGTAGACACCGAGATCCAATCCCAGCATACCGTCACCATCAAACACTCCCTGCGCGTACGGATTACCCAGCTCGTGCAGCCAGTCCAACGCCTTCTGGCGATCGTCTTTATAGTTAATGCCCACGATGCGAATGCCCTGCGCCGCAAGGGAACGCAGGTATTGGTGCTCCGCGCGGCAGGTTGGGCACCAGGTCGCCCAGACGTTAAGCAGCACCGGCTTCCCGTTGATAATACTGGACGCGTCCAGCATCACATCAGGCTTCTCCAGCGATGCCAGATGAAACGCGGGGAGCGGTTTGCCAACCAGCGCCGACTCCAGCGCCGTTGGGTCATCGCCGTCACTATTGCGCAGCAGTTGCCACATCAGCGCCGCCACCAGAACCAGAAAGATAACCAGCGGCAGATAAAGGACTTTGCGGTTCATTGTGCGTTCTCCGGCAGCGATTTACGCAAGCGGTAGCGCGGGTCCAGAATGCATAATACGCCGCCAAGCGCCATTAACATTCCGCCAAACCAGATCCAGCGAACAAACGGTTTGTAGTACAGGCGCACCGCCCAACTGCCATCATCCAGTTCTTCACCCAGCGCGGCATACAGATCGCGCACCAGCCCGCCGTCGATGGCGGCCTCGGTCATCTCCATCCGGCTGCTGCTGTAGACGCGTTTTTCTGCCCGCAGGGTGCTGATGTGTTGTCCGTCCTGCGAGACGTCAATCACCGCTTCGCCGCCAAAATAGTTCGGGCCGGTAATGTCCTGAACGTCGCGGAAGACAAAGTGATATTGATGAATATCGGCGCTATCACCCGGCTTCATACGCACATCGCGCTCAATGCTATAGTTCTGGCTAAAGGCGATGCCAATCACCGTCACCACCAGCCCGACATGCCCAGCCACCATCCCCCAGTGGCTGCGCCCCAGGCGAGTTAGCCCGCGCCAGAAGGTATGGCGATCGGTCGCGCGTTCCACTACCTCCATCACTGTCAGAACCAACGCCCACAGCGACATCAGCAGACCAAGCACGGTCATCGCCTTAATACGGTCCTGCATCAGCCACGGCAGCACCACTGCCAGCACAATCGACACCAGCGCCGCAACCAGCAGCCGCTTACGCAGCTTATGCAATTCATCGCGCCGCCAGCGTACCAGCGGCCCAATCCCCAGCAACAGCGAGAAGGGAATCATCAGCACGATAAACAGCGAATTAAAGAATGGTTCACCGATTGAGATACTACCCAGCCCCAATAATTTATGAATCAGCGGCAGTAGTGTGCCCAACAGCACCACCAACATCGCGGCGATCAGCAGGACGTTATTCCCCAACAGCATCGACTCGCGCGACCACAGCTCATGCCGTACCCGAGAGCGCACCTTCCCGCCTTTAATGGCAAACAACAGCAGCGAACCGCCGATGGTGATCACCAGCAGCGCCAAAATAAACAGGCCGCGCGTCGGATCAGAGGCGAATGAGTGCACAGAAATGAGTACCCCGGAACGCACCAGGAAGGTGCCAAGCAGGCAGAGCGAGAAGGCGAGGATTGCCAGCAGCACGGTCCAGGATTTGAAGCTACCCCGCTTCTCCGTTACAGACAGTGAGTGAATCAGTGCCGTTCCGGCCAGCCACGGCATCAGCGAGGCATTTTCGACTGGATCCCAGAACCACCAACCGCCCCAGCCCAGCTCGTAGTATGCCCAGGCAGAACCCAACACGATGCCCACCGTCAGGAAGCTCCACGCCGCCAGTGTCCACGGACGCGACCAGCGCGCCCAGGCGCTGTCCAGACGCCCGGTCATGAGAGAAGCGATGGCAAAAGCAAAGGCGACGGAAAAGCCCACGTAACCCATGTACAACATCGGTGGATGAAAAATCAGTCCAATATCCTGCAGCATCGGATTCAAGTCGCGGCCCTCGATCGGAAAGTCCGGCAGCGTGCGTACAAACGGGTTCGAGGTCAGCAGGATGAACACCAGAAAGCAAAAGGAGATCATCCCCATCACCGCCAGCACGCGGGATGATGCTTCCAGGGGAATGTTGCGGCTCAGCGCCGCCACTGCAAAGGTCCAGCCGCTCATCAGGAGCACCCACAGCAGCAGTGACCCTTCGTGCGCCCCCCAGGTAGCCGCCACGCGATACCATACCGGCAGCAGCGTATTCGAGTTGCTGGCGACATACTGAACGGTGAAATCATTCACCACAAAAGCATAAACCAGTATCAGGAATGACCCGAGGATCGCCGCAAACATGGCGAATGACAGCGGTTTCGCCAGCGCCATCATCCGCGTATCCTGACGCATCGCCCCCCAGGTCGGATACAGCCCGAGCAGGCAGGAAATACCCAGCGCCAGACACAGCAGAAAATGCCCAATTTCAGGGATCATTGCGCGGCTCCTTGTTGATTCCCGGCAGGGTGATGATTTTCGTCCATCGCCTCTTTAATCTCCGGAGGGGTATAGTTTTCATCGTGTTTCGCCAACACCTCTTTGGCACGGATATGGGTACCGTCTTGCAGCGTTCCCTGTGCCACCACACCCTGCCCTTCTCTGAACAGCGCTGGCAGGATCCCCGTATAGCTCACCTCTACCACGCCGCGCGCATCGTAGAGCTTAAAGGTCACGTCCAGCGTTTTATCGTCACGCTTCACGCTGCCGGGCATCACCATGCCGCCAATGCGCAGGCGCTGTCCCGGCTCCGGCTTCTGGCCATTTTCCCGCTTGCCGTAAATGATTTCCCCCGGCGTATAGAAGAGATCGATATTGGCGCTGAGCGCATACATCACCAGTCCGACCGTCAGCGCCAGTCCTCCCAACACGCTACAGGCAAGCCAGAGTCGTACCTTACGCCGCGGATTCACAACGCCTCTCCTTTTTTACGCGCCGCCTGCATCCGGCGCTCGCGCGCCATCTGACGCTGAACGTCAGCCAGCAGCGCCCTGCGCTGCCAGCATGCATGCCAGACCACAACCAGCAGCGAGAACGCCGTCACGGCCACTGCCAGCCAGACATAAAAGGCGTAGCCGCCCATCTGCCAGAAATCACTCCAGGAGTGGAAAGCGCTCGTCATGAATTAACCTCGTTTTTGCGCCCGGAAACCAGCTGCGCCACCCATGGGCGGCGACGTTCCTGCAGCAGAATCAAATTACGCATACGCATTAATGTCAGAGTAATAAAAAGGAATAAGAAGCCGAAAATCGTTAAACGCAACGGCATACGCATAGATGGGTCGATGGTTTTCTGCATATTGGTCGACCCCTGATGCAGGGTGTTCCACCATTCAACGGAAAAATGAATAATCGGCAAATTGACCACCCCGACCAGAACGAGGATCCCGGCGGCGCGCCCGGCCAGGCGGCGGTCATCAAAGGCGTGATACAAGCCAATCACGCCGACATATAAGAACAGCAGCACCAGCTCGGAGGTCAGACGCGCATCCCACACCCACCAGGTGCCCCACATTGGTTTGCCCCAGGCAGAACCAGTGACCAGCGCGATGAAGGTATAGACAGCGCCGGGAAGCGCCATCGCCATCACCGCATTGTCCGCCATTTTCATTTGCCAAATCAGGCCCACAAAGGCAGTCACCGCCATCGAGCCATAAATCCCCATCGACCAGATAGCCGCGGGCACATGCAGATACATGATGCGATAGCTTTCGCCCTGCTGATAATCCGCTGGGGCGTAGACAAAGCCCCAGATACAGCCCACCACCAGAAACAGCGCGCTCAGGATAGCCATTGCCGGAATAAACCGCCCGCAGACCTTATACAACCGCTCTGGAATGGCGAGTTGGTGTAACGCTTTCCACATTTTTTCTTTGCCTCATATTCCCGCAGATGACGGGAGTTATTGCACGCTGATTCGTAACGCTGCTGCAGTGGCGAACGGACTTAAGGTGGCGCTTCCTGCCAGGAAGGCCCCGAGGATCGCCAGATAGCCGTCAACCGGCAGCAGCATCTGCGCCGCGCCCACGGCGGCGGTCGCAAAAATTAATAAAGGGATCATCAACGGCAGCACCAGCAGGCTGAGCAATACGCCGCCGCGCCGCAATCCGACGGTCAGCCCGACGCCAATCGCACCAATAAAACTGAGCGTGGGCGTACCCAACAATAGCGTAAGCGCCAGCACTTGCCACTCCGCAACGGAGAGGCCAAACAGCGTGGCGATAAGCGGAGAGATGATTAACAGCGGTAGCCCGGAAACCACCCAGTGCGCGGCGACTTTCGCCAGCACCACCAGCGAAAGCGGGACTGGCATCAGCATCATCTGCTGCAACGAACCGTCCAGCCAGTCATCACGAAACAGCCGATCCATTGCCAGCAGTGAGGAGAGTAGCGCCGCTACCCAGACGATGCCGGGGGCAATTTGCCGCAGCAGCTGTGGCTCAGGGCCAATACTGAGTGGAAACAGCGTGACGATAATCAGGAAGAACCACAGCGGGTTGATAATTTCGGCAAAGTTACGAAAGGCAAGGCGCAGGTCGCGCCAGAAAATCTGCGCGATCATGCCACAGCCGCCTCATATTCATTGAGCGTAATGGTGCGCAACGGGACGCACAGAGGCCGTAAAGGTTGATGGGTTGTAAGAATGACCGCGCCGCCCTGGACGACATGCTGTTCCAGTCGTGAGGTCAGTTTTTGCACACCGGCCACGTCCAGTGCAGTAAAGGGTTCATCTAAAATCCAGAACGTTGTGCGGCTTAGCCACAGTCTGGCCAGCGCCACGCGCCGCTGCTGCCCGGCAGAAAGCTGCGCCACAGCAACATCTTCAAAACCGACCAGTCCGACCTGCTCCAGCGCCTGCCAGCGCATCTCAAGCGATACCTCCGGGTGATAAAAACGCAAATTTTCCTCCGCCGTCAGCCCTCCTTTTACGCCAACCTGATGGCCAAGCCACAACAGTTGACGATGCCAGTCGTCACGCATCCGATGCAGCGGTTTACCCTGCCACAAAATCTGCCCTTCACTCGGCGTTGATAATCCGGTTAGTAGCTGTAATAAAGAGGTTTTTCCTGCCCCATTAGGTCCCGATATTTGGACAACTTCGCCGGGCTGAATAGAACATGATAGGCGGCAAAAGAGTTGACGTTCATCCCGCAGGCACGCAATATTTTTTAATTCAAGCATTAGAAGGCGGATCCAGTTCGGGAGCGCAGAATATTCAAGGATCTACAGTATAGCGAAAGTATGCGTTTCAGTTTGCCAAATATGTTAAAAAATATAAAACGCTTATGATCTGGAACATTATCGTAATATTTATCGCATCACGCATGTTTCATTATTATTAATAAAACCCGCCGACAAAGTGATTCCCGCCATTTTTTCGCCAGCCATCAACCACGTCAACTCATCCGCGCCCTACAAGTGTTCAATTAACATACATAAATGCGGCATATGCATTTTTAATATTAAAACTTAGGAAGGACAGTGCTGATATTAATCTTTTCTCTCTTTGCTTATATGCTAGGTTAATACACGTTTAAAAAACAGGGATAATAAAATGAGTGTTACTTATGTTGTTGTTTTAACCTATATTAAACCGTTAAATGAAGTCGATAGCCTACTTCCCGCCCACGTAGAATGGCTGAAAAAAGGCTATGCGGAAGGTTTATTCCTGGCATCAGGCCGCAAAATCCCACGTTCCGGTGGTGTGATATTGGCAAAATGTGATGATGCTGAAAAACTACAACACTATCTGAGCCTGGATCCCTTCCAGCAGGCTGGCGTCGCGAAAGTTGAGTTGATTCCATTTGAAGCGACCATGACGACTGCCGCCCTAAAAGATATTCTGTAATACCGCTAAAACAAAGCCCGGTTTCCCGGGCCTTGAAGACGGTATACTCATCAATTATAAGCGTTGAGCGTCCGCTGACAGAGGGCCGAGCGAACGCAATCATCTTTACTGAAACGAACGATCCCAACCATTTCATCTTCTTCGAAACGGGCCAGCGCGTCGCTTAGCCCTGAGCGAACGTGCGCAGGTAGATCGCACTGGGTTACATCCCCATTCACAATCACCGTCACATTCTCCCCGAGGCGAGTCAAAAACATCTTCATTTGCGCAGCAGTGACATTCTGAGCCTCGTCAAGAATGACCACGGCATTTTCAAATGTACGTCCACGCATATAGGCGAACGGCGCAATTTCCACCTTACCAATCTCAGGTCGCAGACAATATTGCATAAAGGAGGCTCCCAGACGTTTCACCAGCACGTCATACACCGGGCGGAAATAGGGAGCGAACTTCTCGGAAACATCTCCAGGTAAGAAGCCGAGATCTTCATCAGCTTGCAGAACCGGACGGGTTACAATAATCCTGTCCACGTCTTTATGGATCAGAGCCTCTGCTGCTTTTGCCGCGCTGATCCAGGTTTTACCACACCCGGCTTCACCGGTGGCGAAGATCAGCTGTTTACTCTCGATAGCATTCAGGTAGTGCGCCTGAGCCTCATTTCGCGCCGTGATTGGCGTGGCATCGCGACTATCACGCGCCATTCCGATCGCTTCTACGCCGCCCATCTGCACAAGCGAGGTGACCGATTCATCTTCACGTTGCTTATGGCTACGCGAGTCCCGCCTCAGCACCCGTTTTGCTTCGCGACGAGCTTTGATCACTGCTTTTTGTCTTCCCATGGATAGCACCTTGAGTTGTAGGTATACATCACACGCGCCGTTGGCGGCACGATTATGCGCACGAACATCTGAGGGTTGGCTTCCTTGTAAGCCATTGCTTGCTTTTGGATAAGACGCCACCCACGGCTACGCGCACCGTACAGGGCGTCAGTTACAAGGATAAAAAGTGAAAGGGGGAGATATTTAGCGGTGACGAAGTGGCTACCGGAAGAGAAACGTCCGCGTAAGGTACTGCTGTTACTGTGAAAAACGTGTCCAGTACAGGACTTTTCCATTCGCGATCTCCATAGTGAACAACTATCACCGCCGGGAACTACCGCTGTTACTTATAAGTACATCATAATCTTTCGCTAATGCAACAATATTTTTACTTGCCATTAACTTGATTTTGACTTGTCGCCACAGACAGTCTCTTGCAGAGAGATGACAAAATTATTTCATTCACAGACCGATCATAAAAAATAATTCGTTCATTCATGAAGATGTCAGTAAATGCCCCGCCGCGCTGCGGGGCATAGGTATCAAGCTTCGAGCAAGGTCTGTCCGAGATAATGATCTGCGGTTTTAACTCCCGGCAACGCAAAGAAGTAACCGCCACCAATTGGTTTGACATACTCCTCAAGCGCTTCACCGTTCAGGCGTTTTTGCACCGTCAGAAAACCTTTTTCCAGATCGTGCTGATAGCAGACGAACAACAGTCCCATATCAAGTTGACCGGAATTGGTCACGCCGAGCGAATAACTGTAACCGCGACGCATCATCAGGCTGGACTCGGTCTCCTTCGTACGCGGGTTTGCCAGACGGATATGGCTGTCGAGTGCAATCACCTCACCTTCTGGATCGCTGGCATAGTCAGGCACATCGTGCTCATGCTGCATACCCAGCGGCGCACCGGTGTGTTTATCGCGACCAAAAATCGTTTGCTGCTCTTTCAGCGGCGTGCGATCCCAAAACTCCACGCGGAACTGAATGAGCCGCACGGCCTGATAGCTGCCACCTTGCGCCCACGCAGGTTCGCCCTGCCCGTCCGTAACCCACACCACGTTTTGCATCAGCTTCACATCTGTAGCGTCCGGGTTCGCGGTACCGTCCTTAAAGCCAAGCAAGTTGACCGGGGTCTCTTTCCCTTTACTGCGCGCGGCGTGATCGGAAATAAATCCTTCACGTTTCCAGCGAACGCTGAGCAGATCGGGCGTATGTTTGATGATATCGCGCAGCGCATGGATGACTGTATCCTGCGTGTTGGCGCAAATCTGCAACAGCAGATCGCCATGGCACAGCGCTGCATCCAAAGAATCATTCGGGAAGCGCGTCATTTTTTGCAGCTTTTTCGGCATCTGCGGTTTCAGGCCAAAACGCTCATCAAACAGCGAGGAGCCGACCGACATCGTGATCGTCAGATTGTCTGGTGCAATGTATGCGCCAAGGATACCGGAATCCATCGGCGGTAACCGCGGATTCGGCGTATCCGGCGCTGGTCCACCGGTAGTCAGAAACGCAAATCGCCGGGTTAGCAGCCGGAACAGACGTTCAAGATCGGCCTTATCGCTGGCGAGAACATCGAACGCCACCAGCATCATAGATGCCTGTTGCGGCGTCAGGATCCCCGCCTGATGTTGGCCATAAAACGGCTGCACTTCACTGCGAGCATCAGGAGACAACGTTCCCGGCGCGCTTTGCGGTTTTTGCGCATGGGCAACCGGGCATCCACCTGCCAACGCCAGCGCGCCACCCAAGGCGCCCATTCCTTTCAACAAACGTCGGCGTGACGGTTCGCTCACGCCGTTTTCATTTTCTTGCTGCATAGTGCTTAATCCAGACCCAGAACACCGCGTAATTGTGACAAGTCTTCCGCCAGCGTCGTGATTGGCCCTTTCAGCGCATTGCGATCGGCATCGGTCAGCTTATCATAGGTTTCAAAACCGTCTTTGGTACGATACTTGCTCAGGATGGTATCGACTTTTTTGAAGTTCGCATCCACCTTCGCCAGCAGTTCAGCATTGGATTTTTGTAACTGCGGACGCAGGAGGTTGACAATTTTCTGCGCGCCATCGACGTTGGCCTGGAAATCCCACAGATCGGTATGGCTGTAGCGATCTTCTTCCCCACTGATTTTGCTGGCTGCGACTTCTTCGATCAGCCCAGCCGCGCCACCCACCACTTTAGACGGTGGGAAGGCCAGCTCGCTAATACGCGTTTGCAGCTCAAGGACATCGTGGTTTAACTGGTCGGCGTACTTCTCCATACCTTTGGTGGAATTGTCACCAAACAGCGCCTTTTCCAGACGATGGAAGCCGGTAAATTTCGGATCGGCGGCTTTTTGTTCGTAATCATCTTCCCGCGCATCGATGCTGCCATCGAGATCGGAGAACAGTTCAGCAATCGGTTCAATACGCTCGTAGTGCTGACGCGTTGGCGCATACAGGGATTTTGCTTTTTCTACATCACCGGCTTTAATCGCATCGGTGAAGGCTTTAGTACTCGCTACCAGTTGCGCGGTTTCAGCCGTCACGTAGGCTTTGTACTCGGTAATCGCACCGCCCAGGCTCAACAGAGCATCACTGTGCGCGGCATCCGCTGTAGCGCTTCCTTTTACGATCAATTTGCCTTTCGGGTTGGTCAACAGACCGCAGGTCATATCATATTCGCCAGGCTGCAGGTTGGCCGTCATTTTCTGGCTAAAGCCCGGCGCAATGTTTTCGCGCTCTTCAACCACCATAACGCCTTTGAGGATCTCCCACTCCAGCGCTTTCTGGCTGTGGTTCTGGATGATGAACTGCGTTTTCCCGGCGTTAACCGTGATTGTCATCGGCTCACACTGTTTATCGTTAACCGTGACTTTCACCTGCGGAATATCGGCGGCTTGTGCAGAAAAAACGGATGCAAACAGCGCGGCAATACCTAACTGCAGCGCACTACGGCGAAAGTGAAGCGTCATAACCTGGCCCTTTAAATAAGTATGTTGTAACTAAAAAATATTCTGCCTCGCGTTTTTTTTAAGGTGCGGTACGCGATGCCGTAGTGCCTGAACGCGGCGGTAGTGCAAATATAATTAATGCCGGAATCAGGTAGATAAACCAGACAGCCACTTCACTCACGCTTGGCGCCTCCTGATAGCCGAAGATTCCTTCCATCAACGTGCCAAACAGCGAGTGCGTCGAAAGCACGCTGCTGATGTCAAATGCCACATTCTGAAAATGATTCCATAATCCGGCTTCGTGGAATGCGCGGATAGCCCCAGCAGCGAGTCCGGCGGCCACCAGCAAAATGAACAGACTGGTCCACTTGAAGAATGCCCCGAGATTAAGACGAATACCGCCGAGGTAAATCAGATAACCCAATACCACCGCGGTTGCCAGCCCCAGCATCGCGCCCAGCGGCGGCCAGATGCCGACATCCTGCTGAAACGCCGCCAGCAGAAAGAACACCGACTCCAGCCCCTCGCGGGCGACGGCAAAAAAGACCATCATCACCAGTGCCCAGCCGTGATGGTTGCCGCGCTGTAACGCGTTATCGACAGCCTGTTCAAGCTGGACTTTGACGTTACGTGAAACTTTACGCATCCAGAACACCATCCAGGTGAGGATCACCACGGCAATGACCGCCACGATGCCTTCGAACAGCTCCTGCTCTTTTTGCGGAAATTCCCCGGTGGTTTCGTTGATGAAAATCCCTAACGCCAGGCATAACGCCGCCGCCAGCAAAACACCAATCCACATCACACCAATCCAACGACCACGCTGAGTCCGTTTCAGGTAGCTGGCAATCAGACTGACAATCAGCGCGGCCTCTAACCCTTCGCGCAACATAATTAGAAATGGAACAAACATGCGAAGAACCCTTAAACGTTATTCTCAGTCAATTGATGCAAAGAAAAGTAAATTACAGTGATAGTGATTATCATTACAGGAAAGAAAAACTCAAGCAGAATGTTTTGAGAATGATGACTTAATGTAAAAGGTTAGGCAGGTAATGGTTATAGCGAGCTTGCAGCGTAGGTAATAAAAGCCCCCCACATGCGGCAATGTCATTAAGTTAACGCCTCTGTATCAGAAAGCATCAACCTGTATTCACGAAGGTAATGAACATGCTATTTCAGAGAAAGGATTCCGTTCACCTCATGTACATCGTTTCTCTGAAACACCGATTCCTGTGAACGTGTAAAGGGCGTTCTCCGCCACGCCCTTTACAATCCCAGCTCCCGGCGGGAAAATTGCCGCTCCGCGGTCCCCTCCGTTTATTCCTCCAGACGACCGGGCCGGGCGCGAGGTAGCATCCCTGCAAAGCGCGCCCTGAGCCAGCATCCATGCTGGCTCTCCCGGCCTTACGGAAACACGTCGGCAATTTTCAGCCGGACCAGCCACACCTGACCTCCTGTGTTTTTATTTGAATATGTTGAACAGCAAAAAAGATTTTACTGAAAGTCAGAGCGTTGAAGCGATGACCCCGGTCCGGCTGAAAATCGATGAGGCGTTGACGGCTGACCTGGTCTGTCCGCAGGGATGCGGACAGAGGGGACGGCCTGCAGGGACGCAGGCTCGGCCCCGACCCGACAGGCAGACGGCATAAGACGAATGAATCGCGCAGCGACGATTTTCCCGCCGGGAGCCTGGGATGCAAGGGAGGCGGCGGTGAGCCTCCCTTGCACGTTCACAGGTATAGCGATATCAGAGAAGCAATGCACATAAGGTGAACGGAAACTAATTCAGGGTAAAACGTTCTCCATACAGGCTTAACCGAACGGTATTGCGCACACAGCGGGCCTGAGGACAAAGGCAGATTATTCTGCCTGTAAACGAGACGGCGGCGCGGAGTGATAATGCGCGTCAGCCTCGGCAAAACGTTGCTGCATTGCGGTTGAAGGCGCTTTACCCAACAGACTAAAGACGACAATACCAATGCTGCCGAAAATAAAGCCAGGGATGATTTCATACAGACCCAGCCAGGCAAACTGCTTCCAGACGATTACCGTCACCGCGCCGATGATCATCCCTGCCAGCGCGCCGTTGCGGGTCATGCGCGACCACATTACCGAGAACAGAACCACCGGACCAAACGCCGCGCCAAAGCCAGCCCAGGCGTAGCTTACCAGACCCAGCACACGGTTCTCCGGGTTTGCCGCCAGCGCGATGGACACCAGGGCCACAACCAGCACCATGATACGACCAATCCACACCAGCTCTTTCTGGCTGGCATTTTTACGCAGGAACGCTTTGTACAAATCTTCGGTGATTGCGCTGGAACACACCAGCAACTGGCAGCTCAGGGTCGACATCACCGCCGCGAGGATCGCAGACAGCAGAATACCGGCAATCCACGGGTTGAACAGGATTTGCGCCAGTTCAATAAACACACGCTCAGCGTTCTGATTAACGGCACCTGCCAGCGACGGGTTGTTATTAAAGTAAGCGATACCGAAGAAACCAACGGCAACTGCGCCGCCCAAACACAGGATCATCCAGGTCATGCTAATGCGACGTGCATGCACAATGCTATGGTGAGAATCTGCCGCCATAAAGCGCGCCAGAATATGCGGCTGGCCAAAGTAGCCCAGGCCCCAGCCCATCAGAGAAATGATGGCAACAAAATTCAGCCCTTTGAACATGTCTACGTTCTCAATGCTCTTTTGTTTAATCACTTCCAGCGAATCATCGAATCCACCCACGCCGATAATGACCATGACCGGCGTCAGGATCAGAGCAAAGATCATCAGGCTGGCCTGAACGGTATCAGTCCAGCTTACCGCCAGGAAACCACCAATAAAGGTGTAAATGATCGTCGCGGCCGCTCCCGCCCACAGCGCTGTTTCATAGCTCATGCCAAAGGTGCTTTCAAACAGACGCGCCCCTGCCACAATTCCTGAAGCACAATAGATGGTGAAAAACAGCAGAATAACCAGCGCGGAGATAATCCGCAGAATGCGGCTTTTATCTTCAAAGCGACCGGTAAAGTAATCCGGTAACGTCAGGGCATTATTATTGTATTCGGTGTGTACGCGTAAACGTCCGGCCACCAGCTTCCAGTTGATCCATGCGCCCAAAATAAGGCCGATGGCGATCCAGCTTTCTGAAATCCCCGACAGGAAAATCGCGCCAGGCAGACCCATCAGCAACCAGCCACTCATATCGGATGCGCCAGCAGATAACGCGGTCACGAATGGACCCAGGCTGCGTCCACCCAGAATGTAATCGTCAAAGTTTTTGGTTGAACGCCATGCAATAAACCCTATCAATATCATGCCGAAAATATAGACACAGAATGTCACTAACATCGGTGTGCTAATAGCCATCAAAACTCTCCAAAATTATGTATCAGCAATGCCGTGGCTTGCCGTTTTATTACCCTGCCGGAACGTGGCAAAGATATCTATGTTTACCAGGCGACCGTATCCTGCCGGAAGCGATGGTCATTCACAATCGATTTAACACACCATTTACATCAAAATTGATCCAGAGTAGATAGCATTTTTCTGTAGGTTGCACTCTCTCACACTTTTCTTGGTTGCACCTTTGAAAAGTGTTAACTACCGCAGAGAAAAAGATTCCGTAATTTTTATTCGCCCTGTCACGACCCCCATCTTTATTAACATTTCATTCATTTTCAAGCTTGCAAACCACGTCACATTTAACACGGTTGCACAAAGTTGCAACATAGTGGATATTTCTCGGTAACTATCAGACCCGTATTTCAGTACAACAGGAGTAAACGGCATGGGAACCACCACGATGGGGGTTAAGCTGGATGACGCCACTCGCGAGCGTATTAAAACAGCCGCATCACGAATCGATCGCACACCGCATTGGCTGATCAAGCAAGCCATCTTTAATTATCTCGAAAGACTGGAAAATGACGATGCGCTTCCTGAACTGCCGGCCCTGCTGGCGGGCGCGGCGAATGAGGGTGAGGAGTCAACCACGCCACAGAATGAAACGCATCAACCTTTCCTGGAATTTGCCGAACAAATTCTGCCGCAGTCTGTTTCCCGTGCGGCTATCACCGCCGCGTACCGCCGCGCCGAAACCGACGCCGTGCCGATGCTGATGGAGCAGGCACGTCTGCCGCAACCCATCGCCGAGCAGGCGCATAAGCTGGCGTACGATCTGGCGGACAAACTGCGTAACCAGAAGGCCGCCAGCGGTCGCGCCGGAATGGTACAAGGTTTATTGCAGGAGTTCTCCCTTTCTTCGCAGGAGGGCGTGGCGCTGATGTGTCTGGCGGAAGCCCTGCTGCGTATTCCCGATAAGGCAACCCGCGATGCGTTGATCCGCGACAAAATCAGCAACGGTAACTGGCAGTCGCACATTGGGCGTAGCCCGTCTCTGTTCGTTAACGCGGCGACCTGGGGACTGTTGTTTACCGGTCGTCTGGTTTCTACGCATAACGAAGCCAGCCTCTCCCGCTCGCTCAACCGTATTATCGGCAAGAGCGGCGAACCTTTAGTGCGTAAAGGCGTCGACATGGCGATGCGCCTGATGGGCGAACAGTTCGTCACCGGAGAAACCATCGCCGAAGCGCTGGCTAACGCACGTAAACTGGAAGAAAAAGGTTTCCGCTACTCCTACGACATGCTGGGCGAAGCGGCGCTAACCGCCGCCGATGCCCAGGCTTATCTGGTTTCTTACCAGCAGGCGATCCACGCCATTGGTAAAGCATCTAACGGACGCGGCATTTATGAAGGGCCCGGTATCTCTATTAAGCTGTCGGCGCTGCATCCGCGCTATAGCCGCGCGCAATATGACCGCGTGATGGATGAACTCTATCCGCGCCTGAAATCGTTGACACTGCTGGCCCGTCAGTACGACATCGGTATTAATATCGACGCCGAAGAGGCTGACCGACTGGAGATCTCCCTCGATCTGTTGGAAAAACTGTGCTTCGAACCCGAACTGGCGGGCTGGAACGGTATCGGCTTTGTTATCCAGGCCTACCAGAAGCGCTGCCCATTTGTTATCGACTATCTGATCGATCTCGCCACCCGCAGTCGCCGCCGCCTGATGATCCGTCTGGTTAAAGGCGCATACTGGGATAGCGAAATCAAACGTGCGCAAATGGACGGTCTGGAAGGCTATCCGGTTTATACCCGTAAGGTGTATACCGACGTTTCCTATCTGGCCTGTGCGAAAAAACTGCTGGCCGTACCGAATCTGATCTACCCGCAGTTCGCCACCCATAACGCCCACACGCTGGCGGCGATTTATCAGTTAGCAGGGCAAAACTATTATCCTGGTCAGTATGAGTTCCAGTGCCTGCACGGCATGGGTGAACCCCTGTACGAGCAGGTTACAGGCAAAGTCGCGGATGGCAAACTGAACCGTCCATGCCGTATTTATGCGCCAGTAGGTACGCACGAAACCCTGCTGGCGTACCTGGTGCGTCGTCTGCTGGAAAACGGTGCCAACACCTCGTTCGTCAACCGCATTGCTGACACCACTTTGCCGCTGGACGAACTGGTTGCTGATCCGGTCGAAGCCGTGGAAAAACTGGCGCAACAGGAAGGCCAGACAGGTTTACCGCATCCGAAGATTCCCCTGCCGCGCGACCTGTACGGTAAAGGCCGGGAAAACTCAGGCGGACTGGATTTGGCTAACGAACATCGTCTGGCCTCGCTGTCCTCTGCCCTGCTCAATAGCGCGTTGCAAAAATGGCATGCCAAACCGATTCTCGAGCAGCCGGTTGCTGACGGTGAAATGACCCCGGTGGTTAACCCGGCCGAGCCAAAAGACATTGTCGGCTACGTGCGTGAAGCGACTCACAGCGAAGTGGAACAGGCATTACAAAACGCCGTCAATAATGCGCCAATCTGGTTTGCGACGCCGCCACAAGAGCGCGCCGCTATTTTGCATCGCGCCGCCGTTCTGATGGAAGGCCAGATGCAGCAATTGATTGGCATTCTGGTGCGCGAAGCGGGTAAAACTTTCAGCAACGCCATTGCAGAAGTGCGCGAAGCGGTAGACTTCTTGCACTACTATGCAGGCCAGGTGCGCGATGACTTCGATAATGAAACCCATCGTCCGTTAGGCCCGGTGGTTTGTATCAGCCCGTGGAACTTCCCGCTGGCCATTTTCAGCGGGCAGATTGCCGCCGCGCTGGCCGCAGGCAACAGCGTACTGGCAAAACCAGCGGAACAAACCCCGCTGATTGCCGCCCAGGGTATCGCTATTTTACTCGAAGCGGGCGTACCGCCGGGCGTGGTACAACTGTTGCCAGGCCAGGGCGAAACCGTCGGGGCGCAACTCACTTCCGATGAGCGCGTACGCGGCGTGATGTTTACCGGCTCGACGGAAGTCGCCACGCTGTTACAACGCAATATCGCGACCCGCCTTGATGCTCAGGGCCGTCCAATCCCACTTATCGCCGAAACCGGTGGCATGAATGCGATGATCGTCGACTCCTCAGCGCTGACGGAACAGGTGGTGGTCGACGTGTTGGCTTCTGCTTTTGACAGTGCCGGACAACGCTGCTCCGCGCTGCGCGTCCTGTGTCTGCAGGACGATATTGCCGACCACACGCTGAAAATGCTGCGCGGGGCGATGGCGGAATGCCGCATGGGTAATCCGGGTCGCCTGACTACCGATATTGGGCCGGTTATCGATGAAGAAGCCAAAGCCAATATTGAGCGCCATATTCAGGCCATGCGCGCCAAAGGACGTCCGGTATTCCAGGCCGTGCGTGAGAACAGTGACGATGCACGGGAATGGCAAACCGGTACCTTTATCGCTCCGACGCTTATTGAGCTGGAAAGCTTCGATGAATTACAAAAAGAGGTGTTTGGTCCGGTACTGCACGTCGTGCGTTACACCCGTAACAATCTGGGCAGCCTGATTGAACAAATTAATGCCTCCGGCTACGGCCTGACGCTTGGCGTCCACACCCGTATCGATGAAACCATCGCTCAGGTCACCGGTTCAGCACATGTGGGGAACCTGTACGTTAACCGTAATATGGTTGGCGCCGTCGTCGGGGTGCAACCATTCGGTGGCGAAGGCTTGTCAGGAACCGGACCAAAAGCAGGTGGACCGCTGTACCTGTACCGCCTGCTGGCTAACCGCCCGGAGAATGCGCTGGGCATTACGCTTGCCCGTCAGGATGCAGACTATCCTGTCGATGCGCAGCTCAAGGCGGCTCTCGTGCAACCGCTGGAAGCCCTCACCGAATGGGCCGCCGATCGTCCGTCGCTGCGTGCGATTTGCCAACAGTTTGGTGAACTGGCGCAGGCCGGAACGCAACGTCTGCTGCCAGGACCAACCGGAGAGCGCAATACCTGGACGCTGTTACCGCGCGAGCGCGTACTGTGTATCGCTGATGACGAGCAGGATGCGCTGGTACAGGTTGCCGCCGTGACTTCGGTGGGAAGCTTAATTCTGTGGCCTGATGATGCGTTCCATCGCGAACTGGCAAAACGTCTGCCAGTTGCAGTCTCCGGGCGGATTCAGTTTGCCAAAGCGGACAACATCACCACGCAGCCGTTCGATGCCGTTATTTTCCATGGCGATTCCGATCAGCTTCGCGCGCTGTGTGAAGCGGTGGCGGCCCGTGAAGGGGCGATTGTGTCGGTTCAGGGCTTTGCCCGCGGCGAAAGCAATATCCTGCTTGAGAGGCTGTATATTGAACGCTCCCTGAGCGTCAATACCGCCGCCGCCGGAGGCAACGCCAGCCTGATGACAATCGGCTAAGGTTGTGGTTAATTAAGGCTCCGGTAACGGGGCCTTTTTTATAAAGTCAGAGGGAAACATGAAACGAATTTTACTGACATGTGCAGTGCTGCTGCTGAGCGGTCAGGCACTGGCAGATGACTGCGCCAACGCGAATAATCAAGCTGAAATGAACACCTGTGCGGCAGAGCAGTTTAAAGCGGCAGACGCCAAACTTAATGAAACGTATCAGAATGCGCTGAAGCGCGCCGCCCCGACCCAGCGCGATTTACTGAAAAAAGCGCAAACTTCGTGGATAACCCTGCGCGATGCAGACTGTGCGTTAATCAGTTCCGGTACCGAAGGCGGAAGCGTCCAGGCGATGATTTCCAGCCAGTGTTTAACGGATAAGACCAACGAGCGCGAAGCGTTTCTCGCCTCGCTTTTACAGTGTGAAGAAGGCGATTTAAGCTGTCCGCTACCGCCTGCCAGCTAACGCACGCGGATCCCTTCGATAATCATCCGCTGTACGCTCTCAACGGTCTGGTTAAAAAAGGCTTCATCACGCAGCGTTGCGCCCGTTACCGCCTCTACCTGTGGGGCAAAGTCTGCATAATGTTGTGTTGAAGCCCAAATCATGAAAATCAGATGGTGCGGATCGACAGGAGCCAGTTTCCCACTGCTTACCCATCCGGCAATCAACGCCGATTTATCATCAATCAACGTTTTAAGATCACCCGTTAATTCAGCCATCAACAATGGCGCGCCCGCCAGCATCTCCATGCAGAATAACCGGGAAGCCTGCGGGTAATCGCGCGACACTTCCAGCTTAAGGCGAATGTATTCTTTAATGGCCACCAGCGGCGCAAAGTCTTCGCGAAACGCCTTCAGCGGTGCCAGCCAGATATCAAGAATTTGCCGTAAAACGGCAATATAAAGCACCTCTTTTGACGGGTAATAATAGAGCAGATTAGTTTTTGACACCCCCGCCTGCTCTGCCACCTGTTCCAGACGCGTACCGTGGATCCCATATTGGGAGAAGATATTTAATGCCGCGGTTAAAATAGCCTGACGTTTAGCATTGACGGCCTGCGAGCGTTTACCGTTTTTTTTCTCTGCGCGTTGGACCATGCGCCCTCTCCTTCTTATGAGGGCGTCAGCATACCAAATCACACGGTGAATGGTTAAATTAAAGCGATTCAGGAGGCGCCGTCTGCGGCTGCGATTTTTTCTTCTTGAACTTCAGTTCGCTGACCAGCACGCCAACAATAATGAATGCTGCGCCTAACAAAGCCAGTAGCGGTAGGCGTTCACCCGCCAGACGACCAAAGATCCCCGCCCACACCGGCTCTCCGGTATAGATGACCGTCGCCCGCGTCGGCGAAACGCTGCGCTGCGCCCAGTTCATGGTGACCTGAATAATCGCGCTAAAAATGCCTAATCCCAGCGCGACCACCAGCAATCCTGTCGACATCGGCGGTACAGACTCTCCTGCCGGGGCCATGGCAATAAACGCCACCACAGAAGCGGTTGCCAGTTGCACCACCGTTACCCGACGCACATCTACTTTTCCTGCCCACGCGCTAATCAGAATAATTTCTGCCGCAATTGCCACCGCGCCCGCAAGCGTGATCCACTCACCTTCACCCAGCGCCAGTAAATTCCCCCCCGGCCCGGCAAGAAAAATCAACCCGATAAAGGCCAGTACAATCCCGACACACGGCATTAAACCTGGCATACGCCCCAGACACAGCCATTGCAACAGCGGCACCAGCGGTACATACATCGCGGTAATAAACGCCGATTTACTGCTAGGAATAAACTGCAAGCCCCAGGTTTGCAGGCTATAACCCAGCGCTATCGCAATGCCGATCGCCACGCCGGCTTTAACCTCCAGCCAGGTCAGCTTATGCAACGTTCGCCACGACAGAAGCGCAACGGCCAGCGCAGCAGTCGCAAAACGCACACCGACAAAGAAAAAGGGCCCGCTCAGAGTAACGGCATATTGCACCGCCAAAAACGTTCCACCCCAGAACATGGTGATCACAATGAGGATCGCCTCCTGAGGTTTAACAGAAAAGGAATAACGAGAAAGTAAAGACATGAGACACCCGATTAACAGAATGTCATTAGTCTGCGTTGCGTTTTGTTACAGTTCAACCTTGCAGACAAAAAAAACCGCCGGAAGATCCCGGCGGCGGTGGCTTCGTGGCGGCTAATAAGATGAAACACGAGACCGTCACGACATAACTAACAGGCAATGCAATAATTACGATTTATTGTTGCCGTGGCTATTTTTGCCCCCTTTCTTGCCTGCTTCTGAAGCGCGTTGCGGGTCATTCTTAAAGTTGCCCCCGCTGTGCTGGCCACCTTTTCGACCTGCTTCTGATGCTCTTTCGCGGTCTTCCGCAAAGTTACCGGAACCGCCTCGATGGTTTGCCATTACTGACCTCCGTCATTGATTAGACATCATATTGCATAGGTACTGAGGAGTGATACCTCAACGCAGCGTCTGGGCGATGCCCTTGTTTTCGCTACGTGGAATTAAGCTTAGTGAAGACCGGCCTGTTGACCAGCAAACTGTAATATCCTGCAACAGGATCCGCCGCATAACCAAAATAATAACATCAAGAAATCAATAAGCCTTTCTTATGACTACCGAATTTCTCCCGGTTAAATATGTATCATTTTGCAACAAAAGAGGATGTTATAAAAATTGTTATAAATCAAAGAAGTGTTTGTGAAATTTGCACTCCTGACAGTACGTCATATCTTTATAGGTAGGTAGCGAATCGCTACGGACACGGTTAACTCGAGGAGTAGTGTAAAATGGCAAAAGTTCTGGTGCTTTATTATTCCATGTACGGACACATTGAAACTATGGCCCATGCAGTTGCAGAAGGCGCGAATAAGGTAGACGGCGCAGAAGTCATCATTAAGCGTGTACCGGAAACCATGCAGCCTGAGATTTTCCTCAAGGCGGGCGGTAAAACACAAAATGCACCAGTCGCCACCCCGCAAGAACTGGCTGATTACGACGCCATCATTTTTGGTACCCCGACACGCTTTGGCAATATGTCCGGCCAGATGCGTACCTTTCTCGACCAGACTGGCGGGCTGTGGGCTTCCGGCGCGCTGTACGGCAAACTCGCCAGCGTATTCAGCTCAACGGGGACCGGCGGCGGTCAGGAACAAACCATTACCTCAACCTGGACGACGCTTGCCCACCATGGGATGGTGATTGTGCCTATCGGCTACGCAGCGCAAGAGCTGTTTGATGTCTCACAGGTTCGCGGCGGTACGCCTTACGGCGCAACCACTATCGCCGGAGGCGACGGCTCCCGTCAGCCAAGTCAGGAAGAGTTGTCTATTGCCCGCTATCAGGGTGAATATGTCGCAGGTCTGGCAGTAAAACTCAACGGCTAATCTTCAACAGGAGGATTCGAATGCCAACTCAAGAAGCGAAAGCCCATCACGTCGGTGAATGGGCAAGTCTGCGCAATACATCGCCGGAAATAGCCGAAGCCATTTTTGAAGTCGCGCATTATGACGAGAAACTGGCTGAAAAAATTTGGGAAGAAGGTAGTGATGAGGTGCTCATCAAAGCCTTTGAGAAAACAGACAAAGATTCGCTCTTTTGGGGTGAACAGACTATCGAACGCAAAAACGTCTAGCGCTCTGACTCCCCCGCTCGCACGGGGGAGTTTTTCTTTTACTTCGCCGCCTCATTCAACACGCTATCGAACTTATCGATCGGGCAAAAGCCGTTCGCATCTATCGGACACCCTTTCAGCTCCAGGGTCACGCGCTGCGCCGGGGATTTCAGCGTCAGGACATCCGCATTACGCAGTTGCTGCGAGCTTTGATAGACATATTCGATTTTCATCAGATCACGATTCGCCTTGCTGTCATGCCAGCGCTGGAAGACAATCTTCCCGCCGATCGGCGTACGCTCGTTCTGATCGTGAAGCTGGTACGGTTTGAAATCCAGCGCGGTGAGCAGCGAAGCAATGTTTGAGTCATGCCCCACCAGCACGGTTATTTTCGGCGCTTTCGCGCGTTCGGTAACCAGCGCATTATCAATATATTTCACCAGCGGTTTGGCGACGTTCTGCGCGACTTCCGGCGAGGTGAACAGGCTGTCCTGATAGCCATTTTTCAGCTTCGACAGCACCTTCCACTGTTGATCGGACTTAATTTCCCCCCAGGCGACCTGGTCCATCGGGAAACCTTCGTAATATTGCAGCGTAAAAGCATCGACCAGCGAGTTCCCCACCTTTAATGGTCCTGACACCCCCGGCTCCTGCTGGTATTTGGCGCTGAACGTATCTTTAGCGTCGGTCAGGGAACACTGCTGTTTTTCTTTGCAGGACGGCGAGTCTTTGTAGTCGGTCATTTGCTCAAGCAATTGATAGCTGTCGCTGAGCTGCATTTTGCTGCGCTCTTTTTCCATCGCCTGGACGGCCTGCTGGCTGAAGGCGGCAGAATCATCGGTGATCACCGGGTTAAAGGTGGGATCCATGGTACCCATTTTTTCCTGATGATGAACTGGAACGTCACACCCCGGGAATGCGCCAGTGACAAAGAACTGCGCCGTAGCAACCGTACGCTGCAGGCTATTCGCATAGGTATAGACCGTGTCCGGAGCCGGACATTCGCCCGTTTTCACCATCCCTTGCTCTGCCAGCCACTCACGCATGTAGTGACCCATATAGACTTCCAGCACGCCGCCTTTGGTGGTGAGTTGCCCGCCTGGAACATCCCATTCCGGCCATTGTTTAGGCGTGGACTGCTCAAGAACGCTGCCGTTATTGGCTAAAGGTGCACGTAAGTTATGCCGACTCATCATCAATACTTGCTGAAGCTGATAGCCTTCCGGCGCGGTCTGCGCGTACGCGGCGCCTGACACTAATACAGCCCCTGCCACGGCTGCGGCGATTAACGATTTATTCATCCCTACGACCTCTTGTTGTTATCAATCACAACAGAGTGTGACAGAAACAGGACATTTTTCCGGGAACGCTTTCGCAAAACAGGGCATCTACCGTGTTGTTTTAATACCGAACTCGCTATTGAGTTTGCGGATCCCTAGTGGGGTAAAGGTGACATGGCGACTACCGGTCTGCGTTTTAATCCACTTTTGTTCGGTAAACCAACGTAGCAGCGTTGCGCCAAGCACGCCGCCAGGATGGTAACGTCGCTCACTCCAGTCCAGACAACCGCAGGCTAATTTCCGCCGTGCTGAGCCAGTAAAGAGGACGATCCCCATTTCCGTCAGCTTTTCCTGCCCGAGTTCAGTTAGCGTTTCACCATCCGGCGTTAACCACTGACGGGAAACGAACGTATCAAACAGTCTCACCGCCACTTCTCCGGCGAGATGGTCGTAGCAGGTGCGGGCATGCCGCAAGCTCAGGGGCGTGGTGATTTTTCGAGGGGTAGATGTCGCCCACGCCACCCCCATCAGTCGTTCCAGCAGCTCAGCAATCTCTGCGCCTGCGAGGCGAAAATAACGATGCCTTCCCTGAGCGAGCGCCACCACAAAATGTTGCTCGCACAAACGCGCCAGATGGGCGCTGGCGGTTGAAGCGGATACATCCGCGACAGCGCTGAGTTCGGTCGCGGTCCAGGCGCGGCCATCCATCAGCGCGCACAGCATACGCGAGCGCGATTTATCGGCCATGACTGCTGCAGTGAGCGCCATGCGCGACTCCAGTTCGCCCTCTTCTTCCTTTAACATCACCGATGCCATAGTGACCTCGTTGGCCCTGAATATCTGAATTAACGATGCCATGAAAGCGCGCTTAAGTCACCGAAGGGTCACACCGCACGTAACATCATCTCCACACCCAGTCCGAGCAGACACAACAGAAAACAGCGTTTAAACACCAGCGGTGAAATAACTCGACGTACGCGGGTCCCCATCCACTGACCAATCAGCGCGGGAACAATGGCCAACGCCGATAAGCTCAGCGACTGTGCAGGCAGCGCGTTGTGCCACCACAGTCCAAGCGCCAGTGCCAGCGTTGAAAATGTGAAAGAGATCCCCAGCGCCTGCACCAGTTCATCTTTATCAAAACCCAGAGATTGGATCCAGGGCACCGCAGGCATCACAAATACGCCGGTTCCGCCGGTCAGCAAGCCGGTAACGAATCCAATAACGAGGGAGTACGGTTTTTCACGGTGCGCGGCCACCGCGATCTTCTTGCCCGCCAACGTCCAGATGGCGTAAGCCACCAGCGCTACGCCGAGCGCAAACTGGGTACGGGCCGTGTCGCCGCCGGTAATCCAGGCACTGGCAAGCAGGGTCGCTACCACCACCATCAACAGCATTGGCCACAGCCGTTTGAGTAATCTGCGCGTATTACCACCGCCGCCAAACTGGAACAAATTACTTATAAGCGAGGGTAATAGCAGCATTGCCGCTGCGGCAACCGGCGAAATAAGCGATCCGAGGATTCCCATCGCCACGGTGGGTAACCCCATACCGGTGACACCTTTCACCATGCCCGCGAGGACAAATGTCGCGGCAATCATCATTACCAGAGAAGGTCCAAACGCTACAGAACTCGTCATGTTGCATTTTCCTGCAAAGAGAAGGTGACCTATTCTGAACACCAATCACCCTGCTTGCTTCGCCAGACAACGAAATATGTCCTCCCGTTTTAGCGACGGCAGCATAAAAAATGCCGGGTTTCCCCGGCACGATTATCAGAACGTTTTCGCCCACCACAGCCGAAGCTTCATGCCCCAGTAGCTGGTCCAGCCGCTGGTTGTAGACATCACCCGGCCTTGCGACATCACCACCAGCGTGGGCGTGACGCTGATTGCCCAACTGTGGGAAATGGCCCCGTTTGCATCATTGATGACCGGAAAGTCCATGCCTTTTCGCAACAGCCAGCGGGATACCTCGGCTTCATTACCGGAGCGTAGCGCAATGGTCATCACGTTTTCCCCTTCCGAACGTAGCCTGGCGACTTCCGGGGTCGTGAAGCGGCACACGCCGCACCAGCTTGCCCAGAAATAGAGCAATACCGGCTCGTTTTGACTCAGCGCCGCCAGCGTGACGGTTTCACCATCCAGCGTTTGTAAAGGCGTACTGTCAAACGAGGCGGGGAGCTGTGGCGCACGCCAGGCATCCATCAGCAGCATCACACCGGCTAACAACGCCAGTAAGATCACCCCTTCGCGCAGCCAGCGGCGCAGCTTACTGACCATTGGCTGCCGCCAGTTTTTCTTTTACGACTTCCTCAAGCGTTTCCCACGGTACCGCGCCGGGAATGAGTTCATCGCCAATAATCGTTGCAGGAGTACCTTGCACCCCGACCAGTCGCGCCAGTTGCAGATTCGTACTCAGCGTTTCAGCACTTTGCGCGTCCAGCGTCACCGGAGTGGCGCCCGCTTTTTCCTGGGCCTGCTTGATACTCACGTCAGTATGATAGCCCTTCTTCTGCATCAGCTTTTCATGCAGCGCCAGAAACTGCTGCGGATACTGATGCCAGGTGGTCAGCACGGTCCGCGCCGCCAGTTCCGAACTTTCCCCTTTAAATGGCAGGGGTTTAATGACCACCGCCACGTCAGGATATTTCTGCACAATTTTCTCCAGCATCGGATCGAGCTGTTTACAGTATGGACAGTTGTAATCGGTAAAGTTTATCAGCGTCAGTTTCGCCTGCTTTGCACCAATACGTGGACTGTTGGGATCGTTAAACAGGGCTTCCTGGATAAGCGCTTCGATTTGCTTTTCCTGTTCCGGGGTAAATGGCGCAGGCTCTTTCGCCACGCTGACGGCGGAAAACAGGGTTAACAGCAGAACAATCATCATCTTCATGGGGTGACTCCTTTGGCATCATTCAACGTTTGCAGTACCGCATCGCGGGTTAACAACGTTGGCAACGCCTGACCTTCCGGCAGACCGGGGCCATAAATTTGGTTATACGGCACAGCAACCTGGCCGCGTTTTTTCAGAAATTCGGTGATGGCTTCAGAAGGGAGCGTCCAGTCGCCGCGCAGCGCCACCACATCCGGCTGTTGCAACGCGGCCTGGACGTCATCTTTATGCAAGACGTTGTATTTATTTACCTTACAGGTAATGCACCAGTCCGCTGTGACGTCAATAAACACACGTTTGTGTTGCGCCAACGCCTCTTCAATTGCCTGCTCGCTAAGCGGCTGCCAGTTGACGCTCTCTTTAGCGCTACTTTGCCCTGCCAGCCCTAAATGCGGGAGCAGCAATGTCGCAAGCCAGATAGCCGAACCCAGCATCATCACGCCGAGCAGACGCCGCAGGATATTCATCCAGCGCCCCGGCCGCGGCAGGCGCAGCGCCAGACCGGGACGCAGGGCCACCAGCAGCCACGGCAGGCTCATCCCCAGACCCAGCGCGATAAACAGCCCCCACAGCGTCGGTAATGAGGCCGTCAGCGCCACCGCCACCGCCGTTCCCAGAAACGGGGCACTGCACGGCGTGGCGAGCAGGGTCGCAAATGCGCCTTGCCAGAAATGCCCCGACAGACCGTTGCCGCCGTGAGTCGCCAGCGAGGTGGTCATCGCCGAAGGCAAGCGGAATTCAAACCACCCGAACAGGCTGGCGCTAAACGTCAGCATCACCAACACCATAACGCCAATGAACCACGGATTCTGGAACTGGATCCCCCAGCCAAGCGCCTGATTGGTTAACCGCAGTACCGTCATCAATAGCGCCAGAGCCATAAAGGAGACCAGTATTCCGGCTACCGATGCGAGGAACTGACGACGAATCTGGCGGCGGCTTTTTTCCTCGACCAGTAAAATCGAACCCAACTTCATGCCCAGCACCGGTAACACGCAGGGCATCAGGTTGAGAATCAACCCGCCCAATAGCGCCATTAGCGCCACCTGCCACAGCGGGAGTGAGGCGTTATCACTGGCTGGTGCTTCACCAATAGCAAGACGGCTTTCCTGCGCCACGCCGTTATCAGCCAGAACCAGCGTGACCGACTTACCGCGCAGATCCGGCGCACCTTCCCCCCAGCCATCATGTACAGGTACCGTGGCGCGTAGCGTTTCCCCGTCAACCTGGATTTGCGGCATACCAAAATCCGCATCATCTACGGCATCCAGATACAGCCCAGGCGCAGTCCAGCCTGCGGCGCGCTGCGCCTCAACGACCAGCTCTCCGGCACGCGCTCCGGCATGAAGAGAATCAGTCAGGCCACTGGCGAGCGGGATCTGCCCCATCGCCTGAGCATAGACATGCGCAAAAGTCGGATCCTCGGCGGTGGGCGTTACGGAAAAGGGGAAATCCGTCAACAGGCAAACGTTGCTACAGGTGGATAGCGTCAACACGCCGCTAAGCGTGGCAGGCGATCTGCCGCGCACCATCATCGGGAACGTCACCCGATCGTGATACCCCTGGGTGGTGATATTGGCGACCTCAAAACGCGCAGGGGTTGGCCAGAACCAGTCAACCGTGGGCATTTCGCCCTTCCAGGCGATAGACGGCGCGACGCCCCCCTCCCCCGGCGAACGCCAGTAGGTTTTCCAGCCATCTTCCAGTTTAACATCCAGCAACAGACGGGTTTCACCAGCGACTGACGTATCGGCGCGTAATCGCACACTGGCGTGATCGTTATCGGGTGAGCGTAGCCAGCCGGGTTCAGCCGCCCAGGATACGGGCAGCCAGAGTAATAACAGACAGAGCAGCGCCTGCCTGAAAACAGTCATCATAGTTTTTCTCCGTGAATAATTATCTAACAGTCAGCAACGGCTGTTCTGTCATTCACGGAAGACGCAAAATCGGAGATGTACCCTAAGAGTGGGCGGCGAGATGGCTCGCGGTGGGAAAAAAGGTAAACGAAACGCCCGCACAGGTGCCAGCAGCGACAGCAGCAGACACAGCGCCAGAATAATGCCTTCAAACAGTACCGGTGGCGCAGCCAGTAACGACTTCGCACTCAGTTCACATGGCGTAACCGGGGTAGCCTCATCAGGTTGCGCTTGTTCGCTTGTGACAACGTTTGGAGCAACGGTGTTCATCTGCAACGCATGCAGGCCCGCCATGCGCTGCGCGGTGCAAACCATCACCACAACACATGCCAGACAGAGGAACCACCATCCCAGCCGTTGACGTTTCGCCATTCTACCCTCACTGATTGATGCGGGTTATCTTAACCACTCGCCAGGTTTTAGCAACCTTTGCGCTGTAAAGTTATGTCCTGCTATTTGAAGGTTATACACACCCTCGCGCAATAAACACGCTATACGTGAAATGATTACCAATCATATTTTCAGCATTATTTATTACAGTATAACATTGCGAATCAAATACCCATTAAAATGTCACGCTAGTTATTATTCATTATTTATAAAGGATACCCGATAATATTTCACATCAGCAGAAAACAAGACACCTCGAATGTACCGCCATGTATTGATGCGTAAATGAAAGTAAGGGTCAGCACATTTGCAATGTGAATATCGTATTATAGCGAAACGCAATGGACACCGGTTCATTTCAAGAACAACTTGTTTAATAAATGTTATTTAGAGTATATGGAAATGAAAAAATATTTATTACCCCTGATTGGATTACTTTTCACAGTTAGCGCTCAGGCCGCAACATTTACCGACGGCAAAGAATTTATCTCACTTGAGAAACCTGTCGCTACAGCACCGGCGGCGCTGAAGTTTTTCTCGTTTTACTGCCCTTCATGCTATCAATATGATGAAGTGTTTAAAGTGACTGATAACGTGAAAAAAGTTCTGCCTGCTGATGTCAAACTCACCGAGTATCACGTCGACTTTTTAGGCCCTTTGGGGCAAGACATGACGCATGCCTGGTCCGTCGCCATTCTCCTGAACGTGCAGGACAAAGTGAAACCATTGTTGTTTGATGCCGTGCAGAAAAAACAAACGATTAAGACAGCAGACGATATTCGTAACGTATTTATCAACGCCGGTGTTAGCGCCAGCGATTATGATGCCGCGTGGAATAGCTTTGCTGTGAAATCGCTCACCGCCAAACAACAGGAAATGGCTAAAGCTGTAGATTTAAAAGGTGTGCCTGCCATTTTTATTAACGGTAAATATATGATCAATCCGAAGGGGCTGAAATCAGATGACCTTAATTCTTTCGTACAGAACTATGCAGATACGGTCCGCTTCCTGATCACCAAATCCTGATATTTCGCTAACCCGACTATTCGCACCACACAACAGACGCCACAACCTTGTAAAGCGCTGTTGGTGGTGCGACTCCATTGTTTATAACGATATCCTTTCTTCCCGGTTGGCATTCGCCGTTATCAGGATTACCCTAAACTTAGCGGTGACACCTTTTGTCAGGGTTCACCTTCTGCAAGTGTTGATTTACACGAGAGAACGCTATGGAATTAAAGGATTATTACGCCATTATGGGCGTGAAACCGACAGACGATCTCAAGACAATCAAGACCGCCTATCGTCGACTCGCCCGTAAATACCATCCTGATGTCAGCAAAGAGCCTGACGCAGAAGCCCGGTTCAAAGAGGTCGCTGAAGCCTGGGAAGTACTGAGTGATGAACAGCGACGCGCCGAGTACGACCAGTTGTGGCAGCACCGCAACGACCCTCAGTTCAACCGTCAATTCCAGCAAGGAGAGAAAAAAAACTATAGCGCCGAAGATTTCGACGATATTTTCTCCTCCATTTTCGGTCAGCATGCTCACCACACGCGACAGCGCCATGCCAGTCGCGGACACGATATTGAAATTGAAGTTGCCGTATTCCTCGAAGAAACGCTCACTGAGCATAGCCGCACTATCAGTTACAACCTGCCGGTTTACAATGCCTTCGGTATGGTTGAACGGGAAATTCCCAAAACGCTGAACGTTAAAATCCCGGCAGGCGTGGGCAACGGTCAGCGTATCCGTTTGAAAGGCCAGGGTACCCCTGGTGAAAACGGAGGACCGAACGGTGATTTGTGGTTGGTGATTCATATCGCACCGCACCCACTGTTTGATATCGTCAATCAGGATCTGGAAGTTGTCGTTCCCGTAGCACCGTGGGAAGCCGCTTTGGGCGCGAAAGTGACCGTACCTACGCTGAAAGAAAGCATCCTGTTAACCATCCCTGCGGGCAGTCAGGCCGGGCAGCGGTTACGCATTAAGGGCAAAGGTCTGGTGAGTAAAAAACATACCGGCGATTTGTACGCGGTGATCAAAATCGTGATGCCGCCGAAACCTGACGACGCCAGCGCCGCTCTGTGGCAACAGCTGGCAGATGCACAAAAGACCTTTGATCCGCGCAAAGAGTGGGGGAAAGCATAATGGCTAATGTCACCGTCACCTTTACCATTACCGAATTTTGCCTGTACACCGGTGTATCAGAAGAGGAACTGCATGAGATTGTCGGCTTAGGTGTGATTGAACCCCATGAAGACGAGACCTTTGACGATCATGCCCTGACCGTAATGCGACGCGCAATGCGCCTGCGCCAGGAGCTGGAGCTTGACTGGCCGGGAATCGCCGTTGCGCTGACGTTGTTAGAAGAGAACGCGCAGTTGCGTCAGGAAAACCGCGTGTTGCGCCAGCGCCTGTCTCGCTTTATCAGCCATCCGTAGTACGTTGGGGTCAGCATCGCGCTGGCCCTTTTATGATCCAGTGTCCGCGCTTAATGACATTGCTCAGCGAATGGCATACAGTCAGAATAAGAAATATCTCCAACCATAAGACGTTAGGCCATGCAGCTTAAACCCCTCACTAAAGGTCGTTTTCACAATATCTGGCAGCAGGATGATGCCTTAATCGAGAAAATATTCCAGGAGTTGCTCTCTGAAACTCAGATTATCCTGGAAGATGAATATCTCTATCGCCAGGGACAAATTGTTGATCGACTGATTATGGTGCAGTCGGGCAGAATTTCTTTGCGCTACAGCGCTGAGAATGGGCGTCGTTTTCAACTGGGCGCAATGGAATGTGATGAACAACTGTTTGGAGAAATGGAATTTTTTACCGGTTACCGCTGCCAACTGGATATTGTAGCCGAAGAGCCGCTGACCGTAGCAGTGTGCAGCTGTGAACGCCTGGAAGAGGCGCTGAACCAACACCCCAGACTGGCGATATTTTTTGCCAGCGCGATGGCCGTTGACTATCAGGATATGTTAGAAATTTTCCTGCACCGGATGCTCTACCCAATCGTACACAACGTAGCGTACGACCTGTATCGCCAGCATCAGAACAAGCAACCGATGGATGGTTTTCATAAAAAATATCAGGAAGCGGAGCGATTCGGCACGACCGACAGGGTATATCGACGGGCGGTAAAAGCGTTGACGGATGCCGGGCTGGTAACGCGTACGAAACAAGGTCTGGAAATTAAGGATCTGGAAGGTTTACGCCAATTTCTCGGTAACGACATCATTGACTGACACACCAACCATTCTGAGTGTTGGTGTGCCGTCGGGTCGCTATCAGAATTTATAGGTGAGGTTGAAGTAGTGACCAAGACCGGTGGTGCGCCCTGCTCCACCGTGATTTTCCATCAATGCCATATTGCGGAAATACTTCAATCCATAACCTACCGCATAGTGCTCTGAATGCCAGTAAATTCCGTTATACCATTCAATCGCGTTATTGCTATACAGCGGCTGGTTAGCAATCTTGTTAGCGGCAAACTGATAGTCAAAGTATCCCTGATAGTTGAGATAGCTGCCGTTAGCGAAGGTATAGAACGGCGTCGACCAGTTGGTCGAGAACATGTAACCATCCCACTTGCCTTCGTTATCCGCGCCATAGTTTTCACGAACATAGTGGGCATAGATGTTCATTCCCACCATACCAAACCATGGGACCTTAACATCCGTACCTAAACCGACATAATGTTCAAACAATTCTCGATCGCCGATGTTATTCACCGTCGCGATATAAAATTCGTTAAATGGACCAACGGATAAATCTTTATTGAAAATAGCATCCAGGGAAAACCGCGGAGATATCTTGGCGAAGAAGTTATCACCACCGTGACGATCGTCCTGCTTGCTGTCTAAAATATCGAAGAAATCGACATAACCATACAAATCGATAATTCCGGAACGTGCACCGAACTCCAGTTCCAGATAGGTGTCATTACGAATACCATACGGTACTTTCGCATCCACACTTTGCATTAAATTCAATTGCATCCAGTTAAAATCATTTTTACGAATATTGCCATCGGTATAATCAGCCGCAAGAGCTTGCGTACAGCTGATAGCAATTACAGTGCCCAGAACTGTTTTTTTAAGCATTGATATTTTTTTCTTCAGCATTTTCAATTCCTTTGAGTAAGGTTGTGTGTCGCCCCACCCGATAAAGGGTGTGGCGGCTGGCTATCTAATTAAGGAGGTAAGCGTTATTACTGTATTTATTTACGTTTGAGTTTGAGTGTCCCCATCAGCATGACGAAGATAATTAAATACAACACCGGTATTGCATACATTATTTTCTGCAATCCCATCGTTTTTTCCATCAGAGCACTGATCGCAGGACTAAACATAGCCCCGGCGCTACCACTAATTAAAATATAAGAAACGTTCTGACTACTCGCACGCTTAACAAACGAAACGCCATAAGCAATAAAGGAGTTATACAACGCCGCACAGACAAACCCATAACTGTAAGCGAGATAATCAAGCCCAGAGATCTGTTCTTTCGTAACGATAATGGTAGTAATCACACACGCCAGAAGAATAATACTGAGCAGGAAATAATGGATCTTCACCCGGGAAACAATCACGGTAGAGACTAACGCCCCGACCAGCGCAGCCCCCCAGTATTGGGTAATAATATTCCCGGCCTCTTCAAATGGAATACCAAACTTGTTCTTCACAAATAACGGTGCCCAGGTGAGGAAGGTATACAGCGCCAGCATGCCTAAAAACAGACCTATACCGCCGCTGATAATCCCAGGATTCCACTCTGATTTCACTGCATCTGTGCGATCCGCCGCAGGAGCCGTTTCACAGGCAGTGAAGCGGGTTAGCATCACAACTCCCAGCGTGAGTAAGGCCACTATGCCAACGCTAAGGTAGCTATAACTCCACGACATATTATGCGTCAGGGCAAAGGTAGTGATCAGCGGAAAAACCACGCCCGCAACGTTAAAAGTGGCATCCTGAACCACCAGCATCGTGCTCTGAATGCGATCCTGCCAAACCGAAACCACGATTGTTCCCGCCACGCACAGACCAATACCGCCGCAGAATCCCACTAAGGTCATAGCGACCATCACCGGCCATAAGCCGGGGCTTAAGTGCATTGCCAGCGCGCAGAGGAACACTATCGAATAGATAATCAGCGTCATACGCTTCACACCGATTTTTTCTATCAGGAAAAAGGCGGCGATGGTCCCAGCCAGTGCTCCGCCATTGAGTAACGAAAATATCGAGGCGACAGTGTTTACATCGGCACTGTAGCGTACTGCAATCGGTTCAATCAGCATGCCGAATTGGCTGGCAAACCCTGCCATAATAAAATTTGCCAGAAAACTAATCAGCGTAAGTGCTATTTTATTCTTCATATAATGCCATCTCTGATTGGTTCAATTAAAAGACGGGGCTAAGCCGTAACGGCCGTATTTAGCGCCAGCTCTATCATATTTTTAAAGGTTAACTGTCGTTCTTCTGCCGTCGTTTCTTCTCCTGTCAGGCAATGATCGGATACGGTTAAAATAGCCAGTGCTTCAATACTAAACTGATGCGCCAGGGCATAGAGTCCTGCCACTTCCATATCCACCCCCAGCACACCGAATTTTTCCAGTGCCGGAATTAAATTTTCGTCAGGGTCGTAATAAAGGTCGCCACTGAAGACGTTACCGACCTTAATATCGATTCCGGCCTTTTGTGCCAACGTCCACGCCTGCTGTAATAGTGGAAAATGCGCAGACGTCGCCATTGCGTAGCCCGCGCTACGTTTTAAATTAGTAACGGAATCCGTTCCGGCAGCGACGGCAAGGATAATATCGCGCATTTTGACATGATGTTGGGTTGCCCCCAGGCTACCGACGCGAATAATTCTCTGCACGCCAAAATCATGTACCAGCTCATGGGCATAAAGCGTCATTGAAGGAATGCCCATGCCGTGTCCCATTACCGAAACAGGTTGTCCAAAATAAAGACCGGTATAGCCCAACATATTGCGCACATTGGTAACTTCGCGGCAATCCATTAAATAGTTTTCGGCAATAAACTTCGCGCGTAGAGGATCGCCCGGCATAATCACAGTTGGCGCAAAATCACCCGGTTTAGCATTAATATGTGCAGTCATAACAATTCCTGAATTATGGGTATTGAAGATATGCAGGGATTGTAACCAGACGTTTGCAGGGGATTGAGGACAAAAGTCCTGCTCAGAGGATCGGCCTCTCATTTCTGAGAGTTAGTGTAAATGCCAATTGATTGACTGGATAAAACATCACCCGATCAGACGAGGATTAAATCAGGCTGTAAAATGATGGCTGATAACAATGTTCTAAAGCAAAAAGGGGTTACCTTTCGGTAACCCCTTTTCATGTTTGGCGGAAGCGTAGAGATTCGAACTCTAGAACCCTTTCGGGTCGCCGGTTTTCAAGACCGGTGCCTTCAACCGCTCGGCCACGCTTCCAATGAGGCGCACTATAAACATCCCGAACGGACCTGTAAAGTACCAATGTGTTCGTTTGCCTGAAAAACAGCCAAAATAGTGTTAATCGACTGAAATAAAAACAAATTGGCCATTTATTCAGCACAAATAGCGGCTACCAGGCTTAATGTTTTTTGATGTACATATCTTTGGTGTAGTAATTTCCGCGGTTATCCGGCGCAAATCCTCCTACCCACGGCTTCACCAGATGCGTGCGAACATAGTGATAAATCGGAATAGCAGGTACATCCTCACCTAACAGATCTTCAGCCTGCTGGTAGTCTTTACCTCGCTCTTCCAGTGAACTTGCTTTCGCTGCCTTATGCATCGCTTCATCAAAGGCAGGGTTACTGTACCCGGTGGTATTCTCACTGTCGCCGGTGCGGAAAATATTGAGGAAACTTGAGGCATCGTCATAGTCGGCTATCCACGCATAGCGCACAACGTCAAAATTACCGGTGTGCATGGTATCCAGCATGGTTTTCCATTCCTGATTTTGCAGCTTCGCCTCAACACCAAGATTTTTCTTCCACATCGAGGATGCGGCAATCGCAATACGCTGATGCGTTTCGAAGGTGTTGTAGAGCAGATTTAAGCTCAGTGGATGGTCAGGACCATACCCGGCCTCCGTGAGCAGTTTTTTAGCTTCAGCAATGCGTTTGTCGAGTGGCCACGACGCATACTCTGGCGCATGCAGTTGTACCCCACCGATTTCAGGCTGGCTGATAACCCACGCCGCACGTTGCCCCTGCCCCATCACCTTTTGCGCAATGATGTCTTTATCCAACGCCATATTCAGCGCCCGACGCACGCGCGGGTCATTAAAGGGCGCTCTGGTCGTATTGAACTGATAGTAATAGGTTGAAAGCTGAGGCGAGACATGGAGTTCATCGCCCATGGTCTTTTTCAACTGCGCAAACTGATTGACCGGTACGCTATACACAATGTCAATTTCCCCCGCCTTATAGCGGTTCACGTCAGCAGATTCTGAACTAATGGGCAGGTAAGTGACTTTATTAATGACCGTGTGCCGATCGTCCCAGTAATGCGGGTTACGCTCGGCAACGATGCGCTCATTGACCACCCACTGCGATAATTTGTACGCTCCGCTGCTAACAATATGCTCTGGGCGGGTCCACTTATCGCCAAAACGGCCAATCAGCACTTTATCGAGCGGGACCAACGACGGGTGTGCCAGCATCGCCAGAAATGCCGCCGTCGGTTGCGTCAGGGTAATTTCCAGCGTGGTATCATCCAGGGCTTTAACCCCCAGCGTGGCGGGATCTTTGTTACCCAGCGCAATATCGACCGCATTCACCACATGCATATTGCCCAGATACGAGGCATAAGGTGAAGCCGTTTGCGGCGAGACCAGCCGCTGCCAGCTCCAGACGACATCCTGTGCGGTGATAGCCGATCCATCTGACCAGGTTATGCCCGGACGTAAATGAAAGGTCCAGACGGTATTACCTTTATTCTCCCAGGATGCGGCAAGACGGGGTTCAATAGACCCATCCGGCTTAACTGCCACCAGTCCGTCGAACATATCGCTGATTAAATTAAACTCCACGTTGCTTTCGACTTTATGCGGATCCAACGACGCTGGCTCGCTACCGTTGTTTCTCACCAGCTCCTGTTTTTCTGCAAGTACTGTTCCTGCCGGAACATTTGCCGCCCTCGCAGCGCCGTATACCGACATCAAACAGGCAGCCAGCAACGCAAATGTAAATACTTTCGATTTATCTTGAGTCATTCCCTTTACCTTATTGCTCTGTTTATGATGACACCACTGTCACTGTCAGAGAGAAACGGGAATAAGGCAATATTTTTCAGTTACCTGGCTGATATCTGACAGGCATTTTTGCACATACAGTGCTAACATCTGATTCGGGAGCTTTTGCTGAAATAATATGCTTAAGCCTGGCGGCTTAAAATGCGTAAAGATGGGTAAAACCGCTGTGTCATTCCCCTTGATTTCATTATCCTTCATCATTAATTACATCTGTCATAAGAGAGTGACTCATGGATCGTATTATTAGTTCTTCACGCGATCGTACATCGCTACTCAGCACACATAAGGTGCTGCGCAACACCTATTTCCTGCTCAGCCTGACGCTGGCGTTTTCGGCGATCACCGCAACGGCGAGTACTGTGCTGATGCTGCCTTCACCGGGACTTATCCTGACGCTGGTGGGTATGTATGGTCTGATGTTCCTGACCTATAAAACGGCGGATAAACCGGTTGGCATTTTGTCAGCGTTCGCCTTTACCGGTTTCCTGGGCTACATTCTGGGGCCAATTCTGAATACCTACCTGTCTGCGGGCATGGGTGATGTTATCGGCATGGCGCTGGGCGGTACAGCACTGGTCTTCTTCAGCTGCTCTGCGTATGTGCTGACCACGCGTAAAGATATGTCCTTCCTCGGCGGTATGCTGATGGCAGGTATCGTGGTTGTGCTGATCGGTATGGTTGCGAATATCTTCCTGCAACTGCCGGCACTGCATCTGGCGATCAGCGCGGTGTTTATTCTGATTTCTTCAGGCGCAATCCTGTTTGAAACCAGCAATATCATCCGTGGCGGTGAAACCAACTACATCCGCGCCACTGTTAGCCTGTACGTTTCGTTGTACAACATCTTCGTCAGCCTGCTGAGCATTCTGGGCTTCGCCAGCCGCGATTAAGCAGCATCACTGATACGAAAAAAGAGAATGCCATTGGCATTCTCTTTTTTTATACCTTATTCACTCCGGCAGATATAGGTAGGATAACGCCGGTCCTGAATCAGCCACACGGCAGGTGAAAGTTCAGAAATCGTCAGGTAGTAGCGAGCGGTCGGCCAGGCAAAGCTTCCCCACTGGGCATCAGGGGTGTTGTCATTGTGTCGACGCCAGGTTTTGGTGTAACTCAATACAATGACGTTGTCATCGTCCCGCCGCTCCCACGTAAAGTCCACATCCCTGTCAATAATCAAATTTTGCCCCCCAGCTCTTGCCGCACCTTTATAGGTGGTCAACCCTGTACCGTCCCGATGAAAATAGAACTGCGCAATGGTATTGACCTTCACTTCACTTGCTTTTCCCTCATTACGCGTAAAGTTAAATTCAGTGCTGCAGGCCAGCACATCGCTTTTGCCGACCGCGCCGCAATAGTAAAACAGCGCCAGTGCACCGCCAACCACGGCACCGCCCAATCCAAAAAGAAGCCTTATTTTCATTTTTCGGCCCCACTTTTATAGCGAATAGTCTTGCACAGGCTGGTTTTACTGACCGGGCAGGCACCGATGAACATTTCATCGGCAGCGGCGAGCGAAAAACGAGCACTGAAATAATAAATATCGTACTCCTCGCGCTCACAAGCCACGTTATTGGCCTCCAGTCGCTCGGCTAATTTCGAGAGCACTAACGGTCGTCCATGATCGTTGATAATCCAGACACTACAACGTGCGATTTTTTCCTCGACCGGCTTTAATTTCGCCGGAACAGTTATCTCCTGCGGGCGGCTAATGTAAATGCCCGCCCCCAACGCTGCGACGATCAATGCCGCTATAATCAACCACCTTTTCAGGTAAGTACGCCGGGGCTGTATGTCTGGTTGCGTGGAAGGGGATTGTGGCTCAGCGGCTTGAATGTTCTCACCAGGCTGAAAAATCACATCGGCATCAAAACGGAATCCATAGCGCGGGACTGTGACGATAAATTCGTATCCCTCGCCCAGAGACTGGAAGCTTTTACGCAGTTCGCTTACCGCTTTATTGAGATTATTTCCGGATGGCGTAAAGCCAAACTCTTCCCATACGCGAGTGATCAATTCCTCCCGGCTCAGGTCGCGTCCTCGGTGTTTAATAAATTCCTGTAAAAGACGAACGGCTGGCGCCGAAAGTGATAATACAGACTCAGGTTGTCCAACAAGACTTATTGCATGTGCTTCAGGATCAAATAACAACGAATTATTGCATATAAAAAACATCTTTTATTCTCGGCTGTAACCGCATGCTTTTTATTCCCTGGTACATCGACATGAAAACCGCCTCCTGATCTGCTTATTTTTTCATCAGAAGGAATTTTCTTCCCATCCTTGGCCGCGGTATTTTCGCTTAACTATACAACCTTAAAGCCAGAAAAGCAGGATAAAAAACTGTATATAACGAGTTAACTAATACAAATTTTCACAAACCGCTGTTCTGGTTAAAGTTTCCCTGCCCTGAAGCGATACGAAAGCAGACGGTGTCCTGGTGTTAACGCGCCGCCTTTAAACTCAGAGCAGGCAGACTGATTGTGAAACAGAAAAAAAGAGTGAGCATGACAACCGCCTTTTATGTCGCCGCGCTGTCATTGCCATTTTTCTCAGAAATGACAATGGCCAATATGAGCGTGTATCCCATGGAACTGAATGTAGACAGTTCCGGTGCGGCGCAAATTAAGGTGGCGTCAAAAACGGATGATATTCAGTTCATTCGGGTGAGGCAAAAGAAAATTCTTAATCCCGGCACGGCCGAGGAAAAAGAAATTGACGTGGCGGCATGGAAAGAAGATGGCGTGGTGGTTACGCCCGAAAAATTTGCCCTCGCGGCCGGCGCGATGCGCGTAGTTCGGTTGATATCGCTTATGCCTCCGAAAAAAGAGACCACCTGGCGCGTCTATTTTGAAGGGGTAAAACAACCTGACAGCATTATTCCGGGCAAGGCAGAAAGCCCTGCCGCGATGGCGACATTGGGCGTCAACGTGATTTGGGGCGCACTGGTCCATATTGCCCCAGAAGAAAACGTAATTTCACTGTCGTTCGACCCTCGCCGCGGAACGTTAAAAAACAATGGCACGCTGCGTGTACCGCTCAGAGAGATTGGTATTTGTGATGCAAATTCATCGTGTAAATGGATAAAAGAAGACGCGACGATTTATCCGGACACTGAACGTAAATTAAAAACACTCACAATGAGCCATGGCCAGAAATATAAATTCCGCTACTTCAACTGGGTGAATAAAACCGCTGAAGAAGCTGACTTACCCGTCGTGCAATAACACGACATCACTGTAAAACCCACGTAGTTCGTTGAAAGAGCCAAGGTGCTCATTTGTAAATATGGAGATATCAATGCGTAAGTATATTAAACCTCTGATGATTGTTGCCGCGATGGCCTCGTCCTTTAGCGCGCTGGCGATTCAAAAAGATATTACCGTTAACGCCAGCGTTGACTCACAGTTGGATATGACCCAGGCCGATAACACGCCGCTGCCGGCCAGTATCGACATGCAGTACCTGCCTGGCCGTGGTCTGGAAAGCTACCGTCTTAACACCAAGGTGTGGTCTAACTCCGCCACCAGCAACGTCAAAGTGCGCCTCGTTAGTGCGGCAAAACTCACCAACACGGATGGTGACCAGATTGTACCGATGACGGTAATTCTGGGTGATAAAACACTGTCTACCACCGATGCTGAATTTACCGGAACTGAACTGTTCCCTGGCAGCATTGAAAACGGTTCTGCAGTACTGCCGCTGACCATTTCTCAAACCACCAAAGGCATTCTGAAAACCGGTCAGTACAGCGGCGTTGTCAGCCTGATGCTGACGCAGGCGACAACCACGGAAGGCGGTGCGTAACACCACAGTACCTAAGGAATAACGTCAGAGGGTGCCCACCCTCTGACGTCAGGATGATGTCGAGGCTCGGTCATGGCGTTTCACAGAAATACTCTCCTCTTAGTTGCTTTGTTACCCGCATCCATCCAACTCGCCTGCGCAGAGATGGCCGTCCCGGCAGGTTTTGAAGATCTGGCGAAAACACAGCGCCTGTGGACAGAAGTCAATCTCTATGGCGAGTCGCTTGGCCTTTTTGAGACGGATATCACGCTTGAAACAGTAAGTTTTGTCGCGCCTGAAACCGTGGTCACGGCCATCAAACGGCAGTTTAATGATGATCCTGCCCTCGTCGCCACCGTGTCTGCAGCCCTGGCCGTTCCACTGGCCCGTAACGGCAATCTGGCATGCAGCAGCAATGGCTCCGCAACGGGGTGCGATTACCTTGATACCCAGCGCGCGGCCATTATCTATGATGAAAATAACGCCCGTATTAATCTTTTTTTCGACAAGAAATTTCTGCCTAAACAAACCACTGAAAGCCAGTGGTATCAGCCCACGCAGGACACCGAGAATGCGTTAATCCATCAGCAGAATATCAATTTTGTTGCCGACAGGGATTACCAGTCAGCCACCGTTCAGGGCAATGGCGCGCTGGCACTCACCCAGGACGGCTACTTTAACCTCGACTGGACCTGGATGGGGCAACGTTCGAAGCACCAGCAGCAACAGGAGATAACCGTCAACAATGCCTGGTTTCGTCAGGATATCTGGCGCCAATACTATGTTCAGTTGGGCGAGATGGACACTCGCGATCTGTTCAGCAATGCCGGCGGGAATATCAATCTCAGCCAACTGCCGCTGGGTAAAATTCGCGGCTTGCGCACAGGCTCAACAAGGGCATGGATCAATCCGGTTCAGCAGTCAAAGGGTACGCCTATCACCGTATTGCTTTCTCATGATGCGCGTATTGACGCCCGTCGGGGTAATCAGCTGCTGGCCAGTTTTTATCTGAATGCCGGGGCGCAAACCCTGGACACCCGTTCGTTCCCGGACGGGAGTTATACCGTGACGTTGTCCGTCTATGAAAATAACCGGCTGACGCGCACCGAGCAGGTACCGTTTACCCGAACCGGCATTACACCTTTCGATCGCGTCGAGTGGTTCCTGCAAGCAGGCGAAACTGACAATAACGATCAAAACGACGAACGCAGCGCGGTCGCGCAGGCGGGCGTCCGCCTGCCCGTCACTCCGACGCTGGCGCTGACCAGCGGCGCAACAATAAAAAAAAACCAGCGTTTTCTGGAAAATGCGCTCGACTGGAGCCGTGGTTTCAACACCGGCCCGATCGATGGCGTGCTAAGTACCCGCTTTAGCTACCTATACGGTAGCGAAGGTCAACGCGGCAACATTCAGCAAATCAGCTATAACGACGGTTTTTCACTGAGCTTCTATCGCAACGCGTTATCAGCAGAAAACTGCAATACCCGAAGCGCAGGGTTTGACGCCGTGAATGGCTGTTACCGAAGCCTGTCGGTAATGTTCTCCGTCCCTGTCGGCACCTGGTACGCGAGTCTGGGGTATTCAGATAACCGCAACGAAGGACGTTATGTTGCTCGTCGGGAACTCCCGGACAGTGATGATCGCCACGATGCAGGCTTGCCATGGGAGTCGGTTTATATGACCCGCTCGCGCACGCGGGCCTGGCAGGGCGGCTTGAGTACGGCTTTCAGCGCTCGCGGCCTGAACATCAACAGCAGCATTAACCTTTTCATGCGAAACGATGACTCCCGCGCAGGTAGGGATAAAGGCGGCTACCTGAGCGTAAGCCTGTCAATGGCGCATAACCGTCAGGGCGATGCTACGAGTTATACCTCTCTGGGCGCGACGTGGCAGCACCAGCAGCGTGAAAAAAACCAACTGAGCTACAACGTGGCGCACAACTGGTATGCCGATGCACGTGGTGAAAATGAGTATGGACTGAGCGCGTCAGGCATTAACAGCGATTCGCTCAATGCCTCTGCCTATACGCGCCAGGGCGGACGCTATGGCAACGGTAGTCTGACCGTCAGCGACGCCTGGGATCGTCAGGATGGGCGTCATACCCTGAGCAGCAGCGGCAATTACAGCTCAACGTTCGCGCTATCTCGCTCTGGCCTGTGGCTGGGTCGCTGGAGCGACGGGCGTCCTGCTTCAGCTATCGCGGTTAACGTTGCCACGCCGGAAGATTCCCAGGAGCCACGCGTCGCTGTGTCGCTGGATAACGGCGGCAGCGCAGATATCCCAGGCAATAGCCGCGCCCTCTTCGCCGTGCCGGGCTATCAGCAGACGACGTTGACGATTAACGAATCGCTGGATGTCTCGCGGGGTGCCGGCAGTGAAATCACACAAGGTTCCGGCAGTAGAACGTTGTTTATGGTGCCAGGCAAACTGCTCCGTCGGCATGTGCAAACCACCGCAAGCTACACATGGCTCGGCCAGTTAACTGACGAACAACATTTGCCGTTTATTGGCGGCGTGCCACTGAACGTAAACGGCTGGAGCGACCTAGGGAACGGCGGGTTTAGCGCCCAAAGCGATGCTTTGCTGCATAACCTCTACCTGGTGCGTCAGCAGCAGTTTTATCAGTGCGCGCTAAACGTGAAAAGTATGCGCGACGTCGTACGTTACGTCGGGTCGATCCCTTGTCGGGAATTAACCTTCTCTGCCCTGCCGGATGCGGTCCAGCAACAGGCCCAACTGATGCTCGCCGGACGTAACGTGCCGACTGGCCCGACTGCCATGAACGCAGGCAACCTCACTAAAGGGAAATGATGTGAACAAAAGCCTTATTATTTTACTTTTCCTGCTCCTGTGGGCTGGCCAGGTGCTGGCGGGCGCCCCTGCGGGAAGAAACTCCAGCGTTGGTATAAGCTACGATCGCATGGCACCGCCTGCACGGTTTGATATCTGGCTTCATGAATCAGGCGGCTATGATGCTGCCGATCCGCAAAAGTGGGGACGCAATACCCTGACCTGCTTATCCCGTACCGATACCACCTATGGCGCCTGTATGACTGCCCCGGTGTGGTTCTCGGGGAATCCGGCGGCGCCTTACGCCATCAATTTACGTTTTACGCATACCCTTACCAACAAAACGGTGGATATTAAGGTGTATGGCGATCACTACCTGTTTATCAATAACAAAGTCTTTACCTTTGCCAGTTTTGTCGCGGGGGGGACAACTACTATTGCAGCCTGGAACAGAGAACCCTACTTCGATTTCTATATTGTGAAAAGCGAACTGGATAAGCTCACCCTACCGGGCATCTGGACCGCCACCCTGAAGCAGAACCTGCGTCAATGGGAGAGCGCCGACTGTGGCGGGAACTTCAATGACGTAAATGTCGGATGTCCGGGCTATCTCACCATCGCCAACTGGCAGGCAAATATTCGCATTGAGGTGGTCGACCCGGGTAATCAGCAGATTTATCTGCCCGCGTTTCCACACTCAACGCCTATCGTAAACCTCAACCTCACCAACTTCCCGGGGCGGCCCGGTGGCAGTGAGATCCAGGGGGAAAACACGCTGGATATGTGCTTGTACGACGGAAAAAACAGTACCAGCACCCGCACTTATCTGCGGTTTGAGGACGACGAACTCAACGCTTCAGGCCGTACCGAAGGCGCGTTTTCAATCCGGCGACGTGGCGGAAGTCAGACCGATGCGCGGGATCGCCTCGACTATCAGGTCTTTGTCACCAATCCCATTACTGGCGCAACCGAAACTGTCGCCAACGGTAAAACCGTGGTCTGGCAAGGCACCAACGATCCACAGTATCTGCGTCAGGTCGTGCTGCCCGGCGGGCGCGAGGGCGTACTGTGCGTACCAGCCCCTATTATCCTGAAAACGCCTGCTTTTGCCGCCAGCAGCAAAAATGCCGGGGATTACACCGGTACGCTACGCATTATCTACACGCCCAGTACGTTATAAAGAGGCCGCCGTGAATTACGTCATTCTTGATAATAATCGTTTTTATGCCGAAGGATTGCGCTATGCCCTTCTGCGCCGTAACGCTCCGACTCAGGTCAAGTGCGGCACGGTAAAGTGGCGTCGTTCGCTGCTGGCCTGCGACACCCTCGTTGTACGTTGCCGCTTTTCCGTCGCGAGGACGCATCTGGCGCTGGTCGACATTCTGCTGCAACTGGAGGCCAGACGCTGGGAGGGAACCGTTTATCTGGTGTGCAATGAAAAAGGCTGGGCACTGGCAACGCATTTGCGAAAGCGTTTTACCACGCTGACCTTGCATATCATTGATGACAGACTTGCCGTCGTGGATGCGCCGTATATGTTTGCTAAAGAGCCGCGTCGGGTACGCAGCCTGAACTGTTGCCTGACAGGCATGGAGTTCAATGTTCTCGACAGGCTGGTTAACGGACAATCGGTAAAACATGTTGCACATATGACGCAGATTAGCGAAAAGCAGGTTTCGACGTATAAATGTAACGCGCTGAAGAAGCTTAATGCCAACAATCTGCTACAGCTTCTTCTGTAGGGCAAGGTTTCTCACGCCGCTCCTTATTTGCTAGACTAGGAGCGGTTTTTACTTTATCGACAGAGCACTATGTTCATTTTTGCAGGCCAGGAAATTGAGACCGATAGCGAAGGCTATCTGAAAGATACCACGCTGTGGAACGAGCCGCTGGCGGAGAAAATCGCCGAAAACGAAGGTATCGACCTCTCCCCCGAACACTGGGAAGTGGTGCGTTTCGTACGCGAGTTTTATCTGGAGTTTAATACATCCCCCGCTATCCGCATGCTGGTAAAAGCGATGGCCAACAAGTTTGGCGAAGAGAAAGGCAACAGCCGTTATCTTTACCGTCTGTTCCCAAAAGGTCCGGCCAAGCAGGCGACTAAAATTGCCGGCCTGCCGAAACCGGTCAAATGTATTTAATAGCGGATACTAAATCCCTTTAGCTCGTCGCCAGGGCGGTGTGGTTCACTGAGAACCCGTTCTACCCTGGCGCTGCTCGGCCCTCCGGCTTTTAACCACTTCATTAGCTGTTCCACCCGCTCGCTTTCACCGCAGGCGACAACCTCTACGCTGCCATCATCCATATTTTTAGCGTATCCGGTCAATCCCAGTCGTTGCGCTTCATGCTGAGTGGTGTAGCGAAATCCTACCCCCTGAACCCGACCATAGACCCAGGCGATTATGCAGACTTGTGACATTGCGGTTCTCCTTATCAACATAAATTAAGGAACAGTTACAAGGCCTCAGCGCACCTGCTTCGGCAGGCATCCGTAATGCTGGCGGAATCTTGCGGTAAATCGTGAGCCTGACAGATAGCCACAGCGTAACGCAATTTCGCCAATCGGCAGCGTGGTCGATTGTAGTTGAGAGAGCGCACAGGACATACGCACCTCTTCGACTATCTGCCGGTAACTCTGCGATTCCATCTGTAATCGTCGGCGTAACGTTGAAGTACCGATGGACAAGTGACCGGCAATATCCTGAGCTGTCCATAGCTTAGCAGGGGATAACATAATAAGTTGTCGCACCTGCTCAGTCAGATTAAATCGCCGCTCGATAAGCAGAGGCCCCGCCACACCATCATGCAGTAGCGCCAGCAATAATCCCATCGCCTGATGCTCCTGCAATTTTGCAGGTAAGTCCTGGCGTACAGCGTCCAGCAGGCTTTCCCACATAAATGCCAGTCCGTTACTCATGGGCGTGCATAGCGACGTCAATTTTGCCGGAGGGAAATCCTTGACCCAGTTATTTTTAAACGTGGTAATGATGCTCGTCGACAGCAACAGCAAATCCGAGCGAAATGCTCCCTGCTCCGGCTGATTAATAATCTCCAGAGGCGTATTCGCCGGGATGATAATCAGCTCACCCGGCCCTGCAACCAGACGATTTTCATCCTGAATAATGACCTTACTTCCCTGCGTAATATGGCAAATAGCAGCAGAAAACAGTTTAACCCGGTGCAGGCGGTGCAGATGGCCGGAACGCACCTCAGCGGTGGTAAGGTTGTTATGGCGAAAATGGACATCCTGCACCAATGTATCCTCTTTATTTTGTTGCGTAAGTGGCGGTTAATTCAGCTTTGGCAATCACGTGCCTGTTCAGCATAAAACCGACCAGCGCACCGCTGGCGTTACTGTCAATTGGCAACGCGTCGGTATTTAACGCCCACACGGTAAACTGATAGCGATGAGGTTTATCGCCCGGTGGTGGACAAGCGCCGCCGAATCCAGCATAACCGAAATCATTGCGTCCCTGAACTGCTCCAGCGGGTAACTTATCCATGCTGGCTCCGCCAGGAAGCGTGTGGACCTGAGCCGGAATATTTACGATGGTCCAGTGCCACCAGCCGCTTCCCGTTGGCGCATCAGGATCAAACAGCGTAATGGCAAAACTTTTGGCATCAGTTGGCGGATTTTGCCAGCTCAGTTGCGGGGAAATATTGTCGCCACTGCAGCCAAACCCTTTAAACACTTGTTTTTGAGTTAATTGCAGGTTAGCGGGTATATCGGCGCTGGTGAGGCGAAATGTCGAGGCGGCAGAGGCATCAAAACTCAACGCGACAATAGCGGCGGTAGCCAGAGAGTAGAGAGCTTTCATTACATTTCCTTTTTCTGATTAAGAAATAGCAATGTAAACGGTGGGTATAAAAGAAACTGTGCCTCTGTGATAACGTTTTGTGCCGAAACGCCCAGCGCCATACGCTGATGATTGACCTCATCATCTGTGCTACTCTACGCGCCATTTTATTTTAATGGTTTCAGGTTGGTACTTTACTCCAGCCCGCGTCACTGTTTGTGAGAGGTTGCTCCGCATGACTGAATCTACAATTCCACATTATCCTCGTTTAGTGTTAGCCAAAGGGCGCGATAAATCATTACTGCGCCGCCATCCGTGGGTATTTTCCGGTGCTGTCGCACGTATGGAAGGCAAAGCCAACCTCGGTGAAACCATCGATATTGTTGACCATCAGGGTAAATGGTTAGCACGCGGCGCGTACTCGCCTGCGTCGCAGATCCGTGCCCGCGTCTGGACATTCGACAAGTCAGAATCCATCGATATTGATTTCTTCACCCGTCGTCTGCAACAGGCGCAAACATGGCGCGACTGGCTGGCGAAAAAAGATGGGCTGGACAGCTATCGTCTGATCGCAGGAGAATCCGATGGTCTGCCGGGCATCACCATTGACCGCTTCGGCAACTTTCTGGTATTGCAACTGCTCAGCGCTGGTGCTGAATATCAACGCGCCGCGCTGATTAGCGCCCTGCAAATTGTGTTCCCGGACTGCGCTATTTATGACCGCAGCGACGTGGCCGTGCGTAAAAAAGAAGGAATGGAGCTGACCCAAGGGCCGGTAACGGGCGAAGTGCCGCCAGCCCTGCTGCCTATCGAAGAGCACGGGATGAAGCTGCTGGTTGATATTCAGCACGGTCACAAAACCGGTTATTACCTCGATCAACGCGACAGCCGTCTGGCCACGCGTCGTTATGTAGAAAATCAACGGGTTCTGAACTGTTTCTCTTATACCGGCGGCTTTGCGGTCTCAGCATTAATGGGCGGATGCCGCCAGGTGGTCAGCGTCGATACTTCTCAGGAAGCGCTCGATATTGCCCGCCAGAACGTGGAACTGAACAAGCTGGATCTGAGCAAAGCTGAATTTGTGCGTGATGACGTATTCAAACTGCTGCGCGCTTACCGCGATCGCGGTGAGAAATTTGATGTCATTGTGATGGATCCACCGAAGTTCGTCGAAAACAAAAGCCAGTTGATGGGGGCCTGCCGCGGCTATAAGGACATCAATATGCTGGCTATTCAATTGCTCAATCCCGGCGGCGTATTGCTGACCTTCTCCTGCTCCGGACTGATGACCACCGATTTATTTCAGAAAATCATCGCTGATGCCGCAATAGATGCTGGTCGTGATGTACAATTTATAGAGCAGTTCCGTCAGGCCGCCGATCACCCGGTGATCGCTACCTACCCGGAAGGGCTGTATCTGAAAGGGTTTGCCTGTCGCATCATGTAACTTGAAAAGTGGAATATTACCCTTACATAGAGGGTATCTATTTCCCGGGAGGTGACTATGATTGCCAGCAAATTCGGTATCGGCCAGCAGGTCCGCCATTCCCTGTTAGGTTACCTCGGAGTGGTCGTGGATATCGACCCGGAATATTCGCTTGATGAACCGTCAGCCGACGAGCTGGCGGTTAACGACGAACTTCGCGCCGCTCCCTGGTATCACGTGGTGATGGAAGACAATAATGGTCTGCCGGTGCATACGTATCTGGCCGAAGCACAGCTGAGTGGCGAGCTACAGGAAGAACATCCGGAGCAACCGTCGATGGATGAACTGGCGCGAACAATCCGTAAACAGCTTCAGGCTCCGCGTCTGCGTAATTGATGCGAACACAAGCCCGATGGCAATTCGCTTATCGGGTTTATGCTGCTAATCCGGCCAGCAACGCGGGCCGGATTATCGACGTGCCTTAAGGCAACAACACAACCTTACTTCGCCAGTCCCAGGCGCGGGATCTCAATCGCTGGGCAGCGATCCATGACCACCGCCAGCCCCGCGTCACGCGCCAGTACTGCTGCCTGCTCGTTAATCACACCAAGCTGCATCCATAAGGTCTTCGCACCGATGGCGATAGCCTCCTGAGCAACGCCCCACGCCGCTTCTGAATTGCGGAAGACATCCACCATATCCACTTTCTCCGGCACATCCGCCAGCGTCGCGTACCCCTGTTGCCCCAACAGCGTTTTCCCGGCAACTTTTGGCGAAACGGGAATAACGTGATAGCCCTGATCGAGTAAATACTTCATTACCCGATAGCTTGGACGATCGGGTTTATCGCTTGCACCAACCAGTGCAATCGTACGGGTAGATGTCAAAATGCCAGCAATATCGGTCTCTTTCATCGTCTTCCTCCAGGCTGTTTAACAAAGTGTACGACAAACCTGGCCTTGCAACCATTCATCCCATACTGGCGCATGAGAGCTAAACTCAAAAATATGTCTATATGTTAGTAAACATGATCATCGAAAAATTTAGATACATCTGATGCAGATATTTTCTGGACAGGAGAGACCTATGAAAGCCGGCATTGTGACAGCCTTGATTGCTCTGTGTTTGCCGGTAACCGTTTTTGCTACCTCTTTACGTCTGTCGAGTGAAATTGACCTTCTGGTGCTGGACGGAAAAAAAGTCTCCAGCTCATTACTGCGTGGTGCCGACAGTATTGAGCTGGAAAATGGTCGGCACCAGCTTGTATTTCGCGTAGAAAAAACCCTTCGCTTGTCCAGCCACGAAGAACGTCTGTATATTTCCCCTCCGTTGGTTATCAGCTTTGATACTCAGCTCGTCAGCCAGGTTAATTTTCATCTTCCTCGTCTCAACAATGAGCGGGATGCCTCACATTTCGATGATGCACCTCGTGTGGAACTGCTGGATGGGGACGCCATGCCTATCCCCGTTAAGCTGGATATTCTGTCAATCACCTCGACGGCGAAAATCGTGGATTATGAAATGGAAACTGAGCGCTATAACAAAGCGGCTAAACATGCGTCATTGCCACAATTCGCCACCATGATGGCCGACGACAGCTCGCTGCTTTCTGGGGTGTCTGAACTGGATCGGGTGCCGCCTCAGTCGCAAACGCTGACCGAGCAACGATTAAAATTTTGGTTTGAGCAGGCCGACGCCCAAACGCGAAGTAACTTTCTGCAGTGGGCCCAGAAACAGCCTTCTTCATGACATTTATGTTCCCATACGCATTTTTTTTGTCTTTCTCTTGCAGCGTCAAGTGCTTCCAGTACTCTGTAACAAGGTTAACTTGGGAGCTGTACTATGGAATTAACGACTCGCACATTGCCAGCGCGTAAGCATATTGCGCTGGTGGCACACGATCACTGTAAAAAGATGTTGATGAGCTGGGTGGAACGCCACCAGCCGTTGCTGGAAAAACACGTTCTGTATGCCACGGGAACAACAGGCAACTTAATTCAACGCGCGACAGGAATGGACGTCAACGCGATGCTGAGCGGTCCAATGGGGGGCGACCAGCAGGTGGGTGCGCTGATTTCAGAAGGGAAAATAGATGTGCTGATCTTCTTCTGGGATCCGCTCAACGCCGTTCCCCACGATCCTGATGTCAAAGCCCTGCTGCGCCTGGCCACAGTCTGGAACATTCCGGTCGCCACCAACGTGTCGACCGCCGATTTTATTATCCAGTCGCCAAACTTCAACGATGCGACGGACATACTAATTCCGGATTACGCCCGTTATCTGGCAGAACGCCTCAAATAATGCCCAGGCAGGCGGCAACTACCGCCTGCATTTCAGGGTTTCCTCGTTACGGGTACATCCAGTCGCTTAAGCTCATCAACAAAACACGATGGTGTTTCTTTATTGAACAGCAACCACACCCGGTGACGTGCGCGCGTTAGTGCCACATACAGCAGCCTTCGCTCTTCGGCATCCGGAAAATCTTCAACCGGCGGGAGTAACGCCTCTTCCATAATCGACTCGCGGGCTGGCGCAGGAAAGCCATCATTACCCTCATGAAGACCGACGACAATAACGTAGTCCGCTTGCTGCCCTTTACTGGCATGGATAGTCATAAAATCCAGCTGTAGCTTAGGCCAGCGGGTAGACGCTTTCTCCAGACTGGTCGGTTTCAGATGATGGTATCGCGCCAGGACCAGAATTCTCTCTTCTGTTTTCACAAAACCCGACAGTTTATCCAACAGCAGATCCAACTGGTTTTCATCAAGCAAGGTGACGGCTTTTTTATCCCCTGTCATCAGGCTGTTGAGCGGTTTCGTAAGCTGATGAGGATTCTGCTGGATAAACTGATTTGCGACCTCGCCAATACGGCTATTGAAACGGTAAGTCGTATCCAGATTACAGCGATCGCCCTCGCCAAAGTTTTGCTGGAACGCGGTGGTCAGAGATAGTTGCGCCCCGCTAAACCGATAAATGGCCTGCCAGTCATCGCCTACGGCAAACAGCGTAGTCTGCGAGTTTTGCTTACGTAGCGCGGCCAACAAGGCGGCACGCTGAGGAGAAATATCCTGAAATTCATCGACCAGAATATGCTTCCAGGGACTAATAAACCGCCCTTTTTCCAGAATAACAATGGCCTGATGGATTAACCCGGAAAAATCGACGGCATTCTCGTCCTTCAGGGCGCTCTTCCAGGCTTTGAGCAGGGGCGCCATGAGCTTTATGCGTTTACTGAACAGGTCGCGGATCTCCTCCGGGGCATTGGCAATCATCTCCGCCTGCGCTCCGCCATGCATACGCATCAGGCTAACCCAGCGATCGAGACGGGAGGCCAAACGCCGCTGTAATTTTTCGTCGTCCCAGAAGTTACCTTCGGGTACAGACCACTGCATCTCTTCTTCTAACCACTGTCGCCAACCTTTTGCCTGCGCTTTTTTCTCGCTGCACTGCTGACGCCAGGTAGTAATGAAGAGTTTGCTGCGCGCAACGGCGTCATTTTCAAGCTTGCTAACTGTCGGGACTTTTTTGCTGCCCTGTGAAATGATATGCAGCGCCAGTGAATGAAACGTCCGCGCGGTGACCTCGTCCGTATGCAGACGTTCACGGATGCGATCGTCCATCTCCTGGGCTGCTTTGCGTCCAAACGCCAGCAACAGAATTTGTTCAGCCGCCGCCTCGCCTCGCGCTAACAACCAACCCGCACGAGCGACAAGAACCGATGTTTTGCCGCTTCCCGCCCCGGCAAGTACCAATAAGGCTTGCTCACCATTCACCACCGCGCGCGCCTGGGCAGGGTTCAGCGGCGAAGATTCAATGTGCTGGAAAAACTCGGCATGCTCTGCCAGCATCACATCGGTATAGGCCTGATTGTGCTGTAAACGACAGGCCTCAATATCCTGCAACCATGCCTGGCATTGGCGTAACGCTTCACGACAATTTTCAAATTCTTCCAGCCGCTTCACCGGTAGCGGCAACGCCGCAAAGGCACGGAGGATCTGCTGTTGCAATCCTGAGGTTTGGCTACGTGTCAGCCATTTATTTTCACTTGTCCGGGCCGCAATCGCATCCAATTGTTGCTGTAACACTCCAGCAGCCACCTCACTCATTTCCTGGCTCCACTGCTGCCAGAGCGTATTTAAATGGTGATGGAAGCGTTGGGTTTCCGCCCATTCTGTGCCGTGAAGCCGTACCACCTTATCATCCGGAAGCACGAACTCCAGCTCTCCCCACACCAGGCCGCGTTTGCAATGAATAGCCAATAACTGGTTGAAGGGAATAAGATACTCGTGACGATCGCCGGAAACTTTAATCCCGGCATTGAGAATAACAGCCCGATCATAAGGGTGTTGCGCCAGACGTTTTCCAAGAGAAGTTGCTTTCAGTTCCATAAGACTCAAGCGGATCCACACGAAGAGGTTTGCATATCAGTGTAACCGCCAGAGAAAACGTGCTCCAGCCCAAAAAAACGTTACAATTGCCGAATTCACAGAAAACCAGAGTTAATCGAGGGTTTATGCGTACTGTTCTGAATATTTTAAATTTTGTGCTAGGTGGGTTCGCCACCACCTTAGCCTGGTTATTGGCTACGCTGGTCAGTATTGTGCTTATTTTTACTTTACCCTTGACCCGGTCATGCTGGGAAATAACCCGACTCTCGCTGTTTCCCTATGGCAACGAAGCGATTCATGTCGATGAACTTAATCCGGCAGGGAAAAACGTGTTTCTTAATACCGGTGGCACATTGCTCAATATTTTCTGGCTGATTTTCTTCGGTTGGTGGCTGTGCCTGATGCACATTGTCTCCGGTATTGCCCAGTGCATTTCGATTATTGGTATTCCGGTGGGCATCGCGAACTTTAAAATCGCTGCTATTGCGCTCTGGCCGGTGGGTCGTCGGGTGGTTTCAGTCGAAGTTGCCCGCGCTGCGCGTGAAGCCAATGCGCGCCGTCGCTTTGAATAATCAGGACTGATGGCCTTTATGTTAAGTCCACTGCTTAAACGCTATACCTGGAACAGCACCTGGCTGTACTACGTGAGAATTTTTATCGCGCTTTGTGGCACCACAGCGCTGCCCTGGTGGCTGGGCGATGTTAAGCTGACCATCCCGCTCACGCTGGGTATGGTCGCTGCCGCGCTGACCGATCTGGACGATCGTCTCGCTGGCCGGCTGCGCAATTTGATCATCACGCTGATCTGCTTTTTTATTGCCTCGGCCTCTGTCGAACTGCTCTTCCCATGGCCATGGCTGTTTGCCATTGGATTAACGCTTTCCACCAGCGGCTTCATTCTGCTGGGGGGGTTAGGCCAGCGCTATGCAACCATCGCTTTTGGTGCGTTGTTGATTGCCATTTATACCATGCTGGGAACGTCGCTTTACGATCAGTGGTATCAGCAGCCGATCCTGTTGCTCGCTGGTGCTATCTGGTACAACCTTCTGACGCTGACCGGGCATCTCCTGTTCCCCATCCGCCCACTACAGGACAACCTTGCGCGTAGCTACGAACAGTTAGCGCACTACCTGGAACTGAAATCACGCCTTTTTGATCCCGACATTGAAGATGAAAGCCAGGCACCGTTATATGATTTGGCCCTCGCTAATGGGCAATTGATGGCGACGCTAAACCAGACCAAAGTATCGTTACTGACTCGCCTGCGCGGTGACCGCGGACAGCGCGGAACGCGTCGAACGCTACATTACTATTTTGTAGCGCAGGATATTCACGAACGCGCCAGCTCCTCACATATTCAGTATCAAACGCTACGCGACCATTTCCGTCACAGCGACGTAATGTTTCGCTTCCAGCGCTTGATGTCGATGCAGGGGCAAGCCTGCACCCAGTTGTCCCGCTGTATTTTATTACGCACGCCTTACCAGCACGATCCGCACTTTGAGCGCGTCTTCACGCATATAGATGCCGCCCTGGAGCGTATGCGTGCGAGCGGTGCGCCTGCAGACCTGCTCAACACGCTGGGATTTTTGCTCTCAAACCTGCGAGCTATCGACGCCCAACTGGCCACCATCGAGTCAGAACAGGCTCAGGTACTCTCGCGTAATGAGTCTGAAAATCAGCTTGCCGATGACAGTCCGCATGGGTTCAGCGATATCTGGTTACGTCTGAGCCGTAATTTTACGCCTGAGTCAGCCCTGTTTCGCCATGCAGTGCGCATGTCGCTGGTGCTTTGTGTCGGCTATGCCATCATCCAGATTACCGGGATGAACCACGGATACTGGATCCTGCTGACCAGTCTGTTTGTCTGTCAGCCAAACTACAACGCCACCCGACATCGCCTGGCGCTAAGGATTATCGGCACATTGGTAGGGATCGCCATTGGTTTGCCTATTCTGTGGTTTGTTCCCTCTCTGGAAGGTCAGTTGATACTTTTGGTGATCACTGGCGTACTGTTTTTTGCCTTTCGCAACGTCCAGTATGCACACGCCACGATGTTTATCACGCTGCTGGTATTGCTGTGCTTTAATCTGCTCGGTGAAGGTTTCGAAGTGGCGCTGCCGCGCGTCATCGATACGCTGATTGGGTGTGCCATCGCTTGGGCAGCCGTCAGTTTTATCTGGCCAGACTGGCGTTTTCGTAACCTGCCGCGTGTCATTGAGCGGGCCACTGACGCAAACTGTCGTTACCTCGATGCTATTCTTGAACAATATCATCAGGGTCGTGATAATCGTATGGCATACCGTATCGCCCGTCGTGACGCGCACAATCGTGATGCAGAGCTTGCCTCCGTGGTGTCGAACATGTCGAGTGAACCGGATGTCACGGCCCAAACGCGAGAAACAGCATTTCGCTTGCTGTGCCTCAATCATACGTTTACCAGTTACATTTCCGCCCTTGGCGCACACCGCGAACAGTTAACCAACCCGGAAGTTCTGGCATTACTGGATGATGCCGTCTGCTACGTTGATGACGCGCTTCACTATCAACCCGCAGACGAACAGCGCGTCTACCAGGCGCTGGAGGGGCTAAAGCATCGAATTCAGCATCTTGAGCCACGTCCGGATAGTAAAGAACCGCTTGTTATACAGCAAGTTGGGCTATTGATCGCCCTGCTCCCGGAAATCCGGCGATTACAACAGCAAATTGCCGTGCTGCCTTCTAATACCCCGGCTTCGGCGTCAGGGAACTGACCCACTCCACCAGCTCCTGGCGACGGACCGCCGGGAGCGCTGCTTCATGCACGCCACCGACCGCGCCTTCAAGGGCATAAAGTATTTTTACCGTCAGGGCTGGATTATTTTGCCGCAGTTTCAGCCAGCACATTTGGGCGCCCAACGTTCGCAATGTTCCCTCATCTTTAATTCCCGCTTCATTTAAAAGGGTCTCCAGATGAAACGTCATATTTGGTAGTTCCCGCAGACGATGTTGAGCAAAGCGACTCTGTTTTTCCTTAACAGCAGCATCCAATGAGTACCGCGATAACGACACTAACTGCTGCTGGTTTTGCCACAGCGCATCATTCACCTGATAGTAGTTGAGTACCACCGGACGCCCGCGCTTTATAAATGTCAGCCAGACAGGCGGATTTTTTACACAGTACTGTACGCTCTGCTCGCAGGCCCGAAGATATAACTCACCGCTGGCGACCATCGCAAAGACCGTATCCCCAACCGTCAAACTGTAGCTGCCAAACAGTGAGCGATAATGAATGGTTCCCAGAGATGCCAGATATTCTTGTGATTTATAGATCTTTGCATAAGAAAGTTCTTTCATAAAAATCCTTTTAAATCATAACGTAAGCAAATGATTTTCAGTAGCAGATCCGTTAATGACGAAAATAGGCAACTTATTCGCATGGGGCAAGATGAATTTTATTTTTCCCGTAACTACGACTAAAAATTGCGAACCTGTTTCCGAAAATAAGGTTGATCTTTGTTGATAGCAGGGTTACTGTATATCCATACAGTAACTCACAGGGCTGGATTGATTATGTACACTTCAGGCTATGCAAATCGTTCTTCGTCGTTCTCTTCCGCATCAAGCAACATTGCGCGCGTTTCATCAGAGAACGCAACCGCTGGGCTTATCAGTGAAGTAGTCTATCGCGAGGACCAGCCCATGATGACGCAACTACTGCTGCTTCCCCTCCTGCAACAGTTAGGGCAGCAATCACGCTGGCAGCTGTGGCTGACGCCTCAGCAAAAATTAAGTCGGGAGTGGGTGCAGTCAGCCGGACTTCCATTGACAAAAGTAATGCAGATTAGCCAACTCTCCCCCTGTAATACGCTGGAATCGATGATCCGTGCGCTGCGCACAGGTAATTACAGCGTCGTTATCGGCTGGCTGGCAGAAGAATTGACGGAAGATGAACATGCCGAGCTGGTAAAAGCGGCTGATGTAGGAAATGCTATGGGATTTATCATGCGTCCTGTTCGCGCACAGTCACTTGCGGGGAGACAGCATTCCGGGCTAAAAATTCACTCGAATTTGTATCATTGAGTAAAATTAGGATTTATCCTGGAATTTTTTTTCATGCTTCAATTTGCCTTTGAGCTTTAACGCGTTTTTCGTCCGAACGCCTGTCTCAAGCGGTTTTCAGGAAATCCTCAGTGCATTTAGTCATCAATAAATGTTAAATATTATGTATACAAGCCTTTTTTTTTCATATGCCTGACGGACTTCACACTTGTAAGTTTTCAACTACGTTGTAGACTTTACATCGCCAGGGGTGCTCGGCGTAAGCCGCAGATATCGGTAGAGTAACTATTGAACTGGTCCCCGGGTGAAGGATTTAACCGTGTTATCTCTCTTCGGAGATATTCATGGCGAATTTTGGATGATAACGAGGCGCAAAAAATGAAAAAGACAGCTATCGCAATTGCAGTGGCACTGGCTGGTTTCGCTACCGTGGCGCAGGCCGCTCCGAAAGATAACACCTGGTACGCTGGTGCTAAACTGGGCTGGTCTCAGTACCATGATGTTGGCAACAACCAGATCAACAACGCCGGTCCTACCCACGAAAGCCAACTGGGTGCTGGTGCGTTCGGTGGTTATCAGGTTAACCCGTACGTAGGTTTTGAAATGGGTTACGACTGGTTAGGCCGTATGCCGTACAAAGGCTACACCGACCAGACTCATCAAAACGGCGCTTTCAAAGCTCAGGGCGTTCAGCTGACCGCTAAACTGGGTTACCCAATCACTGACGATCTGGACGTTTATACCCGTCTGGGTGGTATGGTTTGGCGTGCAGACGCTAAAAACAACGAAGGCTTCAAAGACCACGACACTGGTGTATCCCCAGTATTCGCTGGTGGCGTAGAGTATGCAATTACTCCTGAAATCGCTACCCGTCTGGAATACCAGTGGACCAACAACATCGGTGACGCGAACACCGTTGGCGGTCGTCCGGATAACGGTCTGTTAAGCGTTGGTGTTTCTTACCGTTTCGGCCAGCAGGAAGAAGCAGCTCCAGTAGTTGTTGCTCCGGCTCCGGCTCCAGAAGTACAGACCAAGCACTTCACTCTGAAGTCTGACGTTCTGTTCAACTTCAACAAAGCAACTCTGAAACCAGAAGGCCAGCAGGCTCTGGACCAGATGTACAGCCAGCTGAGCAACCTGGATCCGAAAGACGGTTCCGTAGTGGTTCTGGGCTTCACTGACCGCATCGGTTCTGACGCTTACAACCAGGGTCTGTCTGAGAAACGTGCTCAGTCCGTTGTTGATTACCTGATCTCTAAAGGTATTCCTTCTGACAAAATCTCTGCACGTGGCATGGGCGAATCTAACCCGGTTACTGGCAACACCTGTGACAACGTGAAAGCTCGCGCTGCACTGATCGACTGCCTGGCTCCGGATCGTCGTGTTGAGATCGAAGTTAAAGGTATCAAAGACGTTGTAACTCAGCCTCAGGCTTAAGTTATCGTCTTATAAAAAAACCCCGCATCGCGGGGTTTTTTTTCATCTGTGTTTTAATCAAAGCACACTACTACGTCACCCATTAAACCACCCTGCCACTACTCTTTTCCGAGTAGTGCCTGTAAATCCTGTTTTAAGGTCGACATTTTATTCGCGTACTTCTCTTTATGCTCCGCATCTTCAATCAGTTGCACAATGGTTTCAGAAAGCGTTTTACCCCGCCGCTGCGCAAGGCCAGCTAAGCGTTGCCAAACCATAAACTCCAGATCGATAGATTTCTTTCGCGTATGCTGATGCTCAGCATTAAAGTGCCGCTTGCGCCTCGCCCGTATGGTCTGTTTCATACGATTGAGTAGCGCAGGGTTCATGTGTTCTTCAATCCAGGTATTGACCCGAACCGGTTCATTTTCGAGGGTTAGCAATAAATCAACGGCTTCTTTGGCAGCGCTGGCCTCCACGTAACGGGTTATTAATTCCCCCTCACGATGCTTCTTCACCAGATACTTCCACTTCCAGCCGCTTTCAAGATTTTCAAGTTGTTGATATTTCATTGCGATCTCAATGTTACCGTGTAACTCTTATCAGAATATCAGCTTTTTGAGCAACTGAAGAAAAGAATATCCAGCCTGTGAACTGCCGCGCGTCATCACAACCGTTTCGCAGTGCTTTCCAGGTGTGTAGTGATGAGGGTTACGGTATAATCTCGTTTTTAACAACAGACTAAAAAACATCAACTTTGACCATTACGAAACTTGCATGGCGTGATCTGGTTCCTGATACCGACAGTTATCAGGAAGTATTTGCACAGCCGCACGTCACTGACGACACCGATACCTTACTTAGTGATACTCAGCCACGTTTACAATTCGCGCTAGAGCAGCTTCTGCAGCACTGGACGACGTCCTCGTTCATGCTGGTAAAAGCGCCAGAAGAGCTTGAATACCTTAACCTTATTGCGACAGCCGCACGTACACTACACACGGATGCAGGGCGCCTGACTGGAGGTCATTATGATATCTCTGGTCACACTATCCGGTATCGTACAGCAGAAAAAGCAGAAGACAATTTTGCGACGTTAACTCAGGTGGTCAACGCTGACTGGGTTGAAGCCGAACAACTGTTTGGCTGTCTGCGTCAGTTCAATGGCGACATTACGCTGCAGCCAGGTCTGGTACATCAGGCGAATGGCGGGGTGTTGGTTATCTCATTACGCACGCTGCTGGCCCAGCCACTGCTGTGGATGCGCCTGAAAGCCATCGTCAGCCACGAGCGTTTTGACTGGATAGCTTTTGATGAGTCTCGCCCATTACCCGTTTCCGTTCCGCCTATGCCGCTTAAACTGAAAGTGATTTTAGTCGGTGAACGCGAATCACTGGCGGATTTTCAGGACATGGAGCCAGAACTGGCTGAGCAGGCCATTTACAGCGAATTTGAAGACAACCTGCAGATAGTCGATGCCGAAACCATGACACAGTGGTGCCAGTGGGTAACGCATACCGCCACGCGCAACAATTTGCCCTACCCCGCGCCTGATGCCTGGCAGGTTCTGATCCGCGAAGCGGTGCGCTATACCGGCGAACAGGATACGTTGACGCTTAACCCCTTGTGGATCATCCGACAGTTCAAAGAAGTGGCCCCGCTATGCGAGAGCGAAACCTGCACAGCGGAACAGTTCAGCCTGATGCTGGCGCAGCGCGAATGGCGGGAAGGATTCCTGGCCGAACGTATGCAGGATGAGATCCTGCAAGAGCAAATCCTTATTGAAACGGAAGGCGAGCGAATTGGTCAGATCAACGCCCTGTCGGTCATTGAGTTTCCGGGTCACCCTCGCGCGTTTGGGGAACCATCACGCATCAGCTGCGTGGTGCATATTGGCGATGGCGAATTCACGGATATTGAGCGCAAAGCCGAGCTGGGAGGAAATATTCATGCCAAAGGCATGATGATTATGCAGGCGTTCCTGATGTCTGAACTCCAGTTGGAACAGCAAATTCCTTTCTCAGCCTCGCTGACCTTTGAGCAATCATACAGCGAAGTAGACGGTGACAGCGCGTCGATGGCGGAATTGTGTGCATTGATTAGCGCCCTCGCCGACGTCCCTGTGAATCAAAGCATCGCCATTACTGGTTCCGTCGATCAATTTGGTCGGGCGCAACCTGTCGGCGGTCTGAACGAGAAAATTGAAGGTTTCTTCGCCATCTGTCAGCAGCGTGAGCTGACAGGCACACAGGGCGTTATCATTCCATCAGCTAACGTCAGGCATCTGAGCCTGCAACCAGCGCTGCTACAGGCGATAGAAGAAGAAAAATTCACTATATGGGCGGTGGACGACGTGACCGATGCGTTGCCGCTGTTATTAAATCTGGTGTGGGATGGCGAAGGCCAGACAACGCTGATGCAAACCATCCAGGAGCGCATTGCGACAGCAACGCAGCAGGAAGGCCGTCATCGTTTTCCATGGCCGCTACGTTGGTTGAACTGGATTATTCCGAACTGATCGGACTTGTTCAGCGTACACGTGTTAGCTATCCTGCGTGCTTCAATAAAATAAGGCTTACAGAGAACATGGTAGATAAACGCGAATCCTATACAAAAGAAGACCTTCTTGCCTCTGGTCGCGGTGAGCTGTTTGGCGCAAAAGGCCCACAACTGCCTGCACCAAGCATGCTGATGATGGACCGTGTCATTAAGATGACCGAAACCGGTGGCAACTTTGACAAAGGTTATGTTGAAGCTGAACTGGATATCAACCCGGACCTGTGGTTCTTCGGATGCCACTTCATCGGCGATCCGGTAATGCCAGGCTGCCTGGGTCTGGATGCCATGTGGCAGTTAGTTGGATTCTATCTCGGCTGGCTGGGCGGCGAAGGTAAAGGCCGCGCGCTGGGTGTAGGCGAAGTGAAATTCACCGGTCAGGTTCTGCCGACCGCGAAGAAAGTCACTTACCGCATTCACTTCAAACGCATCGTTAACCGTCGCCTGATCATGGGCCTGGCTGATGGTGAAGTGCTGGTTGATGGTCGTCTGATCTACACCGCAAACGATCTGAAAGTAGGCCTCTTCCAGGATACTTCCGCGTTCTAATCGCAGAGATCAGGCATTGCGTCGTTGTCGGATGACAGCATAAACGCCTTATCCGGTCTGCAAAAAGGCGAAACCTCCGCTCTGCGGAGGTTTCTTTTATCTAAAGAGACAGAATCAGGCCATTAAAACCCTATCCCCCATGGCTTCTCGCCAGCCTCCCAGCCAGTATGATCTCTGATTCAGCGTCTGATAGGGACACATTTCTTTTGAGCGTCCGGCAATGCCGGCCTGATATCCACGTTGATGTGCCCGTTCCAGGCGATCTCGTTTTTGTCTCTTCATGCCTCGTTTCCCTCATCTTTAGTTCTGGTGGAAAAGAAAACAGTGATTACTAAGTGTGCAATCACACTAAACGAATACCCCTAAACATCAGGCTCGTCAATGCGCAAAATTCACGCCAGTGTCATATTTGTGAGCTACCCGCAAAATCATTTGTACAAAAATAATCAGTCAGAACAGTTATCTTCACGCAAAAAAAACCGCCCCGGGCAACGAACCAGGGGCGGTATAATTTACAATTATTTAAGCTTAAGGAATGCGTTTTAGCTCTTGAGCAATTGCCGTCGCTTCCTGGCTCCAGGCGTTGGCGAGAACCTTCACCATCTCATCGTAGCCGTCCTTAGTCTGCACAGCTTCGATGTGGAATGGGCGTTTAATCAACTGTCCCTGGTGATTCAGTAGCCATTCGCCGCTTACGATAACCTTCCCATCGTACCTGCCGTGGAAGCCGGTTACAGTGACGTTCAACGTATCCTGCGTGCTTCCCAGCGGCTGCGAAGCAACAACCCAGCCAGGTAATTGCATACTGAGGTTCGTCACCAGCGTATTGCGCAATTGCTGATCTAATGGGCTGGCCCAGAGATTGTTATTCGCTATCACATATTGCACATCGCTGGTCTGGTAAACCACCCCATTACCCGCCAGATAGTCCGGCACCGCAATCTGCTCAACCCACAGCAGACGGTTACCCTGGTTGGCGGAGCTCTGGACGCCACCTTGCGCGATAGGAAGCTGATAATAGCTTTTATTTTCTCCGCTGGAGCTGCATGACGTCAGCCAGACCGCCATCATCACCACTAGCCACTTTTTCATTGTTTCGCCCTCTTCGGCTCTGGATCTTTTTTGTCCTTCGCTTCAAATACCAGCGCATTGCTCTTATCGTTCAACGTTTTCAGTACTGGTTGCAGTTCGCGCAGTACCTGATCAAGACGCTGCATATCCGCCACCATCTTGTTGTAGGCGGCAGATCCTGGCTGGAAGCCCTGCATGCTACGATTAAGTTCACGCAACGTATTTTGCATATCTGCCGGAAGATCCTGCATTGACTGACTGGACGTGATCTTATTCATGTTATCCAGCGTAGTTTGCAAATGCTTCATCGTACGCTGGCTTTCTGACAACGTATTGGTCGCCTGCTCAATCATCGGGTTCAACGGCAGATTATTAATCTTATCCAGCGCTTCCATCAGACGTTGCTGGATCTGCGCCAAACCGCCACTAACCGTCGGGATAATCTGGTAACCATTAAATTCGCGCACGCCGGTAATCGGCGGTTCTTTCGGGTAGAAGTCGAGATCAACATACAGCGCGCCGGTCACCAGGTTCCCGGTTTTCAGCGATGCGCGTAATCCACGTTTGAGCAATTGCTCCAGATGAGCGCCAACATCAGTGTCCTCGCCCAGCTGTGCTTTCAGGCGTTCTGGTTCGATACGTACCAGCACTGGAATACGATAATCATTGTTAAATACCTGACGCATATTCGGTGAAAAGAAAGGTACTTTGCTTACCGTCCCCAAACGAATACCGCGGAACTCCAGCGGTGCGCCTGGCTGCAAACCACGAATCGAATCCTTAAAGAACATCAGGTAATCAATATGATCCGTATACAGGGAATCCTGAATACTTTTTTGATCGTCATAAAGATTAAACGCGGACTGTTGCCCAACCGGTTCACCTTGTTCTAAGCCTTCTGGCACATCAAAACTTACGCCACCACCAAACAGCGTGGAGAGCGATCCCATTTCTACGCGCATACCTGCAGAGGTAAGATCCACGGCGATCCCGCTGTCTTTCCAGAAACGTACATTGCTGGTCACCAGACGATCGTTAGGCGCATTGATGAAAAGCTGGTAGCTGATAGTCCGTTTTTGCGCATCAAAGGTACTGGTCTCAACCGAACCCACGCGATAACCACGGAACAATACCGGATCGCCCGGGCTTAACTGCCCGGCTTTTTTACTGTCCAGTATCACGCGGATCCCTTTCGCATCTGGCGGTGCCAGCGGAGGCGCATCCAGCAGTTGGTAATTTTCCAGCTTGCTGCCTTTATTGCCGGGCTGCAGTTCAATATATGCCCCGGACAATAGCGTGCCCAGGCCGCTGATACCTTCACGTCCAACCTGCGGCTTAACAACCCAAAAAACAGAGTCTTTATGCAGCAGCTTTTCCATTCCGGAGTTAAGGCGAGCTTTAATCTCCACATGGGTCAAATCATCCGTCAGAGTGGCGCTCTCGACGATACCGACATCGACGCTGCGGCTTTTAATCGTCGTTTTGCCCCCTTCAATCCCTTCGGCATTGGTGGTAATCAGCGTGACTTCCGGCCCTTGATGGCTGTAGTGATAAAACAGGACCCACGCGCCAATGAGCGCAGTAACGATTGGGAATATCCACACGGGCGACCAGTTTTTCACCTTCTGCACTTTGGCTTCCCCACTTTTAGATTCCATGCTGTCAGGACTCCTCATGATCTGGTTCTGGTTCACGGTCCCACGACAGACGCGGATCAAATGTCATCGCAGAAAACATTGTCATAATGACGACTAAAGCAAACATCAAAGCACCCATTGCAGGATAAATGTTCATTAACCCCCCCATACGCACCAGCGCAGAGAGTATCGCAATCACAAAAACGTCGATCATTGACCAGCGACCGACAAATTCCACCACTTCATAAATCAAGTGCATACGTTCACTGTCACGTTTGCCGTGCCCCTTGGCATCCCAACATAGCCAGGCAATGGCAATCATTTTCAACGTCGGCACCATAATACTGGCGATAAAGATAACCGCCGCCACCGGATAAGAGCCTTCGCTCCAGATCAAAACCACACCTTCAAGAATCGTTGACGGTAACCTGGAACCGAGCAAATCGGTGATCATGATCGGCAGGATGTTGGCTGGAAGATAAAGCATGATTGACGTGAACAATAACGCCAGCGTCCATTGCAAACTGTTTTTACGACGCACGTAGCCTTTGGTCTCGCAGCGTGGGCACACCCGTTCGTCAGCGGGAAGAATCGCGGTGCAGCAGGAACAAGAACGCAGCCCCTGCCGGATACCGGGCACGCCTGGCTTTAATTCCTGCTTAATGACAGGCATTGGCGCAATATCATCCCACAGCCAACGGCGGTCAACGCACTGGAACGCCCGTAGTTGTAGAACACAAAAGAAACACCATGGGATGAAACTGCTGCCCACGCCGATATCACCATACGCCATCAGCTTAACGAAACTGACCAGCACCCCAGCGAGGAAGATTTCCGCCATCCCCCAGCTTTTCAACTGAAACAGGACGCGCGCCAGTCGGGCCTTTAGCCAGCCGGGCATTTCGGCCCGATTCACCAGCAGCAGAATAGTCAGTAAACAAAACGCGGGAACCAACTGGACAAATAATAAAAAAAACGTGCCGAGGCTGGCGTAATCTTCTGAGAAAAGCACGCTGGGGATTTCCAGCAACGTCACTTCGCTGCTTACCCCTGCGACGTTCATATTCACAAAAGGGAAGAGGTTTGATAAAAGCAGCATGAACAGCGCTGCTAAAACATAGGCAGTAGGACGCTGCCTTGGCGCGTCCCACTCAACCGTTAACGTAGTGCCACATCGTGGACATGCCGCTTTCTGACCATGCTCCAGGCGCGGTAACGCCACCAGCATGTCACACTGCGAGCACAAAATATGCTTCGCGGCATGGTGATGTTCGCACATATGTGCTCCTTTAAATTATGCGCCATTCTTCAAAGATTCAAGATACTCCCAGCGCTCAAAGGCTTGCTCAAGTTCTTGTTCCGCTTCGTTCAGATTAGCTAAAACCTGTTGCGTTTGCTCGTGCGGCTGACTGAAAAAAGTGGCGTCAGCAACCTGAGCTTGTAATGTTTCCAGCTTAGCTTCCAGTTCTTCAAGCAATGCGGGGAGCTGCTCCAGTTCGCGCTGCAGTTTATAGCTTAGTTTGCTCGTGCCACGTTTGACAATTTCTGCTTTAGGAGCAACAGCTTCCTCTGTTTTTTTCACAACGGGCTGTTTAAACGCCACATGCTGCGATTGCTGGCTGCGCGCGTCATGGTAACCGCCGACATAACGACCAATTTTACCACCGCCTTCGAAGATCCAGCATTCCGTAACGGTATTATCCACAAACTGACGGTCATGGCTCACCAGCAGTACGGTGCCCTGATAGCTGTCAATCAGCTCTTCAAGCAGTTCCAGCGTTTCGACGTCAAGATCGTTCGTTGGTTCATCGAGAATTAAAAGATTACTGGGTTTCAGGAACAAACGCGCCAACAACAGGCGGTTTCGTTCTCCGCCGGAGAGCGCGCGTACTGGCGTCATCGCCCGTTTTGGATGGAACAGGAAGTCCTGCAGGTAGCCCAACACATGGCGGGGTTTACCGTTAACCATCACCTCTTGCTTACCTTCGGCCAGATTGTCCATCACGGTTTTATCCGGATCCAGTTCAGCACGGTGCTGATCGAAATAAGCCACTTCCAGCTTGGTCCCAACATGAATGCGTCCACTGTCTGCCTGCAGTTGGCCTAGCATCAGTTTGAGCAGCGTCGTCTTACCGCAACCGTTAGGGCCAATTAACGCAATTTTGTCGCTGCGCTGCACCTGCGCGGAGAAATCTTTTACCAGTTGCTTACCATCAACCTGATAATCCACATTCTCCATTTCGAAGACAATCTTGCCCGAACGGCTCGCCTCTTCAACCTGCATCTTCGCCGTGCCCATCACTTCGCGACGCTCCCCGCGCTCGCGACGCATCGCTTTCAGGGCGCGAACACGGCCTTCGTTACGGGTACGACGTGCTTTGATACCCTGGCGGATCCAAACTTCTTCCTGCGCCAGCTTGCGATCAAACTCCGCGTTTTGTAACTCTTCTACCCGCAGCGCTTCTTCTTTCTCCAGCAGATACTGATCGTAGTTCCCCGGATAGGTCACCAACTTTCCGCGGTCAAGATCGACAATACGCGTCGCCATATTGCGAATAAACGAACGGTCGTGGGAAATGAAAATAATTGTCCCGTTGAAGGATTTCAGGAACCCTTCCAGCCAGTCGATTGTTTCAATGTCCAGGTGGTTCGTCGGTTCATCCAGCAGCAGTACGCGCGGATTACTCACCAACGCACGGCCCAGCGCCGCTTTACGCAGCCAACCACCAGACAGCGACGAAAGCGCGGCGTTAGGATCCAGCCCCAGTTGCGCCAACACTTCATTAATGCGACTTTCGAGCTGCCACAGATTGTGGTGATCGAGCATTTCCTGAACCCGCGCCATCTCATTCAGATTTCTGTCGCTCGGATCGGTCATTACCAGGCGCGAAATATCGTGGTAACGCTTCAGGTATTCAGCCTGTTCCTCAATACCTTCGGCAACGAAGTCATACACGCTGCCCTCGACGTTACGCGGCGGATCCTGTTGCAGACGCGCGACGACCAGATCCTGCTCATAAATAATACGCCCGTCGTCAAGACCCTGTTCACGGTTCAGGATCTTCATCAGCGTCGATTTACCCGCGCCGTTACGGCCTACCAGACAGACGCGTTCGTTATCCTCGATATGCAGTTCCGCATTATCAAGAAGTGGCGCATCGCTGAACGATAGCCATGCACCATGCATACTGATCAATGACATTTACTTATCCTTTCAGGCTGCGGTAATCAGCCAGCAATTGTGGATCTGACGGTTACGGGCAAAGTCCTGGGAAAGCGTTTTTTGGGTAATTTCTTGTGCTTTTAATCCCAGTTCAGCCAGCCCCTCGAGATCCATACGGAATCCACGTTTGTTGTTGGAGAACATGATCGTCCCGTCTTTACGTAACAGACGTTTTAGATCTTTCATCAGCGCCAGATGATCGCGCTGCACATCAAACGAGTCTTCCATGCGTTTAGAGTTAGAGAACGTTGGCGGATCGATGAATATCAGATCGAACTGTTCATTGGCATCGCGCAGCCAGCCGAGACAATCGGCCTGAATTAAACGGTGAGCGCGACCGCTCAGGCCGTTAAGACGCAGGTTGCGTTCAGCCCATTCCAGGTAGGTACGCGACATATCAACCGTCGTGGTGCTCCGCGCGCCGCCCAGTCCGGCATGAACGCTGGCGCTACCGGTGTAGGAGAACAGATTGAGGAAATCCTTACCTTTACTCATCTGACCCAACATGCGACGCGCAATGCGGTGATCGAGGAACAAACCGGTATCAAGATAGTCAGTCAGGTTCACCCACAGACGCGCGTTGTACTCGCTTACCTCAATGAATTCACCCTTCTCATTCATCTTCTGATACTGGTTCTTACCTTTTTGACGTTCACGGGTTTTCAGCACCAGTTTATTCGGAGCAATCTCAAGTACCGAGAGCGTAGCGGCAATGATGTCGAACAGACGTTGACGCGCTTTCTGCGCATCGACCGTTTTCGGCGGCGCGTATTCCTGCACCACGACCCAGTCACCGTAACGATCCACTGCTACGTTGTATTCCGGCAGGTCTGCATCGTACAGGCGGTAGCATTCAATGCCTTCCTGACGCGCCCATTTTTCCAGCTTCTTAATATTCTTACGCAGGCGGTTGGCATAATCTTCGGCGACCGTAGCAGGCTTACTGTCGGTGCTAGTTTCTGCAACGTGATAGTTCTTCTGTACGCAATCCAGCGGACCATTTTTCGCTTTAAACTGCTTATCGGCACGTAATTGCAGGCTGCTGAGCAAATCCGGCGAGGCGCTAAACAGGGACAGATTCCAGCCGCCAAACTGGTTTTTCATTGTGCGCCCCAGCAGGCTGTGCAAGGCAATCAGCGCCGGTTCGCTATCCAGGCGTTCGCCGTATGGCGGGTTGCTGATAACCGTCCCGTACGGACCTTTCGGTAACGGGTTGCTCAGTTTGGCCACATCTTTGACTTCAAACGTCATCAGATCAGCAATTCCGGCGCGACGGGCGTTACTGCGGGCTTTTTCAATTACGCGAGCATCGCTGTCAGATCCATAGAAGTGCGAGGTGTAGTCTGCGAGACCCTTACGCGCGCGCACCTGCGCTTCGGCTTTAACCTCTTGCCACACAGCGTCATCGTGCTGCGCCCAACCGCTGAACCCCCAATATCCACGGTGCAGACCAGGCGCACGATCGGTTGCCCACATTGCCGCTTCAATCAGCAGCGTACCGGAGCCACACATCGGATCGAGTAACGGCGTGCCCGGTTGCCAGCCTGAACGCATCACAATGGCGGCAGCCAGCGTTTCTTTAATCGGCGCCTGACCTGCGCGATCGCGATACCCACGCTGATGCAGGCCATCACCGCTCAGATCGAGCGCAATACTGGCGGTATCTTTATTCAGCCACACGTTGATGCGCAGATCCGGAGATTCCCGATCCACATTCGGACGCGGCAGATTTTTACGGGTAAAGGCGTCGACAATCGCATCCTTCACCTTCAGCGCCCCGTACTGGCTATTACGAATAGTTTCGTTCAGGCCACTAAAATGCACCGCAAATGTAGCGCCCGGATTAAATATCTCTGTCCAGTCGATTGCCTGAACACCGAGGTACAGATCAAGATCGCTGTAGACCTTGCACTCTCCCATCGGCAGGATAATGCGCGAGGCCAGGCGGCTCCACATCAGGCTCTGGTAAACAAGCCGCGTGTCGCCCTTAAAATGGACCCCACCCTGAACGACCTGACACTCCAGCGCGCCGAGGTTTTCCAGTTCAGTTTTTAACAGCTCTTCCAGCCCGCGGGCCGTACTGGCAAACAGAGAATTCATAATGTCACTTTTACTCCGAGAAAATTGCTGCGCATTATAGCTAATATGGGCGGTATGTCATAAAGTTGAAGGCTTATTTTCGCTCGAGGGGCTGTACAGTGGTCACGTTAACCCGACTTTTTATTCATCCGGTTAAATCAATGCGCGGTATTGGGCTTACCCACGCTCTGGCAGACGTTAGTGGTCTCGCCTTTGATCGCATTTTTATGATTACCGAACCCGACGGGACGTTCATTACCGCCCGACAGTTCCCACAGATGGTGCGTTTTACCCCTTCCCCTTTCCACGATGGATTGCATCTTACGGCGCCAGACGGCAGCAGCGCGCTTGTGCGATTTGCCGACTTCGCCCTGCAGGATGCGCCGACAGAAGTGTGGGGCAACCATTTTACCGCGCGTATTGCGCCAGCGGCTATCAACCAGTGGCTTAGCGGTTTTTTCTCCCGTGACGTACAGCTTCGCTGGGTTGGTCCGCAGCTGACGCGCCGGGTGAAGCGCCGCGATGATGTTCCTTTATCCTTTGCCGATGGTTATCCCTACCTTTTAACTAACGAAGCGTCATTGCGCGATTTGCAGCAGCGCTGCCCGGCAAGCGTAAAAATGGAACAGTTCCGCCCCAATCTGGTGGTTTCAGGCGCTGCCGCCTGGGAAGAAGATACCTGGAAAGTGATCCGCATTGGCGAGGTTATTTTTGACGTGGCTAAACCTTGTAGCCGCTGCATTTTCACTACCGTCAGCCCTGAGAAAGGTCAGAAGCATCCGTCCGGCGAACCGCTGGCCACGCTGCAAAGCTTTCGCACTGCAACGGATAACGGCGATGTCGATTTTGGTCAGAATCTCATTGCGCGTAACAGTGGCGTGATTCGCGTTGGCGACGAGGTTGAAATTCTGTCCACCGGTCCGGCCAGAGTATATGGCGCGGCAGAAACTGATGATACTGCCCCCCCGGTACAACAACCCGATGCCACGGTGCTTATCGAGTGGCAGGGACAGACCTTTCGCGGAAATAATCAGCAGGTATTGCTTGAACAGCTGGAAAACCAGGGTATCCGGGTTCCCTACTCATGTCGGGCGGGAATTTGCGGATGCTGTCGAATTCGGCTGGTAGAAGGCGAAGTGAGCCCGCTGAAAAAATCAGCGATGGGAGATGACGGGACGATTCTGTGCTGTAGTTGTGTGCCCAAAACGGCAATCAGGCTGGAAAGTTAAACCGCCTGCTCAAGGCTGAAACTGTCAACCATGGTCTGCGGTTTCAGTCTGTCATTCATGATTTTAATTGCGTCGCCAAGCTGCATGGTGCGCCCGGCAATCACCACGCCCGGTTGTGCCAGCAGACAAAGCGCGGCGTTTTCACCCGGTTCAACCACTAACAGGTTTACCTGCTCATCGGTATCGCTTAAATCGACACAGGCAGCGTCCCCTACCACTGGCGTCCAGTTAATGCCGTGGGCGACAAAGTGCCAGCTTTTTGGCATCTGCGGCTTAAGATAACGAATAGCCACCAGCGCATTGAGCACCAGTTCCGCTTTTTGTTCTTTCGCTAAATCCAGGTAGCGGCATTTTTCTTCAAAGGAAAAATAAAGCGCGGCGTCATCAACGCAAAATCCGGAAGGAGAAAATGCATCAGGAGTGAGCATTTTACGAGCAAAACGCGAACGGAATAACATACCATTGGCTAAATCGAGCATCATACGATCGTGCTCTTCATCATAATACCAGCGCCAGTTATCGTCGGGTTTAATTCGCATCAGTTTCTCTCCTTTCCTTAATCATCGCCATTACGACAGTATCCTTTTGCCGCTTCGTTTATTGCCCTAATAATAAAAGCTCAGAATGTTTAAATAAGCAACAGTAAAGGAATATAAAACAACCAGGGCTAGAAATAAAGCCCTGGATTGTGATTAAGGTAGCATTCAGATATTGCTGACGATTTCTTTAATCAATGGTGGACCTTTAAAAATAAAGCCCGAATAAATCTGTACCAGGGTAGCGCCAGCGGCTATTTTCTCACGCGCGGCGATGACCGAGTCGATACCGCCAACGCCAATAATCGGCAACTGACCATTTAATTCCTGAGACAACTGGCGAATAATTTCTGTACTTTTTAATTGTAACGGACGACCGCTCAACCCACCCATTTGATCGCAATTTTTCATTCCCTGTACGAGAGAACGATCGAGAGTGGTGTTAGTTGCAATTACGCCATCAATATTATGGCGAACTAAACTGTCGGCGACCTGGATCAGTTCTTCGACGGAAAGATCCGGCGCGATCTTTACGGCCACCGGAACATATTTATGGTGGATCGCTTGCAGATCGTTTTGCTTATTTTTAATTGCCGTTAGCAGATCGTCCAGCGCTTCACCGTATTGCAGCGTGCGTAATCCCGGCGTATTCGGTGAAGAGATATTAATCGCGATATAACCGGCATAAGCATAGACTTTTTCCATACAAATCAGATAGTCATCTTTGCCGTTTTCTACCGGAGTATCTTTATTCTTACCAATATTAATGCCGAGAATGCCGTCAAAATGTGATTTCTTAACGTTCTCTACCAGGTTATCAACACCCAGGTTATTGAATCCCATGCGGTTGATCAAACCTTCCGCATCCACCAGACGGAACAGACGTGGTTTATCGTTCCCGGGCTGGGGACGTGGCGTCACGGTACCAATCTCAATTGAACCGAATCCCATCGCACCGAGCGCATCAATGCACTCCCCGTCTTTATCCAGTCCGGCAGCAAGCCCGAGCGGATTTTTAAACGTCAGCCCCATACAGGTAACCGGTTTTGCGGGTACTTTCTGGCGGACAAGCGCTTCGAGCGGCGTGCCGGTAATGCGACGTAACTGCTGGAATGTCAATTCATGAGCGCGCTCAGGATCGAGCTGGAAAAGGGCTTTACGAACGAAGGGGTAGTACATGAACTCTCCTGGATTCCCGGTGTGCAAACCGGGGGCGTATTATGTGCGATCACGAGCAAAAAGGGAATTGACCTGCGGCAATAAATAGCAATCGTTTTCCTCGCCCCTGCTTTTTACACCCTAAATAATTCGAGTTGCAGGAAGGCGGCGACGCAGTAAATCCCCAGGAGCGTACACCAGTACGTGACTGGGGTGAGCGAGGAAAGCCAACGCACATGCAACTTGAAGTATGACGGGTATATTTATTTTTCAACTTTTCTATGCCGTATAAATCATTTCGATAAACAAAATCTCTCTGCCAGACTGCACAAATTGTTATCAATGTTAAATAAAAGCGAACAATTGGTTATAAGGGGAGATTGAAATTATGCGCGTCATTACTCTGGCGGGAAGCCCACGCTTCCCCTCTCGCTCCAGCGCGTTACTGGAATACGCCCGAGAAAAACTGAACAGCCAGGATGTCGAAGTCTGTCACTGGAATCTGCACAACTTTGCCCCAGAAGACCTGATTTATGCGCGCTTCGACAGCCCGGCGCTGAAAACCTTTGTCGAACAACTACACGACGCCGACGGATTGATTGTGGCAACACCAGTCTACAAAGCAGCTTACTCCGGTGCGTTGAAAACGTTGCTTGACCTGCTTCCCGAACGCGCACTGGAAGGCAAAGTGGTTTTGCCACTGGCAACAGGCGGTACCGTTGCGCATTTACTGGCCGTTGATTACGCACTTAAGCCGGTGCTGAGCGCGTTAAAAGCCCAGGAAATCCTGCACGGTGTTTTTGCTGATGATTCACAGGTGATTGATTATCAACATAAACCGCAGTTTACGCCCAACCTGCAACTGCGTCTGGACAATGCGCTCGACACCTTCTGGCTAGCGTTGCATCGTCGCGACGTCCAACTCCCTCAATTGAATGCTCTGCGAGGTGCCGCCCATGCTTAATCTGCTCAAACGTCACACGCCTTGGCTGGCGTTGACCGGATTGCTGTCACTTTCAACGCTCGCCCATGCCGCAGAGTCTGCACCAGACGCGCTGCGCATAGGCTACCAGAAAGGGAGCGTCAGCATGGTGCTGGCTAAAAGCCATCAGCTACTGGAGAAACGCTACCCGCAGACCAAAATCTCGTGGATTGAGTTCCCGGCAGGGCCGCAAATGCTGGAAGCACTCAATATTGGCAGTATCGATCTCGGCAGTACCGGTGACATTCCACCGATTTTCGCCCAGGCCGCTGGAGCCGATCTTGTTTACGTTGGCGTTGAGCCGCCCAAACCAAAAGCCGAAGTGATTCTGGTGCCCAAAAACAGCCCGATCCAGAGCGTGGCGCAGCTCAAAGGGCATAAAGTCGCCTTCCAGAAAGGTTCCAGCGCCCACAATTTATTGCTGCGAGCCTTACAACAGGCCGGGCTGAAATTTACCGATATTCAACCAACATATCTGACACCCGCAGATGCCAGAGCAGCCTTCCAGCAAGGTAACGTTGATGCGTGGGCTATCTGGGATCCTTACTATTCCGCCGCGTTGCTGCAGGGTGATGTGCGCGTGCTAAAAGACGGCTCAGATCTCAAACAGACCGGCTCCTTTTATCTCGCCGCGCGTCCTTATGCCGAGAAAAATGGCGCGTTTGTTCTTGGCGTGCTGGATACCTTTAGCCAGGCTGATGCGTTAACCCTCAGCCAGCGCCAACAAAGTATTACCCTGCTGGCCAAAACCATGGGGCTGCCAGAGCCGGTGATTGCGTCTTATCTTGATCACCGGCCGCCAACGACCATCTCGCCCGTCAGCGCCTCGGTTGCCGCCCTGCAACAACAAACCGCCGATCTGTTTTATGACAATCGTCTGGTGCCGAAAAAAATCGATATTCGCCAGCGTATCTGGCAACCCACTCAGCAGACAGGAGCAAAATTATGAGTCTGAACATGTTCTGGTTTTTACCTACCCACGGCGACGGTCATTATCTGGGAACGGAAGAAGGCTCGCGTCCGGTCGATCACGGCTATCTGCAGCAAATCGCACAGGCCGCCGATCGTCTGGGATTTACCGGCGTGTTGATCCCAACCGGTCGCTCCTGTGAAGATGCCTGGCTGGTAGCCGCCTCGATGATCCCCGTTACCCAGCGGCTCAAGTTTTTGGTCGCGCTGCGTCCAAGCGTAACATCGCCAACGGTTGCCGCGCGCCAGGCAGCAACGCTCGACAGACTCTCTAACGGCCGGGCGCTGTTTAACCTGGTGACCGGTAGCGATCCACAGGAGCTGGCTGGCGACGGCGTGTTTCTTGATCATACCGAGCGCTATGAAGCTTCTGCTGAATTCACCCAGATCTGGCGTCGGCTGTTACAGGGGGAAACTGTCGATTTCAACGGCAAACATATGCACGTCCGCGGCGCGAAGCTGTTTTTTCCTCCCGTACAACAACCCTGGCCGCCACTTTATTTCGGTGGTTCTTCCGATGTCGCGCAAGACCTGGCTGCCGAGCAGGTTGATCTCTATCTGACCTGGGGCGAGCCGCCTGAACAGGTCAAAGAGAAGATTGAGCAAGTACGGGCCAAAGCGACAGCGCTGGGACGTAAGATCCGCTTTGGTATTCGTTTGCATGTGATCGTGCGGGAGACGACGGATGAAGCGTGGCAGGCAGCGGAACGTCTGATTTCTCATCTTGATGACGACACGATTGCCAAAGCTCAGGCCGCCTTCTCAAGAACGGATTCGGTTGGCCAGCAGCGGATGGCCGCGCTGCATAACGGTAAACGCGACAAACTGGAGATTAGCCCAAACCTGTGGGCTGGCGTTGGACTGGTGCGTGGCGGCGCCGGGACCGCGCTGGTCGGTGACGGTCCTACCGTCGCGGCGCGTATCAACGAGTATGCCGCGCTGGGTATCGACAGCTTTGTGCTGTCGGGGTATCCGCATCTGGAAGAGACGTACAAAGTTGGCGAGCTACTGTTCCCGCATCTGGATGTATCGATCCCTGAAATTCCACAGCCACAGCGTCTGCACCAACAAGGCGAAGCGGTGGCTAACGAATTTATTCCTCGTAAGGTCGCGCAAAGCTAAGGAGCACGCTGATGACAACACCGAAAAACAGGTGGTTATTGCGCCTTGCACCCTGGTTTTTGCCGGTAGGTCTGGTGGTGCTCTGGCAGATAGCCTCGTCAATGGGCTGGCTATCCACCCGCATCCTGCCCTCCCCGGAGGGCGTGGTCGAAGCCTTCTGGACGCTCTCCGCCAGCGGCGAGCTTTGGCAGCATCTGGCGATCAGCTCCTGGCGCGCGCTGATCGGATTCTCGATCGGTGGATCGTTAGGTTTGATGCTGGGACTCATTAGCGGTCTTTCACGCTGGGGGGAACGCCTGTTGGATACGTCGGTACAGATGCTGCGTAACGTCCCCCATCTGGCGCTGATCCCGTTGGTGATTTTGTGGTTCGGCATTGATGAATCCGCCAAAATCTTTCTCGTCGCCTTGGGCACTCTGTTCCCGATTTACATCAACACCTGGCACGGGATCCGCAATATCGATCGCGGCCTGGTGGAGATGGCGCGCAGCTATGGGTTGTCCGGCTTTTCACTGTTTATCCATGTGATCCTCCCCGGTGCCCTGCCCTCGATTATGGTTGGCGTACGTTTTGCTCTCGGCCTGATGTGGCTGACGCTGATCGTTGCGGAGACTATTTCAGCCAATGCCGGCATTGGTTATCTGGCGATGAATGCCCGAGAATTTCTGCAAACCGACGTGGTGGTAGTGGCCATCATTCTCTATGCCCTGCTCGGCAAACTTGCCGATGTCAGCGCCCAACTGCTGGAGCGGATCTGGCTGCGCTGGAACCCGGCTTACCATGTGAAGGAGGCTACTGTATGAATACCGCTCGCTTGAATCAGGGTACGCCGCTTTTGCTGAGCGCAGTGACCAAACAATACGCCGCCAATACGGTGCTGAATCAATTAGATCTGCATATTCCGGCAGGGCAATTTGTTGCCGTAGTGGGCCGCAGCGGCGGTGGCAAAAGCACCTTGCTGCGCCTGCTGGCTGGGCTGGAATCGCCCACTTCAGGCGCATTACTTGCCGGAACCACCCCACTGGCAGAGATTCAGGATGATACACGCATGATGTTTCAGGATGCGCGTCTGCTGCCATGGAAAACGGTTATCGATAACGTTGGTCTGGGGCTGAAAGGTCAATGGCGCGATGCGGCCCGTAATGCGTTGGCCGCTGTTGGCCTGGAAAACCGGGCACAGGAGTGGCCTGCCGCCCTGTCTGGCGGGCAAAAACAGCGCGTGGCCCTGGCGCGGGCATTAATTCACCGCCCTGGTCTGTTGTTACTGGATGAACCGCTCGGCGCGCTGGATGCGTTAACCCGTCTTGAGATGCAGGATCTGATCGTCTCGCTGTGGCAGGATCACGGCTTTACGGTGCTGCTGGTGACGCACGATGTCAGTGAGGCCGTCGCGATGGCAGACCGCGTGCTGTTGATCGAAGATGGCAAAATCGGGCTGGATCTGACGGTGGATATTCAGCGCCCCCGCCGTTTGGGATCGGTGCGGTTAGCCGAGCTGGAAGCGGAAGTGTTGAACCGGGTTATGAAACGCGGCGAGACGGAACAACCGATCCGTCGACATGGATAAACACTCAGAAAACAAGGCCCGGTAGCGCTTACCGGGCCTTTTGCCGGATGGCGGCGTTACCGCCTTATCCGGCCTACTAAACTACAGGTCAACGTTTCAGGCTAACGCTTTGTCAATCTTCTCAAACAGATCGCCGGAGAGATTCTCGAGGCCTTTCAACTGTTCCAGCGCCGCACGCATCTTCGCCTGACGTTTGGCATCATAACGTTTTAAACGAATCAACGGCTCAATCAGACGTGACGCCACCTGCGGATTGCGGCTGTTCAGTTCAGTCAGCATGTCGACCAGGAACTGATAACCGCTGCCATCTTCCGCATGGAAAGCCGCCGGGTTGCTGCCCGCAAAAGCACCAATCAGCGAACGGATGCGGTTCGGATTACTCATACTGAAGGAACGATGCTTCAGCAGACCGCGTACCGTTTCCAGCACGTTTCTCGCCGGGCTGGTGGATTGCAGGATAAACCATTTATCCATCACCAGACCGTCATGATGCCACTTATCGTCATACTCCTGCATCAATGCGTCGCGGCATGGCAGTTGCGCCGCCACAGCAGCGGACAGCGCCGCCAGGGCGTCAGTCATATTGTTCGCTTCACGGTACTGCTTGCTGACCAGCGTGTCAGCCAGATGGGTTTCGCCAAAGGCCAGGAAGCGCAGGCAGGCATTGCGCAGCGTACGTTTGCCAATATCAGCATGCTCAACGCGGTACTCGTCAAGATGATTAGCGTTATAGATGGCGAGGAATTCATCCGCCAGTTCAGCCGCCAGAGTGCGGGTCAATGCTTCGCGAACCTCCGTTATCGCCACGGGATCAATGATCTCGAACAGTTCGGCAATTTCGTTCACCGAAGGTAACGTCAGGATTTCTGCCGCCAGCGCCGGATCGATTTTCTCATCCAACAGAATCGCGCGGAATGCATCGGCCACATGTACCGGCAGCGACAGCGGCTGTCCCTGCTGATGACGGGCAACGTTGAGCTTAATATAGGTCGCCAGCAGACTTTGCGCCGCATCCCAACGCGAGAAATCGTTACGCGCGTGACGCATCAGGAAGGTTAGTTGCTGATCGCTCCATTTGTATTCCAGTTTTACCGGTGCGGAGAATTCGCACAGCAGTGCCGGAACCGGCTGGAAGTAGACGTTATCAAAGACAAACGTCTGTTCTGCCTGGGTCACGTTGAGCACGGCATTCACCGGATGCCCGCCTTTTTGTAGCGGGATCACTTTCCCTTCGTTGTCATACAACTCGAGGGCGAAAGGAATATGCAGCGGTTGTTTCTCGGCCTGATCCGGCGTGGCTGGCGTACGCTGACTGATGGTCAGCGTGTATTGTTCCGTTGACGGATTGTAGTCATCACGCACGGTCAGAATCGGCGTACCGGACTGACTGTACCAGCGACGGAAATGCGAGAGGTCGACGTTGGACGCATCTTCCATCGCCTGCACAAAATCATCACAGGTAGCAGCGCTGCCGTCATGACGCTCAAAGTACAGCTGCATCCCTTTCTGGAAGTTAGCCTCACCCAGCAGGGTGTGGATCATACGAATGACTTCAGCACCTTTTTCGTACACGGTCAGGGTATAGAAGTTGTTCATTTCGATGACCATATCCGGGCGGATAGGGTGCGCCATCGGACTGGCGTCTTCGGCAAACTGCAAGCCGCGCATGGTACGTACATTGCTGATACGGTTTACCGCGCGTGAGCCGAGATCGGAACTGAACTCCTGATCGCGGAACACGGTTAAACCCTCTTTCAGGCTCAACTGGAACCAGTCGCGACAGGTCACACGGTTGCCGGTCCAGTTGTGGAAATATTCGTGACCAATAACGCGTTCAATATCGAGATAGTCTTTGTCGGTGGCCGTATCGGTGCGGGCCAGCACATATTTGGAGTTAAAGATGTTCAGACCTTTATTCTCCATCGCGCCCATATTGAAGAAATCAACGGCGACAATCATATAGATGTCGAGGTCATACTCGAGGCCGAAACGCTCCTCATCCCATTTCATGGAGTTTTTCAGCGAGGTCATTGCCCACGGCGCACGGTCCAGATTGCCGCGATCGACGTACAGTTCCAGCGCAACTTCACGCCCTGAGCGGGTGGTAAAGGTGTCACGCAGGACATCGAAATCACCGGCTACCAGCGCAAACAGATAGCACGGTTTCGGGAACGGATCCTGCCACTGCACCCAGTGACGACCGTTTTCCAGTTCACCCTGCGCCACGCGATTGCCGTTAGAGAGCAGGAACGGATATTGGGTTTTATCGGCGATAATTTTGGTGGTAAAACGCGCCAGAACATCGGGTCTGTCGAGATACCAGGTAATATGGCGGAACCCTTCCGCTTCACACTGGGTGCACAGCGCATCGCCGGACTTATACAGTCCTTCCAGCGCGGTATTGGCCGCCGGACTAATCTCATTCACGATCTGCAGCGTAAAACGTTCCGGCAGCTGACTGATAACCAGAGCGCCCTCTTCTTCTTTATACGCTGTCCACGGTTCGTCGTTCACGTGGATTGACACCAGGGTCAGATCTTCGCCATTCAGCCGCAGGGGCGCATCGGACGCACCATGACGGACAGCCTGGCTCACTGCGGTGACCACGGTTTTTTCAGCATCCAGGTCAAAGGTCAAGTCAATATCAGTAATCTGGTAATCCGGCGCACGATAGTCGTGACGGTATTTGGCTTGTGGCTGTTGTGTCATAAAAAAACCTTTAGCATCTTTGGTAGAGTCTCGGCTTCAGTCTATTCCTGTTGCGTAAATCGCGCTACGCAGAATGTTCATCTTTTCAGGCACAAACACCCTTTTTGCTACATTTTCATAACACGTGGCACGAATTGCCCTCGACCAGAAAGAGAGCTTATGGTGTGATCGGGGTTCAATAAATCGCTAAACAGGGTATACTCCAGCGGTTTTCTTAGTTGTTTATTGTACTAAACGCTCCCGTGAGAGGATGCTACTGCGCACCTATGACACAATTCGCTTCTCCTGTTCTGCACTCGCTGCTGGATACAGACGCTTATAAGTTGCATATGCAGCAAGCCGTTTTTCACCACTACTATGATGTACAAGTAGCGGCTGAATTTCGTTGCCGTGGCGATGACCTGCTCGGTATTTACGCTGATGCTATTCGTGAGCAGGTGAATGCTATGCAGCACCTGCGGCTGCAGGAGGACGAGTACCAGTGGCTCTCCGGCCTGCCTTTCTTTAAAGCTGATTACCTCGCCTGGTTACGCGATTTCCGTTATAAGCCGGAACAAGTTTGCGTCACCAACGATAACGGTAAGCTGAACATCCGCTTAACCGGTCCATGGCGTGAAGTGATCATGTGGGAAGTCCCGCTGCTGGCAGTTATCAGCGAACTGGTGCACCGTTACCGTTCGCCCGAATCAGGCGTTCCACAGGCACTCAATGAGCTGGAAAGCAAACTAGTCGAATTCTCTGCTTTAACGAAAGATGTCGATATGTCCCGCTTCCATCTGATGGATTTCGGTACGCGCCGTCGTTTTTCACGCGAAGTACAGCAGGCCATTGTTAAACGCTTGCAGCAAGAATCCTGGTTTGTCGGCACCAGCAACTACGATCTCGCCCGCCGTCTGTCATTAACCCCGATGGGTACACAGGCGCATGAGTGGTTCCAGGCTCATCAGCAAATCAGCCCAGAGCTTGCCACCAGCCAGCGTGTTGCGCTGGCCGCATGGTTAAATGAATATCCTGACCAACTCGGGATTGCACTGACCGACTGCATCACCATGGACGCGTTTTTACGCGACTTTGGCGTCGAGTTTGCGACCCGTTACCAGGGCTTACGTCACGACTCAGGCGATCCGGTAGAATGGGGTGAAAAAGCCATTGCCCATTATGAAAAACTGGGGATTGATCCGCTGAGCAAAACGCTGGTGTTCTCAGATAACCTCGATCTGAAAAAAGCGATTGAGCTCTACCGCCACTTCTCTTCTCGCGTACAGTTGAGTTTTGGCATTGGTACACGGCTAACGTGTGATATTCCGCAGGTTAAGCCGCTCAATATTGTTATCAAGCTGGTGGAGTGTAACGGTAAACCGGTGGCGAAGTTATCTGACAGCCCCGGCAAAACCATCTGCCACGATAAAGCGTTTGTTCGTGCGTTGCGCAAAGCTTTCGATTTGCCGCATATTAAAAAAGCCAGTTAATCCTCACAGGGAGCCACATCGGCTCCCTTTTCGCGTTTATTTCCGAAATCTTTCACTCCAGCAACGAATTCTGCTTGTCTGATTGCAGATGCCAGGTAACATAGGTATCCCCCCCATTACGGGTGGACATGTGTTTATATATCCGACTATTAACAGAGAGAATATTATGAGCGTTGTGCCTGTAGCCGACGTACTCCAGGGCCGCGTAGCCGTTGACAGCGAAGTCACCGTGCGCGGATGGGTGCGTACCCGCCGAGATTCAAAAGCTGGCATCTCCTTCCTCGCCGTTTATGACGGTTCCTGCTTTGATCCTGTACAGGCCGTCATCAATAATTCTCTGCCCAATTACAATCAGGACGTATTGCGCCTGACAACGGGCTGTTCAGTTATCGTAACGGGTAAAGTCGTTGCGTCGCCTGGACAGGGACAGAGCTTTGAAATTCAGGCCACTGAGGTTGAAGTCGCGGGCTGGGTTGAAGATCCTGACACTTATCCAATGGCGGCCAAGCGTCACAGCATTGAGTATCTGCGTGAAGTCGCGCATATGCGTCCGCGTACCAACATGATTGGTGCGGTAGCGCGTGTACGTCATACGCTGGCGCAAGCGCTGCATCGTTTTTTCCACGAGCAGGGTTTCTTTTGGGTATCCACGCCGCTGATTACAGCTTCCGATACGGAAGGTGCGGGTGAAATGTTCCGCGTTTCTACGCTGGATCTGGAAAACCTGCCGCGTAACGATCAGGGAAAAGTTGATTTCGATAAAGACTTCTTCGGTAAAGAAGCCTTCCTGACCGTTTCTGGTCAGTTGAACGGCGAAACCTACGCCTGCGCCCTGTCCAAAATTTATACCTTTGGCCCGACGTTCCGTGCAGAAAACTCTAACACCAGCCGTCACCTGGCGGAGTTCTGGATGCTGGAGCCAGAAGTGGCTTTCGCCAACCTGGACGACGTGGCAGGCCTCGCTGAAGCCATGCTGAAGTATGCTTTCAAGGCCGTACTGGCAGAGCGCGCGGATGATATGAAATTCTTCGCTGAACGTGTCGACAAAGATGCGATTTCACGCCTGGAACGTTTCATTGACGCCGACTTCGCGCAGGTGGACTACACCGACGCGGTAAGCATTCTCGAAAAATGCGGCAAACAGTTTGAAAACCCGGTTTACTGGGGTGTGGATCTCTCTTCCGAGCACGAACGTTATCTTGCTGAAGAGCACTTCAAAGCGCCAGTCGTGGTTAAAAACTATCCGAAAGATATTAAAGCGTTTTATATGCGCCTTAACGAAGACGGTAAAACCGTTGCGGCAATGGACGTACTGGCCCCGGGAATCGGTGAAATCATCGGTGGTTCTCAGCGTGAAGAGCGTCTGGACGTGCTGGATGCCCGTATGCTGGAGATGGGTCTGAACAAAGAAGATTACTGGTGGTATCGCGACCTGCGCCGCTACGGTACTGTTCCGCATTCCGGCTTCGGCTTAGGCTTCGAGCGTCTGATTGCCTACGTTACTGGCGTGCAGAACGTCCGTGATGTCATTCCGTTCCCACGTACTCCGCGTAACGCCAGCTTCTAAAGCTGAATTTTTAATTCAAAGGCCAGCATTCATTGCTGGCCTTTTTTGTAACCGCTCCACGTAACAGGGATCCCCATCACACGTTAAATACAACCCTTCGATTCCCCTCTTCCTGTTACGTAATATTTCACCGCAACACATTTGCACAAAAAATAATCAGCAATTTTATTGTGGATTAGCATTTTCTGATTAAATAGTACATTTTTTAACCTTTTACATAGCAATCCAGATGTCCATAAATTGCCTTCGGTAAAATCAGTCCTTTTAGTCACAGCAGAGAAAAAGCGGTCTTAGCAAAATTAAACATAAGAAAATCATATAAATAGAAATAACGGCGGCGATTTTTAGCGCGCAGACATCTGAACTTTGAAGTTGTTCACAAAGTTGCACAAAAATAACATATTGTTACATATTTTTTCTTTTTGAAACTAAATCTTTATATTTGTAGCACTTTGAGAGTAGCGAAACGGTAGTTTGAATGGAAAGATGCCTGTCAGACACATAAAGACACCAAACTCTCATCAATAGTTCCGTAAATTTTAATTGACGGAATTTATTGGCGGCAGTGGCAGGTGTCATATAAAAACCGATGAGGGTAATAAATAATGATGAAGCGCAATATTCTGGCAGTGGTTATCCCTGCTCTGCTGGTAGCCGGGGCAGCTAACGCTGCAGAAGTTTATAACAAAGATGGCAACAAAGTAGATATCTACGGTAAAGCCGTAGGTCTGCACTATTTTTCCAAGCACAACGGTGAAAATGCCTACGCTGCTAACGGCGATCAGACATACGCCCGTCTTGGTTTCAAAGGGGAAACTCAGATTAACGACCAACTGACCGGCTACGGCCAGTGGGAATACAACTTTGCCGGCAACAATGCTGAAGGCTCAAACGCGCAGGACGGTAACAAAACTCGTCTGGCGTTTGCCGGTCTGAAATTCGGCGATGCAGGCTCCTTCGACTACGGTCGTAACTACGGTGTCGTATACGATGCACTGGGTTACACCGATATGCTGCCAGAATTCGGTGGTGATACCGCCGCTTCTGACCAGTTCTTCTCCCAGCGTAACGGCGGTCTCGCAACCTACCGTAACTCCAACTTCTTCGGTCTGGTTGAAGGCCTGAACTTCGCCGTTCAGTACTTGGGCAAAAACGAGCGTGATGACGTTCGTCGCTCTAACGGCGATGGCGTTGGCGGTTCTATCAGCTACGAATTCGACGGCTTCGGTATCGTAGGTGCTTATGGTGCGGCTGACCGTACCGATGCTCAACAAAACCCGGCTCTGCGCGGTCATGGCGACAAAGCTGAGCAGTGGGCGACCGGCGTTAAGTACGATGCGAACAACATCTACCTGGCGGCGAACTACAGCGAAACCCACAACGCAACCCGTATCGCTAACGGTTATGCTAACAAAACTGAAGACGTGCTGTTGGTTGCCCAGTATCAGTTCGACTTCGGCCTGCGTCCGTCCCTCGCCTATACCAAATCTAAAGGTAAGGACATTGAAGGTATCGGTGACGTAGATCTGGTGAACTACTTCGAAGTGGGTGCGACTTACTACTTCAACAAAAACATGTCCACCTATGTTGATTACATCATCAACCAGATCGATTCTGACAACAAACTGGGCGTAGGCTCTGACGACACCGTTGCAGTGGGTATCGTTTACCAGTTCTAATAGCAGACCTCTTTGTTAAATGCCTAAAAAACAGGACTTCGGTCCTGTTTTTTTATCTCTGCTAGCGGATTCTTGCGTCTTAAAAAAACACCTCAGCTTTTCGTCAGTAACGGTTGGCATTTTGTAAATCTACCGTTAACCTGATAGCGGACTTCTCTTCTGTAATCACTATGGAACCTCGTCATGTTTGAGAACATTACCGCCGCTCCTGCCGACCCCATTTTGGGTCTGGCTGATTTGTTTCGTGCCGATGACCGCCCAGGAAAAATAAACCTCGGGATCGGTGTATATAAAGATGAGACAGGCAAAACGCCGGTACTGACCAGCGTTAAAAAAGCCGAGCAATATATACTGGAAAATGAAACCACCAAAAACTACCTTGGCATTGACGGTATTCCAGAGTTTGGTCGTTGCACTCAGGAATTACTGTTTGGCAAAGAGAGTTCGCTTATCAACGACAAACGCGCACGTACGGCACAGACCCCAGGCGGCACTGGCGCACTGCGTGTAGCAGCTGATTTCCTGGCAAAAAACACCTCGGCTAAACGCGTTTGGGTGAGCAACCCAAGCTGGCCGAACCATAAGAGCGTCTTTAACTCTGCCGGTCTGGAAGTTCGTGAATATAATTATTACGATGCGGCAAACCATTCATTAGACTTTGATGCGATGCTGACAAGCCTCAGCGAAGCGCAGGCAGGCGACGTGGTGTTATTCCACGGCTGCTGCCATAACCCAACCGGTATCGATCCTACGCTGGAGCAGTGGCAAACGCTGGCTCAGCTTTCCGTCGATAAAGGTTGGTTGCCGCTGTTTGACTTCGCCTACCAGGGTTTTGCCCGTGGTCTGGAAGAAGATGCGGAAGGTCTGCGCGCATTCGCGGCACTGCACAAAGAGCTGATCGTCGCCAGCTCCTACTCCAAGAACTTTGGTTTGTACAATGAGCGCGTAGGTGCCTGTACGTTGGTTGCAGCCGATGCTGAAACCGTTGACCGCGCGTTTAGCCAGATGAAATCAGCCATTCGTGCTAACTATTCCAACCCGCCTGCACACGGCGCATCCGTAGTCGCTACGATTCTGAGCAACGACGCGCTGCGCGCCATCTGGGAACAAGAGCTGACTGATATGCGCCAACGCATTCAGCGCATGCGTTTACTGTTCGTGAATACGCTGCAGGAGAAAGGTGCAAGCCGCGACTTCAGCTTTATCATCAAACAAAACGGCATGTTCTCATTCAGCGGCCTGACCAAAGAGCAGGTTCTGCGCCTGCGTGAAGAGTTTGGTGTCTATGCCGTCGCTTCCGGACGTGTAAACGTAGCCGGAATGACGCCAGATAACATGGCGCCGCTGTGCGAAGCGATTGTCGCAGTACTGTAATCAATAGCGCACAAAAAAAGGCCGCAATCGCGGCCTTTTTATTTATCTGCGGTTTTACCAGACAGGCATTTCATCCTGCAGAAACGGGTTATGTAACCGTTCGTGGCCCAGCGTAGAAAGTGGACCGTGGCCCGGAATAAACGTCACGTCATCGCCCAGCGGCAACAGTTTACGTTTAATCGAATCGATCAATTGACTGTGATCGCCGCGCGGGAAATCACTGCGCCCTACGCCACCTTTGAAAATCACGTCACCCGAAATCAGTAACTTTGACTGCTCATCAAAGAAGACCACATGCCCTGGCGTGTGACCGGGACAATGGAGCACCTGTAATGTGACATTACCCACGCTTACCCGATCGCCTTCATTTAACCAGCGATCGGGCGTCAGCGGCTCACAATCTCCCAGGCCAAACATCCGGCTCTGAGCAGGCAACCCCTGTAACCAGAACTCATCTTCTTTTTCCGGGCCAATAACCGGTACACCATAATGCTGTGCCAGTTCAGCCGCCGCCCCTACGTGGTCAAGATGACCATGGGTAAGCAGGATCTGCATAAGCGTCAGACCGCTGGCATCCACTTCCTGTTTGATTTTCTCGGCATCGCCGCCGGGATCGACCAGCGCGGCCAGACGTGTCTGCTCACACCAGATTAACGAGCAGTTCTGGGCAAATGCAGTGACCGGAATAATACGATAGTTCATACAGCTCCTGTTTCATTAAGCTTACGGATCACCAGTGCCGTGCAGGTCCGGTGTCAATATGCACAAAGTTACTGCTGGGGTAGTATCCTACACCACCTGCGCGCATAGATAACGCAGCTTTGCGAATATTACTTAATGCGATGCCTTCAATATGGAAATCCATAGCCTGGCCTTTCGTGTGGTAGCTTTTCTTAGCGACACCACGGCTGCGCGCACGGAGTTCATTATTGGTATCGATTGAGCGATAGCCAGAGATCAGCTGTACGGGTTTACGCGTGCCCAGCAGACCCTGCAGACGGAAGAGTTGGTCAAACAATCCCGGGTCAATGGATTTCACTTTATTGGCCCGAAAATCACGGAAAAAGTGGTTAAGTTTTGCTAATTCGTCCTGAATATAGCCCCTGCCATCAAAAAACTCTGCTTTTATTGACTCACCGGTATGCAGGTTATTCAGAGTCAATATACGCGGACGTGGGGTGGAGAGTGTGGCAAACGCAGGCGTAGGCAGGATGGCAGCGCCGAGGGCAATGCCACCAAGCGCCAGCAGTTTGCGGCGATTAGCGTCAAATTTGTCCATGGTATTAAGGTCTACAAGGTCAATGTTATCGTATGTATGCTCTAGCGCACGCGGGAAACCTTATCTGGCTAAGTAGTCCACGTCAAGGCTCCCAACCCCAGGAAATACGGGGCTTGCAGCCATTTAGCCCCATTTCCAACATAACTTACGACAATCATTTTCCTCGAACTGCTTCATTTATCTGATTAATTGTTCGGCTTTTGACACAATTTGTGCGCTGGATCGCGCTGTCAGATCGTAATTGTAAATATCTGTACGATACTGCGTCCGCCCATCCGCCCCCACAAACGCGGTCAGGTAGTAAAGATTGACCGGAATATTCTGACGAATATTCACGTACCGCGTATCCCCTTGCTTCAGGGCGTCCGAGATGCGCGTATCATTCCAGCCCGCATCCTGTAGCAGCATATTCGCCAGCTCAGATGCCTTATTCACACGCACGCAGCCTGAGCTAAGCGCCCGCGTATCTTTCTGGAACAGGTTGTGGTTTGGCGTATCGTGCAGATAAATAGCATCTGAACTCGGCATATTAAATTTATAACGGCCGAGCGAGTTACGCGCGCCCGGCGCCTGCTGAAAGCGGAACGGCAGATTCGATGCGGTAATGGTCGCCCAGTCAACCTGCCATGGATCTATCGTCTCTTTGCTATTCCAGCCGCGCATTACGGTATAGCCGTGACGCTCAAGGTATCCCGGGTCATTCCACACCTTAGGCAGAATATCTTTACGTGCCAGCGTCGGCGGTACGTTCCACGGTGGGTTAACGACCACATTATTCAGCGCACTGCTCATCATCGGCGTTTTGCGATCGGGACGCCCGACAATAACGCGTGAGGCTAGCACCTGATTGCCGTTCTGATAATAAACCAGCGAGTAGGCAGGAATATTCACCATGATACCGGTAGACAAATCACTCGGCAGCAGGCGCAAACGCTGAATATTCAACGCCAGCACACCTGCACGCTGAGCGGGCGTTACGTTCAGCCAGTCACGCGTTGCGGGTCCAATGGCGCCATCGGCCCCCAACCCCTGCCACGTCTGGAAACGCTTCACCGCCGCAACCAGTTCACTGCCGTAAGCGCTACGCCCTTCTTTAGCAGCCGTACTGACGACTGATTCAAGCATCCCGGTGCGGCGTAAGATTTCACGCAACGCGGGGATATCGTTACTCCACTCGCCAGGACGCAGCGTCGCGGTACTGGTTAACTGCGGCCAGGGACGCGTATCGCTCACCAGTTTTAACAACGATTCATGCATGGCTGCATACTGCGGATGCTGAGGCGCCAGGCCGGTAATAAACGACGTCAGTTGCCCATTATCCAGCGCCACCTGCCATTGGTTGATCACGGAAATCGGCGGAGTTGCCAGCGCATAGGGCTTATTACTGTAGAGCCAGCGATTACCTTTGACGGGGATATTTGCGATAAAGTGCAGATATCCCATCAGGGCATCAGAAAGCACGATGTCTCGCGCCTGACCCGTTACCGCCGGGTCGGTAAGCAATGCGACCCAGGTGGTAAATTGCGGCTGAAATCCGGCAATCGCCACCTCGGCTAACTGTTGCTGAAACGCTTTTACCGCATCTCGATTTTCCCACATCGGTTTCATTTCGCGAGCGGCATACAGCAATTCCAGCTGGCTCATATAAACCGGCGTGAAGCCCGCGGGAAGTTGAGATTGTAATTTGGCGCGAGCGCTATCGACAGACACGCCCTCCGGCAGCGGTTGAATACCCGCCATGATAGCAGTCGCGGAAGATTGAACCTGCGGTTGCGGTAACGCTGTTGGCTGTTCACTGACGGACGCTGAGCTATCGCCAGGGATCATTTCAGGCTCATCGGCCTGCGCATTGAACAGTGGAGCGAATGTTACGGCCAGGCACAAACTGATTGCCGACAGCCGACGACCACACATTTTATTAAGCAACATCCCTTGCCCCCTGTTTTCTTTATCATACTTTGAGTAGCCAGGCCGTATGCATTCCCCTTATGTTTTGCTGGGGTCGGACCTGTAAAACGCCAATACACGCTGAAGTATGACGAGCAAGCCTGCCACGAGTTAGGCTTACCTTTAGTATATAAACATCAAATAGTTTTTGCCTAACCTAATGTAAAGAAGTCTAAAGAAATTACACCAGGCATTATGTGCTTTTCAGAAAAGAAGAAGGCGGCTATTTAGCCGCCTTCTTACTTAGCTTGCCTGCGAGGAAGCGTCTTCAGTTCCTGGCAGTGGCTCAGGTAACTGCGGGGCAAACCCACGCAGACCCACCACGTGAACGTGCTCGGTGTTCTGGAAGACTTTACGCACCAGTTTGTAGGTGGTGCCTTTCTCCGGGCTGATGTTTTCCGGCGCAGCGATAATCAGCTGCATCTGCAAACGCTCGCACAGTTCAAACAGGGTCGCGATAGAGCGGGCATCAAGTCGCGCAGCTTCATCAAGGAACAGCAGACGACAAGGCGAGATATCTTTCCCGCGCAGTCTGCGACCTTCATCTTCCCAGCTTTGTACAACCATCACTAGGATCGACATCCCGGTCCCGATCGCCTCACCGGTTGACAGTGCGCCAGATTCAGCACGCAGCCAGCCGTCTGAACCACGGTTAACCTCGACTTCCATTTCCAGATAGTTACGGTAGTCCAGCAGCTCTTCACCAATGGTTTGCGGCGTGCGTTGCCCCATATCAATCTGCGGATTCAGACGCTGATACAGCTTCGCCAGCGCTTCAGAGAAGGTCAGACGGTTGCTGTTAAACAGATCCTGATGCTGTTCATGCTGCTCGGAAAGTACGTCCAGCAAGGTGGCGTGGGTTTCACGCACGTTGACGTTCAGACGAACGCTATTTACCTGGCCAAACGATACGCTTTGCAGACCCTGGTTCAACATACGGATACGGTTTTGTTCGCGCTGAATCGTCTTACGAATGATGTTCGCCACGCTGCGGGAGCTGATCGCCAACTTCTGTTCACGCGAGGTTAATTCTTCCGTCAGACGGCTCAGTTCGATCTCCATCTGTTCAATCGCTTCCACCGGATCGTCGGTGCGAATAATATCCTGACGAATACGTTCACGCAGATGTTGATAAACCGCGACAAAGAACTGAATTTTACGTTCCGGGCGCTTCGGATCTTCAGACATGCGCAACACATCACGCAGGTGTTCGTTATCCGCCACCGCCAGACGCAGCGCGCCCAACGCCTTATCCGACATCGAACGCAGTTCATCGCCAGAAAGATACGCCAGCTCGCGACGGTGCAGACGGCGTTCAACGCCATTGTCTTTCACCATGCGCATGACCGCACACCAGCCGGCTTTCGCGGTGACCACCTGTTCGCGCATCTCAAAATAATCGCGTTCCAGTTTGCGCAATTTGCGGGTCAGGTTATCCATCTCCGCTTCGCAGAAGGTCAGCGCTTTTTCCAGTTGGTTACGGCGCGCACGGTTGTTACTGAGCTGCGCATGCAGTTCATCACGACGGATACGGGCACGCTCTTCCGCGCCACTGTCAGCACGAACGCCGATATCCTGCAGTTCACGTTGTAAATCGTTGAGCAGTTCTTTTTTAGTGTCATAGGAGCTTTTCAGAGACGCCATGACCTGGTTGTACTGGCTTAACTGCGCGGCGTGGCTGCGCAGCGCTTCACGAGCGCGGGTACGTTCAGCTTCCGCCTGTTCCAGACGCTGGCGCAGTTTTTCGTTCAGATCGCTGTTTCCGCTCAGCATTTCGGCTGAATCGGAATAGCTAAAGTGCGCCCGGCGTTGTACGACCTCAGTCAGCGCAAACGCCTGCTGACGCGCATCACGCTGCATCTGCTGGGAATACGCGTAATCTTCCTTCAGTTGTTCAAACTGCTCAGGGTCATTTTGCAGAACCGAAACCATCGGTTCCAGTTTGGCTAACTGATTACCGTGCTGCTGCACAAAACGCGCCGCTTCCTGAGCTTCATCCAGACGCTCGCGAATTTCGTCCACGCGATCGGCCAGCGTTTCATCGGCCAGCAGATTCAAACGCGGCAGCAGGCGGTTCAGCGCAGAAACCCCCTCTTTCGCCTGTTCAAACTGCATACGGCTTTGCTGGTTATCATTTTCATGATTGGTCAGCGCACGCTCCAGCTCAACACGGCGGCTGTTCAACTGACGAATTTCCGCTTCTGGATCGGCTTCAAACGCCACCGACAAATGGCTGCCGATAAAGCGGCTGAACGCCTGATGCAGGCGCTGGGTTTTCTGGACGTCAAAAGAGAGCGTGGCAAAACGTTCAGACAGCCCTTCACGCTCGGCATGCAGGGTTTCGATACGGCTTTCGCGCGCCGCACGACCAAAAATCGGCACCGTCGGGAAGCGGGAATAACGCCACTGACGTTCGGCGGTTTTCACCACCACCGCTTTTTCCAGCTCATCAACGCTGAAAACACTGTCATCAAACGACTGCGGATCCCCTTCGATAAAATAGAGATCTTCCGGACAATCCGTCAGGCCTTCAAGTTGTTCGGTAATCAGCGACAGATCCGGCACCACGATAGCATGGCGCGATGGACCGTACAGCGCGGAGAAGTACGGCGCATCTTCAAGGCTAACGTCGTCATAAATTTCTGACAGCAGCACGCCACCGAAGCGTTCCGCCAGCGCGTTCAGACGTTGATCTTCCGCCCCGCCCGGCTGACTTAAACGTTCAATTTCTTCATCAACCGCGTTTTTGCGCGCGCCAACTTCATCGCGCTCAACAATGGCTTCACGCTCGCGCTCCAGCAATTGCTGCAGATATTCGGTCACGTCCTGGCTGGAAGTAAACTCTTCGCCGCACTGTTCGCTAAGTTGATTCAGGCTATTTTGCGCGGCCAGCCAGACCGGTGCGCGTTTCATCAAATGCTGGATACGCGACTGCAGCTGTTCCTGTTCCTGACGCAGCGTCATTCGCTGTTCGCTGGCGGACGATACGCTGTCCGACAAAGCGGCGATGCGCGCTTCCAGCTCCTGGTGCAGCGCTTCCAGCTCATCGATATCGAACTGTTTACCCTGACGCTTGCAGAATTCCGCCAGAAGACGTTCGGCGTCTTGCTGTTCGCGCAGACGCTGTTCCAGCTCGCTGAGTCGCATACGCAACGGCTGAACCTGTTCTGCCAGGTGACGCTGCTCAACACCTTCCCGCAGCAGTTCACGCGCCACGCTCCAGGCCTCACCACGCGCCAGTGGGCCGTTGATCGCCGCCACCAGCTGATAAGCCTGTTCAAACTGACTGTGCGCGGTTTGCGCCACGCTCATTTTTTGTTCCAGCGTCAACAGTTTTTCTGTAGCTTCCTGCTCTTTGGCCTGGAAGGTTTCCAGCCATTCAGCAGCGCTGTCGGCTGTCAGATCCGGTAAGTGACACAGCTCTTTGGCCCGGCTTAACGCCTGAATTGCCTGGGCATACTGGATAGCTCGCGTTTGCTGGGCATCCAGCGCCTGCTGGTAATCGGCAAGCTGACTTTTCAGCTCATCCACCTCCAGCTCAGCAGCTTCCGCGCGGGCTTCGTTTTCATCCTGGCGGTCAACGGCTTCCGCGACGACCTCATTTTGTTCTTCGAGACGGATCTGTAATTCCTCGAGATCCGCTTCATAGCGTTCAATTTTTTCTTGCTGACGCAGCGCGGTTTGCACCAGATTGAGGTGATCGCTTGCGGCCTGGTAATCAGCTTCCAGATCGCCTTCCGCACCGTTGTGCTCGCCCAGCTCGCGCGCCATATCTACGTGTTTATACTGCTCAGCAGCCAACTGCTTGCGTGAGGTATGCAGTTCACGACGATATTCCAGCGCTTTATCCAGATGAATACGGCGCTCGTTGGCATGGCGCATATAATCTGCTGCCACGTAGTTGGTCGCTTCGCTGATCAAATGCTTAAACAGATCGCGGTCAGACTGGGTTACGCGAATCGCTTCCAGCGTCATGCGGTTTTCACGCAGCGCGGCTTCCATATCCTGGAACGCTTTGCGCACGCCACCGTTTTCTGGCAGCAGGTAATCACGCAGTGAGCGAGTAATGGCGCTGGAGATACCGCCATACAGCGAGGCTTCAATCAGACGATAGAATTTACTACGATCGGACGCAGAGCGCAGACGACGGGCAATGATGCCCAGATCGAACATCAGCGAGTGATAATCCGTTATCGAGTTGAACTGCTTAAACTGCACGCCTTCCATCTCATCAAGCTTCTCTTTCAGCTCAGGGAGAGACAGGACGCGCGCCTGGCGTTCATTCAGCGTTTCCGTAACCAACTGAGTGGGCTGCACCGACATCGGTAGCCCCTGAATGGCAAACGGCTTGATATCCACTTTACGATCGCGACCGGCAACCTGTTGCAGACGAACGCCGACAACCACGCGCTGATGGCGGGAGTTGAGGACGTCAAGCATTGAGTAACAGACACCCGCTTTGAGCTTACCGTGCAGACCTTTGTCACGTGAACCGCTGGTCGCACCGGCTTCGGTGGTATTACGGAAATGCAGCAGGGTTAAATCCGGGATGAGCGCCGTAACAAATGCCGCCATGGTCGTGGATTTACCCGCACCGTTACCACCGGACAGCGTGGTAACCAGTTCATCCAGGTCGAACGTACGGGCAAAAAAACCATTCCAGTTAATCAGCGTAAGTGAGCGAAATTTACCGCGTTCAATCATTATTCTTCTTCTCCACTGTCCGGCTGATTCTCTTCGGGCTCATCGTTAAGCTGCAGGCGGTTTTCGACCGGCATCGCTTCGCCATCACGAATTAAGCGACGCTGGGCTTCACGCGGATCGTCACCGCTGCGCACGTCCGCGCCAAAGCGGAAGACCGATTCCGTGATACGGAATTTGCTGCTGTCGTGGCCCAGAAACCACACCATGCCTAAGCGACGCAGACGGTTTAGCGAAGAACGTACCTTTTCCTGTAGCTTCTGACGGTCAACGTCCGAACCGGTTGAACGATTGTTCACCAGCTTCAGCAGTTTCGCTTCGTCCGCCAGAGTCAACAGCTCGTCGTACAACTCTTGTTGGGTAAAAATCCCTTCATTCGCCAGGCGTTCCGGGCTGAGATAGAGATAGCAAAGAATTTTACCCACCATCATGTCCAGTTCGGACAGAACCGAACGCGGAATGAGCGTCGTTGAACGCGGGCGAAGATAGAAGAACCCTTCCGGCGCGCGGATCAGTTCCACGTTATAGCGGCTGTAAAATTCTTCAAAATACTCCTGAAAATCCATCAGGAAGGCATGATTATCCAGTTCATCCAGGCCGATATGTCGGCCCGAACGTAAGGCGCTATCCAGCGCCGGAAATAACGGATTCGCCAGCGCCTGCGCCAGCTTTACCGGCATCACTTGTTCAATATTTGTCAATGACATGCGCCTGTACCTTGGCTCCGTAATCATTAATCGGCTGCCATTTAGCTGGCAGTCCGGTGAAATCTGCTTGCGCTACGCCAAGACGTACCGCCTGATCGATAACAATACGCGCGACGTCGAAGTGACGCGCACGTGGATATTGCGCCAGATACTCGCGCACTACCAAACCGAGATCCAGTGGCGTTTGTCTGGATTTGTAGATAGCCAACTGTTCTTCGATGATCGCCGCCAGTTGCTCACGGATCTCGTTAAACTCTTCATATTCCAGATCTGTCGGAAGTTCACCGGTGACCTCTTCGTCACACAGGACCATCTCTTCATCACGCATATCCAGCAGACGGTCAGCGTTGGCATAAGTCAGCGCCCACGGATCGTCAAAATAAGTCTGCACGGACTGGCGCAAACGCTGGGCAAAGACGCGGTTTTTATCCATATCAATCGCGGTACGGATAAACTTATGCACGTGACGATCGTAACCGATCCACAAATCAATAGACTGCTGACCCCAACTGATAATGCGGTCGAGTTTGCTTTGTAAGTCAAACACCAGTCTGTCGACAAAATGCAAATCGTCATGCGTCATCGTGGCATCCTGGATGCGTAACAGGTTTGCCTGTAGCTTATCCCCCGCCGCTTCCAACGTATCCTGCAGTTCGCGCAGCGTCCCGGAAGTTTCAGAAAGCAGCAGTTCACAGCTGGAAATCGCCGCCCGCCAGTCTTTGTTCAGCAACTGCGCGATATCGTCTTTCACCTGCTGCTGCTGTTCATCCATGATGCGCTGGGTGAGATCGATACTGTCAAAAATCTCCGCCACCGAATATTTCAATGGCGCATATACATTGCGATGCCAGTGAAACTCATCGCCACCTTCCGCTGCCGCATCCGCCGCGCGCTTCAATTCACCGGCCACAATCGACAACTGCATAGAAAGACGCAGCGTAGAGAATTCGCGCTGGCGAATATAATAATCGGTGATGCCAATGCCGAGCGGCGTCAAACGATAAATCGCGTTGCCTTCCGCCTGCTCGCTGGTAAAGCGGTTCAGCAGACGTTGACGCACCATATCGTTGATCGCGTTGTTCGCGCGTACACCAATGGTTTCGCTGGTTTGCTCAAACGCATCACTCACATGGCGGAACGCATCCACCAGCTCACCTTCACTCATCTCGCCGTCAAGTCGCTCGCCGTTCAGAGTGGCGACCGCCAGCAGGAACGAAAGTCTGTCTACCGGCAGAGAGATGGAGAAGTCATTTTTTCTGGCCCAGGCAACCAGTTCGGGGACTGTCTGGGAAAATTCACTCATAGGTTATCCTTGCATCTGCGGCTCGGGCCGGACTTTTAATCGCGGTGACATGAATATAGCGCCCAAGGCTGATATACGGTTCCTGGCGGCAATAGCGCGTTTCTAACTCTAGTAACATTTCGTAGTCGTCATGCTGTTTATGCTTATCCCGCAGATAATCATGAAACACACGGACGCCTGTTTTACTCGTTATCTGCCAACCGATCTCTTCCAGCCACTGGTAAACCTGCCCCGGATCGCGTGGGTAGTCCGGTGAAAGCGTACGCTTTTTACGTTTCGGCATCCCCACCTGCACATAGTCAAAGTTCCCTGCGACCATGTTATGCATCAACAGACCGTTAGCATTGTAGAACATTAACGACAGCGCGCCGCCGGGACGCAATACTGACCACAGCGTTTGTAATACGCTGACGGGATCCGTCACCCATTCCAGCACAGCATGAAACAATATCAGATCAACCGGGGTTTCCAAATGCGCAGTAACGTCCTGAGCGGCGCATTGTATAAAATGCATGTTTCCGCTCACACCTTTTGCCTCTGCCGCCTGTTGCGCACGGGCGATCATTTCGCCTGACAGATCGCATAATGTCACGAAGTGCCCACGTTGCGCCATCTTGATGGCCGTTTGCCCTTCACCACCGCCGGCATCCAGAATGTGCAATTTTTGCTCACCGAATGTCGCTAATAATCGATCCAAATCCTGCCAAAGGATAGCCTGTCTTAATTGACCTTTGGTGGTGCCGTAAATGTTACGGGAAAACTTCTCTGCAATGTCATCAAAATTGCGATCCCGCATCGGGCTCTCCACATGCTGGCTTTAGGGTGACTAAGTAAAACCGCTATTTTGTCACACCCACGCCGAGAATGAACCTTCCTGGTGTAATATCCCTGCAGATCCCCTGCTGTATGGTTAAAAAAGGAACCAAAAAGGATGCTTTTTACGCTGAAGAAAGTGATTGGCGGTATGATGCTGCCGCTTCCGCTGATGCTAACGATGATGGGTATTGGCCTGGCGCTGGTCTGGTTTAGCCGCTTTCAAAAAACAGGGAAAGTGTGTATCAGCCTGAGTTGGCTGGCGCTATTACTCCTGAGCTTGCAACCCGTCGCCGACAGCTTGCTGAAACCTATTGAGGACAGCTATCCCACCTGGCAGGATACGCAAAAAGTAGAATATGTTGTGGTGCTGGGCGGAGGATATACCTGGAACCCACAGTGGGCGCCGAGTTCAAACCTGATTAGCAATAGCCTTCCACGCCTGAATGAAGGTATTCGCCTATGGCGCGCGAATCCAGGGTCGAAGCTTATCTTTACCGGTGCCGCCGCAAAAACGAATAACGTTAGTACCGCGGAAGCCGGCGCCCGCGTAGCACAGTCGCTGGGGGTGCCGCCGGGTGACATCATCACGCTGGATCAACCCAAAGATACTGAAGAAGAAGCAGTGGCAGTAAAGCAGGCCATCGGCAACGCGCCGTTTCTGCTGGTGACCTCCGCGTCGCACTTACCGCGTGCCATGATTTTCTTCCAGCAGGCCGGGCTACACCCGCTGCCAGCACCTGCCAATCAGTTAGCGATTGATTCCCCGCTTAATCCATGGGAGCGGGCAATTCCCTCGCCCGTCTGGTTAATGCACAGCGATCGTGTCGGATACGAAACGCTGGGACGCATCTGGCAGTGGCTGAAAGGAAAGGAACATTGACAGAAATGTTGCCTCTTATCAGGCCTACAGATTCAGCGCAGAATTCCAGGCCGGATAGTCAGGCGAGCCACGGCAGCAGTGATTTTGTCGCCAGATCAAAGTTGGAACGATTAAAGCGTCCGGTATTGACCAGTTGCGCCACCTCATCCCATAACACATACAACCAGCGCCGCCAGATGAATGACTCCGCCACTGGCGCGCGTTGCAGATATTGCCAAAGCAGGCTTTCCGCCAGCGCATTGTCCATTAAGCGGAACAATTCATATTCTCTTGGCGCCCATAACATCAAGCCCGGCCCCACCATCGCCAGGAGCTGATCGCTACGAGCATCTTTGAGCATGCTGCGTAAACTGAAATTGCCGTGGATCAGCACGCAGTTATCATTAAATCCGGCAAATAAGTCGGGTAAACATTCACGGGTACGGAACAGAATCCGCTTGTCCTGCATCGTCAGCCCAGTATTGTTGAACTGATTCAACGTGCTCCACAATACCTCGACACGCTGGCGATACCAGGACGGCCAGATATTCTCTTGCGTGTTATCCACCGCTCCCACGCAGCCGCGGCTATCCTGCCGATGCCATGACAGCAAACCTTCTACGATTTGATCTTTTAAATGTTCCCAGCGCTCGGGCGTTCGGGCAGGCGCTTCCACCGGCACGCCGCGTAGACGCTCAAGCAAGAGCACATCAGGACCGGGATGCTCCTCATGCGTTAAGACGCCATAAATGACCGGCATACGTACCGTGCCACTGCGCGCCAGCATGGAGGTTTTCCATGCCAGCTGCTGCGCCATCCCCGGCGTGGTGAAACTTCTCGCCATCAGCGGCATCGGATTACCCTGACTGTCGTACAGTGACCACAGAGCGGTATCCACTTTCTCATTCACGCATTCAATACGACTGAGTTTTTCACCCAGCAGATGGCTGAGTTCGGCACGCAACTGTTCCATTTCAGATTGCCCTCATAAAAGCTACTGCTTTCATAATGAGCGTCGCGCAGACAGATGTCACCCGGATGAGATCAATTGATGAAAAGAAAAGCACAGGGAAAACGTAACGATACGACACTCCTCCCAAAAATATGCGGCATTATGGGGGGAGTGCCATGAGAAAAACTAACGCATTTCGGCGCGAACGCGCTCAAGATCCTCGGCAGTGTCTACGCCAGTACCCGGTACTTCTTTAGCGACGGCCACGTGAATTTTTTCGCCGTACCACAGCACACGCAGTTGCTCCAGCATTTCAATATGCTCAAGCGGGCTGGGCTGCCAGTTAACATAGCGGCGAATAAAACCTGCGCGATAACCGTAAATCCCCAGATGACGCAGGAAGGTATCGCCTACCGTTTCCAGGCTTTTGGCAAAACGGTCACGATCCCAGGGGATGGTTGCGCGTGAAAAATAGAGCGCATAGCCTTCGTTGTCCAGAACGACTTTAACCGCATTCGGATTAAATGCTTCTTCCGCACTATGAATGGGAGCCGCAAGGGTCGCCATGCCAACCTGGCGTTGCGCCAGATTTTCGGCCACCTGACGAATAATGACCGCTGGGATCATCGGCTCATCACCCTGAACGTTCACAATAACGGTATCATCGCTAAAGCCACATTTTTCGACGACTTCCGCCAGACGCTCGGTACCAGACTGGTGATCGGCACGGGTCATGCAGACTTCCCCCCCCACCGCTTCTACCGCACGAGCGACATCTTCATGATCGGTGGCAACGATAATGCGTTCAGCGCCAGATTCACGCGCACGCTCCAGCACATGCACGATCATCGGCTTGCCGTTAATATCCAGCAGCGGCTTGCCCGGCAAACGTGTGGACGCATAACGCGCAGGAATAATGACCACAAAACTCATGATTTACTCTCATCCGCAGTCAGAACACGGGCTTCGGTTTCCAGTAAAACGGGAATGCCATCACGCAGTGGGAAAGCAAGGTTATCCAGTTTACAAATCAGTTCCTGTTTTTCCTGGTTAAACCAGAGTTTGCCATTGCATACCGGGCAGGCAATGATTTCAAGCAGACGATGATCCATAGTTCCTCCAGATGGACCGGATTGTGAATCCGTAAATATTAACATAATCGCTTAACGGGTTGGGGCTATTTCCCAACCATGACGTGCGCCAGCAAATAAACCTTCAGGGTAGCGCCCCAGCGTCACGCGCGTTGCCTGCTGCCAGCGGGCAAAATCATCAATCGCCTGGAACAACCCTTTTTGCAGAGTAACGCCAGGTTTGACCCCATCCTGTAACCATAGAGAAATCACCTCCAGCACACCTGTTTTACGGTGCATTTTGGCATCCATCCTCCCCACTAACTGTCCACGATGCAGCAACGGCAGGACAAAATAACCGTACTGACGTTTCGCTGCTGGCGTATAACATTCCAGCCGATAGCTAAAATCGAATAGCTGCTCTGCCCGTTTGCGATCCCAGACCACCGGATCAAAAGGTGATAAAACCGTGCTATGCGTTGCCGTTAATTTCCCCGCCAGTGCCTGCTCAAGCTGCGGTTGAAGATCGCTATGCAACCACAGGGTTCCCAGCCCTTCAACATCGACAGGAATAATTTGTTGCTGTTCCTTGCGCACGTCACACCAGTTTTTCAACGCCGGGCGCTTCAGGCGGTAGTAGTCTGCCAGCCACTGCTCGCGAAAAATCCCCAGACTGCGGGCGCTGTTATCCAGCATGATAATTTCGGCTTCCTCTTGTGAAAGCCTGTCACGTTCATCATCCCAGTGCGGCATGACGCGATGGGTTAAATCATAGACTCGCTGGAAATTACGCCGCTCCACCACCATCACTTTCCCGGCAGTAAACAGTCCTTCAAGGTGTCGCTTATGCGGCTTCCATTCCCACCAGCCGTTGGCTCCCTTACGGGGATGTTCAAAATCGACTGAGCGTACCGGCCCGTTATGGTGGATATGCTGGAGCAATTGCTCAATCTCATGGGCATGTTCTGTCATCCACGCCGCTTTATATTTCCAGCCCATTTTCTCCGGTGCCAGCATGCGGTGGCGTATCAGCATAAAGTCACTGCGCGGCATAAAGCAGGCCTCGTGCGCCCAGTACTCCATCAGTTCACCCTGCCGTAACGAGTCATCCAGCCATTGCGGGGAATAATCACCTAAACGACTGAACAGCACCAGGTAAGGGCTGCGCGCCACAATATTAATGGTATCGATTTGCAATAAAGACATGCGCGAAATGGTGGCAAGAATATCGGCAGGAGATGCCCGGCGGCGTGTTTTTTTCAGCAGCCCTTGGGCGGCAAGATGAAGATGGCGAGCATCCGTCAGAGAAAGGTGCGGCAACGACATTTATGACCTCATAAATGATTCGCTGCCGCAGCTTGAATCCGTTAGCGAGTCAGCGAGATTAAGCTATCCAGCAACATATCAGGCCGTTCGCCTGACAAATGTGCGTCCACGGGTAAATACCACCAGTTATCATCAGCAAATGCGCGGCATTTAACCGCATCTTTTTCCGTCATCACCAGCGTTTGCCCTGCGTCTGAAAACGCACTGACGTCACTGTAGGTCAGAGATTGATGATCTGCCAGCGCAATACATTTTTGTGGTTTGGCTCCGCACGCTTCAAGCGTGGCAAAAAAACGGGGCGGATGGCCAATACCCGCCATGGCAACTATATTGCTTAGCTTTGCCACATCACGACGTTCACCCGTGCGTAAATTAACGGCCAGCCCTGGTTCAAGTCGCATGGGGATCTCCCCCGGCTGCGGACTGCCACCGTTAACGATTGTCGCATCCACCGATTTAAGCCGACCTGCGCGTTCCCGCATTGGACCGGCCGGAAGCCACCAGCCATTGCCAAACCGACGTTCGCCGTCAATCACCACGATTTCAACATCTCGCGCCAGACGATAATGCTGTAGACCATCGTCCGTCACAATAATCTGCACATCATGATGCGCCAAAATGGCTTTTACCGCATCCGCTCTGTTCGGAGAGACCGCTACAGGCACGCCTGTACGCTGGTAGATGAGCACTGGTTCATCGCCCGCTTCTGCAGTCGTAGTATCTATTGTCAGCAACAGCGGGTAAGCCGCGGCTTTTCCACCATAACCACGAGAAACCACGCCCACGCGGATACCACGTTGCTGTAGTCGTTCAACCAGCCAAATCACCACCGGCGTTTTACCGTTCCCGCCTGCGGTAAGGTTTCCCACTACGACTACTGGTACCGGCGCACGCCATGCGCGCTTGAGTCCAAGTTTGTAGCATAAGCGGATCCCCCCACTCACCAGACCATACAGCCAGGAGAGTGGAAGTAATAAGCGCCACAGCGGCGATTCACCAGACCAGATACGTGCGATCATTGACCAAATTGCATTTTGTGTAATTGCGCATACACGCCGCGTTGCTCAATCAGCTCGTTATGGGTTCCGCGCTCAACAATCACCCCGTCTTCCACTACAATGATTTCGTCCGCCTGTTCAATGGTAGAAAGACGGTGTGCGATGACCAGAGAAGTACGGTTTTTCTGCAGCTCATCCAGTGCAGCCTGAATCGCGCGTTCAGATTCAGTATCAAGAGCCGACGTAGCTTCATCAAGGATTAGGATCGGACTGTCACGCAGTAAGGCACGGGCGATAGCGATACGTTGACGCTGTCCGCCGGAAAGCAATACGCCGTTTTCACCAATCACCGTATCCAGACCATTATCCATCTTATTGATGAAATCCATGGCATAGGCCATCTGCGCCGCTTTTTCAATCTGCTCACGGCTGTATAAATCGGTACGCGCGTAGGCGATGTTATTCGCGACCGTATCGTTAAACAGGTGCACATTCTGCGAAACCAAAGCAACCTGATCGCGCAGGGATGCCAGGGTATATTCGCGCAGATCGTGTCCGTCCATCAGAATCTGCCCTTCATCGATATCGTAGAAGCGCGTGATCAGACTGGCGATGGTAGATTTACCTGAACCCGAACGACCAACCAGAGCGACGGTTTTACCCGCCGGAATATTCAGGTTGATGTTACGCAGCGCAGGGACTTCACGTCCCGGATAAGTAAAGGTCACATTGCGGAATTCCAGATCGCCGGTAGCGCGTTCGATAACGCGTTTACCTTCGTCTTTCTCCTGTTCGCTATCCAGAATCGTGAATAAGGTCTGGCATGCCGCCATACCACGCTGGAACTGCGCGTTGACGTTAGTTAGCGATTTCAACGGACGCATCAGCGCGATCATTGACGAGAAGACAACGGTAATGGTCCCTGCCGTCAGGTTTTCCATGACGCTTGGGAAACTGGCTGCATATAACACGAAGGCCAGAGCCAGAGACGCAATCAACTGGATGATAGGATCGGAGATCGAAGAGGCGGAAACCATCTTCATACCCTGTAAACGCATCTTGTTGCTGACTTTATCAAAGCGTTTAGTTTCGACTTCCTGCCCACCAAAAATCAGAACTTCTTTGTGGCCTTTCAGCATCTGCTCCGCACTGGTCGTAACCTGCCCCATGGTGTTTTGCATGTTTTTACTGATGCTACGAAAGCGCTTAGAAACCACACGAATCGCCACTGATACAATTGGCGCCAGTACTATCAGAATCAATGACAGCTGCCAGCTGTAATAGAACATCATGATGAACAGGCCAATAATTGAGGCCCCTTCACGTACCACGGTGATCAGCGCGCCGGAAGACGATGACGCTACCTGCTCTGAATCATAGGTAATACGTGACAGCAACGTACCTGTAGACTGTTTATCGAAAAAGGAGACTGGCATGCCCATCATGTGACCAAACAGGCGACGGCGCATGGTCATAACCACTTTGCCCGACACCCATGAGATACAATAGCTGGAGACATAGCTGGTTAAGCCACGAACTATCATCAGCCCAATGACCACCAGCGGCATCCACAGCAGCACCGAGCGGTCAGTTTTACCAAAACCATCATCCAGTAATGGCTTGAGGAGCGATAACATGAAGGTATCGCTGGCCGCGTTAAGGACTAACGCTATACCCGCCACGATCAGACCCGATTTAAAAGGCGCTATGGTTGGCCATAGTCGGCGAAACGTCTGCCACGTAGAGAGATCTTTATCGTTATGCATTCAAAAAACCAGCATTTGTTAGAATAGCCGCATATTCTACCCGTTATCCTCCGACACGCCAAACCACTGATGATACCAACGGGGTAAAATCTGATCCCGCATGCTGCGCATTTGCCAGGTTTGTGGGTAAAAATCCAGCGTAATCTGCCCCTGATGTGGCGTGTCCAGCCATTGATAATCTTGTTGCCGATAGCGCCGCTTCACCTTCCAGGATGGCAGTCGCCAGGCATTGTAACGGGATGCCGAGGCCAACGCCGCCTGTCCGCCAACACGCTGAATCAGCGCCAGTGATGACGAAGTATTGCTGCCATGGTGTGGAACCTGCATGACAGTTGACTGCAGATGAGACCAGTAGTGACTTAGCATTTTTTGTTCAGCGGGAGACTCAATATCACCGGTCAGAAGAATACTCTGGTATCCGTCATCGACTTTAACCACGCAGGATTGGTTATTCCCCCGCGCTTTATTTCCGCGCAGGGGCCAGTGTGCACTGAACGTTAATCCTTGCCATTGCCAGCGTTCCCCGCGAAAACACGGGAGATGACCTTTCCAGCCTAGTGGGCTTCTTATCCATAAGAATGGCCATGCTTGTTGCAGCGAGCGCAACCCTCCCCGATGATCCATATGCTCGTGACTTAAAATTATCCCTTCTGGCTTGAGGTTGTGCCAGCGTAACCAGGGAATGATCAATTGCTGCGCGCTATCTCCCTCAGGCCATGCCAGCCCCGTATCATATAGAATTGCTTTCCCATTGCGGGCGATCACCATCGCCAGTCCCTGCCCGACGTCCAGCATATGCACTTGCCATGCATCCGTGCGTGGCGCGCGCCAGAGCGGTTCACTCAGCAAAAATAGCACTGTGAAACAAAGCATCGGTAGAGTACGCCAGGCATTCAGTCGCCATGCGATGAGCATCAGCCCAGGTGCCAATGCAAGCCATTGCCAGCGAGCATCTATATTGATCCAGCCTTGAGGCAGAGCATTAAGTCCCCAAAATAACAGCGCCAGAGAGCGATCGGCTAAATACCACAGTCCCGATTCCAGCCCTCCCAGACTGGTTAAATGCACCAGCATGCCGGCTAATATCAGCGGTACGGAAACAAACGTGACCAGCGGTACGGCAAATAAATTAGCCACCAATGAAGTCAGGCTGATGCCGTGAAACATCGAAATTTGCACAGGCAGAAGCAGAATCGTGATCCCCAGTTGCAGATGCGCGAGGGCCAGCAGTATGCGTCCAATGCGAGAAAGAGACCAGGCAGGTAAAGGTACCCACTGATACCAGAATATCAGCGCCGCGACGGCAAAAGCAGATAACCACAGACTCTGTGACAGAATAGCGAGAGGATCCGCCACCACGATGGCTGCGAGACAACAGACCCAGACCGACCATCCGCTCCACTGCCTGCCGCTTAGCTTCAGCGCCCCCCAGACCATCAGCGCGACAATCGTGCGCAATGCAGGAGGCTGAAGCCCCGTTAACCAGGCATAGAATGTCGCACAGATAATCCCGCCAACCAACGGAACCTGCCAGCAAATCCATTTGGTTGGCATAAAAAATTGTCCACCGCGAATCAGTCCTCCCGCCAGAAGTGCGGCAAACGCAATATGCAGCCCGGAGATAGCCATCAAATGCGCCGTGCCGGTATCACGCATAATGGCTTTTACCTCTTGTGACACGGACAGGCGCTCCCCCATTCCCAGCCCCAGTATGACCTGCTGCCAGGGATAGTTGGCGAGCTGGATTTTCAACGAAGAGAGATACTTCGAACGTAAGCTACATTGTGGCGCGATGACCGAAGCCTGCAAGAACCGTCCCGTCAGCGGCTGATGCTGTGCTAACGCATAACGTTGACTGTCAAATCCCCCCTCGTTCAATTGGCCGTGTACAGCGCGAACTTTCAGCGTCATCGCCCATGTCTGGCCCGCGCAAACGTCGCCGGGCAGGTACTGCCCATACAGAACAATTCCTTGCGCTGGAAAGATTCGCCGCCCCTGCAGGTGCGTGATCTGACCATAGTGCGTGGTCATATTGTCGGTTCCGGTTATGCGCACGATTGCCTGCTGGTTTTTAGCAGGAAGCGTATTACCCGCCCAAAGCGCATCTTTCGCCGCCATTATTCCCCAAAGAAAAAACAGCAGGGTTAATCCGGCGAGACGCATATGTTTGTGGGGAAAAAGACAGAGCAGACATGCCAGACAAAATACAACGCCGATGCTCAGCATTTCAGGCAGCGCGGGTAATAGCATCAGAGGGAGAATGCCGCACAATGCACACGTACTCACCGTTGTTATTTTCATCAATACCTCCCTGTTGCGGGAAGTGTGCAGTAATACTCAACGGTTGTCTGGCGACAATTTACTGTTATACGGCACGCGTTCCGCTGATATTCAGCAGCGGATGTAACGTGCGAATTAACTGGGATGAGGATTCCAGTATGAACCTGCAGAAATGAAAAAAGCACCCATACAGGTGCTTTTCTCGGCGTTAAGTCTAGCTAAAAACTTAACCGTAAATATTGGCGCGATCGCGCAGTTCTTTACCTGGTTTAAAGTGCGGAACGTATTTCCCTTCCAGATCCACTTTATCGCCGGTCTTCGGATTACGTCCGGTGCGAGGTGCGCGGTAATGCAAAGAGAAGCTGCCGAAACCGCGGATTTCAATACGCTCGCCCTGCGCAAGAGTCGAGGCCATATGTTCCAGCATCTCTTTTACTGCATCTTCAACCGCTTTCGCGGGAATATGAGGTTGCTGGGTTGCAAGTCTTTCAATCAATTCTGACTTGGTCATGATTCCTCCGGTTCCTTAAAGGCATAATTAGCTGCTGCATTGATTAAGGGCGGCCGTAGCCGCCCTTTGTCATTGATTACAGGACGAATCCTGTAATCTGTCAAGCTACTCGTCACCCTTTGTGCTGTTAACGGCACAAAGGATTTAGAGAACTCGATATTACTCGCCTTTAGCTGCTTTGAAAGCTTCAGCCATTGCGTTGTTAGAGAAGTTTGCATCTTCCTGTTTGTTAACAGTTGCGATTGCATCTTTCTCATCAGCTTCGTCTTTAGCACGAACAGACAGGCTGATTGCACGGTTCTTACGATCAACGCCGGTGAATTTAGCTTCAACGTCGTCGCCTACGCTCAGAACCAGAGTTGCATCTTCAACGCGGTCACGGGAAGCTTCAGAAGCGCGCAGGTAACCTTCAACGCCGTCAGCCAGTTCTACGGTTGCGCCTTTAGCGTCAACTGCAGTGACTTTACCGTTTACGATTGCGCCTTTCTTGTTCAGTGCAACCCAGTTGTTGAACGGATCTTCTGCGAGCTGTTTAACGCCCAGAGAGATACGCTCACGCTCTGCGTCAACCTGCAGAACAACTGCTGCGATTTCGTCGCCTTTTTTGTATTCACGTACTGCTTCTTCGCCTGCAACGTTCCAGGAGATGTCAGACAGGTGAACCAGGCCGTCGATGCCGCCGTCCAGGCCGATGAAGATACCGAAGTCAGTGATAGACTTGATTTTACCTTCAACACGGTCGCCCTTGTTGTGGGTTTCCGCGAACTGCTGCCATGGGTTGTTTTTGCACTGCTTCAGACCCAGGGAGATACGACGACGTTCTTCGTCGATATCCAGAACCATAACTTCCACTACATCGCCAACGTTAACAACTTTGGACGGGTGGATGTTTTTGTTGGTCCAATCCATTTCGGAAACGTGAACCAGGCCTTCAACGCCTTCTTCGATTTCAACGAAGCAGCCGTAGTCGGTCAGGTTGGTCACGCGACCAGTCAGTTTGGTACCTTCCGGATAACGCTTAGCGATAGCTACCCATGGATCTTCGCCCAGCTGTTTCAGGCCCAGAGATACACGAGTACGCTCGCGGTCGAACTTCAGCACTTTAACAGTGATTTCGTCGCCAACGTTTACGATTTCGCTCGGATGCTTAACGCGTTTCCATGCCATGTCGGTGATGTGCAGCAGGCCGTCAACGCCACCCAGATCAACGAATGCACCGTAGTCAGTGAGGTTCTTAACGATACCTTTAACTTCCATGCCTTCCTGCAGGTTTTCCAGCAGCTGATCGCGTTCTGCGCTGTTTTCGGATTCGATAACGGCACGACGGGAAACAACAACGTTGTTACGCTTCTGATCCAGCTTGATGACTTTGAACTCAAGCTCTTTGCCTTCCAGGTGCAGCGTGTCGCGGACCGGACGAACGTCTACCAGGGAACCCGGCAGGAACGCGCGAATACCATTCAGCTCAACAGTGAAGCCACCCTTGACTTTGCCATTGATAACACCAGTAACGGTTGCAGCTTCTTCGTAAGCTTTTTCCAGCGTGATCCAAGCTTCGTGACGTTTAGCTTTCTCACGGGACAGCAGGGTTTCACCGAAGCCGTCTTCTACTGCATCCAGAGCAACGTCAACTTCGTCACCAACCTGGATTTCCAGTTCGCCCTGGGCGTTTTTGAACTGCTCTGCCGGAATGGCGGACTCAGATTTCAGACCAGCGTCAACCAGTACTACGTCTTTGTCGATAGCAACAACAACACCACGAACGATGGAACCCGGACGGGTTTCGATTTCTTTTAAGGATTCTTCAAACAGTTGAGCAAAAGATTCAGTCATGTTTAATCTTCAGGTTTCATATTTAACGTCCACCTGGCTCCATGCCGGATGGGGTTGTTTAACATACCCGCTGTCAGTCCGTTGCAACGGGGGTACTGCAAATTCGGTCGCACTTAAGCGAGTGCCAGTTTTTGGCGCGCATATTGTAACGCTTTTTCAATCACTTGCTCAATGCTTAATCGGGTTGAATCCAAAACTAAAGCATCAGCAGCAGGAATCAGCGGCGCTACAGCACGATTACGATCGCGGTAATCGCGTTCTTCGATCTCGGCCAAAAGGCGTTCAAAGTTAACACTAAAGCCCTTCTCCTGCAACTGTAGCATACGTCTATGCGCACGTTCGTGCGAGGAGGCGTCCAGAAAAATTTTCACCGGCGCATCCGGGAACACGACGGTCCCCATATCGCGTCCGTCGGCAATCAGGCCAGGCGCTTCGCGAAATGCGCGTTGACGACGTAAAAGCGCTTCGCGCACGCGGGGAAAAGCAGCCACCTGGGATGCGGCATTCGCCACTTCCTGAGTGCGGATTTCGCCACTAACATCTTCACCTTCCAGAATGACTTCCAGGTTGCCGTCCGTTGAGATAAAACGCACATCCAGGTGTGAGGCAAGCGGTACCAGAGCATCTTCAGAGGTAACATCGACATGATGATGTAACGCTGCGAGCGCCAGTACGCGATAGATCGCGCCTGAATCTAACAGATGCCACTGCAATGCTTCCGCCATTGCCTTGCACAAGGTGCCTTTACCTGCACCGCTTGGGCCATCAATGGTAATAACCGGGGCAATTGCCGTCATCTTTTTCTCCTTAAACGGGCATACGTTAACGTGAACGCCGCGCATTATACGCGCCAACGCAAATAATCGTTAACACAGAGTGTAAAAACCCGATTAGTCTGTAACGATATGAAGAAGAATTGCGCAATTATAGCGGGCTGATGAGAAACCAGCCCGGAAGATGACACTGTTTTACTTTTTATCTGCTGCGATACGTTCACGTATATGCTGAGCGCGTTCGTCAGATGCTGGGTGAGAATCCATCAGCGATTTTGCATGGCCTGCGTCCATAGTGGCAAACTTATCAAACGCAGTCACTAAGCCCTGACGGTCAATACCGCGTTTTGTCAGCAAGTCATAGGAAAAGTCATCCGCATCTGATTCCTGACTACGGGAGAACGCTGAATTAATCACGCCTTCAGCTAAATCGCCCAACTGAGACTGGGAAAGCTGAGAAGCGACGCCGCTGGTCGCAGAAATAGCATCACGCGCAGCCAGAGTGGCATACGCGGTCTGCATTGCTTTACGTGAGTGTCCTAAAGAAACATGGCCCAGTTCATGACCCAGCACACCTTCTATTTCATTGTCGGTCATCAGGTCCATCAAGCCCGAATAAACACGTACGCATCCATTCGCCATTGCCCAGGCATTGATATCACTGGTCATATAAACTTTATAGTTGACCGGCGTTCCATCAATGTTATTACCCAACGCTTTCGCAATTTTATTCAGGCGCTTAGTGTACTTACTTTTCGCGCCCGCCAGCTGATTTTCGCTATCCATCTGCTTACATGAACTGTTAGAGAGGGCTTTGACATCAGCATCAGAAAGTGTCGCTGCTTTATAAGCAGCCATACCGGAACTGGCAACAAGATCGCCATTCACGCCATTTTTACAACCAGTCAGCAATGTGGCGGAAACCGCTAACGCCAAAAAGAGTGATTTATGCTTCATGCTAATCTTCCGTTGATATATATAACAAAAACAAATAAATAAGTTAAATCATCAACAAATTAGCATTAGTTGAAAGCATAAAAACAGTGCGGTTACGGACCCCGGAACGCCAGTCCGGAAGGACCGACGTTCCGAGAGAATCAGGCCGGCGTGCTAATACGCGCCAACTGTTCGAAATAATCCGGGAAAGTTTTGGCGGTACATTTGGGGTCAAGAATGGTCACAGGGGTATCAGACAGCGCCACCAGCGAGAAACACATCGCCATACGGTGATCGTTATAGGTTGCGATATCCGCAAACTTCAGCGTCGCTGGTGGTGTGATGCGGATGAAGTCATGCCCCTCTTCAACTTCCGCGCCCACTTTGCGTAATTCCGTCGCCATTGCAAACAGACGGTCGGTCTCTTTGACGCGCCAGTTGTAGATGTTGCGTAGGGTTGTGGTGCCTTTAGCAAACAGCGCGGTCGTGGCAATAGTCATCGCCGCGTCGGGAATATGGTTCATATCCATATCCACAGCGTTCAGTTCACCGTGAGTACAGGCAATAAAGTCATCGCCCCAGGTAATGGTCGCGCCCATTTTTTCCAGTACATCAGCGAAGCGAATATCGCCCTGCATACTGTTGCGGCCAATGCCAGTGACTTTTACTGTACCACCTTTAATGGCGCCTGCCGCGAGGAAGTATGAAGCAGAAGAAGCATCGCCCTCAACCAGATAGGCACCCGGTGACTGATACTGCTGCTGCCCCTGCACAACAAAGCGCTGGTAGTTCTGATTCTCAATTTCAACACCAAACGTCTTCATCAGATTCAGGGTGATATCAATATAAGGTTTGGATACCAGCTCGCCTTTAATGGCGATCGTTGTATCCTGCGGCGCCAGCGGTGCAGTCATCAGTAACGCAGTGAGGAACTGGCTGGATACGCTGCCGTCCACCTCAACCTGACCGCCGCTAAAACCACCGCGCAGACGAAGCGGAGGATAGTTTTCCTGCTCCAGGTACTCAATGCCGGCCCCCCCCTGGCGCAACGCATCAACCAGATGGCCAATCGGACGCTCCTTCATGCGCGGTTCGCCCGTCAACACGATGTCATTACTGCCCAGACACAGCGCCGCGGCCAGTGGACGCATAGCGGTTCCGGCATTGCCAAGAAACAGTTCCACTGCCCCTTCGGCATGTAATGCGCCACCGTTGCCGATAATCTCGCAGCGAGTGCGATCGGCGGAAAGGGTATAGCTAATCCCTAACGCATTCAATGCATTGAGCATATGACGGACATCGTCGCTGTCCAGCAGGTTGGTCAGAACAGTGGTGCCATTTGCTAATGCGGCCAGCAGCAAAGCGCGGTTAGATACACTTTTGGATCCAGGCAGATTGATGGTGCCATCCACCCGCGCAATGGGTTGTAACGTCAGGGATTCCATGAAACTCAACTCTCAAAACAGATATAAAAACCCCACAGGCGGGCTGTGGGGATGAAAAGTACAGCAGATTAACCGCGGCGGCGTTCGAAATCGACCATGAAATCGGTCAGTGCTTTTACGCCTTCAAGCGGCATCGCATTATAGATAGACGCACGCATACCGCCGACCACACGATGGCCTTTCAGTGCATGCAGCCCCGCAGCGAAAGACTCCTCCAGGAAGAGTTTATCCAGGGCGCTGTCAGCCAGTTGGAACGGGACGTTCATACGTGAACGGTTCGACTTCGCGACATCGTTACGATAGAAGTCGCTGTTGTCGATCACGCCATACAACAGCTCTGCTTTTTGCTGGTTAATTTTATCCATCGCACTAACACCGCCCTGCTCTTTCAGCCACTTAAAGACCAGACCAGACAGATACCAGGCAAAGGTTGGCGGCGTGTTGAACATGGAGTCGTTGTCATTTAGCACGGTATAGTCAAGGATTGACGGGCATGAAACATGCGCTTTACCCAGCAGATCTTCGCGTACAATGACAATCGTCAGTCCCGCAGGACCAATGTTTTTCTGCGCCCCGGCATAGATTACGCCATAGCGGCTAACATCAAGCGGCGCGGAGAGGATGGTAGAAGAGAGATCCGCCGTAACCACCACATTGCTGGCAAAGTTCGGCGTCTCATCAATCGCAATGCCATCGATGGTTTCATTCGGGCAATAGTGCAGGTAGGCAGCGTTGTCAGAAAGCTGCCATTCGCTCATTGGCTTAACAGCGCGCAGACCGTCAACGGTGACTTTGGCATCGATAACGTTTGGCGTGCAGTACTTTTTCGCTTCTTTAATTGCACTGGCGGCCCAGTAACCGGCATCGACGTAATCCGCCGTTGTTTTATCACCGAGAATATTTAACGGGATACCGGCGAATTGTCCACGGCCACCGCCATGACAGAACAACACTTTATAGTTGGAGGGGATGCTGAGAAGATCGCGAAAATCCTGCTCTGCTTCCTCTGCAACCTGGATAAACTCTTTACCCCGGTGGCTAATTTCCATTACCGACGTGCCAAGACCGTTCCAGTCGCGAAGATCCTGTTGAGCCAGTTTAAGTACTTCCGCCGGTAGCATTGCCGGACCTGAACTAAAATTGAAGACCTGAGCCATTTCCCCTCACCACGTTGTGTTGTTATCCAATCAACATCCTGTCATTGACGATAATCCTGCGACAGACATTGGGTATAAGTTATTCCTGTGGATATCGGTTTTATCATTCAGTGACACGCGCCGCAATGGGTAAAACTGGCTGGGGTAAAAATGAGTCATCGATCACACAACAGAATCTATCGGATTGACGGACAAAAACCGATATTTTCGCTGTCAGGTGACCCGTTTTGCCCGACTGGCCTTCGACCATTCTGGATTTGCGCAGCGCGGACATAATTGATGATCCCCCGCGCTCATTTGCACCACTTCACTACACCGTACACATGCATAGTCGCCTGTTTCAGGCACCACCTTAAATCGCTGTGTACAATGTTTAGGCAGGATACTGAGTCCCGGTTTTACGTCTTCATCGGCAAAGAAGTAAACGCTGATCTGCCCATTCGTCTCCAGAATAGCGAGTTTCACCTGCCCCAGTTGCTCTACGCCGTTCAAACGCAGCTCCATAAAGAATTCGAATTCCGTCATATTGGCGCGATTAAGCTTTGACCATGATAATTCACCGTCTTCAATGATGACCACTGGCTTGCCTTCCAGTAGATCTTCCAGCTTTTCGCTGTGTGACATCAGCCACATGACAATACGATAAAGCAGCGCCAGGGTAATAAAAACCACCAGCACCGGAATCATCGGCACATCGTCATAAAACGCAACATCGCCCGCCGCAGAGCCCAGCGTAAGAATAATCAGCACTTCAAAAAGCGACATCTGCCGTACGCCACGCCGCCCTGTAAGCTTTAAAAACAGAAAAACCAATATAAAGGTATAGAGACTGCGCAGCGCAACCTCACCAAGAAACTCCATTGGCACCTTATCCAGTGCCATACGCTGTAAATCGAATGCTTTCATTTTGTGCTCTTAACATTGTTGACTGTGTGAAAGCATAGCCAATAGTTTTATTTACGCCTGGGCTCCGGCGGCGATAGCGCCGTTCATTGAAAACCCGTATCATTGCGCGCTTTCCGTACGACAAAAGTGATTTTCATGACGCAAACATTTATTCCCGGCAAAGATGCCGCTCTGGAAGACTCCATCGCTCGCTTCCAGCAAAAATTACTCGACCTTGGTTTTCAGATTGAAGAAGCCTCATGGTTGAACCCTGTGCCTAACGTTTGGTCTGTGCATATTCGCGACAAAGAATGCGCGCTATGCTTTACCAATGGTAAAGGCGCGACGAAAAAAGCGGCGCTGGCCTCCGCGCTGGGTGAATATTTTGAGCGTCTGTCTACGAACTACTTCTTTGCGGATTTCTGGCTGGGCGAAACCATCGCCAACGGCCCGTTCGTGCATTATCCGAACGAAAAATGGTTCCCGCTGACGGAAGACGACGACGTGCCGGAAGGTCTGCTGGATGCGCGTCTGCGCGCGTTTTACGATCCAGAGAACGAATTGACCGGAAGCATGCTTATCGATCTGCAATCCGGTAATGAAGATCGTGGCGTCTGCGGCCTGCCGTTTACCCGTCAATCTGATAACCAGACCGTCTATATTCCGATGAATATTATCGGCAACCTGTACGTTTCTAACGGCATGTCTGCGGGTAACACGCCTAATGAAGCGCGCGTTCAGGGCCTGTCTGAAGTCTTTGAACGTTATGTGAAGAACCGCATTATCGCGGAAAGCATTAGTCTGCCGGAAATCCCGGCCGAGGTGATGGCGCGCTACCCGGCGGTAGTGGAGTCTATCGCCAAACTGGAAGCGGAAGGTTTCCCGATTTTCGCCTACGATGGCTCGCTGGGCGGCAAGTACCCGGTGATTTGCGTTGTCCTGTTCAACCCGGCCAACGGTACCTGCTTTGCGTCCTTCGGCGCGCACCCGGATTTCGGCGTTGCGCTGGAGCGTACCGTTACCGAACTGCTGCAGGGTCGTGGTCTGAAAGATCTTGATGTCTTCACCCCGCCGACCTTCGACGATGAAGAAGTGGCTGAACACACTAACCTTGAAACCCACTTCATTGATTCCAGCGGTCTGATCTCCTGGGATCTGTTCAAGCAGGATGCTGATTATCCGTTCGTTGACTGGAATTTCTCCGGCACTACGGAAGAAGAGTTCGCCACCCTGATGGCCATCTTCAAGCAAGAAGATAAAGAAGTGTATATCGCCGACTACGAACATCTGGGGGTATATGCCTGCCGCATTATCGTTCCGGGCATGTCTGACATCTATCCGGCTGAAGATCTGTGGTTAGCCAACAACGCAATGGGTGCCCATCTGCGCGAAACAATCCTCTCTCTGCCTGGCAGTGAGTGGGATAAAGAAGACTATCTCAATCTGCTCGAGCAACTGGATGAAGAAGGTTTTGACGACTTCACCCGCGTACGCGAACTGCTTGGTCTGGCGACCGGTGCGGATAACGGTTGGTACACCCTGCGCATTGGCGAGCTTAAAGTGATGCTGGCGCTGGCCGGTGGTGACCTGGAGCAAGCGCTGGTATGGACAGAATGGACGATGGAATTCAACGCCTCCGTGTTTAGCGCTGAACGTGCAAACTACTACCGTTGCCTGCAAACGCTGCTGCTATTGTCGCAGGAAGAGGAGCGTCAGCCGCTGCAATATCTGAACGCGTTTGTCCGCATGTACGGCGCCGATGCGGTTGAAGCGGCAAGTGCGGCATTGAGTGGTGAAGCCGCATTTTATGGTCTTCAGCCAGTAGACAGCGATCTGCACGCGTTCCCGGCGCATCAGTCTCTGCTGAAAGCCTATGAAAAACTGCAGCGCGCGAAAGCAGCGCACTGGTCAAAATAGTGCCAAACAGCCTGCGTTAAGTAGGCTAAATGTATTGTCTGGGCTATATTACGGGGCGCTTTAAGCGCCCTGTTTTTTATTTTGGTCAAATCAAAAAATAAATGTAAAAGCAAGGTTAAATATTAGTAGTTGATATTAAAAAAATTAGCTTATTAATGTGGCTTTTTATCTCAATTACTCCATATTAATTAACCATCCAACAGGAGGCTGAAAGAAAAAATTCAACTCACTTTATAATTTTTAAAATTTATTTTTATTTGGATAATCAACAAGTTACTCCGTAACCGCATAAAAACCATGCGTCTTGCGGGCCTATAAGCCAGGCGAGATATGATCTATATCAAATTCTCATCTATAATGCTTTGTTAGTATCTCGTCGCCGACTTAATAAAGAGAGAGTTAGTGTGAAAGCTGACAACCCTTTTGATCTTTTACTTCCTGCCGCAATGGCCAAAGTTGCCGAAGAAGCAGGCGTCTATAAAGCAACGAAACATCCGCTTAAGACGTTCTATCTGGCAATTACTGCCGGTGTATTCATTTCAATTGCCTTTGTTTTCTATATCACCGCCACTACCGGTACCGGTACTATGCCCTTCGGCATGGCAAAATTAATAGGTGGTATCTGCTTTTCCCTGGGGTTGATTCTTTGTGTTATCTGCGGTGCAGACCTCTTCACCTCAACCGTACTGATTGTTGTTGCTAAAGCCAGTGGTCGTATTACCTGGGGACAGTTGGCTAAAAACTGGCTTAACGTTTATGTCGGCAACCTGATTGGCGCCCTGATCTTCGTGTTACTTATGTGGCTTTCCGGCGAGTATATGACCGCCAACGGCGCGTGGGGACTCAACGTCCTGCAAACAGCCGACCACAAAGTGCATCATACTTTTGTTGAGGCGGTAAGCCTCGGTATTCTGGCTAACCTGATGGTGTGTCTGGCCGTATGGATGAGCTACTCAGGTCGCAGCCTGATGGACAAAGCGTTTATCATGGTATTACCGGTCGCAATGTTTGTTGCCAGCGGTTTTGAGCACAGTATCGCAAACATGTTTATGATCCCTATGGGTATTGTAATACGCGATTTCGCCACCCCGGAATTCTGGACCGCTGTCGGTTCTTCTCCGGAGAATTTTTCTCACCTGACCGTGATGAATTTCATCACCGATAACCTGATTCCGGTTACGATCGGTAATATTATCGGCGGCGGTTTGTTGGTCGGGTTGACATACTGGGTCATTTACCTGCGTGGTAACGATCATCATTAATCTGTTGATGCTCATTACACGCAGTAAATAAAAAATCCACTTAAGAAGGTAGGTGTTACATGTCCGAGCTTAATGAAAAGTTAGCCACAGCCTGGGAAGGTTTTACCAAAGGTGACTGGCAGAATGAAGTAAACGTACGTGACTTCATTCAGAAAAACTACACTCCGTATGAGGGTGACGAGTCCTTCCTGGCTGGCGCTACTGACGCGACCACCAAGCTGTGGGACAGCGTAATGGAAGGCGTTAAACAGGAAAACCGCACTCACGCGCCTGTTGACTTTGACACCTCCGTTGCTTCTACCATCACTTCTCACGACGCTGGCTACATCAACAAAGCGCTGGAGAAAATTGTTGGTCTGCAGACTGAAGCTCCGCTGAAACGTGCGATCATTCCGTTCGGCGGCATCAAAATGGTTGAAGGTTCCTGCAAAGCGTACAACCGCGAACTGGATCCGATGCTGAAAAAAATCTTCACCGAATACCGCAAAACCCACAACCAGGGCGTATTCGATGTTTATACCAAAGACATTCTGAACTGCCGTAAATCCGGTGTTCTGACTGGTCTGCCAGATGCGTATGGCCGTGGCCGTATCATCGGTGACTACCGTCGCGTTGCGCTGTACGGTATCGACTTCCTGATGAAAGACAAATACGCACAGTTTGTTTCCCTGCAGTCTGACCTGGAAAACGGCGTAAACCTGGAAGCGACTATCCGTCTGCGTGAAGAAATCGCTGAACAGCACCGCGCGCTGGGTCAGATCAAAGAAATGGCAGCGAAATATGGCTGCGATATCTCTGGTCCGGCTACCAACGCTCAGGAAGCTATCCAGTGGACTTACTTCGGCTACCTGGCCGCGGTTAAATCTCAGAACGGCGCAGCAATGTCCTTCGGTCGCGTATCCACCTTCCTGGATGCATACATCGAACGTGATATCAAAGCAGGCAAAATCACTGAACAAGACGCTCAGGAAATGATTGACCACCTGGTCATGAAACTGCGTATGGTTCGCTTCCTGCGTACTCCGGAATATGATGAACTGTTCTCCGGTGACCCGATTTGGGCAACTGAATCTATCGGTGGTATGGGTGTTGATGGCCGTACTCTGGTTACCAAAAACAGCTTCCGCTTCCTGAACACCCTGTACACCATGGGTCCTTCTCCGGAGCCGAACATCACCGTTCTGTGGTCTGAAAAACTGCCTCTGAACTTCAAGAAATTCGCCGCTAAAGTGTCCATCGACACCTCTTCTCTGCAGTACGAGAACGATGACCTGATGCGTCCGGACTTCAACAACGACGATTACGCTATCGCTTGCTGCGTAAGCCCGATGGTTGTTGGTAAACAAATGCAGTTCTTCGGTGCGCGTGCAAACCTGGCGAAAACCATGCTGTACGCAATCAACGGCGGCGTTGATGAAAAACTGAAAATGCAGGTTGGTCCTAAATCTGAACCGATCAAAGGCGACGTTCTGAACTTCGATGAAGTAATGGACCGTATGGATCACTTCATGGACTGGCTGGCTAAACAGTACGTCACTGCGCTGAACGTTATCCACTACATGCACGACAAGTACAGCTACGAAGCCTCTCTGATGGCGCTGCACGACCGTGACGTTATCCGCACCATGGCGTGTGGTATCGCTGGTCTGTCCGTTGCTGCTGACTCCCTGTCTGCAATCAAATATGCGAAAGTTAAACCGATTCGTGACGAAGACGGTCTGGCTATCGACTTCGAAATCGAAGGCGAATACCCGCAGTTTGGTAACAACGACTCTCGTGTAGATGACATGGCGGTTGACCTGGTAGAACGTTTCATGAAGAAAATTCAGAAACTGACTACTTACCGTAACGCTATCCCGACTCAGTCTGTTCTGACCATCACCTCTAACGTGGTTTATGGTAAGAAAACGGGTAACACCCCAGACGGTCGTCGTGCTGGCGCGCCGTTCGGACCGGGTGCTAACCCAATGCACGGTCGTGACCAGAAAGGTGCTGTTGCCTCTCTGACTTCCGTTGCTAAACTGCCGTTTGCTTACGCTAAAGATGGTATCTCTTATACCTTCTCTATCGTTCCGAACGCACTGGGTAAAGACGACGAAGTTCGTAAGACTAACCTGGCAGGTCTGATGGATGGTTACTTCCACCACGAAGCGTCCATCGAAGGTGGTCAGCACCTGAACGTGAACGTCATGAACCGTGAAATGCTGCTGGATGCGATGGAACATCCGGAAAAATATCCGCAGCTGACCATCCGCGTTTCTGGCTACGCAGTACGTTTTAACTCCCTGACTAAAGAACAGCAGCAGGACGTTATTACTCGTACTTTCACTCAGACCATGTAATTGGTTTTGACTGAAATCGTACTTTAAAAAGCGTACAATAAAGGCTCCACGTAAGTGGGGCCTTTTTAATAGCCTGCTTTGTCAGCTATCTATACTTATGGATAGCAGCCAAAACAGACTCGACACAGTTAATAACTGTGCACTAACACAGGCCCCGGATGGGCCACATCTGGAGAAACACCGCAATGTCAGTTATTGGTCGCATTCACTCCTTTGAATCCTGTGGCACTGTAGACGGCCCGGGCATCCGTTTTATTACCTTCTTCCAGGGCTGCCTGATGCGCTGCCTGTATTGCCATAACCGTGACACATGGGATACGCACGGCGGTAAAGAAGTCACTGTCGACGAATTAATGAAAGAGGTCGTGACCTATCGCCACTTTATGAACGCCTCCGGCGGTGGCGTGACGGCATCCGGTGGCGAAGCCATCCTGCAGGCTGAGTTCGTACGTGACTGGTTCCGCGCCTGTAAAAAAGAAGGCATTCACACCTGCCTGGACACCAACGGTTTTGTTCGCCGCTACGATCCGGTTATCGATGAGTTGCTGGAAGTCACCGACCTGGTGATGCTCGATCTCAAACAGATGAACGACGAAATCCACCAGAATCTGGTCGGCGTGTCTAACCATCGCACGCTGGAATTTGCTCGTTACCTGTCGAACAAAGACATCAAGGTGTGGATCCGTTACGTGGTAGTACCAGGCTGGTCTGACGATGACGACTCCGCACACCGTCTGGGCGAGTTTACCCGCGATATGGGCAACGTTGAAAAAATCGAGCTGCTGCCTTATCACGAGCTGGGCAAACACAAATGGGTAGCGATGGGCGAAGAGTACAAACTCGATGGCGTGAAGCCGCCGAAGAAAGAGACCATGGAGCGCGTAAAAGGCATTCTCGAGCAGTATGGTCATAAAGTTATGTATTAAGTCTCCAGGTGGGTAACAAACCTGTTACCCACCTAACGCCTTCTTAATGCCCTCTTCTCGCCAGCAGCGGGAAAATCAATCCCAACCCGACCAGTACCTGTTCGTATTCTGTTAAAACAGGTCAAATATGCGCGATAGAGTTGGGCGTGTGGCCCGTCTTGCGCAGCAGCATCAGTAAATAAATAAACGATACGCTGGCGATCATGATAAACAGCAAGCTATCTGAATAATTCTGCATCAGCATCGCGGTAAATGAAGGACCAAGCAGGCTGCCCACGGTATAGCTTAATAACAATGCCTGATTCATGGCCACCAGTTGATGGTGTTCCACCTTTTCACAGGCCCATGCCATCGCAACCGGATAGAGAGTAAAACCTGCCGCACCCAACATAAATAATGCGGGGGCCATCGCCGCCTGATTCAGCATAGCAATACTCCCGACGATAACCACAAAGACCTGGACGCGTAAAACCAGCAGGCGTCCCAGTTTGTCCGCCAGGCGGCCAATCGGCCATTGCCCCAGAATACCGGCGCTAACCAAAACTGCCATCCAGAAACCAATGCTGGCATTGCTCACTCCCTGATGGTTGAGATACAGCGGCATCAGGCCGTACAAAGAGCCCAGAACAATCCCGGAAATAATGCAGCCATTAACGCCCAGACGCGCCTGTCGCAGCTTCAGCATCGATACAATAGGGGTGGAGTGCTGTTCATTACCCTGCTGATTGGCAATCCGTGTAAAGAGCAGCGGCAGAACCCCAGCCAGGATGGTTCCCGTCACCCACGGCAGCACGTTCATCAGTTCTGTTGATACTTTACTGACCAGCAATTGCCCTAAAAACGTCCCCACGTAATAGATCATCATATAGGCGGCAAGCAAACGTCCGCGATTGCGCGAAGTCCCGCTGCACATCAGCGCACTTTCCACTACCACCCAAATCATGGCGCAGCCAACGCCGGCAATGAAGCGCCAGGTCATCCAGCTCCAGAATCCAACCATAATCCCCAGTCCAACACAGCCCGCGGCAAAAATAAACGAGGCGATGTAATAGCTGCGGTTAAAACCAAGGCGTTTAATTAGATACCCGGTCAGCAACGTCCCTACCAAATTACCGGTAAAGTAGGACGAACTCACCATACCTACCTGCCAGGTTGGCATATTTTCATGGGCGAGCCAAAGCGGGACGAGCGTGTTTAACACGGCGATCGCCAGGGTCAACAGAAGCAGCCCGCACAGCAGCAGCATGACGGGACGGGTATAGATGGACATGAATAAAAACCGTGAGGAAGCTCAAATTTCATGCGCATCATGCCACTGCTAAAAACATTGTCAATCGGCGCAATCAGAGGGCTGAAGCGCTTTCTGGACGATCGATTCGTATTACTGATTCTTAATGTGAATGGATAAATAACAGAAAAATACATCTGCTTGTTTTTATTGATCTAAAACAAAAATCTCACCTTTCGTTCAGTCGAAAAATTTCATGGACTCCCCTTACTTTTATTTCTTACTAAACTCTATGCGAGATGCAGAGCGGTATTGTCTTCGACATAGAACAGTAAGTTCTTATCTATACTTCCGGTCCGGATACCGTTCTTTCTCCAGACTTAAACTCATCAAATTTCCCGCACCGATGCCGAACAGGAGAAATATCATGACTAAACCTTACGTAAGACTTGATAAAGATAATGCGGCAGTATTGCTGGTCGATCATCAGGCTGGCTTGCTCTCTCTGGTTCGGGATATCGATCCCGATAAATTCAAGAATAACGTGCTTGCCCTGGGTGATTTGGCAAAGTACTTCAAGCTCCCGACTATCCTGACCACCAGTTTTGAAACAGGGCCGAACGGACCGCTGGTACCGGAACTGAAAGCTCAGTTTCCCGATGCGCCCTATATTGCTCGCCCGGGAAACATCAACGCGTGGGATAACGAAGATTTCGTGAAAGCAGTAAAAGCGACCGGCAAAAAGCAGCTGATTATCGCCGGTGTCGTGACGGAAGTTTGCGTCGCCTTCCCTGCGCTATCCGCAATAGAAGAAGGGTTTGACGTCTTTGTCGTCACGGATGCTTCGGGTACATTTAACGAAATCACCCGCCATTCAGCATGGGATCGGATGTCGCAGGCTGGTGCGCAATTGATGACGTGGTTCGGCGTCGCGTGTGAGCTGCACCGCGACTGGCGTAACGATATCGAAGGGCTGGCGACGTTGTTCTCTAATCACATTCCAGATTATCGCAATCTGATGACCAGTTACGACACGTTGACCAAACAGAATTAAAAAACCGGGGCGAAAAACCTGGCGTGACATAATGCCGGATGACAAGCAGCGTGAAGGCCTACTGTTCTGTAGGCCGGAGAAGGCACGAGCCGCCATCCGGCATATTATGGATTAGCTTGCAACCGCCATGCCGACGGTCATATGCAGGCCATAGAACACGCCACGACCAATCAGCTCGCCGACTATCAGCAGAATAAACGCGACGGAAAGCAGTGGTATTGCGGGCTGGTAACCTTTGACTTGCGGTACAATCCAGCAGCACAGCGCTAACGCCAGTGCCACGATCCGCCAGGCCATCAGCGAGCCATAATCCGGAACCAGCGCAGACGCCTGTTGAATCGAACTGTGGATCGTCGCCAGTTCGGCACCCTGCATTACAGACATAATGGCGCTCACGACCAGAGCAAGCACTGAAATGGCTGGCAGCAGACGCATCGCCCAACCGTCAATACCGGCAATTCTCAATAGCAGATATCCCAGCAGCGGACCGCCCATAAACAGCGTCAGGAAGAAACCCAGCGGCGTCCAGACACTGTACCAGGTCGGCACGGTATCAATGGTGTTATACACACGCACCATCATCCAGACAAAAATGACGCCCAGTACCATGGTGACAACTAACCACAGATTGCGTAATGCGGGCGGCATTTTTTTCAACATCGCCAGCAGCCAACCGATGCCGCCAATGGCAAAGAACACTGAACCGCTGGCGATTTCATTGCTCAGCGCAGAAGCGCCTACGCGATTGAGCGAGTTAAAGGCACGCATCGGCGAGCCCAGGTGAAGCATAGAAGCAATAAAGCCAATGCCCATCAGTACCCACAGCCCGAACATGCAGGTGATTACCCGCTGCTGCGATTCAGGACGTAAGTCCCCTTTCATTAACGCCAATGCCAGAACGATAAAGCCACCAACCACACACTGTCCGAAGACCGTGAAGATCATCAGCGGCCATTCATGCCATCCACTTCCCATCTTACACCTCCTTCGGATTGGCCAGATAACCCGTGGTATCCCCGGTCGGGCGGCTATTGGCGTTAGGTTTGATAACAATGCTCGGTTTGGTGAAGTGCGCGCCCGGGAGTGGCGCAACAGCGGCCAGAGTACCGTGTTTTTTGCGCAGTTCGTCAATCGGACCGAAATCCAACGCACGCAGTGGGCAGGACTCGACGCAGATAGGTTTCTTACCTTCAGCGACGCGCTCATGGCAGCCATCGCATTTGGTCATATGTCCTTTTTCCGCATTGTACTGGGGCGCACCGTAAGGACAGGCCATGTGACAATACCGACAACCAATGCACACGTCTTCATCCACGACGACAAAGCCATCTTCACGTTTGTGCATCGCGCCGCTCGGACATACCTTGGTGCAGGCCGGGTCTTCACAGTGGTTACAGGCAATAGAGAGGTAATAGGCAAAGACGTTTTGGTGCCAGACACCATTGTCTTCTTGCCAGTCGCCACCCGCGTACTCGTAAATGCGGCGAAAACTGACATCCGGGGTTAAATTTTTGAAGTCTTTGCAGGCCAGTTCGCAGGTTTTGCAACCGGTGCAACGACTGGAATCAATAAAAAATCCATACTGGGTTGTCATCGGTTACTCCTTACACCTTTTCAACCTGAACAAGGTTCGTATGTGACGGATTCCCCTTCGCGAGAGGAGAAGGACGCTGAGTCGTCAGGACGTTAATACAGCCGCCCTGATCCACACGCTTCGTGTCCGGGTCGTACCAGGCCCCTTCGCCTAATGCCACCACGCCGGGCATCATACGCGGCGTCACTTTCGCTTCGATATGCACCTCGCCACGATCGTTAAAGATGCGTACCTTGTCACCGTTGTTAATGCCACGTCGCTGCGCATCCAACGGATTGATCCACATTTCCTGGCGGCAGGATGCTTTCAGAACATCTACGTTGCCATAGGTCGAGTGGACGCGAGATTTGTAGTGGAAGCCGGTCAGTTGCAGCGGGAATTTCTCCACTAGCGGATCACCTAAGCTTTCAAAGCCAGGGGTATAAATCGGCAATGGATCGATCACATCCCCTTCCGGCAGTTCCCAGGTTGCCGCGATCTCGGCAAGCTGCTGCGAATAAATTTCGATCTTACCCGACGGCGTGGTGAGCGGATTGGCTTTGGGATCGTCACGGAACGCTTTGTACGCCACGTGATGCCCTTCAGGATCTCGCTGCTTAAAGATGCCTTGTTTACGGAACTCTTCAAACCCAGGCAATTCAGGAATGGCTTTGCGCGACTGCTCATACAGATGACGCATCCACTCTTCCTGAGAACGACCTTCGGTAAACTGCTGCTCGACGCCAAGGCGTTTCGCCAGCTCGCTGGTCATCTGGTAGATAGTCTTACATTCGAAACGTGGTTTGATCGCCTGATCGGTGAAAATCACATAGGACATGTTTCCGCAGGACGCATCCAGCGCGAAGTCCATCTGTTCGGAAGCGGTACAGTCTGGCAGCAAAATATCCGCATATTTCGCCGAGGAGGTCATATGGCAGTCGATGACAACGATCATCTCGCACTTCTTGTCATCCTGCAGGATTTCGTGCGTGCGGTTAATATCAGAGTGCTGGTTAATCAAGCAGTTACCAGCATAGTTCCAAATCATTTTAATCGGAACATCAAGCTTATCTTTGCCGCGAACGCCGTCACGCAGCGCCGTCATCTCCGGACCACGCTCAATAGCGTCCGTCCACATAAACATTGAGATGCTGGTTTCAACAGGGTTTTCCAGCGTGGGCATACGCTCAAACGGCAGACTGTAAGAGCCTTCACGCGCACCGCTGTTGCCGCCATTGATGCCAACATTACCGGTCAGAATGGCCAGCATAGAAATAGCACGGGTCGCTATTTCACCGTTAGCATGACGCTGCGGCCCCCACCCCTGGCTGATGTATGCCGGTTTAGCGCTGCCAATTTCGCGCGCCAGTTTGATGATACGGTCCGCGGGAATACCGGTAATCTGTGCCGCCCATTCCGGGGTCTTGGCAACACCGTCAGTCCCCTGCCCAAGAATATACGCCTTATAGTGGCCATTCTTCGGCGCGTCAGCCGGCAAGGTTTTCTCGTCGTAACCCACGCAGTATTTGTCGAGAAACGCCTGGTCCACCAGGTTTTCGGTGATCAGGACATACGCCAGACCATTAACCAACGCCGCATCTGTACCAGGACGGATCGGGATCCATTCATCTTCACGCCCCGCGCCGGTATCGGTATAGCGGGGATCGATAATAATCATCCGGGCATTGGATTTCTGGCGCGCCTGTTCAAGGTAATAGGTTACCCCGCCCCCGCTCATACGGGTTTCGCCAGGGTTATTACCAAACAAAACAACCAGCTTGCTGTTTTCAATGTCGGACGGGCTGTTACCGTCGGCCCAGCCGCCGTAGGTGTAGTTCAACCCGGCAGCGATTTGTGCCGAAGAGTAGTCCCCGTAGTGATTCAGGTAACCACCACAGCAGTTCATCAGACGTGCCACCAGCGTTTTACCCGGCGGCCAGGAGCGCGTCAGGGTGCCACCCAGCGTACCGGTGCCGTAGTTCAGATAGATAGATTCGTTACCATAGTCTTTAATCAGACGCTGCATGTTGCTGGCAATAATCTCGTACGCCTCATCCCAACTGATGCGCTCAAATTTGCCCTCGCCACGCTTGCCGACGCGTTTCATCGGGTATTTCAGACGATCGGGATTATAAACGCGACGACGCATGGAGCGACCACGCAGACAAGCTCGCACCTGGTGCAGACCGTCATAGTTGTCATCGCCAGTGTTGTCGGTTTCGACATACTTTATTTCACCGTCTACCACATGCATCCGCAGTGGACAGCGGCTACCGCAGTTTACCGTACACGCGCTCCAGATGACTTTCTCATTGCGCTGCGTGGGATTAATGGCTTCGGCGGCATTGGCAATACGGGTAAATGGCAGGGTAAACGCGCTACTGGCCACCGCCAGTCCGCCTATCGCCGTCGTTTTTACCAAACCGCGGCGACTAACCTCAGCTGCCAGCACGGCATCGGGGATCTTAGTTTTCATAGGGGCTCACTCTGCTGCTCACAATAAACTAAAAATAAATACTCGTTGTATAGATTTTTATATATCGCTAGTATTAATATACAGACTGGTAGATACTGACTTTCATTCGAAGGCAGTATTACTCCTATGTGGGTAGTGGTTATTGTCCGACGTCAAACGGGCATAAAAAAAGCGCCCTAAGGCGCTTTTTCGCATAGAAAAGGTAGCTTAGCCGATGAATTCCAGGCCATTCATGTACGGACGTAATACTTCCGGAACCTGAATGCGGCCATCTGCCTGCTGATAGTTTTCCATTACCGCCACCAGCGTACGTCCAACTGCCAGACCGGAACCGTTCAGCGTATGCACCAGACGGGTCTTTTTGTCGGATTTGCTGCGGCAACGCGCTTGCATGCGACGGGCCTGGAAATCCCACACGTTGGAGCAGGAAGAGATTTCGCGATAGGTATTCTGCGCCGGGATCCACACTTCCAGATCGTAGGTTTTGCATGCGCCGAAGCCCATGTCGCCGGTGCACAGAATGATCTTACGGTACGGCAGACCCAGAAGCTGAAGAACCTTCTCGGCATGGCCGGTCATCTCTTCCAGCGCGTCCATTGAATCTTCCGGACGAACAATCTGCACCATCTCAACTTTATCGAACTGGTGCATACGGATCAGACCGCGGGTATCACGACCGTAAGAGCCAGCTTCAGAACGGAAGCACGGCGTATGCGCAGTCATTTTGATCGGTAGCGCATCTTCGTCAATGATTTCGTCACGCACCAGGTTGGTCAGCGGAACTTCGGCCGTTGGGATCAGCGCGTAGTTACTGCTGTCAGCTTCTTCGTCCAGCGGACGGGTATGGAACAGATCGCCAGCGAATTTCGGCAGTTGGCCTGTACCGTACAGCGTGTCATGGTTAACCAGATACGGAACATAGTTTTCACTGTAACCATGCTGTTCGGTATGCAGATCCAGCATGAACTGAGACAGCGCACGATGCATACGTGCGATCTGCCCCTTCATGACCACGAAACGAGAGCCGGTCAGCTTCACCGCAGCGGCGAAATCAAGACCCGTGTGCATTTCACCCAGGGTAACGTGATCGCGAACTTCGAAATCAAACTCACGCGGTGTACCCCAGCGGCTGACTTCGACGTTGTCATTTTCATCTTTACCCACCGGAACTTCATCCGCTGGCAGGTTCGGAATGGTCAGCGCAATGTCGCGGATCTCGGCCTGTAAGGTATCAAGTTCAGCTTTCGCGGCATCCAGCTCTTCGCCCAGTTTGTTCACTTCCAGACGTAAAGACTCGATATCTTCCCCGCGCGCTTTTGCCTGGCCAATGGATTTCGATCGAGAGTTACGCTCTGCCTGCAGGTTTTCAGTTTGTACCTGCAGAACTTTACGACGCTCTTCAAGAGCGCGCAGCTTATCTACATCCAGCTTAAAGCCCCGGCTTGCCAGTTTTTCTGCGACTGCGTCTGGCTCATTACGCAGCAGATTGGGATCGAGCATGCTTATCCTGTGCTTATCGAATTAAAATGGGAAAAGTGACCACAGCCTGCGGTCACAGGGATACAGAGACAACATTACCGCAACGATAACACTAACGGTAGCGTTTTATAGGGCTATTTTGATCCTGTCCGGCGAGCCAGGCGAGCTTTTCGCCAATCTTGCCTTCAAGACCTCTGTTTGTGGGGCGATAATAGCGCGTTTGTGCCATTTCCTGGGGGAAGTACTCTTCTCCGGCGGCATAGGCATTTGGTTCATCATGCGCGTAACGATACTCCTGACCGTAGCCCATCTCTTTCATCAGCTTGGTCGGCGCATTACGCAGGTGAACGGGAACGTCATAATCCGGACGTTCACGGGCATCGGCCAGTGCCGCCTTAAAGGCGGTGTAAACCGCGTTACTTTTCGGCGCACAGGCCAGATAAACAATCGCCTGAGCAATTGCCCGTTCGCCTTCTGCGGGTCCCACGCGAGTGAAACAATCCCACGCGGAAATCGCCACCTGCATAGCGCGCGGATCTGCGTTGCCCACATCTTCAGAGGCAATCGCAAGGCAGCGACGGGCAACGTACAACGGATCGCCGCCAGCGGTAATGATTCGCGCATACCAGTAGAGCGCCGCATCCGGCGCGCTACCACGTACCGACTTGTGTAAGGCGGAGATGAGATCGTAAAAGCGATCGCCTTTATTATCAAAGCGCGCGCTGCGTTCACCGGCAATTTCGGTCAGCAATTCCGCTTTCAATACGCGCTTGCCGGAATCATTAACTTCGGCCATATCGGCCATCATTTCCAGCGTATTCAGCGCCCGCCGCGCATCACCATTAACCAGCTCAGCAATCGCCCGACGCGTCTCTTGTGGCAGAACAATATCCTGCCCACCGTAACCCCGCGCTTTATCAGCCATCGCCTGATCCAGCACTTGTTCAATATCGTCGGTGGTTAACGATTTCAGCAAATAAACGCGTGCCCGCGACAGCAGTGCCGAATTCAGTTCAAACGAGGGGTTTTCGGTGGTAGCGCCAATAAACGTAATGGTACCGTCTTCAATATGCGGTAAAAACGCATCCTGCTGGCTTTTATTAAAGCGATGGACTTCGTCCACAAACAATATTGTGCGTCGGCCAGCGTTACGGTTCTGACGCGCACGCTCAATCGCTTCACGAATTTCTTTCACACCAGAGGTGACCGCAGAAATCCGTTCGACATCGGCATTAGCGTAACGGGCAATGACTTCGGCAAGGGTGGTCTTACCCGTTCCCGGTGGCCCCCATAAAATCATGGAGTGCAGGTGCCCGGCCTCGATGGCACGCGGCAAAGGCTTACCCGTAGCCAGCAGATGCTGCTGGCCGATATACTGCGCTAAATTTTCTGGCCGCATACGCGCGGCCAGTGGCTGAAAAGTATTATCAGAAAAGTCGAGCGACAGATTGCTCACTCACACGCCTCTACTTACGTTGATCGTCAACCGTTACACCTTGCGGCGGGGTAAAGGTGAATTTCGATGGTTCAATCGCGCCATTCTGCTGCGATTTCAGCTGATAACTGCTGCGCTGATCGTCTTGCTCAACGGCGCTAAACTGATGGATCGTCCCGTCGCGCCCAACATTGATCGTAAACTGTTTCAGGTTACCGTTGCTGGTTTTCGGCGTCAGCACGAAATCATCGCCGTTTTGCTTAATGTTATACTGCTGCCAGTCGCTGGCCTGGTTACGTGCAATCAGCATGAATGGCGTGTTGCCGGTGGCGTCTTTCAGCCAGGTCGCAGTAGCTTGTTCAACAAACGGGTTAAAGAACCACAGCGTTTTACCATCGGAGACCAGGATGCTCTCGTCAGGCTGCGTCATGTGCCAGTTAAACAGATTAGGACGTTTAACCCATAAATCACCCTGCCCCTCCTGCACTGCCGCACCGCTACCGTCCGTAACTTTCTGCGTAAAGCTGGCATGGAAGCTACTGACTTTATCCAGGCGGCTTTTCAGGTCGCTGGCAGCGTCAGCCCAGACGCTACTAACCACAAAGCTCGACAGTAATGCACAGGTGATTGCGATTCTTTTCATCGTTATTCCTCAAAATACGTCACTCCCAACGGGGAGATCTCTCTGCTATCCATTTCAGGCCAAAAATCAGCATGAGGAAAGTAGAAAATACTGAATTACTTAACTTTGCAATCAATCGAAGGGCGGCGGAGCCAGCACTTCACGATTACCATTATGCCCTTGCTCACTGACAATTCCCTGCGCTTCCATTTGTTCGATGATGCGTGCCGCTCGGTTGTAGCCGATACGGAATTGTCGTTGAACACCGGAGATGGAAGCTTTGCGTTTTTGGGTAACAAAGTTCACCGCCTGATCGAACAACGGATCTAACTCTTCGCCACCATCAAAGCCGCCAGCACCACCTTCGCTTTCGCTATCAGAGGTAATACCGTCAACATATTGCGGACGCCCGCGCGCCTTCCAGTCCTGAACCACGGCGTGAACTTCTTCATCACGAACAAAGGCGCCGTGTACACGCACAGGAATCGTCGAGTTCGGTGCCGAATAGAGCATGTCGCCCATACCCAACAGCGATTCCGCGCCGCCCTGGTCAAGAATAGTACGTGAGTCAATTTTGCTGGACACGGTAAAGGCAATACGCGTCGGGATGTTCGCTTTAATCAGACCGGTAATGACGTCAACGGATGGTCGCTGGGTTGCCAGCACCAGGTGGATCCCCGCCGCACGCGCTTTTTGCGCCAGACGAGCAATCAGTTCTTCCACCTTTTTGCCAACGGTCATCATCAGGTCGGCGAATTCATCCACCAGCACCACGATATACGGCAGTTTTTCCAGCACCGGATGCTGAACATCCATGCTGTCGCCTGGCTTCCAGTATGGGTCCGGAATCGGACGTCCCATACGGGCTGCTTCAGCGATTTTCTCGTTATAACCGGCAAGGTTACGTACGCCAAGCGCCGACATCAGCTTGTAGCGACGTTCCATTTCATTGACGCTCCAGCGCAGCGCGTTGGCAGCATCTTTCATGTCGGTCACAACTTCAGTCAACAGATGCGGAATGCCTTCATAAACCGACAGCTCCAGCATTTTCGGGTCAATCATGATAAAGCGAACGTCTTCTGGCTGCGCCTTGTACAGCATGCTGAGGATCATAGCGTTCACCCCAACCGACTTACCGGAACCAGTAGTCCCTGCCACCAACAGGTGCGGCATTTTCGCCAGATCGGCAACAACCGGTTCGCCCGCAATATCTTTACCCAATACCACAGTCAACGGAGACGAGTTATCACGGAATTTCGCGTTATCTAACACTTCGCGCAGATAAACGGTTTGCCGTTTTTTATTCGGTAATTCCAGACCGACATACGGTTTGCCAGGAATAACCTCGACCACGCGAACCGCAGCGGTTGACAACGAACGCGCCAGATCTCGCGACAGGTTGGAAATGCGCGCGGCTTTAACCCCTGGCGCCAGGTTTAGCTCAAAGCGGGTGATAACCGGGCCTGGAGAGTAGTTCACTACATCGGCTTTAATACGGAAGTCCGCCAGACGCGCTTCTACCAGACGCGCCATTTGTTCCAGTGCAAAAGTATCAATCGGCTCAACTTCACTCGGCGGCGGCGTGAGCAGATCTAACGATGGCAGCGGCGTACTCGGACGCTGAACCGGACGACTGTCGCCGTTACGCATCAACAGTGGATGGATCAGGCTATCCTGCGGCGGCGGTGTAACAGGCTGTGCCGGCTGCTGGTAATGTTGCTGCGGCGCAACAGGCTGTGCCGGCTGCTGGTAATGCTGCTGCGGTGCGACAGGCTGTGCCGACTGCTGATAATGCTGCTGCGGCGCGACAGGCTGTGCCGGCTGCTGGTAATGCTGCTGCGGTGCGACAGGCTGTGCCGACTGCTGATAATGCTGCTGCGGCGCGACAGGCTGTGCCGGCTGCTGGTAATGCTGCTGCGGTGCGACAGGCTGTGCCGACTGCTGATAATGCTGCTGCGGCGCGACAGGCTGTGCCGGCTGCTGGTAATGCTGCTGCGGTGCGACAGGCTGTGCCGACTGCTGATAATGCTGCTGCGGCGCGACAGGCTGTGCCGGCTGCTGGTAATGCTGCTGCGGTGCGACAGGCTGTGCCGACTGCTGATAATGCTGCTGCGGCGCGACAGGCTGTGCCGGCTGCTGGTAATGCTGCTGCGGTGCGACAGGCTGTGCCGACTGCTGATAATGCTGCTGCGGCGCGACAGGCTGTGCCGGCTGCTGGTAATGCTGCTGCGGCGCGACAGGTTCCTGGTACTGCGGCGCAGGCTCCGGCATCACGCCTGGCGTAAACAGCGGCTCATGCGGACCGTCATCCACCAGCGTTTTCATTGGCGAAAATTCAAAGTCATCAAGCGAGAACGGATTCGCCCCGGCAGGCTGTTCGCCGGAATAGCGCTGCTGCTGGGAAGAGGCAAACTGGCGAGCCAGTTCCGCTTCTGCGGCTGAATCTTCGTCATCAGCCTGGTGGGTATCGTCCTGATACTCTTCGCCATAACGATGCTGCTGAGACTGGGCAAACTGACGTGCCAGCTCGTCCTGCTGCATTGCATCCATTTCATCGTCACTGTACGCATCTGTATCAAGCTGCTCTTCGCGAGCTTTCTCTTCAGCCATACGCTGTGAGGGCAGTTTTATGCCATATGAAGCCAACTCACGACGAGTAGGCACACGCACACGATTCGGGCGTGGTAGCTGCGGGCCAATGCCTTCTTTTACCTGCGGACGCGGCGCACCGCCACCCGCAAGGCTAAAGGCAGGTGCTGCGGCAGCGGCACCTGCCCCCAAAGCGGCGCTTTTCACGCCGGCAGCCATCGGCGCAACGGCAGCAACAGACTCAACGGGCGGAATGGAGGCTGCCGTTGGCATAGATGGCATAGGCGGCTTAACACGCTCAGGCTCCTGAACGGGTTCTGGAATAGGCTGATACCAGGCGGCCAACTGCTCACGCTCGCGCGCTCGTTTCTCTTCGACTTCTTCAAAATAGTAGAGCGGCGGACGAGACGGTTTCGTCTCCTCAACGACTGGCTCAGGTTCCACCACGGAAGGTTGTTCAACCACAGGTTGCTGGAACGCAGAAGGCTGTTGGAAGTCTGGCTCCTGCTGATAGACAGGTTGCGGCACAGGCTCCGGGTGATAAACAGGTTCCGGCTGCCAGTTTTGCTGCGCAGTGAATTCCTGCGGCTGCGGCGCGACGGATTGCGCATATACCGGCTCAGGCGTCTGTGGCGCGTAATATTCCGGCTGTGGATTTTCCTGTGCAACCGGCTGTTGCCATGGCTCATACGGCTGTTGCACCGCAGGCTGAGCATATTCGGCTGGCTGCGGATAACCTTCAGGCGCTGGCGCAATCACCGCCTCACCGGCTTGCGGGCCAGGCGCGGATTGCCAGGCAACGGCTGGCGTCGACTGTTCCATAACGGTGCTGGTAACTGGCGACGTTTGCAACAGCGGGTCGACCGGCGCGCTCCAGGCCTGAGATACCGTTGTGGCTGCTGCGGCGGCTACTGGCTCTGTCACCGAATGACCGTTCAGCAGTGGATCGAGTTCGTCGTATTCAGGCAATGTTGCCCGATTACCAGAGAACAGCACATCGTTCGGATCGGCGGCCACGCCACGGGCGCTGTATTCGATGTCGTCTTCATCATCCATGCGTTTGCCGGAGAACAGCGCAGCATCAGTATGACGGCCCAGCGGATTGGTAAATTTCTCAGCCAGGCGTTTACGGCGCGCTAACGCACCGCGCAGAATTCGAGCCCGACGCGATTCGTTTGGTTTGCCATCAGCGGCGTCGACAAACTCTTCTTCATCTTCATATTCTTCGTCATCGACCCAGGTATCGTCGCGGCGGGTACGGTTGCTGGCAAATGTCAGGATATTAAGTAACCAGCCGCCCAGTTTTTCAGCAATGCTCACCCATGACCAGCCGGTAAACAGCGTTAATCCCGCAGCCCAGATGCACAAAAGCGTAAGTGTACCGCCACTACTATGCAGTAATGGCTGTAGCGTAGTACTGAGCAGGCTGCCAATCACCCCGCCAGAGGCGAAATACCAGATGTCATCGGCGTTAATGGCGGCCAGCCCGCAAGAAGTGAGAATCAGCGCCAGAACGCCAATAATGCGCAGTGAAACGGCAAAATAATCGACGTATTCGTCGCTGGCCTGATGTCGCCAGGCAAACCAGCAGCCGCCGACAATAATGACCGGAATGGTGTAGGCCATGACGCCAAAAATAAAGAACAGCGTGTCCGCCAGCCATGCACCGGGAATGCCTCCCAGGTTATGGATAGGTTCATGCCACGCGGTTTGCGACCAACTGGGATCCGAAGGGTTAAAGCTGAGTAAGGCAGCCATCAACCAGACGGCAAAAAGGGCAATAAGGATCAGTAGCGCTTCCAGAAGTCGGCGCCCGCTGCTTAACTTCGTCAATGTGACGTCTTTGTCTTCAGTGTATTCCTGGCTCAAAAACGGCTCTCCAGGTTTCAGGCTTTTCCTGCCCGATGCTAAAACGGACAACAGCACCGGGTTGCCCCGGCACTGTTGCTGTATGGATTAACAGGAGTGTAATCAAACTGCGTCGATTTTGCACCTGTTCCGTGTTAGCGCGTCTTAATTACCAGACGATTGCTCTGTTTGACTTCTTCCATTACTACATAAGTACGTGTGTCATTCACGCCAGGCAGACGCAGCAGGGTTTCCCCCAGCAACTTACGGTATGCTGACATATCCGGTACGCGTGTTTTCAGCAAATAGTCGAAATCACCGGAAACCAAATGACACTCTTGAATTTCTTCAAGTTTTTGTACTGCAGAGTTAAATTGTTCAAACACATCCGGGGCGCCACGATTCAGAGTTATCTCAACAAAAACCAGAAGTGATGCATCCAGATAATGTGGGTTTAACAGCGCTGTATAGCCCTGAATGAAACCCTGTCTTTCCAACCGACGCACACGCTCAAGGCAGGGCGTTGGTGAAAGTCCCACACGTTTAGAAAGCTCGACGTTAGAAATACGCCCATCCTTTTGCAGCTCATTAAGAATGTTACGATCGATACGGTCGAGATCTTTGCCAGGGCGCTTCTTACTATCTACCATTATTATTGTCTCTCTGTATTCCTTCCCTACTCCTGCCTGACTCTACTAACATCACTGTTCAGAGTCGCTCCCCATCAAAATAAACCGCAACCCAGAGGGATTTACGGCTCGCAATGTCTGGGTTTATGGTGAGAAGACCGTTGCCTGTCGGCGGCTATCGACATCACGAATGGCATCTGTCCACACCATGCGTAGATTTCGCTAACACGGTAAACATGGTATCTACATGCATGATTATGCAGCACATACATGACACAGTTTTTTTCTTCCTTGAATGTTTTCGCAAAACAGCAGGGGATTGTCAAAGCAAAACATCGATTTTTAGTACAACATGCCAGTTATTCAGTCGCGGTGATGGAAATTCGTCATTTTATCACCTTATAACTGACCGATTTTAAGTAGAAATCGTTATAGTGTTACGACTAAATCTGCCGTTCATCGGTTTCCGCTATTACACATATTGTTAACAAAATCGCCATACTCTTTTTTTACGCCTGTAAATTCCCTACAATCCTGCTCATTGCCTGCCAACAACTATGGGGATCTCATGGGCGCAACCAAACACAGTAAACTTCTTATTCTGGGCTCAGGCCCTGCGGGATATACCGCTGCGGTCTACGCTGCACGCGCTAACCTGCAACCGGTACTGATTACCGGTATGGAAAAAGGTGGTCAGCTGACCACAACAACAGAAGTGGAAAACTGGCCTGGCGATCCGCACGATCTTACTGGCCCGCTGCTGATGGAGCGTATGCACGAACATGCGACCAAATTTGAGACAGAAATCATTTTTGATCACATCAGCAAAGTTGATTTGCAAAACCGCCCTTTCCGTCTGACCGGCGACAGCGGTGAATACACCTGCGACGCATTGATCATCGCCACCGGCGCGTCAGCACGTTACCTGGGCTTACCTTCAGAGGAAGCATTTAAAGGCCGCGGCGTTTCCGCTTGTGCCACCTGCGACGGTTTCTTCTACCGTAACCAAAAAGTTGCGGTGATCGGCGGCGGTAATACCGCTGTTGAAGAAGCGTTGTATCTGGCGAATATCGCGTCTGAAGTACATTTGATTCACCGTCGCGACAGCTTCCGTGCTGAGAAAATTCTTATCAAGCGTTTGATGGATAAAGTGGAAAACGGCAACATCGTGCTGCATACGCACCGTACGCTGGAAGAAGTGACTGGCGATCAAATGGGCGTAACCGGACTGCGCCTGCGCGATACGCAAAATGCTGACAACGTCGAATCACTAGACGTTGCGGGATTGTTTGTCGCCATCGGTCACAGCCCGAATACCGCCATTTTCGACGGTCAGCTCGAACTGGAAAACGGCTACATTAAAGTTCAGTCCGGTATTCACGGCAATGCGACGCAAACCAGCATTCCAGGCGTCTTCGCAGCCGGTGACGTGATGGACCATATTTATCGCCAGGCGATCACTTCTGCGGGCACAGGTTGTATGGCTGCGCTTGACGCAGAACGTTATCTCGACGGTCTGGCAGACGCTTGCAAATAAGTTTTACAAATCAGTAACAAAAGTAAAAAAGGCGACTATAAGTCGCCTTTATTTTTGCCTCGTTGTAACATTGTCCTGCCCAAAAATTCCAATAACTCACCTGCTAAGCGTGCAATGAATAAAACCCGTCAAAAAGAGCTGACCCGCTGGTTAAAACAGCAAAGTGTAATTTCCCAACGATGGCTGAATATTTCACGCCTGCTGGGATTCGTGAGCGGCCTGTTAATTGTCGCTCAGGCCTGGCTCATGGCCCGAATTCTGGACCATATGATCATGGGCAACATCCCCCGAGAGGCGCTTCTGCTCCCTTTCATCGTGCTGATTTTGGTTTTCATCCTGCGCGCATGGGTTGTCTGGTTACGCGAACGCGTCGGGTTTCACGCCGGGCAACATATTCGCTTTGAGATTCGTCGCCAGGTTCTGGATCGCCTGCAACAGGCGGGTCCGGCCTGGATACAGGGTAAACCAGCCGGGAGCTGGGCTACGCTGATCCTCGAGCAGATTGACGATATGCATGATTACTATGCGCGTTATTTGCCGCAAATGGCGCTGGCCGTATGCGTTCCCCTGTTGATTGTGGCGGCCGTGTTTCCGTCAAACTGGGTAGCCGCTCTTATTCTGTTCGGAACCGCCCCGCTGATCCCGTTGTTTATGGCGATGGTCGGTATGGGCGCAGCCGACGCTAACCGCCGCAACTTTCAGGCGCTTGCCCGCCTCAGCGGTCATTTCCTCGATCGCCTTCGGGGTATGGAAACGCTGAGAATATTTGGTCGCGGTGAAGCCGAAACAGAAAGTATTCGCGCGGCATCACAGGATTTCCGCCAGCGCACCATGGAAGTCCTGCGCCTGGCATTCCTGTCATCTGGCGTCCTTGAGTTCTTTACGTCGCTGTCTATTGCGCTGGTTGCGGTTTACTTCGGTTTTTCCTACCTCGGCGAGCTCGACTTCGGTCACTACGGCATGGGCGTCACGCTGGCGTCTGGTTTCCTGGCGCTCATTCTGGCACCGGAGTTTTTCCAACCCCTGCGCGATCTTGGGACGTTTTATCACGCCAAAGCACAAGCCGTTGGAGCTGCAGACAGTCTGAAAACCTTTATGGAAACCCCGCTAGCGCACCCTGAGCGTGGTGAGATTGAGCTGGCGACGAAAGATGCCGTTTCAATTGAGGCGCAAGATCTGGTCATCACCTCGCCGGAAGGCAAAGTGCTTGCGGGGCCGCTCAACTTTACCCTGGCAGCAGGTCAACGTACGGTGGTGGTGGGGCGTAGCGGCTCCGGAAAAAGTTCGTTGCTGAATGTTCTGTCCGGCTTTCTTTCTTATCAGGGGTCGCTGCGGATTAACGGTTTTGAACTACGCGACCTGTCGCCTGATTCCTGGCGCAAACAGCTGTCCTGGGTTGGGCAAAACCCGCAGCTCCCTGCCGCCACATTACGCGATAACGTACTGCTGGCACGGCCCGATGCCAGTGAAGAACAGCTTCAGGCCGCACTCGATAGTGCCTGGGTGAGCGAGTTTTTACCGCTGTTGCCGCAGGGCGTAGATACGCCAGTCGGCGATCAGGCGGCCCGACTTTCTGTTGGTCAAGCGCAGCGCGTGGCCGTGGCGCGCGCCTTACTTAATCCGTGTCAGTTGCTTCTGCTGGACGAACCCGCAGCCAGCCTTGATGCTCATAGTGAACAACGAGTGATGCAGGCATTGAACGCAGCATCGCGCCGCCAGACCACGCTGATGGTGACACACCAGCTTGAAGATCTTGCCGACTGGGACGCTATCTGGGTCATGCAGGACGGTCAGATCGTTGAACAAGGTAGCTGGGATGAACTTAGCGCTGCCAACGGAGCTTTTGCGACACTACTGGCTCATCGTCAGGAGGATATCTAAATGCGCGCTTTGCTACCCTATCTGACGCTGTACAAACGTCACAAATGGATGTTAACGCTGGGCATCGTTCTGGCGATCGTTACGCTGCTGGCAAGTATTGGCTTGCTGACGCTCTCAGGTTGGTTCCTGTCTGCTTCTGCGGTGGTGGGCGTCACCGGAATTTACAGTTTTAACTATATGCTCCCCGCAGCGGGCGTACGTGGTGCGGCAATCACCCGAACCGCAGGCCGTTATTTCGAGCGTTTGGTCAGCCACGACGCCACGTTCCGCGTGCTGCAACACCTGCGTATTTATACCTTTAGCAAGCTGCTACCGCTCTCCCCTGCTGGCCTGTCCCGCTATGGACAAGGTGAATTACTTAACCGCGTCGTGGCTGATGTCGACACGCTCGATCACCTTTATTTACGCGTTCTGTCTCCGCTGGTGGGCGCGTTTGTTGTCATCATGGTGGTCACGCTGGGACTGAGCGTTCTTGATTTCACGCTGGCGGTCACCCTCGGCGGCATTATGCTGCTGACCTTATTCATTCTGCCCCCCCTCTTTTATCAGGCAGGCAAAAGTACCGGGCAAAGCCTGACGCATCTGCGTGGGAAATATCGTCAGCAGTTAACCTCCTGGCTGCAGGGCCAGGCTGAATTGACCATCTTCGGCGCCAGCGAACGCTACCGCGCTCAAATGGAAGCCACCGAATTGCAGTGGCATGAAGCGCAGCGACGTCAGTCCGAATTAACGGCACTGTCGCAGGCTATCATGCTGTTAATCGGCGCGCTGGCGGTGATTATGATGTTATGGATGGCCTCAGGCGGCGTGGGCGGCAACACTCAGCCAGGCGCGCTAATTGCGCTGTTCGTCTTCTGTGCGCTGGCTGCGTTTGAGGCATTAGCGCCTGTCACCGGCGCGTTTCAGCATCTCGGCCAGGTTATTGCCTCTGCATTACGCATCACCGAACTAACCGAACAGCAGCCAGAAGTCACCTTCCCGGATACCGAATCTCCGGTTTCTGAGCAGCTCACCCATACCCTGCGTGAGGTTTCATTCAGCTATCCGGGGCAGACGCAAAAAGCACTCGATACCCTTTCCTTGCTGGCAAAACCCGGTGAGCACATCGCTATTTTGGGTCGCACCGGCTGCGGAAAATCAACATTGCTGCAATTGCTGACCCGCGCATGGGATCCGCAGAGTGGAGAAATCCTGATTAACGATCGACCGCTTTCAGCCCTGAATGAAGCCACGCTGCGTCAAATCATCAGCGTCGTGCCACAGCGCGTACATCTGTTCAGCGCTACGCTTCGCGATAACCTGCTGCTGGCAGCACCGCACGCCAGCGATGAAGCATTATCCGCGATCCTGTGCCGCGTCGGTCTGGACAAACTGCTTGATGGCGATGGACTCAATGCCTGGTTGGGTGAAGGTGGTCGTCAGCTTTCTGGCGGCGAACTCCGTCGTCTGGCTATCGCCCGCGCCTTGTTGCACGATGCTCCGCTGATGCTGCTGGACGAGCCTACCGAAGGGCTTGATGCCACAACGGAAAGCCAAATGCTTGAATTAATTAGCGATGTGATGCGGGATAAAACCGTGCTGATGGTCACCCATCGTCTGCGCGGATTGTCGCGTTTTGATCAAATAATAGTGATGGACAACGGACAAATTATTGAGCAAGGTAATCACGCAGATCTGTTAGCCAGGCAGGGGCGTTATTACCAGTTTAAGCAACGTCTGTAAGCTATTATTGAACGATCAAACTCGCGTAGTGGAGTTTCGCTGTCATGCGCCTGGTGCAACTGTCCCGCCATTCTATAGCCTTCCCATCACCGGAAGGCGCTCTACGCGAGCCTAACGGTCTACTGGCGCTGGGTGGCGATCTTAGCCCTGCCCGCCTGTTGATGGCCTACCAGCGCGGTATTTTCCCGTGGTTTTCTCCCGGCGACCCTATTCTGTGGTGGTCACCCGATCCGCGCGCCATTCTTTGGCCTGAGAACTTTCACCTCAGTCGCAGCATGAAACGCTTTCATAAAAATTCGCCTTATCGTGTGACGCTCAACTACGCGTTCGGTCAGGTGATTGAAGGCTGTGCGAACGATCGGGAAGAAGGTACCTGGATCACACACGATGTCGTGGACGCTTACCATCGTCTGCACGAACTGGGACATGCGCATTCAATTGAAGTATGGCGACAAAATGAATTAGTCGGCGGCATGTACGGCGTGGCGCAAGGTACGCTGTTTTGTGGCGAATCAATGTTCAGTCGTCAGGAAAATGCGTCCAAGACTGCACTACTTGTTTTTTGCACGGAATTTATCCGTCAGGGCGGAAAATTAATCGACTGCCAGGTATTAAATAGCCACACAGCATCCCTGGGCGCCATCGAAACCCCGCGGCGGGAGTACCTTGAGCAGCTGAGCATACTGCGTCAGCAGCGGCTACCGAGCCATTTCTGGATACCAAGGACGTTATTTTCGCCTCAGGGGTGAATGTTTTCGGCACATTTTTTGTCGGGGTGTTATAATTGTGCCGCAGAGTTGGTTTAGCCCATTACCCCGCCGCCGTTAAGGAACAGTTCGCGCCAGGCAACGCCTATCGTTTATCTCCTCGTTCCCTTACACGTTACGCTTTAAGTGCGGCTTTGCCGTGTGCGGTTAGAGTAATGCGCCAAACCCGATTTGCTGTGTTTTAAACGCACAAATCTTTACTTATTAAAAGAACTTCGGCATTATCTTGCCGGTTCAAATTACGGTAGTGATACCCCAGAGGATTAGATGGCCAAAGAAGACAATATTGAAATGCAGGGTACCGTTCTCGATACGTTACCTAATACCATGTTCCGCGTAGAGTTAGAAAACGGTCACGTGGTTACTGCACACATCTCCGGTAAAATGCGTAAAAACTATATCCGCATCCTGACGGGCGACAAAGTGACTGTTGAGCTGACCCCGTACGACCTGAGCAAAGGCCGCATTGTCTTCCGTAGTCGCTGATTGTTTTTAACGCCCGAATGGCGTCCAGATAATAAAAGGTCGGTTTAACCGGCCTTTTTTATAGGCTGAGGACAGGTATTTAATCCTCAATCATCCGCGCATATTCCTCTGTTAAGAAATCCACCAATGCGCGTACTGAGGGCAATAATCCCCGACGAGACGGAAAGACTGCGTGAATAATCTCCCGCTTAGGCTCCCAACCGTCGAGCAATGCCACCAGTTCACCCGCCGCTAATTGTTCTTTCACCATCAGTTGCGGCAGTTGTACAACCCCCACACCGGCAACCGCAGCTTCACGTAACGCCAGCATATCAGTGGTGATCATACGCGGCGTGAAATGCACCTCCGCCCGTGCGCCCTGTGGGCCAAATAACTCCCAGCGATGCACATGTTTACCCGATGCCAGACTCAGCCCCGGCCAACGGGTCAAATCCGCCGGAGAGTTGACCGCGCCCATTTGTTCAATTAATCGCGGGCTGGCATATAACCGGTGTCCCCTGTCTGCAAGTACCCGCATCACCAGGTCGCTATCCTCAAATGGACGAGGTCTGACGCGAATCGCCACATCCAGGCCTTCGCCTACCACATCAACGCGGCGGTTCGTCGCCTCAAGCTGCACGGAAACATCGGGATAACGGGCCATAAATCGGGCGAGCATTGGCCCAATATGCACATGCAACAACGTGACCGGACAAGTCAGTTTTACAACGCCGCGCGGCTCAACCTGTAAAGCCGCAATAGCATCCTGCGCCGCCTGCGCTTCCACCAGCATTGCCTTACAGTGTTCGTAAAATGTTTGTCCGACTTCAGTCACGTTAAACTGCCGGGTGGTTCGCTGAATAAGTCGAACCCCCAACCTCTCTTCAAGTTGCGCAATACGTCGGCTCAGTTTTGATTTCGGTTCATCAAGCGCACGTCCCGCCGCTGCGAATCCACCTTCCTCTACAACATGTACAAACCAAGCAAAATCATTGAGATCCGGCTTTGTCATTTTATTGTCCTATTTATGAGACAGTGAAGACCATTTTAGCGACTACTCAATTCGCTGTCATGAATATAAGCTTATTCACATCAAGACAACGCCACTGAGGAGACACAAATGAAACAAGTAACAGGCGTCTACACCGCACCTCGCCCACACTGGGTTGGCGATGGATTTCCGGTTCGCTCAATGTTCTCTTACCAGTCTCATGCAGAGCAGTTAAGTCCATTCCTGCTGCTGGATTACGCCGGTCCGCATACGTTCACACCGGGTAACGAAAAGCGCGGCGTCGGCGAACACCCTCACCGTGGTTTTGAAACGGTGACCATCGTTTACAGCGGCGAAGTTGAACACCGTGATTCAACTGGTCGCGGCGGCATTATCGGTCCCGGCGACGTGCAGTGGATGACCGCAGGTGCAGGAATATTACACGAAGAGTTCCATTCACCGGAATTTACCCGTCGGGGCGGCGAACTGGAAATGGTACAGCTGTGGGTTAACCTGCCGGCAAAAGACAAAATGGCCGCGCCGGGTTATCAGAGCATCACCAGCGATGTTATCCCCACGGTTGCTCTGCCTGATGAAACAGGAAGCGTTCGCGTTATTGCGGGTAGCTACGAGGAAACCAAAGGGCCTGCACATACCTTTTCGCCGCTGAACGTCTGGGATATGCGACTACAACGTAATCATCAGCTCACGTTGTCTCAGCCGGAAGGATGGAGCACCGCACTGGTGGTATTGAAAGGCAATATCACTGTAAACGGGACCACGCCAGCCAGCGAAGCGCAACTGGTGGTGCTAAGCCAGCAGGGGAAAACGCTGCACATTGAAGCCACCAGCGATGCCATCGTGCTGCTGCTGTCTGGCGAACCGTTGAACGAGCCGATTGTAGGTTACGGTCCGTTTGTTATGAACACGAAACAAGAAATCGCTGAAGCTGTACGCGATTTTAACTCCGGCCGTTTTGGCCAAATCTGAATCGAAGGAGAAGAATATGTCCAGTCCTGCAAACTTTAATGGCTCACGTCCGGTTATCGATGTGAATGATTCCGTCATGCTGCTTATCGATCATCAGAGTGGGCTTTTCCAGACCGTCGGCGATATGCCAATGCCTGAACTGCGTGCACGTGCCGCTGCGCTGGCTAAAATGGCGACCCTGGCGAAAATGCCGGTGATTACCACGGCATCCGTACCGCAGGGACCTAACGGCCCGTTGATCCCGGAGATCCACGCCAATGCACCGCATGCCCAATACGTAGCGCGTAAAGGTGAAATCAACGCCTGGGATAACGAAGACTTCGTGAACGCGGTAAAAGCAACGGGTCGTAAGACATTGATTATCGCCGGTACGATCACCAGTGTCTGCATGGCTTTCCCGGCCATCAGCGCAGTGGCTGAAGGTTACAAGGTCTTCGCGGTGATTGACGCGTCCGGTACCTACAGCAAGATGGCGCAGGAAATCACCCTGGCTCGCGTGGTTCAGGCTGGTGTCGTGCCGATGGATACCGCTGCAGTCGCTTCTGAAATACAGGGGACATGGAACCGTGAAGACGCCGCTGAGTGGGCGGAAGTGTATACCAAAGTCTTCCCGGCTTATCAGTTGCTGATCGAAAGCTACAGCAAAGCCCAGGAAGTTGTGACCAACGGCGAAAAACTGGACTCTCAGCGTTAATTATATCCTCCGCGCCGGTTCGGGCGGAGGAATATGTACACTGTGTAACCAAACAACAGTGAACACGTAAATTCTGCTTGACCGTTTTAGCGCAACTCCCTATAGTAGCGCCCCGTTGCCCCCCAAGCGGTCAGGCAGCAATACAATATGGTGAGGTGTCCGAGTGGCTGAAGGAGCACGCCTGGAAAGTGTGTATACGGCAACGTATCCGGGGTTCGAATCCCCGCCTCACCGCCATATTTTAAGAAGAGCTCGTACGCAAGTACGGGCTTTTTTTTTCGCATATTTCACAGCCTGGCGGGGATGAGAAGCCCGGACCGGGGTTCGACTACTGGCGCAGCCAGTTGGACAGACTGAGAGCGCAGCGAACAGGCTGCCCGCAGGGCGAGCGAAGCGAGTCAATCCCCGCCTCACCGCCATATCTTAAGAAGAGCTCGTACGCAAGTACGGGCTTTTTTTTCGCATATTACATTTGCCGGATGCGGTGCAAGCACCTTATCCACCCTATGAATGACGAACAGCCTGTAGGCCTGATAAGCGAAGCGCCATCAGGCATAGCAGTTATTGTCGGCTGAGCAGCGTTAATACTTCATAATGTGCGGTGTGTGGGAACATATCGAAAAGCTGGACACGTTCAATGCGGTACCCTTGCAACTCGTGGATATCCTTCGCCATGGTTTGCGCATTGCAGCTTGAATAGACAATAAAACGTGGCGCCATGCGGGAAAGAAAATCGCACAGCGGTTTGCCAATCCCGCGACGCGGTGGGTTTACCAGCACCAGATCGGGGACTTCGTCCTGGGCGGTAGCAAACTGAGTCGAATCCAGCGCCTGAAAATGCAGATTCTGCAACCCAAGCTCCTGCGCCGACTGTTTCGCACAGTTAATCGCCTCTGGCGCGATTTCAATACCTGTTAGTTTCATCTGCAGCGTGGCGCAATGCAGACCAAAGCCCCCTACGCCGCAAAACAGATCCCACATATGAGTAACCGGAAGCTGACGCACCCAGTCGCGCGCGGTGGCATATAAATGCCCCGCCACCACTGGGTTGGTCTGGAAAAAGCTCTGCGGGCGTATCCACAACGGCACATTGTTAAAGCGTTCCGCCAGCGCCTGCTGCTCTGTCAGGAAGATTTCTGTCTCCCCTTCCATAATCGCCATATGCACCGGTTGAATATTAACAGTGATCACTTTTAACTGTGGCAATTGTGCCTGCAACCACGGTAGCGCTGCACGCAACTGCGCCAGTTTGGCGTCTGAACGCAGGACAAAGCGCAGCATCATACCGCCATCAAATCGGCTTTCCGTTAACAGCAGATATTTCAGCTCTCCGCGTTTACGAGCCACGTTATAGGGCGTTAACCCCGCCCGGGCGATAAACGGTTTGAGCGCGGCAAATACGGGCGCAAAAGACGCAGGATAGAGCGGACAATCACACAAATCCTCCGGCGTACCGTCACGATGCAGCATCCCAAGCAGTGGTTTTTCCACGCTGCCGCTGACCACCATTTTGGCTTTGTTGCGAAAAGCGCGTTCCGGGCCGCTGACCGGTGCGCACCATTCTCCGACCGAATAATCAGCCAGCAGATTCTGCAGATCGGCTGTTTTTGAGAGAAGTTGATCGGCAACAGGCTGTGTTATCCACTGACAGGAGCGACAGCGTTCGGCGTCATAAAGTGCGCACTGCATACAAAAACCTACAAATTAACAGGGGGCGAAGATTATATACCCGTCATACTTCAAGTTACAGGTGCGTTGGCTGTGCTCACTCACCCCAGTCACTTACTTATGTAAGCTCCTGGGGATTCATTCTCTTGCCGCCTTCCTGTAACTCGAATTATTTAGGGTATTAACGTTATTGCAAACGGAAGAACCGCCTGCTGGACGCAGGCACAAACAGCAGCAGCAACACCAGCATATCCGGCAACTTTTGCATCACCAGCGTACGCAGGATCTCACGTCTGGACTCTCCCGCAATGCTGAACAGTTCCGGATAACCATAGCCCAACGAGGCCGCCCACAGATAAACGCTGGCGGTAATCTGGGTCAACAGATAGATCCAGCGTGCCCAGTTCCGTCCTTTTACCAGCGAAAATGCGCAGTAGATTTCGATAAACAGCAGCGCCAGGCTGCCCAGAAACACCAGCGTCAAATTCCAGGTCTGCACGCTGCGATGAATAAATTCGCTGGTGCCACGCAACCCTAGCGTATTAAAAATCATCAACAGATCGAGACAGCGGATCATGATAATAGCCAGCGCCGCCACCTGCACCAACGCAGGGACGTTTAAGCGAGCATGTGATGTGGATGATTTCTTAAAAAATCCCAACGCGTCGTCTTCCATGAAAACGGCGCAGCCACCACAGCTGCGCCGTATAGACAGGTTGGCAGATTTTAGTTTTTTCAGCCGCGTCTTGCACGTTGGATATCGCGAATCCGTTGTTTTTCTGTTCGCGCCATCAGATACCACGCGATAAATCCGATAATTCCTACCACGCCAAGAATCAGCGTCGCCAGCGCGTTGATCTCCGGGTTAACCCCCATACGTACGCTGGAGAACACCAGCATCGGTAATGTTGTGGCGCCAGGACCAGAGACAAAGCTGGCGATAACCAGATCATCAAGCGACAACGTGAAGGCCAGTAACCAGCCGGAGATCACCGCAGGCATAATCATCGGCAGCGTGATAACGAAAAAGACCTTCAGCGGCGTAGCGCCAAGATCCATCGCCGCTTCCTCAATGGAGTGATCCAGTTCGCGCAACCGTGAGGAAATCACCACCGCCACGTACGCCGTACAGAAGGTGACGTGCGCCAGCCAGATGGTCAACATACCGCGATCCGCAGGCCAGCCGATGGCGTGCGCCAGAGCTACAAACAGCAGCAGCAGCGACAAACCGGTAATGACATCCGGCATAACCAGCGGCGCGGTAATCATAAAAGCAAACCCATTCGATCCGTGAAAACGGCCAAAACGCACCATTACCACAGCGGCTATAGTGCCGAGGATTACCGCCATCGTCGCTGCACCCGCAGCAATCGTTAAACTCATGCCAACAGCGCTTATCATCGCGGTATCATGGAAAAGCTCACCATACCAACGCGTTGACCACCCCGCCCAGACCGTAACCAGCTTCGAGCTGTTAAACGAATAGATAACCAGCATCAGCATCGGCACATACAGGAAGGTAAAGCCCAGCACCAGGATAAAAATACGCCACGGCGAGCGAACGACCGGTAAGTTATTCATCCGTGTTCCCCCATGCTTTTTTGCTGATATTTGTGGAACCACATGATTGGCACAATCAGTAACAGCAGCATAATAATGGCAACGGCAGACGCCACCGGCCAGTCGCGGTTATTGAAAAATTCCTGCCACAGCACGCGACCAATCATGATGCTATCCGGGCCGCCCAGCAGTTCCGGAATGACAAACTCACCCACAGCCGGGATAAACACCAACATCGATCCGGCGATAATCCCGCCTTTGGTCAATGGCACAATCACGCTAAAGAAGGTTTTCAACGGTCGGGCACCCAAATCCAGCGCCGCCTCTACCAGCGAATAATCAATACGCGTCAACGCGGTGTAAATCGGCAGTACCATAAAGGGTAAATAGGCGTAAACAATCCCGATATAGACCGCCAGATTGGTGTGCAGAATCGTCAATGGTTGATCGATAACGCCCAGCCACATCAGAAAGTTATTCAGTACACCGTTATTTTTCAGGATCCCCATCCAGGCGTACACGCGAATCAAAAACGACGTCCAGGACGGCAGGATCACCAGCAACAACAGAATATTGCGTGTCGAGGGTTTACTGTGTGCGACAGCCCACGCCAGCGGATATCCCAACAGCAGACAACAGATCGTCGAAATCCCCGCCACCTGCAAAGATTGCAGGTAGGCATCAAAATAGAGCGGATCGTCCGTTAACTGCAGGAAGTTGGCTAAGTTGAGCGTGATGGATAGCTGATCGTCAGCCCATGAAACGAGGTCGGTATAGGGTGGAATAGCGCGCGCCATTTCAGCCAAACTGATTTTGAAGACGATCAGAAAAGGCAGCAGAAACAGGAGCAGCAGCCACACATACGGTAGCGCAATCACCAGCTTGCGCCCGTGTTTCATTTGCAGCCGCGACATAAACAGCGTGAATCGCCCTGCTTTATCCACGCGTGCCGGAGGTTCAAGTGTACTCATCTTCGCTCCTTAAACCGTCAACACCACACAACTGTCTGCATCCCAGCACAAACGGACCTCGTCACCCCAGGTGGGTAATCCCTTGCGATAACGATGTTCATTTTGTAGCTGAGCACTCAGCATCTGGCCGCTTTTCAAACGTACGTGATACACCGACAAATCGCCCAGATAGGCAATGTGCACCACTTCGCCTACCGCGAAGTTATAACCATCTGGCGGAGGAGCCTCACAGAGCATGATTTTTTCCGGGCGCAGCGCAACATACACCGGGACGTTATCGACAATAGACGCATCTGCATCTACTTTCAGCGGATGCACCAGTCCAGGAGACTCAATAATCAGACCATCTTCCTGGCGTTCTTTCAGTAGTCCTTCAAAGACGTTAACCGAACCGATAAACTCGGCGCTATAGCGCGTAGTCGGATGCTCGTAGATCTCTTCCGGTTCGCCGATCTGCACAAATTTGCCACGGTTCATGATCGCAATGCGCCCTGCCATCGTCATGGCTTCTTCCTGATCGTGCGTTACCATCACGCAGGTCACGCCGACGCGTTCAAGGATATCCGCCACTTCCAGTTGCATGCGGTCACGCAGCTTTTTGTCCAGCGCCCCCATGGGTTCATCAAGCAGCAGTAACTTCGGCCGTTTCGCCAGGCTACGCGCCAGGGCCACACGCTGACGCTGACCGCCAGAAAGCTGGTGCGGTTTGCGTTTGGCGAACTCCTGCATATGCACCAGGCCCAGCATCTCAATCACCCGGCTGGCGATTTCAGCCTTTGGCAGCTTGTCCTGCTTGAGGCCAAAGGCAATGTTCTGCTCAACCGTCATGTGCGGAAACAGGGCATAGGATTGAAACATCATATTGATCGGACGCAGATAAGGCGGGACGTGCGCTAAATCGACGCCATCAAGCATAATTTGCCCGGTTGTCGGCTGTTCAAATCCCGCTAACATGCGCAGCAGAGTCGATTTGCCACAGCCGGATGCGCCGAGCAGGGCAAATATTTCACCTTTATAGATAGTAAGGTTGACGTCATCGACGGCGTGTTGGCCGTCAAACGACTTGGTCAGGTTGCGAATTTCAAGCAGCGGGGTCAGCGCCTTGCGGATTTTCGCGTGTGGGCGTGGGGTTGCATCATTCACTCAGGTGCTCTCCGGCATAAAACAAAGAAACGGTGCAAATAACGCACCACGGTGGTGCGTATTGCCGGGTTAGGTGTGTTTAGGATCAACACTGCCCGGCAGGCATCAATCCTGCCGGGTCATGTCCCAAACATCAGGTTATTTTCCGCTTTTTACCTTCGTCCACGCTCGGGTACGGACACGGTCGATCTTCGGATCCTGTACTTTCAGCGTGAACAGCTTGGCGCGCACATCCGCAGGCGGGTAGATGCCAGGGTTATCACGAACTTCCTGACTGACCAGAGCCGTCGCTTCTTTGTTGGCATTGGCATAGAACACGTGGTCGGAAATATGCGCAATCACATCAGGACGCAGCAGGTAGTTGAGGAACTGATAGGCTTCGTCTTTGTTTTTGGCATCGGCTGGCATCGCGAATACGTCAAAGAACGCCATTGCCCCTTCTTTAGGAATTGAGAAAGAGATATTGACGCCATTTTTCGCTTCTTTTGCACGGTTCGCCGCCTGCCATACGTCCCCCGCCCAGCCAATCGCTACGCAGGTATCACCGTTTGCCAGGTCGTTAATATATTGCGAAGAGTGGAAGTAGCGAATATTCGGACGCAGTTTCAACAGCAGGTCGGTCGCCGGTCCGGTGTAATCATCTGCTTTGGTACTGTTTGGATCTTTACCCAAATAGTTCAGTACGGTTGCAAACACCTCTTCAGGCGCATCAAGGAAAGAGACACCGCAACTTTTGAGTTTTTCCAGATTTTCCGGTTTGAGGATCAAATCCCAGCTATCAACCGGCGCATCTGGCCCCAGCACCGCTTTCACTTTGTCCACGTTATAGCCAATGCCGGTTGTTGCCCACATATACGGCATCGCAAACTTGTTATCCGGATCGTGTTTACCCACCAGCTTCAGCAGCTCAGGATCGAGGTTTTTCCAGCCCGGCAGTTTGCTCTTATCAAGCGGCTGGAAGACGCCTGCGGTCAGTTGACGTTCAAGGAAACTGGCGGAAGGAACAACCAGGTCAAAACCGGTGCTGCCCGCCATGAGCTTACCTTCCAGTACTTCATTGGAATCAAATACGTCATAGATAACTTTAATTCCGGTCTCTTTTTCAAAGTTAGCCACCGTATCCGGAGCAATATAATCAGACCAGTTATAAATATGCAGCGTTTTTTGTTCAGCAGCGAGCGTGCCGGCAGAGATGGACATCAGAGCACCCACAACCAGGCCTGATAACCATTTTTTATTTAAGGCGGTCATAATCTCTTTCCTTCTGAAAGTTCGTTAACAAACGAACAAAAATGTCACACTCTAATGATATGCAAGAAACGTGCATATTCTTTCATGCGGCATCAATGAAAAGAGAGACCTCTCCCGATGCCGCTATCGCCCGCAGATATGCGCCCACTCATTCACCACGTATTGTAGCCACAGCTCAGGTCATACGGGGCAGTTAGAAAATTGACGTCTATATGCTTCGCAAGAATAACTTTAGCCAGGTTTTGTGGATATAGCCCAGATTAAAAAACGTCTTTTATCAATTTTTTATGCAGGAATTGTCTATGACATAAAGCAGAAGGAGCAGAATGGAAGTGAATAATTCTTTAATAAAAGGTTAAACACAGAATAAAAACAGGCCGTACGCAACCGCTCTGGTAGCGGCTGCGCAAAATGCGTCCAGATTCAGGGGGAATTAATGGAGGAAATGGACTTCAGCGTTGCTGTTTTGCGTATCTTCTTCAGCGTTAAATAACAGCTGATGCGCCCCAGCTTCGAGGATCACCATCGATATCTGCTCTTCGCTCTGGCGAACAAAACATTCAAACTGCTCAAACGTTACGCCCGGCGTAACGGATAAAGACTGGCAAACCACCAGCTTTGGCAGATTATCATCCTGCATATCCAGAAATGCTTTTACCGTCAGTGAACTGGCATTAATCGCGGACAAATCGGCGGCCAGGGGCAGCAGTGCGGAAGGTCTGACTTCCGCCATCGCAGAAAACAGGATGACGTTATCCACCAAATCAACTTTTGCATCAAAGATGCCGTCAAAGTTCTGCATATGAGGTAAATGCAGCGCCTGACAGGTATCGCATTCAAAAAAACTCATGCCCAGGTCGTCGAGCCATTGACGCAACGTATCCAGAGTGGGAACGACCAGTGATGTCATAATAATGTGCGACCTCTAATGATGAAAAAAATACCGGCACAGCTTACGCAAAAAGAGCGTGTCATACCACGATCGCAATCGATATTGTGTTTAGCCGCCGATTTTAAGACAAAATTCAGGCGTAGCATGGCGCTCGATCCACTGGATCATCTTGCCGGCAATGTCTATCCCGGTGGTTTTCTCGACCCCTTCCAGACCCGGAGAAGCGTTAACCTCCATGACCAACGGCCCACGTTCTGCACGCAGAATATCAACACCAGCAACATCCAGCCCCATAGTCTGAGCGGCTTTGAGCGCAATTTTTCTTTCGCGCGGCGTGATATTCGCAATCGTAGCAACCCCGCCGCGATGGAGATTAGAACGAAAATCGCCCTCTTTCGCACGGCGTTCAATGGCAGCCACCACCTCGTCACCCACCACGAAACAGCGAATATCCCGCCCTTGCGCTTCTTTGATATATTCCTGAACCAGAATATGAGCATTCAGCCCACGAAACGCATCCACGACACTTTCCGCGGCCTGCCGTGTTTCCGCCAGCACCACGCCGATCCCCTGTGTGCCTTCAACCAGTTTCACCACCAGCGGCGCGCCGCCAACCATATCAATCATGTCGCTGGTATCGTCCGGGGAGTGAGCAATCCCGGTGATGGGTAAATCAATCCCCTGACGCGCCAGCAACTGCAGCGAACGCAGCTTATCGCGCGCGCGCGTAATCGCTACCGATTCATTTAACGGATAGCTACCCAACATTTCAAACTGACGCAGCGCCGCCGTACCATAAAAGGTAATCGCTGAACCAATCCGTGGGATCACCGCGTCAAAATGGGGAAGCTGGCGGCCCTTGTAATGAATAGATGACGCCGCCGGGCTGATGTTCATATAGCAAGAAAGCGGATCGATAATTTCAACCAGGTGACCGCGCTGCATCGCCGCTTCACGCAGGCGCTTACAAGAATAGAGCGTTCCGTCCCGGGACAAAATGGCAATTTTCACCCTGCACCTCTCAATGACCTGGTAAAAGCAGGCGTATCATACACTGGGTTGAAATCTTTAGCGCGTGGCCCATCCCTGTTTATGCAAATATTCCAGGATAAAGGGACGACTTTCTTTAATGATGGTTCGACGAATGTGATCGCTCCAGGTGTCACGACGCGTATTGCTGCCGCGGGTCAGATAGTACTGCGCAAGCTGTTCGTCATACTGCGACAAAACGTCTGTATTGAGCGGCTGATACTGGTTTTCGTGCACAACCAGCGACGCAGGCAGGCGCGGCTTGATATCCGGGTTATCCGCAGGCCAGCCAAGGCACAAACCAAACAGCGGCAGAACATGCTGCGGCAATTTCAATAATTCCGTGACCGACTCAATATTGTTACGCAACCCACCAATATACACACCGCCAAGTCCCAGCGATTCTGCCGCCGTCAGCGCATTTTGCGCCATCATCGCCGTATCAACCACACCCAGCAGCAGTTGCTCTGCCAGCCCCAACTGCGCGTCAGGGCAAATCTGCAAATGACGGTTAAAGTCAGCGCAAAACACCCAGAATTCAGCGGCCTGCGCCACGTGCTTTTGACCGCCAGATAAGGTAGCCAGCGATTCACGCAGAGTTTTATCGGTTATCCGAACAATCGTTGTGCACTGTAAAAAACTGGAGCTTGAGGTGCCCTGAGCGGCGGCAATGATTGCCTCTCGCTGTGCGTCAGAAATAGCTTCATCGGTAAAATGGCGAATGGAACGGTGGCTGCGGATTAAATCAATGGTTGGCGTCATCTTTTTTCTCTGTCTGAATGGGAAGAATCGTCGGGAGCGCGCGACAGGAGCTGCGGCGCCAGCAGTTGAGCAATGCGCCACATCAACATCACTGCGGCGGGTAACATCAGCAGTACGCCCAGAAATATCATCACCACGCAGGCTAACGGGCTGTTAAGCGGCGCGGGTAAGGTCAGGTAATCATTAAGCGACAGCAGCGCCAGCGATAACAAAACCATCCCCATTATTTCCAGCATCAATACGCTTTTCGGTAATACACCAATGGTGCGCATAAGCGACCTCCCGGCGAAATGGCTTTTATTATAAAACGTTCCGGCTCGTCGTGTTTAACAGTTATAGCTTGAGGATATCAAAGCAACAGGCCGAACCTGCTTTCCATCCGTCACAAATCGCGGCATCATAATAAGTATTCGCCATCCGGCCTGATAAGTTCGAGGAGAGAGAGATGTTTGCCGTTATTTTTGGTCGCCCAGGGTGCCCGTATTGCGTGCGCGCAAAAGAATTAGCAGAAAAATTAAGCAATGAGCATGACGATTTTAACTTCCGCTACATTGACATCCATGCCGAAGGTATTACGAAAGCCGATCTGGAAAAGACGGTAGGTAAGCCAGTAGAAACCGTTCCGCAGATTTTTGTTGATCAAAAACACATCGGCGGATGCACGGATTTTGAGGCGTGGGCAAAAGAGAATATGAATCTGTTCGCCTGATAGCAGTGTCTACGCCCTCCGCTGGAGGGCGTCATCAGTTCTTTTTCCGTCGTTGATGCTGATTGAATAAGCTACTGATAAACAAAAAACACAATGCGCCAAGCGCGCACCAAAACACCGCACTGAATAACCACGCCATCTCTTGCCACAATGAACGCGTCGGCATAAAAACGAACCGCATCAGTAACAGACAGCACGGTGCCGCCAACATTGCACCAAGAAGAGGTCTGAGCACCTCCCGCCGATGGGAGAAAAAACTTGCTGCAGCACCAGGCAAGATAAAAAACAACAACCCGACCTCTGGATGCCCTGCCGCTCTGAATGCCCCTTTCACGTTTAGCGTTAATGAAAGACACACCACAATAAAGAGCACAAAGCAGCAGATCGCCCCCGCCCAACTTTGCTTATGTTTCAATCGTTCCTCCTGACACATTCTCTATCGAACACTCTTTTCGCCCACAGGCGTCCAGTCAGATAAAGTAACTCGGCATTCCATGCCAAAAACACACCCACACGATTCTTATAGCCGTTGATACGTAATGAGATTAAACTATCCGCATATATTGTTATGCTGCATTAATCGGGGCTGTGTGTAGTGCTGTCGCCCCTTAATTTCTGGCAAAAACATTAGCGTAAATTGCCATTTCTTTCAATAGCTTACTAGTAAACAAGAAGTTAGCCTCAGTGAATATAAACGTCGCAGATTTGTTAAATGGGAATTACATCCTGTTATTATTTGTGGTCCTGGCTCTGGGCCTCTGCCTGGGTAAATTACGCCTGGGTTCAGTCCAACTCGGTAATTCCATTGGCGTTTTAGTGGTGTCCCTATTATTAGGTCAGCAGCACTTTAGTATTAACACCGATGCATTAAATCTCGGCTTTATGCTGTTTATTTTTTGTGTCGGCGTCGAAGCCGGCCCCAACTTTTTTTCGATTTTTTTTCGCGATGGGAAAAATTATCTAATGCTTGCTCTGGTGATGGTCGGTAGCGCAATGCTGATCGCCCTGGGGCTGGGTAAGCTATTTGGCTGGGACATCGGCCTGACGGCGGGTATGCTGGCCGGTTCGATGACCTCCACGCCGGTGCTGGTCGGCGCAGGCGATACCTTGCGCCATTCCGGAATGGCAGGCTCACAGCTTTCCACCGCCCTCGATAACCTGAGTCTGGGGTACGCCCTCACCTATTTGATTGGACTGGTCAGTCTGATTGTCGGTGCGCGCTACCTGCCAAAACTTCAACATCAGGACCTGCAAACCAGCGCCCAACAAATTGCGCGTGAGCGTGGTCTGGACACTGACGCCAACCGTAAGGTTTATCTGCCGGTGATCCGCGCGTACCGCGTGGGCCCGGAGCTGGTGGCATGGGCTGATGGTAAGAATCTGCGCGAACTGGGTATTTATCGTCAGACCGGCTGCTACATTGAACGCATCCGCCGCAACGGCATCCTGGCTAACCCGGACGGTGACGCAGTGCTGCAAATGGGCGACGAAATAGCCTTAGTAGGTTATCCAGACGCGCATGCCCGCCTCGATCCCAGTTTCCGTAACGGCAAAGAAGTGTTCGATCGCGATCTGCTCGATATGCGTATTGTCACTGAAGAGATTGTGGTGAAAAACCACAATGCCGTTGGCCGTCGCCTGGCCCAGTTGAAGCTGACCGACCACGGCTGTTTCCTCAACCGCGTGATCCGCAGCCAGATCGAAATGCCTATCGATGACAACGTCGTGCTCAATAAAGGTGACGTGTTGCAGGTTAGCGGCGATGCTCGTCGCGTTAAAACGATCGCAGATCGTATCGGCTTCATTTCCATTCACAGTCAGGTGACCGATCTGCTGGCCTTCTGCGCCTTCTTTATCATTGGTCTGATGATTGGGATGATCACTTTCCAGTTCAGTAATTTCAGCTTCGGTATTGGGAATGCGGCTGGATTACTGTTCGCCGGGATTATGCTCGGCTTCCTGCGTGCCAACCATCCAACGTTTGGCTATATCCCGCAGGGCGCGCTGAACATGGTGAAAGAGTTTGGTCTGATGGTATTCATGGCAGGCGTCGGTTTGAGCGCAGGTAGCGGCATTGGCAATGGCCTTGGCGCCGTTGGTGGTCAAATGCTGATTGCCGGATTGGTTGTGAGCCTGGTTCCGGTTGTTATTTGTTTCTTGTTTGGCGCTTACGTATTGCGCATGAACCGCGCCCTGCTGTTTGGCGCCATGATGGGCGCGCGTACCTGCGCTCCGGCAATGGAAATTATCAGCGACACGGCTCGCAGCAACATCCCGGCATTAGGCTATGCTGGCACCTACGCCATTGCCAACGTTCTGCTGACATTGGCGGGGACACTCATCGTCATTGTCTGGCCAGGCCTTGGTTAGCACTGAAAATCACCCTTAAACGAAAATTTTTTGCAGTTCAGCAGAACTTTTCTTCAAGGTGTCAGTCATAACTATTGCCACTGCTTTTCTTTGATGTCCCCAATTTGTGGAGCCCATCAACCCCGCCGTTTTGGTTCAAGGTTGATGGGTTTTTTGTTGTCTGAAATTCAGCGCCCTTCCAATCAAGCACTTAGATAACTTCTTTTTCATGTGTGGCGACAAAATGGCGACAGCGCTTTTGTTATGGCGGCACCAAACGTACAAAACCCGCCAGCGGCGGGTCAGTATTAGTAAGCAAATTGTTCCTGCATACCTTTTGGATGAGGCGGTGCTGCGCTGATTTTTTGAGGACGGCATACTGAGCGCACAAAAGTCTCATGCGTCACGAAAGTATGCCCGCATTCGATGTTAGTGCACTGGTTGTAGCGTTCTTTGGTCTCATTGGAAACCTGGAAGCTGCTTCGGGTATGTGCAGCCTGCCCGCACATAGGACAATTCATCATAATAATCAGCCCTCATTATTAACCAGTTCGCAATAATGATACATCATTGTTCGCAATTTGGAACTAATCATTCCATTGCGAACTCATCTATTTTCACTTCAAGCTCCATGCTGGTCGTAAATCCATTATCCGGGCTGACAGAATGCGTCAGGGTGGTAATGGTCCATTCTGCATCATCGATCGGCTGCTTAAACCCCGCCACCTTCACCGGCATTTCCGTATAGAGATCAGCCCGCCCCTCAGCGAGCTGCAGGGAAAATGAAGCAACCCCGCGCTGCAGGCGTTCCCACTGCATTTTTGCTGCGCGCTCTGCATTGCTCCGGGTGGCGTAGGTACGATTAAGAACCAGCACGTTTTCATCCGTTCCCACCAGATAATCGCCCTGTTTTGCTTCCGGCTCTTTGGGTGTGGTGGTTTTCTTTCGACGATGCTTAACACTGGTTGTCTCTTTTTTCATGGGTTCACGCGTATGCAACCAGCTGGCAATAACACCGGTATAGGCACCACGATCAGCAAGGGTGAACCGATGACCGTCACCGGCTTTGCGCGTGATGGTGATAACCGGCAGCGGCTTGCCGCTCGCCGTTCTTCCCTGTCCCTGCCGGATAAACAGCAGATTCCCGTCCTTAACGGAAGCAATCGCCCCATACTGTCTCGCCAGTTTCATCAGAAAACTTGCATCGCTTTCATTGGTCTGGTCCAGATGATCCAGCGCCTTATCCGTCAGGTCTTTACCCAGCGCCACTTTGAGGTTATGCCGGGCGGCGATTTCCTTTACCACCTCCCCCACCGTTGTCTGATGCCATGATTTTTCGCGCCGTGTATTGAGGGTTTCACGGAAATCTGCGCTACGCGCCCGGATGGTCAGCCGGTCAGGGGCACCGCTGTGTTCAATTTCATCCACAGTAAAAGCCCCTTTAGGGAAAAGCGGCTGGCCTTTCCAGCCCAGCGCCAGCTGAATCACTGCCCCACGTCGCGGCAGGGCGATCATCCCGTCGGCGTCGTCCAGCTCCAGATCAAGCTGGTCCGCTTCAAAGCCCCGGTTATCCGTCAGCGTCAGACTCATCAGGCGGGTATCCAGCACGGTCGTCACGTCCTTACCTTCAATGACGATACTGAAAGCCGGGCTTTTGCTGTTCAGATTCAGAAGATCAGAATTAACGTTCACTGCAGCAATCCTCCTACCGTGTTCTTAATCCCCCCAATCGCAGAGGCAGCAGAGTCCTGCAGGTTGCTGAGCTGGTCACTCAGGCTCCCGAACATGTCAGACAGCGATTCATCAACCCGTTTGAGGGTGATCGTAAACTCAATGCGCCTGGGCATTCCACTGGCAAAAAACTCCGTCTTTGTCTGGCTCAGACTTTCAATAACAAACATGCCGTAAATAGTTCCGCTGCCTTCAATTAAAGGCCAGGCTTTGCCCTGCTCTGCCATCAACTCCAGCGCCAGCAATGACAGCCTGCCTCCGGTCACTTCCGGCAGCAGAACCCCGGACAGTGTCAGTGAATCATTATCCGGGCCAAGAAACTGCGTTGACGGGCGGCGGTTCACCCGGCTGTTGGCGGCATGTCGCCAGCTGCGCTGATACTGCAACTCCTGATAAGGGACAGTGCGCAACATAAATACATATAAACCCAGCACCATCATCATGATTCATACCCCCCCTGATCGCTGAAATTGCTGCGTGCTTTTGCCCTGGCCCTGCGTTCCCGCTCGTCAAGCTGGCGTGCCACTTCACGGGCAATATCCTGCGTACTCTGTCCCGGCTGCGCGACGATATGAATGGGCGCATTTATCTCATAACGAATAACTGACGGCGGGCTGTCAGCCTTCACAGGCTGCGTCTGGTATGCCCTCGCAGGCAGACTGAACGGATGAAGCGGAGCCACTTCTGCAGGTGTCGCAGCTACCCCCATCACGCCAGCAACGACAGAGGCAAGCGCAGCAGTACGCCGCCTGCTGGTGACATTTGCCGGTCCGTTCACAATTTCAGGGCCATTTTCTCCAACAATGCCAAACTGCCCGCGTGGAATGATCCCGCCCGTGTCGTACATCCCTGCGTAAGCCGGGAACCCGCCTGGCGGCAGCACCACTTTGCCGTCACTGTTCACCGTGGCGGACTGCTGCTGCGTAACCTGCGCGGGCAGTTTCGCCTTTGCCGCCTCCTTACTCACAATACCGAGCTTTTCCAGCAGCCACGACACACCAGATTTAAGTGACTCCAGCGGGTGCATCACCATATTCAGACCTTCCGCAAGCGCCTCACCAAACCGGCGCCCCATTGCAGCTGCGCTGTTCAGTTCTTCGGAAGTGGATTTAACCGGCGTAAGTAAATCACTGAACCAGCCCCACAAGGCCTGCACCCTGTCACCAATCCACTGGAACATGGGCCTGAGCGGCTCAAAGGCGGCGCTGATGGGCGCTGCAGCGGCTTTGAACCCTTCCACCACGCCCCCCAGAAATGCACTGATGGGCTGCCAGTATTTCCACACAACCAGCGCCACACCAGCCAGCGCAGCCACAACCAGCCCTATCGGACTGAGCAGCGCACCCAGCATACCGGAAAGACCAAACAGCGCGCCGCGAAGTAATGCCAGCGGACCAGAAACAAGAAAACGCAATACGCCACCGACAGCTGTCAGCCCACCCCGCAACGCCGCCAGCGGGTTCATCACCATACCGATAACATTACGGATACCTGACATACCGACACGGAACACGGCAAGCGGAGCACCTGCCACCGTTTTCAGTGCATTACCCGCTATTCCAACTGAGCGACGCAGGGAATTAAGCGGGGCACTCAGCAACCCGACACTACCACCGGATGACGCCATACCCCGACGCAACAGGGAAAGTGGCGCACCTGCCAGCCATGACAGGGCACCGCCAGTACGTGTTACCGCTGCAGCAACGGAAGGTAATGTTTTTACACCCAGCACAGACAGGCCAAACCGAATCACCGCAATCGGCCCCAGCACAGCAGCCACTGCCACGGCAAGTGTACCCAGCCCGACAGTGACAGCCGCCGTAGCCGCCGCCACTTTCATCAGCGTGCCAGCCAGCACGGGGTTCTGCTCCACCCAGCGACGCAGCGCCCCGGTCACGCCCTTAACCATGCCCATAATATCCATCAACGGCTGACGCAACGTTTCCCCCAGACTGCTGAAAGCGTTCTGCGCGCCAGTCTTAACCAGCAACCACTGCGCAGACAATGAATCCTTGTTAATGTCGGATTCTTTCTGCATGGAGCCATTAGCACCACTGCCTGATGTGAGTTTCAGCTGACGCTGCAGCTCCGGCAGGTTGTTAGCCAGCTTTGCCGCATCATCGCCAAACTCTTTACCAAAAATCATTGTCATGGCTGACAGGCGTTTATCCTGCGGCAGATTGTTGACCTTCTCCAGAACCCGCTGAATGGTGCCCATGGCATCGGTGGTCATCTGCTTTTCAATCTCCGCAGGATTGAGTTTCAGCAGGTTCATACCTTCAAAGAAGCGTTTACTTTGCATGGTGGCAATGGACAGTTCACGCACCATGGCATTAGAGGCACTGGCGGCAATTTCCGGGGCAGCCCCAAGAGAAAGGAATGTTGAACCCAGCGCAGCAGCCTTTCGGAAGTCAAGGCGGTCAGCCACGCCCCCCATACGCTGCAGGACGTTAATAATGTCCCCGCCCTTTGACATGGCGTTATCGTCCAGGTAGTTCAGCGCATCGCCCAGTTGTTCAATATTACGCGTCGGCACTTTATAGAGCTGCGCGATTTTCCCCAGCCCTTCCGCCAGCTCATCGGCGGGCAACTCAAAGGCCGTTGCTGCTTTTGCCGCCGTGGATGCAAAGGCCAGCAGGTCACGTTTCTGGTCTTCGTAAGGATCGTCCTGGCTGGTCACGCCCATGCGCGCGCCGCCTTCAACCAGCGCGGCATAGTCTATAGCACCATTCTCCATCGGCAGCTGCTCACTGGCAGCCTTAATGGCATCCTGCATGTCATAAAACTGTTTTGTACGGTTGCCGTTATCGTCACGAAGCCCGTTTACCTGCTTTGCTACGCCTTTCATGGCATCTTCCATACTGGCATAGCTCTTAACTGCAGCCATAACCGGCGCGCCCATTGCCAGCCCCGCTGCCGTGGTGGTGGCCCCGGCTCCTGCAATGCGATCCCTTACCTCAAGACTCCTGGAGTATGCCGCACGGGCGGCGTGCATTTTTCGCTGTTGCTCCCCGACACGTCGTAGCCTTGCTTCCTGTTCAGAAAGCTGCCTGTTATAACGCATTGTTTCACGGGTAATGCGGGCCGTCGCGCTGGCACCATCACTGGCTGAAATACCGGCACGATAAAGCTCTGCACGCACAAGTGCAGTCTGCTGCTGCAGCTTTTTCTGCCGTTCTTCCAGACGCTGAACAGCCAGCTGTTGACGGCCCAAAGCAACAACCTGCCGTTGAGAAGGCGGCCCCATCGCACCCAGCTCATGACTGAGTAAATTTGCACGCTGGCGGGCATAGTTCAGCCGGTCGCCCAGTTTCTGATTTTCTGCCTGTAGCTTTCGGAAGCTGTCCAGACTGCTCCCGGCCTGATCAAGCTGCTTTATTGCATCGCGGGATTTTTTGACAGCAGCAGCCAGCTCTTTTGAGCTGGCCTGCGCGGATCGAAATGGGCGGGTGAGCTTGTCAACCGCGTTCAGAATCACCTGCAGACGCAGGCTATTGTCACTCATCGCTGGCCCCGCTTCTCTGAATCGCTTTGTGCCGCCACTCCAGCACCTCTGTCAGCGGCATAACGTCAGTGATGGACGGCGACCAGTGAAAGATGGTGGCGATATCCGCCACCAGGTCATCAATCGTCAGGCTGTCGGTAAACCGGCAAGCACCGACTTCTTCAACAAAAAAGTCACCACCTCGACCGACAGCGCGGTGAGATCGGCGGGGTCCAGTTCAGCCATTTCCTGTGCGGTCAGCGTCGGGGTGGAAATACGCGGGATCACTGTCATCATGGCCCCCACGTCCATATCCATAATGGCCTGCAGGCGGGTGCCGCGCAGCGCACCGGACTGCGGCTTACGCAGCACAATTTCGGTGATTTGGGTTTTACCGCGCATGATTGGCGTATCCAGTTGTACGGTTTTTTCAGTCAGCTTGTCACTCATGTTCGTTTCCTGTTAATCAGATACTGGCGCGGATCACCGCGCCGTTAAGTTAAATCAGAGGCCAAGGGCGTTACGGTGTGCTTCCATCAGGTCCACGCCGTCAACGATTTCAATCATGTTGACCACATCAACCTCATAGAGCACTTCGCCGTTAATGGTCAGCTTCGCGTAGCTGTTGGTGCTGCTGACTTTGGTGGTGCTGCTCTCGCCGGTTTTCCACTCGCCGGAATCCACTTCTTTATGACGCCCGCGCACAACCAGCTCAATGGCCTGAACTTCGCCGGTATCGTCACGCTGAATAGAGCCGGTAAAACGCAACTGGATGCCATCAACGGTTGCCTTGCCCATCTGCTTGAATAACAACAGTTCGGTGCCGCCGATTGAAAATTCCGTGTCCAGTGCGCCGTCATCCAGCCCCATATCCACATCCACCGCGCCCGGCATACCGCCGCCGCGATACTTCTCAAACTTGCGGGTGAATTTCGGCAGAGTCAGGGACTCAACGATCCCCTGCCAGTTGTTCCCGTCGTTGAACAGGTTCAGGTGTTTTAACTTGCGTGGTAATGCCATGTATCCCCCTTATGCACTGACACGGCTGGCAAAATCGACCAGGTAGCGATCGGTGATGCGCTGGCGCAGCATCAGATTTTCAAGCGGCGGCACAGGCGTGTAGTCGTAGTCGATGGTGAGTTTCCCGGCTTTCAGGGAGTCTTTATCGTTCACTGACTCATCCAGCCAGCAGTCCGCCCCGATGAGGTATCCCTGATTCACCAGGCTGCGCAATTTGGCGCGAATACCTTCGATAATGTCGCGGGCCAGTGACGGATTCAGTGGTTTATCCACGGCCCACATATGCCCCTCTGCAATCGTGTCAGCCAGCACCTGCGCCGTGCGGGTGTAGTTCTCAAACGCAAACAAGGGATCGTCACTGAGGCAGCGGGAACCCCAGAAGCGGAACCCGTCTTTGCAGATCAGCGTGGTGACGTCATTCTGGTTCAACAGTCCCGCGTCCGTTGCCGGGTCCTGCAGGTCCCAGAACACATCAGCGGAAATGCCGGTGACGCCATTCACTCCCACGTTGGACAGGGTTTTGTGCCATCCGGTCTGTTCGTCGATTTTGGCGCGCAAACCGAGCGCACGTGCAGAGGCGTAAGCCGTCGCATCGGCTTTTAGCACGGTGTCAAAGTTGATGAAATCAGGCCAGATCAGCATCCCTTCTCGCTGGCTGAAATTGTCCCGGTAAGCAATGGCTTCCTCCACCGTCTTGCAGCCATAGGCAGACAGGTAGGCAAACCCGCGCAGGCTCTGCGCAATACTCATCAGCTCAGTGGCTACCGCCTGCGTGTCATGCCCCGGCACACCGAGAATACGCGGCTTAACTTTCAGCTGCGACTGCGCAGAAAGCAGCGCTTTCATCCCCGTTTTTTTACCGTCGGACGTGACGCCACCGATAATATTGGAGGTGGTTTCCGCTTCGGTTTCGCCCTGCGCCACGCGCACAACAACCGTCACGGGTTTTGACTGGTCGGCAATCGCATCCAGCGAACGGGCCAGCGTGCCGGACTCGCCTGCTTTACCGCTGGCCTCCAGCACATCCGTCAGCAGAACCGGCTTATTGAGAGGGAATATGGACGCATCAGCATCATCGCCGGTGCAGACCATGCCCACGATAGCGGTGCTCACCGTGGTGATAGATCGGGTGCCCTCGTTGACTTCAACAACGCGCACCCCGTGGTGGTAATCCTGAGCCATAGCGGCGAACCTCCTGATTGGAATAGGCTTCGCCCTATGTTGTATTGATTACGTCACACAGACATCTGTGTAGCGTTGTAACGTGACTCACACAATCCCAAAATTGCTGGACGGTGTTATTAAATGATTTGCATTGAGATTTATCTGAAAAGTTGATTTTATACTTACAAAAAATTACAATCACGTTACACCTTATTTGGTTATAACTCGGATATAACTCGGATGTTAAACAAAGCAACAACCACAAATTTAAAAGGCTTCGCAATATTAGTTGTTATGTTAGGCCATCTTGTAAATATTCATCGAAGCACCTTTGATTATGACTTTCGATATTTTGCCGCCTTCGCTGTATCCATCTTCCTTATTTTGTCAGGATATGGATTATCTTGTTCATGTTCATCAAATGGATTAAAAGATTTTTTTAAGAAAAGGTTATCTGGGGTAATTCTTCCCTATGCCTTAGTTACTATCATGGTTTCGATTGCATACGGAATATTGTTTACCGATCCTTTACGCGTTCTTAGAACAATTACACTTACGAATCCCTTGCATCCCATAGATGGAACTATGTGGTTTATTTACTTTATATGTATGTGGTATATCCTGTTTTTTATTTCATACTCTCTTACCAAAAACAAATCATTCCGTGTTTTATCAATAGCAGCAATCGCTACATTTATTTACTACTGGCATCCTTTTGAGCAATTCCCTCAACTCAACTTCCAGTTTACTCTTCATGCTTTTTCATTTGCGGCAGGGGTAATTATCGGAGAGTATAAAGATAAAATTTCCTTCAAAATATTACTTCCGATAAGCACTGTCATTTTCATTTTTTCCCTACATGATCTATTCAATGAATATTCTATGCTCAGTTATGAAGTATCATGTCTGAGTTTTGGTATACTAATCACTTCTCTTTTTTCTATTTTAAAAATTGACACTCCATCGCTTTCTTTTTTTGGCAGCATTTCATACGAAATGTATCTTTTTGAAGGCGTTCTGCTTGGAGTGTCATACAATCAAAGTAACATCATCAATGCACTCATGTTTGTTTTCTTTACCACAGCCACAGCATACCTATTTAAGAAAGGCCTCATAACCTCTAAAGCACGCTATACAGAAATATTAAACAAACACGTCAGAACTTAATATAGGCCATATAATATTGGGGGCCAGTTGTGTATCAACTGCCCCAATATTATCAAGATAATCAAGCCATAAGTTATATTGCATTTTTTCTACTTCTGTCAAACGCCCCATTGCTGCCTTACCGGGCCACTGCTTCCCATTTATAAAGTCGTTTGCTTCGTCTATACGACGCTGTTTTTCGCGCCCAGCCTCAGCAATAAGTTCCTCATGAGATAGGGGCGGGATATCCACCCAAACAGGCATCCCATCATATCCCGTTCCCCGCATCTTACCTGCAGGTGGTATCCTTGAGAACTCAGTAAACACTGCCTCATCCACTTCGATATAATTATCAGGCCATGTTTTTGTCCCCTGGTATGCCTCAATCAACGAAAACGGGTAAAAACTGCCATTTGAATATGCATACATAATTATTCCTAGCCTCCAATAGCAATATACATAGCGGTGTAGTTACTTGTTCCCCATGAGCTGACATCACATCCGAATCTGTCACCATCTGTAAAAACTGGAGTTGCCGGATTGATTGTAAAGCCACTACCAACTGGTGATGCAGCAAGAACAAGGCGGTTATTTGGAAAGGGGATTGGATAAGTAATGTGTGCAGTCGTAGAACCGATAATCGTAACCCGCCCCCACTGTATAACTACACCATTTGGCAAAAGAAAATATCCATTCCCCTCAATTGACCTGCTAAAGAAGCTCATATCTGGGAGCTGACCACTTCCATTACCCACCTTTTTTGTTGCCGCAGTACCTAACTTCAGTGCATTTCTTACATCAATATCATCTGGCTTGCTGAGCAGGTTTCTTGCGAAATCAGTCAGGGTGGTTAATCGCGCGGAATTTGGTCCCGAAAAATAAGGAAAACTGTCTGCAGCACCTTTAACTGTGGTGATGGCTGTTAAACCAAGGTATTCGAGAAGCCTTGAGATGCTTTTCCCGCTGAGATTCGTCAGCGTGGTATCAAGCGGCTGTTTTCCCGCCAGCGCGTTCATCACTGTTGTCGCAAAGTTAGGATCATTCCCCAACGCAGCAGCCAGTTCATTTAGTGTATCAAGTGCCGCCGGTGACGAACCAACCAACCCAGCAATGGCTGCTTTCACAAACGCGGTAGTGGCAATCTGCGTATTGTTCGTCGACTGGGCTGCAGTGGGAGCCGTGGGCGCGCCGGTCAGTGCCGGACTTGTCAGCGGTGCTTTCAGTGCCAGCGCATTATTAATGGTGGTACTAAAATTCGGGTCATTATTGATAGCTGCGGCGATTTCTTTCAGCGTATCCAGCGTTGCCGGTGCGCCACCAATCAGGGCAAGAATAGCTGTCTGCACAAAGGCCGTGTTTGCAAGCTGCGCGGAATTATTGCCTGCCGCCGCCGTCGGCGCCTTTGGCGTGCCGGTGAGTGTCGGACTGTCTTTTGGGGCATACTGCGAATGAGGATCAACAGCAGCAAGGTGCTTTGCCATCAGGTCATCCACATACACCTTAAGCTCCAGCACCTTGTCATCCACATATTTGCGGGTTGCCAGAACCACTGCTGGGTCAATTTTCAGGGTGATGTTATCGGTGCTGCTGGTAATCAGTACCATACGCACGGTCTGCGTGCGTCCGCTGCCCTCTGCCAGCTTCGGCTTGTAGCTCGCCGGGCAGTTTCCCACAGCAATCAGCGCACCTGTTTCATCAAACAGGCCGACTTCACGAATCCACCACCCGCCCTCATTTTCCGGGATCACCTGCTCAGCAATAATCTGGCTGCTATTCTGCGGATCGATATACAGCATATTCAGCGCCGCGCGGCGCTCCTCAGCAACTAATGCGGTCTGTTGCGCGTTGGGTGTGGGCAGCACACCGCCACCGCTCCCCACCGCCATATGGGTAATTTTTAACGGGACACCGAGCGCGGCGGCGCTTGCCAGTTTCGCCGCGCCGATATCCGTCAGCAGGGTGTAAAATTTTGCGCTCATGGGTTCACTCTCATCGTGTCAATAACATGGACCGCCCCGCCCTCATAAGCGGTGCCGCCGGAAATAATGGTTTCGTTGATATAGGGGTAGATCGTGATTTCTTCGCCGGTGTAGGTGGCTGCACCCACAAAATACGGGCCGCCTGTCTGCAGGTTGATGGACATACCAACCAGATGACGGCTGCATGGTTTGGCGTCACCGATCAGGCGCTCCAGTTCCAGATAGGTTTCTTCTGTTATGCCCTGGTCCTGCACGCCAATATCCAGACGGAACGTCCCCGGCGTTTCGCCAGTCTGCCACCACTCAATGATGCGGATCAGAAAGCCGAACGGCTCCACCACGCGCCGCACGGCGCTGGTTGTCCCCTTGTGCTGATGGATATAAAAAGCGTCCTGCACAACGCGGCGCTTGACGCTTTCTGTCCAGCGCTCATCCCATCTGTCAACAGAAAACGCCCAGGCCAGATAAGGCAGGAATCTGACCGGGCAGGTTGCCGGGTTCCACAAATCACGCAGCGATACCTGCAGATCGGAAATCCCACTGCAGGTCTGCGCCAGTCGACGCTCAAGCGGCGACGAACCCGGCGGCAACAGGCTATTCATCCGTGCCCCCGTTGGTAACGCTCCATTCGGTACAGGATGCTGCCTGTGTCTTATCCAGCACCACATCATCCAGCGGGGACGCCAGCTCCACACGCTGGACGCCCTCCACGTGCAACGCGGCATAAATGGCGCTGCGGCGGATATCACGTCCCAGCCGCGTCTGACTGGCGATGTATTTCTGCAGACTGGCTTTTGCTTCTGCCATCACCGGCTCAGCCTCCGGCCCCGGATACAGGAAGATCGTTGCGTCCACGCTGTACGGAATAATTTCTGCGCTGCGCACCATCAGGCGGTCTGCCACCGGGCGAACCTTTTCACTGTTAAGCGCCTGCTCAACCACTGCCAGCAGGTCAGCCCCTGCTGTACCGTCACCCTCACGACTCAGTACGGTAAGCACCACCTCTGCCGGTGCAGGACTGGTTGCGCTGGCATCAGCCACGCGCCCGTCGGCGCTTCTGGCGTGGAACTCATAGGCTCCCGTCGGCCCTGCAACGGACAGCCCCTCAAATGCTGCAGGAATACGCTGGCGTAATGCTTCATCACTTTCCATCACTGCAGCGACCGGCGGCACCGCGTCATTATCGGCAGGGACTACCGTCAGGCGCTTCACGTTGCAGTTGCCTGCCAGTTGCTCAAGGTCATTTCCCATTGAATAGGCCACCATGACCGCCTGCGCAGCCTCATTAATTCGCTGACGCAGCAGGATTTCGCGGTAAGTATTTTCCTGCAGCAGTTTGGTGGCAGGTTCTGACTCCAGCGCTAACGTGCGCATAACGGCCTCCTGTTCATCAACCGGATGGAGGGCCACAAAGGCGGCCTTGCGTTCTGCCAGCAATGCTTCAAAGTCCGGCACATCCACAATCTGCGGCGGCGGTAGTTGGGAAAGATCAATGACTGCCATTGTCTGCTCCTGTTGATACGGAAAGGGAAACTGGCGCGCCGTTATTGCTGTGTCCGGTAAGCTCAACCACCATAGATCCGTCAAAATTGCCGCTGATGGTGATGGAGTCCAGCATAAGGCGCGGCTCCCAGCGGTTCAGCGCCACATAGACCGCAGCCATAATCTGCAGGCGCAGCGCCGGGTTCTGTGGCTGGTCAATCAGGGCAGACAGCAGGGAGCCATATTCCCGACGGGCAAGACGGCTGCCCTGCGGCGTCAGCAGAATATCCCGCACCGACTGGCGCAGATGGTCTGTATCTGCAATGGCCTGCCCGTCATTCCTGCTCATACCGATATACAATGTCATACCGGGCCTCCCGTATTAGAGCCGCCTTTCAGAACACCAGTATGCTCATGCCCATCAACTACGATCCCGTTGGAACTCATTGCGCCGCCGCCCTGGGTGACGCCACCATTGATCACCACCTCGCTGTTAATGCGCGTGGTGTCAGCCTCCACCACAAACTCAGCGGTTTTGAGGGTGATATTATCCGCCGCCTCGATCACCATGGATTTGATCCCCCGGACATGCCATCGTCCGGTGGCGGGTTCATACTCAAACCAGCCCCCGTCCGGGTACTCCGTCACGCAGCCGTTCGCGGAATCCGACGGCGGAGGAAACTGATTGGAGTAGATGGCGGGCAGCACAAAAGCGGTTTCCAGATTGCCGCCCATACTCAGCACCACCACCTGCTCATCCGGCGACGGACACCACCATGTACGGGCACCACCGGCGCGCAGCGTCAGCCAGTTAATCCAGTTGGTTTCAAGCTCGCCCACCTTCACCCGGCACAGCCAGTTTGCCCGGTCCACTTCGGTCACGGTGCCGGTGCGGATCAGGTTGGTGATAAGGCGCATGATTTCGGTCAGTTGTGCATTCATGCTTTTTAATTTGCCACTCAAAGCAAACTCAGGCATGTTTTGAACGTTGTTTGGCATATCGCACAATGTGAAAAAGAGAGATTTGATGAAATTTAAATTTGGCTTAAATTTACCGTGGGGGATTTACGCCTCAATTTTTACACTTTTAATAATAGGAACCTTCATTTGGTATAATGTAAAATCGACAGACACTAAGGATATGATAAATTATTTATGCTTCATACTTACCGTCTCAATAGTACAAGGGGCATTACTCATAAGAATGGGTAAATTTGAACTCTATAAAAACATTCTTAATGGTCTATGGAATTTAGAGACAGCCGCAACATTTCTTTATGGAATGTATGTAATCCTAGAATACTCAAATGCCCCATCAAATTTTGTGTTACCCTTTTCAAAATGGTCATCAGAAAACCGTGGTCTTTTCATTTTAATTGTCATATTTTTTAGCGTGATATGTATAGCAAGAGCAGGATACTCTATAGCTGAAATATTCAAAGCACCAATACTGAACACACTTCCAATTCAAAATAAGATTTCAGAATTGAATGTGAAAATGAACCAAACTAACAAAAACAAAGGTCACTCAGGAAAAAAAAGAAAAAAATAGATTTATTTCACAATCCAGCTCAACAGGGTGTCACGGGTAACGGTTTCCACCTCATCATTTACACCCAGCAGGCGGCGCTCAGCATAGCGGACCTCCGGGCCTATACGGCTGACGCGGTCACGCAGGCCGTAGTGGTGAACACGGGCAATACGCTGCACCTTGCCCTCAAACTGCACGCTGGCAGAGTCGGCACTGGCTGCAGTTTTCAGGTATTTTGTTGTGCGAAGCTTTGCAAACATCTGGCGTTTGATGCGTCCCTTCTTGCTGCGGGCAGTCACCCGGCGCGGCTCATAGCCGCTGCCGTCAGGATTACGCTGCAGCCTGATGTTTTGCTGCTGCGTCCGGCGCAGCTGTTGCGCCAGCTGTCGCATCATACGTTTGCGGGCTGCCGGTTCCAGATTCGCAAGCAGCGCCGTCAGCCAGTCATCCACCCTCTGCAGTTCATCCACGTTTCACCGTCCACATTTCCTCGAATCCGTCAGGCTCCGGCACCACTTCAACGCTCGACACATTACCGTCAGTGCTGACTAGTACACGCTCCGTCAGTTGCAGATTCAGACTGATATCGCATACATCATTGCGCAGAATATCCACTTCAAAGGTGAACAGTTTTTCGCACAGCTCCGGGTTGTTGATGGCGTCCGGCTGGTTTTCTCTAAGCCACAGCAACACGGGAGCCATCAGCAGATTCTGGTCGCCGCTGAAATCCTCGATCACCACGTTCAGGGTGTAGCGGTATTCCCATGACATAGAGCTGGCACCGGTTGCCACCAGTGAGCCGTTATCAACGAAAAGGTGCAGCTTATCCGGGTTGTTGCGGACATACGCCACCGCTTTATTCAGGGCGCTGCGCAGGGACTGCGGTTTGTTCACTGTTTCGCTCCTGACACGCAACTATCGTGTCGACTTTGTCGGCACAGACCGCCCAGGCGGCCTCGGTTTCATCCAGTGCCGCATTCAGATCACCGTTACTGCGCGGCGCTGACCTTTCCAGGCGGCACTGCGTCACTCTGGGACAGCCACTCACGGTAAGCTGCACCTCCGGCGAAGGCCGGACGCTCCCGCAGCCTGATAATGTCAGCAGGCAAAGGAGCGTCAGCCCAGCGGCGCAAATCCTCGTTTTCACGTTTCAGTTCCTCGATCCGGCGCTGGCGGCTGCGCAGCAGTGCGGTGGTCTGTTCCACTGCCGCATAAAGCCGCGTCTGCTCCCGGCTGTTGGTTTCGGTCAGAATGGACAGGCCGATCAACTGACTGTTCTTCTTCGTCAGCTCCCGCCCTTTCGTTTCCAGCTCACGCCCCTGTGTCTCGATGGTGTGACTGGCATTGTTAAACCGCCACGACTGCCAGCCCAGCGCTGCAATAGCCAGCGCCAGCACTACCGCCAGCAAGCGCGTCATGCCCCAGTTCCTTTTAAGCACCAGGCCAGTTCCCGCGCGCGGCGGTTCTCCAGACCTTTATTTTTCACACCGTTAACGTAAATCCAGCGCGGTAGCTGGTTGCATGCCTGCCACCACTGCTGGCGATTGATATATGACACCATGGTTGACCTGCAGATCGCGCCGGTCCCTACATTGAAACCAATACTCACCAGCGCATCGTAGACATGTTGCGGAGGCTTAACCGTCAGGCAGGCGTCCAGCCTTTTTTCAGTCAGCAACACATTGTTTATTAACCCCTGCGCCGCCTGCCGTTCCGTGATAGTTTTGCCCGGCACCACACCGGACGTATTGCCGATCCCGTCGGTCCACACGCCCGCGCTGCACTGATAAGGCTGCAGGCGGCATCCCTCGTAATCGGCGATCAGTTTCAGCCCCTCAACGGAGGTATGAAGCGACTGGAAACCGGGCAGCGTGGCGGCGATAGCCAGCACCGCCCCGACAAGGCAGCGCTTAACGATTGAAGGATTCATATTCCCCCCGCGAAATTTTGCCGCCACGTAACAATTTGAAAGACTGGTGTTTGTAGTACCAGTTGATAGCCAGCATCAGCACACCAATCAGTACGCCGCCAACCGTTGACACATCCTTGAGCGACAGATCGCCCAGCCATGCCAGCAGCACGGCGATGCAGTAAGTGATAAAGGCGCTGATTCGTTCAAGCGTCATAATTCAGTCCCATAGCTGGACGGTCTGCGCCGTGGTTGACGCCGTAATGTCCGGCAGCTCCACCTGCAGCCCGTGCGGTAAAAATGGGCCGTACTCAGCCAGCCCCGGATTTGCCTGCAGAACCTGCTCAGTGACACCCTGCGTACGCCCGTAATGACGCCAGCAAAGCGCGTCCACCGTGTCATACTGATGCGCACGCACTTTCATCAGATAAGCTCCACCGTACTGTGCGGTGCATCCTGCACCCGGCTGATAGCCCAGCGGGCATCACGCCACAGATCGCCGCTGGCCTCCGCCAGCTCCTCCCCTCGCTTCACACCTGACGCCGTGGCGTCATAGTCCTGATAACGCTCATTGAGCACGGCGCGCGCCCAGCAAAAAACAGCGTTGTGGTAGTGCCGGATACGCTCGCTTTTGCCGTCCAGCATTTCTGCGGGAACCTCAGCAAGTGTCCGCCAGCCCAGCATCTGCTGACGGTTGCGGAAGTCGAACAGCTCAGCGTTAACCTCAGAAATTGCCGTCAGCACGACCTGCTTTAAACGTCGCGGCGTCACCGTGCCGTCAGTGCGCATCACACTGCGAAATTCCGACAGATCCACATCAGGCCAGAACGGCGTATTTTTGATGACCTCCGCCTGTTCCGGTGCCTGTTCTGGCGCAACAAACTTCATGCGGCTTTCTCCTGAATAAGTGGGCGGTGGACGGAATTTTGATGTGGCAGTGCCTTTCGCCATCCCGTGCCGCCCGTGCGCGGGGCACGTTCGTTAGCGGCTGTCATTGCGCAGTCTGCGCTCCAGCTGCTGCTTTTCTTTTTTCACACCGCAGCGGGGATCAAGCTGCAGCGCATGGTTAAGGTGATTCAGGGCAGACGCCGGGTTGCTTTCGCTCAGTACAGCGCCGATGGCTTTATGCAGGCGCGCCCGCGACTGGTCCGGCATATCCAGATCGATGGTCAGGTCCAGCGTCTGCAGAAGCAGATCGGCATCAAAACCGGCAGCGGCAAGCAGAGCGCTTTGCGCCGCGTCTGCCATTTCTTCTGCCAGCACGGTCTGCACGTTACGGTTGCCCAGAGGCATCACCCAGCCATGGCGCAGCGCATGGCGCCCGATTTCGAGCGCACCGGCATAATCACCGGCGTCAATACGCCACAGCATTACGTACATCAGCACATCATCCTGCTGCGCACCTCCGGCAGCCAGCACGCCCTCCGCCCAGGCGGAATATTTCGGCAGCAGTTCCACCTTGATTTCCGCCTTTTTCACCGTGGACTGGACGCCCTTGAGGCGGCGGCGGTCTTCTGCCAGCTGCAGCAGCATCAGGTCATAGCCCGACGCATGGCGAACACTGCCGCCCTCACGGGCGGCCTGTTCAGCCTGAATGCGCAGGCGGTGCTGCCGTGCGGGACTCAGGCTCATGCGTTATTCCCTACTTTCCGGTGCGGCAGGCGCGCTGAAATCACCGATTTCGATGTTTTCTACCAGCGCCGCGCAGCGGTAGTCCTCGACCACATACGCCTCGTTGACTGATTCAAAGTTTTCAATCCGGTCGCGTTTCGGGTTATCGATAACAGAACGGCGGCGGGTGTCTTCCTGCCAGTAGATCGACAGGTTATCCAGACGGGTGATCAGCAGGGCATTCGCCGGGAAGAAAGGCGCGCGCACAGCCTGCAGGCCGCCCATGCGTTTCTGGCTGATGATCAGATCGGCGGCGATTTTCTCGCTGTTGTCCTGCTCTTTGTTGACCAGCGGGAAATACTTGTCGGACAGCAGTTCACGACCGCAGACGACAACCAGCTCGTCATCATCCTGATACTCCACATCGATCAGCTCATTGACGGTATCCATCACCACCGCGTCAAGATTTAGATACTTACCTCCCGGACCTACTTTTACCGGCTCCGCCGTAGTGGTGCCGTCTTCTGCGGTTTTGCTACCCATGACATGATCCGGCGCGTCTTCACGGATTTTCTGCAGCCAGCCTTTATTGACGTCCTGCAGCAGCGGGTTTTCAGCACGGTTGGACGTTTTGGCACGCTTCACGCCGTTGAAGCCGATCATGATGCGGTCCAGCGCCTGACGCTTGACGATGGCGTTGCGGATACGCACCTGGAAGTCCTGGAACTTGGCCCACAGGTCCAGTTTTGCGTAGGTCAGCACCGTATCAAAGTTGGTCTGTTCGCATTTGTATTCCACGTCTTCCATCAGCGTCGGATCGGTAGGCTCGCGCTCTTTGGTGGTGGTATCGGTGGTTCCGGCAATGGTGCTGCCAACGCCCAGCCCCAGCAACTGCCCTGACTGCTCAGTGACCGGCGTGATGTTAATCAGCGTCAGGAAAGCGGCGGACTGCTGGATCTGGTCTTCCAGCGTCTGCTGCACGGACGGCTCCACGGTAAACTTGCTGGACAGTTCTTCAACCTCCACACCGTTCAGGCGCGCCAGTTGCTGCAGGTAAGCGTTAAAGGCAAAGCGTGTTTTCTTTTTCATCGGTTTTTATGCTCCATCAGCAATTGGTCAGGGTGCCTGCCGGTGCGTCACCGCCCGGCGCGCGCTGGCGGTAATCTTTGCGGCTGTCTTCACGGCTCAGCTGCTGCTGTAACTCGGCAAAGGCGGTCTGCTGCTCCTGCAGGGAGGACTCCAGCTCAGAAAGGCGCTGGTCCTGATCGGACAGGGATTTATCAGTGCGCTCGCTCAGGTTCTGCTGCTCGGTGGCGACCAGTTCCACGGCTTTATGCACATCAGAGAATCGCGCATCGTCTGTCTGCTCTTTTTTGGTGAACAGCGCGGTGACGCGGGCAAAGAGGGACGGCTTTTCGTCCTGGGCTTCTTCCAGTTCGATCTGCGTTTCTTCGGCAGCGGTAAACAGGTTTTCAGGGTTCTGCTTACGGTTCGCCAGCGGGTTATGCGCGGCGCTGGCGCTGAATGCCAGCATTTCAGTGCCGAGGCTCGCCGGATCGTCAGTAGCCGCCAGTCCTACAAGATAGGCTTTACCGGTGTCGGCAAACTTCGGGCTGACCTCCATGGAGGTAAACAGCTTCTGGCCTTTTTTCACCAGTGCCACCAGGGAGTCCGTCGGTTCAACATCTGCGTAAAGTGCCATCTTGCCCGCCAGCGGACCGTCCTGGATTTCCTCTGCAACCAGCGCCGTCACTTTGCCGTAACGGTTGAAGGCACTGTCCGGGGAATAAGACTTGATGTGCTCCAGATTAATCAACGCGGTGTAGACCGTCGGGTTGTAGCTGGCAGCCATCTGTTCCAGCCATTCACGCTGGATCTCGCGCCCGTCAGTGGTGGCACCTTCCACCCCGATACGGAAACGCTTTGCTTTCACTGTCATGAGCCGTGCTCCGTTAGAAAACTTACTGGAGCCTTATGTTTGCGGTGATGGGGGGAGTGAGACAACGCGCTGTATTTGTACGGTAAACCACACAAACCGCAGCCGGGGAAAGCCGCCACCCAAGGCCGTATGTTTGGGCCATGAACACGACACTGACCCCCGCAGACCTCGATCCCCGTCGGCAGGCCATGCTGCTGTACTTTCAGGGATACCGCGTAGCCCGCATTGCTGAAATGCTGGGCGAAAAAGTTGCAACCGTTCACAGCTGGAAAAAACGCGACAAGTGGGGCGACTATGGTCCGCTTGATCAGATGCAGCTCACCACCGCCGCACGTTACTGCCAGCTCATCATGAAGGAGCAGAAAGAAGGGAAAGACTTCAAGGAAATTGACCTGCTGGCGCGCCAGTCAGAGCGCCACGCCCGAATCGGAAAATTTAACGACGGCGGGAACGAAGCAGATTTAAACCCGAAAGTAGCCAACCGTAACAAAGGTCCGCGCAGGCAGCCGGAAAAGAACGTTTTCACCGACGAACAGATCGAAAAGCTGGAAGAAGTCTTCCACGCCTCTATGTTCGACTATCAGCGCCACTGGTTTGAAGCCGGGAAAACAAACCGCATCCGCAATCTGCTCAAATCGCGCCAGATTGGCGCCACGTTTTATTTTGCCCGTGAAGCACTAATTGACGCCCTGCTGACCGGACGCAACCAGATTTTCCTTTCTGCCAGTAAGGCACAGGCGCACGTTTTTAAGCAGTACATCATCGACTTTGCCAAAGAAGTTGAAGTGGAACTGAAAGGCGATCCCATGGTGCTACCCAATGGCGCAGCATTGTACTTTCTCGGCACCAACGCCCGTACGGCGCAGAGCTACCACGGCAACCTGTATCTTGATGAATATTTCTGGATTCCGAAATTCCAGGAGCTGCGCAAGGTGGCCTCCGGTATGGCCATTCACAAGAAATGGCGACAAACCTACTTCTCCACGCCGTCCAGCCTGACCCACAGCGCCTATCCGTTCTGGTCCGGCGCGCTGTTTAACCGGGGCCGTGCCAAAGCGGACAAGGTGGATATTGACCTGACCCACAGCAACCTTGCGCGCGGCCTGCTCTGCCCTGACGGACAGTACCGCCAGATCGTCACCGTGGAGGATGCGGTGCGCGGCGGCTGTAACCTGTTCGACCTCGACCAGCTGCGCATGGAGTACAGCCCGGACGAATACCAGAACCTGCTGATGTGCGAATTTATTGACGATCTGGCGTCAGTATTCCCGCTCAGCGAGCTGCAGGCGTGCATGGTGGACAGCTGGGAAGTCTGGACCGATTTTCAGGCGCTGGCACTGCGCCCGTTTGGCTGGCGCGAAGTCTGGATCGGCTATGACCCTGCGAAAGGTACGCAGAACGGTGACAGCGCAGGTTGTGTGGTTATGGCTCCGCCCACTGTACCGGGCGGAAAGTTCCGCATTCTGGAGCGTCATCAGTGGCGCGGGATGGACTTTCGCGCCCAGGCGGACGCTATCAAAAAGCTGACGCAGCAGTACAACGTGACCTATATCGGCATCGACTCGACCGGCGTCGGGCACGGTGTTTATGAGAACGTAAAAGCGTTCTTTCCTGCCGTGCGGGAGTTTGTCTACAACCCCAACGTCAAAAACGCCCTGGTGCTCAAGGCATACGACATTATCAGCCACCGCCGTCTGGAGTTTGATGCCGGGCACACCGACATTGCGCAGTCCTTTATGGCTATCCGCCGGGCCACCACCGCCAGCGGCAACCGCCCAACCTACGAAGCCAGTCGCAGCGAAGAAGCCAGCCACGCCGATCTGGCCTGGGCAACAATGCACGCCCTATTTAACGAACCGCTGCAGGGCGAATCCGCCAATACCAGCAATATTGTGGAGATTTTTTGATGAGCAAACGTAAGAAAAACCGCGCAGCCGCTGAGCACAACGTACAACACAAAAGCGGTGTATCTGCAGAGGCATTCAGCTTTGGCGATCCCATTCCGGTACTGGACCGCCGCGAGCTGCTGGATTATGTGGAGTGCGTGCAGATAGATCGCTGGTATGAACCGCCGGTCAGTTTTGACGGGCTGGCACGTACCTATCGCGCCGCCGTGCATCACAGCTCACCGATTGCCGTTAAGCGTGACATTCTCAGCAGTACTTACATCCCGCACCGCCTGCTCAGCCAGCAGGCTTTTTCCCGTTTCGTCCAGGACTATCTGGTGTTCGGTAACGCCTATCTGGAAAAGCGCACCAACCGCCTCGGCGGCGTTCTGTCGCTGGAGCCAGCACTGGCGAAATACACACGGCGCGGCGTGGACCTCGACACCTACTGGTTTGTGCAGTACGGCCTGACCACGCAGCCCTATGAATTTACGCAGGGCAACATATTTCATCTGCTGGAGCCGGATATTAATCAGGAGATTTACGGGCTGCCCGGCTATCTCTCCGCCATCCCATCAACCCTTCTCAACGAGTCCGCAACGCTGTTCCGCCGAAAGTATTACATCAACGGCAGCCACGCGGGTTTCATCATGTACATGACCGACGCAGCGCAGAATCAGGAGGACGTGAACAACATCCGCCAGGCAATGAAAAGCGCCAAAGGGCCGGGCAACTTCCGCAACCTGTTTATGTATTCGCCCAACGGCAAAAAGGACGGCATCCAGATCATCCCGCTGTCGGAAGTTGCGGCTAAAGATGAATTTCTGAACATCAAGAACGTGAGCCGCGATGACATGATGGCAGCGCACCGCGTACCACCGCAGATGATGGGCATTATTCCCAACAATACCGGTGGCTTTGGTGATGTGGAAAAGGCCAGCCGCGTCTTTGTCCGCAACGAGCTGATGCCGTTGCAGAAGCGACTGCAGGAGCTTAACGACTGGCTGGGCGAGGAAGTGATCCGCTTTGAAGCTTATACCTTAAATGTTCAGGAATAATTTAGAAACAAGGCGCTTAACATAAGCGCCCAGTTTATTAGATTAGATTATATGCTCTCGCCGACATAGATAATGTTCTATCCTTAACTTTCTGAGGATTCCATACCCCCACATCCGTGGAAACCTCATCTATAAACTCATTAACCAACCTAAGATTTGACTTCTTATACTCAGGTATTTTTTTACTTAAATCATCATTTTTACATGATTCATTTAAAGTAAAACAAAGAGGAAGAAGATTCCCCATCAGTCCAACAACCTCAGAATCAAAACTACTCTGCGCACCTATGTGTTCAAGGGAAACCAAATCTAATTTTAGTTCATTGGTCCCACGTAACCCTTTCTCAAAACGCTCAAAAATATACATTATGAGTTTACGCTGCGATGCTTTCTTATTTGTATAAAATAAATTCTTGATAAATGCCTCGTTGAATATTTTTTCATTTGGACTTTTGGTAGAAAAATACGAGACTGCATCATTAATAGTTAAATCAACGCTACGTTTATTAGCAGCTTTATCAAGGCTAACTGCTAACACTGAATACTTAGCATCTATACCTGATGGCCTTAAGCGACAAATGGCATTAAATCTAAAATGGAATCTTTCCAAACATGCAAGACACTCGATTAAACTCTTTTGCGAAAGGCTTCTCGACTTATCTCTCCTTTTTCTCAGCAGTGATAAAATGAACGGGCGGGGAATTGAAACATTAAATATCTCAAACGCCTTGAGAGAATTAAATATACCTCGTTGATCCTGCTGAGGCCAATCATCAACATCAGGGGAAATTATCTTACAATATAAATCAACATCTTTATGCAATTCATCCAAAAATGATGTTGCAGTCAATCCAGAGACACCTTCATTTAGCTCTCTTTTGAAAGCTCGATACAATTGGTCTTCGCCTATATAGTTAAATTTAGAAAGCCACCAACATCTAACATAATCAACCATTGTGGAGTTACTATCCCTAGCCTCAATACAGCTAGTAATATAATCCCATTTTTCTTTAGCCTTATCTACTGGATATGTTTCAACACAGCTCTGAAAAACTTTATTTTTTATTAAATCAATAGAACTTAAGTTTATTCCCCTTGCATTCAAAACCTCGAAAATATCATACGCATCATCTTCCTTACCGACAGATATCCTTACTAGTTTAAGATAATTGGTAACCATATTATAAACAGCATGCAGACAAAAAAGATAATCTTCCTTTTTGTACTTATCTGCACCGTCACGTAATAATGAACTGCATAAAGCCTTCTTTCCGAGCTTTCGGCTTAAATACAATCCGGCATATAGAATCTTTTTATCTTCGTCACAGGTCACACAAGCCTTATGCTCAAGCTTATCTTGGAATTTAAGCTTAAAAAAAGCTCTATCACTATTCTTAGAAAGCTTCTCAACTACTGAATCGCCACCGGAACTGACAGAATTTCTGTTAAAAGTTTGGTTTGCTGTTACGATATAGGTTTTGAAAATATCATCAGCAAATTCTTCCTGTCCATTTTTTCTTAGAAGCCTAGAAATCAGCGAAAGTAAAATTGTAATAACACTAAAGCGCTGCTGACCATCAACAACCTCTAAAACATCATCACTATCAGCACCAGATAGTACTATTGTCCCGATAAAGTATTCATTGAATTCAAAGGCATCGCCTTTGGAATTTATTTTTATATTCCTTATTATATCTTGCCACAGTTCATCAAGTTGTAATTTTTCCCAACTGAACTCTCTTTGATTCCGAGGGATTACATACCGCTGTTTAACAGAAAGTATATTTTTAATATTTAATGGGGTTGCATCAAAATTCATATAATCATTCCCTAGACATATAGATGAATAGATAGTTAATTTACTTTACGTGTTAGACAAAAACAACAATTGCTTAGCATTACTATTTTTTGTACGAGCGCGCGCTCGTATCCCCGCCACGCCTGCCCGCTTTGTGTAGTGGTTTTCATGCAGGTGCATGACGGGTCGGAGAGCGCGCCATTTCTGGCGGTCCCGACCCGTTGCGATCCTTTTTGGATCATGCGAATCCATGCACCATAGACATGCACTGCGTTATCAAGTCGCCGTATGCTGTATGGGAGGGAGATTCCCACGGTGCAAAATCACTAATGCGTGCTTTCATCTTGCCTTACTCCGTACTCATTTAGCCTAGTAACCAGATCACTCGTCAACTCCGACAGCCAGGAGATCGCCACCTCCTTGTCGTCATCGCTACAATCTGAGCTGGCGACCAGTCGGGCCATAAGTTCTATCCGTTGCAGTGCAAGTGACTCCATGAACAAATCGTTCACAACTCCCTCCCAATATTACTGTTTATATATACAGTACATCATATGTATTTAAAGCTGAAATAGTTTTTTACTCAGCTAACCCTTTGATTAATAGATAGCCTCATTCCAGCTCTCTTAGTACCACTGCCGCCATTTATCATCTTCCTGCAGGCGCTGATTTCGGTAGAACAAACGCAGCCCGGCCCCGGACGGGATACTGCCACCACGCAGAAGCAGCTCCACCTCGGTATCACTCGCATCAAATCCCCTAGACCTCAGTTCAGCATCAAGCTGCTGGCGCTGATGATTGCTAATCTGCTGTTTGTATCCTTTCCGCCGCTTCGGTTTTACCAATCTTAGCCGCGCAGTCAGCTCCCGCCGTTCCTTCGCGCTCAGATTATGGAGATCCGGTAGCGCCTCCGGCTCGCTGGTTTCAGGTAAATCTCCCCCTGATTGGTTCAACTTTTCAACAGGGGGACAGTTATTGCCACGAGTCCAAGGGGCGCAAGCCCCCTTGTCGGCTGCCGCCTCCTGAACGTCAACGGCCTTACGAACCTTTTTCCACTTCATCGCGTGCGTGCAAATCTTGCCCTCTACAATCGGGGACCAGATGCCATAGATACGGATACCGTGATCTCCGTAGGCGCTCGGTTCGTCGTTAAGCTCATAAGCCGTGCGGACAAGGTGATGTTTGCGGGGAACCAGTACACCGCCCTGTTTCATGATGTAGGTGGCAAAGCAACCTGCGTCCGCAGCTGCCAGTACCGCATCCAGACGCGGATTATCCAGTACCGGCGCACCCGCTTTGCGTTCGCCCTGTACTCTCGCCGCCTGACCTGCCAGCAAACGCAGCTCGCGGTATGCCTGACGCCCCGGAATACCAAAGAAACGAAATTGCTGGACACGGTGCAGCGACGACCAGGCGCTGACATGCTCGGCGCTGTCACGCAGTGATCTGCCGGTTTCTTTGCTGATTTCTTTAGCCAGCCCGCGCCCGTCGATGTTCTTACTGATGTATTTGGCGATGTAGCTGGTCGGCGTGCCCTTGCGTGGGTTGATTAGTTCGGACTTGAAGCGCGGCCCGGTATTGGTGCCCAGCTCCTCGCGGTCTTCACGGATGGCAAACTTACGCAGCAGCGCAGTGATGGAACGACGGTCTTTTTTGCGCATAAAGCACAGAAGATGCCAGTGCACGGTGCCGTCATGGTGCGGCTCTGCAACGCGGACGCCGTACCAGCGCAGCCCGGCCTTGTACATGGCCTTGCGAAAAGCGGCGAATGTATCAACCAGATAGTCACTGCTCTGCCGGACAGTGGCGCTGGTCCATTTCGGATTAGGCCTGCCATTGTTGAGGGTTGCGTGGAAGCGTGACGGGCAGGTGATGGTATAGAACACCGCGCAGTCTCCGCGCATTTCCGCGATCAGTTCCAGCCCTCTAACACAGGCCATCATTTCATTACGGCGGTGTGCCGGGTTGCTGTTGCTGGCGTTCACCACATCTTCCATGTCCAGCGTGTCACCGTCTTCGTTGACCAGCTCATGTGAGCGGAAGAACTCCAGCGATTTGCGGCGCTGCTCGCGTTTGTGGATCACGGCTTCATAGCTGACATACGGGGACGCTTTCTTGTTGACCAGGCAGACGGCTCGCAGCTGTTCCTCCCGCCACTCGCAGCGCATCTGCCACAATTTGCGATACCACCAGTCCGCGCACAGCATGCGCGCCAGCGACGGCGGGATAAGCTCATAAGGCACCAGCTTGCGGCGGCGCTTTTTGCGGCGCAACTTCTCAAAGGCAGGCGGGATGACCTCAAGGCGCATGGCTTCTGCAGCAACCCTTTCCCATGCCTTGCGGATCTCTTCTGGTTTAACATCTTCGGCAACAAACAGATCACTGCAGGCCGCATCAAGGCACATGCTCATATGTGCCGCAACCAGCGTGGACAGACGTTTGACCTGATCCTGACTCATTTCAGGCAGAATCAGCAGCCCCTCCAGTCCGTCATGGCTCGCCATAAACCGAAACGAGGCGGACATTTGGCTGTCCCGCACGCGTTCCAGCCGCTCAATACACGGTCTGATAGTTTCGCGCAGATAGCGGGAATACGCTTTCGGACGCCCTAGAGTATTGAAGTATTTAATCCGTTCCAGCAGAGGTTTGCTGATATGGGCAGGCGCGGCGCTTACATCGGCAATAATCACCAAATCAGGATTAACTCGCTGCTGTTCGCGGGCCATTTTGGCATGGCTAATCAGCCGATCCTGCTCCATTTCACGCTGGACAGGATCGTGGGATTCATTGAAGAAATAGCGTTCCCAAACCTTATCACTCAGCGCCTCACGGCGCAGATGCTCCTGCTCGTTATCCGCAGCGTACAGAGTGATGAAGTTTGAAAGCGCAGACTCCGGCGCAACTTCCGCCGGGTCCAGATACGGGTTAACCGCTTGTTTGGGCAAATTCCACGAATAAGGCCCGGCAACATTCTCAACGCTACCGGGATTTTCAGTTACAAATGTGGCGGCAAGACGGCCTGTACTGATTTCCGTCACTCGCAGACTCCCGCATAAACACTGCTACACACCGCCTTATCATTCATGCCTGCCAGCAGATCGAACTGCACACCGCCACGAGTGGTTAAGGCCCAGTCGCGATAAGACTCAATGCCATAAGCATCAACGGTAATGACTTCAATGCGTTTTTCAGCACGGCGCGGATCATGCGTGGACGGGAAGAATGTTGAATTGCCACGCCGTGAACTTTCCGCAACCATCCTCTCCCATTCAGCCACACGGCGGATTTCTTCAGGCCAGCGCTGGAAAATTTCTGCAAGCTCAGACTTGCGGGCGTGAATACATGGCATACACCCGACACGGCTGCAGCCCTGCAGATAAAGTGGGTTAGGCTTAATACCATGGCGTCTGGCAAGAGCGAACACATCTTCATGCAGCCAGTTGAGGATCGGACGATAAACATGAAGGCCCGGTGTATCGTCTGCGTCTTCCTCCCACTCAGGCAGCAAAGCACGCTCTGGGGATTCCTGTCCCCTGACGCCCTGCCAGCTGATTACCTCGTCGTATTCATCCAGAGCCGGGACGATCACCTGCGTACGCACCGGCTCATGTTTCAGCTCAAAAGTACAAAAACGAACTTTTGTTGAAGGAAAACGGCCTTTCCACATGCACAAATCAAGAAACGGAATGCCGGTTGGTTTAAGGATTTCCAGTGCCCGATGGATACGCTCTGCAGCCTCATCCGGCGACATACCGCATTCCTGAACCAGAGAAACGGGCCACTTTTCCGCAATAAATTTACGTTTCCCTTCTATCTGGCGCGTGAAATCGGCTTTAACGCGGATAACCTTGCCCAGCTTTGATTCCAGATAATCCAGATATTCCATCGTCTGCGGGTGTTCATGGCCCGTATCAGCAAAGACAGAGATATGCGGAACATCGTTTTCAATGGCTCTTAGCCACTGTGCAAGACTATCTTTGCCACCTGAAATACTGATGGTATTGATGGTGCTGGCAGCGAAGCAGCGCGGATCGATGCTGTTCATACAGCACGACCGCTATAGTGTTTGCCTTTCAGCTCTGCAATTTCCTGACAGGTAACGCAGCACTGCACACCCGGGATGGCTCGGCGGCGAGCTGACGGGATTGGTGCATCGCAATCAACGCAGAGAACACGGGAAACGCCCGGCACTTTGGCGCGGGCGTTGTGGATGTGGCGCTGGAGATCTTCTTCCACGCGCTGCTGCACGAGGTCCATTGAATCAGCCATCAGTGCCAGTCCCCCCGAGATTCCGCTTCACAGCGCGCAGCTTCGCGGCGCAGTAGCTCTGCAGCCTCCACCCCGTTCATTTCCTTCTGCAGAATATGAATCGCCAACGCTTCCATTCGGATTGAAACGGCTAAAGCACGATCCTTGCGCTCATCTATACGCGCCTCAGTAAGCAGCAGATTGAGGCCTGCATCATCTGGTCCGGTCTTGGTGATACGTGTTTCAATGTTTCGCATAGTTATGTCTCCTGAATTTGGGCAAAGGAATGCCCGGCGGGTTTACGCCATTAATTTCTGTTGTGGATTAATTCGGCATGGTTAGCCGTTTTGGAAATAAGCTCACCACTGCACGAAAATGATTCATTGCTTTAATCAGTTCCCGCTTTTCGTCAGTAGTCAGATCACTAATATTGATGCTATGACGTTCTGCCGGAATTTTTGCCATATAAAATATGGCTGCCAGCGCCCTCTCATTTTGTTTATTGTTAACGTCCCTTGGGTCAAGCATATCTTCAATAAACCTTTCAAGCTCCGACTCAATATTCAGTCCAAACACTTTTGCGCGTAATTCCGCAATATGGTTCAGCCCGTCCAGGCGTTTACCGGGGCTTAATGGAACAGTTGCCGCCGGGCCATCAATAGCCATTACTCCCTCCTGTCTCGTCGTACATATACCTATTTGAAGTTGTGCCGGGAATCTTTTCACACGCCCGGCGCGTGCCTTGGTGGTAGACTATTTGCGCCAACAATCATCTACCCCTCGAAGGAGAAACCTGATGTCAGACTCTGACAACTTCCATGTATTGCCTCGTCCTGCCCCTGCACCTAAGCCAGAACCGGGGCAAGATAAAAAATAGGAATCCGGCATGACTAGACAAAGCTCCGAATATTTCCAGTTGCATTACTGCTATTACCTTGAGCTTATGACAGCGACGTTTCATGGTAGAGCTGACAAATTGATGACTGCTATCCAAATTATTAGCGGTACTGCAGTATTTGCTGATACCGGATTGGAATGGTTGTTCGCTTTGCCTGTTGTTGTAATCGCAACAATTCAACTTGTGTGGCAACCCGCGATTATTTCCGAGCGGGCCAGCGTGCAAAGCCGCCAGTACGGAGAATTGCTTTATGCCGTGGATGAACTGACCCCGGAACTGATTGCACAAAAATTGAAAATGCTGCATCACTCTGACTCCGCACCTTTCGGTTCTTTGTTAAATCCTGCCTACAAAAGAACTGCTATTGCATGTGGTCGCTCTGACGACACTAAGCTCAGCGTCCAGGAAAAGCTTTTCGCCTGGTTTGCGGGCTGTCTGCCACGTTAATCCTTAAACGTTGTAGCAATCTCTTTTTACCTATTCCCCGGACAGCCTGCTGCCGGGGAGACTGTTCAATACACGGATGCCACTTTTTCCCATCAGGTAAGTAAATCCAACCATGACCACAGTGCATTGCCGGGCTTTGCCTAACCAACAGTGATGCAAATGAAGGTTCTTTCGTCAGCATAACCACCTCAGATCAGACCAAACGAGGCACCGAGGCCAGTCACGGTATCCACCGCACTTGCCATCGCTGGATTTGCCTGTAGACGCGCCTGCAATGAAACCGCGGTCAGTGCCATTAGACGTGTAACTGAATTAATGCTGCTGATTACATCGCGACGGCCTGCGGTAGTTTTCACATCACCAGAGACAGCACCGGCAGCAACACGACCTATTTCTGCGGTAGCGCTCATGACGTAATGCGGTAATTTCTCTTTTGCAACTTCGTTTACCGGAACACATGGCAGGCAATGGATCTGCGCCAGAAAACCATCAACTAATGTTGAGTCTTCTGTGAGATCGGTCAGCAGCCAGATATCTGGCGCAGTGAGCTGGTGCGGTTGCTCCGGATTAAGCTTGTTGCGCAGGGTTTGAACATTCATACCTGCACGTTCTGCCAGCTTCGCCATGTTATGACGTAAAGCGAAGGTTCGGCAGGCTTCATTGAAATGCGGATGTTTTGAAACTCGATAGTCAAACATAGCCAGTTCCTTCGTGAGGTCTCAAAATGGAACTAGTTGATAGTCACGTCGCAATCAGAAAGTGCATCAACTGTCATTGCAGCAATGTTAATCATCACTTTTTCACGCTTTTTGTCCTTACGTAGGCGATGACGAAGTAGTCGACCATCCGCAAGCATGTCGTTGATTGTGTCGATAGATAACCCAGTGAGTTCGCTATATCTTTCGATAGTGACGTGGGGGGTGATTAGAGTGATTGAAATGTTAGGTCTCATGATGCAACATTCCTCGTTTAGCAATGATTAATCAGGATGAATACTGATCGTTTGTATTTTGTGAACACAACAAACATACGATCACATCATGAAATCGTCAAGATAAAAGTTCACCTGGAGTGACCATGAATTTGGAAAAAGGCGGCCGTGGTGCCATAGAACGTATGGTTGAAGCCTATGGCTTCAAGACAAGACAAGCTTTGTGCGACCATTTAGGGATTTCAAAGAGTACTTTGGCGACACGCTATATGCGCGACTCCTTCCCTGCGGAATGGGTTATTCAGTGCGCCTTAGAGACAGGTACGTCATTGAGCTGGCTGACTAATGGCTACGGAATCAAAGAAGGTTCACAAAATGAAAACACAAAAGAACTTCCGCTAAAAATTCTTTATGATGGTGAACTTTGTCCTGAAGGGTCTTATGTTTTTGATGTAAATTTTCTACCTAAAGCTCTAAAAAATCCGATGGTTGTTGTTGTTGATAGTTCCAAATACATTTGTGATATTGAATATGATGATGTCCGTGATGGAAAATGGATTGTTAATATTGATGGTGAAATATCAATGAGAACAATTACACGCTTGCCTGGCAGGCGCCTTCATGTGGAAGGTGGTATATCTCCTTTCGAATGCGCGTTAGAAGATATAATAATGATCGCAAAAATCGTGATGGCATGTCTTGAATATAAATAAATATAAGTAAAACTTAAATCTTAGCAAAATAAATCACGTAAACGAGGAGCTATTTAATGGATGAATGTATAGTCGAGATGTTATTAATAGTGAATAAAGATACTTCCTTTGGACGCTCTCCGTCAGCCTATAAAAAAATAATTGAGGCCAGTGAGGAAGTCATATTTTCACCAAAAGAATTAAAATTCAAAGAACAGTCATTTAAATATAATATATCAGAATATGGAAGCAATAAAGAAACTATCTCTGTAAAATTAACACTAAGCGACGTTAGTGAAGATAATTTAATCATTTTCTCAAAATTAACCAGACTATTCAAAAAAATATCTAGCGAAAGTAACTTAGGTAGCACTCAAATTATTTGGGATGACATAAGCAAATATTACTCAATTCAGGCTTATCCATTAATCCATGAAATTGAAAATTTAATGAGAAAGTTAATAACAAAATTCATGATACATAACGTTGGATTGTCTTGGACAAAAGATTCAGTGCCGAAGGAATTTTCAGAAGCATTGAAAAAATCCGAAAAAAACACGGAATATAATGAACATAATTTAATGTATCAAGTTGACTTCATCGAACTATCTGACTTTATATTCAAATCTTACCGAGAGATTGAAATAACAGATTTGATCCGAAAATTAACCCCGCTTGAATTTAAAGACATTAATGGTGATATATTCTCAGAATTGAAAAAAATCGTTCCCAGAACAAACTGGGAAAAATTCTTTGAGTCAAACATCGAAGCAAATGCTGACACTATAATAAAAAACTGGAGTATTTTATATCGGCTCAGATGCAAAGTTGCTCATAATAGAGATTTTACAAAACAAGATCTTGATGAAGTAATTCGCCTTACAAATACACTGAGGCCAATACTAAAAAAAGCAATTGAAAAAACCGAGACTCTGACTATTGATCCGAAGGAAAAAGAAGAATTAACATCCCAGTTTGAGAATGAGTTTTCTAACAATACTAAAAGTGATGAAGAATTATTCAAAGACAGAGTGCTTGAATTATATCTACAAATAAGACATTTATATCAACTTACACATTCAAACAGTGAAAATATTAATAGCTATTACAAAGTAATACAAACAACATTTCAAAATATTTTGCATGACGAAAAGTTCAATGCCGAAGATGTAATGAATTTAATTAATATATCAACTAATGATGATGTTCTGAGAAAATGTGATAATTTCGAGATACATGATTTAATGAATATTTGCCATTCTATTAAAGAACTTGTTAATTTTAAAATATCAAGTTTTGAAGCTGGGTTAAATGAAGCAGTTAAAAATGAATGATAATGTTTTATCTAATAGTTATCAAACATTGACTACTGTTCAAACATACAGTTAAATTTAGCCCTCAGACATGAGGGCTTTTTTATGGCAGTACGAAAACTCGACACAGGTAAATGGATATGCGAATGCTACCCCGCCGGACGTAGCGGACGGCGTGTCCGTAAGCAGTTCTCCACCAAAGGTGAAGCATTGGCTTTTGAACGTCACACGATGGATGAGACAGAGGCTAAGCCCTGGCTGGGTGAATCGGTAGACCGTCGGACTTTGAAAGATGTCGTTGAACTCTGGTTCAAACTGCACGGCAAATCCCTTACTGCTGGAGAGCATGTTTACGACAAGCTGCTCTTGATGGTCGATGCACTCGAAAACCCCCTCGCTACAGATCTCAGCTCCAAATTGTTCGCGCATTACCGCGATAAACGCCTAACGGGTGAAATTTACTTCAGCGACAAGTGGAAGAAAGGTGCCAGCCCGGTAACTATCAACCTTGAGCAAAGTTACCTTAGCGGCGTTTTTAGCGAACTGGCCCGACTAGGTGAATGGACAGCGCCGAACCCGCTGGAGAACATGCGCAAATTCACCATCGCAGAAAAGGAGATGGCCTGGCTGACACATGAACAAATTACTGAGCTTTTGTACGACTGCAACCGCCAAAGTCCCCTGCTCGCCCTAGTCGTTAAGATATGCCTGAGTACTGGTGCACGCTGGCGCGAAGCTGTAAATCTCACCCGTTCCCAGGTCACAAAGTACCGAATCACATTCGTCAGAACCAAAGGCAAAAAGAACCGCAGTATCCCGATCAGCAAAGAGCTGTACGAAGAAATCATTGCCCTGGACGGCTTCAAGTTCTTTACGGACTGCTACTTCCAGTTTTTATCAGTCATGGAGAAAACCTCCATCGTGCTTCCACGCGGACAGCTTACCCACGTTCTGCGCCACACCTTTGCTGCACACTTTATGATGTCGGGTGGGAACATACTTGCCCTGCAGAAAATCCTGGGTCATCACGACATTAAAATGACCATGCGCTATGCTCATCTGGCACCAGACCATCTTGAAACCGCCCTGCGCTTCAACCCGCTGGCTACCCTGCCAAATGGCGACAAAGTGGCGGCAGCGGTTGGCATTGCCCCGTAATCGCCACTCCTTACCACTAACCTAACTTATTGATTACCTTGTAACTCATTGTTTTCACTGACCCGTTTACATAAATGGGTTTTTTGTTGTCTGAAATTTGCTATCCCCCCTTCTCCCCGTAATTCCTCCCCAAATTTGCAGCACGCCGGTTATGGCACATACTTTTAATCGGTGCTTAAAGGTGACGGGAGTTTACTATGTTGCTTACTGGAAAGGTTGCGGTGATCTTCGGTGGCAGCGGCGCTATTGGTAGCGCGGTTGCACAGGCGATGGCGCGCGAAGGTGCTCATGTATACCTGGGCGCTCGCTGTCAGGAAAAGCTTGATTGGGCGGCCAGTCGCCTGCGAATGGCGGGGGGTACCGTCGATACGTTTATCACCGATGTGCTCGACGAGCACGACACCTCAACACAAGTTACCCGCCTGGTACAGCAAATCGGTGGAATTGATGTGGTGGTTAACGCGACCGGCTTTATGCATGAACAGGGCAAGCGCATCGACGCATTATCCCTCTCTGAGTTTATGAGTGGTATCACCCCTTTCCTTGCGGCGCAGTTCAATATCGCAAAAGCCGTAACGCCACACATGGGCGGCAATCGAGCTGGCGTCATTCTCACCATCGTTGCTCCCGCAGCCCCGATGGCGATGCCTGGGCATCTCGGCCACATCGTCGGTTGTGCAGGAACAGAAGCATTTATTAAAGCGCTTGCCAGCGAGACGGGCCCCATAAACATTCGTGTCGTCGGCGTGCGCTCGCATGCGATTATGGATGGGGTAGCGGCCGGTTCCTATACCGGGGAGATTTTCACCGCGAAAGCGCAGTCAATGGGTTTAACCGTCGAACAATGGTTAAGCGGTGCAGCACAAGGCACCATGATCGGACGCCTGCCTACGCTGGCACAAATCGCTGAGGTTACAACCTTTCTGGCTTCAGACCATGCCGGAGCAATGACCGCCACGGTGGTAAATATTACCGGGGGCACAACCGTAAGCTAATTTACCCGCTTTTCACGCCGTGCGCTGCTGCGAGCCTTTTTTTGCACTCGGGCGGGAACACAATGCTATACCGCACATAATAACCAACGCGCTCACCAGATGATATGAATGCAGGGTGACATGCAAAAACATAACGCTAAATAATCCGCCACTCAGTGGGATCAAGTGCGAATAGATCTCTCCGCGGGTTGCGCCAATAGCGCTAATCCCTTTGTTCCATAACAGATATGACAGCCAGGAAGGAAAAATGACAAGGTATGCCAGCCCAGTAATAACGCCTGTATTGGCATAGCTATCCCAGCCCGGCATACCATTGCGCATCAGCTCCACAGACAGTACCGGAATAAGCACCATCGCACCGAGCAGCGCGCTCACGGCGACAAAGGCGTTTCCCTTCACCTCACGCGGTTTAATGCGCAAAAAGGCACAATATACAGCCCAACTTAACGCCGACCCCATGGTCCAGACATCGCCCTGATTCAGATGTGCAAATACCCGCGTATGTATCATATCGCCCTGCGAAACCAGCCAGATTACACCAACAGTGCTCAGGAGCACACCTGCTATATTTCGCGCAGAAATCCGCTCTTTAAAAAAGAACTTATTGATTAACAGAACGAGCGCCGGAGTCGTGGACATATAAATCGCCGCATTGAGCGAGGTTGTATATTGCAGGCCGATATACAGCGTTAAGGGGAAAAGAACCTGACCACAAAGTGCGAGGAAGACGATGGTACCCAAGGATGTTTTCATCACCGGCCATTGCTCTGCGACCTGACGAAAATAGAGCGCCATCAATAATAACGCGGTAAATATCCAGCGTGCCGCTGATAAAACAATGGGATCAACTTCAGCGACTAATAGATGACCAACCACATAATTCCCACCCCAAAAACAGGCAGCCAGACTGAGTAAAAGATAGGGCATATTTGCGCCTTATTGCCAGTTGTACGGTATGACCACAAGGCTACGGCGGCGTGAGAATGAATGCTAATATAACGTTTTTATCCATCTGCATAGATTAAAACTATGAAATTTACGCTAAGACAACTTGAGTTTTACATCGCACTTGCAGAAACATTACAAATTTCCAAAGCTGCTGCGCGCTGTCATATTTCTCAGTCATCAATGACCATTGCCATGCGGAATCTGGAGGAAGCATTAGACGTGCAGCTATTTGTACGTTACCCCAAAGGCGTGAAGCTCACCGCCGAGGGCGAGCGCTTTCTGGCACATGCCTGCAACATCATCAACAGCAGCCACTCGGCTATTGCCGCCCTGCATGACAGGAGTGAAATTCTCACCGGCACGGTGCGCATAGGCATTGCCGAAACGCTCTCTGCCTATCTTATCCCCGATATACTCAACGATATTGAACGACGTTTCCCTTTGCTGGAGATCGTGTTTTATGAAGCTACTGCACCGGAACTGGTACAGGCGCTACGGGAACACAAGGTCGATTTTTGCCTGCTTCTGACCTCAAATATCAGCCATGATAACGACCTGGAGATCGAAACATTTATTCGTTCACAGCGCCGCCTGTGGACGTCTATTGGGCATCCGCTACAGAGCCAAGCATCAATCCGTTTAATAGACGTCGAGAAGCTACCATTTTTACTGCTGGAAACAGATAAGTACCCTGACGTAATCATCGATTACTGGCAGCAGCGTGGCTATACGCCCAATATCAGTTTTCGCAGCAACTCTTTTGAAGCAATAAGAAGCCTGGTTGCAAAAGGCAGAGGAATAACTATTTTATCCGACCTGGTGTATCGCCCGTGGTCACTGGATGGTCTGCGCGTCATGCACAGAACGATTGATGATTTTATTACTTATATGGATGTCGGGACGGTAAAAAAAGCCGCCCGACCGTTGACTACAGAGGCGGTGAAAGTCGTTGATTTTTTACGTCAGGCCATTACCCGCCTCGACAAACCATTTTGATGATTTTATCTCTGCGGCAATCCGGCAATACGCTCCACCATCATCAGAATCTCTTCCCGCGACAGCGGTTTTTTGTCGGTAACAAAATGCAGCGTCATTCCTTCGAGAAATGCATCCAGCGCCCGCGCAGTTACCGGTTCAAACCACTGTTCCAGCGTTTGTTGACTGCGTAACATCCAGTTTTGCATCACCATTTTCAACGTCGGTTTGCGACTGGCGAAAGCATACAACTGGTACATGAGTTCCATATTATCGGGCGTCGTAACCTGGGAGCTGTAAATCATCTCGGTAATGGCATGGCAGGCTGTCTGCGCATCCGCAACGTCGGCAAAAAAAGCCTGATACTGCTGAGACATCGTGTCAGTAAAGCGCCCGAACGCCTCCATTAAAAGCTCATCTATTCCCGAAAAGTAATAGGTCATTGAACCCAGCGGTACCCCGGCAATCATGGCGATTTTTCGGTGCGTAACCCCATGGACACCGTAGGCGATTACCGCCGCCAGGGTGGCCTGAACTATCTTTTCCCGCCGTAGCGGATCGTTCGCGCGTCGCACTGCATTTCCTCACCTTGCATTTGTGTACAAATGTACACAGTCTTGCTAATGTTGTCTTCTTCCCTCTTTTCTTTGGTTCGAATTCATGACAGGCACCTCACCACGCAAAGCCTTAAGACGTCGTACCTGGGCGCTTTTCACGTTTTTCTTTTTACCCGGATTACTAATGGCTTCCTGGGCAACGCGTACTCCTGCCATCCGAGATATCCTCTCCATCTCCACTGCCGAAATGGGCGCGGTATTGTTTGGACTCTCTATTGGTTCGATGAGTGGCATTCTTTGTTCGGCCTGGCTGGTGAAACGATTTGGCACGCGTAAAGTGATCCGCACCACCATGTCCTGTGCAGTCCTCGGGATGGCTATCCTCAGCGCGGCGCTATGGTTGCATTCCGCATGGCTTTTCGCGTTTGGCCTGGGCGTGTTTGGCGCCAGCTTTGGCGCAGCGGAAGTCGCCATCAACGTCGAAGGCGCGGCAGTTGAGCGCGAAATGAACAAGACCGTGCTGCCGATGATGCATGGTTTTTACAGTCTGGGAACGCTGGCGGGAGCCGGGGTCGGGATGATGCTTACCGCCTTCAGCGTGCCTGCGACCGTACATATTTTATTGGCGGCAATGGTGGCAATCACTCCTGTCTTTATCGCCATCAAGGCCATTCCAGACGGCACGGGTAAGAATGCCTCTGACGGCGCTCACTCCAGCGAAAAAGGCGTGCCTTTCTATCGCGACATTCAGTTGCTGCTGATTGGCGTCGTGGTGCTGGCGATGGCGTTTGCTGAAGGTTCGGCCAACGACTGGCTGCCGCTGTTGATGGTGGATGGCCACGGATTTAGCCCGACATCAGGCTCGCTGATTTATGCTGGATTTACGCTGGGTATGACCGTGGGTCGATTCACCGGCGGCTGGTTTATCGACCGCTACAGCCGCGTCGCGGTGGTGCGTGCCAGCGCGTTGATGGGGGCGCTTGGCATCAGTCTGATTATTTTTGTCGATAGCACATGGGTAGCGGGTGTTTCCGTTATTCTGTGGGGGCTTGGTGCATCGCTCGGCTTCCCGCTGACCATTTCAGCAGCCAGCGACACCGGTCCCGATGCGCCAACCCGCGTCAGCGTTGTAGCGACCACCGGCTACCTGGCATTCCTGGTAGGGCCGCCGCTGCTGGGCTATCTGGGTGAACATTACGGCCTGCGCAGCGCTATGCTGGTGGTGCTGGCGCTGGTGCTTATCGCCGCCATTGTCGCGAAAGCGGTGGCGAAACCGGATCTCAAAAATACCCCTGTGATGGAGAACAGCTAATGAGCATCAAATTAATTGCGGTCGACATGGATGGCACATTTTTAAGCGACCAAAAAACCTATAACCGTGAGCGGTTTATGGCGCAATACCGTCAAATGAAAGAACAAGGGATCCGCTTTGTCGTCGCCAGCGGCAATCAGTATTACCAGCTCATCTCCTTTTTCCCTGAACTGGCCAATGAAATCTCATTTGTCGCTGAAAACGGCGGTTGGGTAGTCAGTGAAGGGAAAGATATTTTTAACGGTGAACTGGCAAAAGACGATTTCAAGGCCATCGTGGATCATCTGTTGACCCGTACGGACATCGACATTATCGCCTGCGGTAAAAACAGCGCCTATACGCTCAAAAAATACAGCGATGAGCATAAATCCGTTTCCGCCATGTACTATCATCGTCTTGAATTTGTAGATAATTTTGACAATCTCAACGACGTTTTTTTCAAATTCGGGCTGAATATTTCAGACGACCGTATCCCGCAGGTGCAGGCCGATCTCCATGAGGCAATTGGCGATATCATGGTACCGGTGCATACCGGCTACGGCAGCATCGATTTAATTATTCCAGGTGTGCATAAGGCAAATGGTCTGCGCCTGCTGCAACAACGCTGGAATATTAGCGACGACGAGGTTGTTGTGTTTGGCGATGGCGGAAATGATATTGAGATGCTGCGTCAGGCGGGATTTAGTTTCGCAATGGCCAACGCTCACGAACCGGTTGTCCAGGCGGCAAAATATCGCGCGGGATCGAACAACGAAGAGGGTGTGCTGGATGTTATCGACCGCGTATTAAAAAACGAAGCGCCGTTTACGCATTAACGCCTCAGCACAGACGGCAACAAAATGATGATATGATCTATTCATAATCCGCCTCAAATTAACCCCACTGGATTATTACCTCCAGTGATTACTTCAGGCGAGCGGATCATGAAGAAAAGTGTACTGATAGCAACATTGTTGCTGGGTTTTGCGGGGACTTCATTTGCGCAAAGCGTTACCGTGGATGTACCAAGCGGTTATAAAGTGGTGGTCGTGCCCTCTTCCGTCAGCGTTCCGCAGGCGGTCAACGTGACGACCGCGCCACAAACAGTGTATGTTGCTCCAACACCCGCCCCGGCACCTGTCTATCGCGCACATCCCTATGCGCGACATGTTGCCAGCGTAGGTGAAGGGATGGTTATCGAACATCAGATTGACGACCATCACTGAGTTTCGTCAGGCCCGGGCAACCGGGCTTTAGCCTTCCCGGGAATTCCCTACCCGTTTATCTTTCAGAAAGATAACCATCAATATCAGCCACAGTACGCCGCTTGCCAGATTAAACAGGCTGAACAAGCCGTTTCCTCCCAGCAGATAAGCATGTTTGCTCAACTCAATACCGACGGTAAAAATCAGCATCTGCAACATGCCCATAGCGGCAGAAACCGTCCCCTTACTCATTTCACTGGCAAACAACGTCAGGCGGACCAGCCCTGCATTCGCCACGCCAATGCCAAACGCATAGATACTCAAACCCGCCGTCATCCACAAATACGCATGGGATGACACTACCGTGGCCGCCGCGGCAATCACCAGTCCGACGGCGATAGGCCAGCCACCCATGATAATCAGCGAACGCACGGTCTTGCGCGAAGTCAGACGCGCCAGCACCAGATTACCGGCAATCAGCGCCCCAAAAATCGGCACCTGCAACAGGCCATATTCGTAACTGCTGAGATGTTCACCGCTGATGATAATAATCGGCGACTGGGCAATCCACGCCAGTAACGGCAGGCTGACAAAACCCAACGCCAGCGCGCCCGCGACAAAACGTACGTTCCTGAGCACCAGCTTATAATCTTTGCCCAACTCTTTAATGGACAGCTTTTCACCCAGCCGGGTCGCCGTTTCCGGCATCGCGCGTTGCAGGCCAAAGAAGGAGATAGCTGCGAGAGCAGCAAACAGGATAAACATCCCTTCCCACGGCAGAACATGTACCCAGGCCGCGCCAACTAGCGGTCCCAGCAGCGGCGCAATCAGCGCCACGTTTGCCATCAGCGCGGTAATTTTTATACACACCGCTTCCTCAAAGGATTCCTGAATTGCGGCGTAACCCACCGCGCCAATAAAGCACAGGCTTATCCCCTGCAAGAAACGCAGAAAGGTAAATTGCTCAATATTCTGTGCCAGCAGAGTCGCAAGGCAGGTCACAATGAACCAGAGTACGCCGGTTAACATCACCGGGCGACGACCAATACGATCCGACAGTGGCCCTAACAGCCACTGTAAAAACATGCCACCCGCCAGATAGGCAGTCATGGAAGTGGGTACCCAGTCTAATCCGGCCTGATATTGCTCCACCACGGCCAACATTCCAGGTTGGATCATATCGTTACCGATATAAGTAGAGAATTCGTAAAGCACCAGACAGAGAGGGAAAAGTAATGCCTGACGCCCCAACCGGGCGCCTGAAGATAAACGGTTTTGCATGCAGTCTCTTAGCAAATGAAAAAACGCGCAAAGTGTAATAAATGCGCCGTACCGGTGATAGTGAATTATGTGATTTGAAAGCAAAATGCGCACATTTTTACATTCATTTGCTCAAGAACATTTTGCTTTAAGGTTAATTTAAGTTGAGGCCGCTATCATGCTCATTAAGTCTCATTAATTGTCTTAAAAATAGTCATTTAGCAGACAAATAAGACAAGACCGCTTTTTATCCTGTAACAGCAATTTTATGCTCTCCCCCTATGGGCCTTTTAACGAGTACACTGAGTCTGGACGTTATGCTGGAAAATCTTAATAATTCGCTGTTTTACCTGATCAACGCAACGCCGGACTCTGCGCAATGGGCTATCTCGCTGGCCATATTTATTGCCAAAGATTTAATCACCATTGTCCCGCTGTTAGCGGTTATTCTCTGGCTTTGGGGACCGCGCGCTCAGGTTACTCTCCAGCGCCAGTTGGTCATAAAAATGGCGATAGCGCTGGCAGTTGGCCTGACTATTTCATGGCTGATGGGGCATCTGTTCCCCCACGATCGTCCGTTCGTTAACCACATCGGGTACAACTTCCTCCACCATGCGGCGGATGACTCTTTCCCGAGCGATCACGGCACGGTTATCTTTACTTTTGCTCTGGCTTTCCTGTTCTGGCATCGCCTGTGGACTGGCGCGCTGCTGATGGTTGTCGCCGTGGCGATTGCCTGGTCGCGCGTATACCTTGGCGTACACTGGCCGCTGGATATGCTGGGCGGATTCCTGGCTGGGCTGATCGGCTGCCTGAGCGCCCAGATGATCTGGCAACGGTTCGGCGCGCCCCTTTACTTCGGCTTGCAGACCTGCTATCGCACCTGTTTCGCTCTGCCCATCCGTAAAGGCTGGGTGCGTGACTAACCCACGGTAAAAAGAGTAGTATTAGGCGCAATACGAGCACTTATACTACTCTCCAGGGGAACTATGGAAACTCGACGCGACGAGCGTATTGGTCAGTTGCTACAGGCGCTGAAACGCAGCGATAAATTACACCTCAAAGAAGCCGCGACGCTGCTGGGCGTATCTGAGATGACCATTCGTCGCGACCTGAATAATAACAATGCGCCTGTCGTCTTACTCGGGGGCTATATTGTTCTGGAGCCCCGCAGCGCCAACCACTATTTAATCAGCGATCAAAAATCCCGTCTGGTTGATGAAAAGCGCCGTGCCGCACAGCAGGCGGCAAGCCTCGTGCAGGCGCATCAGACCATCTTTTTCGACTGCGGCACGACCACGCCGTGGATTATTGAGGCTATCGACAATGAACTGCCTTTCACCGCAATCTGCTACTCGCTAAATACGTTTCTGGTATTGCAGGAAAAACCGCAGTGTCGCGTCATTCTATGTGGCGGGGAATTTCATGCCAGTAACGCCATCTTCAAACCGCTCGATTTTCAGGAAACACTGAATAATCTGTGCCCGGATATCGCCTTTTATTCCGCGGCAGGCGTGCACATTGAGAAAGGCGCGACCTGCTTTAATCTGGAAGAATTAGCGGTGAAACACTGGGCAATGTCGATGGCGCAGCATCACGTTCTGGTGGTCGACCACAGCAAGTTTGGGAAGGTACGTCCTGCGAGGATGGGGGAATTAAAACGTTTTGATACCATCATCAGTGACAGCCGCCCCGACGATGAGTTTGTGGAATACGCCAAGGCGCAACGCATAAAGCTGTTGTACTAGATGATACTGCCGGACAGCGATGTTAGCGCCATCCGGCAATCGATTAGATTAAGAGAACCAGCCGCCAAACCACTGGTGGAACTTCATCATCACAAAATCCCACATCCGGCTAAAGAAACCACCCTCTTCCACTGCTTCCATCACCATCAACGGACGTTGCTCGATAGATTTACCGTTCAACTGGAAGTCGATAGTCCCCACAACCTGCCCCTTTTTCAGCGGCGCGGTTAACTGTGGCTCGGTTAGCGTAAAGCTGGCTTTCAGGTTCTTAAGCTGACCGCGCGGGATAGTTACCGAACCCGCTTCCCCAGCCCCCAAATTGACTTCGCTCTTATCGCCAAACCAGACGCGCTGAGTCACGAAGGTGGCATCCGGTTTAATCGGCGTAACGGTTTCAAAGAAGCGGAAGCCCCAGGTCAGCAGTTTTTCTGATTCATTAAAACGGATACGGTCGGTTTTCGCCCCCAGCACGACGGAGATCAGACGCATATCGCCCTGGGTCGCGGAAGCGACGAGGTTATAACCCGCGCCCGCCGTGGTACCGGTTTTCATTCCGTCCACGTTCAGATTGGTGCTCCACAACAGACGGTTGCGGTTCGGCTGGCGAATTTTATTAAAGGTAAACTCTTTCTCTTTGTGGATAGCGTATTCTTCGGGCACATCGTGGATTAACGCCTTGCCGAGCAACGCCATATCACGCGCGGTACTGAACTGCCCTGCCGCATCCAGGCCATGCACCGTCTGGAACGTGGTATTGGTCAGTCCCAGTTTTTTCGCGTAACCGTTCATCAGACCGATGAAGGACTCCTGACTCCCGGCAACGTAATCAGCGAGTGCAATACAGGCATCATTACCAGACTGAATGATAACGCCTTTGTTCAGATCGGATACCGCAACCTGATCGCCAGGTTTGAGGAACATAACCGACGAACCGCGCAGGGCCGGATTACCGGTCGCCCAGGCATCTTTGCCCACGGTGACCATGTCGTTGAGGTTAATTTTTCCGGCCTTCAGCGCCTGACCGACCACATAGCTGGTCATGATTTTGGTCAGACTGGCAGGATCCAGTTTCTCATCAGCATTACCTTCCGCCAGCACCTTGCCGCTGGCGTAATCCATCAGGATCCATGCACGCGCGTCCACGCTCGGAGGAGCCGTGGGTTGCTCCGCCGCCTGTACGGTCGGTGCCAAAAGGATTAAGAGTGCAGAACCAGCAGCAAAGCTGCGAAGTGAAGAGAAGTATTGCGTCATAAATGCCACCCGAGTATCCATTCTAAAAAACCACGTCATACCACACCGTGTTTACACAAAACTGGCCAGACAACCTCGGCCAACCCATTGCAGAAAAAGTCTGATGGATGACGTGTAAAATAAGTGCGGTGAGTAATAACGCACTAACGAGCTTAAAGAAACCGTAAGTTGGTAAAGTTTTTAAAGTTTATGCAATAACGCCGCGCAGCGCTGCCCCTGGCACGATTTTTTTAGACGTTATTGCGTAAATATTAGGTTTACCCCACCATGTGAGCGAGTCAGAGGGTATCTGCAGCCATAAAGCTGCTCAATTAATTTGCGGGGTTACTATGATTACACTGTGGGGTCGCAATAACTCGACCAACGTAAAAAAAGTATTGTGGACGCTCGAAGAACTGGAACTGCCGTATAACCAAATTCTGGCAGGCGGGCAGCATGGCGGTAACCGCGATGCCGACTATCTGGCGATGAACCCGAACGGGTTGGTCCCACTGCTACGCGATGATGAAACAGACGTTGTCCTGTGGGAATCCAATACCATTGTCCGTTATCTGGCGGCGCAGTACGGGCAAAAGCGTTTGTGGATTGAGGCACCTGCCGCGCGTGCCGTCGGCGAAAAATGGATGGATTGGGCGAACCAGACGCTGAGTCCTGCGCACCGGGTTATCTTATTTGGTCTGGTCAGAACGCCAGCCGATCAACGCGACATGGCAGCCATTGAGGCAAGTATTCAGGTTTGCGATAACCTGTTTGCTATTCTGGATAACGCGCTGGCGGACCAGCCGTGGTTCTCCGGGGCGGAATTTGGCACGGCGGATATCGCCATTGCGCCATTCGTCTATAACCTGTTCAACGTTGGTTTGACATGGACCCCGCGTCCACACCTGGAACGCTGGTATCAGCAACTGACGGAACGCCCGGCATTTCAAAAAGTGGTGATGATCCCGGTCAGTTAATCAGCTCAGGGACTCACCTTCAGTAATTCCCCGTCGGACTCGTCGGTTAACACGTACAAATAGCCGTCAGGTCCGACGCGCACATCGCGGATCCGCTGTCCCCTTTCCTGCAACAGGCCTCCCTCTTCGATGACCGTATTCCCTTTGACGCTCAGCACGATCACCTCTTTATCTTTCAACGCGCCGATAAACAGCTTCTGCCGCCACTGTGGGAAGGTATCGCTATTGTAAAAAGCCATTCCGCTGACTGCCGGTGACTTTTCCCAGTAAAAGATAGGCTGTTCTGTACCCGCAACAATTTGCCCCTTGGCTTCTGGAATTTTGAGACCACTATAGTTAATCCCCCAGGTTGCGATCGGCCAACCGTAGTTTTTGCCTCTTGCGGGGATATTGATTTCATCGCCTCCACGCGGACCATGCTCATTGAGCCACAGCGCATCGCTCCACGGATTCATTGCCATACCTTGTGGATTACGGATGCCATACGACCAAATTTCTGCCCGCGCCCCCGACTGATTCACAAACGGATTATCCGGCGGCGTTTTGCCCTCGTCGGTCAGACGAACCACCTTGCCCTGCAATTTATTTAGATCCTGGGCGGTTGCACGTTGGTTATTCTCACCCAGGCCGATAAACAGATAGCCATGATCATCAAACACCATGCGCCCGCCAAAATGGTTTCCGGTTGAGAGCTTCGGCTGTTGGCGAAAAACGGTCTGGAACGCTTGCAAGTGTTTGAGATCGTCGCTCAGTCGTCCGTAACCCACCGCCGTGCCGGCTTTACCCTCACTGTCGGCTTCAGCGAAGCTGAGCCACACTCGCCGGGATCGTTCAAAGTCAGGCGCTAACACCACATCCAACAATCCTCCCTGACCATTCGCCCAGACTTTAGGTACGCCGGTCAGCGGGTCGGAAAGTCCCTTATCAGGCTGCCAGAGTCGAAGCTGGCCGCCTTTGAGCGTAATTAACATACCGCGATTATCGGGTAAAAAAGCCAGCGACCACGGGTGATCAAGTTTGGTTTGCAGCACCTCCACCTTTACCGCGGCGGCATAAGAGGAAAATAGCGCAAGTGGGATAGCACAGAGAAAGAGTTGACGCATAACACCTCCTGAATGGCTCTGCATAAAGCGTAGCCAGCAGGGGGAATTATCCCGCTACATTTACATAATCTTAACGAAAAGGGGGAGCGCCCTCCCCCTGATTCAGACGTGTTCCAGCGTTGGATAAGATTGCAAACACTGGATGCTCAGCGTCAGCGTTGTCAGGCAGTTTTCCAGTTTATCTGCGTTAACGGCAATAAAAGTTGGACAATCGTGATGTCCACTCATAAGACAAACAGCGGCGGCGGCTAACGCCCCTTCAGCACGATGAAGGGCATTCCACTCTTCCTGATCAAGATGCATACCGTGAAGTTGTGATTGCTCGTGCAGTTCGCGATTCAGCACAAAAAAATTATCACGCAGACGATCGCTCTCGCTGACTGACATGTAGCCTTTCGCTTTTCTCAACAGCAGATAAGCGGCAAGTTCGATACGGGCGTTTATCAATTTGTTGAGAAGATCGGTTCTCAGTCTGTCAACAACCATACTTTGTTCCTCCTCTTTCCAACCATGGTGCAACTTAATAGTATGGTTGTTTTTTGAACAAATAGATGTCCTACATCAACAAAGCTCAATTGATTAACATAATTTACAATGTTACAACTCCAGGCGATGCGCTTAGCGAAAATGGTCAGTTTCCCGCTAGCATGACATTTTTTGCTATACCTGATGTGATTACTGCCGTAGTGCTGATTATGAGGGGTCTATGTCGAAAGCAAATGATGCAGAGAAAATTCGCACACTATCAAAAATTGATCTCAATCTGCTGACGATTTTCTGTTTGATCTATAGCGTAGGCAGCATCTCCCGAGTCGCTGATATGTTGAATATCTCACCCTCTGCCGTCAGCCAGTCCTTGAGAAAACTGCGCGAAATGATGGGGGATAATCTGTTTGTCCGCAGCGGAAATGCGCTGTTACCGACGGTCTACTCTGATGAGCTTTATGATAATACGATCCCTATTATCGACAAACTGTCGTTGCTGATGCCGCTTTCCACGCCTGCCGCCAAAAAAAGGCTAACGCTCTATACGGAATCTTTTATATCCCCTATCGTCATTCCCGATGTTACCGCGAGAATAATCGATACCGACGCCGATATCAGTCTCCTGCACCTCACCGCCGACCTGAATGAACAGAGCATTATTGAGTTATTGAATATGCGCCAGGCGGATGTCGTTTTTTCAACTTTTTCCGTTGAGTCAGCAAGCCTTTCATGCCAGAAAATATGCGATATGCGCCTGGTACTGGTAGCGTCGCAGAATAATGCTTTATACGGTAGTTCCATTAGCGAAGCACAATTCAGAAACGCGAACCTGGTGGGTTATAATACCAAGAATGAAAAAATCATTTACCATCGCAGTATTGTGGATAAAAAATTCAGATCCGGGGATCGCTGCCTGCTGACCTCATCATTTACGGCGATACTGACGATTGTGTCCAATACCCATTGTATAGGGGTGATCCCGGAAAAGGTGTTTGCAACACATGCTCATCTGTATGGGCTGAAAAAAATAAACACGCCGTTTCCCCTGCCGCAATTTAGTGTGTTTGCTTCATCACGCAAAGACAGCAATACCCATAAGATCCTCTCCCCCATACTCGCCGATTTGCAAACCGCCTCCCTGTTATAAAAACCAGGGAGGCTCAGCGTTAGGGAAATTGCTATACGTGAATTTTAGCTATGCGCCAGATATGGTCGGCATATTCCTGCACCGTTCTGTCCGATGAGAAATACCCCATGTTGGCAATATTGTGCATCGTCCTGGTCGTCCACTCCCGGGGAGTTCGATACAGCTCATCCACCGCATCCTGACAGTTCACATAGCTGCGGTAATCCGCCAACACCTGATAGGTGTCGCCAAAATTGATTAATGAATCCAGCACGTCTCTGTAACGTCCGGGCTCCTGCGGGCTGAACATACCCGTACCGATTTGCGTCAGCGCCTGGTGCAATTCCTCATCATTTTCAAAGATGCGTCGCGGGTCATAGCCATCGCGTCGTAAGGCTTCAACCTGATTAGCCGTATTACCAAAGATGAAGATGTTATCTTCCCCAACGTACTCGCGCATTTCAATATTCGCGCCGTCGAGCGTACCAATGGTCAACGCGCCATTCATACCAAACTTCATATTGCTGGTCCCGGAGGCTTCCGTCCCGGCCAGGGAAATTTGCTCTGACAGATCGGCAGCAGGAATAATTAGCTGTGCGAGACTGACGCTGTAATCCGGGATGAAAACCACCTTTAGTTTGCCGCCTGTTTGCGGGTCATTGTTGACTAACTGCGCCACATCATTAATTAAGCGGATAATTTGCTTCGCCATGTAATAAGACGAGGCGGCTTTTCCGGCAAAAATATTCACCCGTGGAACCCAGTTGGCATCCGGCGCGGCTTTAATCCGGTTATAGCGCGTGATCACATGCAGCACATTCATAAGCTGCCGCTTGTATTCGTGAATACGTTTCACCTGCACATCAAACAGCGCATCAGGATTCACCACCACGCCGTAATGGGCGGCAATATGTTGCGCCAATCGCTGCTTATTTTCATACTTCGCCCGGCGCACCGCCTCATTCACCGTCGGATAATCTATGTATTGCTTTAACTCGCCCAATTGCATTAATTTGGTCCGCCAGCTTTCGCCAATATTCTCATCCAGCACATTGGCAAGCGGAGGATTAGCCAACGCCAGCCAACGCCGCGCCGTGACACCATTGGTTACGTTGGTGAAACGCAGAGGAAAGATACGCTCAAAATCAGCAAACAGAGAGTCGGTCATCAGCTTTGAATGCAACACCGACACGCCATTTACCTTATGACTGACAACCACCGCCAGCCAGGCCATGCGCACCACGCGCCCATTAGATTCATCAATCAGCGATACGCGCTGCAGCAGTTCGCTATCATCGCGATAGCGCTCCTGTAACGTCTTCAGGAAGCGGTCGTTAATCTCAAAAATAATCTGCAAATGACGCGGTAAAAGTCGACTTAGCATTTCTACCGGCCAGGTTTCCAGCGCCTCGCTCATCAACGTATGGTTAGTATAAGAAAAAATCTGACAGGTCACGTCAAACGCGTTATCCCAACTAAACTGGTGATGATCAATCAACAAACGCATCAGCTCTGGGATCGCCAGCACCGGATGCGTATCATTGAGGTGGATAGCGATTTTATCGGCCAGATTATCGTATGTGCGGTGCAACTGATAATGACGGCTCAGGATGTCCTGAATCGTGGCCGAGGCCAGGAAATAGGCCTGGCGTAAACGCAGTTCACGTCCTGCATCGGTCGAATCATCAGGGTACAAAACTCGCGAGATCCTCTCGAAGTGATATTTGTTTTCCACTTCCGTAGCAAAGTCTTCCTGCTGATTCAGTTTGCCCGCATTGACCTCACTATTTACCTGAACGTTCCACAACCGCAATGTATTGGTAGTGTCCGTCGCATAGCCGGGAATAATCTGGTCATGGGCCACCGCCAGAATATCTTCAGTTTCTAGCCAGCGGGTTTTATTCCCTTCTTGTTGCAGTCGCCCGCCAAAGCGCACTTTATAATGCGTATTATGACGTTTGAATTCCCACGGATTACCGTATTCTAACCAATAGTCCAGCGACTCTTTTTGCACGCCATCAACGATATTTTGTTTAAACATACCGTAGTTATAGCGAATGCCGTATCCGCATCCCGGCAGGCCAAGCGTTGCCAGAGAATCAAGGAAACAAGCCGCCAGTCGTCCGAGACCGCCATTTCCAAGTCCGGGATCATTTTCCTCGTCAATTAGCTCTTCCAGTTCCAGCCCCATTGCCTCAAGCGCGCTTCTGACTTCGTCGTAAATACCTAACGAGAGCAACGCATTAGACAGCGTACGGCCAATTAAAAATTCCATCGACAGATAATAAACCTGGCGCGCATCCTGAGAGAATTGTGCCCGATTGGAACGGTGCCAGCGCTCGACCATTCGATCGCGTACCGCATATAACGTCGCATTAAGCCACTCCCGTTTCGTGGCGATGGCGGGATCTTTGCCAATAGTAAATAAAAGTTTATTAGCAATATCATCTCTCAGTTTATCAACATCAGAGTCCGCCGCGAGCGGTAGTGGCGAAATATACATATTAACGTTACCTTTCAAATTTTGCAGGATGGGTAATAGACAGGTGAATTATTTAAACTCTGGGTTTGCGAGCGTCAGTTTTTTGCCGAATAATTTCATGACTGGCGATAAACGTTAATTCTGTCATTAATACACGCCAACTTAAGCCTGTAGCCAGTGAGATATAATATAAACTCACACCATTAGCATAAAGAGTTTTAGCCATTTCAAGTTTCGACTGCAAAACAATATCTTTCAAATTTAACCTCATTAATAACGCTCGACGAGATAAAATTTATGCTAATTAATTTCTACAGCCAAGAAGTGACACTTAAAGCCGGAATTAGACTCGCTAAACACCTTCCGCTAACCGATCCACTATTTATAGGTATTGGTCTTTATTCTCCCGGTCTTATGCCGATCAGATATAGATGTACCGTGACGGCATCTGTATAATCCCCCGATTACGAGCAATGTACAGTATAAGAAAATGGCAAAAATTGGTTTTATATCACTAGGTTGTCCGAAAAACCTCGTCGATTCTGAGCGCATCCTGACCGAACTTCGTACCGAAGGCTATGATGTTGTGCCAAGCTACGACGACGCGGATATGGTTATCGTTAACACCTGCGGCTTTATCGACAGCGCGGTTCAGGAGTCCCTGGAAGCAATCGGTGAAGCGTTGAACGAAAACGGCAAGGTGATCGTTACCGGCTGTCTGGGCGCGAAAGTCGATCAGATCCGTGAAGTCCACCCGAAAGTGCTGGAAATCACCGGTCCGCACAGCTATGAACAGGTTCTGGAGCACGTTCACCACTATGTGCCAAAACCAAAGCATAACCCGTTCCAGAGTCTGGTTCCTGAGCAGGGCGTCAAGCTGACTCCGCGCCATTATGCCTATCTGAAAATTTCTGAAGGCTGCAACCACCGCTGCACGTTCTGCATTATTCCCTCAATGCGTGGCGATCTGGTGAGCCGTCCGATCGGCGACGTTCTCAGCGAAGCCAAGCGTCTGGTAGATGCGGGCGTGAAAGAGATACTGGTCATTTCTCAGGATACCTCCGCGTACGGCGTGGATGTGAAGCATCGCACCGGTTTCCATAACGGCGAGCCGGTCAAAACCAGCATGGTTGATTTGTGTGAACAGTTATCAAAACTGGGGATCTGGACGCGTCTGCATTACGTCTATCCCTACCCGCACGTTGATGACGTAATCCCGCTGATGGCGGAAGGTAAAATCCTGCCGTATCTGGACATCCCGCTGCAGCATGCCAGCCCGCGTATTCTTAAGCTGATGAAACGCCCAGGTTCAGTCGACAGACAGCTGGCGCGCATCAAGCAGTGGCGTGAAATCTGTCCTGAACTGACGCTGCGCTCCACCTTCATTGTCGGTTTCCCGGGTGAAACAGAAGAAGACTTCCAGATGCTGCTCGACTTCCTGAAGGAAGCACGCCTGGATCGCGTCGGCTGCTTTAAATACAGCCCGGTTGAAGGCGCTGGCGCCAATGACCTGCCAGACCAAATCCCGGAAGAGGTGAAAGAAGAACGCTGGAACCGCTTTATGCAGTTGCAACAGCAGATCTCTGCTGAACGCTTGCAGGAGAAAGTGGGCCGCGAAATTCTGGTTATCGTTGATGAAGTTGACGAAGAAGGCGCGATTGGTCGCAGTATGGCTGACGCCCCGGAAATCGATGGCGCGGTATACCTGAATGGCGAAACCAGGGTGAAACCTGGCGATATCATTCGCGTGAAGGTCGAAAACGCAGATGAATACGATCTGTGGGGCACCCGCGTTTAAATAGCGTAACCCAACGTAGGCCGAATAAGCGTTACGTCTTATCCGGCCTGCGGTTTATCCTTTTATCTTCGGGTCCAGCGCGTCGCGCAGACCATCGCCCAGTAAGTTAAACACCAGCACCGTCAGAAATATCGCCACCGCCGGGAAAATTGCCACGTGGGGTGCTATCACCATATCGGCCCGCGCCTCATTGAGCATTGCACCCCACTCCGGGGTCGGCGGCTGCGCGCCCAATCCCAGGAATGACAAGCTCGCGGCAGAGATAATCGACGTGCCAATTCGCATGGTAAAAAAGACCACGATCGATGAGACCGTTCCCGGCAGAATATGGTTAAAGATGATGGTTGCATCGCTGGCACCAATACTGCGGGCAGATTCAATAAAGGTCTGCTGCTTCAGCACTAGCGTATTCCCGCGCACCAGGCGCGCGAAGGCCGGAATGGAAAAAATAGCCACGGCAATAATCACGTTGGCAATACCGCTTCCCAGCACCGCCACCACAGCAATCGCCAGCAAAATCCCCGGAAAGGCGAACAGTACATCGCAGATGCGCATAATCAGTCGATCCCACCAGCCTGCGTAGTATCCCGCCAGCAACCCCAGCACCGTGCCAATCGCCGCGCCAATAAATACGGCAAAGACGCCAGCCGCCAGCGAGATTTGCGCGCCAACCAGCACACGGCTAAAGATATCCCTTCCCAGGGAGTCAACGCCAAACCAGTGCAACATCGACGGTCCGTCATTCAGACGGTCATAATCGAAGTAGTTTTCAGCATCAAATGGCGTCAGCCAGCGGGCAAAAATCGCCACCATAATCAGTACAAGGACAAATAATCCCGCGAACAGCGCCATGCGCTGGCGACGGAAACGACGCCAGAACTCATGCCACGGCGTGCGTATCTGCTCTGGCTTAACAAGAGGCATCGCATTCAAAATCGCCTGTCGGCGCCAGTTAAAAAATCGCATCCTTACTTGTACCTGATAGCCGGATTAATGGCGGCGTAGAGTACATCCACCACTAAGTTAATAAGAATAAACGCCAGAGAAAACAACAGCACCTCGGCCTGTATCACTGGGTAGTCGCGCATTTCGACTGAGTCCACTAACAGTCGTCCAAGCCCAGGCCAGTTAAACACCTTCTCAACCACAATTGAGCCGCCAAGCAAAAAGCCAAACTGTAGTCCCATCATGGTAACCACCGGGATCATCGCGTTCCGCAGACCATGTTTTAACACCACCCAGGTTTCACTCACTCCTTTAGCTCGCGCGGTGCGCATATAGTCTTCACTGAGCACATCAACAAACGAGGCGCGGGTAAAGCGGGCCAATACCGCTGCCACCGCCGCCCCCAGCGTGATTGACGGCAGGATATAGTGCAGCCAGGTGTCAGCGCCCACGGTGGGCAACCAGCCGAGTTCAACAGAAAATATCTGCATAAGCAGCATGCCGAGCGCAAAGGCCGGAAAAGAGATCCCGGTGACCGCCAGCGTCATACTTAACCTGTCCGGCCAGCGATTACGCCATACGGCGGCGATAATCCCCGCCGTCATACCAAATAACACTGCCCACGCCATACTGGCAATTGTCAGCCATAGCGATGGCATAAAACGGCTGGCAATTTCTTCCGCAACCGGGCGACGAGAAACCATCGAGGTTCCAAAATCGCCTTGCAACACGTTGGTCATGTAATGCCAGAACTGAATATGCAGCGGTTGGTCCAGACCTAGTTGCTTACGCACCAGTTCAATCACCTCAGCATCAGCCTCCGGTCCGGCAATCAGCCGGGCCGGATCACCGGGTAGCATGTGAACAAATAAAAACACCAGCACCGCCACAATTAACAGCGTTGGAATCAACCCCAGCAGGCGCTTGAAAACATAGTTAAGCATCACGCTCCCTTCGCCGGCCCCTGCATTACGGGGCCGAATGCATCGCTTATTTTAAATCCGCATCATCAAAGCTAAATCCGGTATCCGGCATGATCCAAAATCCGGTCAACCTGGTACTGTGCGCCGAAATCAGTTTTTCCACCACCAGCGGGATCCACGGCGACTCTTTCCAGATAATATCCTGCGCATCTTTGTACAGCTTCGCTTTCTGCGCTGGATCGTTGGTTTGCAAAGCCGCAGCTAGATCACTGTCCACCTGCTTATTGCTGTAGAACGCCGTGTTAAACAGGGTTGGCGGCCAGTTTTGTGATGCAAACAGCGGCGACAGCGCCCAGTCCGCTTCTCCTGTAGACGCAGACCAGCCGGTGTAGAACATCCGCACTCCGCTCTCTTTCTGCGCTTTACCTTCAACTTCCGCCGCACGCTGACCAGCGTCCATCGCCGTTACCTGAGCCTTAATGCCCACCTGCGCCAGCTGCTGCTGGGTAAATTGCAACACTTTCTGTGCAGTACTGTGGTTATGCGAAGACCACAGCGTGGTGGTAAAACCATTAGGGTAGCCCGCTTCTTTCAGCAACTCGCGCGCTTTCGCTGGATCATAAGGCCACGGCGTATAGCTTTGCGCATAGGCAATCGATGGCGGGAGAACACCGGTGGCAGGCGTCGCGTACCCGGCAAAAGCAACTTTAACCAGCGCCTGACGGTTGATGGCATAATTCAGTGCCTCACGTACCTTCGGGTTATCGAACGGTTTTTGCGTGACGTTCATGCTGATATAACGTTGCATGATAGACGGACTGGCCACCAGTTCCAGGTTTTTGTTCTTCGCCAGTAGCGCCGCCTGCTCGTAAGGGATCGGGAAGGCAAACTGCGCTTCCCCGGTCTGCAGCATGGCCGCACGCGTGTTGTTGTCGGTCACTGGACGCCAGGTGATCGTATCCAGCTTTGGCAGCCCTTGCTGCCAGTAGCCCGCGAACTTCTTAACCTTCACAAAATCCGTCTGATTCCAGGTATCAAGCTGGTACGGCCCGGTCCCCACTGGGTGGAAACCTATCTCCTTACCGTATTTCTCCAGCGCGGCGGGAGAAATCATCGCCGTTGCCGGATGCGCCAGAATATTGATAAAGGCAGAGAACGGCTGTTTCAGCGTAATCTTCACCGTCGACGGATCGACGACTTCGGTTTTATCGATATTCTTATACAGATTGTAACGTTTCAGATGGTTTTCCGGATTACTGGCCCGATCGAGGTTAGCTTTGACCGCATCGGCGTTGAAGTCAGTGCCATCCTGAAACTTCACACCCTGACGCAGCTTAAGGGTGTAAGTCAGGCCATCATCAGAAACCGTATAACTCTCCGCCAGCACATTTTTCAGCTTCATCTCTTTATCAAGGCCAAACAGTCCTTGATAAAACGACTTTGCTACCGCCTGCGACAACGTGTCGTTCGCGTCATAGGGGTCGAGCGTGGTGAAGTTAGATCCCACTGCCACCACCACGTCTTTGGCGGCCCAGCCCGGTGCGGCGGCCAGCGCCGAGGCCACTCCCACAGCAACCAGCCATTTTCGAGCAACAATTTTTGTCATGTTATTCTCCTTGAACCCTGTCTGCCTGTTATAAACGCGAAAGCGCATTTTCTTGTTGTGGACGCGCTACATAATGCCCCGGGCCAACTAACTGTAATGACATGGGGGAAATCTCTTCGCCGCGCTTGCGGATATTGCTGGGGATATCATCCGACAACAGCACGCGCTGGGGGCGATGATGTGATGGATCGGCAACGGGTACTGCCGCCATTAGTTTGCGCGTATACGGATGCTGTGGATTTTCAAATACCGCCCGCCGGGTGCCGATCTCGACGATCTGCCCCAGATACATCACCGCCACACGGTGGCTGATCCGCTCCACTACCGCCATATCGTGGGAAATAAACAGATATGCGATCCCCATTTCGCGCTGCAGGTCGAGCAACAGGTTGATAATTTGCCCACGAATCGAGACATCCAGAGCCGAGACCGACTCATCGGCAATGATCACCTTGGGATTGAGCGCCAACGCCCGGGCAATGCAGATACGCTGACGCTGACCGCCGGAAAACTCGTGCGGATAGCGCCAGGCATGCTCAGGGAGCAATCCTACGCGCTCCAGCAGCCAGGCAACCCGTTTTGCCGCCGCATCACCTTGCAGTAATCCATGCACCCGTAACGGCTCTAAAATGGAATATCCCACCGTCTGGCGAGGATCGAGCGATGCATAAGGGTCCTGGAAGATAAACTGAATATCCCGGCGCAGCGGCTGCAGTTTGCTGGCGGCCAGGGTATCAATACGCTGTCCGTTGAAGATGATCTCTCCACGCTGAGACTTAACCAGGCGCAACAACGCCCGCCCGGTGGTGGACTTGCCGCAGCCCGACTCGCCCACCAGCGAGAGCGTTTCTCCCGGCCACAGGTCAAAGCTAACGTTTTCCACCGCGTGCACCTCACGGGTTACCCGGTTAAGAATGCCGCTGCGCAGAGGAAAACGCGTCACCAGATTACGTACCCGTAGGATAGGCTCGCCTTCAACCACGGTGTCCTGCTCGGTTTGCGGTTCGACATGACTGGGATCGTGTAAAGAAATAAGTGGAAAACGGCGCGGAAGCTCTTGTCCGCTCATGGAGCCAAGCTGCGGTACGGCTGCCAGCAGCGCTTTAGTATAGGGATGCTGGGGAGCATGAAAGATCTGCTCAACGCTGCCGGTTTCTACTGCCTCACCCTGATACATCACCAGCACACGGTCGGCAATATCCGCCACCACCCCCATATCGTGGGTAATAAAGATCACCCCCATCGACATATCCTGCTGCAACACTTTTATCAGTTGCAGGATCTGCGCCTGAATAGTGACATCCAGCGCGGTGGTCGGCTCATCGGCAATCAGAACCGCGGGGCGGCACGACAGCGCCATAGCGATCATCACGCGCTGGCGCATGCCGCCGGAAAGCTGGTGTGGATAGCGCGATAAAATCGCCTTCGCCTCAGGGATACGGACCTGATCGAGCATCCGTTTAGCTTCCACCATCGCCTCTTCATGACTGGCCCCCTGGTGTAAGCGGATAGACTCGGCGATCTGCTCACCCACGGTAAACACCGGATTAAGCGATGTCATTGGCTCCTGAAAGATCATCGCGATATCCGCGCCGCGCACGTGGCGCATCTGTGATGCGCTCTGTTCACCCAGCTCAATCACCTGGCGATTGCGGCGGCGGAGGAGCATTTCATCACAGCTCACCTCACCGCCAGCCTGTTCTATCAGACGCATCAGCGACAAAGCCGTGACCGACTTTCCTGAACCGGACTCGCCAACTATCGCCAACGTTTCGCCACGCTTGAGGCGAAATGACAGATTACGCACCGCACCGACGCGCTGCTGTTCCTGTTCAAAGGTAATGTTCAGGTTGCTCACTGCCAGTACGTCACTGGCGTCAAGCTCATCGCTGTGTGGCAACGGTATCTCCTTTTTCCCGATAAATACCGGTGGTTGGCGTATCGCCCGCGTATCCCCAGGCACGGTACATGCCTTCACTGTTAAACGGTAAGGCGACGTTACCCTCATGATCGATAGCAATTAAGCCACCGCTGCCGCCCAGCGCCGGTAATTTTTCCATCACCACACGCTCGCACGCCTCAGATAAACTCAGGCCGCCGTAGTCCATCAACGCCGCAATGTCATAAGCCGCCAGCGCACGAATAAAGACTTCTCCGGTTCCGGTGCAGGAAACCGCAACGTTGGCGTTATTGGCATAACAGCCGGCGCCGACCAGCGGACTGTCACCCACCCGGCCCGGCAATTTGTTGGTCATCCCGCCGGTCGATGTCGCCGCCGCCAGATTACCAAACATGTCCAGCGCGACCGCCCCCACGGTACCCATTTTGTTATTTTCATCCAGTGGGGTAGCGTTATGATCCAGCATCGTTTCACCCGTCGTTCGTACCGCCAGCAATTGAGCGTAGCGTTCTGGCGTCGAGAAAATATCCGCCGAAACGCGCTCCATACCCTGCGCAATAGCAAAATTCTCTGCCCCCTCACCAATCATCATCACGTGTGGGCTGTGTTCCATCACCAGGCGTGCCGCGAGAACTGGATTACGCAGATGGCTTACTCCCGCGACGGCTCCCGCTTGCAGGGTATTACCGTCCATCACGCAGGCGTCCAGCTCATGGGTTTCATCACGGGTATATACTGCGCCAATTCCGGCATTAAACAGCGGGCACTCTTCCAGCAGACGCACGGCCTCGGTCACCACATCCAGTGCGCTACGCCCCTCTTCGAGCATCCGCTGACCGGTTTCGACGATATCGGACAGCGCCTGTATGTAACGCAACTCCTGCTCCTGGCTCAGCTGCGCGCGGGTAATAGCCCCAGCACCGCCATGAATTGCAATAACTGCTTTACCCATTTTTTCGTCCATTAAGGTGACTGATTCCGGGGGTTATAAATATCAGAATTTCGGTGACTTATTGATTCGATTTTTGAATATAGAAAGATGCAGACGTCATGTAAAGGTAAAGGCCTGCACCTCATAATCGATACCATCAGGTCATACAGATAGAGTAAACAGGAATGAGATCCCCGACGACATTGAATAACCTATTCAAGCAGATCGGTAATCTCTTTTTTTGCATAAAACACAAATCGTTGTACTGACGGCATAGATTCAGCCCAGTTCGTTTTGCTTAACCCCAGATATTCCGAACATGCAGCTTGCAGCGTGTCAGCATGCTCAACGGGCAATTGCGGCATGAGCCACGACGCGGCCTCATCCTTTGCGACAATATCGCCAGTAACGACGCTGTACCAGATACGCGCCAAAGCCAGCATGATATTGCGCTCATCACCCTCTAAATCTGCCGGTTTTTGCCACTGTTCGAGGGTATGTCGAAACGTTTCCAATACATCATTGGCAGGAATGGCGTTGAATAATATATCAGCGGGTTCACCGAATAACGGTACGCTGGCGCGCCGGGCCTGGGTCAGCAAAATGGCAAGATCAGGATCCGCCAGCGCCGGTTCAAATACGCCGGCACCAATATCATCACGCAACCACTCACCAAATTGCATTTCTCTGACGGGTGGGAATCGCCACGGCACGATCTGCGAGAACAGAACAACGGTGACTTCCAGCGCGCGGTAACGTTCTGAGGTCCCGGGCGGCGCTGAAATGGTCAGCAATTCCCGCATTACGGTTTCTCTTAACCGGGCATCCATTGGTTCCCGTATGGTGACCAACAAATCGATGTCGCTTTGAGGTTTTAAACCGCTTTCGACAGCAGAACCATACAGATGAATAGCAACGAGATTCTCCTCGAAAACCTGGCGGATGAGCGCGCTGGCTGCATTCACCTGTCGTCGAATTGCCTCCGGGATAGTAGTAGCCATTTAGCCCCCTGGGAAAAAAGCGGAAATATTAAGTCTATACTGCATTGTTCCTGTGTCGCTATCCTCTGGCATAAAACCTTGATCAGATCTGATTCTAAGCCTGAGGTAGCATACTGTCCTCGGCCATTTTCTGACATAATGGCCGGATTCGATTTTGCCCCGCAGGAGTCTTCTCATGGAATTTACCGCCGGACTGATGCCGCTTGAAACGGCTCTCTCTCAGATGCTGTCGCGTATTACCCCGCTCACCGCCGTCGAAACGCTGCCTCTGGTTCAATGTTTTGGCCGTATCCTGGCCGCCGACGTCGTATCCCCCATTGATGTACCGGGATTCGATAACTCGGCAATGGATGGCTATGCGGTGCGATTAGATGATTTACGCTCGGGTCTGCCGCTTGCGGTAGCAGGCAAAGCCTTTGCCGGACAGCCTTTTCACGGCGAATGGCCCGCGGGGACCTGTATCCGCATCATGACCGGCGCTCCGGTGCCTGCCGGTTGTGAAGCAGTGGTCATGCAGGAACAAACGGAACAAACCGACGACGGTGTGCGTTTTACCGCCGAAGCCCGCAGCGGACAAAATATTCGTCTGCGCGGTGAAGATATTGCGAACGGTGCAGTCGTCTTCCCCGCCGGGACCCGCCTGACAACCGCCGAGCTCCCGGTTCTGGCCTCGCTCGGAATTGCTGATGTGCCTGTTGTGCGCAAAGTCCGCGTGGCGTTGTTTTCCACTGGTGATGAACTGCAACTGCCGGGTCAACCGCTGGGCGACGGACAGATTTATGACACCAACCGTCTGGCCGTTCACCTGATGCTGCAACAGTTGGGCTGCGAGGTGATCAACCTGGGGATTATTCGCGACGATCCCAACGCCCTGCGCGCGGCGTTTATTGAAGCCGACAGCCAGGCCGATGTCGTTATCAGCTCCGGTGGCGTTTCTGTCGGTGAAGCGGATTACACCAAAACCATTCTGGAAGAGTTGGGAGAAATTGCCTTCTGGAAGCTGGCCATCAAACCGGGCAAACCGTTTGCCTTTGGCAAACTAAGCAACAGTTGGTTTTGCGGTCTGCCGGGTAACCCGGTGTCAGCAGCCCTCACCTTTTATCAACTGGTGCAACCAATGCTGGCGAAACTCAGCGGCAACACGGGCTGTGGGTTGCCTCCTCGCCAACGCGTGCGCACCGCGTCACGTCTGAAGAAGACGCCAGGACGTCTGGATTTTCAACGTGGCGTATTGCAGCGCACCGCAGAAGGCGAACTGGAAGTCACCACCACCGGACACCAGGGTTCGCATATTTTTAGCTCCTTTAGCCTCGGCAACTGTTTTATCGTGCTGGAACGCGATCGCGGCAACGTTGAAGCCGGAGAGTGGGTTGAAGTCGAGCCGTTTAACGCGCTGTTTGGAGGCCTGTAATGGCGGAACTCAGCGACCAGGAGATGATGCGCTATAACCGGCAAATCATTCTGCGCGGCTTCGATTTTGAAGGCCAGGAAGCGCTCAAGGAGGCGCGGGTACTGGTCGTTGGTCTGGGGGGACTTGGCTGCGCCGCGACCCAATACCTGGCAGGCGCAGGCATCGGGCATTTAACGCTGCTCGACTTTGACACCGTTTCCGTGTCGAACCTCCAGCGCCAGACGCTGCACAGCGATGCAACCGTAGGGCAACCGAAAGTGCTGTCCGCCCGCGACGCGCTGGCGCGGATTAACCCTTATATCGCCATTACGCCAGTGAATGCGCTGCTGGATGATAGCGAAATTCACGCGCTGATCGCCGAACACGATTTGGTGCTGGACTGTACGGATAACGTCAGTATCCGCAATCAGCTTAATGCCGGATGCTTTAGCGCAAAGGTTCCGCTGGTTTCCGGGGCGGCAATCCGCATGGAAGGGCAAATTACCGTCTTTACCTATCAGGAAGGCGAACCTTGCTACCGTTGCCTGAGCCGCCTGTTCGGTGAAAATGCCCTCACCTGCGTGGAGGCTGGCGTAATGGCTCCGCTAATCGGCGTGATCGGCTCATTACAGGCTATGGAAGCCATTAAATTATTGGCAAACTACGGTAAACCCGCATCTGGAAAAATCGTCATGTACGACGCCATGACCTGCCAGTTTCGCGAAATGAAGCTGATGCGTAACCCTGGCTGTGAGGTGTGCGGGCAATAACTGTAAGCCCCGGCGGCATTTATTTTCCGGGGCTGTACTAACATACAGTCAATGCGTCAAAGATTTAATATCTTCCTCTGATAGCCCGGTGATTCTCACAATAAGCTCCCGTGGGAGACCATCGGCCAGCATTGAGTGGGCAATGCGCTGCGCTTCCTCGCGGCGACCTTCAGCTAAACCTTTTTCATGACCGCGCTCCATGCCTTTCCGTAGCCCCTTTCGCTCCCCTGCCCTACGTATTTTTTCGACAATATTCATTGTACTCTCCTTGTGTTCGGGTACCTGCTGCGCCAGCTTACGCATAAATCGCCCAAAGCGCGGTTTGTGACCATGCTGGATTAGCAGATAATTAAACAGCGCTTTTAGCTGGCTGTCATTAGCACTTCCTGTAACCAGCAGCGTAGCCAGATTGTCCACCAGTCCTAATAAATCGCGCTGGCGAATATGCTTTTGAATCAGTTCCAGCAGTGCGATACGCCGGTGCTGCATAATTTCTTCATCCGGGATCACGGTAATATCCACCAATGGAAATGCCGACAGATAAAGCTGGCGCGCCAGGAGCGGATTATCAAACTCATCCAGCCAGCATAAAGAGAAGGGATAAGGCGTATCGACGCCATGATAAAACAGCATCGGCACGACTAACGGTAAGCGGGCATGCCCAGCGTCAAGGTGGCTTTGCATTGCCGCTATCGCATAACGCATCAGGCGAAACGCCATATGCACATCAGGACGACTTTGATGTTCAATCACGACATAGATATAACCCTCCCCTTCACTGGTTTTCATCGACCAAAGCACATCTGAATAATATGCGCGTAAGTTTTCTTCAATAAAACTGGTGGGTTGCAGTTCTAACGTCGCCAGATCACAAAGCGCCCGTAGCGTGGGAGGAAGATGAATTTCAATAAAATCACGGGCTGTGGCAGGGTATTTTAAAAATGTTTTAAACAGCGCATCGTGCGGTGTGGCTGTAGGTGTTTTTTTCATGGCGGTCCGTCACCTGATAAACATGATGACGTGACTGTACCCGTCGCGATGACGGGTAGCATGCAGGCTTTACCGGTTTTACGAGGGGGATTCGCAGTTTATTGCTCTTAACTGCAACAGATTCATTTTAACGGAATCACATACGCAAATATGCCGGAGTAATCCGACCTAAAACTAGATCGACGTCCGTCCAAACGCCCCCTGCCAATCCTGCTCAAACTTCACAATCGCCGCATCCACAGCCGGAGAACTAATCATCTGCTGAGCGACGTCCAGCGGCAGCGTGATGGATTCGCAGCCTGCCAGCAGGCAATCCAGCGCCTGACGCGGCGTTTTGAAGCTGGCTGCCAGTACTTTGGCGTGCGGCGCATGCATGTTCAGTAAGGTTTGCAGATCGGTAACTGTCTGAATACCATCTCCCCCCTGCGCATCCACGCGGTTTACGTATGGCGCAACATATTCCGCTCCCGCCAGCGCCGCTAACAGCCCTTGAGCAGCACCGTATACCGCGGTACCCAGCGTCGGGATCCCTTCTTCTTTCAGCAGTTTAATCGCCGCCAGACCTTCTGCCGTCACCGGTACTTTGACCACGATATCCGCAATGATTGTCCGCAGTTTACGCGCATCGCTGACCATACCTTCGGCGGTCGTCGCCATCACCTGCGCAAACAGACGGCCTTGTCCCCCCATCGCTTCCTGCAGTTGCGGCAGCAACACTTCCAGCCTCTCTTTACCAGCCGCCACAATACTGGGGTTAGTGGTCACCCCGGCCAACGGAAAAATACGCGCCAGAGCTTTGACAGCGGCAACATCCGACGTATCTAAATAGAGTTCCATAACCTTTCCTCAAACGAATAATTAGCATGAATAAAAGGTAGCACGGCGAAACCTCACGGTTAGTTGACGCACGTCAATATAACTTTCATTCGAAAGTAATTTAATCTTTATACGAAAGAAAAGGGGCCGCTTATGATTTTCAATATCCAGCGCTATTCCACGCATGATGGTCCCGGTATCCGTACCGTGGTGTTCCTTAAGGGATGCTCCCTCGGCTGTCGTTGGTGTCAGAATCCGGAAAGCCGCGCCCGCACACAGGACCTGCTCTACGACGCACGTTTGTGTCTCGACGGTTGCGATCTCTGTGCTCAGGCGGCACCCGCGGTGATTGAGCGGGCGCTGAGCGGTCTGCTTATTTATCGCGAAAAACTGACCGATGACGATTTCGCCGCGCTGACGGACTGCTGTCCAACCCAGGCGCTGACCGTCTGCGGAGAGGTAAAAAGCGTGGATGACATCATGGCGACCGTACTGCGTGATAAACCGTTTTACGATCGTAGCGGTGGCGGGCTCACCCTCTCGGGCGGCGAACCGTTTATGCAGCCAGAACTGGCGGCAGAATTATTCCAAGCCAGCCACGACGCGGGCATTCATACGGCGGTCGAAACCTGTCTGCATGTGCCGTGGAAGTATATCGAGCCGTCATTACCTTACATTGATCTGTTCCTGGCCGATTTAAAACATGTCGCCGACGCGCCGTTTAAACAGTGGACCGATGGCAGTGCCTCTCGTGTATTAGACAATCTGAAAAAATTGGCCGCTGCGGGTAAAAAAATGATTATCCGCGTACCGCTGATTCAGGGTTTCAACGCTGACGAAGCCGCCATCCAGGCTATTACCGATTTTGCTGCCGACGAGCTTCACGTCGGGGAGATCCATTTTTTGCCCTATCACACCCTGGGCATCAATAAATACCACTTACTCAGTCAACCCTACAACGCACCGGATAAACCGCTTGAGGCGCCAGCTCTGCTCGAATTTGCTCAGCAGTATGCCCGCCATAAAGGTTTAACCGCGACCCTACGAGGATAATCGCCATGACCACTCTGAAACTGGACACACTCAGCGACCGTATCAAAGCGCATAAGACAGCCCTGATCCACATCGTGAAGCCGCCGGTTTGCACCGAGCGCGCCCAGCACTATACCGAGATGTATCAACAACATCTGGATAAGCCAATCCCGGTACGCCGCGCGCTGGCGCTGGCCCATCATCTGGCGGAACGTACCATCTGGATTAAGCATGACGAGCTGATCGTTGGCAACCAGGCGAGCGAAGTGCGCGCCGCGCCGATCTTCCCGGAATACACCGTCTCCTGGATTGAAAAAGAGATCGATGACCTCGCCGACAGACCTGGCGCAGGCTTCTCGGTAAGCGAAGAGAATAAACGTGTGTTGCACGAGGTATGTCCGTGGTGGCGTGGTCAGACCGTGCAGGATCGCTGCTACGGGATGTTCACCGATGAGCAGAAAGGTCTGCTGGAAACCGGCATTATCAAAGCCGAAGGCAACATGACCTCCGGCGACGCACACCTGGCGGTAAACTTCCCGCTGCTGCTGGAAAAAGGTCTCGACGGCCTGCGCCACAAAGTCGATGAACGTCGTTCCCGCATCAATCTGACATGTCTGGAAGACCTCCATGGCGATCAGTTCCTGAAAGCGATAGATATCGTGCTGGAGGCCGTCAGCCTGCACATTGAGCGCTTCGCCACGCTGGCACGTAAAATGGCGTCCACAGAAACTCGCGCCAGCCGTCGTGATGAACTGCTGACCATGGCGGAAAACTGCGATGTGATCGCCCATGAGCCGCCAAAAACGTTCTGGCAGGCGCTGCAGTTGTGCTACTTCATCCAGTTGATCCTGCAAATTGAATCGAACGGCCATTCAGTGTCGTTTGGTCGCATGGATCAGTATCTCTATCCTTTCTACCGTCGTGATGTGGAGCTGAATCAGTCGCTGGATCGCGAGCACGCCATTGAGCTGCTGCACAGCTGCTGGCTGAAGCTGCTGGAAGTGAACAAAATCCGCTCCGGTTCCCACTCCAAAGCATCGGCGGGCAGCCCGCTGTATCAGAACGTGACCATTGGCGGACAGAATCTGGTTAACGGTCAAGCGGTGGATGCCGTCAACCCGCTCTCTTACGCCATTCTGGAATCCTGCGGTCGCCTGCGCTCTACTCAGCCTAACCTGAGCGTGCGCTATCACGCGGGGATGAGTAACGATTTCCTTGATGCCTGTGTGCAGGTCATTCGCTGCGGCTTCGGGATGCCAGCCTTTAACAACGATGAAATCGTCATACCTGAATTTATAAAGCTTGGTATTGAACCGCAGGACGCCTATGACTATGCGGCCATTGGTTGCATCGAAACCGCCGTTGGTGGCAAATGGGGCTACCGTTGTACCGGCATGAGCTTTATTAACTTTGCCCGCGTGATGCTGGCGGCGCTGGAAGGCGGACGCGATGCCACCAGCGGCAAAGTCTTCCTGCCGCAGGAAAAAGCGCTCTCGGCTGGCAACTTCAACAATTTCGATGAAGTGATGGACGCCTGGGATACACAGATTCGCTACTACACCCGTAAATCCATTGAAATCGAGTATGTCGTTGACACCATGCTGGAAGAGAACGTACACGATATTCTCTGTTCGGCGCTGGTAGACGACTGTATCGAACGCGCGAAAAGCATTAAGCAAGGCGGCGCGAAGTATGACTGGGTATCAGGTTTGCAGGTGGGTATCGCCAACCTCGGCAACAGCCTGGCGGCTGTGAAGAAACTGGTCTTCGATCAAGGCGCTATCGGCCAGCAGCAATTGGCTGCAGCACTGGCTGATGATTTTGACGGTCTGACCCACGAGCAATTACGTCAACGACTGATCAACGGCGCGCCGAAGTACGGCAACGATGACGATTCCGTTGATACACTACTGGCCCGCGCTTATCAGACTTATATCGATGAACTGAAACAGTATCATAATCCACGTTATGGTCGCGGTCCGGTTGGCGGCAATTACTACGCCGGGACCTCTTCTATCTCCGCAAACGTGCCGTTTGGCGCGGCAACCATGGCAACTCCGGATGGCCGTAAAGCTCACACCCCGCTGGCTGAAGGCGCAAGTCCGGCTTCCGGGACGGACCATCTCGGCCCGACGGCGGTGATTGGCTCGGTGGGTAAACTGCCGACCGGTTCCATTCTCGGCGGCGTGTTGTTAAATCAGAAGCTGAATCCGGCCACGCTGGAGAATGAATCAGATAAGCAAAAACTGATGATCCTGCTGCGCACCTTCTTTGAAGAGCACAAAGGCTGGCATATTCAGTACAACATTGTGTCCCGTGAAACGCTGCTGGAAGCAAAAAAACACCCGGATCAATACCGTGACCTGGTGGTGCGTGTCGCAGGCTATTCCGCCTTCTTCACCGCCCTGTCTCCGGATGCACAGGACGATATCATCGCCCGTACTGAACACATGTTGTAACTCCCCCGCCCGGTGGCGCTGCGCTTACCGGGCCTACATATTTCCCCCTTAGCCGGGTAAGGCGAAGCTGCCACCCGGCCTTTTACTTTCATTCGAAATTAAATTTGTGCTTCAGGTCACATTGTTATTAGAATGTTTCTGGTCGCAGTTATGAGCCAGGAGCAAGTATGACCATCAAAGTTATCGTCACCGATATGGACGGAACTTTTCTCGACGACGCCAAGAAATACGATCGTGCACGTTTTATGGCGCAGTATCAGGAACTGAAAAAACGAGATATTGAATTTGTCGTGGCCAGCGGCAACCAGTATTTCCAGCTGATCTCCTTTTTCCCGGAGCTTAAAGACGAAATATCGTTTGTCGCTGAGAATGGCGCGCTGGTTTATGAGCATGGCAAGCAGCTGTTTCACGGTGAGCTCACCCGTCACGAATCACGCATTGTTATTGGCGAACTCCTCAAAGACAAGCAGCTCAATTTTGTTGCATGTGGTCTGCAAAGTGCCTACGTCAGCGAGAATGCCCCAGAGCCTTTCGTGGCATTGATGTCGAAACACTATCATCGCCTGAAACCGGTGAAAGATTATCAGGACATTGATGATGTGCTGTTTAAGTTTTCTCTGAACTTACCCGACCAACAAATCCCGTTGGTTATCGATCACTTGCATACTGCTCTGGATGGCATAATGAAGCCCGTCACCAGCGGCTTTGGGTTTATCGATTTGATTATTCCGGGCTTACATAAAGCCAACGGTATCAGTCGCCTGCTGAAACGCTGGAACCTGTCTCCGCAAAACGTCGTCGCCATTGGCGATAGCGGCAACGATGCAGAAATGCTGAAAATGGCGCATTACTCTTTCGCCATGGCCAATGCGGCAGAGAGCATTAAAGCGATTGCCCGCTATCAGACCGACGACAATAACCATCAGGGCGCGCTGAACGTGATTCAGGCGGTGCTGGATAACACATCTCCTTTTAACGTCTGATCCTGCTAACCGGGGCGTGCTCCGGTTTTTCACTCTTTATTCATTCCGTGCCCACCATCAAGTTTTTAAACTTGCATTAACTTATTTTTAACTTATATTGCATGTGTAAGTTAAATAAGTTTCGAATGAAAGTTAATGCGAGGTGGTTATGGCTTTTACGTTTACCAGCGACACATTGCCCGCCGATCACAAAGCGGCAATCCGTCAGATGAAACAGCAGCTGCGGGCACAGCTTGGGGATGTTCAGTTGATTTTCAATCAGCTGAGCGATGCCATTGCCACTCGCGTGGCGGAAATCAACGCCCTCAAAGCGCAAGGCTCCCCGGTTTGGCCAACGTTGTCCTATGCGGATATCAAAGCGGGACGCGTAAGCGCCGAGCAGCGTGAAGAGATTAAGCGTCGCGGATGCGCGGTCATTAAGGCGCATTTCCCCCGCGAACAGGCGCTGGCATGGGACCAGTCGATGCTCGATTACCTGGATCGCAACCATTTTGATGAGGTCTACAAAGGCCCCGGTGATAACTTTTTTGGCACCCTCAGCGCATCCCGCCCGGAGATCTACCCCATCTACTGGTCCCAGGCGCAGATGCAGGCCCGCCAGAGCGAAGAAATGGCCAATGCGCAGTCATTCCTTAATCGCCTGTGGACGTTTACAAGCGAAGGGAAACAATGGTTTAACCCGGACATCAGCGTCATCTATCCTGACCGCATACGTCGTCGTCCGCCGGGAACAACGTCCAAAGGGCTGGGCGCGCATACGGATTCCGGCGCGCTGGAGCGCTGGCTTCTGCCGGCATATCAGCAGGTCTTTGCTAATGTTTTCAATGGCAAGCTGGAAGATTACGATCCATGGCAGGCGGCGCATCGCACAGAAGTTGAAGAGTACACGGTAGATAACACCACTAAATGTTCAGTATTTCGTACCTTCCAGGGCTGGACGGCGCTGTCCGATATGCTGCCAGGTCAGGGATTGTTGCACGTAGTCCCGATTCCTGAAGCGATGGCATATGTGCTATTACGTCCATTGCTTGACGATGTGCCGGAAGATGAGCTTTGCGGCGTAGCACCTGGCAGAGTCCTGCCGATTTCCACGCAATGGCATCCCCTGCTGATAGAGGCGTTAACCAGCATTCCGCAACTGGACGCCGGAGACTCCGTCTGGTGGCATTGCGATGTGATCCACTCCGTCGCGCCGGTGGAAAATCAGCAGGGTTGGGGCAATGTAATGTACATCCCTGCCGCGCCGATGTGCGAAAAGAATCTGGCTTATGCCCATAAAGTGAAGGCCGCGCTGGAAAAAGGCGCGTCGCCGGGTGATTTCCCGCGCGAGGATTATGAAACTGACTGGGAAGGACGCTTCACGCTGGAGGATTTGAATATCCACGGTAAGCGTGCGCTGGGTATTGCTTAGCTGTCGTACAGTCCTTCCCGATCCACGGCGGTGCGTCGTTTCCCCTGACGTATCCGCCGTACTGATTCCCGTACGGCCAGCATGCCGTTAAGCAACAACGTCCCCACCGGCGCATCCGGGCGCATCAGCCGCTGCTGGAGCATATATACCGCTTCCGTTCCCAGTTCATCACGGGGAACATGAACTGCGGTTAAGGGTACATCCTGAATTGCCGCCAGATTAAAGCCGTCGATGCTCATGACAGAGACGTCCTGAGGTACGCGCAGGCCGTGTTTTTGCAGGGCACTGATGGTACCCGCCGCCATAAAATCGCCGCCAACTAAAAATGCAGTCGGCAGATCCTTACCCTTCCGCTCGATAAGCCAGACATTTACCAGCTCCTCCGTTTCACGAGCGCTAAAGCTCGGCACCACCAGCAGATCGCGCAGGTCATTAAATTTCAGGTTGTGTGACTGCCACGCGTCGCGGATCCCCGACAGGCGCAGCTCCATAGTGTAGCGGCGCAGACACATTACATTCAGCACCTCCCGGTGCCCCATTTCAAACAGATATTCCGCCGCCCGTTCGCCAATGGCGCGATGGTCCGGCGCGACGGCAGGCAGACGCATGTGCCGGTCCCGGCAGTTAATCAACATGCAGGGTTTAGCAACATCCACCGCCAGATCGTGGATATGAGGATCGTCGATACCGAGAAGAATGGCGGCCTGGGTGTCCGGCTCGTTCATTCGCGCCAGAAACAACTGCGCATCGCTGTCGTTCTCTTCCAGCGCGCAGTAGCGCAGGCGGACATCGTGGGACGCCAGGCCTTTACTCACGCTCTGGATCACGCGGTAGTAAAAGATGTCGGACCGCTCGTCAAACGCCCGCTGCGGGGCAAAAACAACCAGACAGTTAAGCAGCAAACGCCCGGCCGCCATGCCTTCAATCACCCCTAATTCCCGCGCGCATGCCAACACCTTTGCCCGTGCTTTCTCACTGGTGTTGGCCTTCCCCGCCAGCACGCGAGAAACCGTGCTGATTGAGAGCTGAGTACGGGCTGCGATTTCGGTAATTTTTAGCCTTTTGTCCATTTTGTGAGCTGGCTCCATTTGCAAAATGAAAAAATTTTCATTGCTCATTTATCAGTAAATAACTGGCATAGAAGCCATCATGCCAAATGACTTAAGTCATTTATGAGAAATTTTGCACAAAAACAACTATTTCCCGCTCATGTTCTCCCTTAAGGTGAACTTGTCACACCACTTCCATACTAGTTGTACATCAACTTTCATATTTTAAATGTATATAAATCAAAGCCATAAAAATTTGTGTGACACCTGAACCTCCGTCCCCTTACCGTCCGTCTTGTGGAGAGTAAAATGAGTCAGGACATCAATAACACCATTGCGACAAGCAAAACCCGTCGCGTCATTAAGAACTTGCGCTGGTACATCCTGGTGCTGTTCTTACTTGGCGTCACCGTTAACTACATCACCCGAAACTCGCTCGGGATCCTCGCCCCGGAACTGAAAGAGAGCCTCGGCATCACCACCGAGCAATACTCCTGGATCGTCGGCGCGTTCCAGATCGCCTACACCATTTTCCAGCCCCTGTGCGGCTGGCTGATTGACGTTATCGGCCTGAAAATTGGCTTTATGGTCTGCGCCGGGATCTGGGCGTTGATGTGTATTTTCCATGCGGGCGCCGGAAGCTGGCTGCACCTGGCGATTCTGCGCTTCTTTATGGGTGCTTCTGAAGCCGCCGCTACCCCGGCGAACGCCAAAACCATTGGCGAATGGTTCCCGAAATCAGAGCGTCCCGTTGCCGCTGGCTGGGCGGGCGTAGGCTTTTCCATCGGCGCGATGCTGGCGCCGCCTATCATCTACTTTGCTCACACCTCGTTCGGCTGGCAGGGCGCGTTTATGTTTACCGGCGTGCTGGCGCTGCTATGGGTGATCCTGTGGTGGGCGTTCTACCACAATCCGGAACAGCACCCGAACCTGGGTAAGGACGAGCTGGCATTTATCAAACAGGATAACGAACCGCCAGCGGTGAAACTGCCCTTCCTGACTGCGCTGAAGACCGTCTCAAAAAACAAACGCTTCTACGGTATCGCCATCCCGGCCTTTATGGCGGAACCGGCCTGGGCGGTGCTGAGCTTCTGGGTGCCGCTGTACCTTGCCAAAGAGCACGGTATGGATTTGAAGCAGATTGCGATGTTTGCCTGGCTGCCGTTCCTCGCCGCCGACCTCGGTAGCGTGGCGAGCGGTTACCTGACGCGTCTGTATACCCGTCTGTTCGGCTGCTCCCGCGTTAACTCTGTGGTAGCAAGCTCCGTGACGGGCGCGTTCCTGATGATCTCTCTGGGCATCGTGGCCATCACCCGCGACCCGTATATCACCATCGTGCTGATCTCCATCGGTGGCTTCGGGCACCAGATCATCTCCTGCATGCTGAGCGCCCTGGTCGTTGAGTCGTTCGACAAAGGCCAGATGGCGACTGTCAACGGCATGCGCGGCTCTGCGGCGTGGATCGCCAGCTTCCTGTTCTCGCTGTTAATCGGCGTAACCGCCGACAAAATCGGCTTTAACCCGCTGTTTATTGCCATGGGCTTCTTTGACCTGATTGGCGCTGTCTTCCTGGTAGCATTTATTGCTGAACGTCGCGCTAAACGCGCCTGATAGTGGATGTATTACATATGAAAACCCTGAAAAACTGGATCGTAGATAAGCAGTCAGCAAACCATCTTGAACTGCTGGTCGATAACCAGCACCGTCTGTGTCTGTATGTGCTGGAAGAGAATCTTTTCCGCGTGCTGGTTAAGCGTAAAGGCGAGCTGGCGCTGGACCGCACCTGGAGCATCGCACCGGAAAAAGACGTGCCGTGGGAAGGTCGCCATCGTGACGACATAAGCGGCTTCTCCTGCCCGGCCTGGAACCTGACGCAGCAGGGTGAGACGCTGACCGTGGCAACCGAACAGCTGCGCGTGACCGTCCACCAGCCGCTGTGGCTGGAGTGGCACTACCGCAATGAGGCGGGCGAATGGCTGCCGCTGGTCAATGACCGCCCCACCAGCGCCTACCTGCTGAATGCACACGGCGACGGCGTGGCGCACTATCTCAGCCGCCGTAAGGATGAGCGTTTCTACGGCCTGGGTGAGAAAGCGGGCGATCTGCAGCGCAACGGTAAACGTTATGAGATGCGCAACCTCGATGCGATGGGCTATAACGCAGCCAGCACTGACCCGCTGTACAAGCACATCCCGTTCACTATCGCCCATCGCCATGATGTGAGCTACGGCCTGTTCTACGACAACCTGAGCAGTTGCTGGCTGGATTTGGGTAACGAAATCGATAACTACCACACCGCCTATCGCCGCTGGCAGGCGGAAGCGGGTGATATTGATTACTACATCTTTACCGGCAAGCGAGTGCTGGACGTCACCAAAGCCTTTGTCCGTCTGACCGGCAAAACGTTGTTCGGACCAAAATGGAGCCTGGGCTACAGTGGCTCGACCATGCACTACACCGACGCACCGGACGCGCAGAACCAACTGATGAACTTCATCCGCCTGTGCGCAGAACACGCTATTCCATGCGACTCGTTCCAGCTCTCTTCCGGTTACACCTCGATCAACGGCAAGCGTTACGTCTTTAACTGGAACTACGACAAAGTGCCGCAACCGAAGGTGATGAGCCAGGCGTTCCACGACGCGGGGCTGAAACTGGCGGCCAATATCAAACCGTGCCTGTTGCAGGATCACCCGCGTTATAACGAAGTAGCAGAACGCGGCCTGTTTATTCGCGATTCCGAAAGCAATACACCAGAACGTTCCAGCTTCTGGGATGACGAAGGCTCTAACCTCGACTTTACCAACCCGCAGACTATTCAGTGGTGGCAGGAAGGCGTCACCACGCAGTTGCTGGAGATGGGGATCGACTCTACCTGGAACGACAACAACGAGTTTGAAGTGTGGGACGGCGAAGCGCGCTGCCATGGCTTCGGCCAGGAAATCGCTATCAAGCATATTCGCCCGGTGATGCCGCTGCTGATGATGCGCGCCTCGCTGGAAGCGCAGCAGCGTTTCGCCCCGGAGAAGCGCCCATATCTCATCTCCCGTTCCGGCTGCGCCGGGATGCAGCGCTACGTGCAGACCTGGAGCGGCGATAACCGCACAAGTTGGGACACCCTGCGCTTCAACACCCGCATGGGGCTGGGGATGAGCTTGTCCGGGCTGTTCAACGTCGGTCACGACGTCGGCGGTTTCTCCGGCGACAAACCGGATGCCGAGCTGTTTGTCCGCTGGGTACAAAACGGCGTGATGCATCCGCGCTTTACCATTCACTCATGGAATGATGACCACACGGTGAACGAGCCGTGGATGTATCCGGGCGTGACGCCTGCCATTCGTGGTGCCATTGAACTGCGCTATCGCCTGCTGCCGTATCTTTACACCCTGCTCTGGCAGGCGCATGCCGACGACGAGCCGATGCTGCGCCCGACCTTCCTCGATCACGAGCACGATGCGCAGACCTTTGAAGAGTGCGATGACTTCCTGCTGGGTCGCGACCTACTGGTCGCCAGCGTCGTCGAAGCCGGGCAGCGCGAGCGCCGGGTCTGGCTGCCGGATAACGAAACGGGCTGGTATGATTTTTACACCCACGCGTGGTATGCGGGCGGGCAATCCATCGTCCTCGATGCGCCACTGGAAAAACTGCCGCTGCTGGTGCGCGCCGGAGCCGGTCTGCCGCTGAGCGAGCGCATCACGCATGTGAGTGCCGAAAAAGATACGGCCCGCGAGCTGAAGCTGTTCCCGGTTAAAGGCGTCGGCACGACCTCCGGGCTGCTGTTTGAAGACGACGGTGAAAGCTGGGGCTATCAGAACGGCAATGCGCTGTGGGTGGAATGGGAAATGGTGTGCGATGGCACAACCATCAACCTGAAGGTGAACGCGCGCGGGGATTATCGTCCGGCGTGGAAGGCACTGAAGGTGTCGTTACCGGTAGGGGAAAAACGTAAGCTGCTGGTGAACGGGGTTGAAGGGGGTGAGTGGCTGGTGTAGTGCTGCCTGATGCCCTCACCCTACCCCTCTTCCACAGGGAGAGGGAATAAAGGCTCGACGCCTTTCCCTAAGTATTTCGCGCTGCAGGAAGGCGGCAAACCTGTGAATCCCCGGGAGCTTACATTAGTAAGTGACCGGGGTGAACAGGTGAAGCCAACACATCTGCAGCGTGAAAGACGACGGGAAATTAGCCGTCGATACCTTTACTACGCAGGTAATCTTCGTAGTTACCGGTGAAGTCGATCACGCGCTCCGGCGTAATTTCAATCACGCGGGTGGCCAGCGAGCTGACAAACTCACGGTCGTGAGAAACGAAAATCAACGTGCCCTGATACATTTCCAGCGCCATGTTCAACGACTCAATTGATTCCATATCCAGGTGGTTGGTTGGTTCATCCATTACCAGAATATTCGGTTTCTGCATCATCAGCTTACCGAACAGCATGCGCCCTTTTTCACCACCGGAGAGCACTTTTGCAGGCTTCTTGATATCATCCTGGCTGAACAGCAGACGACCGAGGAAGCTGCGCACAACCTGCTCGTCGTCGCCTTCTTGTTTCCACTGACTCATCCATTCGAAGACCGTCAGATCGTTTTCAAACTCATATTCATGATCCTGCGCGTAGTAACCGACCTGCGCGTTTTCGGACCACTTCACGGTACCGTTATCCGGCTGCAAATCACCGACCAGCGTTTTCAGCATAGTGGATTTACCCACGCCGTTGGCACCCAGAATGGCAATCTTCTCACCCACTTCGAGCAGCAGATTGAAGTTTTTAAACAATGGGCCTTCATCAAAACCTTTGGTAAGCGCTTCCACTTCCAGCGCGTTACGGAACAGTTTCTTATCCTGCTCGAAGCGGATGAACGGGTTCTGACGGCTGGAAGCTTTAACTTCTTCCAGTTTAATTTTATCGATCTGACGGGCGCGGGAAGTCGCCTGACGAGATTTCGATGCGTTAGCGCTAAAGCGGCTGACGAAGGATTGCAGGTCGGCAATCTGTGCTTTCTTCTTGGCGTTATCGGCCAGCAGACGTTCACGCGCCTGAGTCGCCGCCGTCATGTATTCGTCGTAGTTACCTGGATACACACGCAGTTCGCCGTAGTCCAGATCCGCCATGTGCGTACAGACCATGTTCAGGAAGTGACGGTCGTGCGAAATGATGATCATGGTGCTGTCACGTTCGTTCAGCGTCTGCTCCAGCCAGCGGATGGTGTCGATATCCAGGTTGTTCGTTGGTTCGTCGAGCAGCAGAATATCCGGGTTTGAGAATAGTGCCTGGGCCAGAAGCACACGCAGCTTCCAGCCGGGTGCGACTTCGCTCATCGGGCCGTAATGTTGTTCTACCGGAATACCCACGCCCAGCAGCAGTTCGCCCGCACGCGCTTCCGCAGAGTAGCCGTCCATTTCACCGTACTGAACTTCGAGGTCAGCCACTTTATAGCCGTCTTCTTCGCTCATTTCGGCCAGCGCGTATATACGATCGCGCTCCTGCTTCACTTCCCACAGTTCACCGTGACCCATGATTACGGTGTCAAGCACGGTGAATTCTTCAAAGGCGAACTGATCCTGGCGCAGTTTACCGATGCGCTCATTCGGATCGAGGGAAACGTTACCCAGCGTCGGTTCGAGATCACCGCCAAGAATTTTCATAAAAGTGGATTTACCGCTACCGTTCGCGCCAATCAGGCCGTAACGGTTGCCGCCGCCAAATTTGACGGAAATATTTTCAAACAGCGGCTTACTGCCGAACTGCATGGTGACGTTGCTGGAAACTAACACTGGCGTATCCTGAAAGAGAAAGAAATATGTGACAAACTGCTTATTATGCCATAAGTCTACGATAAGATCGCCCCTTCATGCTGAAGGGCTAAAGTGAAAGCAAAAGGAAAAAAATGTGATTTAGTACACATCCGAATTCCTTGTTGCTCAGATTGCACATATAATGCGTGCCCAACACTACATAAATCTCAACCCACTGGCCTGCCTGGCACTGAATCTCGCATACATGAAGATGAATATGAAATTGACAACGCTTTTCGCGGCGGCACTTGCGGTAGTTGGTTTTTGCAACACTGCCTCAGCCGTCACGTACCCGCTGCCTACCGATGGTAGCCGTTTGATTGGCCAAAACCAGGTCATCACCATTCCTGAAGGCAATACCCAACCGCTGGAGTATTTTGCGGCAGAATATCAGATGGGTCTGTCTAACATGCTGGAAGCCAACCCTGGCGTGGATACTTTCCTGCCGAAGGGCGGCACCGTACTGAACATTCCTCAGCAGTTGATCCTGCCGGATACCGTGCATGAAGGTATTGTTATCAACAGCGCTGAAATGCGTCTGTACTACTACCCGAAAGGCACCAACACCGTTATCGTTCTGCCGATTGGTATCGGTCAGTTAGGCAAAGACACGCCAATCAACTGGACCACCAAAGTAGAACGTAAGAAAGCGGGCCCAACCTGGACGCCAACGGCGAAAATGCATGCGGAATACCGCGCTGCGGGCGAACCGCTGCCAGCCGTGGTTCCGGCAGGCCCGGATAACCCGATGGGTCTGTACGCCCTGTATATCGGTCGTCTGTATGCTATTCACGGCACCAATGCTAACTTCGGCGTTGGCTTACGTGTCAGCCACGGTTGCGTCCGTCTGCGTAATGACGACATCAAATTCCTGTTTGAAAATGTGCCGGTCGGCACTCGCGTACAGTTTATCGATGAGCCGGTGAAAGCCACTACCGAACCAGACGGCAGCCGTTACATCGAGGTACACAACCCACTGTCCACCACTGAAGCACAGTTTGAAGGCGGGGAAATCGTACCGATTACGCTGAACAAGAGCATTACCAGCGTCACCGGTCAGTCTGACGTTGATCAGTCCGTCGTTGATCAGGCGGTACAGAACCGTTCTGGTATGCCGGTTCGTCTGAACTAATCTGCTATATATGCCCGATGGCGCCACGCTTATCGGGCATAATCCTCACATCACCTGCAGCAAACCATACCCTACCAGTCCCGCCCATATCAGCATCGGCAGCGAATACCAATGAAAACGCCACCAAATCCGTCGGTCGTTTGCCATGCGTAAAGCAATAAGATTTGCCAGCGATCCCGGCAGCAGTCCGAAGCCGCCCACATTAACTGCCCAGGCCAGCAACAGCGTCGGCGGAACGTAGTTCAGCAATAAAATTGTACTGGGCACATTACTGATAAACTGCGACAGGCCAATGGCCGTCAACCACAGACCCGGCGCTGAGAGCGTGCCAATCTGGTGGGTTATCCCCTGCAATGCCGGTAGCTGCGTCAGCAAATACACATCAATAAACATCGCCATAAATACCAGCAGCAGCGTCCAGTCCACGCTGAGGATGACGCGACGCGCCAGAACCATGAATCCCGCCGCCACAATCGCCAGGCCCCACAACTCTTGTTTTAACTCCAGCGCCGTCAGAAAGATGATATACAGCGCCAGACAGCTCCACACCAGGCGTGGTTGCCAGTCCGGCGCGCGCGTCCCGGTATGATAGTGCAATGCTTTGTTCGGGAAACTGAACCAGCACAGCACCACCAGCGTCAGCATCATGGCCCCCGCGAGCGGCGCCATTTGCCACGTAAACGCGGTAAATGACAACCCGGAGCGCCCCCACATCAGGATATTTTGCGGATTGCCTATTGGCGTAAGCAACGATCCAGCGTTTACCGCCAGCGCCTCAAAGATAATCAGACGATTTACCGGAATGGCGCACAATTTTTTCAGGGTGATGGTCAGCGGGACAACAATAAACAACGCAACATCGTTGGTCAGAAACGTCGACAGTAGCGCCGCCGCCAGCACCATAAATATCGCCAGTTGGCGTTCTGTGTGAAAACGGCGGGTCATCTTGCGCCCTAACACATCGAAGTAACCGCTTAATTCAACGCCTTTGGTCAGTAACATCAGGCCGCTAAGGGTAATAATGGTGTGCCAGTCAATCGCTCCAGGCCAGGAGCGGGGCGTAAATGGCGTGAACACGCTCAGAACAACCCCGACGATGATTAACAGCTGGAAAAAACGATCGCGCTGCAAGGCGCGTAGTAAAGGAAAACTCATTCAGAGCCAGATCCTTGCTGTTGCGTAAAACGGCTAAAAGCCTCCAGCGTTTCCTTACTGACGTGGTGCTCCATTCCCTCAGCGTCACGGCGGGCAATTTCCGGGCTGATACCTAACATCAACAGGAAATTTTCCACAATCTGATGACGCTCCCGGCTCTCCTGGGCCAGGCGTTCGCCTTCTGCGGTTAAAAACACCCCGCGCCAGGGGATCATTTCAATCAACCCGACTGAAGCAAGGCGCTTCAACATTTTGGCAACCGTCGGCTGGGAAACCCCGAGTCGGGCAGCCATATCCACCTGGCGCGCTTCACCCACCTCAATAATGAGATCGGAAATCAGCTCTACGTAGTCATCAATCAGCTCGCGGCGATGCGCCTCCCGGACCTGACGAAATCCTTCAACGTGTTCTTCGACATTCACCAATTGCGTCACTTTTTTTGTTGTTGGCATACCTGCGCGACGACTCATTCTGCTTCCTCGTTACTGTGACGCGTTAACGGCATCTGATTAGAGAGCGCTCATTGTAAACCAGAGTTGCGTGGGCACAAAAAATTAACGTTTTAGCAATAGCTATATAATATAGCCTGTGCTATATCTGTATATAATAAAGACATCCCTCAAGGACCGATGGGATCGTGAAGTCAGGAGGTTTATATGAATGAATTTAAGAGGTGTATACGCGTGTTTAGCCACTCTCCCTTTAAAGTACGGTTGATGCTGATCTCTATGCTGTGTGACATGATCAACAGCAAACCAGAGCAGGATAAACCTTCAGGAAAATAATGCGGCGTCGCGGTACGCCGCTTCCTTTCCCTGCTGTCATCCGGGGTGCAGTAGTGGTTTTCGTCCCAATAACCCTTCTTTTTGTCAGTTTTGCCACCTCTCTCGCAAAACAATTTCCTTGTAGTAGTTGACCTTCTCTCATGCACACTCTATCTTTTCGCAGCCCTGCGTATATTGCGGCTCGCGGATGCGGACCCTATCCCTCTTCTCGCTCTCTCAGGCAGGCAATGACCCTTAACGCCAGGGTAAGCACATGGCGTTTTTGCATTAGTGGCGTATGAATTTAACCCTCAAAGATTCAATCATTGCTCGTAGCCGGGCCATTAGTCCGTGGACTGGCCTCTATTTCTTACAGTCTATGTTGATCAACCTGGCGTTGGGCTATCCGCTTAGCTTGCTCTACAGCGTTGCTTTCACCTGTATATTAATGCTGCTGTGGCGCAGCGCCCCGCGCGCGCAGAAAGTGCTGATTGGCATTTGCTCACTTATTGCGGCAATGTACTTTCCGTTTGGTCAGGCTTATGGTTCGCCTAACTTCAATACGTTGCTGGCGCTGCACTCAACCAATATGGAAGAGTCCACCGAAATCCTGACCATCTTCCCCTGGTACAATTATCTGGTTGGGGTATTTATTTTTGCCCTCGGCGTTATCGCCGTACGCCGTAAAAAAGAAGCGCAAAAGCGCGGCTGGAATAAATACGACAGCCTGTGTTTGTTGTTTAGCGTCGTCGCGTTTTTTGTTACTCCGGTACAAAACCTGGCCTGGGGCGGCGTGTTCAAGCTTAAGGACACCGGTTATCCGGTTTTCCGCTTTGCCAAAGACGTGATCGTCAATAATAACGAAGTGCTTGATGAACAGGAGCGCATGGCGAAGCTGTCGAGTGTGAAAGATAGCTGGACGGTAACCGCCGTGAAACCAAAGTATCACACTTATGTCGTGGTCATTGGTGAAAGCGCCCGCCGCGACGCATTAGGTGCGTTTGGCGGTCACTGGGACAACACCCCGTTTGCCAGTTCCGTTAACGGCTATCTGTTCGCAGATTACATTGCCGCAAGCGGTTCAACGCAAAAATCGCTTGGCTTAACGCTTAATCGGGTTGTTGATAATAAACCCCAGTTCCAGGATAACTTTGTCACTCTGGCCAACCGCGCGGGATTCCAGACGTGGTGGTTTTCCAATCAGGGGCAGATTGGTGAATACGATACGGCTATCGCCAGTATCGCAAAACGAGCTGATGAAGTGCACTTCCTCAAAAACGGTGATTTCGAAGCGGATAAAAATACCCGTGACGAAGAACTGTTGAAGATGACTGCCCAGGTGCTGGCCACCGAGCGAACTCAGCCGCAGCTCATCGTGCTGCATTTAATGGGTTCACATCCGCAGGCCTGCGACCGTACGCAAGGAAAATACGAGACCTTCGTCCAGTCAAAGGAGACATCTTGCTATCTGTACACCATGACGCAGACGGATGACCTGCTGCGCCAGCTTTACGAACAATTACGCAACAGCGGTACCAGCTTCTCGATGGTCTATTTCTCTGACCATGGTCTCGCCTTTAAAGAGCGGGGAAAAGAGGTGCAGTACCTGGCGCATGACGATCGGTTCCAGCAGAATTTCCAGGTGCCTTTTATGGTGCTGTCGAGCGATGATAAAGCCCATCGGGTGATAAAAGCCCGTCGCTCTGCGAATGATTTTCTTAGCTTTTTCTCTCAATGGACGGGGATCAGCGCGAAGGAAATTACCAACAGCTACCGTTTTATCTCAGAGAAAAAGGCCGGGCCAGTGTATATCACCAACTTCAAACTGCAGAAGGTGGATTACAACCATTTGGGTACCGATATCTTTGAGACCAAATCTCGTTAATCTCTAAATTACACGCAAAAAAAATCCGCCTCAAAAGGCGGATTTTTTATATCACCGAAGTGATTAGAAGCGGTAACCCACGCCAGCGATCCAGGTGCCGACGTCAACGCTACGAATACGGCTCTGCTCGTAGGAGAAGTCCAGAGCAACGTTTTCGATCGGGTTGAACTGCAGACCAGCACCGTAAGAGAAACCGTAGTCGCTGGTGGTGTGGTTGTCAGCCGGAGATGCTGCGTTCTGGAATTTACCGTAACCAACACCCACTACACCGTAGATGCTTGCCCAGTCGTTCAGACGGTAAGCCGGACCAGCAGTGATGCCGTAGTACTGGGTTTTGTTGTAGTCGCCAGAAGCATCGGTACGGTCTTTTTCAGTGTAAGTGAAGGAACCGATTACACCCAGCGGGTTGTTGTCCTGCTCGTAGCGATACTTCAGGTTGAAACCGTTCATTTTGTTCGCTGCGCCCTGAGCATCACTCTGAGCGTAACCACCAGTAACGGTAGAAGTAGCAGCTACAGCAGTACCTGCGGAGAAAGCCAGAACAGCGGCCAGTGCTGAAAGACATGCAATTTTTTTCATAACCACCTCAAATGTGCTTCAAGTAAATCCTAAGTTTTAAATATAACAAAAATTGATGGGAAACTCTTTGCGATTCGCGGTGTCTAAGGGGCTCTTTCATGTAACAAAACATTTCACAAACCAGCTATACCTTTCAATTTACACCACTTTTTTAAGTTAATGAGCCATTATTGCGCGCACAATACGACACATTCATCCAGATAATTCCTAATCACGCAGATTATTAATCCACCAATTTCGTACCATTTTACGGATCTGAAGAATTTTTTTTTCAACCAATACTCAACCAGTTGAGTGTATTTCCATTACACTCGCTGTTTTACTTTTCTATACATTTTGCCATCCGCGTCGCAACGCCGCGCAGATGAAGAGATGTAACCATCATTTGTCAGGAGAAAGGATGCCGGGGTCGTTACGTAAAGCGCCAGTTTGGTTACCTATTTTGGTTTTACTCATTGCTATGTCTTCCATTCAAAGCGGTGCATCACTGGCAAAATCGCTGTTCCCACTCGTCGGTGCACCTGGTGTTACCGCGCTGCGCCTCGCGCTGGGCACACTCATCCTTATCGCCTTCTTTAAACCCTGGCGTTTACGTTTTGCTAAAGAACAGCGCCTGCCGCTGCTGTTTTATGGTCTGTCTCTTGGCGGGATGAACTACCTCTTTTATCTGTCTATTCAGACCGTCCCGCTGGGAATTGCCGTGGCGCTGGAGTTTACCGGCCCGCTCGCAGTGGCGCTGTTTTCATCCCGACGCCCTGTAGATTTTATTTGGGTAGCCCTGGCCGTTCTTGGGCTTTGGTTCCTGTTACCGCTTGGCCAGGACGTTTCTCATGTTGATTTAACCGGCGCAGCGCTGGCGCTGGGAGCTGGCGCCTGTTGGGCCGTTTATATTCTCACCGGCCAGCGTGCCGGCGCAGAACACGGTCCGGCAACCGTAGCGGTCGGTTCATTAATCGCTGCGCTGATTTTTGTTCCCATTGGCGCGATTCAGGCCGGCGATGCCCTGTGGCACTGGTCAATACTGCCGTTGGGCCTGGCCGTGGCCGTACTCTCCACCGCGCTGCCCTACTCATTAGAGATGATCGCACTAACGCGACTGCCAACGCGTACTTTTGGTACGTTGATGAGCATGGAACCCGCGCTGGCTGCGGTTTCGGGAATGATCTTCCTTGGTGAAACGTTAACGCTTATCCAGACGCTGGCCCTGGGGGCTATTATTGCCGCATCAATGGGTTCTACACTCACTATTCGCAAAGAACCGCAAATTAAGCAAGTTGACGTGAATTAACCCCCTTAATATTCTGCATGGTTTGCATAATCATGCAGAATATCCACTTGTTAATCTGCGTGATAATTTTCTAATAAATATCTTGTACCCACCCACATATTTCTTTTAATTTTTTACATTAACATAAAAATAACATTTCGTTGCAATAAAATCATGTATGCATATGATTTTATTAATTATTTTATTTCCATTCATCTCTTCACTATTAAAGCAATAGGTAACACCGGAAAAATAAATCCAAAATTAGCGCTATACTTATTCCCGTTGAAGAGTTGGGACATAAATATCAAGAGGATATGAAAATATGAGTACCGCAAAACTGGTAAAAACAAAAGCATCCGCCCTCGTTTATACTCGCAACGATGTGACAGACAGCGAAAAGAAAGCCACGGTAGAACTGCTGAATCAGCAAGTGATCCAGTTCATCGACCTGTCGTTGATCACTAAACAGGCTCACTGGAACATGCGCGGCGCGAACTTTATTGCTGTCCATGAAATGCTGGATGGCTTCCGTACTGCCCTGACCGATCATCTCGATACCATGGCTGAGCGCGCCGTACAGTTAGGCGGTGTGGCACTGGGTACGACCCAGGTGATTAACAGCAAAACGCCGCTGAAAAGCTATCCGCTGGATATCCATAGCGTGCAGGACCACTTAAAAGAACTGGCCGATCGTTATGCAGTGGTCGCCAACAGCGTACGTAAAGCCATTAGCGAAGCAAAAGACGAAGATACAGCGGATATCTTCACCGCTGCGTCACGCGATCTCGACAAATTCCTGTGGTTTATCGAAGCCAACATTGAATAACAGCAGACATAAGAATTACCTATAAAACCCTCGCTCCGGCGGGGGTTTTGCACATTTATGGTGCATAACATTGATCATTCGTCACTCCAAAGTAAATTAATTGTAATAATCACCTCACACAATCGTTAACGAAAGATTGTTTTATCAACAATTTTTACGCTAAATAGTCATACCGTTTGCACCGTGTCAGGTACGCACCAAATGGGTGCCCCAAAATAGTGCAGATTTTCCGCTTTGCCCTACTTATTGTGCAGAGAAAAGAAATACCTTCTTTTTAAAACAATGAGTTGCAAAAGTGGCACGATTTTTTCATTAAGCTATATGTTCTCGCAGGGGATCGCCCCGTGGATATAAAAGGAAATCCTATGAAGTCTGTATTAAAAGTTTCACTGGCTGCACTTACCCTGGCTTTTGCGGTGTCCTCCCATGCCGCAGATAAGAAACTGGTTGTCGCAACTGACACCGCGTTTGTACCGTTCGAATTCAAACAGGGTGACAAATACGTTGGATTTGATGTGGATCTGTGGGCTGCCGTCGCCAAAGAATTGAAGCTGGATTATGAACTGAAACCAATGGATTTCAGCGGCATCATCCCGGCTCTGCAAACCAAAAACGTCGACCTGGCACTGGCGGGTATCACCATCACCGACGAGCGTAAAAAAGCGATCGACTTCTCTGACGGCTACTACAAAAGCGGTCTGTTAGTGATGGTCAAAGCGAATAATAACGACGTTAAAAGCGTGAAAGACCTGGATGGTAAAGTTGTTGCTGTGAAGAGCGGCACCGGTTCCGTTGATTACGCTAAAGCTAATATCAAAACCAAAGACCTGCGTCAGTTCCCGAATATCGATAACGCCTATATGGAACTGGGCACCAACCGAGCAGACGCCGTGCTGCATGACACGCCAAACATTCTTTATTTCATCAAAACCGCGGGTAACGGCCAGTTCAAAGCCGTAGGTGACTCGCTGGAAGCTCAACAATACGGTATCGCCTTCCCGAAAGGCAGCGATGACCTGCGTGAGAAAGTGAACGGCGCGCTGAAAACGCTGAAAGAGAACGGCACATATAACGAGATCTACAAAAAATGGTTCGGTACTGAACCTAAATAATAACTGGCAGTGATGCCCGGTGGCGCGATGCATACCGGGCCTTTCCCAGTATTTTTGAGACCTGTAAACCGGATAAGCACAGCGCATCTGGCAAAACGGGCATTTGAATCTTTACACCACGGTAACAGGAACGACATATGCAGTTTGACTGGAGTGCCATCTGGCCCGCCATCCCGCTTCTAATTGAAGGCGCCAAAATGACCTTATGGATCTCGATCCTTGGTCTGGCTGGCGGTCTGGTAATCGGGCTTGCAGCAGGGTTTGCACGTACTTTCGGCGGTTGGATAGCCAACCACGTAGCGCTGGTGTTTATCGAAGTCATTCGTGGCACACCAATCGTTGTGCAAGTGATGTTTATCTACTTCGCCCTGCCAATGGCGTTTAACGATTTACGTATTGACCCCTTTAGCGCCGCCGTTGTCACCATCATGATCAACTCCGGTGCCTATATTGCGGAAATCACCCGCGGTGCGGTGCTCTCAATCCATAAAGGATTCAGCGAAGCCGGACTGGCGCTTGGGCTTTCACGCACTGAGACCATCCGTCACGTTATTTTGCCTCTCGCACTTCGTCGTATGCTGCCGCCGCTGGGCAACCAGTGGATCATCAGCATTAAAGATACCTCGCTGTTTATCGTCATTGGCGTCGCTGAACTGACCCGTCAGGGGCAGGAAATCATTGCCGGTAACTTCCGCGCACTGGAAATCTGGAGCGCCGTTGCGGTGTTCTATCTGATCATTACTCTGGTGCTGAGCTTCATTCTGCGTCGTCTGGAAAGAAGGATGAAAATCCTGTGATTGAATTTAAAAACGTTTCTAAGCACTTTGGCCCTACCCAGGTGCTGCACAATATTGATCTGAACATTAAGCAGGGCGAAGTCGTGGTCATCATCGGGCCGTCCGGTTCCGGTAAATCTACTCTGCTGCGCTGCATTAACAAGCTGGAAGAGATAACCTCTGGCGATCTGATCGTCGACGGTCTGAAAGTAAACGATCCCAAGGTCGATGAGCGGTTAATTCGCCAGGAAGCCGGGATGGTATTTCAGCAGTTCTACCTGTTCCCCCACCTGACGGCGCTGGAAAACGTCATGTTTGGACCGCAGCGCGTACGCGGGGCGAATAAAGAACAGGCAGAGAAGTTGGCGAAAGAATTACTGGCGAAGGTCGGCCTGGCCGAGCGTGCGCATCACTACCCTTCTGAACTGTCCGGTGGTCAACAACAGCGTGTGGCTATCGCCCGTGCACTGGCAGTGAAGCCGAAAATGATGCTGTTTGATGAACCAACCTCAGCGCTTGACCCTGAACTGCGCCACGAAGTTCTGAAAGTCATGCAGGATCTGGCGGAAGAAGGGATGACCATGGTGATTGTGACCCACGAGATCGGCTTTGCCGAAAAAGTGGCCTCACGTCTGATTTTCATTGATAAGGGACGTATTGCCGAAGACGGTAATCCGCAAGCCCTGATTGAAAATCCACCCAGCCAGCGTTTACAGGAATTCTTGCAGCACGTTTCCTGATGCGTTGACCTCCCTTCGCCCGAAGGGAGGTTTTCACCAGAATCCTCTCATTTCCATTCTCTTACGCTCTGGCATCTATACTTATCCTTTTGAATTTATTTTCTCATGGGAGGAGTCATGCGCTGGATCCTGTTGGTCTTCTTTTGTCTGCTGAGCATACCGTCTCACGCGGTGACGATACCCGGCGTCACAACCTCGACTTCAGCCGACCCGCAAGCCACCCCCGCAAAAGAGCCTGATGTTGAGCAAAAGAAAGCCGCTTACGCCGCGCTGGCTGACGTACTGGACAATGAAGCATCGCGCCAGGAGTTGATCGGTCAATTGCGCAAAGTCGCGGCAACGCCTCCTCCCGAGCCCGTGCCTGTAATTGTCCCCCCCACGCTAACTGAAGAAAAAACGGTGTTGGAAAACGTGACAGATGTCAGTCGTCACTATAGTGAAGTTCTTTCCGGCCGCTTTGCTCAGCTTTACCGCAACATCACCGACGCCCCGCATAAAACCTTTAACCCGCAAACCTTCACCAATGCCCTGACCCATTTTTTAATGCTGGCAGCGTCAGTGTTTGGGTTTTACTGGCTGATCCGCCTGTGCGCGCTGCCGCTGTATCGCAAAATGGGACAATGGGCGCGACGGAAAAACCGCGAACGCAGCAACTGGCTACAGCTTCCGGCAATGATCGTCGGCGCATTTATTATCGATTTATTACTGCTGGCGCTGACGTTGTTTATAGGGCAGATTCTGAGCGATCGAATGAACGCCGGGAGCCGCACCATCGCTTTCCAGCAAAGCCTGTTCCTCAATGCCTTTGCGTTGATTGAGTTCTTCAAGGCGATTTTACGTCTGATATTTTGCCCGACGGTAGCGGAGCTACGCCCGTTTAACATTCAGGATGACGGCGCGCGCTACTGGAATCGCCGTTTGAGTTCATTAAGCAGCCTGATTGGTTACGGACTGATTGTTGCTGTTCCTATTATCTCAAATCAGGTCAACGTGCAGGTCGGTGCGATGGCAAACGTCATCATCATGCTGTGTATCACGCTATGGGCGCTGTATCTTATTTTTAGAAATAAGAAAGAGATCACACAGCATTTGCTCAATCTGGCGGAAAGATCGTTAGCCTTTTTCAGCCTGTTTATCCGCGCCTTCGCGCTGGTATGGCATTGGCTGGCCAGCGCTTACTTCATTGTGCTGTTTTTCTTCTCGCTGTTTGACCCTGGTAACAGTCTGAAATTCATGATGGGCGCAACGTTACGCAGCCTGGTGATTATCGGCATTGCCGCCTTTGTTTCCGGCATGCTTTCGCGTTGGATAGCCAAAACGATTACCCTGTCGCCACATACCCAGCGCAGCTATCCGGAATTACAAAAACGGTTGAATGGCTGGCTGTCGACGGCGTTAAGCGTGGCCCGGATCCTGACGGTGTGCGTCGCGGTGATGCTACTGCTCAATGCCTGGGGATTGTTCGACTTCTGGAACTGGCTGCATTACGGCGCCGGAGAAAAAACGGTGGATATCCTGATTCGTATCGCGCTGATTCTTTTCTTCTCCGCCATTGGCTGGACGATCCTTGCCAGCCTGATTGAAAATCGTCTGGCTTCCGATATTCACGGTCGCCCGTTGCCCAGTGCCCGTACCCGCACGCTGTTAACGCTGTTCCGCAATGCGCTGGCGGTGATTATCAGCACCATCACCATCATGATTGTGCTGTCCGAAATTGGCGTCAATATCGCCCCCTTGCTGGCCGGGGCCGGGGCGCTGGGGCTGGCGATCTCTTTTGGCTCGCAAACGCTGGTAAAAGACATTATCACCGGGATCTTCATTCAGTTCGAAAATGGTATGAACACCGGGGATTTAGTCACTATCGGTCCACTCACCGGTACGGTTGAAAGGATGTCCATTCGTTCTGTGGGGGTGCGTCAGGATACCGGGGCGTACCATATCATTCCCTGGTCATCGATAACCACCTTCGCCAACTTTGTGCGTGGCATTGGCTCGGTCGTCGCCAATTACGATGTCGACCGTCATGAGGATGCGGATAAAGCCAATCAGGCGTTGAAAGACGCTGTCGCTGAGCTGATGGAAAAGGACGATATTCGCGGGCTTATTATCGGCGAGCCATCGTTTGCCGGGATCGTCGGGTTAACTAATACGGCTTTCACGCTACGGGTCTCATTTACGACCCTGCCGCTGAAACAGTGGACCGTACGTTTCGCGCTCGACAGCCAGGTGAAGAAACATTTCGATCTGGCCAACGTACGCGCCCCGGTACAGACGTATCAGGTCTTGCCTGCACCGGTGAATGGCCCTCCGTCGGCGGCAAGCGATCAACTGCCGCCAGGGGAGCCAACGCTTTAGCGTTTACGCGCCATAAAACGACGACGCTGATCGTTATCCATAAAGGTCCAGGCAATAAAGCGGCTCTGCTTTTGCCCCTGGGCCATCTCTTTTTTAACCACTTTCACCGCGCCCGCATCCGTTAATGCATGATACAGCGGAGGTAAATTCTCACCGCGCGAAACCAGCGTGGTAAACCACATCACCTGCCGACCAAAGGCCTGGCTTTCGGCGATCATTTTCTTGATGAACGCCACTTCGCCGCCTTCACACCACAACTCCTGCTGCTGTCCGCCAAAGTTCAGCGCATCATCTTTGTCCTGACCCAGATTACGACGCTTACGTTCGCTTCCGGCACGCGCAGAGGCCGCAGAATCATGGAATGGCGGGTTACATACAGTGGCTTCATACTGCTCGTTTTTATGAATGATACCGTTGAAGATTGACGCAGCATCTTTTTGTCGGCGCAAACGAATTGCGCGAGTTAACCCCGGATTGGCGTTAACGATCGCTTGAGCGCTGTGAAACGCTTCGCTACTGGTTTCGCTACCGGTGAATCGCCAGCCGTATTCATGCACGCCAATCAGCGGATAAATACAGTTGGCCCCTACTCCCACGTCCAGTACGCTCGCATTTGCCGGAATGGTTCCTGTCGTTTCACCTAACAGGTCGGCCAGATGGTGAATGTAGTCCGCACGACCAGGAACTGGCGGGCACAGAAAACCGTCTGGAATATCCCAGTTTTTCACCGCATAAAAATGCGCCAGCAGTGCTTTATTGAGCGCCTTCACTGCCTGCGGATTGGCGAAGTTAACGCTCTGCTCGCCGCCGGGCGTGAGGATGAGAAATTGCGTCAACTCGGGGGTAACCTGGCATAAAGTCGCAAGATCATAACGGCCATTGTGGCGGTTGCGTGGGTGTAATCCCGGTTTCTGGGGGGACATAGCATTCTCCTTTTAACAGCGGCGTAAGATACCCGCATAACGCCACGCGGTAAACACACTCATCAAGGAAATTTGATTCTTTATGCCAGTTTCATGCCGAATAAATCGTTCAAAAAATAGACGATTCATCATCGATTTTTTGCGGTAAATATCATTCGCAGGCGACCTAAACTTATCAGGCACCACCTGTTGTTTCTCAGAGGATATCACCATGAAGAAATGCCTCACATTACTTGCTGCTACCGTACTAACCGGTATGACGTTCGCGTCCTTTGCCGCACAGCCCAACACCAGCCCAGCAACCGGTCAGCTCCAGGCCTCCGGTACAGTATTCGCTACCGGAGCCTCTAACCTGAGCGATCTCGAAGACAAGCTGGCAGAGAAAGCAAAAGAGCAAGGCGCAAAAGGCTTTGTCGTTAACTCTGCGGGCGGTAAAAACCAGATGTACGGCAGCGCCACTATCTATAAGTAACCCACTTCACTCAGCCCAACTGCATTCGTCCCGAATGCAGTTTCCTGCACGAATGGTCTGAAATCTGATACCGCTGATGCGTGGTCGTTTTTCAGCCATCATATTCGCTATACTTATTCTGTAGACAATGACAGGAGGTACATATGGCATCCGGATGGGCAAATGACGACGCAGTTAACGAGCAGATCAACAATACTATTGAAGATGCTGTTGCCCGCGCCCGCGGTGAATTACCGACCGGGGAAAGTCTGTATGAATGCGAAGAATGCGGTAATCCTATCCCACAGGCCAGACGTGAGGCGGTACCGGGCGTACGCTTATGCGTCGCCTGCCAGCAGGATAAAGATTCACATAAATTAGCATTTTCAGGATATAATCGCAGAGGTTCGAAAGACAGCCAGCTACGTTGACTCATCTTTACCAAAAGTTTCAGCGCAGACGATTTCCTTTACGAGCACGCTTTTTCGCATGCTGTGTAGCAAAATGTGCCGTTGCCGCTTTCTCTGTAAAGCGCAATGACAAGAACTGTAAATCCCTCTTTCGAATTTATTAATATTCAATAAGTTATTTGTCATTCAATTTTTTTGATTGATGCCGTCAATTCTATTCGATTTTCTCTCGCATAAAAAAACGTGATACTTCTCACATCGACGAAACAACGTCTTCTTACCAGAACACTGACTAACAGAACAAACCTGCGAGAGATTAATCATGAAAAATATCAAATTTGCCGTTGCCGCCATCGCCCTTTCTACCCTGTCATTTGGCGTTTTCGCTGCCGAGCCGGTTTCCTCCACTCAGGCACAAAGCATGAATAAAATTGGTGTAGTTTCTGCAGATGGCGCCACCACGCTGGATGGTCTGGAAGCAAAACTGGCTGAGAAAGCCGCCGCTGCCGGCGCAACGGGTTACAACATCACCTCCGCTGTCGGCAACGACAAAATGAGCGGCACCGCGGTTATCTATAAATAACCGAAAGAATACCTGTACGACCCAATGCTCCAACCCTCATTGACCCTGTTTGTTACCCTTTGTTTGCCCGTCCGCCACTGGACGGGCTTTTTTTTGCCTACTGTTCCAACCGTTGACGAAACTCTCGTAACACGGTGTCGGACATCCCTATTTGCCGCGCTGCTTCGCAAATTGCCTGCCAGCTTCCGGCATCCAGCGGAATACCTTGTTCCAGCCGTTCCTCACGAGTATTCACCTCCCACTCCCCTGGCAACAGGATCGGAGCGTCATCGGCATGCGGGGACGCTTTTACCCACTCAGCAAATGCCGCGACCTGGTTATCGCAGTCCGGCGCGCCGAACAGTTCCGGGTTCATAATGATGGTGGTCATGCAGTTAATGATGGCGTCTGCGCTGGTCTGCAGGCTCTCCTCATGTGTGGTTTTACCACCAGAAAGCGCGCCGCCCATAATTTCGCACATCGCCGCCAGCGCATAACCCTTGTGTTGAGCGAAGGTCAGCAACGAACCCAGCGGAGAGACCTGCATCACAGCAGGATCGGTGGTCGGCGCTCCCTCGGCATCAATCAGACATCCCGGAGCCACAGGTTCCCCCTTATGCCATGCCACACGGGTTTTGCCAAAGGCGATGGCGCTGGTTGCATAGTCCAGCAACAGCGGGAAGGTATTTTTACGCGGAAAAACGACGCAGAAAGGGTTGGTGCCAAAACGGCTATCGCGACCGTGGAACGGTGCGACCATCGGGATACCCACCACATTCACAAAGTGTACTGAGACAAAACCCGCCGCCGCACATTGTTCCGCCCAGTAACCAATGCGTCCGATATGGTGCGAATTGTGTAACGCCACGGCGGCGATACCGTACTGGCGCGCTTTTTCAATCCCAAGCGTCATTGCCTCATGCGCCGCCACCTGACCAAATGCGCAATCGCCATCAAGCGTAATCACCGCTCCCGCATCTTTTACCACTTTGGCATGACGGTTGATCTGCAGATGTCCCTGCGAGAAGGAGCGAATATAGCTTGGGATCATGCCGATGCCGTGGGAGTCGTGCCCGGCGAGGTTAGAGGCAATCAGATGGTCGGCCACCAGCCGCGCTTCCTGCTCGTTACTCCCCATCTGGTGAAAAATGGCCTGAATGAAGGCGTGCAGCGTTGGCACATGGAAGCGATGTCCACTGTTCATTGTTATCTCCTGTTGTGTCGCGTGTTTGTTGTGTTTCTTATTTTTCAACAAACTATGCTGCGCCACGCCAGTCAGGAGGTCAATAAACGTGCAGAAATTTCACGTTGTTGCAAAGAATGAACCGACAGGCCTGGAAATGGCCTGTCGGGGAAACAAGAAATTAGAAGCTTTGCCCGACGCGAGCCAGACCTTCAGCCAGCGAGGAAGATTCGCCGGTTGCGACCAGGCAGCAGGCCATCTGTATTTTCAACGAAGCCGGAACAGGCTCGCTACCGGCCAGACAACGTTCTATCCAGCGCGCGGTAGTTTCCGGATCTTTTGCCACCGGCAGCGGTACCGGTTCGTCAGGCATCTCACTCTGGCGGTCGTGCAATACGCGCACGCCGGAGGAATCGATCAGGCTTATCTGCGGGCAGCGCTGCGGGTTGGCATACACTTCGCCTTCGGTGCCGTGCATCAACAGACCGCGACCACCGATGTCGCCAAAGAATTTCGCCACGCGCGATACGTATTCCGGATGCGACACGCTGGAAAGACGCAGCGCGGCATCTTCAGCAAACGGCGTGGCGAGTTTAGCCAGCGTATGCGCGCTGTTACGCACGCCCATTCTCCAGCGCATCGCCAGCTGTTTCTCCAGCGGAGGACACAGCGCGCTCACCGGGATAAACACCGGCTCATGACCATCGAGTTTTGCCTGTGCCTGTCCCGCATGCCGCGTTGGCGTAATGCCCATCAGTTCGAAAATGGTTTCTGTCAGCACGCGGGTTGGATCTTCACTGACGCCGTGCACCACTACCGGAAAGCCCAGCTTGTGCAGTAAAATTGCCAGCAACGGAGTCAGATTCGCCTGCTTGCGTGCGCCATTATAGCTGGGAATAACAATGGGCATGGGTTTAGCAACCGGCGGCGTCAGGCGAATGGTATGGTTCTGCATCGCTTCGTAAAAACCCAGCATCTCCGCTTCACCCTCGCCTTTAATACGTAGCGCAATCAGTACGCCACCCATCTCAAGCTCCGGTACGTCGCCGTTCAGCATATGGGTATACAGTCCGCGAGCAGTATCCTTATCCAGATCACGCGCGTGATTTTTCCCTCGCCCAATCTCTTTGATGATTTTGCGGTAATCCATCGATAACTCCTTGCTGTTGCTCACATCGTTAACGCCTGCGGCGGCGCGTGGGTTTCGCTTTTTCTTTTGGTTCTACTATAACGTCTGGTACAGCAGGTTGCTCTATCGGAAATATGGGTAACGCATTCAGTAAACGCTTACCGTAGTTTTTGGTCAATAAACGCTTGTCATAAATAACTACTTCCCCCCAGCAGCCATGGCTACGGATGAGTCGCCCGACCTGCTGGATTAAATTAAACGATGCCGCCGGTAAACTTTGCACTTCAAAAGGATAACGATTCAGACTTTTCAGCCACTCACCCTCGGTGATCACTACCGGGCTATCGATTGGCGGAAAGGCGATTTTATGAATATGCACCTGAGTCAGCAGGTCGCCTTTCAAATCCAGACCTTCGGCAAAAGATTGCAGCCCCACCAGCACGCTACGCTCACCGTTTTGTACCCGTTTGCGGTGTAGCTCCACCAGACGATAGCGCGGCTGATCGCCCTGTACCAGCAACAGCAGACGTAGATCGGTGACGTGCTCAAGAAAACGCTGCATCGCCCGACCGCTGGCAAACAGCACCAGCATGCCCTGATGCTTTTTGCTTTCCAGTTGTTCGCGGAAATAGGCGGCCATTTCCGCGATATGCTGCTCTTCGTTCTCCATCAACGGTTCGTAGCGCATCTGCGGAATAACAATTTTGCCTTGCTCAACATGATTAAACGGAGAATCCAGTGCGACGAAGCGGTCACCGGCCTTTTCTTTCAGGCCGCTCATCTCCTGCAGACGCGAGAAGCTGTTGAGCGAGCGCAGCGTGGCGGAGGTAACGATAATATGTGGTACGCTGCGCCACAGCAGTCTTTCCAGTTGATCGCTCACGCGGATCCCCACGCAGTGGAACCAGACATGGATCTGCCCGTCACGCACTTCACGCGTCGCCCATTTACTCACCGGAGCGCCTGACGACTGCGCCAGCGAGGCCAGCCGCCACAGCTTGCTTTGCGCTTCGAACATACCCAGCGCCCGGTTCATCTGCAAAATAACCCGATGCAGACGCACAATATCGTGGGTGCCGGTTTTTTCGCTGAGATCGTTGAGGAACAGTTCCGCCAGACCGCGCAGCATTTCCGTAAGCTTCGCCAGGCGCTGACAAATCTCCATCACTTCCGCTGGCAATTCCCCCATCGCAAAACGGTGTTCTGCCTCCTGGGTGGCGGGCATATACAGATTAAGAATATTGTTGAGCGATGAAATCAGTTCATACAGTTCTTCGCAGTGGCCGTTCAGACGCTCGGCATTTGCCAACGGCGGCGTGGTTTTGGGGCGAAACTGCTCCAGGCAGGTTGCCACTAACTTACAAAACAGATCCAACTGTAGTCGATACCAAGGGGCGCTGATTTCCGCACTCATCTCCAGCGCATCGCGTGCAACGTCCGGCAAGTGGTGTCCTTCATCAAGCACCAGCAGCAGGTTTTTCGGCTCCGGCAAAACAGCTTCACTTTCCATAGCGGCCATCACCAGCGCATGGTTGGCAACCACCACTTCGGCTTCCTGAATCTCCCGGCGGGCGACAAAAAAAGGACATTCACGATAATAATGACAATTACGATTCAGACAGCTGGCCTTATCGGTGCTCAGGCGTTGCCAGAGTCCGTCATCAATAGCGATATCCGTGTGATCGCGCAGCCCGTCCCATTTATAGGTGTCGAGGTCGCCTTTCAGCCTGGCGCAGCGCTTTTGTTCTTCCTGGTTATTTGGCGTCAGATCGTCGTCGAGAAAAGCCAGCAGATCCTGCTGATTGGGTTCAGTACTGGCAAGCGCCGCTAAGTTACGCGGGCAGACATAGCGCCCACGACCGAACGCGGCGGTAAAACGCAGGTCAGGAATAATTTTGCGCAGTAACGGCAGGTCTTTGCTGTAGATCTGATCCTGCAAAGCGACGTTGGCGGTACTAACCACCAGCGTTTTTTGTTCTTCACGGGCAATGGCGATTCCCGGAATTAAATAGGAGAGGGTTTTCCCCACCCCAGTCGGCGCTTCAATCGCCAGATGCCGCCCTTCTTCCCCGGAGAGCGTTTTCGCGACGTCAGCAATCATCTGCCGCTGCGGTGCCCGGGGGATAAAGTCGGGGATCTGTTCCTGAAGCGCCTTGTACCAGGCGGCGATTTGCGCTTTCAGCGCAGCCGTAAGTGCCATGAGAAAACCTGAAATACTGTATAAACAGCCACTATTGTGGCACATTTCAGGCGCTGGATGTACCTTTTTCCCTCATTCTGGAAAGCGCTTCGCAGCGTTGACTTAAATTGCCGGGAACCCTATACGGCCTACAGTCAGGTACATTGCAGGCCGAATAAACGTGTCGGTTAATAGTATCCCAGCAGCTTCCACCACAGCATACCCACGGCAAAAATGATAATGACATTTGCCGTCACCACACAGAGGTTGATTTTGTAAAAGCGCGGGCGTTCAAAATAACCCTGGGCAAAATAGATAGGGCCAGGTCCACCACCGTATTCCGTATTGCCCCACATCAGATTACTGAAGATACCAAAGCAAATCGCGACCATCATCGGCGGTGCGCCCGCAGCGATCGCCGTTGCCGCAAAAGGGGCATACAGCGCAGCCACGTGGCCGGTGGCGGTCGCAAAGAGGTAATGGACGTAAATATAGAGGATCCCCAGCAAAATAAAGGACTCTATCGCGCCAAATCCCTGAATACCGCTGCCCAGTTTTATCGTCATCCATTTAATAAAGCCCAGATCGGCAAGCCCGGTTGCCAGGCTAATAATGACGCTAAACCAGATCACCGTGTCCCACGCTGCATGGTCATTGAGCAGGCTTTTCCAGCTGACTGCGCCAGAGGCGAAAAGATAAGCAGCCAATCCCAGTCCAACCGAGGTTGCCGATAATCCCGTGATTAAGCTGGTGCCCCAGCCGACCAATGCCAACACGAAGCCAAACGCGACCTTTTTCTCATTACCGCTCATCGCACCGAGTTCACCGAGCGCCTGCTTGCCCATCGCTTTTGCCTCTGGCGTACGTTTAAGCTCAGGATCCAGCAACTTATAGACCAGAAGCGGCATCAAACAGAAACAGGCCATCGCAGGAACAACAGCGGAAACAAACCACCCGCCCCAGGTTATCTCAACGCCTAATGAGGATTTAGCCAGACTCGCCACCAGCGGATTTGCCGCCATCCCGGTGAGGAATATCGCCCCGGTAATGGGCGTAAACTGAAAGCACACCATGGTTAAAAAATCACCAATACGCTTGCCGGTTACTCCCGGAGCCGAGCCTAATACGTCATTGATTGAACGAGTGATAGGGAAAATAATCCCTCCAGAACGGGCTGTAACTGACGGCATTGCCGGAGCCATAATCAGATCGGATACCCCCAGCGAGTAGGCGATACCCAGGCTACTGCCGCCAAATAGCGATAACATTTTATACGCAATACGTTTCCCAAGCCCAGAGGTGACAAACCCCAGAGAAAGAACATAGGCGCAGAAGATGAGCCATACTGTACCGGACGCAAACCCTGACAGCGCTTTCGCCTCTGGCAATGTCTTGGTAAAAATCACCACACAAAGCGCAATCAACATTACCGCCCCCGAAGGGAGCGGTTGGGTAAGAATAGCAGCAATGGTCGCGGCAAAAATAGCAAACATATGCCAGGCCTGAGGCGTCAGACCATCAGGTACGGGATAAAACCAAATCATCCCCCCAATCGCCAGCGGTATCAGGAACGCCAGAATGGATTTTCCCGCGACAGAATTCGTTGACATAAAAATATCCTTATTCCGTTAGCCCGAGAACCTTCATTTCTGCGACATATATTTGGCCAGCACCTGATCGACCATCGCGGGAGCCATTCCCAGGTAATTTGCCGGGTCGGTCAGTTTTTCAATCAATTGCGGATCCAGTCTTTCTGCAACGGATGGCATCGCATTCAGCACATCAGCCAATCGTCCACCTTGTTCGTTGACGATACGACAGGCGTCATACACCACGTCATGTGCATCCTGACGACCAATATACGGAGCCAACCCCATCATGACCGCTTCAGCCACAATCAATCCATTAGTCATGCCGAGGTTACGTTTCATCGCCTCTTCATCGACCACCAGCCCCGCCAGCATAAAATTGGCCTGATGCAATGCCCCCGCGCTGAGCACGAAACTTTCTGGGATAGCAATCCATTCGGCATGCCACGGCCCGGTTGCACGCTCCAGATCTTGCACCATCGCATCAAGCATCAACCCTGCCTGTTGGCGAACGCCTTTGGCACAGGCCAGCATCAGCTCGCTGGAAATAGGGTTGCGTTTCTGCGGCATGGTACTGCTGGCGCCACGCCCTTTAACAAACGGCTCATACAGTTCGCCAAACTCATTTGTTGCCAGCAGCATTACGTCGTAGGCAATCTTGCCCAGCGACCCGGTAATCACCGCTAACAGGTTCACCGCTTCGGCAAAACCATCACGCGCGACGTGCCAGGTGGATGTTGGGACATTTAGCCCAAGCTCTTCCATCATCGCTTTTTGTACCGCCAGCCCTTTATCCCCCAGCGATGCCAGCGTACCGGCCGCTCCCGCAAATTCGCCGACCAATACACGAGGACGCGCCTGGGAAAGACGTTCCGCGTGGCGTTCAAACATATCCAGCCAGATGGCCGCTTTGTAGCCGAATGTCACGGGCAAAGCCTGTTGTAAATGGGTTCTCCCGGCCATCGGCGTATCACGGTAGCGGCGTGAAAGATCGGCCAGCGTGGCGCGGAGTTTGTCCATATCGGACTCAATGAGCGCAAAAGCATCACGAATTTGCAGAACCACTGCGGTGTCCATAATGTCCTGAGTGGTGGCCCCCCAGTGCACATAACCGCCGGACTCGCCTGCCTGTTTAGAAATCTGGTGCACCAGCGGTAGGATCGGATAACCCACAATTTCGGTTTCATGGCGCAATAAATCAAAATCGAGCGTGTCAGCATTACATTTTTCTGCAATTTCCTGCGCCGCAGCCTCGGGTATCACACCACAGCGTGCCTGGGCTTTGGCTAATGCCACTTCCACTTCCACGTATTTGCGCACCAGCTCGCGATCGTCAAACACAGCGCGCATCGCCGGTGTGCCGAAAGAGTCCCTGAACAGAACAGAATCAAGTACATTCGAAGCCATAAATCCCCCTGGAAAATCTGATAATGATAAGATGCGTGTTTACGGCAGTTTGTTGGATATTCAAATGCCGCCACAATGTCCAGACATAAACAAATGTCCGTACATTTAAATGTACGGACATTTATAGTATTTATAAGAAATGTAGGGAATAGTCCGTACAAATTTTCGTGATAAAGATCACTAATATTTTGATGAAACTGCGATGAAAGAATCTCTGTACAAGCGAATAGCACGTGAACTGGCGCAGCAAATTGCGGTGGGAACCTTTGCCCCCGGTTCGCTGTTTCCTACGGAAATGGAACTGTGTGAAACATGGCAGGTCAGCCGCCACACCATGCGTGAGGCGTTAAGGGAATTAACAGAGCAAGGTCTGATATCACGGCGTAAAGGCGCGGGAACTCGCGTTTGCGAACCTAAGGCTAACGGCGTCAATCACCCGCTATCGCATCTTGAGGATCTGTTGCTGCTGGCCAAAAACAATCTGCGCGTCATCAAGAAAATTGATGAGATTGTGGCGGACATAGAGTTGTCCCAGATGATTGGCTGCCCGCCAGGTTCCCGTTGGCTGCACATTGCCAGCACTCGCGAAGATGCGCAAAACCCCGACGCGCCAATCTGCTGGACGGACAGCTATGCCAGCACGGATTACGCCAAACTGCGTACGTACATCCGTGACGACCCACACTCGTTAATCAGCGATTTGATCGAAACCCATTACGGTATTAAAAGCCATGAGGTGCATCAGACCATTACGGCTGTCGGCGTGCCCAAAAAGGTGGCAAAGATTCTCAATGTAGCACCTGATTCACCAGCAATGAGAATCGTGCGTCGTTATCTGGACAGGGACGGGAAAGTATTTGAGACGACGATTTCGATTCACCCGGCAGGACGATATACCTGCTCAATCGTGCTGAAATCGCAAAGTTCGGGGGAGTGATTGACCTGGCCGGCCTACACAGTGTGTAGACCGGATAGCATGTTTATACTGCCATACAGCAAGGTGAATTACTGCGCTGCAGACGGTTTGCGCGGACGGCGCGGTGGACGAGGTTTATCACCTGCCGGTTTGCCTTCGCCATTACGCGGCTTCGCTTTTGGCGCTCCGCCATCCGAACGACGCGGCTGCTGTCCACGCCCTGCTCCGCCCTGACCGCGACCGCCACCACCACGCTGCTGGCGACCGTTCTGAATCGGCTCAGCTTTGATGGACGGGTCTGGCTCGTAGCCTGGCGTTGCAATACGCGGGATCTCTTTTTTCAGCAGCTTCTCGATGTCGCGCAACAGTTTGTGTTCATCGACGCACACCAGAGACAACGCTTCGCCGGTGGCAGCCGCACGACCGGTACGACCAATACGGTGCACGTAATCTTCCGGGACGTTTGGCAACTCGTAGTTCACCACGTGCGGCAGCTCTTCAATATCCAGCCCGCGCGCGGCAATATCGGTCGCCACCAGCACGCGAATATCACCGGATTTAAAATCGGCCAGCGCACGCGTACGCGCCCCCTGAGATTTGTTACCGTGGATCGCAGCGCTGCGGATGCCGTCTTTATTCAGTTGTTCCGCCAGATGGTTTGCACCGTGTTTGGTACGGGTAAACACCAGCACCTGCTGCCAATTGCCCTGACCAATCATCTGCGACAACAGTTCACGTTTGCGTTTTTTATCCACGAAATGCACATGCTGAGTCACCTGCTCAGACGCGGTATTACGACGCGCCACTTCGATTTCCAGCGGGTTATGCAGCAGCTTTTCGGCCAGCGATTTAATATCGTCAGAGAACGTTGCCGAGAACAGCAGGTTCTGGCGTTTTGCCGGCAGTTTGGCCAGAACGCGACGAATGTCATGAATAAAGCCCATATCCAGCATGCGGTCAGCTTCATCCAGCACCAGAATTTCCACCTGATCCAGTTTCACCGCATTCTGGTGTTCCAGATCGAGCAAACGACCCGGGGTGGCAATCAGCACGTCTACACCGCCACGCAGCTTCATCATCTGCGGGTTAATGCTGACACCGCCGAAAACCACCAGCGAGCGAATATTGAGATACTTACTGTAATCACGAACGTTTTCGCCAATCTGGGCTGCCAGTTCGCGAGTGGGCGTGAGGATCAGCGCACGAACCGGACGGCGGCTTTTACCATGCGGCTGATGAGTAATCAGGTGCTGCAACAGCGGCAGGGTAAAACCTGCCGTTTTCCCCGTACCGGTCTGGGCGCTGGCCATCAGATCGCGGCCTTCCAGCACGGCAGGGATCGCCTGCTGCTGAATAGGGGTAGGTTCACGGTAACCCTGCTCGGCAACGGCACGTAAAATATCAGGGTTCAAACCAAGGGAATCAAAAGACATAACAACTCCGAACCGCCCTGACCGTTACCGGTGTCGTTTTCAGGGAGATACACACAATAGAGATGACAAAAACCACAATGTCATGAAGGGGCGGAGTGTAGCAGTTTTTGTGATGTACCGCATAAATTATCCCTTCAACAGAAAATAACCTCGCGGACTGGACAAGGTTGCACATCAGTCATAATCTTAATCAATCGATTGATTAAGATCAGAGTCGTGCCATGAATACACCCACCATGACAACCAAAGGTGAACAGGCGAAAAATCAGCTCATCGCCGCCGCACTGGCGCAGTTCGGCGAGTATGGTCTGCACGCCACAACGCGCGATATCGCCGCACAGGCTGGGCAAAATATTGCGGCCATCACCTACTATTTTGGCTCAAAAGAGGATTTATACCTCGCCTGCGCCCAGTGGATTGCTGATTTTATTGGCTCACAGTTTCGCCCGCATGCAGAAGAAGCCGAACGTCTGTTTGCTCAGCCGGAGCCGGATCGTGGCGCGATGCGCGAACTTATCCTGCGCGCCTGTAAAAATATGATCATGCTGTTAACCCAGGACGGCACCGTTAACCTGAGCAAATTTATCTCGCGCGAACAGCTTTCACCCACCGCGGCTTATCAACTGGTGCACGACCAGGTTATCAATCCGCTGCATACCCACCTGACGCGCCTGATTGCTGCCTATACTGGTCGCGATGCCAACGATACCCAAATGATTCTGCACACCCACGCCATACTCGGCGAGGTGCTGGCCTTTCGTCTGGGGAAAGAAACTATTCTGTTGCGGACGGGCTGGTCACAATTTGATGAGGATAAAACCGCGCTGATTGAGCAAACCGTTACCTGTCACATCGATCTTATTCTGCAAGGTTTAACGCAAAGGAGTCTGGAGTCATGAAAAAACCTGTCGTTCTCGGGCTGGTCATCGCGGCCCTCGTTGCCGTGATTGCCGGTGGAACGTGGTGGTATCAAAGTCGGCAAGATAACGGTCTGACGCTCTACGGCAACGTCGATATCCGAAGCGTCAACCTGAGTTTTCGCGTCGGCGGCAGGCTGGCCTCGCTGGCGGTTGACGAAGGCGACGCCATTACCGCCGGTCAGGTGCTGGGCGAACTGGACCACGCGCCGTATGAAAACGCATTAATGCAGGCAAAAGCGAATGTTGCCGCCGTCCGGGCGCAATACGATCTGATGCTGGCAGGATATCGCGAAGAAGAGATTGCGCAAACCGCAGCGGCGGTCAAACAGGCGCAGGCCGCCTATGATTATGCGCAGAACTTTTACAATCGCCAGGTAGGACTGTGGAAAAGCCGCACCATCTCCGCTAACGATCTGGAAAACGCCCGTTCATCACGTGACCAGGCGCTGGCCTCACTGAAATCAGCCCAGGATAAACTCGCCCAGTATCGCAGCGGTAATCGTATGCAGGATATTGAGCAGGCGAAAGCCACACTCGAACAAGCGCAAGCTGAGCTGGCGCAGGCTGAGCTGAATTTGCATGACACTACGTTAACCTCTCCGTCTGACGGCACGATTCTCACCCGGGCGGTTGAACCGGGTAGCATGCTGAACGAAGGAGGCACAGTACTGACGCTATCACTCACGCGTCCGGTCTGGATTCGCGCCTACGTTGACGAACGAAATCTGAGCCAGGCGCAGCCAGGACGCGAAATTCTGCTCTACACCGATGGCCGCCCGGACAAACCGTATCACGGTAAAATTGGCTTCGTGTCGCCCACCGCCGAGTTTACCCCGAAAACGGTCGAGACCCCTGACCTGCGTACCGACCTGGTTTATCGTCTGCGCATTGTGGTGACCGACGCAGACGATGCGCTGCGCCAGGGGATGCCGGTAACAATAAAGTTTGGCGATGAGGCGCGGCATGACTGACGCCGTCATTACGCTGAATGGGCTGACGAAAAACTTTGCCGGAATGGAAAAACCGGCCGTCGCCCCGCTCGACTGTACCGTTCATGCCGGCTACGTGACCGGGCTTGTCGGGCCGGACGGCGCGGGCAAAACTACGCTGATGCGCATGCTGGCGGGTTTGTTAAAACCCGACGCCGGAAGTGCTGCGGTAATTGGCTTTGATCCCATCAAAGACGACAGCGCCCTGCATGCCGTGCTCGGTTATATGCCACAGAAATTTGGCCTGTACGAAGATTTAACGGTCATGGAGAACCTCAATCTCTATGCCGATTTGCGCAGCGTCACCGGCGACGTACGAGAAAAAACCTTTGCCCGGTTACTGGAATTTACCTCGCTGGGGCCGTTTACCGGACGACTGGCTGGCAAGCTTTCCGGAGGCATGAAACAGAAGCTCGGGCTTGCCTGTACGCTGGTGGGCGAGCCCAAAGTGTTGCTGCTGGATGAGCCCGGCGTGGGCGTCGACCCGATATCCCGCCGCGAGTTGTGGCAAATGGTCCATGAACTGGCGGGCGACGGGATGCTGATCCTCTGGAGTACCTCCTACCTGGATGAAGCTGAACAGTGTCGTGATGTGCTGCTGATGAATGAAGGCGAATTGCTGTATCAGGGCGATCCGACCCAGCTTACGCAGACGATGGCCGGACGCAGTTTTTTAATGAGCAGCCCGCAGGAAAATAACCGCCGACTGTTGCAACGCGTGTTAAAACTGCCGCAGGTCAGCGACGGGATGATTCAGGGGAAATCCGTCCGTTTGATCCTGAAAAAAGAGGCCACGGCCAAGCAGATTCAAGACGCGAACGGTATGCCGGAGATAACCATCAACGAAACCGTTCCCCGTTTCGAGGATGCTTTTATCGATTTACTCGGCGGGGCCGGAACATCAGAGTCGCCGCTGGGTGCCATCCTGCATACCGTGGAAGGCACGCCTGGCGAAACGGTGATCGAAGCCAAAGCGTTGACCAAAAAGTTCGGCGATTTTGCCGCGACCGACCATGTAGACTTTGCCGTGCAGCGCGGCGAGATTTTTGGCCTGTTAGGCCCCAACGGCGCCGGAAAATCCACCACCTTTAAAATGATGTGCGGTCTGCTGGTTCCCACCTCCGGCAAAGCGCTGGTGCTGGATATGGACCTCAAAGTCAGCTCCGGCAAAGCGCGTCAGCATCTGGGCTATATGGCGCAGAAATTCTCCCTGTACGGCAACCTGACGGTTGAACAGAATCTGCGTTTTTTCTCCGGCGTCTACGGCCTGCGCGGTCGAGCGCAGAAAGAGAAGATCGATCGCATGAGTGAGGCATTTGGCCTGAAAAGCATCGCCTCCCACGCTACCGACGAGCTACCGCTGGGCTTTAAACAACGTCTGGCGCTGGCCTGCTCGCTGATGCATGAGCCAGATATCCTGTTTCTCGATGAACCCACTTCCGGGGTTGATCCCCTTACCCGTCGAGAATTCTGGTTGCATATCAACAGTATGGTGGAAAAAGGCGTCACGGTGATGGTGACTACCCACTTTATGGATGAGGCGGAATATTGCGATCGCATCGGGCTGGTGTATCGCGGCAAACTGATCGCCAGCGGCACGCCGGACGACCTGAAAGCAAAGGCTGCCGATAGCGACACACCGGACCCAACCATGGAGCAGGCGTTTATTACGCTCATCAATGACTGGGATAAGGAGCATACGCATGAGTAACTCCGCGCTCTCATGGCGACGCGTACGCGCGCTGTGCGTAAAAGAGACGCGCCAGATCGTCCGCGATCCCAGCAGTTGGCTGATTGCGGTGGTGATCCCGTTGTTGCTGCTGTTTATCTTCGGCTACGGGATCAACCTCGACTCCAGCAAGCTGCGAGTGGGAGTTTTGCTCGAACAGCAGAGCGAAGAGGCGCTGGATTTCACCCACACCATGACCGGTTCGCCGTACATTGACGCCACCATCAGCGATAACCGTCAGGAATTGATTGAGAAAATGCAGGCCGGGCGCATTCGCGGGCTGGTGGTGATCCCGGTAGATTTTGCCCAACAAATGGCGCGACCCGGCGACACAGCCCCTATTCAGGTGATTACTGACGGCAGCGAACCGAATACCGCCAACTTTGTGCAGGGTTATGTCGAAGGTATCTGGCAGATTTGGCAGCAACAGCGGGCAGAGGATCGCGGGGAATCGTTCAAGCCGTTAATCGATGTGCAGACCCGCTACTGGTTTAACCCGGCGGCTATCAGCCAGCACTTTATTATTCCCGGGGCGGTAACCATCATCATGACGGTGATTGGCGCGATCCTCACCTCGTTAGTGGTGGCGCGTGAATGGGAGCGCGGCACCATGGAAGCTCTGTTGTCTACCGAAGTTACCCGCGTTGAGCTGCTGCTGTGCAAACTGATCCCCTATTACTTTTTAGGCATGCTGGCGATGCTGCTGTGTATGCTGGTGTCGGTGTTTATTCTTGGCGTGCCCTATCGCGGCTCGTTGTTAATCCTGTTTTTTATTACCAGCCTGTTCCTGCTCAGTACGCTCGGCATGGGCCTGCTTATCTCCACTATCACCCGTAATCAGTTTAACGCCGCGCAGGTTGCGCTGAACGCCGCTTTCCTGCCCTCGATTATGTTGTCGGGGTTTATCTTCCAGATAGACAGCATGCCGGCGATTATCCGCGCGGTGACTTACATTATTCCGGCGCGCTATTTCGTCAGCACCCTGCAAAGCCTTTTTTTGGCGGGCAACATTCCGGTGGTGCTGGTTATCAACGTGCTGTTTTTAATCGCTTCGGCGGTAATGTTTATTGGCCTGACGTGGCTGAAAACCAAACGTCGGCTGGATTAAGGGGACGGGCATGTTTCATCGTTTATGGACATTGATTCGCAAAGAGCTGCAATCGCTATTACGCGAACCACAGACGCGAGCCATTCTGATTCTACCGGTGCTGATTCAGGTCATTCTGTTCCCGTTCGCCGCGACGCTGGAAGTGACCAACGCCACTATCGCTATCTATAACGAAGACAATGGCAAACACTCGGTGGAGCTTACTCAGCGCTTCGCCCGCGCCAGCGCCTTTACGCATGTTCTGTTACTGAAAAGCCCGCAGGAGATCCAGCCGACCATCGACACGCAAAAAGCGCTGCTGCTGGTGCGCTTCCCGGCAAACTTTTCGCGGAATCTGGATACCTTCCAGCAAGCGCCCATGCAAATTATCCTCGATGGGCGTAACTCGAACAGCGCGCAAATTGCCGCCAATTACCTGCAGCAGATCGTGAAGGAGTACCAGCAGGAGCTGATGGACGGCAAGCCAAAACCGAACAACAGCGAACTGGTGGTACGTAACTGGTATAACCCGAATCTGGACTACAAATGGTTCGTGGTTCCGTCGCTGATCGCCATGATCACCACCATCGGCGTGATGATCGTCACCTCGCTGTCGGTGGCCCGCGAGCGCGAACAGGGCACGCTCGATCAACTGCTGGTCTCCCCGCTTACAACCTGGCAAATTTTCATCGGCAAGGCAGTACCCGCGCTGATTGTGGCCACTTTTCAGGCCACCATTGTGCTGGCGATCGGCATCTGGGCTTATCACATTCCGTTTGCCGGTTCACTGGGACTGTTCTATTTCACGATGGTGATTTACGGACTGTCGCTGGTCGGCTTTGGTCTGCTGATTTCATCGCTGTGCGCCACCCAGCAGCAGGCGTTTATCGGCGTATTTGTCTTTATGATGCCGGCGATATTGCTCTCAGGCTACGTCTCGCCGGTCGAAAATATGCCGGTATGGTTACAGAATCTGACGTGGATAAACCCGATCCGCCATTTTACGGACATCACGAAACAGATTTACCTGAAGGATGCGAGTCTGAAGATTGTCTGGGGAAGTTTGTGGCCGCTGTTGGTGATAGCGGCCACAACCGGCTCAGCGGCGTATGCGATGTTTCGCCGCAAGGTGATGTAGCTTTTTGTCTTTCGCCAACAGCGACACCACGGCGGGTCCGGCAAGGATCACCAGCCCCGCCAGGGCCAGCAAGACGTTGTTTTGCAGCACGCGCGACAGCAGCCACAGTACGATCATCGCGGCACCGAAATACCACGTCGTAGTGAGTTCTTCCAGCACATCCGCCACGTCGCGCCAGCGCTGTTCATGGTGACGTTGCAAGGCCAGCATTAATAAAACCGTTACGCCGTAAACGACGCATAATCCCAGGCCGACGTGCACCAGCGTGCCGCTCATCCAGCCCATTACCAGCAATGCCACTACCAGTAAATGCAACACAATCTGCCAGCAACTTAGACCCGTTGCGACACGAACACGTTGTTGCCACCTCATGGCTTTTCTCCTGAAGGATTTTCGACTAATTGTTCAGAGTACCGGACTTTACGGAAAATTCCGCAACACCGCATCTTTTTGTGACGACGACTACACTATTTTAATCAGGAAAGTGACGCCAACGGGAGAATCATGGCCAGACAAACAGAACGGTTTTCATTCAATGTGCTCACCATTAATACTCATAAAGGGTTTACCGCCTTCAATCGGCGTTTTATTTTGCCTGAGCTGCGGGAAGCCGTCAGAACGGTCGGGGCGGATATTGTGTGCCTGCAAGAGGTAATGGGCGCACACGAGGTGCATCCTCTGCATGTGGAAAACTGGCCGGACACCACGCACTACGAATTTCTGGCGGATACCATGTGGAGCGACTTCGCTTATGGACGTAACGCCGTGTATCCGCAGGGGCATCACGGTAACGCCGTGCTGTCGCGCTATCCTATTGAACATTATGAAAATCGCGATGTGTCGGTCGGCGCGAGTGAAAAACGCGGGGTCCTGTACTGCCGCATCGTGCCGCCGATGCTCTCCCACCCGGTTCACGTGATGTGTGTCCATCTCGGTTTGCGTGAAGCTCACCGTCAGGCCCAGCTCGCTATGCTGGCAGATTGGGTGAATGCCTTACCTGAGGGTGAGCCCGTTGTGGTCGCCGGAGATTTCAACGACTGGCGACAAAAAGCCAATCATCCGTTGAAAGCCAATGCCGACCTTGACGAGATTTTTACCCGCGCCCACGGTCGCCCGGCGCGGACGTTTCCGGTGCAGTTTCCCCTGCTACGTCTCGACAGGATCTATGTGAAAAATGCGAATGCCAGCACCCCAACGGCGCTGGCGCTGCGTCACTGGCGACATTTGTCCGATCATGCCCCTCTGAGTGCGGAGATTCATTTATGAAATTTGGCTGGCGTGAAGGCAATCAAATTCAACTACTGGAAAACGGCGATCAGTTCTACCCCGCTGTGTTTGACGCCATTGAACAGGCGCAACAAAAGATTATCCTCGAAACCTTCATCTGGTTTGAGGATGCGGTCGGAAAACAGCTGCATGCCGCGCTGCTGAGTGCAGCACGTCGCGGCGTCAAAGCCGAAGTACTGCTGGATGGCTATGGCTCGCCGGACCTCAGCGAAAGCTTCGTTAATGAGCTAACCGCAGCTGGCATTGTTTTCCGCTACTACGATCCGCGCCCGCGTCTGTTCGGCATGCGCACTAATCTCTTTCGCCGTATGCATCGTAAAATTGTGGTCATTGATGACCGCGTTGCTTTCGTCGGCGGCATCAATTATTCCGCTGAACATATGTCTGATTACGGCCCTGAGGCCAAGCAGGATTACGCCGTACGCGTTGAAGGTCCCATCGTGGCCGACATCCTGACATTCGTACTGGAAAACCTGCCGGGCCAGAGCGCCGTACGCCGCTGGTGGCGACGTCATCATCGGGCAATCGAAAATCATCGGCCTGGCGAAGCGCAGGTGCTGTTTGTCTGGCGCGACAACGAAGAACATCGCGATGATATTGAACGCCATTATTTGAAAATGCTTACCCAGGCCAGACGGGAAGTGATCATTGCCAATGCCTACTTCTTTCCCGGTTATCGCTTTCTGCATGCCCTGCGTAAAGCGGCCCGACGCGGCGTTCGGGTAAAACTCATCGTGCAGGGTGAACCGGATATGCCGATTGTGAAAGTGGGCGCCCGCCTGCTGTACAACTATCTGGTAAAAGGCGGCGTCCATGTCTATGAATATCGCCGTAAACCTCTGCATGGCAAAGTCGCGCTAATGGACGATCATTGGGCGACGGTAGGCTCCAGCAATCTTGACCCGCTCAGCCTGTCGCTGAATCTGGAAGCGAATCTCATTATTCATGACCGTGCGTTTAACCAGACTCTGCGCGATAACCTGAACCCTATTATTGCGCAGGACTGCAAGCGGGTTGATGAATCCATGCTGCCCAAACGCACCTGGTGGAACCTGACTAAAAGCGTGCTGGCGTTCCACTTTTTACGCCATTTCCCGGCGCTGGTCGGCTGGCTACCCGCACATACACCACATCTGACCGAGGTAGAACCGCCCGCACAGCCTGCCATGGAAACGCAGGATCGCATTCAAACTGAGGATGTCGGAGGAAAATCCTGATGGCCAAAGCACACCCGCGCTGGCGGTTAGCGAAAAAAATACTCACGTGGCTATTTTTCATTGCCGTCATCGTGTTGCTGGTCATTTATGCCAGCAAGGTCAACTGGGAAGAGGTCTGGACGGTAATCCGGGATTACAATCGGACTGCCCTGCTCAGCGCCGTGGGGCTGGTGATCGTCAGTTATTTACTCTACGGCTGCTATGACCTGCTCGGCCGACATTACTGTGGGCACAAGCTGGCAAAACGCCAGGTCATGCTGGTGTCGTTTATCTGTTACGCCTTCAACCTGACGTTAAGCACCTGGGTGGGCGGTATTGGGATGCGTTACCGGCTCTACTCGCGCCTCGGGTTGCCGGGGAGCACTATTACGCGGATTTTTTCGCTGAGTATTACCACCAACTGGTTGGGCTATATTCTGCTGGGAGGTTTTATTTTTACCTTTGGCGTGGTCGAGCTGCCCGCGCATTGGTATATCGATGAAGGTACGCTGCGCATTTTAGGCATTGCGCTGCTACTGATTATTGTCGTTTATCTGTGGTTTTGCGCCTTCGCTAAACATCGCCACATCACCATCAGGGGCCAAAAGCTGGTGCTGCCCTCCTGGAAATTCGCCATCGCGCAAATGGCGATATCCAGTACCAACTGGATGGTGATGGGAGCCATTATCTGGCTGTTGCTGGGTCAGGATATCAACTATTTCTTCGTGCTGGGCGTGCTGCTGGTGAGCAGTATTGCCGGGGTTATCGTACATATTCCGGCGGGGATCGGTGTTCTGGAGGCGGTCTTTATGGCGTTGCTGGCGGGAGAAGATACTTCTCAAGGCAAGATTATCGCCGCCCTGCTTGCGTATCGCGTCCTCTATTATTTTATTCCGCTGCTGCTGGCGCTTATTTGCTACCTGTTGCTGGAAAGTCGGGCGAAGAAGCTGCGGGCGAAAAACGAGAAGGCAATGGCGAAATGATGGTGTATATAGTGCCGGATGCGGCGTAATGCCTTATCCGGCAACAGATAATTAACGACGATTGCCGAAGATGCGCAGCAGCATCAGGAACAGGTTGATAAAGTCCAGATACAGCGTTAGTGCGCCAAGAATCGCGTATTTGCGCAGATTTGAACTGTCGCGCAGGTCGATCTGCTCACCGATGTTTTTCAGCTTCTGCGTGTCATAGGCGGTCAGACCGACAAACACAATCACCCCAATGTAGGTTACCGCCCACATCAACGCTTCGCTCTTCAGCCAGAAGTTAACCAGTGAAGCCAGCACAATACCGATTAGCGCCATAAACAGCATATTGCCGAAACCGCTGAGATCGCGCTTAGTGGTATAACCATACAGGCTCATGATGCCAAACATCCCGCCGGTGACCACAAAGGTACTGGCGATAGACGAGTAGGTATAGACGATGAAGATGCTCGACAGCGTTAACCCGGTTAACGCCGAATAGAGCATAAACAGCGTGGTTGCCATACCGGCGCTGAGCTTTTGCACCATGCCGGACAAAACGAACACCAGCGCAAGCTGGGCGATAATCAGGCCAAAGAAGGTGATTTTACTGGAGAAGACAAACATCATTACCGCGGGCGTATTTGCCGCATACCAGGCGATAAACGCCGTCAGCAACAACCCGCAGGTCATCCAGCCATAAACCTGCGCCATATACGTTTGCAGACCGGAACGCGCCTGCACAATAGAATCGGATCGTGGGAATCGGTCCATGACAATCTCCTGAATCAGTATGAGCCTACAACAATTGTACTCTACCAGCGTTTTGCTGCTAGCTTATCGCTGTCACGGGCATCCACCCAACGTTCACCTTCCGGCGTGGCCTCGCGCTTCCAGAACGGTGCGCGGGTTTTCAGATAATCCATAATGAACTGCCCGGCTTCAAACGCGCTACTACGATGCGCGCTGGTTACGCCGACAAAAACGATTTCGTCGCCGGGCCACAGCGCGCCAATGCGATGGATCACCGTCACGCGACCTAATGGCCAGCGCGTACGCGCCTCGTCGACAATCTCCGCCAGCGCTTTTTCGGTCATGCCGGGATAGTGTTCCAGCGTTAACGCCTGCACACTGTCGCCGAGATTGTGGTTACGCACTTTACCGGTGAAGGTCACCACCGCGCCGTCTTCATCGCGCTCGGCAAGCCAGGGATACTCTTCCCCAACGCTGAACGGCGCATGCCCGACAACAATTCGCGTCTCAGCCATCTTAACCTCCGGTTACCGGTGGGAAGAAAGCCACTTCATCACCCGCGTTAAGAGGGTGGTCAAAACTGACCAGCGTCTGGTTCACCGCCGCCAGCAGCTTGCCGTCTTCCAGCGCCAGCGCCCAACGATCGCCTTTCGTCGCCAGATGCTGGCGCAGCGCTTCGACCGTTGCAAATTCAGCGGTGACCTCTAACGCATCCGTGTTGACCAGCTCACGGACCTGGGCAAAGAAAAGAACCTTAATCATGCGCATCCACCTTAAAATCGCCCGACTTACCACCACTTTTTGCCAGCAGGCGCACCGGACCAATCACCATGTCCTTTTGTACCGCTTTGCACATGTCGTAGATGGTCAACGCCGCCACGGAGGCCGCCGTTAACGCTTCCATTTCCACACCGGTTTTCCCACTCAGGCGACACAGCGTCTCAATGCGTACACGATCGTGTTCCGGTTCGGCATGCAGGTTAACTTCGACCTTGCTCAGCATCAGCGGGTGACACAGCGGGATAAGATCCCAGGTCCGTTTGGCCGCCTGAATACCGGCAATGCGCGCCGTGGCGAAAACGTCGCCTTTATGGTGGCTACCATCGATAATCATCGCCAGCGTTTCGCTACGCATCGTCACGAATGCTTCAGCACGCGCCTCGCGTACCGTTTCTGCTTTACCAGAGACATCCACCATGTGGGCTTCGCCAGCGGCGTTAATATGAGTCAGTTGCGACATACTTATTTCTTCAAATGTGGGTGGAAATTACACGGACGCGTACGGGCATCAAGCTGCGGCGCAATGATATTTTCCCAGGCGGTACGACACGCTTTGGTCGAACCCGGCATGGCGAAAATCAGCGTTTTATTCGCGACCCCGGCAATTGCCCGGGATTGCAGCGTCGCGGTGCCGATCTCTTCAAACGAGAGCATACGGAATACTTCGCCAAAACCCTCAACTTCTCTGTCGAACAGCGGTTGCAGCGCTTCCGGCGCCTGGTCACCTTCGGTCAGTCCGGTGCCGCCGGTAATGAGCACGACCTGCACATCGTCACTGGCAATCCAGGCGGAAACCTGGGCGCGGATGGCATAGCGGTTCTCTTTGACAATCGCCTTGTCAACAATCTGATGGCCCGCTTCCTGCGCCGAGTCACGCAGGTAGTGACCAGAGGTGTCATCCTCTTCGCCGCGACGGTTGGAAACAGTAAGAATAGCAATGCGTGTCGGGATAAATTCAGCGCTTACCTGACTCATGAAAACTCCTTTTAGCGATCAGCCGCCAATGTAAGATAAGTTTTGCGTAATACCGGTATTGTTCTGATGCAGGAAATGGGTCTGCTTTTTCTCCAGCAGCGCGGTTGAAATGCGTTCTTCCAGCGCGGATTGCTGAGCGTCATCTTCCAGCAAGTCACGCAGGCTTACGCCGCCTTCACCAAATAAACACAGATGAAGCTTGCCGACAGAGGAAACGCGCAGACGATTACAGGTGGCGCAAAAGTCTTTCTCATAAGGCATGATCAGACCAATTTCGCCAGCATAATCTGGATGACAGAAAACCTGAGCCGGACCGTCGCTGCGCAGGCGTTGCTGGTGGATCCAGCCGCGACGCAGAAGCTCATCGCGCAGTACTTGCCCTGAGATATGATGCTTACGGAAGAGAGAGCTGCCCTCGCCCGTTTCCATCAGTTCAATAAAACGCAGTTGAATAGGACGCGGTTGGATCCACGCCAGGAAGGTGTCCAGTTGATGATGGTTTACATCGCGCATCAACACCGTGTTGACCTTCACTTTTTCAAAACCGGCATCAAAGGCGGCGTCAATGCCCGCCATCACCTGCTGAAATTTGTCCTGCCCGGTAATGGCGTGAAACTGACGGGCATCGAGACTGTCGACGCTGACGTTGAGTGCCGTCAGACCTGCATCGCGCCAGGCGGCAGCATCGCGCGCCAGACGATAACCATTGGTCGTTACCGCAATCTGACGGATGGCGTCGTTTTCACGCACAGCGGCAATAATATCGGTAAAATCGCGACGTAATGAGGGTTCGCCCCCTGTCAGGCGCACTTTTTCCGTCCCCAGGCTGGCGAACGCTCGGGTGACGCGGCGAATTTCATCAACGGTCAAAAAGCCGTTATTGGTGACTCCACCGGGCTTATAGCCATCCGGCAGGCAGTAGGTGCAACGAAAGTTACACACATCGGTAATCGACAAACGTAAGTAGTAAAACTTACGCGCGAAAGCATCGGTAAGCTGAGAGCCCATGTACACCTTTCCAAATACGGGAGACGCAGTCATTTCTTCCTGCGCCCTGGTGACAATCTCGTTCGAGCATTGCCACGGCCAAAGCACCGTATCATTTGACCCAGGTGCAGAGGCTAGAGTGTTTATACTCATCATACTTTGAGTACGTAGTGGTTATGCCGATACTAGCGTGTAAATGGCGATAATGCCAAGCACACTTACGCTGTATAAATATGTATATAGCGTCATGATCGTGCAATTTCGCTACAGAATAAGCAAAAACCACAGTTTTGCATTGATATACATCATCTTGCTGTCAGGTGCATGTCGTCAGAAAGGGGTAGATCGCCGAAAATTAATTTCGGCAAATGCCAACTGGATAATTGCTGAAAACACGCTATTTACGGTACTGTAGCGCCGATCAATTGATATCAGGAAACTCTATGCGCACTCGCACGCTGGCAGATTTAGATCGCGTTGTCGCTCTCGGCGGAGGGCATGGATTAGGACGCGTTCTCTCCTCACTTTCCCCTTTAGGTTCACGACTGACGGGTATCGTAACCACCACGGATAATGGCGGCTCCACGGGGCGTATTCGTCGTTCTGAAGGCGGCATCGCCTGGGGTGACATGCGTAACTGCCTGAACCAGTTAATTACCCAACCCAGCGTTGCATCCGCTATGTTTGAATACCGTTTTGGCGGTAATGGCGAGCTTTCCGGACATAACCTCGGAAATTTAATGTTAAAGGCGCTCGATCACCTCAGCGTGCGGCCTCTGGAGGCCATTAATTTAATTCGCAACCTGCTGAAGGTGGATGCGCATTTAATTCCGATGTCAGAGCTGCCGGTGGACCTGATGGCTATTGATGATCAGGGGCATGAAGTCTATGGCGAAGTGAATATCGATCAGCTCACTATCCCTCCTCAGGAACTGATGCTGTCGCCAAAAGTCCCCACCACGCGAGAAGCGGTTGAGGCAATCGCCGAAGCGGATTTGATTCTGATAGGACCAGGCAGTTTTTATACCAGCCTGATGCCGATCCTGCTGCTCGACGAACTGGCGCAGGCATTACGGCGTACCCCCGCCAGGATGGTCTACATTGGCAACCTGGGTCGCGAATTAAGCCTGCCAGCAGCCAGCCTGACGCTTAACGATAAGCTGGCAATCATCGAACAGTACGTTGGCAAGAAAGTGATAGACGCGGTGGTTGTCGGCCCGAAAGTAGATGTTTCCGCCGTTACCGGCCGCATTGTGATTCAGGAAGTACTGGAGGCCAGCGATATTCCGTACCGTCATGACCGTCAGCTGCTGCACCGCGCTCTGGAGAAAGCGGTACAGGCATTAGGCTGAACGGACCTGCCTGATGCGCTGCGCTTATCAGGCCGACAAACGCAAGCACCCCGTAGGCCGGATAAGGGGATACCCCGCATCCGGCACAAGTTTACGATGCCGCAATAAATAACTCGCGCAGTTGATGCAGTTGATCGCGGATCGTCGCTGCCTCTTCAAATTCGAGATTCTGCGCATGCTGCATCATTTGCCCTTCCAGCTCGTGAATCTTCTGCTGCAAAGCTTTTGGCGTCATATCCAGTTCGACAACGTCAGACTTCGTACCCGCACGTGACTTCCCTTTGCCCTTCGCCTTGGTCTTCGCAATATTCTGACCCAGCGCCAGAATATCAACCACTTTCTTGTTCAGCCCCTGCGGCGTAATACCGTGCTCTTCGTTGTAACGCTGCTGCTTCTCGCGGCGACGTTCAGTTTCACCAATCGCCCTGGCCATCGAGGCGGTAATTTTATCGCCGTAGAGAATGGCCTTGCCGTTGATGTTACGCGCCGCGCGACCGATGGTCTGGATAAGTGAGCGTTCAGAGCGCAGGAACCCTTCTTTGTCTGCGTCCAGAATCGCCACCAGCGAGACCTCAGGCATGTCCAGGCCCTCGCGTAACAGGTTGATACCCACCAGCACGTCAAACTCGCCCAGACGCAGGTCACGAATGATTTCCATGCGTTCCACGGTATCGATGTCGGAGTGCAGATAGCGCACCCGCTCGCCGTGCTCTTCGAGGTATTCGGTGAGGTCTTCCGCCATGCGTTTGGTGAGCGTGGTGACCAGCACACGTTCGTTAATCGCCGCACGCGTGCGGATCTCCGACAGCAGATCGTCAACCTGCGTCGCCACCGGACGCACTTCTATCACCGGATCCAGCAGGCCGGTCGGTCGTACCACCTGATCAACCACGTCATCACCGGATTTCTCCAGCTCATAGTTCCCCGGCGTTGCCGAGACGTAGATGGTCTGCGGGGCCAGCGCCTCAAACTCTTCAAATTTAAGCGGACGGTTATCCAGCGCCGAGGGCAGACGGAATCCGTATTCGACCAGGGTCTCTTTACGCGCCCGGTCGCCACGGTACATGCCACCAATTTGCGGAATAGTGACGTGGGATTCATCTACCACCAGCAGACCATCGGCCGGCAGGTAATCAAACAGCGTCGGCGGCGGCTCGCCTGGACCGCGTCCGGACAGATAGCGGGAATAGTTTTCAATCCCCGAGCAATAACCCAGCTCGTTCATCATTTCCAGATCGAACTGTGTACGCTGGCTTAAGCGCTGCTCTTCCAGCAACTTGTTATTCGCCAGCAAATTTTTACGGCGGTCTGCCAGCTCGACTTTAATTTCTTCCATCGCCTGCACGATACGTTCGCGCGGCGTGACGTAGTGCGTTTTCGGATAGATGGTGTAGCGGGAAATGGTCGATTCAACCTGCCCGGTAAGCGGGTCAAACAGCGACAAACGCTCGACTTCCTCATCGAACAGTTCCACGCGCAGCGCAATGTCGTCGGATTCAGCCGGGAAAATGTCGATAACTTCACCGCGCACGCGGAAGGTCCCGCGCTGGAATGCCTGATCGTTACGGGTATATTGCAGCTCCGCCAGACGACGCAGGATCGCGCGCTGGTCGATAATCATCCCCACCGTAAGGTGCAGCATCATTTTCAGGTACAGGTCCGGGTCGCCCAAACCATAAATGGCGGAAACCGACGCCACCACAACGACGTCACGACGTTCCAGCAGCGCTTTGGTCGCCGACAGACGCATCTGCTCAATGTGTTCGTTGACCGATGCATCCTTCTCAATGAAGGTATCAGAACTCGGTACGTAAGCTTCCGGCTGATAATAGTCGTAGTAGGAGACAAAATATTCCACCGCGTTTTCCGGAAAGAACTCTTTCATCTCACCGTACAGCTGCGCAGCAAGCGTCTTGTTAGGCGCCAGCACCATGGTAGGACGCTGTAGGTCCGCAATTACATTCGCGATGGTGAATGTTTTCCCCGAGCCCGTCACCCCCAGCAGCGTCTGATGCGCCAGACCGTCCTCTAGACCTTCTTCCAGGCGACGTATCGCCTCAGGCTGATCGCCAGAGGGTTTAAAAGCGGAATTTAGTTTGAACGGTTTACTCATGAGCAGCTACCTGAAGCAATGGGCGGGCAGGTGTGTAATTTTACTCGCAGTAGTATATTTTGCCAGTAAAATATACTGGATGAAAAAACAGTAACGCGCCAGAATATTTCTGTTACACCCGTCAAATGGCCGTGGCTGCAGGCCAAAATTTGCCCCCAGACAAAATAAAACACCAGCAAAAATGTGTTATCCCCAAACCAATGCCTTTTTTAACATTTGTCAAGCCAGCCGATGAAAGTTTTATGGCAACACATGACACTTCTGCGACAGCCATTGATTTTATCTAACCACCTGTAATTTAATGATTATTATCTCAAGCCGTCTTTCGCATCAATTTAGTCGCAGGCCGCGTCTTCTCTCGCTTACATTGTGTTTTCTAACCCTAATACACAAGGTTATCCACAGGAATAGTGGATAACTGCCTCCAGCCCGTGTGGACTGTAGCCTGGCAAAAACGCACTGACTCTCTTTTCCGAGGGGATAAAAAAAAATTATCGCTATTTTTTGATATTTATCAGCTAACGAGGCGGTCAGTGAGAGCCGAGATCTTGCTCGCATTTTCACCATATTCTTGTCCGCGTACTGCAATAGCGACCAGCGTTATTTCCCGCCTCGATTCAACCGGCTGATGCCGTCAAAGACAAAATGCTGAGATCGAGATAACGTCCGGTCGATGCCTGCTCAGGATCTTCTGCCAGCCAGGGAATTTCCCCCAGCCCAGGTGCCGGAATCACGCGCTTCAGCGTCGCCATGTATTCCGCATGACGTTTGCCGGGCGGCGTCACATCATTGGCTACCCATCCGGCAAGCGTCAGTCCGGCCTGCTGCACCGCCTGGGCGGTCAGAATAGCGTGATTGATGCAGCCGAGCTTAACGCCAACCACCAGAATCACCGGCAACTGCTCAGTTTTGACCCAGTCGGAAAAACTCAGCGTTGGCGAAAGCGGCGTAAACCATCCCCCTGCCCCCTCCACCAGTACCCAGTCAGCCTGCGCTTCAAGCGTGCGTAACCCTGCAGACATCACGGAAGCCAGAATGGGACGACCTTCGTCGGCGCTGATGATATGCGGCGAGGTGGGTTCGGCGAAGGTGTAGGGATTGATCGCCGCATAGTCCGCCGCCACAACGCTATTGCGTTGTAATGCCAACGCATCGCTGTTTCGCAGGCCATCAGCTGTCATTTCACTGCCTGACGCCACCGGCTTGTAGCCGACGGTTCGCAACCCCAGCTGTCCCGCAGCCTGAAGCAACGCACAGCTGGCGATAGTTTTACCGACTTCGGTGTCCGTCCCGGTGACAAAATACGTTTTAGTCACGTTGAATTACTCCTAAAAAAAGATGGTAGGTCAGCGGGTATTTCCCCTGCTGACAGGGCCAGGCTAACTGTAGCTGGCGCAGCTGAGAGCGCGTTAGCACACGCTGCTCGCGCCCATCATGCAAATGCGTCGCGCCAATGCCTTTTAGCGAGCGCATGGCGCTCAGCGCATCATCAAACCACAGCGTGACGGCATGAGACTGGTATTCAACATCCCAGTCATACAGGGCGTTTTCCAGTTGTTCCACGGGCAAAAAACGGTTGGCATGCTCCCGATCGTCAACCGCCTGCCAGGCCTGACGAAGTTCCGGCATCGACCCCTGCGCCAGGGTACTAAACGCCACCGTCCCGCCAGGACGCACCACCCGGTAAAGCTCGCTTAACGCGCCGCGCAGGTCGCTACACCACTGTACGGCCAGATTACTCCAAGCCAGGTCAAAGCTCGCAGTTGCCTGCGGGATGGCTTCGATATCCGCCAGCAGATAGTGATGGGCGACATCGTGACGCTGCGCTTCAGCCAGCATTTGCGATGACAGATCCAGCGCGCAAACCTCGCTCCCCTGCTCGCGCCAATAGCGACTCATACGCCCCGGCCCACAGCCCGCATCCAATACCTGCGAGAACGTGCTGCCATCCAGTAGCGCCAGTAACGCATCGGCACTCTGACGCTGTAACTCTGCGTGTTGCTCATAGTGAGTGGCAGCGCGGCCAAACGCGGCGGCAATCGCCTGTTTATTGACCTGCGCCATGCAACACCTCCAGTAGACGATCGATATCCTGCACCTCATGTGCCTGCGTCAGCGTCAGCCGTAATCTGGCCGTACCGGTGGGCACCGTCGGCGGGCGAATTGCCGTCACCCAGCATCCCTGTTGTCGTAGCGCATCCGCCAGCTGTAAGGCTTTATGGTTATCACCAACAATCAGCGGCTGAATAGCACTGGTAGAATTCGCCAGCGTTAAGCCCGCCGTATTCACCCCGGCGCGAAAACGCTGGATCAGCATCGCTAACTTTTCCCGGCGTTCATCGCCTTCACGGCTGCGGATCACCGCCAGCGCGGCGCGCAGAGCCTGAGCCTGCGCCGGAGGCATACTGGTGCTGTAGATCAGATGACGGGCAAACTGCAACAGATAGTCGGCCACGCTGTCAGAACACAGGATTGCCGCGCCGCTGACGCCAAATCCTTTACCAAACGTCACCACTAACAGTTCGGGTTTGACCTGCTGTCGCCAGCAGGAGCCGCGCCCTTCTTCACCGGTTACGCCAACGCCGTGCGCATCGTCCACCAGCAGCCACGCACCGTGACGTTCCGCCACCGCGTGGATTTCAGCGAGCGGCGCGCTGTCGCCATCCATGCTGAATACGCCTTCAGTGACCACAAGCTGCTGCCCCGGACAGGGGACAGTCAGCAGACGACCCAGATGTTGCGGATCGTTATGGGGAAAGCGACGTAAAACAGCAGGGCTAAGGCTGGCGGCCTCCAACAGCGAGGCATGGCTAAGCCTGTCGGCGACAATGCGATCGTCTTTTTCCATCAATGCGGCTATCACCGTCTGATTAGCGGCAAAACCGGAGATAAATAACAACGCCCGCGAATAGCCCAGCCACTGCGCCAGCTCTTCTTCCAGCGCCTGGTGAGCCACGGAATAACCGCTGACATGACCCGATCCGCCGCTGCCGACGCCAAAACGTTCAGCTCCCTGCTGCCACGCGCAGATAATCTGCGGATGATGGCTTAAGCCAAGGTAGTCGTTGCTGGAGAAATTCAGATACTGGCGGCCGTCGGTCTGCAACCAACGACCGGCGCCCTGAGTCACCGCATAGCGCCGACGCCACGCATCAGCGCAACGACGCGCCGTGAGCGCATCGTCAATTTTTTGCTGCCAGGTCATACGGTTGCCGCGTTGTAGTAATCGTCGGTATCCGGGGTACGCAGCGCCTGCTCCAGACGTTGTTGCTGTTCGTTATCCCCGGCCAGCACCGCCGTTTGCTGCGGGTTGAGACCCAGCTTGCGGAACAACAGCAAATCTTTATCTTCATTCGGGTTCGGCGTGGTCAGCAATTTGCAGCCGTAGAAAATCGAGTTAGCCCCGGCCATAAAGCACATCGCCTGGGTTTGCTCGTTCATCTGCTCGCGCCCGGCAGAAAGACGCACGTAAGAGGTTGGCATCATGATGCGCGCCACGGCGATGGTGCGGATGAAATCAAACGCGTCGACGTCGTCGTTATCCGCCAGCGGCGTGCCCTTCACTTTCACCAGCATGTTGATCGGCACGCTTTCAGGCGGCGTCGGCAGATTGGCTAATTGCAGCAGCAGACCGGCGCGATCGGTGACCGTTTCGCCTAATCCGACAATACCGCCTGAGCAGACTTTAATCCCGGCTTCACGCACTTTATCCAGCGTATCCAGACGTTCCTGATAAGACCGGGTGGTGATGATATTGCCGTAAAATTCCGGCGAGGTGTCGAGGTTATGGTTGTAGTAATCCAGACCCGCATCGGCCAGGCGCTGGGCCTGGGTTTCGTTGAGCGTGCCCAGCGTCATACAAGCTTCCAGCCCCAACTCTTTCACGCCCTGAACCATCTGTTCCAGGTAAGGCATATCGCGCTCGTGCGGGTTCTTCCACGCCGCCCCCATGCAAAACCGCGTTGAACCGGCCTGCTTCGCCTTACGCGCCGAGTCCAGTACCTGTTCCACTTCCATCAAGCGTTCAGTTTCCAGACCCGTTTTATAGCGGGAACTTTGCGGGCAGTATTTGCAGTCTTCCGGGCAGGCGCCGGTCTTAATCGACAACAGCGTACTGACCTGTACCTGCCGCGGATCGAAGTGCTGACGATGAATCTGTTGCGCTTCAAACAGCAGATCAAGCAGTGGTTTTTCAAATAATTCGGTGACTTGCGACATTGTCCAGCGAGAAGAATGAGCCATATTGATATACGTTTCGTTGTCAGTTTGGTGTAGACTCGTAAACCTAAATCTTTTTAATTTGGTTTACAAGTCGATTATGACAACGGACGATCTTGCATTTGACCAACGCCATATCTGGCACCCTTACACCTCCATGACCTCCCCGTTGCCGGTTTATCCGGTGGCGCGGGCCGAAGGTTGCGAACTGGTTTTAACCAGCGGTGAGCGGCTGATTGACGGCATGTCGTCCTGGTGGGCGGCGATCCACGGTTACAATCACCCGCAGTTGAACGCCGCAATGAAAACGCAGATTGACGCTATGTCGCATGTGATGTTTGGCGGCATTACCCATGCCCCGGCCATCACGCTATGTCGCCAACTGGTGGACATGACGCCCGAAGCGCTGGAGTGCGTTTTTCTCGCGGATTCAGGTTCGGTCGCCGTAGAAGTCGCAATGAAAATGGCGCTGCAATACTGGCAGGCTAAAGGCGAATCCCGTCAGCGTTTCCTGACGTTTCGTAACGGCTATCACGGCGATACCTTCGGCGCGATGTCGGTCTGCGATCCCGACAACTCGATGCACAGTCTGTGGAAAGGGTATCTGCCGGAAAACCTGTTTGCGCCTGCGCCGCAAAGCCGCATGGGTGGCGAGTGGGACGAACTGGACATGGTGCCTTTTGCCCGCCTGATGGCCGCGCATCGTCACGAGATTGCGGCGGTGATCCTTGAGCCAATTGTGCAGGGCGCTGGCGGCATGCGCATGTACCATCCTGAGTGGTTAAAGCGTATCCGTAAGATGTGTGATCGGGAAGGCATCCTGCTGATTGCCGATGAGATTGCCACCGGATTTGGCCGCACCGGCAAGCTATTTGCCTGCGAGCACGCCGATATTACGCCGGATATTTTGTGCCTCGGCAAAGCGTTAACCGGCGGAACGATGACCCTTTCCGCGACCCTGACCACCCGCCTGGTCGCAGAAATCATCAGCAACGGCGAAGCGGGCTGCTTCATGCACGGCCCGACCTTTATGGGCAATCCGCTGGCTTGTGCCGTCGCCTCCGCCAGCCTGTCGCTTCTCAACACTGGCGAGTGGCGCTCGCAGGTCGCGGCCATTGAAGCGCAGTTGCGTGCAGAACTCGCCCCGGCGGCGGACTCCAGCTGGGTCGCCGACGTGCGCGTGCTCGGCGCAATCGGCGTGATAGAAACCACCCAGCCGGTAAATATGGCGGCACTGCAGAAGTTCTTTGTTGAACAGGGCGTGTGGGTCCGACCGTTTGGCAAGCTGATCTATCTGATGCCACCGTACATTATTCAGCCCGAGCAGTTGCGCCGCCTGACTCAGGCCATCAATGAAGCTGTGTGCCATGCAACATTTTTTAGCGATTAATCAGCGGTAAGCTCTACGGTTTCTGGCTACACTTTTTGGCTAACGAGAGGAGTCAGTATGAAACTAATCAGTAACGATCTGCGTGATGGGGAGAAGCTTGGGCATCGTCACGTCTTTAACGGCATGGGATATGACGGGGATAATATTTCTCCGCATCTGGCATGGGATGATGTGCCCGCCGGGACTAAAAGCTTTGTCGTGACCTGTTACGATCCTGATGCTCCCACCGGCTCCGGCTGGTGGCACTGGGTAGTCGTAAATCTGCCTGCGGATACCCGCGTTCTCACGCAAGGCTTCGGCTCCGGGCTGGTTGCACTGCCGGACGGGGTGATTCAGACCCGTACGGATTTTGGTAAAGCCGGTTATGGCGGCGCAGCGCCGCCGAAGGGGGAAACTCATCGCTATATCTTTACGGTTCACGCACTGGATGTAGAGCGTATTGATGTCGATGAGGACGCCAGCGGCGCGATGGTTGGATTTAATGTTCACTTCCACTCGCTCGCCAGCGCCTCGATTACGGCGATGTTTAGTTAAGTGCTGTTGTGCCGGATGTCGGCTTCGCCTTCATCCGGCCTACAAAGCAGACCGTAGGCCTGATAAGACGCGTCAGCGTCGCCATCAGGCATTTCTCTACAGAAATTCAGGCAGCAATTTCAGCAACGTTCCTTGCGCTAACAGTTCAGTCGCACACTCAATATCCGGGGCGAAAAAGCGATCCTGCGTATAATGGGCAACCCGCTCGCGTAGCGCCTGGCGCGCTTGCTCGAGCAATGGACTTGAGGTTAACCCTTCGCGCAGGTCGATCCCCTGACACGCCGCCAGCCACTCCACGGCAATCACGCCGCGCGTATTCGCCGCCATCTCCCACAATCTGCGACCCGCCGCGGGAGCCATAGAGACGTGATCTTCCTGGTTGGCGGAGGTCGGCAAGCTGTCCACACTGTGCGGATGCGCCAGCGCTTTGTTCTCGCTCGCCAGCGCGGCAGCCGTCACCTGAGCAATCATAAAGCCGGAGTTAACTCCGCCGTTTTTCACCAGGAACGGCGGCAACTGCGACATGTGTTTATCCATCATCAGCGCAATGCGTCGCTCCGATAACGACCCGATTTCCGCAATCGCCAGCGCCAGGTTATCTGCCGCCATCGCCACCGGTTCGGCATGGAAGTTGCCGCCTGAAATCACATCGCCCTCTTCGGCAAATACCAGCGGGTTGTCGGAAACCGCGTTAGCTTCCACCAGCAGGACATCCAATACCTGGCGCATTTGCGTCAGACACGCCCCCATCACCTGCGGCTGACAGCGCAGAGAATACGGATCCTGCACTTTTTCACAGTTATGATGCGACTGCGAAAGCGCGCTGGTGTCGCTCAACACATGGCGATAAAGTGCTGCGGCATCAATCTGTCCACGCTGTCCTCGCGCCGCATGAATGCGGGCATCAAACGGGCGGCGGGAACCGAGCACAGCTTCGGTGGTTAACGCCCCGCACACCGTCGCAGACGCGAACAGCTCCTGAGCTTCAAATAACCCGCGCAGCGCAAAGGCGGTGGACGCCTGGGTGCCGTTGAGCAGTGCCAGCCCTTCTTTTGCTTCCAGCGTTATCGGCTCCAGCCCGGCCTTTTTCAGCGCTTCGGTCGCCGGGAGCCATTCCCCCTGCCAGCGCGCCTTCCCTTCACCCAGCAGCGTCAGAGACATATGCGCCAACGGCGCCAGGTCACCCGATGCCCCCACTGAGCCTTTCGCCGGGATCAGCGGATACACCTCGGCATTTACCAGCGCAATCAGCGCTTCAATCACGCTCAGGCGAATACCGGAAAAACCGCGCGCCAGGCTGTTGATTTTCAGCACCATAATCAGACGCACCATCGCGTCGTCCAGCGCCTCGCCGACGCCAGCCGCATGGGAAAGCACCAACGAGCGCTGTAAATTCTGCAAATCTTCTGTGGCGATACGGGTCTGGGCCAGCAGGCCAAAACCGGTATTAATGCCGTATGCCGTACGGCCTTCAGCGACAATGTTATTGACGCAGGCGACGCTTGCATTAATGGCGTCAATCGCGCTGGCATCAAGGCTTAGTTGGACCGGCTGCTGCCAGATGTCACGGAGCTGTGCAAAAGTCAGTTGGCCCGGCGTTAATGTCATGGTATTCATCTCAGCGTTTCCCCTGCGTCGCAGCAACCATCGGCAAATTCAATCCTTCTTCGACAGCACATTCCACCGCAATATCATACCCGGCGTCAGCGTGGCGCATCACCCCGGTGGCCGGATCGTTATGCAATACCCGGGCAATACGCGCAGCGGCTTCATCAGTGCCATCACAAACAATGACCATCCCGGCATGCTGGGAGAAACCCATTCCCACTCCGCCACCGTGGTGCAATGACACCCACGTCGCACCGCTGGCGGTGTTCAGCAGCGCATTCAGCAGCGGCCAGTCGGATACGGCGTCAGACCCATCGCGCATGGCTTCGGTTTCGCGGTTCGGACTGGCAACGGAGCCGGAGTCCAGATGGTCACGGCCAATAACAATTGGCGCGGACACTTCCCCCCTGCGCACCATTTCATTAAACGCCAGCCCCAGCTTTTGGCGCCATTCCAGGCCGACCCAGCAGATACGCGCCGGTAAGCCCTGAAAGTTAATCCGCTCACGCGCCATGTCCAGCCAGTGATGTAGATGCTTATCGTCAGCCACGATCTCTTTCACTTTGGCATCGGTTTTATAAATATCCTGCGGATCGCCGGAAAGCGCCACCCAGCGGAACGGGCCAATGCCACGACAGAACAGCGGTCGAATATACGCTGGCACAAAGCCGGGGAAATCAAAGGCATTTTCCACGCCCATCTCTTTGGCCATCTGGCGAATGTTATTGCCGTAATCAAACGTCGGTACGCCCATTTTGCTAAATGCCAGCATCGCTTCAACATGCGTTGCCATTGAGCGTTTCGCCGCCTGCACTGTACCCTGCGGATCGGACACCGCTTTCGCCTGATACTCTTCCCAGCTCCACCCGGACGGCAGATAACCATGCAGTGGATCGTGGGCGCTGGTCTGGTCGGTCACCATATCCGGGCACACACCACGTTTCACCAGCTCCGGCACAACGTCGGCGGCATTCGCGCACAGCGCAATGGAAACCGCTTTACCCTCACGGGTATACTTATCGATACGCGCCAGCGCATCGTCCAGCGATGTCGCCTGCTCGTCCACGTATCGGGTCCGCAGACGAAAATCAATGCGGCTTTGCTGACATTCAATGTTCAGCGAGCATGCGCCAGCCAGCGTCGCGGCTAACGGCTGCGCCCCGCCCATCCCGCCCAGCCCGGCGGTTAGCACCCAGCGTCCGCTCAGGTTACCCTGATAATGCTGACGCCCGGCCTCAACAAAGGTTTCATACGTCCCCTGCACGATGCCCTGACTACCAATGTAGATCCAGCTCCCGGCGGTCATCTGACCGTACATCGCCAGTCCTTTAGCATCCAGCTCGTTGAAGTGCTCCCAGGTTGCCCAGTGCGGAACCAGGTTAGAGTTAGCAATCAGTACACGCGGGGCGTTGTCATGGGTTTTGAACACACCGACCGGTTTACCCGACTGGACCAGCAGGGTCTCATCGCTCTCCAGTTGCGTCAGCGCATTAACGATGGCGTCGTAACATTCCCAGTCACGCGCGGCGCGGCCAATCCCGCCGTATACCACCAGCTCATGCGGATTTTCCGCCACGTCGGGATCCAGGTTGTTCATTAACATGCGCAGCGGGGCTTCGGTCAGCCAGCTTTTGGCCATTAAGGTGGTGCCACGCGGGGCACGAATATCCTGCTGACGATATTTGCTATGGGACATGACAGAAAACTCCTCACGGACGTCGGATAGATAAGTAACATATACTTGTCTATACAAGCTGCCGCAAGGATGATTTTAACAATTAAGATACATTTTTATTATATTGCGTCAGCAATCACGGTTTTGGTATCCCGACATCAGGACATAAACCGTCCTTGCAGGCGATAACGGGAACCCGGAAACAGCAAACGGGCATGAGAGACAATGGATGACGCGGACCAGGTTTTGCGACGGATCAGCAAGCAGGGATCGTGTTCTTTGATATTCAGCAACGCGCACTCTTCAGCAGTGGCGCGTACCGCTTCGACAATGTGCTCACCTTCCGTTAAAGGGGCGATCAGCGACAGGTAAGCGTGCGGCGTGGTCTGGCTGTAATCCTGCGCCAGATACTCCGGCACAATCTCCGCATTCACACAGCGATCTTCAATTTGTACCGGCAAATCGTTCTCGTAGTGCACCATGATGGAGTGAAAAATGGGGGTGCCTTCTTTAACGTTTAACACCAAAGCCTGCTGCGCATTTGCCTGGGTTCTTTCCAGGGTCAGTACCTCACAGCGGTGCTGATGCTGACGGGCGTTGATTTCATCCGCAATGCTGCGAATTTCAAACAGCGCAGACTGACCTTTTGGCTCGGCGACAAACGTCCCCACCCCCTGCAAACGTACCAGCAACCCCTCATCCGTTAACTCACGCAGTGCCCGATTGATGGTCATTCGGCTAAAACCATACTGTGCCACCAGCTCTGCCTCAGACGGGATACGATCGTGAGCTTGCCAGATGCCGCTGGCAATTTTTTCGCTGATCTCCTGTTTTACCTTTTCGTAAAAAGGGGCCGGAGCAGAACGGGATGGGAGCATGCGTGTGCCTTCCTTAAGCTGAAATGTGAATGGGTATAGTTTACAGACATTACCCGAACCTGATAAGCGTAACGCCCTCAGGCATGTCAGTGCCACCAGTGCGCAATTTGCCAGCCTAATCGCGCCGCAACGCGTGCCGCTCTGCCATCATCGTCAAAGCGTGGATTAAATTCAACCATATCCACCGCCTGCAGTTTACCGCTACGACAAAGGGGTTCAATCAGCCCCAACAGCGTCGCCAACGGTACGCCCAGCGCAGCGGGCGCTGACACTGCGGGCATTTCCCAAACCGGCAGCACGTCAAGGTCGATAGTCAGATAGATGACATCCACGCCAGAGGCAAACTGCGCCAGCTGGGCCTGTGCCGAATCACAGTGCAAATCTTCCACCACGGTGACACCGAGCCGCTGCGCTTCATCCCACAGCGCCTGGGTATTTGCCGCCCGACTGACGCCGATACAGGCATAGTGAAATCCGCGCTGCTGTTCATCGCAAAGGTGCGCCAGCTGGCGAAACGGCGTACCGGATGTGGCCTGGTCGGCATGACGCAAATCGAGATGCGCGTCGAGATTGATGATGCCCACTTTTGCCTGCGGGAACGCATCCAGCACGCCAGCGCCATGCGCAAACGCGGTTTCGTGCCCTCCCCCCAGCACCAGGGTACGCATGTTCTCCTGCTGACAGCGCTGTACCGCCTTGCGTAGCGCCTGCTGCGCGCCCTCAAGATCGGGGGCCTGCGCTACAATATTGCCCAGATCCACCAGCCGCTGATGCCCGTCGTGACTGGCTAAATTCGCCAGCGCTTTACGTAGCGCGTCTGGCGCTCCGGCGGCTCCCGTACGCCCCTGATTACGTTTAACGCCTTCATCACAGGCAAAACCAAGCAGTGCTATCTGCTCAGAGTACATTTCCGGGGAAAACGCCGGACTCAGCGTAATCGTCTGAAACAGGCGCAGCGCAGTCGGCGACTCGGCGCGGTCATCTCGCCCCTGCCATAGTGCAGGAGAAGCAGGTTGCCAGTTAGTCATGCAGCTTGTCCTTTAAATACACGTTGGTAGAGCGGGTTACGCCCTGGCTCATAGAGGATCTCAACCGGGAGTTCGGCATCCCACACCACAAAATCAGCCACAAACCCGGCCTTCAATTGACCGTGAGTGGCATGACGTCCCAGCGCCCGGGCCGCATGACGGGTGACGCCTGCCCACGCTTCTTCCGGCGTTAAGCCAAACTGGACGCAAGCCATGTTCATCGCCCAGTGCAGACTGATAAACGGACTGGTGCCAGGGTTGAAGTCAGTCGCCACCGCCATCGGCACCTGATATTGCCGTAACAGCTCTATCGGCGGACGCTGTTGCTCTTTGAGGAAATAGAAAGCGCCGGGCAACAACACCCCAACCGTACCGCTTTGGCTCATCGCCGCCACGCCCGCTTCATCAAGATATTCAATATGGTCGGCTGATAAACCGTGGTAGCGGCTCACCAGTTGGGCGCCGCCGAGCAGTGACAGTTGTTCAACATGCGCTTTGACCGGGATGCCCAGCGCCTGTGCGGCCTGGAACACCCGCTCACTCTGCGCCAGCGTAAAACCGACGCTTTCACAAAACAGATCGACGGTCTCGAATAGCCCTTGCTCCCACAACTGCGGCAAAATCGTCTCACACACCAGCGTAATATAGCCGTCAGGATCGCCCTGGTATTCCGCAGGGGTAGCATGGGCAGCCAACAGCGTCGGGCTTATTTCAACCACATTTTCCGCCGCCAGCGCTGCCGCCACGCGCAATATTTTCTCTTCTGTTTGCAAATCAAGGCCGTAACCGGACTTTATTTCCAGTAGCGTAACGCCTTCTTTGATCAACCGCTCCATACGCTGATGCGCTATATGAAGAAGTTGTTCATCAGTGGCGCTGCGGGTCGCCGACACGGTGGCATTAATACCGCCCCCCTGGGCGCTTATCTGCTGGTAGGAAACACCGTTAAGCCGCTGCTCCCATTCACCTGCGCGATTCCCGCCAAAGACCAGGTGCGTATGGCAGTCGATCAGGCCAGGGGTAACCAGCCGGCCCTGCATATCAAAGGTATTGTCATGTGTGAGGTATAACGAAGACTCCGGCACAATAGCGCGAATCTTACCCTGGCGGACGATCAACGCATGTCCATCCACCAGCCCATACGGGTTATCACGTTCAGGATCCATGGTCGCCAGGCGAACATTGCGCCAGATAACATCATCAGGGAAGAATTGCTGCATTTGACTCACCACTTGTCATAGGTTGTATAGACATTTATTTTTGATTCCGCGGATGTTGTCAACCTGAAGGACCATAATTGTTATCTATTTGTGATATAAGGTCTCTCCGCGCCGGGCATTACGGCGATAAAAAAGAACTTTTTACCTTTTAACCTTCCCGTTTCGCTCAACTTAGTATAAAAAAGCAGGCTTCAATGGATAACTTTCAAAGCCCGGAGCAACCTGTGAACATATCATCAGTTTCCCGTCTGGCGCTGGCAATGGCTTTTGGCGTGACGCTGACCGCCTGTAGCTCTACACCGCCCGATCAAATTCCTTCCGATCAGACCGCGCCAGGCACCGCTTCGCGCCCGATTCTGTCGGCCAATGAAGCGAAAAACTTCGTCGCCGCGCACTATTTTTCCGCGCTGACGCCAAATACCGCGCCATGGAGCCCCTCTGCTATTACTTTGCCCGCGCAGCCTGACTTTGTCGTTGGCCCGGCAGGCACCCAGGGCGTGACGCATACCAGCATTCAGGCTGCGGTTGATGCGGCAATCATCAAACGTACCAACAAACGTCAGTACATCGCGATCATGCCGGGTGAGTATCAGGGCACGGTCTATATTCCGGCAGCGACGGGTAGCCTGACGCTTTATGGTACTGGTGAAAAACCGCTGGATGTGAAAATTGGCCAGGCCATTGACGGTGATATGAGCACCGCTGACTGGCGTCGTACGGTGAACCCGGGCGGTAAATATATGCCGGGCAAACCTGCGTGGTATATGTTTGATAATTGCCAGAACAAGCGCGGCACGAATATTGGCGTGATGTGTTCGGCCGTCGTTTGGTCGCAAAATAACGGTCTGCAATTGCAGAACCTGACCATCGAAAACAACCTCGGTGATAGCGTTGATGCAGGTAACCATCCGGCCGTCGCCCTGCGTACCGATGGCGATAAAGTGCAGATCAACAAGGTCAACATCCTGGGCCGTCAGAATACCTTCTTCGTGACCAACAGCGGCGTACAAAACCGTCTGGAAAACGATCGCCAGCCGCGTACGCTGGTGACGAACAGCTACATTGAAGGCGATGTGGATATCGTGTCTGGTCGTGGCGCGGTGGTATTCGATAACACCGATTTCCGCGTTGTGAACTCCCGTACCCAGCAGGAAGCTTACGTGTTTGCACCGGCTACCCTGTCAAACATCTACTACGGTTTCCTGGCTATCAATAGCCGCTTCACGGCAAGTGGTGATGGCGTGGCGCAGTTGGGCCGCTCGCTGGATGTTGATTCTAACACCAATGGACAGGTGGTTATTCGCGACAGCGTGATTAACGAAGGCTTTAACATGGCGAAACCGTGGGCTGACAGCGTTATCTCAAAACATCCATTTACCGGTAATACCGGTGCGGAAGATGATAAAGGCGAAATCCAGCGCAACCTGAACGACACCAACTTCAACCGCATGTGGGAATACAACAACCGCGGTATTGGTAGCAAAGTGATTGCTGAACCTAAGCAGTAATCGCCATTCTCTGATGTAAACCCGGCAGACTCATGCTCTGCCGGGCAATGTGCCGGATACTCATCCGGCATTAGACGCAATATTAGTACGCGTTAACCACCACCCACATCGGGCCCTGGCCTACCGCGTAACGACCTTTCTCCGTCAGCAACCCTTGTTCGCCAGCGATCTCGTACACCGCGATGTGATGAGATTTTTGCCCGGCGGCGATCAGGTATTTACCGCTGTGGTCGATATTAAAACCGCGCGGTTGCGTTTCGGTCGGCTGGAAGCCTTCTTTCGTCAGCACACTTCCGTCTTCTGAGACGCTAAACACCGTAATCAGGCTGGCGGTACGATCGCAGGCATACAGATGACGACCATCCGGTGTAATATGAATATCTGCCGCCCATCGGGTATCGGAGAAATCAGTTGGCATCATATCCAGCGTCTGCACACACTCAATTTTGCCGTGCGGATCTTTCAGCTCCCAGACGTCAACAGAGCTGTTCAGCTCATTCACGCAATAGGCGTATTGCTTATTCGGATGGAACACCATATGACGCGGACCCGCGCCTTCCACGGTGGTCACTTCTGCTGGCTCCTGGGCGACCAGATGACCATCATCACTGACGTCAAACAGACAGATACGATCCTGCTTCAACGCCGGGACCCACAGAATGCGGTTATCCGGAGAGATGTTGGCCGAGTGGCAGCCGTCAAGACCTTCAATCACATCCACCAGCCCCACCGGTAGACCATCTTCCAGACGCGTGACGCTCACGCTGCCCGCATTATAGGAGCCGACAAACACAAAACGCCCCTGATGATCGGTAGAAATATGCGTCGGGCTACCCGGCAGTGCAGACTCCGCAACGAAGGTCAGCGCACCGTCATCAGGCGCAATACGATATGCCAGAACACGAAACTCCGGGCGCACACCGACATAGAGATAGCGCTTATCCGGGCTGACGACCATCGGCTGTACCTGACCCGGCACATCAACCACCTGGGTCAGCGTCAAAGAACCATCGTGATTCAGGCTCCAGACATGAATTTGCTGACTCTCAGGACTGGCGGTATAAACGGTTTGTTTCATGAATACTCCTTTGCTTGTTGGCAGGTGGCTGCAATTGCCTGACACACGCCTAAGGTAGACGCTTTTAACGGTGAATGCTTAATTAAGACTCAGAATTTTGTCCGGCTCCCGTCTCGGTGTACCATTCCAACAGACACAATTCTCAACCTTAATCTGGAAAAACCTATGACCGCACGCGTGATTGCCCTGGATTTAGACGGTACCTTGCTGACCCCGAAAAAAACCTTGTTGCCATCCTCTCTTGAAGCGCTCTCACGCGCCAGAGAAGCAGGCTACCAACTTATCATTGTCACAGGTCGCCATCACGTTGCTATTCATCCTTTTTATCAGGCGCTGGCGCTGGATACACCTGCAATTTGCTGCAACGGCACTTACTTGTATGATTATCATGCAAAAAAGGTACTGGAATCCGATCCTCTTCCGGTTGACCAGGCATTGCAGCTGATCGAAATGCTGGATGAACATCAAATTCATGGACTGATGTATGTTGACGAGGCCATGCTGTATGAGCGTCCGACCGGGCATGTGGTGCGTACCGCTAACTGGGCGCAAACGCTGCCGCCGGAACAGCGCCCAACCTTCACCCAGGTTCCTTCGCTGGCGCAGGCCGCGCATGATGTCAACGCCGTGTGGAAATTTGCCCTTACCGACGAAGATATTCCAAAACTGCAGCAGTTTGGTAAAGACGTTGAACAACAACTGGGGCTGGAGTGTGAATGGTCCTGGCACGATCAGGTCGATATTGCCCGTAAAGGTAACAGCAAAGGGCGACGCCTTACCCAGTGGATTGCAGCACAGGGAGGGTCAATGGAAAATGTGATCGCCTTTGGCGACAACTTTAACGATATCAGCATGCTGGAAGCCGCAGGCACTGGCGTGGCGATGGGCAATGCGGATGACGCGGTCAAAGCCCGCGCCAACATCGTGATTGGTGACAATACCACCGACAGCATCGCGAAGTTTATCTACACCCACCTGCTGTAATCAGGCGGTGATCGACACGCTTTTAATTTGCGCGTACAGCCACAGGCCAGGTTTGATGCCAAGCTCATCCCTGGCCCACGGGCTGATCCTCGCCCACAGCGTTTTCCCGCCTACCTCAAGCTGCACTTCCACCTGGCCGTTATCGTCATAGCACTGGGCGACCTTCGCACGCAGTATGTTACGAATACTGGTCTGCTGGGGCGGCTGGAGTACCAGCGAAACATCAGACGCCTGAATGCGAATGCGCAGCACGGATTGCAGCGGCTGCTCAAGCTTATTGACCCACAGATGCTGATCGCCCAGCGCCAGCGCGGTCATCGCGTAGTGAGGATGATGCTCCAGCACGCTGACTTTCAGAATGCTGCTCTGCTGTTCTTTCGGCAGCCAGGGGTGCATTACGCTACTCCCCCAGACGTCCTCCAGCGAACCAAATGCTTTGACCTGCCCGTTTTCCAGCACCATCACTTTGTCTGCCAGGTGCAAAATCTCATCAAGCGAGTGGCTGACATACAGCATCGGAATATTAATTTCACGCGCCAGACGTTGCAGATAAGGCAGCAGCTCGCGTTTGCGCGGAATATCCAGCGAGGCTAACGGTTCATCAAGCAGTAATAACTCTGGCGCGGTAAGCAGCGCCCGACCAATAGCGACGCGCTGTTTTTCGCCGCCGGAAAGACTTCCCGGTAGGCGATCAAGCAGCGGTTCAATGCCCAGCAACGCCACCAGCTTATCAAACTGCCCGGCCATGCTTTTCGCCATACCGTAGCGCAGGTTACCGCGCACCTTATAATGGGGAAACAGACGCGCATCCTGGAATACATAGCCCACCCGACGCTTTTCAGGCGTTAAGCAGATTCCGTTTTCGACATCGTTTAACACCCGACCGTTAAGCACAATACGCCCGGACTGCGGCTGCGTCAGGCCGCTGATAGCGTTGATCAGCGACGTTTTCCCAGCGCCGGATACGCCAAAAATAGCGGTAATCCCACTGGCAGGCAGCGTTTCATTGAGCGTCAGGCAATGGGTTCCCAGCGTCTGGGAGAAGTTAAGTTCCAGCATGATTATCGCCCCGTCCGCTCACGGCTAATACGCGCCAGCCATTCAGAAATCAGCAGTGAAATCAGCGCCAACACAATAGAAATGATACATAACCTTGCCGCTGCGCTTTCACCGCCAGGCGTTTGGATCAGGGTATACATCGCCGAGGGGATGGTGCGGGTTTCGCCAGGAATATTGGAGACAAAGGTAATCGTTGCGCCGAATTCCCCGAGGGAACGCGCGAACGCCAGCACCGTCCCGACAATAATGCCGGGCAACATCAGCGGTAAGGTAATCGTCATGAATACGCGCCAACGCCCGGCTCCCAGCGTTCGGGCCGCCTGCTCCAGCTTGACGTCGACACCTTCCAGCGCCAGACGAATTGCCCGTACCATAAGAGGGAAAGACATCACCGCCGCAGCCAGCACCGCACCGCGCCAGCTAAAGGCAAAGGTGATGCCAAACCAGTCATACAGCCGCTCGCCGATAAATCCGCGCCGCCCCATGGCGATCAACAGCAGATACCCCACCACAACCGGCGGCAGCACCAACGGCAAATGCAAAACGCTGTCGAGCAGCGCTTTGCCCGGGAACTTGCATCGCACAAGCAGCCAGGCAAAGAAGATCCCAAACGGCAAACTAAACAGCACGGCCAGGGAAGAAACTTTCAGGCTCAGTATGACGGCCTGCCATTCAGGATCGGTCAGTATCATTACTTGGTCGTAAATCCATAACGTTTAAAGATTTCAGCAGCCTGCGGTCCTTTCAGGTAATCATAGAACGCGCTGACCGTTGCGTTTTTATGCCCATCAACAATCGCGATAGGGTATTCCACTTTTTTGTGTGAATCTTCCGGGAAGGTCGCGACAACCTTGACGCCTTTGCTGGCGACAGCATCGGAACCATAGACGATCCCCAGCGGCGCTTCGTTACGTTCTACAAGCGCCAGCGCACCGCGAACGTCTTCCGCAGGTGCCAGTTTCGGCGCCAGAGTATCCCATGCGCCCAATTTTTGCAGTGCTTCCTTGGCATAAATGCCTGCCGGAACATGTTCCGGATCGCCGACAGCCAGGCGTCCACCATTCAGCAAACGGGTCCAGTTGGTTTTACTGTCGATAGTAAAGTCTTTCTGAGCGCTGGCTTTCGGCGCTACCACCACCAGACTGTTGCCTAACAGCGTTGCTCGCGTGGCGGTATCAATCGATTTTTTGTCTACCGCATAATCCATCCATTTCTGATCGGCAGAAATAAACAGGTCAGCAGGCGCGCCTGCTTCAATCTGACGCGCCAGCGTAGAAGAAGAGGCAAAAGAGGAGACGACGTCAACGTTCTTCTCTTTTTTATATTGCGTAGCAATATCCTGCATCGCGTTGGTGAGCGAAGCCGCTGCGAATACCGTGATTTTCCCTTCATCCGCCAATGCTTGTCCTGCGACAGAAAGAGAAAGCGTCGCCCCTGCAAACAAGCGTAACCATGTGCGTGCCATCTGTAGCTCCTTTGAGTTTCGTTATGTACGCGCAAATATAACGGTTAAGTCAGGATTTTCCCAGCGGTTATTAATACCAATTAGAGGTTACACCATGAAAATATCGGCAGGAGAAGCAGGATCTTGAGAAACTGTTGTCAGAGAAAACGAGCTGAAAGGCAAAAATAGAAACGCCCGACTGAGCGGGCGTTTGGGGAATCAATGATTCTGTCTGGACTGGTCTTTCTGACCGATACCGGAAAAAATGTTGAACACTTCACCCAATCCGTAAATCAGACCCAGAATGATGGCCATCACCACAGGTACCATGATTACGGCGAATACCAGACTTTTCAATAACTCTAACATGGTCAACTCCAGATATAGTCCTTAGACGTATTCTAACCGCATAACGCAGAAAAGCACTCCCCTTTTGTGCGGTCGGCTTTGCGCGCACGCGGTTTTCCGTCACAATACCCTTTTTTGCCAGGAGCTTGTGATGCAGGCCGAAATCCTTCTTACGCTGAAACTTCAGCAAAAACTGTTTGCCGATCCCCGTCGCATTTCTCTGCTTAAGCACATTGCGCTTTCCGGCTCCATCAGTCAGGGCGCGAAGGATGCGGGTATCAGTTATAAAAGCGCCTGGGATGCGATTAACGAAATGAACCAGCTCAGTGAGCAGACGCTGGTTGAGCGCGCCACCGGCGGTAAAGGCGGCGGCGGCGCGGTGTTGACGCGTTATGGCCAGCGTCTGATCCAACTGTATGATTTGCTCGCGCAAATTCAACAAAAAGCGTTTGATGTGTTGAGCGATGACGATGCGCTGCCGCTCAATAGTCTGCTGGCAGCCATTTCCCGCTTTTCACTGCAAACCAGCGCCCGTAACCAATGGTTTGGCACAATAACCGCCCGCGACCACAATCAGGTTCAACAGCATGTCGACGTCCTGTTGGCCGATGGCGAAACGCGTCTGAAGGTGGCGATTACTGCGCAAAGCGGTGAGCGTTTGGGTCTTGAGGAAGGCAAAGAAGTATTAATTCTGTTGAAAGCACCGTGGGTGGGTATCACCCAGGACGATGCTATCGCTCAGGCCGCCGATAATCAGTTGCATGGCACGATTAGTCATATCGAACGCGGCACAGAACAGTGTGAGGTGTTAATGACGTTGCCAGACGGCCAGACGCTGTGTGCGACGTTGCCAGTAGAACAGACTCACGCTTTAGCTGAAGGTGCTAACGCAACAGCATATTTTAATGCTGACAAAGTGATTATTGCGACGCTGTGCTGAGTTGATTGACATCAGCCTGAAGAACACGTATCCCTGTTATTCATTGCTGCAAATAATGGGATACAAAATGTCATCATTGCAAATTTCGCAAGGCACGTTTCGTCTTAGCGACACAAAAACGCTCCAGTTAGATGCCTTAACGTTAAACGCAGGTGATAGCTGGGCGTTTGTTGGCTCTAACGGTAGTGGGAAATCCGCCCTGGCCCGCGCGCTGGCAGGAGAATTGCCGCTACTGAAAGGCGAGCGGCACTGTCAGTTCACGCGTATTACCCGACTTTCCTTTGAGCAGCTACAAAAGCTGGTCAGTGACGAGTGGCAGCGAAACAACACCGATCTTCTCAGCCCCGGTGAAGATGACACCGGGCGTACCACCGCTGAAATCATTCAGGATGAGGTCAACGATCCCACCCGCTGCGCTGCGCTGGCGCAGCAATTTGGTATTTCTGCCCTGCTCAACAGGCGTTTCAAATACCTTTCCACCGGTGAAACACGTAAGACCCTGCTCTGCCAGGCGTTAATGTCTGCACCGGATTTACTGATCCTTGATGAGCCTTTTGACGGGCTGGACGTGGCGTCCCGTCGCCAGTTAGCAGAACTGCTCGCTGAACTGCATCAGACCGGTTTTACGCTGGTACTGGTGCTTAACCGCTTTGATGAGATTCCCGATTTCGTGCAGTTTGCCGGCGTTCTTGCCGATTGCACGTTGACTGAAACCGGTGCAAAAGCAGACCTTCTGCAACAGGCATTAATCGCCCAACTCGCCCATAGTGAACGCCTGGAAGGTATTCAGTTACCCGAGCCGGATGAGCCTTCGGTCCGTCGCACGCTGTCCGATAACGCGCCGCGGATTGTGCTCAACGATGGCACCGTCTCGTATAACGATCGCCCTATCCTGCATCATCTGAGCTGGCAGGTAAATCCAGGAGAACACTGGCAAATCGTCGGCCCCAACGGTGCGGGAAAATCAACCCTACTGAGTTTAATCACCGGCGATCACCCCCAGGGCTACAGCAACGATTTAACACTGTTTGGCCGCCGCCGGGGTAGCGGTGAAACTATCTGGGATATTAAAAAACACATCGGCTACGTCAGCAGTAGTCTGCATCTGGATTACCGGGTCAGTACGACGGTACGCAATGTTATTCTCTCCGGCTACTTTGACTCAATCGGCATCTATCAGGCCGTCTCTGACAGACAGCATAAACTGGTCCAACAGTGGTTGGATATTCTGGGCATGGATAAACGTACCGCGGATGCGCCGTTCCACAGTCTTTCCTGGGGGCAGCAACGTCTGGCGTTGATTGTGCGTGCGCTGGTTAAACACCCGACTTTGTTGATCCTCGACGAGCCTTTGCAAGGCCTGGACCCGCTCAATCGCCAACTGATTCGTCGATTTGTGGATGTACTGATCGGTGAAGGCGAAACGCAGCTGCTGTTTGTCTCCCACCACGCTGAAGACGCCCCAGCCTGCATTACCCATCGACTGGAGTTTGTGCCCGAGGGCGAAATCTACGCCTATCGACAAACCTCTCTGCGTTAATTTTCATTTGAGGGCGCTTAACACGCCCTTTTTTCTGCATTTTTTTCAGATAAACTCCGAGATAACAACTTAACCTAATGATTTAAAATAAAACAACTCACGCAAACGAGTGAAAATGTCTCTGTGTAAACGATTCCACTAATTTATTCCATGTCACACTTTTCGCATCTTTGTTATGCTATGTTTATTGCATACCATAGGCTTAACGGAGCGAATTATGAGAGTATTGGTTACAGGTGGTAGCGGTTACATAGGAAGCCACACTTGCGTGCAGTTGCTGAAAAACGGTCACGAGGTAGTGATCCTGGATAACCTCTGCAACAGCAAGCGCAGCGTTCTGCCCGTCATTGAACGTTTAGGCGGCAAGCATCCGACCTTTGTGGAAGGAGACATCCGTAACGAAGCGCTGATAACCGAAATTCTGCACGATCATGCCATTGACACCGTCATCCATTTTGCCGGGTTAAAAGCCGTTGGCGAGTCCGTTGCCAAGCCGCTGGAATACTATGACAACAACGTCAACGGGACGCTGCGTCTGGTAAATGCCATGCGCGCCGCTAACGTGAAAAACTTCATTTTCAGCTCCTCCGCGACCGTCTATGGCGATCAGCCGCAAATTCCTTACGTTGAAAGCTTCCCCACCGGCACACCACAAAGCCCGTATGGCAAAAGTAAGCTGATGGTTGAACAGATCCTGACCGATCTGCAAAAAGCACAGCCCGACTGGAGTATCGCCTTACTGCGCTACTTCAACCCGGTTGGCGCGCATCCGTCAGGTGATATGGGTGAAGACCCGCAAGGTATTCCTAACAACCTGATGCCTTACATCGCACAGGTTGCCGTTGGCCGCCGCGAGTCCCTTGCCATATTTGGCAACGACTACCCTACCGAAGATGGCACCGGCGTTCGCGACTATATCCACGTCATGGATCTCGCAGATGGCCACGTCGCCGCGATGGAAAAACTGGCGGGCAAACAGGGCGTGCATATTTACAACCTCGGGGCGGGCATCGGCAGCAGCGTGCTGGATGTGGTCAACGCCTTCAGTAAAGCCTGCGGTAAACCGGTGAATTACCATTTTGCCCCGCGTCGTGATGGCGATCTTCCGGCCTACTGGGCAGATGCCAGCAAAGCCGATCGCGAACTCAACTGGCGCGTAACTCGCACCCTGGATGAAATGGCACAAGACACGTGGCACTGGCAGTCACGCCATCCGCAGGGATATACGGATTAAGGATCAATCATGACGCAATTCAATCCTGTCGATCATCCACACCGCCGTTTTAACCCGCTCACCGGGCAGTGGATCCTCGTCTCACCGCATCGTGCAAAACGCCCCTGGCAAGGGGCGCAGGAAACACCATCTAAGCAGGTTCTACCCGCACATGACCCGGACTGCTTCCTGTGTGCAGGCAATACACGCGTTACCGGCGATAAAAACCCGGATTACACCGGGACCTATGTTTTTACCAACGACTTTGCCGCGCTGATGTCCGATACCCCGGACGCGCCGGACAGCCACGATCCGTTAATGCGCTGTCAAAGCGCGCGCGGTACCAGCCGCGTGATTTGCTTTTCGCCCGATCACAGCAAAACGCTGCCGGAACTCAGCGTGCCTGCGCTAACAGAAATCGTGAAAACGTGGCAGGAACAGACGGCAGATTTAGGCAAAACCTATCCCTGGGTGCAGGTCTTTGAGAATAAAGGCGCGGCAATGGGGTGTTCGAACCCCCATCCTCACGGACAGATTTGGGCCAATAGCTTTCTGCCCAACGAAGCCGAACGTGAAGATCGCCTGCAAAAAGCGTACTTCGCCGAACAGGGCGCGCCGATGCTCCTTGATTACGTCCAGCGTGAACTGGCGGACGGTAGTCGGACGGTCGTTGAAACTGAGCATTGGCTGGCAGTCGTGCCCTACTGGGCGGCATGGCCGTTCGAAACGCTGCTGCTGCCGAAAGCGCATGTTCTGCGTATCACCGATTTGACCGACGAACAGCGCGCTGATCTGGCGCTGGCGTTGAAAAAACTGACCAGTCGTTACGACAATCTGTTCCAGTGCTCATTCCCCTACTCCATGGGCTGGCACGGCGCGCCGTTTAACGGTGAAGAAAACCAACACTGGCAGTTGCACGCGCACTTTTATCCGCCGCTGCTGCGTTCGGCAACCGTGCGCAAATTTATGGTCGGTTACGAAATGCTGGCGGAGACCCAGCGCGACCTGACGGCAGAACAAGCGGCTGAACGACTGCGTGCGGTCAGCGACATCCATTTTCGCGAATCCGGAGTTTAAATAATGAGTCTGAAAGAAAAAACACAATCTCTGTTTGCTGAAACATTTGGCTACCCTGCCACCCATACTATTCAGGCACCGGGCCGTGTAAACCTGATTGGCGAACATACCGATTATAACGACGGATTCGTTCTGCCCTGCGCTATCGACTATCAAACCGTGATTAGCTGTGCGACACGCGATGACAGAAAAGTTCGCGTTATCGCGGCTGACTACGATAATCAAATGGACGAGTTCTCTCTGGACGCGCCAATAATCGCTCATGACAGCCAGCAGTGGTCAAACTACGTGCGTGGCGTGGTGAAGCATCTGCAAAAACGCAACGATGCGTTTGGCGGCGCGGATCTGGTGATCAGCGGAAATGTGCCTCAGGGCGCAGGCTTAAGCTCTTCGGCTTCGCTGGAAGTGGCAGTAGGCACCGTGTTCCAGCAGCTTTATCATCTGCCGCTCGACGGGGCGCAGATTGCCCTGAACGGCCAGGAAGCTGAAAACCAGTTTGTCGGCTGTAACTGCGGCATTATGGATCAGTTGATCTCCGCGCTTGGCAAGAAAGATCATGCGCTACTGATCGACTGCCGTACGCTGGGGACCAAAGCCGTTTCCATGCCTGAAGGCGTTGCGGTGGTAATCATCAACAGCAATTTTAAACGTACGTTGGTGGGTAGCGAGTACAACACCCGTCGCGAACAGTGTGAAACCGGGGCGCGTTTCTTCCAGCAACCTGCCCTGCGTGATGTCAGCTTTGAAACCTTTAGCGCAGTTGCTCACGAACTGGATCCGATTGTCGCCAAACGCGTTCGTCACGTGATCACGGAAAATGCGCGTACCGTTGAAGCCGCGCAGGCGCTGGAAAAAGGCGACCTGCTACGCATGGGTCAACTGATGGCAGAATCTCACGCTTCAATGCGCGATGACTTTGAAATTACCGTGCCGCAAATTGATACGCTGGTTGAGATTGTCAAAGCAACCATCGGCGACAGAGGCGGTGTGCGCATGACTGGCGGCGGCTTCGGGGGCTGTATTGTGGCGCTGATCCCGCAAGATCTGGTGCCTGCCGTGCAGCAGGCTGTCGCCGAACAGTACGAAGCCAAAACCGGTATTAAAGAAACATTTTACGTCTGTAAACCTTCACAAGGAGCCGGACAATGTTAAACGAAATTCCCGTAATGGCGCCCGACGGTCAGCCGTTTCGCCTGCTCACCCTGCGCAATGACGCAGGGATGGTGGTCACGCTCATGGACTGGGGCGCAACGCTGCTCTCTGCGCGTATTCCTCTTAGCGATGGTAGCGTGCGCGAAGCCCTGCTCGGTTGCGCCAGTCCGGAGCAATACCCGGAACAGGCTGCGTTTCTGGGGGCTTCCATTGGCCGCTACGCTAATCGTATCGCCAACAGCCGCTATACCTTTGACGGCGAAACCATTGAATTGCTGCCAAGCCAGGGTGATAACCAACTGCACGGCGGACCGAACGGTTTCGACAAACGTCGCTGGCAGATAGTGAATCAGAATGACCGTCAGGTGCTGTTTGCCTTAACGTCTGACGATGGCGACCAGGGTTTCCCTGGTAATCTTTGCGCCACCGCGCAGTATCGCCTGACTGACGATAATCGGATTTCGATAACCTACCGTGCCACGGTTGATAAGCCCTGCCCGGTAAATTTGACGAATCATGTCTATTTTAATCTCGACGGTGACAAAACGGATGTGCGCCAGCACAAGCTGCAAATTCTGGCGGACGAGTATTTACCCGTAGACGAAATGGGTATCCCGCATGACGGGCTGAAATCCGTCGCCGGAAGCACTTTTGATTTCCGTTCCCCGAAAATCATCGCCAGCGAATTTCTGGCCGATGACGATCAGCGCAAAGTAAAAGGTTACGATCACGCCTTCCTGCTCCAGGCACAAGGCAATGCGCGTACTCCGGCGGCTCAGGTTTGGTCTCAGGATGAAAAACTGCAGATGGTGGTTTACACCTCCGCTCCGGCATTGCAGTTTTACTCCGGGAACTTCCTTGGCGGTACGCCTTCACGTGGGCCGGAGGCCTACGAAGACTGGCAAGGTCTGGCGCTGGAAAGTGAGTTTCTGCCGGACAGCCCGAACCATCCGGAATGGCCACAGCCGGACTGTTTCCTGCGCCCGGGTGAAGAGTATGCCAGCGTGACAGAATATCAGTTTATTCCTGCCTGACAGTTCATCCTGACAGGCCCGATAGCGTAAATCTATCAGGCCTGTTGTTTGTTTCCCACAGCAAATCCGCTCAAAAGCCCACCATCCAAAGACAAAATCGCAACCTTGAGTTCACAAGAACCTTACACTATGGCGCTATTTTCGCTATGGTTATGCGTAAGCATTGCCGCTGACTCATTACGGCAATATAATGAGAATTATTATCATTAAATATGATTGATAGGAGTGAGTGTATGGCTGTAACTAAGCTGGTTCTGGTACGTCACGGTGAAAGTCAGTGGAACAAGGAAAACCGTTTTACCGGTTGGTATGACGTTGATCTGTCCGAGAAAGGCGTAGGCGAAGCAAAAGCGGCAGGCAAACTGCTGAAAGAGGAAGGCTATAGCTTCGATTTTGCTTATACCTCTGTGCTGAAACGTGCCATCCATACCCTATGGAACGTACTGGACGAACTGGATCAGGCCTGGCTGCCGGTTGAGAAATCCTGGAAACTGAACGAACGTCATTACGGCGCGCTACAGGGTCTGAACAAAGCAGAAACCGCTGAAAAATACGGTGACGAGCAGGTTAAGCAATGGCGCCGCGGCTTTGCGGTCACCCCGCCGGAACTGACTAAAGATGACGAGCGTTATCCGGGTCACGATCCGCGTTATGCCAAACTGACTGACAAAGAACTGCCGGTCACCGAAAGCCTGGCGCTTACCATCGATCGCGTGATTCCTTACTGGAACGAAACCATTCTGCCGCGTATGAAAAGCGGAGAGCGCGTGATTATCGCCGCTCACGGCAACTCCCTGCGTGCGCTGGTGAAATACCTGGATAACATGGGCGAAGATGAAATCCTCGAACTGAACATCCCGACCGGTGTACCGCTGGTGTATGAGTTCGACGAAAACTTTAAGCCGATCAAACACTACTATCTGGGTAACGCTGACGAGATCGCGGCAAAAGCCGCAGCCGTTGCTAACCAGGGTAAAGCGAAGTAATTTTCATCCCGGGTCAAACGAAAAAAGCGTGGAATGCTCCACGCTTTTTTTATTGCCGGATGGCGGCGTTGCCTTATCCGGCTTACCGGGGATAACCCGGATGAGTTTTTTACCCGCGGCGCGCTTTTACCGCTTCCGCCAACTGGCGTAACACCGCATCGGTATCTTCCCAACCAATGCAGGCGTCGGTGATGCTCTTGCCGTAGGTCAGTGGTTCACCGCTATCCGGGTTCTGATTACCTTCAACCAGATGGCTTTCAATCATTACGCCAATAATTGCTTTTTCGCCACCGGCAACCTGTCCGCAAACGTCTTTCGCAACATCCATCTGCTTTTTGAACTGCTTGCTGGAGTTGGCATGGCTAAAGTCGATCATCACCTGCGGAGAAAGCCCCGCTTTAACCAGACCTTCTTTCACGTCGGCAACGTGCTGAGCGCTGTAGTTCGGCTCTTTGCCGCCGCGCAGAATGATATGGCAATCGCCATTACCGCTGGTATTCACAATCGCCGAATGACCCCATTTGGTGACAGACAGGAAGCAATGCGGCGCCCCGGCAGCATTGATTGCATCAATGGCGACTTTGATGGTGCCATCAGTACCGTTTTTAAAACCAACCGGGCAGGACAAACCTGACGCCAACTCACGGTGTACCTGAGATTCTGTGGTACGTGCGCCAATTGCTCCCCAGCTCATAAGATCGGCAAGATATTGCGGGGTGATCATATCCAGGAACTCGCCTGCTGCCGGCAAACCACTGTCGTTGATATCCAGCAGCAGTTTACGGGCAATGCGCAGACCGTCGTTGATCTGGAAGCTGTTATCCATGTGCGGATCGTTGATAAGTCCTTTCCAGCCTACGGTAGTACGCGGTTTTTCAAAATAGACGCGCATGACGATTTCAAGTTCGCCTTTTAACTCTTCACGTAGCGCCAGCAAGCGAGCGGCATACTCTTTAGCCGCTGCCGGATCATGAATAGAACACGGCCCAATCACCACCAGCAGACGATCGTCACTGCCTTTGAGAATTTTATGAATCGCCTTACGGGCATGCGCCACCGTATTGGCGGCATTTTCAGTAGCGGGGAATTTTTCCAGCAGTGCGACCGGGGGTAATAATTCGTTGATCTCTTTAATGCGTAAATCGTCGTTCTGATAATTCATGATTATTCCAGCGTTGCCATACTTATATAAATGAATGCAATCCCTCCAATCTATATCTTCAGTCATAAAGTGTAAACGGGGTTTTACACTTTGGACGGATTAATCCTGGAATAGACCAAAAAAACGCAATAAAGTAGCGAAAAAAGAGATCAAGACTACAATTTATAACTGCAACAGCTTAAATTTTCATATATTTCAAGATTCTATGCTGGTTATAATTTCTATAGCAAAACTTTTAACCACGTCCTGCTGATGTATTGGCACATGCACTGTTGGAAGACGTTATCCGACATCTCTATCATAACAGGAGCATAATATGCATATGACAAAGCTGACTTCACTCTTTTTGACAGCCACACTCAGCCTCGCCAGCGGCGCGGCACTGGCAGCTGACACCAGCACGCAGTCGAATAACGGCCAGGCAAATTCCGCGGCAGATGCCGGTCAAGTCGCGCCAGACGCACGCGAAAACGTTGCGCCAAATAATGTCGATAACAACAATGTGAATTCGGGTGGCACAATGCTGCATCCGGACGGTTCATCAATGAACCATGAAGGAATGACCAAAGACGAGGTGCATAAAAACACCATGTGTAAGGACGGACACTGCCCGGATGTAAATAAGAAGGTTGAGACCGGAAACGGCATCAATAATGATGCCGACACCAAAACTGACGGTACTACCCAGTAGCGCTGAAAATAAAGCTAATAACGGGAGAGCAATAGCTCTCCTTTTTAATTTTATCATCCTAAAAACGGTATCATGACATACAGTAAAGGTGAGAATAACAAAGGGATGGCATAATGGCGCACTCACATACTCATACTTCTCCTGAGCAACCAAAGGACAATAATGCCCGCAGACTGCTTTTCGCATTCTGCATCACAGCCGGATTTATGCTGGTTGAAGTGGTGGGTGGGGTACTTTCAGGCTCGCTGGCATTACTGGCCGATGCCGGACATATGCTCACAGATGCCGCCGCGCTTCTATTTGCGCTGTTGGCGGTCCAGTTTTCCAGACGCCCGCCCACTATACGGCACACTTTCGGCTGGTTGAGACTCACAACATTAGCCGCGTTTGTTAACGCTATCGCATTGGTTGTGATCACCATTTTAATCGTCTGGGAGGCGATTGAGCGCTTTCATACGCCACGTCCCGTAGCGGGCGGCATGATGATGATCATTGCTGTCGCGGGCTTACTGGCGAACGTGCTCGCTTTTTGGGTTTTACATCGCGGCAGTGAAGAGAAAAACCTTAACGTCCGCGCCGCAGCACTACACGTAATGGGCGATTTGCTCGGCTCGGTTGGGGCTATCATCGCTGCGCTGATTATCATCTGGACAGGCTGGACGCCAGCGGACCCGATTCTCTCGATTCTGGTTTCCGTGTTGGTACTGCGTAGCGCCTGGCGGTTGTTAAAAGATAGCGTAAATGAATTACTGGAAGGCGCTCCGCTTACATTGGATATTGCCGCATTGCAGCGCCATCTCAGCCGGGATATCCCCGAAGTTCGCAATGTGCATCATGTACACGTCTGGATGGTAGGTGAAAAACCGGTCATGACGCTGCATGTACAGGTAGTCCCGCCGCACGATCACGACGCCCTGCTCGAGCGTATTCAACATTTCCTGATTCATCACTACCAGATTGAACACGCCACGATCCAGATGGAATATCAGCCGTGCAATGGGCCGGACTGCCACCTGTATCAGGGCGTGTCCGGCCATGCACATCATCACCATTAATGGGACAGCGCGTGGGAACCACGTTCACGCGCGCTGTTAATCCACATCCTGCTTCCGTTCAGGGCGATAACCGTCAGGATCATATATTCCAGTGACATGGCATATACGCCTTGCAGAGCAAAGATCACGACGCTAATGACGTTAATGATCACCCACAACAGCCAGTTTTCAACGTATTTGCGCGTCATCAGGATCATCGCCACAATCGACAACACCATCATGCAGGAATCCCAGAACGGGAAGGCATCGGGTTGCAACTCTGGAGCCGCCACCTGTAATCCCAGCCCCTGCATAATATTCACGGCAATACGTGTCAAAAATGCAAACACCGGATCGATATAGACCGACATCAGGCCAATCGCCACCACGCAAGCAGCCAGCCAACCGATCGCTTTCGGTAACGGCAACCAGCGTATTTTCAGCTCTGCCTCATGCTGGCTGGTTTGCCGGGACCAGGCATACCAGCCGTAGATATTCGCGGCAAAAAAGAAAACCTGCAGCAACAGGCTGGCATAGAGCTGGATCTGAAAGAAAATAATCGCAAACAGCGTGACGTTTATCAGTCCGAAGAAGTAATTACTGATTTTCTCAAGGCTCGCAAGGCCAATACACAATAACCCGGCGATCGTCCCCACGGCCTCGATCCACGACAGATCGTAACCGCCCGCACCGATCAGAATATGTACCAGAATGTTCTGCGTGCTAAAAAAGTCCATCTTTTCCCCCAGAGCAAATAAATTACTTAAGCCCGAAGTGTAGCCGCAAATTCCAACATGCGGTTTAACGGCAGCAATGCACCTTCTCGCAGCGCTGCATCTACATGTATCTCGTGAGCCGCTCCCCCCTGCTCCAGCCCCTCAGCAATCGCCTTGAGGCCGTTCATCGCCATCCACGGACAATGCGCGCAACTGCGACAGGTTGCCCCTTCGCCAACCGTTGGCGCTTCAAGCAACTCTTTATCGGGAACAGCTTGCTGCATTTTGTAAAAAATACCCCGGTCTGTCGCCACTATCAGTTGCTGGTGCGGTAACGATTTTGCTGCGTTGATTAACTGGCTGGTTGACCCGACCGCATCGGCCATATCAACGATGGACTGAGGGGACTCCGGATGCACCAGCACGGCGGCATTGGGGTAAAGCGCTTTCATGCGTGTTAAAGCCTGAGTTTTAAACTCGTCGTGGACGATACACGCCCCCTGCCAACAAAGAACGTCTGCACCGGTCTGTTTTTGCACGTAGTTGCCCAGATGTCTGTCCGGGGCCCAGATGATTTTTTCACCCAAACTATCAAGATGCTCAATAAGTTCAACCGCAATACTGGAGGTCACGACCCAGTCGGCACGTGCTTTAACTGCTGCTGAGGTATTGGCGTAAACCACTACGGTGCGATCCGGATGCGCGTCGCAAAACGCGCTGAACGCATCAATCGGACAACCCAGATCTAATGAACATTCTGCCTGCAGGGTTGGCATCAGGATGGTCTTTTCCGGGCTGAGAATTTTGGCGGTTTCTCCCATAAATCTCACGCCCGCAACCAACAGCGTAGAAGCGGGATGTTTTGAGCCGAACCGCGCCATCTCCAGAGAATCAGAAATACAGCCGCCGGTCTCTTCGGCCAACTGTTGGATTTCAGGATCGGTGTAATAGTGCGCGACCATAACGGCATCACGCTCTTTCAGCAGGCGCTTGATTTTTTTACGGTAAAATTGTTTTTCGTCCGCACTCAGCGGTGCTGGCTTCGGCGGGAACGGATAAATTGCTGCTTCAGGATCAAACATCACGCTCATCTTGCTTTCTCGTTTTACTAGCTTAACGAAATAACCGATTAAAAGCGTGACGCACGCCATATTCGGTTCGATTTGTTTTATATGCTAAACAAGATAGCGGATTAGCGCAGAAAAGTCACAATAATTGCGTGTGATGAGTGCCGGATGGCGACTGGCGTCTTATCCGGCCTACATTTGGCACCCGTAGGCCTGATAAGCGAAACGCATCAGGCAAGCAGGTTCGAATCTTCCATATTGCAGATAGCAAAAAGGCGCCGCCAGCGCCCTCTTTTACACTGGTGGGGCGTGCAGGATGACTCGCTTTGCTCGCCCTCCGGGCCGTCGCCGTAAACGGCTCCGTTGTCTCACTACGTTCGACCCGAACCTGCTGCAGGTTCGAATCGTTAATTCTGTGCATAGCAAAAAGGCGCCTTTAGGGCGCCTTTTTACACTGGTGGGGCGTGCAGGATTCGAACCTGCGACCAATTGATTAAAAGTCAACTGCTCTACCAACTGAGCTAACGCCCCCATATGGGGTACTGCTTCAATGATTCAGGATGGTGGGTCGTGCAGGATGACTCGGCTTCGCCTCGCCCTACGGGCCGTTGCTTACGCAACGTTATCCTTCACGGCTTACTATCGCTTTCACCAGAAACATTGGTGGGTCGTGCAGGATTCGAACCTGCGACCAATTGATTAAAAGTCAACTGCTCTACCAACTGAGCTAACGACCCGCTCGGATGTCACTGACAAATTTTTACTCGGAACCACCAAGAATTGGTGGGGCGTGCAGGATGACTCGACTTCGTCTCGCCCTAACGGGCCGTTGCTAAAGCAACGTTATCCTTCACGTTTAACATCTGAGTACGATGTTAAAATTGGTGGGGCGTGCAGGATTCGAACCTGCGACCAATTGATTAAAAGTCAACTGCTCTACCAACTGAGCTAACGACCCGCTCGGATGTCACTGACAAATTTTTACTCGGAACCACCAAGAATTGGTGGGGCGTGCAGGATGACTCGACTTCGTCTCGCCCTAACGGGCCGTTGCTAAAGCAACGTTATCCTTCACGTTTAACATCTGAGTACGATGTTAAAATTGGTGGGGCGTGCAGGATTCGAACCTGCGACCAATTGATTAAAAGTCAACTGCTCTACCAACTGAGCTAACGCCCCGAGTGGTGGGTGATGACGGGATCGAACCGCCGACCCCCTCCTTGTAAGGGAGGTGCTCTCCCAGCTGAGCTAATCACCCGATACTACGCTGGATACTACTTACTAACTGAGTTAGTGGTGGGTCGTGCAGGATTCGAACCTGCGACCAATTGATTAAAAGTCAACTGCTCTACCAACTGAGCTAACGACCCACTTTTTTCGCTGCTTTCAGGCTGTTTGATATCCCTTGGCAACGGCGGCATATATTACTGATTTCAGATTTTAGCGCAACAAAAATTTCGAGGTAAATAACTCAACTGCTTAGGAATCACACGACGCGACCAGAAATAACACGATTTCTGGTCGCATGGTGGTCATTACATCGCGTTAAGGCGTTTTTGCGCTTGTTTCGCGCCATCAGTGCCAGGATATTTAGTGATAACCTGCTGATAAACCGCTTTAGCTTTTGCTGTGTCGCCTTTGTCCTGCATGATGACGCCGACTTTATACATCGCGTCTGCAGCCTTAGGTGATTTCGGGAAGTTTTTAACTACCGAAGCGAAATAGAACGCGGCATCATCTTTTTTACCCTTGTTGTAATTCAACTGACCCAGCCAATAATTGGCATTTGGCAGGTAAGTAGAATCCGGGTACTTTTTGATGAAGTTCTGAAATGCGTCAATCGCGTCATCCTGACGGGATTTATCCTGTACCAGGGCGATTGCTGCATTGTAATCGGTATTCGCATCGCCAGTTTGTGCCGGAGCCCCTGACGTTGCCGCAGCTCCCGCATCAGGCGCAGGGGTCGCCGCCCCGCTCTGATCCCCACCCGCAGACTGCGCCGCAGGTGCGCCACCGCTGCCAAGATTATTCATCTGCAGCAATATCTGTTTCTGACGTTCAACAACCTGATTCAGCTGATACTGATTTTCCTGAATTTGACCACGCAGGGAGTCAATATCGGACTGATTATCGGAGAGTTGTTGCTGGAGTTGGGTTAAAAGCTGACTGTGAGCGTTAGAAATACGCTCGAGTTGAGTGACACGGTCTTCGACCGAGCCTGAGCCGACACTACTGATTGGCGCCTGTGCAAAAGCGGCCCAGGGGGCCGCTATGCCAACCAGTAACGACAGACTCAACAGATGATGTCTGAAGTTACTGCTCATGCAATTCTCTTAGTAAACCAGTACGGCACGACGGTTTTTGGAGTAAGCCGCTTCGTCATGACCCAGTACTGCAGGTTTTTCTTTACCGTAAGAAACGATAGAGATCTGGTCAGCAGAAACGCCTTTACCCTGCAGGTACATCTTAACGGCGTTTGCACGACGCTCCCCCAGGGAAATGTTGTACTCAGGAGTACCACGTTCGTCCGCATGACCTTCTACGGTGACTTTGTAAGACGGGTTGCTACGCAGGAAGTTAGCGTGCGCATCCAGCATTGCAGCGAAGTCAGAACGGATATCGTACTTGTCCAGATCGAAGTAAACGATGTTGTTCTGCTGCAGCTGCTGCATCTGAAGACGCGCTTGCTCTTCAGAAGACATGTTGCCGCTACCGTTTGCATCCATACCAGTGCCGGCACCCAGCATGCCTTCGCTGCCGTCATTGCTGGCGTTCTTGTTAGAAGAACACGCCGCAATAGCCATAACAGGCAGAGCAATCATCAGCCCTTTCAGCACTTTGTTCAGTTGCATTTCAATGATTCCTTTATTAATCAATTATTTATTATCACAGATACGGCGACCAGGCAGGGAATTTAACCTGACCATCAGTTGCCGGAAGACGCGCTTTGAAACGCCCATCTGTAGAAACCAAATTCAGCACGGATCCCATCCCCTGAGAAGAGCTGTAGATTACCATAGTGCCGTTAGGTGCCAGACTTGGCGTTTCGTCCAGGAACGTTGACGACAGAACTTGTACGCCACCCGCTACCAGATCTTGTTTGGCAATGTGTTGCTGACCGTTAGCCGAGCTTACCATTACCATAAATTTACCGTCGCTGCTCACATCCGCATCCTGGTTTTGCGAACCTTCCCAGGTAATACGCTGCGGAGCACCGCCGTTGACGTTAACTTTGTATACCTGCGGACGACCGGCCTGGTCAGACGTAAAGGCCAGATTCTGGCTGTCCGGGAACCAGGTTGGTTCCGTGTTGTTGCTGCGACCATCCGTCACCTGACGGATTTGACCAGAACCAATGTCCATGACATACAGGTTCAGGCTACCGGTTTTAGACAGGGCAAACGCCAGTTTGCTGCCATCCGGAGAAAACGCCGGTGCGCCGTTGTGACGCGGGAAAGAAGCGACCTGACGAACAGCGCCGTTAGACAACGTCTGAATAACCAGCGCAGAACGACCGCTTTCGAAGGTTACGTAAGCCAGTTTTGAACCGTCCGGAGACCACGCCGGAGACATCAGCGGCTGCGGAGAACGGTGAACCACGAACTGGTTGTAACCATCGTAGTCGGACACGCGTAATTCGTACGGGAACTGACCACCGTTGGTCTGAACAACATACGCGATACGGGTACGGAATGCGCCCTTAATACCGGTCAGTTTTTCAAATACTTCGTCACTGGCAGTATGGCCCGCGTAACGCAGCCATTGCTTGTTCACTTTATAGGTGTTCTGCGCCAGTACGGTACCCGGCGCGCCGCCGGTATCAACCAGTTGATAAGCCACGCTGTAGGAGCCATCCGGATTCGGCGTTACCTGCCCGACCACGACGGCATCAATACCCAGCGCAGACCATGCAGCAGGTTGAACTTCCGCCGCGGTACCCGGCTGCTGTGGCAGACGAGAACGATCTAATGGGTTAAATTTACCGCTGTTACGCAGGTCAGCACCTACGATACCACCGATATCTTCAGGTGCAGCACCCGGCCCTGCCCACTGGAATGGGACAACGCCAATCGGGCGTGCCGAGTCCACCCCCTGGGTGATCTCGATACGTACTTCTGCATGCAGCACTGCTGCCCACAGCATCAGAAAACCAAATGCTACTCGTAATGCCTGCTTCATCATATCTCCCTTATCTGGACGGAACGCCCACGATAATTTAGCAGAATGTTAACAAACTCAAATACACAAAACTACCAGAACTCTGTCTCAACCTTAGACTGTTTCCCCCGATTTCTCAGGGGTTGTTATTACAGTTTAAAGTCCAGTTTGGCATCTTTTACTTTTTCATAAACAGCCTGGCTAGGCGGTTTAGGAATTCTGGCTGTTTTCGCAGCCGTCAACGCGGCCTGGCACAATGCCGGATCGCCGCCCTCTTCGGTCACATCCAGTAACAGACCATCGGGTGCTAACTTAATATGTAGTACGCAAGATTTACCCGCGTACAAATCAGCACCATACAGACGGCTCTGGATCGCATTACGAATTTGAGAGGCGTAAGCACTGATATCAGCGCCAGATGCGCCGCCATTTGCACCACTTGTACCACTATCTTTCGCCGGTTGACCGCTTCCTTTCGCTCCACCACCTGATTTCGGCGCATTCTTACCGGAGCTTAAGTCACCCAACAAGTCGTCAACGCCAGAGGCCGCAGCGGCCTTCTCAGCAGCCGCTTTTTTCGCAGCAGCGGCTTTATCTGCCGCAGCTTTCTTGTCAGCAGCAGCTTTATCAGCGGCAGCTTTCTTGTCTGCAGCGGCTTTTTCCGCAGCGGCTTTCTTTTCAGCCGCCGCTTTTTCAGCGGCAGCAGCTTTTGCGGCAGCGGCTTTTTCTGCTTTTTCGGCGGCAGCTTTTTCTGCTGCAGCTTGCTTAGCAGCTTCAGCCTGGGCTTTCTTCGCGGCGTCTGCGGCAGCCTTAGCGGCTTGTGCTTCGGCAACTTTCTTCGCATCAGCGGCGGCTTTAGCGGCTTCAGCCTCAGCTTTTTTCTGTGCGTCCGCAGCGGCTTTCTTCGCGGCATCTGCCGCTTGTTTCGCCTGTGCATCCGCCTTGGCCTTCGCGTCTGCAGCAGCCTTCGCCGCAGCTTCTTCAGCCTGTTTCTGTTGCTCTTGCGCTTTCGCGGCGGCAGCTTCAGCCTGTTTCTGCTGTTCCGCCTGTTCGCGCACTTTTTCCTGCGCGGCTAAACGTTCTTTTTCCAGCTGCTTCAGTCGCTCTTGCTCAGCCGCCTGCTTCTCGCGAAGTTCCTCAGCTTGCTGCTGCGCCTGTTTTTCACGCTGCTCTTCTGCACGTTTCGCACTTGCCTGCTGTTGCTGCTGCCTGTCGTACTGTTGCACAACGGCACCAGGATCAACCATAACGGCGTCGATGGACGAACCGCCACCGCCGCCGGCTGAAGCATCAATGTGCTCATCGAACGAACTCCAGATCAGCGCTGCAAATAAAATGACATGCAGCACCGCTGAAATAATTATCGCCCTTTTGAGCTTGTCGTTTTGTTCGGTTGCCTTTGACACTCTCGGTTCCCAAAAAACTGTTCGCCTGTTACGCGCTATCTTTCAAGCCAGCAATACGCAGACATCAGATTGGCTGCGTCATCAAGCCAACCGATTTTACGCCTGCACTGTGTAACAAGTTCAGCGCTTTAATTATTTCATCATAAGGCACGTCTTTCGCACCACCGATTAAAAAGACCGTTTTCGGATTGGTCTGCAGGCGGCTTTTCGCTTCCGCGATAACCTGCTCCGGCGGCAGTTGATCCATACGATCTTTTTCAACCACCACGCTGTATTGCCCAATGCCGGAAACTTCAATAATGACCGGAGGTTCGTCGTTACTGCTGACGGCTTGCGATTCGGTCGCATCCGGCAGATCGACTTCCACGCTCTGGGTAATGATCGGCGCGGTTGCCATAAAGATCAGCAGCAGCACCAGCAGTACGTCGAGCAGCGGTACAATATTGATTTCGGACTTAAGTTCGCGACGACCTCGTCCACGCGTTCTGGCCATGGCTTACCCCTTGTTGCTCTCGCTAACGGTAAACGCCTGGCGGTGCAGAATCGCGGTGAACTCTTCCATAAAGTTGTCGTAATTCAGTTCCAGCTTGTTCACGCGCTGATTCAGTCGGTTGTAAGCCATAACCGCAGGGATTGCCGCAAACAGACCGATAGCCGTTGCAATCAGCGCTTCCGCGATACCCGGTGCGACCATTTGCAGCGTTGCCTGTTTTACCGCGCCCAGCGCGATAAACGCGTGCATGATCCCCCAAACGGTTCCGAACAGACCGATATACGGACTGATGGAGCCGACGGTGCCGAGGAATGGAATATGCGTTTCCAGCGTTTCCAGTTCACGGTTCATCGAAATTCGCATCGCACGGGATGCCCCCTCAACGACCGCTTCCGGCGCATGGCTATTTGCCCTGTGCAAACGCGCAAACTCTTTGAATCCGCTATAGAAAATTTGTTCCGACCCTGCCAAATTATCACGACGCCCCTGGCTTTCCTGATACAGGCGTGACAACTCAATACCAGACCAGAACTTGTCTTCAAATGCTTCTGCTTCACGTGAAGCGGCATTCAGAATACGGGTCCGCTGGATAATAATGGCCCAGGATGCGATTGAGAAACCAATCAAAATCAACATGATAAGTTTAACCAGAAGGCTTGCCTTCAGGAACAAATCAAGGATATTCATGTCAGTCACTGCTTAAACTCCGCGACAATAGACTTGGGAAGCGCACGAGGCTTCATTTTGAGTGGATCAACGCAAACAATCAGAACTTCGGCTTCATTCAGCACGGCGTTCTCTGCGTTGACAATGCGTTGCGTGAAAACCAATGAGGTGCCACGCATTGACGTAATTTCGGTTTGGACTTCGAGCATATCGTCGAGCCGCGCAGGCGCAAAATACTCAAGAGTCATCTTGCGTACCACAAAGGCTACGCGTTCTGCCAGCAGCACCTGCTGACTGAAGTGATGATGACGCAGCATCTCTGTGCGTGCCCTTTCATAAAAAGCGACGTAGCTGGCGTGGTAAACCACCCCACCGGCATCGGTGTCTTCATAGTAGACACGAACCGGCCATCGAAACATATACTTATTCATTCTTACTGCCTCTTTGTTGGCTTCGTCCACTCACACCCGTTGCTTACCCTGGTAAGCGCCTGGTGACTCGCGTTTTTGCCGCCGCGATGCATCAAGAATGTCGTTGTATATCGCGCTGTCTTCACTGTACATCCCGGTAATGCAACAAAAGGTTAGTGCTTTCAAACTTCGCTACTATACGCGCGGGAATGGTGCTTTGGAATGGGGGAAAGTAAACGGAGAGTAAAAAATTATGGGCTTATGCAAGCCCATAAATATTTAAGGATGTTTCTTATTCAAAAGAAGAAGAAAATCAGACCAACAATGAGGACGATATCAGCGATCAGCGGGCAGAAGATGCCCTGCCAGTGCACCGCGCGAGGACGAAAGCCAACGCCGTGAATGATACCAGCGCAGACAGCCCACATCAGCAGAAAACCATGCCAGATTTCAAGCTCACTGGTTTTGGCCGCGAAACGTGACGGGTCCCAGAATATGCAGCCAGCCAACACGATTGCCAGCACAAAGGAAAGCGCCCGCAAGGGGCGCTTGTCCATTACCGCATAAACCATCGCGATAAGGTTGATCATCAGCTTTCTTCTTGTCCGGCTTTGCCTGATTCAACGTGCTCAAGCGCCAGGGCTGTGATTATCCCAAATGCACAGGCAAGAAGCGTTCCCAGAATCCATGCGAAATACCACATATTTAGCTCCTTACTTAGTACAGAGAATGGGTGTTACGTTCAATATCTTCTTTGGTGATGCGACCAAACATTTTCCAGTAACACCAGGTGGTGTAGATGAGAATGATCGGTACAAACACCAGTGCCACATAGGTCATCACGTTCAGCGTCAGCTGACTGGAAGTCGCATCCCACATGGTCAGACTCGCGTTCATCATGGTGCTGGATGGCATCACAAACGGGAACATTGCGATACCGGCAGTCAGGATGATGCAGGCTAACGTCAGTGAGGAGAAGACGAACGCCCATGCCCCTTTCTCCATACGAGAAGTCAGGATGGTCAACAGCGGCAGAACCACGCCCAGTGCAGGAACCAGCCACAGGATAGGTGCATTATTAAAGTTCACCATCCATGCGCCAGCAACGCGCGCCACTTCTTTGGTCAGCGGGTTAGAGGCGGCATGATGATCCACTGCAGAGGTCACAACATAACCGTCAATACCGTAAATCACCCACACGCCGGCCAGCGCGAAGCAGACCAGAGTCACCAGCGCCGCTACCTGCGCGGTGGTACGCGTACGCAGGTGCAGTTCACCAACCGTACGCATCTGCAGGTAGGTTGCGCCCTGGGTGATGATCATCCCAACGCTCACGATACCTGCCAGCAGACCAAACGGATTCAGCAACTGGAAGAAGTTACCGGTGTAGTACAGACGCAGGTACTCATCGATATGGAACGGTACGCCCTGCAACAGGTTACCGAACGCCACGCCAATTACCAGCGGCGGAACAAAGCTACCAATGAAAATGCCCCAGTCCCACATGTTACGCCAACGAGTGTCTTCAATCTTGGAACGGTAATCAAAACCGACCGGACGGAAGAATAATGACGCCAGTACCAGAACCATCGCCACATAGAAACCAGAGAACGCAGCGGCATACACCATCGGCCAGGCAGCGAACAGAGCGCCACCCGCGGTGATGAGCCAAACCTGGTTACCGTCCCAGTGCGGAGCGATGGAGTTAATCATAATTCGACGCTCGGTATCATTACGACCGAGGAAACGGGTGAGCATGCCCACCCCCATGTCGAAGCCATCAGTGACCGCAAAACCAATCAGCAGAATGCCGACCAACAGCCACCAGACAAAACGCAATACTTCATAATCGATCATTTGACGACTCCTGTCTTAGCGTGCCGGCTGAGAAGTCACATTGGACTGCTCAAAGTGATAGCGACCGGTTTTCAGGCTGCTCGGGCCGAGGCGCGCAAACTTGAACATTAAGAACAATTCTGCCACCAGGAACAGGGTATACAGGCCACAAATCAGGATCATGGAGAACAGCAGATCGCCTACTGTCAACGATGAGTTTGCCACCGCCGTTGGTAATACTTCGCCGATTGCCCATGGTTGTCGGCCATATTCGGCGACAAACCAACCTGCTTCTACAGCAATCCACGGCAGTGGAATACCGTACAGCGCGGCACGCAGCAGCCATTTTTTCTCACCGATGCGGTTACGAATGACGCTCCAGAAGGAAAGCGCAATAATGGCCAGCAGCAAGAAGCCACACGCCACCATGATACGGAAAGCGAAATACAGCGGCGCAACGCGAGGAATAGAATCTTTCGTTGCCTGTTGAATTTGCGCTTCGGTTGCGTCGGTGACGTTGTCCGTATAGCGTTTCAGCAGCAGACCATAACCCAGATCTTTCTTCATGCTGTTGAACTGGTCACGAACAGCCTGATCGGTTGACCCCGCACGCAATTCTTCCAGCAGCTGATACGCCTTCATCCCGTTACGGATACGCTCTTCATGCTGCGCCATCAGGTCTTTCAGACCAATGACCGGTGTATCAACAGAGCGGGTGGCAATGATGCCCAGCGCATAAGGAATTTGAATCGCAAATTTGTTTTCTTGTTTATCCTGGTCGGGAATACCGAACAAGGTAAACGCAGCAGGAGCAGGTTGAGTTTCCCACTCAGCTTCAATAGCGGCGAGTTTAGTTTTCTGTACGTCGCCCATTTCGTAACCGGATTCATCACCCAGCACGATAACAGACAGCACAGCCGCCATACCAAAGCTGGCAGCAATCGCGAAGGAGCGTTTTGCGAACGCAAAGTCACGGCCTTTCAGCATGTAATAAGCACTGATGCCAAGAATGAACATCGCGCCAGTGACATACCCCGATGCCACCGTGTGAACAAATTTCACCTGGGCAACCGGGTTGAGCACCAGTTCGGAGAAGCTCAGCATCTCCATACGCATGGTTTCGAAGTTGAAATCCGCGGCGATTGGGTTTTGCATCCAGCCGTTCGCAACCAGAATCCACAGTGCGGACAGGTTAGAACCCAGTGCCACCAGCCAGGTGACGCACATATGCTGGACTTTACCCAAACGATCCCAACCGAAGAAGAACAGACCTACAAAGGTGGATTCGAGGAAGAAGGCCATCAAACCTTCGATAGCCAGCGGCGCACCGAAAATATCCCCTACATAATGGGAATAGTAAGACCAGTTAGTCCCGAACTGGAACTCCATGGTCAGACCGGTAGCCACACCCAGAGCGAAGTTGATACCAAACAACTTGCCCCAGAACTTGGTCATATCTTTATAAATCTGTTTGCCGGAAAGGACGTAGACCGTTTCCATAATGGCCAGCAAGAACGCCATACCGAGCGTCAGTGGCACAAACAGGAAGTGGTACATCGCGGTCAAGGCAAACTGTAAGCGCGACAGTTCGACTATATCTAACATCATGACTCCTTGCTCATCGCATGAAGACTCCGAGAGTGAACCCCGTTAGAAAGGGTCACACGCATGCCCCAATACAAATTTATCTGCTTCCTTCCGCCGCTGTTCATTCTTCTCATTTGAAGAAACGACAATGATGAAAGGTTACAAACATGTTAATAAAACACTCAAATTGATCCCGCAATTATATTACGCCGTAAAATCCTTACAATAAACAGGTTTTTATCGAGGCAAATTTGCATTTTTCGATAGTGATCAATTTATAGCTAATTTATCACTCTCAGACCAATTTGATCTGCGGCAATTTAACCTCTTTTTGTGTTGTTTTCCAAGTTTTAAACTTTGATTTAAATCAATTTTCAAATTTATTGTTAATGGTGTTTAACACTACAGTGACTAGTGAACATCATGTTAACGACATGTTTTTCAATGAGTATTTGTCGTTACTACAAATGATAGAATATTTATTTAAATCTACACGGTCTTTTAACCGCTCAGGCAGACAAAATTGATAGCAGATAAAGAGTCACTATTGCTGGGTAGCTCACAGTTTTTTGTTTGGCAAGGTGTGGAATAGTTATTTCATACAATTTATTCATTTTATTTTTACTTATAATTAACACCAAGATGTAACTATCTCAACTGGAAGCGAAAACGCGCCCCATTGACCAACGCATTGCATTAAACGTTCTGGCGCAGAAAGTCCGCCTGTCACTTTTATCATCACCGTAAGTTATCGTTCACGCTACTTCTTCGTTTCTGTGGCAAAGATTAAATATGACAAAAACAATTCATTATCATTTTTATCCTAAATTTAACAAAGAAATAATTGTGACATATAAGATTAATAAATAAAAAACCGTTAGATGGTTCACAAGTTATTTAGTGAAGAGATTTTTTGAAATTATTAAAAGCGCGACCTGAATGGCGTGCACAACAAAATAAGATTTTGATCACAAACATGGCAAGTCATTTATTACTCGATTTTCTAAAAAATTAAAATCAACACAGAAAACACAACATAAGCACATGATTAAAAACACATTTTTCCAACAAAAAATATAACAATCATTTTTATCAGGATATTTTGAAAATAGATCAATTGCTTCCTTTTTCGCTTCCACAGAAACTCCAACCCTATTAAAAGGTTGTCACAATACAAGCTCTGAATATTAGAAAAGTATTTTCACTTATTGACCATCAGCCCTACAGAGGATTACCCATGAAAAAATCTACACTTGTTATTGGCGTCATCGGTGCTGACTGCCATGCAGTAGGCAATAAAGTTCTGGATCGCGTTTTTACTGCGCATGATTTTCACGTAATCAACCTCGGGGTGATGGTGAGCCAGGATGAATATATTGATGCCGCGATTGAAACAGGCGCCGATGCCATCGTGGTGTCCTCCATCTACGGTCATGGTGACATTGACTGCCTTGGGTTACGTGAACGCTGCATCGAACGCGGACTCGGTGACATTCTGCTGTACGTCGGCGGCAACCTGGTTGTAGGCAAACATGACTTCGCCGATGTGGAAGTGAAGTTTAAAGAGATGGGATTTAACCGCGTCTTCGCCCCCAGCCACGATCTGGAGGATGTCTGCGCGCTTATCGCCAATGATATTCACCAACACAATGGCCTCGAACAGCGTTGCCTGGAAGAGGCTATCTGATGCAAACAGTTTCTGTCGATATCGGCTCGACCTGGACCAAGGCAGCCCTCTTCGCCCATGAAGGCGAGGAGTTAACCCTGGTAAACCATGTCCTGACCCCAACCACCACACATCATCTGGCAGACGGTTTTTTTGCCAGCCTGAATCAGGTGCTGAATGTTGCCGATGCTCGCCCGTTACTGAAAAGTGGTGAAGTGCAGTTGAAATACTCCTCCTCGGCCAAGGGTGGACTCGCCGTTGCAGCGATGGGGCTGGTGCCTTCCATTACGCTGGAATCAGCAAAAGTTACCGCCCATTCGGCAGGAGCGAAAATCGCGCAATATTATTCGTACAAGCTGAACCGTCATGACATACAGGAGCTGGAATCATCACCACCGGACATCCTGTTATTTACCGGCGGTACAGACGGTGGAGAAGAAAGCTACGGTCTGGCGAATGCGCGTGCATTGGCAGACTCGAAGCTGGATTGCGCCATTATCTACGCAGGAAACCGGGACATTCAGGATGAAATACAAACGATTCTCGGGCACAAGGATCTGACCACGGTAGACAACATTCTACCTGATCTCGATCACCCGAATCCGTTTGCCGCGCGCCAGGCGATTTGTGATGTTTTTTTGTCGCGCATAGTGAAAGGCAAAGGTCTGGATGTCATTGTCGGTGAAACAGGCGAAGAGCCAATGCCGACGCCATGGACGGTATATGAGTTAGTCAAAGCCATTAGCGATTACGACAGCGCATGGAAGGAATTCATGCTGATTGATATGGGCGGAGCCACCACGGATGTCTATTCGGCCAGCGCGAATACCCTCTCCCCCGATACCGTCCTGCATGGTGTTCCAGAGCCTTTCGTCAAACGTACCGTTGAAGGCGACCTGGGGATGCGCGTTTCCGCCGTCGTGGTGGGAGAAAGCACGCAGGATATGGTGAAAGTCATCTTCGCCCAACAGCCGCAGCGCGAGGAAGCATTTTACCGCTACCTGCATCATTTGGTTGGGCAGCCGGATTACCTGCCACTCAGCGAGGAGGAGAAATATTTCGACACTCTGCTGGCAGGTTTATGCGTGGGCTATGCCGCTGAGCGCCACGCGGGCACTAAAAAGCAGGTTTGCACCTGCGTGGGTAACGTAGATTTACAGATGGGTCGCGATCTCACCACCGTACGCAAAGTCGTCGGTTCAGGTGGATGGCTCTCTCGCGCCAGCCAGTTCGATATCCATAACTGGCTCAAATACCGAGAGCTGGACGACCAGGGTAAAAGAATTCTGTTACCGAATCAGTTTGAGTATTACCGCGATTCAAATGGCCTGCTCCCTCTACTGGCAAACGTCGCCAGGCTGTACCCGCAAGCCGCTGCTCGCACCAGCATTCAGTGTTTAACCCTACAAAACTAAAGGCAGCTACGAATGGAACTTCGAAATAAAAAATTGACCCATGACGAATTCATGACCGAAAGGCATCAGGTGTTGCAAACCTGGGAAACCGGCAAAGACGTTGAGAACTTCGAAGATGGCGTGAAATACCAGCAATCAATTCCAGACAAGAAGCGCTTTTCCCTCGCTCTGCTGAAGGCCGATCAGGAAGGTAAAACCCTGAGTCAGCCGCGCGCAGGCGTGGCATTAATGGACGAGCATATTGCACTGCTCAAAACGTTGCAGGAAGAGTGCGATCTTCTGCCAAGTACTATTGATGCCTATACCCGTCTGAACCGCTATGAAGAAGCCGCTGTCGGGATCCAGAAATCCATCGAAGCGGGGACTTCCAAGCTGAATGGTTTACCGGTCGTCAATCACGGGGTTGCTGCCTGCCGCCGTATGACTGAGTCGCTGGAAAAACCGATCCAGGTTCGCCACGGGACGCCGGATGCGCGTCTGCTGGCAGAAATCGCCATGGCCAGTGGCTTTACCAGCTACGAAGGCGGCGGTATCTCTTACAACATCCCTTACGCCAAACGCGTCACCCTGGAAAAATCCATCCGCGACTGGCAGTACTGCGATCGCCTGATGGGTCTGTACGAAGAGAACGGCATTCGCATCAACCGCGAACCGTTTGGTCCGCTGACCGGCACCCTGATCCCGCCGTTTATGTCCCACTCGGTAGCGATTATTGAAGGTCTGCTGGCGCTGGAACAGGGCGTGAAGTCAATCACCGTCGGCTACGGTCAGGTCGGTAGCCTGACGCAGGATATTGCCGCTATTCAGGCGCTGCGTGAGCTGTCCCACGAATATTTCCATAACCACGGCTTCGACGATTATGAACTGAGCACCGTTTTCCACCAGTGGATGGGCGGATTCCCGGAAGATGAAGCGAAAGCCTTCTCCGTTATCGCCTGGGGCGCAGCGGTTGCCGGTATGTCGGGCGCAACAAAAGTGATCACCAAAAGCCCGCACGAAGCGTTCGGTATCCCAACTGCGGCAGCGAACGCCCAGGGACTTAAAGCCTCACGCCAGATGCTCAACATGGTCAGTGACCAGAAATTCCCGCAGTGCGCAGCCGTGGAACAGGAAGTCGAGCTGATCAAGAGCGAAGTCCGCGCGGTGCTGAAAAAAGTCTTTGAACTCGGCAATGGCGACATTGCGCGCGGTACGGTGCTGGCCTTTGAAGCAGGCGTGCTGGATGTGCCTTTCGCCCCTGCCGCCTGTAACGCCGGGAAGATCCTGCCGGTGCGCGATAACACAGGAGCCATCCGTATTCTCGAAGCCGGTGCCGTTCCGCTGCCGAAAGACGTTCTCGCCCTGCACCACGACTACGTCGCAGAGCGCGCGCATTTCGAAGGCCGTAAACCTTCTTTCCAGATGGTCATTGATGACATCAACGCCGTATCCCACAGTAAATTAATAGGAAGACCATAATGAAAATTAAACAGGCCCTTTTCACCGCTGGCTACTCCTCATTTTATTTTGACGATCAGCAGGCCATCAAAAACGGCGCCGGTCATGACGGGTTTATCTATACCGGCTCCCCGGTAACACCTGGCTTTACCTCTGTTCGCCAGGCGGGTGAATGCGTTTCTGTGCAGTTGGTTCTGGAAAACGGCGCCGTGGCGGTAGGTGATTGCGCAGCAGTGCAATATTCAGGTGCAGGCGGTCGCGACCCGCTGTTCCTGGCTGAAAACTTTATCCCTTTCCTCAACGATCACATCAAGCCGCTGCTGGAAGGCCGTGACGTGGATGCTTTCCTGCCAAACGCCCGCTTCTTTGATCAGTTGCGTATCGACGGTCATCTGCTGCATACCGCGGTCCGTTATGGTCTGTCTCAAGCACTGCTCGACGCGGCCGCACTGGCGACCGGCCGCCTGAAAACTGAAGTGGTGTGCGACGAGTGGCAACTGCCATGCGTCCCGGAAGCCATTCCATTATTTGGTCAGAGCGGTGATGACCGTTATATCGCCGTCGACAAGATGATCCTCAAAGGCGTGGACGTTCTGCCGCACGCGCTGATCAACAACGTGGAAGAGAAGCTGGGCTTTAAAGGTGAAAAACTGCGTGAGTATGTGCGCTGGTTGTCTAATCGCATCTTAAGCCTGCGCACCAGCGAGCGTTATCACCCGACGCTGCACATTGATGTCTATGGCACTATCGGTCTGATCTTCGATATGGATCCGGTGCGCTGCGCTGAATATATCGCCAGCCTGGAAGCGGAAGCCCAGGGCCTGCCGCTGTACATTGAAGGTCCGGTGGATGCCGGTAACAAGCCGGATCAGATCCGCATGTTAACCGCCATTACCAAAGAACTGACCCGTCTGGGTTCCGGCGTGAAAATCGTTGCGGATGAGTGGTGTAACACCTATCAGGACATCGTGGACTTCACCGACGCGGGCAGTTGCCACATGGTGCAGATCAAAACCCCGGATCTGGGCGGTATTCATAACATCGTTGATGCGGTGCTGTATTGTAACAAACACGCAATGGAAGCCTATCAGGGCGGTACCTGTAACGAAACGGAAATCAGTGCTCGCACCTGCGTACACGTCGCGCTGGCCGCGCGTCCTATGCGCATGCTGGTCAAACCAGGTATGGGTTTCGATGAAGGTCTCAACATCGTGTTTAACGAAATGAACCGCACCATCGCGTTGTTGCAAACTAAGGATTAAGAGATGGCACGCACATTTAAGATCTTATCGCCTACGGCTATCCTGGGTTATGGCTTCCCGGAAGAAAGTTTTCGTAAAGCCATGGAAGAGTCACCGGATCTTATTGCTGTTGACGCAGGTTCCTCCGATCCAGGCCCCCACTACCTGGGGGCAGGTAAACCGTTTACCGACAGGGCCGGTGTGAAACGCGATCTGCGCTATATGATCGTGGCAGGCGTTAAGAACAACATCCCGGTAGTGATTGGCACGGCCGGTGGTTCAGGCGCCGCTCCGCATCTGGAGTGGTGTCGCCAGATAATCCATGAGATTGCTCAGGAAGAAAACCTGTCCTTCTCCATGGCGCTGATCCCGTCTGATGTCGACAAAGAGATCGTTCATCAGGCGCTGGATAACGGCAAAATCACCGCGCTCGATTTTGTGCCTGAACTGACTCACGAGGCAATTGAAGACAGCACCTACATTGTCGCGCAGATGGGCGTCGAGCCTTTCCAGCGTGCGCTGAAAGCCGGTGCGCAGGTGGTACTGGGCGGACGTGCTTACGATCCGGCCTGCTTCGCCGCGCTGCCGATTATGCAGGGCTTTGATGAAGGTCTGGCGCTTCATTGCGGTAAGATCCTTGAGTGTGCCGCCATTGCCGCCACCCCTGGCTCTGGCTCAGATTGTGCGATGGGGATCATTGACGACAACGGCTTTACGCTGAAAGCGTTCAATCCCAAGCGTAAGTTCACTGAAACTTCCGCGGCGGCGCACACCCTGTATGAGAAGTCCGATCCGTACTTCCTGCCGGGGCCAGGCGGCGTACTGAACCTGAAAGCGTGCACCTTCACTCAGGTTAACGAGGGTGAAGTGTATGTCAGCGGTTCACGTCATGAAGAAACGCCGTATGCGTTGAAACTGGAAGGCGCACGTCAGGTTGGCTTCCGCTGCCTGACTATCGCCGGAACGCGTGACCCGATCATGATTGCCGGAATTGACACCATTCTCGAAGAGGTACAGGCCAGCGTTAAGCGTAACCTCTCGCTGACTGACGACAGTATCCGTATGACCTTCCACCTGTACGGTAAGAACGGTGTGATGGGCAACCATGAACCGATGAAAACCGCCGGTCATGAGCTAGGGATTTTACTGGACGTCGTCGCACCGACGCAGGATATCGCCAACAGCGTTTGCTCGCTGGTGCGCTCTACCCTGCTGCACTACGGCTATGAAAATCGCATTGCGACCGCAGGCAACCTCGCCTTCCCGTTCTCGCCATCCGATATTCAGAGTGGACCGGTGTATGAGTTCTCGATCTATCACCTGATTGAAGCGAGCGATGCGCTGCGTTTTGATTTCCACATTGAACAGGTGACGCCAGAAGGAGTTCAGGCATGAAACACTCAATTTGTTCACTGGCGCAGGTCATTCGTTCCAAAAACGCCGGGCCGTACGAACTGGTTTTAGATATTTTATTTAAAACCCGTGAAGATTATCAGCGAGTGAAGCGTTCAGAACAATTAACGCCACAGCTTATTGCTGGTTTATATAATGTCAAACCTGATTTTATTCATAATATTGTCTGGTTTGACCCGGCGAATGCCGTAAAAATTGTCATGCCGCGCGATATTATCTCCGGCAATGTTGGTGACAATGATGTTTATGGTGCGCAGCAACACGCGCCATTATTAAGTATTGAGTTCGACCTGTAGTAAAAAAACACAATAACAACCATTGGAGCACAGAATTCAGCTGTATCACAGTGCTTCGAATTATTCATGCGGTTGGTCACAACAGGCGTGCGTCTGAACTGCTGTCCGGGTTCAGGCGCGCGCCGCCCTACACAATTCCAATTACCAACCTTTATCCGATGGAGTACACATGAAGAAAATAAGTTTAACGAAGATGATCATATTAGGCCTGATACTCGGCATGATTGCCGGGGTGGCCATAAATAATATGGTCGCGGCTGAAACGGCAAAATCTTATGCAGCAGATATTTCCATTTTCACCACCATATTCTTACGCATGGTGAAAATGATTATCGCCCCATTGGTTATTTCAACTTTGGTTGTGGGTATTGCCAAAATGGGCGATGCCAAAACGCTGGGACGTATATTTTCGAAAACCTTCTTCCTGTTTATTTGCGCCTCACTGCTGTCAATCGCGCTGGGACTGGTTATCGTTAATATTTTCCAGCCAGGCGCTGGCATCAACTTTGTTCCACATGACGCCGGAGCCGTTGCCGCCGTTAAGTCTGAGCCATTCACGCTGAAAGTATTCATCTCGCACGCAGTACCAACCAGTATTGTTGATGCGATGGCACGTAACGAAATTCTGCAGATCGTCGTCTTCTCAATTTTCCTCGGTTGCAGCCTTGCCGCAATTGGTGAGAAAGCCGAGCCTATAGTGAAGGTTCTGGATTCACTGGTACACGTGATGCTGAAGCTGACGGGTTACGTCATGCTGTTTGCGCCACTGACCGTTTTTGCCGCTATTTCGGGTCTGATTGCCGAACGTGGTCTGGGTGTGATGGTCAGCGCCGGGATCTTTATGGGTGAATTCTACCTGACGCTGGGTATGCTGTGGGCGATCCTGATTGGCCTGTCCACCATGATCGTAGGGCCTTGCATCGCGCGTTTAACGAAATCAATCCTCGAACCTGCACTGTTGGCCTTCACCACCTCCAGCTCTGAAGCCGCTTTCCCGGGCACGCTGGACAAGCTGGAAAAATTCGGTGTTTCCTCAAAAATCGCCAGCTTCGTTCTGCCTATCGGTTACTCCTTTAACCTGGTCGGCTCGATGGCGTACTGCTCCTTTGCCACCGTATTTATTGCCCAGGCGTGCAACATCGAATTGAGCATGGGTGAGCAAATCACCATGCTGTTGATTCTGATGCTGACCTCAAAAGGGATGGCGGGCGTACCGCGTGCATCAATGGTGGTAATCGCCGCCACCCTGAACCAGTTCAACATTCCGGAAGCCGGTCTGATCCTACTGATGGGTGTGGATCCATTCCTCGATATGGGTCGTTCTGCTACCAACGTCATGAGTAACGCCATGGGCGCTGCCATTGTGGGTCGTTGGGAAGGCGAACACTTCGGCCAGGGTTGTCGCGGAACTGCGCCAGTGAAGACACCGGAACAAGAACGTCCGGTGACCGAACAGTCAGAAGTTGCGATGTCCTGATAGCGCGCTTATCCGGCCTACAAAACGGTCAATTATCCGTAGGCCGGATAAGGTGGAACACCGCCATCCAGCACGATGATGAACACACCAACAGGATTACACCATGAATAAAACTCTTCTCGGCGTGAGTATTTTTTCCTTCAGCGTTTTGTTTAGCGCAACGACTCTCGCGCAAACCACGCCGGATTACGCAAAGATTATCGACCAGGCACATCAGAAATATAAAAGTAACAACGATGGCAAAGTCGCCGACTACATCCCTGCCCTGGCGACCTACAGCCCGAAAAATTTTGCCATCACCATTGCCACGGTGGACGGCAAGATCTATCAGGTGGGCGATGTTAACAAGCCCTTCCCAATGGAATCCCTGAGTAAAGTCTTCACCCTGGCGCTCGCCATGGAACAGCATGGCCCACAGGTAGTCCTGGAGAAACTTGGGGCCAATGCCACCGGCATGCCGTTCAATTCAGGTTTAGCGGTAGAACTGACTAAAGGCGCGCCGGAAAACCCGCTGGTAAACGCCGGGGCGATGAGCACCGTTAGCCTGATCGAAGCCAAAGATAAAACCGATCGCTGGAACAAAATCCTCGACAACCTGAACGTCTGGGCTGATGCCACACTCACCGTGAACGAGCCGGTTTTCAAATCCGAGATGGAAACCAACCAGCACAACCAGGCGCTGGCGAAGCTGATGGAATCCTATAACAGCTTCTATGGCAACACAGACGACGCTGTCGAAATTTATACCCGTCAGTGCTCAGTCGATATCACCGTTGAGCAACTGGCCAAAATGGGCGCGGTACTCGCCAACAAAGGCAAATCACCGTTCAACGGTAAGCAATTGCTGAATGAAAAATATGTCCCGCAGGTACTGGCTGAAATGGCCATTGCCGGATTGTACGACGGTAGTGGTAAGTGGCTGTACACCGTAGGCATCCCGGCGAAAAGCGGCGTCGGCGGTGGGATGGTTGCCGTTGTGCCAGGCGAATATGCGATAGCCGTCTATTCCCCGCCGCTGGATGAAGCCGGTAACAGCGTTCGTGCACAGAAAACGATCGAATATGTCGCCGAAGCGACCGAAGCGAATGTCTTTTTAGCAAAATAACTCTATGCCGGATGGCGCTTCGCTTATCCGGCAAACAACACGAAGAGGTGAGAAGTAAACATGTCTAAACCATTTGTCTGGCAGGAACTCTTTGTTCAGGGTAAAGATAGTACCGAATATGAATTACTGAGTAATCAGCACGTTACAGTTTCTGAGTTAGACGGAGAGGAAGTGATTAAGGTTGCGCCAGAAGCGTTAACCTTATTAGCACAGCAGGCATTTTATGAGGCTTCATTCTTCCTGCGCGCCGGACATTTGAAACAGATCGCCAGCATTCTGCACGATCCACAGGCCAGCGGTAACGATAAGTATGTTGCATTGCAGCTACTGCGCAACGCTGAAGTTTCGGCCAAAGGCGTGCTGCCTAACTGTCAGGATACCGGAACGGCAACGATTGTGGCCTGCAAAGGTCAGCATGTCTGGACCGGCGGCGATGACGCAGAAGCGTTAAGCAAAGGCGTGTATACCACTTTCACCGAAAACAACCTGCGTTATTCGCAAAATGCCCCGCTGGATATGTACACCGAGGTCAATACTCAGACTAACCTGCCGGCACAAATCGATATCAGCGCCACGCCGGGTAATGAATACCGCTTCCTGTTCGTCAACAAAGGCGGCGGCTCGGCCAACAAAGCGGCGCTGTTCCAGGAAACAAAATCCATTCTGCAGCCGGAAAAGCTCACCGCCTTTCTGATCGAAAAAATGAAATCACTGGGCACAGCCGCCTGCCCGCCTTATCACATCGCTTTCGTCGTTGGAGGCTTGTCTGCCGACCAGGCGCTGAAAGTCGCCAAGCTGGCGTCAACCAAGTATTACGATAACCTGCCCACCAGCGGGAACGAACTGGGTCAGGCGTTCCGCGATACGGCCCTGGAAGCCGAGTTACTCAATGCCAGCCGCGAGTTTGGTATCGGCGCGCAGTTTGGCGGCAAGTACTTTGCCCACGATATCCGCGTGATTCGCCTGCCGCGTCACGGGGGGTCTTGTCCTATCGCCATGGCCCTCTCCTGCTCAGCCGACCGCAACATTAAGGCTAAAATTAACAAACACGGTATCTGGCTGGAGAAACTGGAGCATAACCCGGGCAAGTTCATACCTGATTCCCAACGGGTAGAAAATGGCGCCCAAACCGTACAGTTGGATCTCAACCGCCCGCTACGCGAGATTCTGCACGACCTGTCCGCTCTGCCTATCGGTACTCGTTTGTCGTTAAGTGGCCCAATTGTTGTCGCCCGTGATATTGCCCACGCTAACATCAAAGCGCGCCTGGATAACGGCGAACCGATGCCGGAATACATGAAAAAGCATATCGTTTATTACGCTGGTCCCGCCAAAACGCCGGAGAATCAGGCCTGTGGTTCAATGGGTCCCACCACCGGCGGGCGCATGGATGGGTATGTCGATGCTTTCCAGGCACAAGGCGGCAGTCTCATTATGCTCACCAAGGGTAACCGCAGCCAACAGGTCACTGATGCCTGCCATAAACACGGTGGGTTTAGCCTCGGCAGCATCGGCGGCGCCGCGGCCCTGCTTGCACAACAGTACGTGAAAAGCCTGCACTGCCTGGAATATCCCGAACTGGGAATGGAAGCGGTCTGGATGATGGAAGTTAAAAATATGCCGGCCTTCGTGTTAGTCGACGACAAAGGTAATAACTTCTTTAGTCAGTTTGAGCAGCAGCATCGCTGCGCAACCTGTCCGGCAGGACATTAAGGAGCCTCAATGGAAGCGCGAGCCAATAATGACAGACACCGCCAGCGTCAGCAGAAACTGAAAGAACAGGTTGATACCCGCGTGGCGGCGGCAACGGAGAAGAAAGGGATCCTGATTGTCTTCACCGGCAACGGTAAAGGGAAATCCACCGCAGCCTTTGGCACGGCAACGCGCGCGGTTGGTCACGGAAAAACCGTTGGCATCGCGCAGTTTATCAAAGGTCAGTGGGATAATGGCGAGTACAACACCCTGCAACCGCTCGGCGTTGAATTCCATATTATGGGCACCGGGTTTACCTGGGAAACCCAAAACCGGCAAGCGGATATCGAGGCGGCAACGGTAGTCTGGCAAGAAAGTAAGCGCATGCTGGCTGATGCGCATTACGATCTGGTGGTACTGGATGAACTGACTTACATGTTGGCTTACCACTATCTGGATACCCAGGAGGTTCTCAGCGCCATCGAAAATCGCCCTGTCGGACAAAGTGTTATCGTCACCGGACGCGGATGCCACGCACTGTTGCTGGAACTGGCCGATACGGTCAGCGAAATTCGCCCGGTCAAGCACGCGTTTGACAGCGGTATTCAGGCGCAGGTGGGAATCGACTGGTAACTATTCTTTTGCCGGATAACGACGCGCTGGCGTCTTATCCGGCCTACCGTTCTTTGCAGGCCTGACAAGGCACACGGTACTATCAGGCAGGCGATACCACAGATTTATTCAACAGCCAGTCCCGGAAGATCTGTAAATGCACAGATTCCGCTTTCTCTTCACGCCACGTCATGATGAAACGGTTCCCGGTGCGCATCGGGACATCGCAAGGAATGACCATATCACCGCTGTCCAGATCGTGCTGAATGGCAAAACGAGGAAGCAACGCCACGCCAAGATTAGAGCGAACCGCCGCAATCAGCATCGACAACAGATCAAACCTTGGACCTTTATTGACCAGTGGACTGCTGATATCGGACAGCGCAAACCATTCCTGCCAACCCTTGATACGCGTGCTTTGGTGCAAAAGCGGGAATTCGTTCAGCAACTCCTCGACTGCCAGTTTCCGATCCGGTTCGGCCAGCAAGCAGCGGCTACATACCGGCAGGATTTCCTCTTCAAACAGGTACTCAACGCCCGACCATGGCGAGTAGAAATCTTCACGCATGATTGCCGCGTCATACTCCCGATTGAGAAAATCACCAATATTCGCCAGCGAATGGATATTGACGATAATATCAGGATTGAGTTTGTTGAACTCGCGCAGGTTCGGAATCAGCCAATGCGTGCTGAAGGTCGGATTCACTGCCAGCTCAATAACCTGCACCGTCGGCTGCCAGGTCATTATCGTCGTCGTATCTCGCTCAAGTTTATTTAACGTTTCTTTAACGATACTTAAATAATGTTTGCCCGCCGCATTTAAAAAAATGCGTTTCTTGGCATGATTAAATAGCGAGGTATTCAGAAAATCCTCCAGTGCATTCACCTGGCGGAAAACAGCACTTTGTGTTAAAGCCAGCTCTTCAGCAGCCCGGGTATAACTTTCGTGACGCGCAACAACTTCAAAAGTTACCAGCAACTCCGTCTTCGGTATTTTTCCTCTCATAACCTCTTCCATATGCAGCGTACAAAAATAGTTTAATTTATAAAAAATAATTCAAGACACCCAGATAAGCATCGAGAGTTATATTTTATTTCATCCATTGATGTCATTGATCCAATCCATGATTTACTCATACTGATGGCGGATAAATATTAACCAATAATACTCAAGCACAACAATAAACACAATTTAAATAAGGTTAAACCTATGCAAATAGTGCCAATAAGTTCTTAATAATTTTTCAAGTTAACTTGTTTATTGCAGAAAAAACTTTGCGAGATTAATCAATATTATCCATGCAATAATTTTAGATAATTTCACGTTATAACTTACGGGCAAACGACTGCTTTTAATCATTCCTTGATGTAGTTTCTGCCTTTTTTTGTTAGACGTGATAAAGGACACAATGTGAAAACTTTCGGAAAGGTCTGGCTCGTTGGAGCAGGTCCCGGTGATATTTCATTGCTCACCCTCAAAGCGATGATGTGCATTAAACAGGCTGATGTCATTATTTACGATCGGCTGGTCAATCCTAAAATTTTGGAATGGGCATTACCTGATTGCCTGCTTATCAATGTCGGCAAAAATCCAGGCTATCATTGTGTTCCTCAGGATGAAATTAACGCATTACTGGTCCAGTATGCCCAAACACATAGCAACATCGTACGCCTGAAAGGGGGCGATCCTTATGTGTTTGGTCGTGGGGCCGAAGAAGTTGAGGATCTTGTTGAAACGGGTATCCCATTTGAAGTTGTGCCGGGTATCAGTTCTACCATCGGCGGCCTGACCTATGCCGGAATTCCGGTGACGCATCGCGATTTCGCCTCCGGTTTTCACGTGGTGACAGGCCATACGCGGGAAGGCAACCAGCAGCAGGACTGGCGTCAACTGGCGAAGCTAAATGGCACGCTGGTTATCGTCATGGGTATCGCCAATCTGGCGTTTATTTGCGAAGAGCTGTTGATGGGCGGTAAATCAGCAGATACACCCGCTGCGCTAATTATGTCCGCCACCCGGGAGAATCAACGCCGACTAACCTGTACGCTCGGTTCATTACTGAGCAAAGCGCAGGAGGCTAACATTGCTCCACCTGCACTGATTGTTATTGGTGAGGTGGTGACCCTGAGCGATCGGCTCTCTTTTATACCCGACGCCATCACCTTGCCAGAAGATCTTTACTGCGAAAGCCTGGCATGACGAAAAGACTGGGGCGACGTTTGATGCGCCGCCCTGAAAACGCGGCAAAAGTAGCTGGTTTGCGCATATTGAAGTTTCCTGGCAATACTGTCTATTGAATGCTCAGGGTCGTGCAACAACTCCCCCGCTTTCTGCATTTTTTTCTGACTCACCCAGGTTTTAAAATTAATGCCCAGCCGTTTCTTAAAAAATCGGCTGAAATAGTTCGCGCTTAAGCACACATGCGCCGCGACGGATTCCAGGGATAATTCACCATATAAATTCTCATCAATATAACGCAGCGCCGCCAGAAGTTTTTTCTCATGACGGGAAGGTTCAGTAACATAATGACGAATGTAACGGATCGGTGAAACTGAAACTTGAGCGGATTGTTGTTCTTCCGCATAATTATCAACAATAAAACTTAACAAATTAGCCGACGCTACCAGCGTATTATTATCCACTACCGCAATCTGACCCCATTCAGCTTTTATTTTGGGGTCATCCATCCATGAAAATTTATTACCAATAACAATAGTTTTATATTCCTGATACTTTGGCCGGACCTGTCCGCAGACAATAAAACCATAAAGATGCCCTTCATCAATTAATGGCATCGAGAACAGACTTAACCCGGCATGACAGGTGAGTATTCTGGGCTTAAGCTGTTTTAACCCCTCAAAAGCACACTGCTTATCGCATTTTTGGCAGTCCACACGATAGCGCTCATCCGCCCGCATTAATCTGCAGAAAGAATTAAAATTATGACAATCTGAGAGTGGCTTACCATTAATATCAATCACAACCGTGGCTAACCCGGTCGCACGGGAGAATATTTCGGCTATCGAGAAAAAACCGTGTAAATAATCATTCTGAATTTTCAGCAGCACGCTCTCCTCCAGCACTCATAATATTAAAACCGATAATATGCAGAATTTAACCAAGAGAAAGAATGATGTTGACCGCAAAAAATAATCTCATTTGTGCAGATGATTATGATCAATTGGCAAGAAAAATATTTAAGGACAAAAAAAAGGCCATCATCAGATGGCCAACCATGTCGAAACGGGACCAGCCCTTGACCATGCAGATAGTCAGGGCTGTTTTTTTACTTCTTACTTAATAACGGTTTTCAGCGCTTCGCCGATATCGGCCAGGCTGCGAACGGTTTTCACGCCAGCAGCTTCCAGAGCCGCGAATTTCTCGTCAGCGGTACCCTTACCACCGGCGATGATCGCACCGGCGTGGCCCATACGTTTGCCTTTCGGCGCGGTGACGCCCGCGATGTAACCGACAACCGGCTTGGTGACGTGATCTTTAATGTACGCCGCCGCTTCTTCTTCCGCGCTACCGCCGATCTCGCCGATCATCACGATCGCTTCAGTCTGCGGATCTTCCTGGAACAGCTTCAGAATGTCGATGAAGTTAGAGCCCGGAATCGGGTCGCCGCCGATACCGACACAGGTGGACTGGCCGAAACCGTAGTCGGTGGTCTGCTTAACCGCTTCATAGGTCAGCGTACCGGAACGGGAAACGATACCCACTTTACCCGGCTTGTGAATGTGACCCGGCATGATGCCGATTTTGCATTCGCCCGGGGTGATCACGCCTGGGCAGTTCGGGCCGATCATGCGTACGCCAGCTTCATCCAGCTTCACCTTCACGGTCAGCATATCCAGCGTCGGGATACCTTCGGTGATGGTGATAATCAGTTTGATGCCTGCATCGATCGCTTCCAGGATGGAGTCTTTGCAGAACGGCGCCGGAACGTAGATAACGGTAGCGGTTGCGCCGGTTGCTTCTACCGCTTCACGCACGGTGTTGAACACCGGCAGACCAAGGTGAGTGGTGCCGCCTTTGCCTGGCGTTACGCCGCCAACCATCTGCGTACCGTAAGCAATCGCCTGTTCGGAGTGGAATGTCCCCTGGCTACCGGTGAAGCCCTGGCAGATAACCTTGGTATCTTTATTAATTAAAACTGACATTATTTCCCCTCCACTGCGGCAACAACCTGCTGAGCTGCATCCGTCAGACTTTTCGCTGCAATAATATTCAGGCCGCTATCAGCCAGTTTTTTCGCGCCGAGTTCGGCGTTGTTGCCTTCCAGACGAACGACAACCGGAACGTTAACGCCCACTTCCGCTACCGCGCCGATGATACCGTCAGCGATCAGGTCGCAACGTACGATACCGCCGAAGATGTTAACCAGTACGGCTTTTACATTGTCATCGGAGAGGATGATTTTGAACGCTTCGGTTACACGCTCTTTGGTCGCACCGCCGCCCACGTCGAGGAAGTTAGCCGGTTCGCCGCCGTGCAGCTTAACGATGTCCATGGTGCCCATTGCCAGGCCCGCACCGTTAACCATACAACCGATGTTACCGTCCAGTGCGACGTAGTTCAGTTCCCACTGTGCAGCCTGCGCTTCACGCGGATCTTCCTGAGACTGGTCGCGCATTTCGCGCAGGTCAGCCTGGCGGAACAGTGCGTTGCCGTCAGCGCCCAGTTTGCCATCGAGGCAGATCAGATCGCCCTGTTTAGTTACTACCAGCGGGTTGATTTCGATCAGCGCCAGGTCGCGCTCCAGGAAAATAGTCGCCAGCCCCATGAAGATTTTGGTGAATTGCTGAACCTGTTTACCTTCCAGACCCAGTTTGAACGCCAGCTCACGCCCCTGGTAAGGCATCGGTCCTGCCAGCGGATCCAGCGCCACTTTATGGATCAGGTGCGGGGTTTCTTCCGCTACTTTTTCGATTTCCACGCCGCCTTCAGTCGAGGCCATAAAGACCACGCGACGGGAACTACGGTCAACCACTGCGCCGAGGTAAAGTTCTTTACCGATATCGGTCGCCGCTTCAACCAGAATCTGATTTACCGGTTGGCCATTAGCGTCTGTCTGGTAAGTCACCAGACGTTTCCCCAGCCAGTGCTCAGCAAAAGCGCGAATGTCTTCTTTGCTGTTAACAACCTTCACACCGCCCGCTTTACCACGGCCACCAGCGTGAACCTGACATTTCACTACCCACGGGCCTGCGCCGATTTTAGATGCGGCTTCTTCAGCTTCACGCGGAGTATTACAGGCATAACCCACCGGTGCCGGTAAGCCATAGCGGGCAAAAAGTTGTTTTGCCTGATATTCATGTAAGTTCATGTGTTCTGTCCATCCTTCAGGTAATCGTTATCTTTTACCCGTAGGCCTGATAAGGCGTCCAGACCTACGGGGCAGGTGATACTCTTTTTCGTTACACGTCCAGCAGCAGACGCGTTGGATCTTCCAGCAACTCTTTAATGGTTACCAGGAAGCCTACTGACTCACGACCATCGATCAGACGGTGATCGTAAGACAGCGCCAGATACATCATCGGCAGGATTTCAACCTTGCCGTCTACCGCCATCGGACGATCTTTGATGGCATGCATACCCAGGATGGCGCTCTGCGGTGGATTGATGATCGGCGTAGACATCAGGGAACCGAACACACCGCCGTTAGTGATGGTGAAATTACCGCCCGTCAGATCTTCAACCGTCAACTTGCCGTCGCGACCTTTTACTGCCAGTTCTTTAATGTTCTTCTCAATGTCAGCCATACCCAGCAGATCCACATCACGCAGGACCGGCGTTACCAGGCCGCGCGGCGTGGAGACCGCCATGCTGACATCAAAGTAGTTGTGGTACACCACGTCATCGCCATCGATGGACGCGTTGACTTCCGGATAGCGTTTCAGCGCTTCAACCACCGCTTTCACGTAGAAAGACATAAAGCCCAGACGGATACCGTGGCGTTTTTCGAACGCATCACCGTACTGCTTGCGCAGGTCCATAATCGGCTTCATATTGACTTCGTTGAACGTGGTCAGCATGGCGGTGGAGTTTTTCGCTTCCAGCAGACGTTCGGCTACGCGTTTGCGCAGACGGGTCATCGGTACACGTTTTTCGCCACGCGCACCCAGTTGAGGCTGTGGCGCTGGCGCGGCTGCTGGCGCTTTGGCTTCGGCTTTTGCTGCCGGCGCTTTGGCCAGATGCTTTTCCACATCTTCGCGGGTGATACGGCCACCGACGCCAGTGCCTTTGATGGCGCTGGCTTCGAGGTTATGTTCACCGAGCAGGCGACGGATCGCCGGGCTCAGGGCATCGTTGTTCTGCTCTGCAAGCGACGCCTGCTGGCGCTGTGCCGGAGTAGAATCTTTCTCTTCAGACTTGGCACTGGTTTCTTTACCAGTGCTGTTGCCTTCACGCAAGCGACCGAGGATCTGGCGGGAGGTGACGGTTGTCCCTTCATCTTCCAGAACCGCATCAAGGATACCGTCCGCTGATGCCGGTACTTCCAGTACCACTTTGTCAGTTTCGATTTCTACCAGTACTTCATCACGACGTACTGCATCGCCCGGTTTTTTGTGCCAGGTTGCAACCGTTGCATCCGCTACGGATTCAGGCAGGTCGGGAACAAGAATATCTACGCTACTCATTATTTATCCTTTATTTAATCGACGTTCAGCGCGTCATTAACCAGATCTTGTTGCTGTTTCTGGTGAACGGACATATACCCTACTGCCGGAGAGGCAGAGGCCGGGCGACCTGCATAACGCAGAGCGGACCCAAATGGAATCACTTCACGGAAATGATGCTGACTGCAGTACCATGCGCCCTGGTTGAGCGGCTCTTCCTGGCACCAGACAAAATCATGTACGTGAGCAAACGGTTTCAGCGCTTCCTGCACCGCTTTATGCGGGAACGGATAGAGCTGTTCGATGCGCACAATGGCAACATCTTTTTGGTCATTCTTGCGGCGTTGCTCCAGCAGGTCGTAATAAACCTTACCAGAACACATCACAACACGCTTCACGCCTTTCGGATCAAGTTCATCGACTTCGCCAATAGCCGGCAGGAAGGTGCCATTTGCCAGTTCGTCCAGCGTAGACACCGCCAGCGGGTGACGCAGCAGCGACTTCGGTGACATCACCACCAGCGGACGACGCATACCGCGCAGCGCCTGACGACGCAGCATGTGGTACACCTGTGCCGGGGTGGACGGGACGCAAACCTGCATGTTTTGCTCAGCGCAAAGTTGCAGATAACGTTCCAGACGCGCGGAGGAGTGCTCCGGGCCCTGACCTTCGTAGCCGTGCGGCAGCAGCATAACCAGACCGCACATACGACCCCATTTCTGTTCGCCGGAAGAGATGAACTGGTCGATAACGACCTGAGCACCGTTGGCGAAGTCACCGAACTGGGCTTCCCAGATAGTCAGAGTGCGCGGTTCTGCCGTGGCGTAACCGTATTCAAACGCCAGCACCGCTTCTTCAGACAGTACGGAGTCCCATACGCGGAACGTGCCCTGGCCGTTATGCACATGCTGCAGCGGCGTGTAGGTTGAACCGTTCGCCTGGTTATGAATAACCGCGTGGCGGTGGAAGAAGGTTCCGCGACCGGAATCTTCACCCGACAGACGAACCGGAATGCCTTCGTCAACCAGTGTGGCGTAAGCCAGATTCTCTGCGCCCCCCCAGTCGAACAGCTTCTCGCCTGCGGCCATGGCCTGACGATCGCCGTAAATTTTGGCAACGCGCGACTGCATTTCAACCGCTTCAGGTACAGTGCTGATGCGTTTAGCCAGCTCCTGCAGACGCTTCATCTCAACTTTGTTCGGGTAGCTTTCATCCCATTCGTGGTTGAGATATGGCGACCAGGTGAAGGAGTGCATGTTCATCGGACGCCACTCTTTCACTACGCACTCGCCAGCATCCAGCGCATCGCGATACAGGTTGACCATTTCGGTCGCATCTTCCAGCGTGGCGACTTTGTCCGCTTCCAGCTTGTCGGCGTAGATTTTGCGCGGGGTCGGATGCTTTTTGATTTTCTGATACATCAGCGGCTGGGTTGCGCTCGGCTCATCGGCTTCGTTATGGCCGTGACGGCGGTAGCACACCAGATCGATGAAGACATCGCGTTTGAAGGTATTACGGAAGTCCAGCGCCAGACGCGTGACGAAAGCGACTGCTTCCGGGTCATCCGCATTGACGTGGAAAATCGGCGCCTGAACCATCTTACCGATGTCGGTGCAATATGGGGTAGAACGCGCATCCAACGGGTTAGAGGTAGTGAAGCCCACCTGGTTGTTGATAACGATGCGAACGGTACCGCCCACTTCGTAACCACGCGCTTTCGACATGTTCAGGGTTTCCTGCACCACGCCCTGCCCGGTCACCGCCGCATCACCATGAATGGTGATAGGCAGGACTTTATTGCTGCTCGGCTCATCCAGACGATCCAGACGCGCACGGACGGAACCGATTACCACCGGGCTAACAATTTCCAGGTGTGACGGGTTAAACGCCAGCGCCAGGTGTACCAGACCGCCTTCGGTTTCGATATCTGACGAGAAGCCCATGTGGTACTTCACGTCGCCAGTGCCGAGATGTTCTTTATGTTTGCCCGCGAATTCGTCGAACAGATCCTGCGGCTTTTTACCCAGCACGTTGACCAGTACGTTCAGACGACCACGGTGCGCCATGCCCAGCACCACTTCACGCGTACCACTGTTACCCGCGTGGCGGATCATCTCTTTCAGCATCGGAATTAACGCATCACCGCCTTCCAGCGAGAAGCGTTTTGCACCCGGGAACTTCGCGCCCAGGTAACGTTCCAGACCTTCCGCTGCGGTCAGTTCGCTGAGGAAGCGTTTTTTCTCTTCACTACTAAACGCGGCGCGGCCAGACTCGATGCGCTGCTGAAGCCAGCGTTTTTCTTCGGTGCTGGTGATGTGCATATACTCGGCGCCAATCGGGCCGCAGTAGGTTTGTTTCAGCGCAACAACCAGGTCGCTCAGCTTCATGGTGTCTTTGCCGCCGGCAAAAGAACCTACGTTAAAGCTTTCCTGGAAATCCGCATCGGTCAGATCGTGGAAAGACGGATCCAGATCGGCCACTTTCTCTTGTTGCCACAGTCCCAGCGGATCAAGATTCGCATGTTGATGGCCGCGGAAACGGTAGGCGTTAATGAGCTGCAGGACTTTAACCTGCTTCACATTGGCATCAGGGTCGGAAATAGAAGAAGAGTAACGTGGGGTAATCAACGCCTGCCGACGGAAATAATCACGTGTTTTTGAGTGGAGTTGATCCGGTTTGACTCCGGTGCCAGGTAACTGCTGGAACGTCGAACGCCAGTTAGCATCTACCGAGTCAGGGTCGGTTAAGAAGTCTTCATAGAGCTGTTCTATCCAGCTCTGGTTCGAGCCAGAGAGGTAAGAAGAGTCCAACCAGGCTTTCAAAGCGCTGTTCTGCATCGTGATCCCTTAAGCATTTGTATGCTTACTTCGCCGTGGATACTACCACGCACACCGATGTGCGTGCCGGGGTTCACTTGCGAGCTCTTTTTGTTTGGCTCGCGAAGGAACCTTTAAAAACTGTCTAATCATGTGGCAGTTTTTAGAGGTTTCCTACATTAACAATTTGCCTGATGGCGCTTCACTTATCAGGCCTACGGGATTGTACCTGTAGGCCGGATAAGACGTTTACGTCGCCATCCGGCAACCACTACAACAACTTACGCACTACGCTTGAGCAGCATCGACTTAATATGGCCGATCGCACGCGTCGGGTTCAGCCCCTTAGGACATACGCTGACGCAGTTCATGATGCTGTGACAGCGGAATACGCTGAAAGCGTCACTTAAACCTTCCAGGCGGCTGTCGGTCTCGGTATCGCGGCTGTCGATCAGGAAGCGATACGCGGCCAGCAGACCAGCCGGACCGATGAACTTGTCCGGGTTCCACCAGAATGATGGGCAGGACGTTGAGCAGCATGCACACAAAATACATTCATACAGCCCATCGAGCTTCTCACGCTGCTCTGGCATTTGTAAATGCTCGCGAGCCGGTGGATTTTTCCCATTATTCAATAAGTAAGGCTTAATCTTCTCATACTGTGCGTAGAATTGTCCCATGTCTACCACCAAATCGCGCACAACCGGTAAACCCGGCAGCGGGCGAATGACAATTTTCTTGCCCGGCTGATTCAGCGCAGAAATAGGTGTGATACAGGCCAGTCCATTTTTGCCGTTCATGTTCAGACCGTCAGAGCCGCAGACCCCTTCACGGCAGGAGCGACGAAACGATAGCGACGGATCTTTTTCTTTCAGCTGCATCAATGCATCCAGCAGCATCATGTCGCGCCCTTCTTCCGCTTCCAGGGTGTAATCCTGCATGCGCGGAGCATCGTCAACGTCCGGGTTATAGCGATAAACTGAAAACTCGAGTTTCATTGTCCTGTCTCCGCATTAATAAGTACGAATCTTCGGCGGGAATGCCGGGCGCAGCTTCGGTTCCATATTGACTTGACGTCGCGTCATGGTTTCCGACTCTGGCAGGTACAGGGAATGGCACAGCCAGTTTTCATCATCACGTTCCGGGAAGTCGAAGCGGCTATGCGCGCCACGGCTTTCGGTACGGAAGTTTGCAGAGACTGCAGTGGCGTAAGCGGTTTCCATCAGGTTATCCAGCTCCAGACACTCAACGCGCTGGGTGTTAAATTCACTGGAGGTATCATCCAGACGGGCGTTTTTCAGACGCTCGCGAATCGCTTTCAGCTCTTCCAGTCCTTTCGCCATCGCATCGCCTTCGCGGAATACCGAGAAGTTATGCTGCATACATTCCTGCAGCGCTTTGCGAATGGCTACCGGATCTTCGCCGTTACGGTTGCCGTTCCAGCGATTCAGACGAGCCAGAGAAGCATCGATCTCGTCTTCCGTCGCATCCAGCAGGTCGCCCTGTTCCGCGATAGATTCCTGCAGATGCAGACCCACCGCACGACCAAAGACCACCAGATCCAGCAGCGAGTTGCCGCCCAGACGGTTGGCGCCGTGAACCGATACGCAGGCGATTTCGCCTACCGCAAACAGCCCCGGAATCACCACATCTTCGCCCTGCTCGTTCACGGTCAACGCCTGGCCGGTTACTTTGGTCGGGATACCGCCCATCATATAGTGACAGGTAGGAATTACCGGGATCGGCTCTTTCACCGGGTCAACGTGGGCAAAGGTACGAGACAGTTCGAGAATACCCGGCAGCCGGGACTCCAGCACTTCTTTACCCAGATGATCGAGTTTCAGCTTGGCGTGCGGACCCCATGGGCCGTCGCAGCCGCGGCCTTCACGGATTTCGATCATGATGGAACGCGCCACCACGTCACGACCCGCCAGGTCTTTCGCATTCGGGGCATAACGCTCCATGAAGCGCTCGCCGTGTTTGTTCAGCAGGTAGCCGCCTTCACCACGACAACCTTCTGTGACCAGCACGCCCGCGCCAGCGATACCGGTCGGGTGGAACTGCCACATTTCCATATCCTGCACCGGCACGCCAGCGCGGATAGCCATACCTACACCGTCACCAGTGTTGATGTGGGCGTTAGTGGTTGATTGATAAATACGACCTGCGCCACCCGTCGCCAGTACGGTGGCACGAGCTTTAAAGTAAACGACTTCACCGGTTTCAATACACAGTGCGGTACAACCGACAATCGCGCCATCAGCATTCTTCACCAGGTCCAGTGCATACCACTCAGAGAAGATGGTGGTGTGGTTTTTCAGGTTCTGCTGATACAGGGTGTGCAGTAGCGCGTGGCCGGTACGGTCTGCCGCTGCTGCGGTACGTGCCGCCTGCTCGCCGCCGAAGTTTTTCGACTGACCGCCAAACGGACGTTGATAAATGGTGCCATTATCTAGACGAGAGAACGGCAGGCCCATATGGTCCAGCTCCAGAATCGCTTCCGGGCCAGTTTTACACATATATTCAATTGCGTCCTGGTCACCAATGTAGTCCGACCCTTTGACGGTGTCGTACATGTGCCATTCCCAGTTATCTTCATGGGTATTACCGAGCGCCACGGTGATGCCACCCTGCGCAGATACGGTATGGGAACGGGTTGGAAACACTTTGGAGAGCAGCGCACAGGTCTGTCCGCTCTGGGAAATTTGCAGCGCCGCGCGCATACCTGCGCCACCGGCACCAATCACAACAGCATCAAATTCTCTGACTGGCAGTTTCATTACACACCCCACACCACAACAAATCCATAAATGACGTAAACCACCAGCGCAACGACGATAGCCAGTTGCAGAATCAGGCGTACAGCCAGAGGTTTAACGTAGTCGGTCAACACCTGCCACATGCCAATCCAGGCATGAATCAAGATGGAAAAAAGTGCCAGCAGAGTGAAGACTTTGGTGAATGCCGATGAGAAAAAACCGGTCCAGACTTCAAAGGTCAACTCGCCGCTGGTGGCGAAGAAGCCGACCATATAGATGATGTATAACGTCAGAACGATAGCGGTAGCACGGACCAGAATGAAGTCATGTACGCCGTTGCGTCCTAATGCGGAGGCGTTGCTTACCATACGAGGACTCCTGCGAGAAGTGAAAGCACGACAATGATAACGAAACAAATTTTGGCGGAGCGTGTCCCTGCTTCGAGGGTTTCTTCGATATAGCCAAAATCCATCAACAGATGGCGAATGCCCATTACGGCGTGATAGGCCAGCGCAATCAGGATCCCCCACATGATTAACTCCACGAAGAAGTTATTCATAATGGATGACGCCGTGAGGAAACCTTCAGGGGAGGAAAGGCTGGTACCCAATAACCACAACAGAATCCCGACCGCCACGAAGGTGATCACTCCGGATACGCGATGGAGAATGGACGCTATCGCCGTGATTGGGAACCGGATCGTTTGCAGATCCAGATTGACAGGTCTTTGTTTTTTCACATTTCTTATCATGAATAACGCCCACATGCTGTTCTTATTATTCCCTTTGGACTTCGGGCACAGAAGATGAAGACTTCTGTAGTCTGAAAGACGCCGGGATTTCCTTCCTCCGGTCTGCTTGCGGGTCAGACAGCGTCCTTACTATAACTACGCGTCATATAAAACACTGCTTCCAGTTGCTAAAACGACACGTTACAACGCTGGTTGGCTCGGGATTGCAGGGTATTCCGGAGACCTGGCGGCAGTATAGGACGTTCACAAAATCATTACAATTAACCTACATATAGTTTGTCGGGTTTTATCCCGAACAGTGACATAGGTCACGATAACAACATTATTTTAATTTTTAATCATCTGATTTGACAATCATTAAACAAAGTTGTTACAAACGACACCAGAAAAAGCATATAATGCGTAAAAGTTATGGGGTCACTCTTTCACCGGAGATTTAGTTATGTAACAGTGTGGAAGTATTGACCAATACCTTCAGGACAGTTATTAGTGATAGACAGGTTAAATAATTCGGATTGCTAAGTTGTTGATTTGTTACTATTTCACCATGAGTTAACTGATTTACCTGCAAGCGCCCATTGCTCTGTACCCTGGTTTTCGCCTCTATCGCAGAGCGGCGAGCCGAATAAAAAACTGGTAACGGTTGATTGATGTATCGAAAACAAGTCTGACTTCCGCAGTCTTAAGTAATAAGGCGCTAAGGAGACCGTAAATGGCTGATACTAAAGCAAAAATCACTCTAAATGGTGACGCTGCTATTGAACTGGATGTGCTGAAAGGTACGCTCGGTCAAGATGTTATTGATATTCGTAGCCTTGGCTCAAAGGGGATGTTTACTTTTGACCCAGGTTTCACCTCTACCGCATCCTGCGAATCCAAAATTACGTTCATCGATGGTGATGAAGGCATTTTGCTGCATCGCGGCTTCCCGATTGACCAGTTGGCGACCGAGTCCAACTATCTGGAAGTGTGTTATATCCTGCTGTACGGCGAAAAACCGACGCAGGAGGAGTACGACGAGTTCAAAACCACGGTCACTCGCCATACCATGATTCACGAGCAGATCACGCGTCTGTTCCACGGTTTCCGCCGCGACTCTCACCCGATGGCCGTTATGTGCGGTGTCACCGGGGCGCTGGCTGCGTTCTATCACGATTCTCTGGACGTAAATAATGCGCGTCACCGTGAAATCGCCGCCTTCCGTCTGCTGTCCAAAATGCCGACCATGGCTGCGATGTGCTACAAATACTCCATCGGCCAGCCGTTCGTTTACCCGCGCAATGATCTCTCCTACGCCGGTAACTTCCTGAACATGATGTTCTCCACGCCGTGCGAAAAATACGAAGTCAATCCAATCCTGGAACGCGCCATGGACCGTATCCTGATCCTGCACGCTGACCACGAACAGAACGCCTCAACCTCTACCGTGCGTACTGCAGGCTCTTCAGGTGCTAACCCGTTTGCCTGCATCGCGGCTGGTATTGCTTCCCTGTGGGGACCGGCACACGGCGGCGCCAACGAAGCTGCGCTGAAAATGCTGGAAGAAATCAGCTCGGTTAAACACATTCCGGAATTTGTTCGCCGCGCGAAAGACAAGAATGATTCTTTCCGCCTGATGGGCTTTGGTCACCGTGTTTACAAAAACTATGACCCGCGCGCCACCGTGATGCGTGAAACCTGCCATGAAGTGCTGAAAGAGCTGGGTACCAAAGATGATCTGCTGGAAGTGGCAATGGAGCTTGAGCACATTGCGCTCAACGACCCGTACTTCATCGAGAAGAAACTCTACCCGAACGTAGACTTCTACTCTGGCATCATTCTGAAAGCGATGGGCATTCCGTCCTCCATGTTCACCGTGATCTTCGCCATGGCGCGTACCGTTGGCTGGATTGCACACTGGAATGAAATGCACACTGACGGCATGAAAATCGCCCGTCCTCGTCAGCTGTATACCGGCTACGACAAGCGCGATTTTAAGTCTGATATTAAGCGTTAATTGTTCAGGCCACCGGGCAATTCCGGTGGCTTTTTTCAGTTCCCGTCCTGTTCATTGCATTCACCTCTTCAATATTACTTTCTCTCGCTTACTCGCCCTTTAATATATTTAATCGAGCGTAATCTCTACCCTATTTAATACAGCATTAATTGCCAATACATTATTTGATTTTTAAACTCATTAACTATTTAATCCAGCGTCATAAAACACAGCGCTGGATTAAATGGTATGGGCGACCTTATTTATCTGAAGATAACAGGTGAGCGACAAGGCAATATCTCTTCTGGTTGTGGCACAGACGCATCGACAGGAAATCGCCGGCAGGAAAACCATCCTGATGAGATTTTTGCTTTTTCTCTCTCTAACGGATTAGTTAATACGGGTTCTGGTATCAATACCCGGACACTAAGATTTGAAAAATTAATTGATAAAAGCACACCACTATTTATTAACGCCATCAATAATAATGAACATCTGTTTATTGAAATTGATTTATGGCGAATAAACAGCTTCGGCAGATGGGAGCGCTACTATTATATTCAATTAAGAAATGCTTCGGTAAAAAGCATACAAACCTATGTGGCCCTAAACGCGCTGGATACCGAAGAAATTGCGGTGTCGTATGACTATATTCTTTGCAAGCACCTGATTGCCAATACGGAGTTTGACTACCTGGCGTTACCTGCTGAGTACAATCGTTTGTTTATACCGCCCCGCAATCAGCCGGTTTGTTCGATAATACCCGTTGCGAACCGCCCTTCCCCCCCAGCACCACTCATTCCTGCAGTCACACCGGTCTATGCCAAATCTTGTCTGAAAGAGAAAGGCTGTACAGACGCCGGAAGCCGTGAAGAATCGGCTGAAAACTTCGGTCAGATGGCGGTTTTCGCACAATCTTCCGTTGATGATTGTTGCGGATATACACAACCCGCAGAAGCCTCGGCCGCACTGCCGATCTTAGGTGGGCTGACGCAGGTGTGGGGCGAGTGGTCACTCGGTGGCATGCTCAGCGCCGCACGCGGCGTTCCTTATATCGGAGCGTTGGCTTCCGCGCTGTATATTCCGTCTGCGGGTACGGGCAGCGCACGCGTTCCCGGACGTGATGAGTTCTGGTATGAGGAAGAACTGCGGAAAAAGGCGCTGGTAGGTGGCACAGCCACAACCCGGGTTCGTTTTTTCTGGGGAACCGACATTCACGGTAAGTCGCAAGTCTACGGCGTGCATACCGGCGAAGGTACTCCGTATGAAAACGTGCGCGTCGCGAATATGCTATGGAATGATGAACACCATCGCTATGAATTTACGCCTGCCCACGATGTAGACGGGCCGTTAATCACATGGACGCCAGAAAATCCTGCGACGGGTGATGTCCCTAAACATACTGGAAGCGATGTTCCACCGCTGGATCAGCCAACCATTCTGGTAACACCCATCCCGGATGGCAAAAATGAGTACACCACGCCACCGTTCCTTGTGCCGGATGTCGCCGATTTTAACGATTATATTCTGGTCTTTCCGGCCGATTCAGGTATTCAGCCGATATATGTATACCTGAAAACAGCCCGAGACGAACCCGGTACAGCAACCGGCCACGGTGAAATTTTATCCGGAAATAATCGTTGGCTTGAGGCCGCCAGTTCGGGGCTGGGAGCGCCGATACCGGCACAGGTCGCAGATAAGCTGCGAGGAAGAACGTTTCGCAACTTTGACCATTTCAGAAGAGAGTTCTGGCTTGCGGTGTCAGAGTGCCCTGAGCTAATGAAGGATTTTAAACCTTCTAACCAAACCCTGATAAGAATGGGGTTAGCACCATATCCTGGTCCTTCAGAGCAAGTAGGTGGCAGAAGCACTTTTGAACTTCATCACTTAGAAGAAATCCAGCATGGCGGAGAAGCGTTTAATATGGATAATATAAACATTACTACTCCTCGCTTACATATAGGAATACATAAAAATGCTAATAGATAATGAAAAAACAATAAGCGATTACACTGAGTCAGAGTTCATTGATCTGCTATCCAACTTTTTTGAGAATAAACATGGACTAAATGCCAGTGATTTTGGTAAATTTATCGATAACCTGCAACTACATGTAGTCAAAGTCACCCAGCATCCACTTGGTAATGGACTGATTTTTAATACTCCAGATGAGATTGAATGTTCACCCTTGGGAATATTTAAAGAAATAAAAAAGTGGAGAACATCTCATGGATTAGAGTTATTTAAAGATTCTAAATGAGCTATACAAAGAAACTTATTAAAAAGGTGAGTATATGAATCATCTTAAGCAAAAAGTCGAAGACTACACCGAAGCCGAATTCATAGAACTCTTGAATGAATTATTTGAAAATCCCAGCAATCTGAAAGGAAGAGAATTTGAACCCCACAGTAATATGTTAGTCAAACACTTCGATAAAATCGTGGTTCATCCAGAAGGCAATGGATTGATTTTTTTATCCCCCGGATGACAGGGAAGACAGCCCACAAGGCGTCATTGATGAAATCAAAAGATGGCGTAAGTCCCAGGGACATCCATCATTTAAAGAATCAACCTAAAAATTTTCAAATCAAACACTCGAATTATCAGTGTAATTCATATAACAACGAATGTTTATACATGCGGAAAATTAAAATGACGATCACGGTTACGGTTCAAGCTCGACTTATTGTCGGTGAAGCGCAGGTAATAGAAAGTTTGGCCCCAGAAGGTTCATACATAGCTGTATTTGAAGATGATGGTCAAACCGGATATTTCTATGCACTTGATGAATCTACTGACGGAAATCCTATCAAAGATGTACTACACATTTACAACGCAGAAGACGTGTCAGATGGACATATCCCATCGGATGTGAAGATCGGTTGGTCAGAAGACAATAAGAAATGTGTGTTGCTGATAAATGGTTACCCACACGGTGTCTTTGATTTTGAATCTAAAAATGGATACTGCCGGAGCGGTTTTCCACCTACAATCAGTAAGGAATGGTCTGTCTTCGGACATGCCTGGAATGATGCTGTCGACGATTTTTTCAGATAACAGGCATAAAGCGCTATTTACTGGAACACCGGTTTAGCCCGTTTTTATTGATACCTGATATTTTTTTCAGCGGACTTTTTCTCTATGCTGTATCAATACGTTAAACGCAGCATATAACTCAGGAGCATGGGATGCCTGTTTTGCAGTGGAGCCTGCTATTTCTGCTATCACTCCTTCTTTCCCTGTTCTTTCTGTTGATCCATCTTCCAGGCGCATTGCTGCTCGGCTCGATGATTGTCGGTATCATTTTCAGTATGCGCGGGATCTCTCTGCACCCTCCCCGCTGCACATTTCTTGCCGCTCAGGCCATTCTCGGCTGCATGATTGCACAAAACCTCACAGGATCTATTTTAACGACACTTGCGGCACACTGGCCGATGGTGATTGTCATCCTGCTGACAACCCTTATTAGCAGCGCGGTAATCGGCTGGTTGCTGGTTCGCTACAGCAATCTACCGGGTAACACAGGCGCGTGGGGCTCATCACCGGGAGGGGCAGCCGCGATGGTTGCTATGGCGCAGGATTATGGCGCTGATATCCGCCTGGTAGCGTTTATGCAGTACTTGCGCGTACTGCTGGTAGTTGGCGCTGCCGCGTTAGTGACCCGACTTGTAATGGGCGATCAGGCGCAAACGGTCAATCAGCAAATCGTCTGGTTTCCGCCGCTGAGTGTTAATCTGTTGAGCACCATACTGCTGGCCGCTGTTGCCGGTACAGCCGGGCGCTTACTGCGTATCCCCTCTGGCGTGATGTTGCTGCCCATGCTGGCGGGTGCATTGCTGAACGCGGGCGGTGTGATGGTCATTGAACTACCGGAATGGTTACTGGCGATAGCGTATATGGCGATTGGCTGGCAAATCGGTCTTGGCTTTGACAAACAGATCTTTTTTATGGCGCTGCGCCCCCTGCCGCAAATATTGTTGTCCATTTTTTCACTGATGGCGATTTGTGCCGCTATGGCCTGGGGTCTGGCGCATTACATGCAAATCGACTTTCTCACCGCCTATCTGGCGACCAGCCCTGGCGGAGTGGATTCCGTCGCGGTAATTGCCGCAGGCAGCCACGCCGATATGGCGCTGATCATGGCGATGCAAACCCTGCGGCTGTTCAGTATTTTATTGACCGGTCCGGCGGTGGCGCGTTTTATTTCAGCGCATGCGCCAAAAAACTCATCATCGTAAGCCGGGATTAGTTTAAATTATATTTAAACCCTACCCTTATTTGATATTCATTTTTTGTATCATCGCCATCTTGATATTTATCAAGATAACCTAATTCAAAAAATGGATAAAACCGCGGCGTAGTATGAAAGTTAAAGACAAAGTTATGCTGCAGGGTATGATTCTTGCCATTGGCATATTCAAACTTGTCGCCATGCGTTTTGCTATAATACGTTGGATTATATTGAACCCAGAAGTTTGGCGTAAAATACTTGGTTAAATAAATATCGACGCGGTGTTCTGAAGAGTCATCCCAGTCACCTTGCAGTGTTTCGCTGTCATGATTTTGATGGTTATAACGGTAGCGTAATACGGCGCCCAGCGTTGGGTCAAAATGATAGCCAATGCCTATATAAGGATCGACGCGTGAGCCCGCGGACTCCCAGTGAAAGACTACGCCGGGTTCAAGCCAGAAGTCACTATCGCCCAATACAAAAGGCTTGTTAAATTCAGCTTCCTGATAGCTACTTTTCCATTGATCCATATTTTTACCAAGATCGGCATCAGTTTCAAAACTCCAGTACATACTTTTAAAAATACTGTCTGAATCCTGTACTACACCGGTTAACATCAATCGCTGTAAAAAGCCTTTGCTGGCAGTTCGATACTGCGTACGTGGCGCAAAATATACAGTAGTAAATGGCGTTGATTTTACCAGAGAGACAGGAGTCGCATTATTTTCCGCGGCCATAACGCCAGTTGCAGGCATGACCAGTGTAGCCATTAATATGGCTGTATTAATATTATTACTTTTCATTATATTTTCCTCGCCGTACAGAGATAAAATCCCCCCCTGCTAAATCAATAGCCTGATTATTTAACTGGGGGAGCAGAATATTACCAGTAACTATTCCAGCAGGATATTGCGCGGGTCATCGCCTCCATCAGGAAATAATCCCCCCACGAGCAGCATTCATCCACGCCGACATTACCTTTGTAATAATAAACAGAGTGTTTTAATAATCCTTCGCCGGCTTTATGCGACGTATTCAGATAATCATCAAGCATTCGCGCAATCATCCGTAATGCCAGCGCTTCATAGCTTTCACGATCCGGGTGGGTTGCCGGTAACTGTTTTACCAGCTCCAACAACGCGCAGGCGAGAATCGCGCTGGCGGAACTATCCCTTTTACTATTCGGATCGGTAAGCGCAAGATCCCAATAGCAGACAAGATCCTCTGGAAGACGATTAATAAAGTAGTTTGCCAGCGTCTGGCTCAGTTCCAGTAGTCGCTCATCTCCGGTATAGAGATAATTCAGCAAAAAGCCATAAACACCCCATGCCTGCCCTCGTGACCAGCAGGAGTCATCGGAAAAACCCTGATGCGTATTGCCAAACCGCGGTTCACCGGTGTGAACATCCATATAATATGTATGGAACGTCGAACCGTCCTCGCGCACAATATAACGTCGCGCCTGCTCAATATGATTTTTCGCCGCCTCTGCATAACGAGGATCGCCAGTGCTGGCGCTTGCCTGATACAACAATGGCAGATTCATATTGCAGTCTATAATCATCCTGCCCTGCTGCTCCGGATTATCCAGTTCGCCCCACGCCTGAATAATGCCGCATTTCTCGTGATAGCGTTCCATCAGCACTTCTGCCGCCTGCTGCGCGATATAAGTCGCCTCGCGATTGCCGGTCAGTTTATTGGCCGCTATACAGGATAGGCTGTACAGAAAACCCAGATCGTGGTGATTGGTATGGTCCCGTCGGGCAATACGTTCACCAAAAGAACGGACATGTTGTTCGGCCAACGTGCGATACGCGTCATTACGCGTCCATTCCCATGCCAGCCACAGCTGACCAGTCCAGAAACTGGTAGTCCATTCCTGATTATCAATAATTGGGTAGCGACCGTTTTCACATGCCGCATCGGGATAACGCAGGTCAAAATAATCGCGGTTACGATCGACAGCAGATAAAATTACCGGTAAAGCGCGGCGAATCTTCTGCGCAATAGCAGCGCGTTCGCCGCTTCGCAGTACAACAGGAACGATCGGTTCTTTACGGATAGTTACAGACATAATTCTCTCGTTTTCTTCATTTTAATGGGTGGCTTCTTGCCCATGGACAGGGGCTGTAATGGTTTTTTTGTGTTGATAGCAAGTAGAAAGCGTGATGGCGGAGATCCCAGTAAATACCAGAGCTATCACGCCCATAATCAGATAGGTATGCTCAAAACCAATTTTTTGGTAGGCGTAGCCGGCAGGTGGTGCCACGACAATAGAACCGACATAAATCATGGCCTGATAGCCCAGTAGGTACATCGTGGCGTTAACGCGTTTATCGAAATGCTCGGCAATGTATTTGAAGACCGACACCAGAATCAGGGCGATTTCAATCCCATACAACGGCTTCACCAGACAGATAATCAACGGATCGTTAGTTAATCCGGAGATAATCAAACGCAGGCTAATCACAAGACCGGTCAGGATCATCCCCTGCTTAGCGCCAATGCGGTTAATAATGGCGGGTACCAGCATCATGCCGAAAAACTCTGCGGCTGACTGCGCGGTACTCATGTAGCCAAACATGGCGTTGCCTTCTTCTTTCGTGCTAAAGAAGGTGACGAAATAGCGAGAGAACTGCTGTTCGGCAATAAACATCATCCATGCCACTCCGGCGATATACAGCGCAAAGGTCCAGAATTTTTTATTGCGCAGCAGCTCGAAAACATCGCCAATGACAATCTTCTCTTTCGACAGAACGTCATTCTCTTCCTGGCCAAAGTGATCAACTTTCAGCGTCAGCAGAACCGCAAACATGCACAGCGCGGAAACGCTACTGATAACAAAGTTGATTTTGGGCGAGATATTGTAGAGATACCCAGAGAATGAAGACGCCGTTGCCCACCCCAGCGCCGCCCACATGCGGATCCGGCCAAATTCCATCGCGTACAGACGACTGAAACGGTCAACATAGGACTCTTCCGTCGCCACGCCCGCATACCAGCCAAGGCTGAAAAATAGCGCACCGACGATCATCCCGCTGATAAAATGCGTTTGTAATAGCGGCAAATAACACCAGATAAAAAATGGCGCCATCAGGGCCGAAACAAGACAGACAAAATAGAGCAAATGTTTTTTCATGCCCATTTTATCCATGATGTAACCGTAAACAGGTTTGATAACTACCGCAAAAACACCGTTTACGGCAAACACCGTGCCGATCTCCACACCATCCAACCCGGCTTTATCTCCCAGCCAGATAGCGTACAGGCCAAAACTGGCCGCCCAGGTAAAGGTAAACAGGAATACGAACAGGCTCAGTTTGATGTAAGCCGAGCGCGTCGACTGAACAGGGTTAGTCATTATTTTTCTCCGCACATGCGTCAGTTATATGATTTCCAGCGTTTTCACACCCAGCGTCAGCACCTGATTTTCACGGTCGAACGCCATTGCCGCCGCAAACGGCAGCGATAAAAGCGATGTGGCGTTGACAGCGCAGGCCAGCCAGTGTGTACCCGGCGTAAGCGTGCTACGAAGACAGGGGATCTCCCCCGGTGAGGCATACAGAATGTTGCTGTTGGGTGGCGTTGTGACGACCTCCGGTTGACGCTCAGCCAACAGATCGGTTATCTGGCATATGCCGGAGCTGGCACGAAGCGTGACCCCATGCGATGCAGTTTGGGTATCGATGAGTTGATGGCGGTTAAGCGCGAATCCCCCCTCGACACAGTCAAGCAGGCGCGTGGTTTCAACGCGATGGATGCGAATATGTCCCTGTTGAAACGGGACGAGCCAGGTCGTGACGACGACGTTTGACCACGGGAGCCATCGGCTTCGGATCAACGCATCCGTCATTTCAACAGAATCGCACTCACGGCGTCCACGCCAGTAGTTATCCTGTTCGCTGAACATCAGCATCGAATCACAGGCAGCATGGTTCAGACCATAATGACCGCGCTCCAGGGTAAAACCAAAGTGGCTGGAGTAAGCAAATTTGCCGTATTTGGCATCGAAATTGACAAAGTTATTGCGGTCATACTGCCCGGACATCAGCATCCAGGCGTGTCGGTTTTCATCATCATGAACGATAAATTGTCCCGCTTCCTTTATCGGATGAATCGGCTCAAGTTCAGGCAACGGGGCCGACTCGGCCTGCCAGAACGCGCTCTGTTCCGGCAGTGCTAAAATCAGCAACGCCTTACATGCCCACCAGGGCGAACATGGACTGTTGTAATCTTCGGTCATCACCAGGTTCGGGTAGGTATATCCCAGCGTAAATAAACCATCCGGGCCAATGAAAGGCTGCGCGAACCACCAGTCGAGGTGGCGCAAAATCACGCCTTTGACGATAGGGATCGTAAAAACATCCAGTTCCGTCCAAACGACGGCGCTCCAGAACGCAACCTGAACAAAGCGATAGGTCAGACTGCGGCCAAACGGAATCGCATCGCCCTCACAGGTAAAGTAGTAGATGTAATCTTTGGCAAACTGACGCGCCCGCTGACGGTAGCGCAGGCACCGTTCAGGGTCGGCGTCCTGCATAAGATGGCTATACAGCAAACTATAAAAATGAAACCCGCTGGAGATATAGTAATCGCGCGGTTTGCCTGCACCATCTGAGTACCAGCCATTACCCAACCAGAAAGGTTCAATCGCATTCAGATGCTTATCAATAACCATCATGTCGTAGTGGCGTCCGACACATTTAAGACCGACCTGCACCAATACCGGGAAGAAGTGCCAGTTATTGTCCGGGATTTGGATATCAGCACTTTGCCGTAACCAGCGCTCCAGATTGTCCTGCTCATCGGTTGTTAAGGCGTCCCATAACCCGGTATTCGGCAGAGCCAATGCAACGCCGAAGGCGGCCATTTCCACGCAGCGCTGATCGTTATCAACCAGATTGCCCCAATAATTTGGATGTTCGGGGTCACAGCCATGACGAATACCGCAAATAAAAGCCTCACGATACTCACTCGCATCTCCCCCACTTAACAACGGTGAAAGGATCCACAATAGACGCGCAAACCCCTCCATGCCGGCAATATCCATTGGATATTGTGCAGACGTTTCGCCCACGTCCAAACGCGTGTTATCACGGTAGAGATGAGGAATGGCTGATGCCAACCATTGCCGCGCCTTTTCTGCATACTCTTGCCTTGCTCGCATAATGAAACCTCGTTTCATTTGATGAAGTATTGGGCGCATAATAAGGATTTGGGCTGACATACAAATGTGATAATTGTCGTATTTCCACACAACGCTAGTGATGAAGAACAACATTCACCTGCATTTTGCGGAGAAAATTCGATTACAGTGATAAAAACTTAAGTTTATTCACATTGCCAGGCGAGACATAAATGCAGCGGACTGAAGACAGTAGCTATCTTGAGCACATAAGCCTCAACGACAAGTCGATTTACTTTAATCGGATGAAGGATATGCCAGCGAACTACTATCACTGGCACCAGTGCGTGGAGATATTATCGGTTTCTCAGGGAGTAGGCATCGCGCTTATGGAGCACCAACAATACACCGTCAAACCCGGGCGTATTTTTATTTTCCCGCCGGGTAAGCTGCATAAAGTGTTTGTCGAACAGGATGATCGTAATATTTATCATCGTACTACGCTGCACTTTAACGGCCCACAGATTGAGCAGTACCTGCGGGATTTTCCTCGCCAGCAGATGCTGCTGCGCCAACTGTGCGGCAGGGGAGAGAAAGCGCGAGTATTTGACGTAGGCGACGTTCAGCCAGTCATTGAAACCTTGCTGAGCCGTTTTGAAGAGCAAAGCAAAGACCAGACTTTTAGCATCAGTGACAGCGCATTTCTGGTGATGCAGCTCATTAGCCTGCTGCCACATCAGGCGCAGGCCACGGGACAAAATACATTTTCGGTCAGCATTATCCGCTGGATCGAAACTCACTTTCACCAGCGCTGCTCGCTGGAAGATATCGCCAGCGAGATGGGTTGCTCGCGGGGTCACGCCTCCCGCCGTTTTCACGAAGAGACCGGCGGTACCATTCAGGAATACCTGATGATGCGCCGTATCCGTCAGGCCTGCGAACTGCTGTTACATACCAACGGCTCGGTACGCGATATTGCCGCACAGGTTGGTTTCTCCGAATATGCCTGGTTTATTACCTGCTTTCGCAAAAACATGGGCAAAACGCCGCTGCAATATCGTAAAACATATGCTTCGGTATAGATCTACGTCTGACATCCGGGACACCAGTAAAAGGGTCTCGAGGAAAGTGTCGTTTTCTCGATGATGCCGCCACAGCGCTCACAGGCTTCGCCGTCCCGGTGAAAGACCTTAAAGCGAAACAGCGCGCCGTGGTGCTTATTGTCATCGACCTGGCCGCGAGTGTTATACGACAGGCGAGGAATATCAAGCAGCGCTTGCGCCAGCGCATCCAACTGTTCATCGCTAAGCTGTGACGCTTTATGCTGACCGGTCAACCCCACCTGCCAGAGAATTTCTACCCGCAGATAGTTACCTAATCCCGCCAAAAACGCTTGATCTAACAACAGACCGGAAAACTGGCGATTGCGAAAACGGGGTGACAGCAGACGCGTTTTTACCTCTGCGGGCGTTAAACGCAAATCCAGCACGTCCGGTCCAACCCGTTGCAGAAATGGATGGGTGGTGAGCTGCTCTGGTGTCAGCATTTCGATGTCAGACGCGCTATACAGCAGGATAGTTTTATCCTCGGTTTGCAGCCTGACGCGCAGCACCCGCGTGGTTTGCGGCATGTTGCCGGTATCGACCACTCGCCACACGCCGTAAAGCTGATTGTGGCTATACAGCGTCAGACCATTGGAAAAATGGGTCAGCAAGGCTTTACCCCGCGTTTCAAGCTGGGTAACACTCTGCCCGATGAGTTGGGATTGATACGGTTTTAACTGCTCAAAGGCAAACCAGACATCCGTCAGGGGTTTACCTTTGACTGCCGCCTCCAGGGTATCCGCCGCACGGCGGATCTCCGGGCCTTCAGGCATAATACTGTCCTTTGTTAATGTGTTGCACCGCCCGTCATGGCGATATCGCTATCCACCTGCAATGCGGTGGCAATCGCGACCTCCAGCGCCCGACGAACGGTTTCAGCCGCCATACTTGGCGCTCCGGGGTGCTGCGCGGCCTGTTGTGGCAGATAAGGAATATGAATAAAACCGCCCTTCACTGCCGGCACGTCGCGTAATTTATGCAGCAGGCCATACATCACGTGGTTACACACGAAGGTGCCCGCCGTCTGAGAAACCGAGGCCGGAATTCCCGCGTTGCGCATGGAGACAACCATCGCTTTGATCGGCAATGTGCTAAACCACGCCGCAGGGCCATCGGCCACAATCGGTACATCAATCGGCTGTTGCCCCTGATTATCCGCAATACGCGCATCGTCAACGTTGATCGCCACGCGTTCCACGGTGATATCCGATCGACCACCCGCTTGCCCTACTGCCAGCACCAGCGATGGCGACAATGCGTCAATTGCAGCATTGAGTACGGCGAGAGACTCGCCAAAGACGCACGGCAACTGGCGGGCAACGACGCGGCATCCATCGATGATAGCATTGTCGAGGCCCGAGACCACTTCCCAGGAAGGGTTAACTGACTCGCCGCCAAAGGGTTCAAATCCCGTGATGAGTACTGTTTTCATCCTTCCTCCTTACAGGAACATCAGGAAATACATCAGAAAAACGTTAACCAACAGTAGCAGTATGCCCGTCGGCACCTGCGCTTTAATCACCGCGTTTTTGTCTGGTAGCTCCAGCAGCGCCGCAGGCACAATATTGAAGTTCGCCGCCATTGGCGTCATCAACGTTCCGCAATACCCCGAGAACATACCAATCGCCGCCATCACCGCTGGGTTACCACCGTGTTGCAATACGAGGATCGGAATACCAATCCCAGCGGTCACAATCGGGAAAGCGGCAAACGCATTGCCCATCACCATCGTCAACAAGGCCATACCAATGGTGTACACCGCCACCGCGATAAAGCGGCTATCCACCGCCAGGTATTCTTGCGTCAGCCAGGATATACCGCTGCCGACACCCGCCGCAGTGAACAACAGTCCAAGAGTAGCCAGAATCTGCGGCAGGATGAATGCCCACCCGATGGAGTCCAGCAGTCGGCGTGCTTCCTGAATCGGCTGATGCACCCGCTCATGGGTCATTTTTATCGCCATCGCCAGACCAATCAACGAGCCTGCGGTCATAGAGAAAAGCGTCACCAATGTGGCGTGATTACCCGGTCCAAACAGCGCATCCTGTAAGCCCGGAATATGGTTGAACATGAGTACACCGATAACGGTCACCACCGGGATCGCCAGCGCCGGGAAAAACAAGCGGTTACCCAACCTACTGGCGCTTTCTTCACGCTGTTGCGGCGTTCGCTGATGGTAGCTTCCCAGCTTTACGCCGCCGAAACCGGCGATCAGGGCCAGTATGACCACCGCGACGCCGACGGCAATATGCACCGCGCGTTTATCGCCAAACAGCGAGTATGTCCAGTCGCCAAGCAGAAAGAGAACGCCGTACAGGCCCCAAAACAGACCGGTGGTTAAGCGACGCGGGTTAGCTTTATCCCGCCAGGACATCAGCGCCACAATCAGTAAAACCGCACCTGCCAGCCAGTAGAGATAGCTTTGCTGAAAATTCATTTTGCTTCTCCCTGTGCTGCGGCATTCGCTTTCGCCACTTCACGCTGCAAATAGCTGTCCAGCCGCCACAGACGCGTGCCGTGGATCAGGAAGGCGCATATTGCCGTCGGGATCCCCCACAGGGCAATATGCAGCGGTTCGGTCTGGATCCCGCCAGACTCCAGCATAAAGTTGTGCATGAATATGATCGCACCGAAGGCAACAAAGATATCTTCACCGAAAAACAGCCCAACGTTATCGGTCGCGGCAGACATGGCGCGCAGACGATAACGAACCGCCCCCGGTATCTCACCGTGGTTTTTCTCGGCGGCCCCTTCTGCCATTGGCGCCAGCAGCGGACGCACCATCTGCGGATGTCCCCCCAGGCTGGTCAGCCCTAAAGCCGCGGTAGCCTCACGAATAAACAGATAGACAATAAGCAGACGGCCGCTGGTGGCACTGCGGATTTTGGCAATCCACGCCTGAGCGCGCTCTTTGAGTCCGTGACGCTCCAACAGGCCAATAACCGCCAGTGGGATCAGCAGGATAAACGGCAGGTTGCGGGTGTTGAGAAATCCCTCACCCAGCTTTTCCAGAATGGTAGCGATTGGCATATGCGCCGCCAGTCCGGTGACGATCCCGGCAATAATGACCACCAATACCGGGTTAAAACGTAAAAGAAATCCGACCACAATGACGGCGATCCCCGTCAATGGCCAGAGAGAAACAGCCTCTCCCATAATTCAGTCCCTTATGTTGTTGTGTGATATATTATTGTTTTTTATGAAAAAATTTATGCGCTAATTTGAATATTGCATGCATCGAATGCGCTGCGCAAGCGACGGGCAAAAGCGAGTGCGTGCTCGCCATCCCCATGAATGCATACCGTCTGGGCCGTCACGTTCGCCCATGTTCCGCTCTGACTTTTTACTCTACCGGATTGCACCATTTCTAGCGTTTGCGCCAGCGCCTGCTCTTCATCCTCTATCAATGCGCCAGGCTGGCTACGCGGAACCAGACTGCCGTCAGCCTGATAACCCCGATCGGCAAAAACCTCCTGACGCGTCACCAGGCCATAATGTTCCCCGGCGCGAATCAGTTCGCTTCCCGCCAGCCCCACCAGAACCAGCGAGGGATCGCAGGCATGCACCGCTTTCGCAATCGCATCCGCCAACTGTGGATCTTTTGCCGCCTGGTTATAAAGCATGCCGTGGGGTTTCACATGGTGCATCACGCCACCCTGCGCATGCGTAATGGCTGCCAGCGCGCCAATTTGATACAGCGTTTGCGCATACACCGTTTCCACTGGCAGAGTCATGGCGCTACGGCCAAAATTCTCCCGATCCGGAAAGCTCGGATGTGCACCTACCGCCACACCATTTTTTAGCGCTTCACGCACGCTTGAAAGCATGGTTTGCGCATCACCAGCATGAAACCCACAGGCGATATTCGCTGACGAAACCAGTTGCAGCAGCGCTGCATCGTTAGCACAGCCCTCGCCGAGGTCTGCGTTGAGATCAATTTTCATTGTTAAGTCGCCATGTTAACTGTTGCAGATAACGCTGCTGATCATGGCGCGCCTTAAGCGCTTCCTCCAGCGAACACTGCACAAAATGAATCGGCTGGCCGAGCGGGATCTGCGCCAGATGATACATATCCGCCTCGATGATGCAGGCGATGCGCGGATAGCCGCCCGTCGTCTGGGCATCATTCATCAGCACGATCGGTTGACCATTATGCGGAACCTGCACCACGCCGGGGAGTAAGCCATGCGACAGCAACTCGCGATCGGTCATACGCGTCAACGGCTGCCCCTGCAGGCGATACCCCATCCGGTTACTTTGCGGACTAAGCTGCCACGGCGAACGCCAGAAAGACGCCTGCGAGACCTCGTCAAATTCCTGATATTCAGGCCCGGGCAGCGCACGAATGTGGTTTCCCCACATCAGCTGTTTTACCCCCTGCGGCCCACTAAATTGCCGGGTAGATGCTCCAATCGCCAGCCGATCGCCATCGCGCAGCAGACGCCCTTCCAGCCCGCCAATGCCAACTTTAAGATCGGTGCTACGCGACCCCATCACTTCAGGTACATCAAATCCGCCCGCTACAGCCAGATAACTCCGCATACCATGATGTGGACGTTTTAGCGTCAAGCGCTGTCCCGCTTTCACCGGCAGCCGCCACCCGCTCCACACAGGAGCACGATCCAGATGCGCTTCGCATCCAGCGCCGGTCAGCGCAAACCAACCATCGGCTTCAAATTCCACGACCAGTTGCCCCAGCGTGATTTCCAGCGCAGCGGCATTCGCATCATTTCCCACCAGCAGGTTAGCAACGTTCAGCGCTGGTTTATCCAGCGCACCGCAGTGGCTGATGCCGGATTGACGAAAATTGTGGCGTCCGCCGTCCTGGACCGAGGTATACATGCCCGCGCGAATGATGTTTAACATACCCCCTCCTTCTGCGGAACAAAACGCACGGTATCCCCAGCGCGTAACAGGATCGGCTCTTCTCGTTTTGGATCAAATAGCGACACCGAGGTACGCCCAATCAATTGCCATCCGCCGGGCGTGGCAAGCGGATAGACCCCCGTTTGCGATCCACCGATACCTACAGAACCTGCCGGAACAAGCAGACGCGGCTCTGCCCGTCTTGGGGTATGCAGTTGTTCAGGTAAGCTCCCGAGATAGGGGAACCCTGGCTGAAAACCAATAAACCACACCACATAGTCGACTGACGCATGAAGTTCGACGACCTGCTTGTCGCTTAATCCACTGTGCCGGGCGACCGCTGCCAGATCCGGACCAAACTCACCGCCATAAGTGACGGGGATTTCAATAAAACGCGAATCCGGTTCCAGCGCTTCGCTCTCTTCCCACCAGCGCTGCAGGCGTTCAATCGCATCCAGCGCCAGCGTTTGCGGGTCGCGCAAGATCACCGTGATATTGTTCATTCCCGGAATAGCTTCACGCACATTCGGGGCATCAGCCAAACGCTGGGCCAGACGCCAGATACGTTTCTGAGACGCCAGCGTAATGGGCGGCTCCAGTTCAAGCACTACCGCAGTCTCACCTAACAGATAACAACGCGCTCGCTGCACTTTCGTCCCTCTTTATTAATTACGCTGGGTTAGGAATATCGATAAACGTGACATCCAGATCGGTGTTTTCATTCAGCCATTCACTTAATGCGCGAATCCCGCCGCGTTCGGTTGCATGGTGACCGGCAGCATAAAAATGCAGCCCTTGTTCGCGGGCTGAGTGAATGGTTTGCTCTGAGACTTCCCCGGTAATAAAGGCATCGACGCCAAACCGGGCTGCGCTATCAATGAAGCTTTGACCGCCCCCCGTACACCACGCGACGCGTTGCACCTTTTCCGGCCCGGTATCACCGCACCATAAAGGTTTACGGCCCAGACGCGCCTCAATCCACGACGCCAGCTCCAGCCCCGGAACCGGCATAGAGAGTTCACCCCACGGCACCAGCGGCTCAATTTCCCCCATCACGGTAATACCCAACAGCGCGGCAAGCTGCGCGTTATTACCTAGTTCCGGGTGGGCATCCAGCGGCAGATGCCAGCCATACAGGTTGATATCATTTTCCAACAGCGTTTTCAGACGATGGCGCTTCATGCCGCGAATCACCGGAGATTCGCCTTTCCAGAAATAACCGTGATGAACGATGACCGCATCCGCCTGCAGGCGCACCGCCTCGTCCAGCAGCGCCTGGCTTGCGGTCACGCCTGTCACGATTTTATGCACCGTCTCTTTGCCCTCAACCTGCAAACCGTTCGGCGCATAGTCGCTAATGGCGGCGCTGTTCAGTTTGTCATTGATCAGTTGTTCCAGTTCGGTGTTTTTCATCATCGTCCTCGTTGTCATAAATTCTGCCTGCCCAATCAGCAACACAGCTTAGGTTAAAATAGCGTCCTCGCCTGCGTTCGTCGATAGTCATTTCACTGACACATTAAGAAACAATCACACCGCTGTAGAACGCAATTTGCATACCACCACGCGATCTAATTCATGTATATTTATGCAACCAGACAGCATATTGCAAAAATAATCAGATCTGTATCAAAGTTACAACTTTAAGGAAACACGCTCGCACAGCACATTCAGCCTGTTGTGAGACATTTACTTCGAGAAAACAATGAATAAACAAGCATCTCAACCGCGGGCGATTTATTACGTTGTCGCGCTACAAATTTGGGAATATTTCAGTTTTTACGGTATGCGTGCGCTGCTGATTCTGTATCTCACTAACCAGCTTAAGTACGACGATAATCACGCCTATGAACTGTTCAGCGCCTACTGCTCGCTGGTCTATGTCACCCCCATTCTCGGTGGGTATCTGGCGGATAAAGTGCTCGGCAACCGGATGGCGGTGATGATCGGCGCATTTTTGATGGCGGTGGGGCATCTGGTGTTGGGCGCCAGCGAAATGGCCCCGGCATTCCTTTATTTATCGCTGGCGATTATCGTCTGTGGCTACGGTCTGTTTAAATCCAACGTCAGTTGTCTGCTGGGTGAGCTGTACCAGCCTGAAGATCCGCGTCGCGACGGTGGGTTCTCTCTGCTCTATGCTGCCGGAAATATTGGTTCAATCATTGCCCCGATAGCCTGCGGCTATGTGCAGGAAGAGTACAGCTGGGCGATGGGCTTTACGCTGGCCGCTATCGGCATGCTGGCGGGGCTGGTGATTTTCTTATGTGGCAATCGCCATTTCGCCCATACCACCGGCGTCAACAAGGCCGTCCTGTGTGCAAAAAAATATATACTGCCAAACTGGGCCTGGCTGTTAGTCCTGCTGGTTGCCGCCCCACTGCTGATTACTGTCTTGTTCTGGAAAGAGTGGTCCGTGTACGCCCTGATCGTTGCCACTGTCATTGGTCTGGCGGTTCTGGCGAAGATTTATCGCCAGGCGCAAACGCAGAAACAGCGCAAAGAACTGGGGCTTATCGTCACGCTGACCTTCTTTAGCATGCTGTTCTGGGCCTTTGCTCAACAGGGCGGCAGCTCAATCAGCCTGTATATCGACCGCTTTGTTAATCGCGACATTCTGGGGTATTCCGTACCCACCGCGATGTTCCAGTCGGTTAACGCCTTTGCGGTTATGCTGTGCGGTATCGTGCTGGCCTGGGTGGTCAAAGAGAGCGTAAGCGGTAATCGCACCGTACGCATCTGGGGTAAATTCGCCCTTGGTCTCGGTTTAATGAGCGCCGGTTTTTGTATTCTGACCTTAAGCGCCCGCTGGTCCGCCGCTTACGGCCACTCTTCCATGCCGCTGATGGTATTGGGGCTGGCGGTCATGGGTTTTGCCGAACTGTTTATCGACCCGGTGGCAATGTCACAAATTACGCGCATCGAGATCCCCGGTGTAACCGGTGTATTAACCGGCATTTATATGCTGCTTTCCGGCGCAATCGCCAACTACCTGGCTGGGGTGATCGCCGACCAGACGTCACAAGGTTCGTTTGACGCTGCCGGAGCCATCAACTATTCCATCAATGCCTACATCGACGTCTTTAGCGAAATTACCTGGGGCGCACTGGCCTGTGTGGTACTGGTGCTGCTGATTTGGCTGTACCAGTCGCTGAAATTCAGAAACCGTGCGTTAGCGGTAGAGTCCTGAGTGTACAGGCCCGATGATGTAATATGATTCGGGCCTGTTTTTTCAGGTAATTATGCATGAATTGCTGCGAGTTCCTCTTCAGTAAGACCTGTAACCAGTAGCACCATTGTGCGATCTATACCTTGTTCCAGCATGGTTTGCGCTATACGTAATGCGGCTTCTTGTTTACCCTGCTGTAACCCTTCCTGTAATCCATCTAACCGTAACCGCTCTGCAATAGTCATCAGCCTCTCCTTATGTTGGGGGATCCGTTGCGCTATCTCCTGCATAAATTCATTAAAACGAGATTCGTCGCCAGATTGTAGGATGTAATTAAACATCGCCTGTAATTGCGTGTCATTAGCGCATCCAGTAAGTAGCAGCGTGGCCAGTTGCTCTACCAGCCCCAGCAAATCCCGCTGACGGATATGTTTTTGCATTAATTCCAGCAGCGCCATTCGTCTGTGAGCCATGATCTCATCATCGGGTACCACCGTTATGTCTACCAACGGAAATGCGCTGGAATAAAGCTGTCTTGCCGCCACGGGGTCGGCAAAGGCATCCAGCCAGCACAATGAGTACGGATAGGGGCTTCGGCAGCCATGATAAAAGAGCATCGGTATCACTAGTGGCAGTTCCTTATGCCCTGCGTCCAGATGGCGCTGCATCGCCGCCATCGCATAACGCAACAGACGAAAAGCCATATGCGGCTCGGCTGAACTTTGATGCTCTATCACCACATAGACATAACCGTCACCGTTGCGTGTGTGCAAAGACCAGAGCACGTCGGAGTAGCGCGAACGTAAATCCGCTTCAATAAAGCTTTCTGACTCCAGCTTCAGCGAATTCAAATCGCAAAGCGTCCGCAGTTCAGCTGGCAGGTGAATGTCGAGAAAATCCCGCGCGGTTTCGGGATGATGTAAAAACGTTTTAAACACCGCATCGTGCGGTGTGGAGGTTGTTGGCATTGTCATCAAGTTCCATCACCTGAATGAAGATGACGGAACTTTACTGCCAGATAAAAGCATCTGCATCAGGGCATTAACAACCTTGCGCGCACGCTTCAGCGCTAAAAGCCCCAGACCGCAACACTTTCATTCTGCTGGAAGGCATTACGCAAAATCCACCATGCCTTTACTCTTTACGCGCCGCCTCATATGCCGCCAGCGTCGCCAGTCTTGCCTGCTTATGATCGACAATCGGGCGAGGATAGTTGAGCGTCACCTGCGCTTTTTCCGCCCACGACCACGGGTCATGAATGGTTTTACCCGGCACATCGCGCAGTTCCGGCAGCCACTGGCGGATAAACTCACCGTCACGGTCAAATTTTTCGCCCTGCGTCGTGGGGTTAAATATGCGGAAATACGGTGCGGCATCGGTCCCGGTAGACGCGGCCCACTGCCAGCCGCCGTTGTTGGCCGCCAGGTCGCCATCGATCAGTTGCGACATGAAATACTGCTCGCCTTTGCGCCAGTCGATCAGCAGGTCTTTCACTAAAAAACTGGCCGTAATCATGCGTAAACGATTATGCATCCAGCCCGTGGCGTTGAGCTGACGCATCGCCGCGTCTACAATCGGGTAACCCGTTTGACCCATTTGCCAGGCCTGCAAATGCGCCGGGTCATTCTGCCATTGCACGCGATCGGTCCAGCGGATAAAGGGTTGATACCGACACAGCGCCGGATGATACGTCATCAGGTGGCGATAAAACTCACGCCAGATAAGCTCGTTCAGCCAGACGCTACCTGACCCGCCCTCAAGCGCCTGCGGCTGCTCCGCGAGCAGTCGATTCAGGCATTGGCGCGGCGATAACCCGCCTGTCGCCAGACTTGCGGATAATCGACTGGTCCCGTCAATCGCTGGAAAATCACGCTGCTGTTCGTATTCTCCCGCAGCCTGCTGGCAAAACTGGCGTAATTGCGCGATGGCCAATTTTTCATCTACCACAAACCTCTGCGCATCAAAATCTTGCTGTGGATAGCTCAGCGTAATTGGTGTTAACGGTGCGTCAAGAGCGCCACTTTCTCTCACTTTCGGCGCGCTCACACATTCTGGAATACCGTCTTTAATCCGCTTCAGCCAGGCATTTTTAAACGGCGTGAACACTTTATACATCTCATGATTGCCGGTCATCACCGCCCCCGGAGGCAGGATCACACTGTCATCAAACCCTTCGCACACTACCTGGGGTAATGATTTTTCTACGTTTGCATCACGCTGCCGTTCGTTTATTTCATATTGATAGTTATAAAATAATCGACTGACGTCATGCTGCAGACAAACACTTTTGACGATGTCCACGCTGGCCGCAAAATCAGCCACTTCGTGAAACAGTAGAGGAATACCTTTTTCTGCCAACGCCGTTTGTAACGCATTCAACTGTGCGCAGGTAAATGCCGCCTGGCGCGGGGCCATATCGTGGGCCTTCCACTGCTCGGGGGTAGCGATATATAACGCCAGTACCTGCGCGGAACGATCCCGACAAGCCGCCGCCAGTGCGAGGTTGTCGTGCAAGCGTAAATCACGCCGAAACCAGACCAAATGGGTGGTCATAACACTCCTGAAGAAAAAACTTAACGCCCGTAGCGCAAACGCAGAGCCTCTGGCCAGGGATTGAAATAGCGCTGCCCGGAGAGATAAGCATCCGGGTATTCCGCCATATAGTGTTTGAGTAATGTTATTGGCGCAAGCAGCGGTTGAGTCGCACGTCGATAACCGTCAATGAGAGAGGCCAGCTCCTGCCGCTGACGAGAATTTAATTGCGTACGGAAATAGCCCTGGACATGCATCAGCACGTTGGTATGGTTGCGACGGGAGGGAAGATGAGCCAGCAAACTCATCAGCCTTAAGCGATACTCGACAAAATAAGCCTGCAGATCTTGCCATTCGCCAATCGCCGCCACAAAACGCCCGAGGTCGCGATAGTCCGGCTGGGAATGGGCCAACAGTAATAGCTTGTAACGACTATGATAATCGATTAATGCGCCGCGCGTTAACCCTTGCTGTCGGATAGTATTGAGCTCGTGCAAAGCATAAATGCGCTCAACAAAATTTTCCCGAATCTGCGGGTCGTGTAAACGCCCGTCCTCTTCCACGGGAAGCCAGGGTAACGTCGACATCAGCACAGACGTAAAGATCCCTCGTCCGGCTTTACGGTTGTTTTTGCCTTCCGCGTCGTAGACTCGCACCCGTTCCATACCGCAACTGGGTGATTTCGCACAGACAATATAGCCGCACAAATGCGCCAGACGATCGCTTTGTCGCTGACTAAAAGCCGTCATTGCGTCTGTCAAATCCCCCTCGCGCTTATCACTAAAACGCAGGGAGACAGCCTCACCCTCTTTGACCAGATGCAACGCAGGTCGCGGGACTGGTAACCCGATCCCCATTTCAGGGCAAACAGGTTCGAACGCGACCCACGGCGACAGTTCTTCTACAGCAAAGGCCAGCCGCTTATGCCCACCATCATAGCGAACCGCCTCCCCCAACAGACAGGCACTGATACCAACAGGGATTTTCTCGCTCATGATCGCTCCTTTTTCATTCCTGAGATAAGTGTAGCTATCATGAGCAAAAAAGCCGCTGATATCAGCGGCTTTTGGGGATTTATTAGCTATCAGTAGAAATCGCAGGTGGCTTTTTCCGCCTGCTCCATCCACACCGGCTTATCACTGGTTTTAGACCAGACGCGATGTAGATAGCTGTAAAAACGGGCGCGGTCTTTCCAGAACAGCATGACCGGCAGAGCCAGTACGCCCGCCACTACGGCAAAGGTACGGCGTAAGAAAACAATGTGTGCTGGATATTCTTTATAAAAGTCCATAATCCTCTCCCATATAACTGTTCGGTGAATCGCACCGGAAAAATAAAGTTGGTTAACTGATGAAAATAATACCGCCTTGTGTGTAATTTTACTACTCATCCGACCACTTATTTTTATCTATTTATGCCCCGTTTAGCTTAAAACCGTAATTAAGTTACATAAAAGTTAAATTAATACTAATCATTAGTTAAATAATGGTCTTTGCCATTTTTATACTTTTTTTACACCTCGCCCGCCGATTTTTGCGAAATCTTTGCAAGCAAAAACCTACGCTCTGGTTATCACATTTATGCCACTGGAGGTGCACTGTGAGTGCAGGCGTGATAACCGGCATTGGGCTGGTCTTTTTATTATTAGGTTACCTTGTGTATGCCCTGATTAATGCGGAGGCGTTCTGATGGCGGCTCAAGGATTTTTACTCATTGCCAGTTTCTTGCTGGTGCTGTTTGTCATCGCCAGACCGCTGGGGTTTGGGCTGGCCCGACTCATCAATAATACGTCTCTGCCGGGCCTTGCTGGCGTGGAGAGTGTGCTCTGGCGTGGTCTGGGTATTTCGCAGCAGGAGATGAACTGGCGGCAGTATCTGCTGGCAATCCTCGCGCTCAATGTGCTGGGCCTGCTGGTCCTGTTTTCGATGCTGATGGCGCAAAATCTGTTGCCGCTGAATCCTCAGCAGCTACCAGGACTTTCATGGCATCTGGCGCTCAACACGGCGGTGAGTTTTGTCACCAATACCAACTGGCAATCTTATGCCGGTGAAACCACTTTAAGCTACTTCAGCCAGATGGCTGGGTTGACCGTGCAGAACTTCCTGTCCGCGGCGACCGGAATTGCGGTGATTTTTGCCCTGACGCGTGCCTTTACGCGCCAGAGTATGGATACGCTGGGTAATGCCTGGGTCGATCTGGTTCGTATTACGCTGTGGATCCTCGTGCCAATCGCGCTGCTCATCGCCCTGTTTTTTATTCAACAAGGCGTGCTGCAAAACGTATTGCCCTATCAGCCCATCACGACGCTTGAAGGGGTGAAACAGTTGCTGCCGATGGGACCTGTCGCTTCGCAGGAAGCGATTAAGATGCTCGGCACCAACGGAGGCGGTTTCTTTAACGCTAACTCAGCACATCCGTTTGAAAACCCAACCGCGCTGACCAACCTGGTACAGATGCTGGCTATTTTCTTAATTCCTACCGCGCTGTGTTTTGCCTTTGGCGATGTGGTGGGCGATCGTCGTCAGGGCCGGACCCTGTTATGGGCCATGTCGCTCATTTTTGTCATTTGCGTAGCCGTCGTGATGTGGGCCGAAGTTCAGGGCAACCCGCATCTGATGCAGTTAGGTGCAAACAGCAATATCAACATGGAGGGCAAAGAGAGCCGCTTTGGTGTACTGGTCAGCAGTCTGTTTGCGGTCGTCACAACGGCGGCATCCTGTGGCGCAGTGATTGCGATGCATGACTCCTTTACCGCACTCGGCGGAATGGTGCCGATGTGGCTGATGCAAATTGGCGAAGTGGTCTTCGGCGGTGTGGGTTCAGGTCTGTACGGTATGCTGCTGTTCGTACTGCTGGCTGTGTTCATCGCCGGGCTGATGATTGGCCGAACACCGGAATACCTGGGTAAGAAAATCGACGTGCGCGAAATGAAAATGACCGCGCTGGCGATTCTGGTCACCCCTGCGCTGGTCCTGCTCGGCACAGCAATAGCAATGATGACCGATGCCGGGCGTAGCGCCATGCTCAACCCGGGTCCACATGGTTTTAGTGAAGTGCTGTATGCCGTGTCATCTGCCGCGAACAACAACGGTAGCGCCTTTGCCGGATTAAGCGCCAATAGCCCGTTCTGGAACTGCCTGCTGGCGCTGTGCATGTTCTTCGGTCGCTTCGGCGTGATCGTACCCGTGATGGCTATTGCCGGGTCGCTGGTCAGTAAAAAGATCCAGCCAGCAAGCCCAGGCACGCTACCTACCCACGGCGCGCTGTTTGTCGGGTTGCTAATCGGTACGGTGTTACTGGTTGGCGCTCTCACCTTTGTTCCTGCCCTGGCCCTTGGCCCGGTCGCAGAATACCTGTCATTACACTGAGTGATGCGGAGCACATTACTATGAGTCGCAAGCAACTGGCGCTGTTCGAACCTTCTCTGGTCGCACAGGCGCTGATGGATGCCGTGAAAAAATTAAGCCCACATACCCAATGGCGTAATCCGGTGATGTTTCTCGTCTGGCTGGGTAGTCTGCTGACCACGTTGTTAACGCTGGCGATGGCAACAGGTTATATGCCAGGCAATCCGTGGTTTACCGGCTCGATAAGTCTATGGCTGTGGATCACCGTCCTGTTCGCCAACTTTGCCGAAGCGCTGGCGGAAGGACGCAGTAAAGCGCAGGCTAACAGTCTGAAAGGGGTGAAAAAAACCGCTTTTGCCCGCAAACTTCGCGAACCAAAATACGGCTCAGCCATGGATCACGTCCCTGCCGATGATTTACGTAAAGGCGATATTGTGCTGGTGGAAGCTGGCGATATTATCCCGTGTGACGGTGAGGTGATCGAAGGTGGCGCATCGGTGGACGAAAGCGCGATTACCGGTGAGTCTGCGCCGGTCATTCGTGAATCCGGTGGCGATTTTGCCTCGGTCACCGGCGGGACCCGCATCCTCTCCGACTGGCTGGTGATTGAATGCAGCGTAAACCCCGGCGAAACATTCCTCGACCGGATGATCGCCATGGTCGAAGGCGCGCAGCGGCGTAAAACCCCCAATGAAATCGCCCTGACGATCCTGCTGATTGCCCTGACCATCGTTTTTCTGTTGGCGACCGCCACCCTGTGGCCGTTTTCCGCCTGGGGCGGCAGCGCAGTCAGCGTCACGGTACTGGTTGCCCTGCTCGTTTGTCTGATCCCCACCACCATCGGCGGTCTGCTTTCTGCCATTGGCGTGGCCGGGATGAGCCGTATGCTGGGCGCGAACGTCATTGCCACCAGCGGACGTGCGGTCGAAGCCGCGGGTGACGTGGACGTCCTGCTGCTGGATAAAACCGGCACCATTACGCTGGGTAATCGCCAGGCTTCGGATTTTCTGCCTGCCCACGGCGTGGACGAAAAAACGCTGGCCGACGCCGCTCAGCTTTCATCGCTGGCCGATGAAACGCCGGAAGGCCGCAGCATCGTTATCCTGGCTAAACAGCGCTTCAATCTGCGTATCCGCGACGTGCAATCGCTGCACGCTACCTTTGTTCCATTTACCGCGCAAAGTCGTATGAGCGGTATCAACATCGACAACCGTATGATCCGCAAAGGTTCGGTTGATGCCATTCGTCGTCACGTTGAAGCCAACGGCGGTCACTTCCCCGCCGATGTAGAGCAGAAGGTCGACAACGTCGCTCGCCTTGGCGCTACGCCGCTGGTGGTAGCCGAAGGCTCCCGCGTACTGGGCGTGATAGCCCTGAAAGATATTGTGAAAGGCGGGATCAAAGAACGTTTTGCCCAACTGCGCAAAATGGGCATCAAAACGGTGATGATCACCGGCGATAACCGCCTGACCGCCGCCGCGATCGCCGCTGAAGCCGGGGTGGATGATTTCTTAGCGGAGGCCACGCCGGAAGCCAAGCTGGCGCTGATTCGTCAGTATCAGGCGGAAGGCCGTCTGGTGGCGATGACCGGCGACGGAACCAACGACGCCCCGGCACTGGCGCAGGCGGATGTCGCGGTCGCCATGAACTCAGGGACCCAGGCGGCGAAGGAAGCTGGCAACATGGTGGATCTTGATTCCAACCCCACCAAACTGATTGAAGTGGTGCACATTGGTAAACAGATGCTGATGACGCGCGGCTCGCTGACCACCTTCAGTATCGCCAATGACGTGGCAAAGTATTTCGCCATTATTCCGGCCGCGTTCGCCGCCACCTATCCGCAGCTCAATGCACTTAACGTAATGGGACTGCATTCGCCGGACTCAGCGATCCTCAGCGCGGTTATCTTTAATGCGCTGATAATCATTTTTCTGATCCCACTGGCGCTTAAAGGCGTGAGCTACAAGCCGTTATCCGCATCTGCAATGTTGCGCCGTAATTTGTGGATCTACGGCCTGGGCGGTCTGGTGGTGCCATTTATTGGCATTAAAGCGATTGATGTACTGCTGACCCTGCTGGGTCTGGTGTGAGGTTTCAGATGAGTGGATTACGTCCTGCATTATCAACATTGATTTTCCTGATGCTTATAACCGGCGGGGCTTACCCGCTGCTGACCACCGCGCTGGGGCAGTGGTGGTTTCCCCACCAGGCTAACGGCTCCTTGATCCGCGAAGATCAGGTTGTTCGCGGCTCTGAACTTATTGGGCAACATTTTACCGCCGCCGGTTATTTTCAGGGGCGTCCGTCTGCGACGGCGGAAATGCCCTATAATCCCATGGCTTCTGGCGGCAGTAATCTGGCCGTCAGCAACCCGGAACTGGATAAACAGTTGCAAAGCCGGATTGCCGCGCTGCGTGCTGCCAATCCACAGGCTAGTCCTGCCGTTCCGCTAGAGCTGGTAACCGCGTCGGCCAGCGGGCTGGATAACAACCTGACGCCCGACGCGGTGGCCTGGCAAATTCCCCGCGTGGCGCAGGCCCGCAACCTCAGCGTTGAAGAGGTGTCGCGCCTGGTTGCACAATACACGCAAAAGCCGTTGGTCAGTTTTATCGGTCAGCCGGTGGTGAACCTGGTGGAACTTAATTTAGCGCTGGATAAGCACTGAGAAAAAGGACATGCATAGCGAACCCTTACGTCCCGACCCCGATCGTCTGCTGGAGCAGACCACTGCCCCGCACCGCGGAAAACTAAAAATATTCTTCGGTGCCTGCGCGGGCGTCGGCAAAACCTGGGCCATGCTAACGGAAGCCCAGCGGCTGCGGGCGCAGGGGTTAGATGTGCTGATTGGCGTGGTGGAAACCCACGGACGCAAAGAGACCGCCGCGCTGCTGGACGGTCTCAGCATCCTGCCGCTAAAGCGACACGCGCGTCATGGTCGTCACATCAGCGAGTTCGATCTCGATGCCGCCCTGGCCCGCCGTCCGGCGCTCATTTTAATGGATGAACTGGCGCACAGTAATGCGCCAGGTTCACGCCATCCTAAGCGCTGGCAAGATATTGAAGAGCTGCTGGAAGCCGGTATCGACGTCTTTACTACCGTTAACGTACAGCATCTGGAAAGTCTCAATGATGTGGTCAGCGGCGTCACCGGTATTCAGGTTCGCGAAACCGTCCCCGATCCTTTTTTCGATGCTGCTGACGATGTGGTGCTGGTCGATCTTCCCCCCGATGATTTGCGGCAGCGCCTGAATGAAGGCAAGGTCTATATCGCCGGTCAGGCGGAAAGAGCCATCGAGCATTTCTTTCGCAAAGGTAATTTGATCGCGCTGCGCGAGCTGGCCCTGCGCCGCACGGCCGATCGGGTGGACGATCAAATGCGCGCCTGGCGCGGACGTCCAGGGGAAGAGAAAGTATGGCATACCCGCGACGCCGTTTTGCTGTGCATTGGGCACAACACTGGCAGCGAAAAACTGGTACGCGCCGCCGCGCGACTGGCGGCGCGTCTCGGCAGCGTCTGGCACGCAGTGTATGTCGAAACTCCAGCGCTGCACCGACTCCCCGAAAAACAGCGCCGCGCGATCTTAAGCGCCCTGCGATTAGCCCAGGAGCTGGGCGCGGAAACCGCCACACTTTCCGATCCCGCTGAAGATAAAGCGGTAATCCGCTATGCCCGCGAGCATAATCTGGGAAAAATTGTGCTCGGGCGTCCGACAACGCGTCGCTGGTGGCGCAGCGATTCCTTTGCCGACAAACTGGCCCATCGCGCACCGGATCTCGATCTGATGATTGTCGCGCTGGACGAACCGCCTTCACGCCCGACGCTACCCACTACGGATAGCCGCACCTTTAAAGATAAATGGCGGGTACAAATTCAGGGTTGTGTGGTTGCCGTCGCGCTGTGTGCCATCATTACGCTGATCGCGATGCAGTGGCTGATGGCCTTTGATGCCGCTAACCTGGTAATGCTCTATTTGCTGGGTGTGGTGGTTATCGCCCTGTTCTACGGACGCTGGCCATCCGTGCTGGCAACCTTTATTAACGTCGCCAGCTTCGATCTCTTCTTTATTGCCCCGCGTGGGACGCTGGCCGTTTCCGACGTCCAGTACCTACTCACTTTTACCGTGATGCTAACGGTAGGGCTGGTTATCGGTAATCTCACCGCCGGAGTCCGGTATCAGGCGCGGGTGGCGCGCTATCGGGAACAACGTACGCGCCATCTGTATGAGATGTCGAAAGCGTTAGCCGTTGGACGGAGTCAGCAGGATATCGCCGCTACCAGCGAACAGTTTATCGCCTCAACGTTTCAGGCCCGTAGTCAGGTTTTATTACCTGATGAACACGGTAAGCTGGCGCCCCTCACCCATCAACAGGGCATGACGCCATGGGACGATGCCATTGCCCAATGGAGTTTTGACAAAGGGCAGCCAGCTGGCGCGGGCACGGATACCTTACCGGGGGTACCGTACCAAATCTTACCGCTAAAAAGCGCCGATAAAACGCATGGGCTACTGGTAGTGGAACCGGGAAATCTGCGTCAGTTGATGATCCCTGAGCAGCAGCGCCTGCTGGAAACCTTTACCCTGTTGGTCGCCAGTGCGCTGGAACGTCTGACGCTGACCGCCAGCGAAGAGCAGGCCCGGTTTGCCAGTGAGCGTGAAAGTATTCGCAATGCGCTGCTTGCCGCCCTGTCCCACGATTTGCGCACGCCGCTGACGGTACTGTTCGGTCAGGCTGAAATTTTAACGCTGGATCTGGCCAGTGAAGGTTCGCCGCATGCGCGCCAGGCCAGTGAGATTCGCCAGCACGTGCTGAATACCACCCGACTGGTTAATAATCTGTTGGATATGGCGCGAATTCAGTCTGGCGGCTTTAATCTTAAGAAGGAGTGGTTAACGCTGGAAGAGGTGGTGGGCAGCGCCCTGCAGATGCTGGAGCCGGGACTCTCAGCCCCGATTAATCTGTCGTTACCCGAACCGTTGACGCTGATCCATGTCGATGGCCCGCTTTTTGAACGGGTGTTGATTAATCTGCTGGAGAACGCCGTAAAATACGCGGGTCCGCAGGCACAAATCGGCATTGATGCCAGCGTCAACGGTGAGCACCTGCAACTGGACGTCTGGGATAATGGACCGGGTATTCCGTCGGGTATGGAACAGCGTGTTTTTGACAAATTTTCCAGAGGAAACAAAGAGTCATCGGTACCCGGCGTGGGATTGGGGCTGGCCATTTGTCAGGCGATTGTGGACGTGCACGGCGGTACCATTTCCGCCCATAATCGTGCCCAGGGAGGAGCCTGTTTCCGTGTTACACTGCCCCAGGAAATCCCCCCTGAACTTGAAGATTTTCATGAGGATATGTGACAAACGTTCTGATTGTTGAAGATGAACAGGCCATTCGCCGCTTTCTGCGCACCGCGCTGGAAGCCGATGGCCTGCGTGTATATGAAGCGGAAACGCTGCAACGTGGTCTGCTGGAAGCCGCCACGCGAAAACCCGATCTCATCATTCTCGATCTCGGCCTGCCAGACGGCGACGGCATTGATTTTATTCGCGACCTGCGACAGTGGAGCGCAATTCCAGTAATCGTGCTTTCAGCCCGTAGCGAAGAGAGCGATAAAATCGCCGCGCTGGATGCCGGTGCCGATGACTATCTCAGTAAACCCTTTGGTATTGGCGAGCTACAGGCGCGATTGCGCGTGGCATTGCGGCGCCACGCCAGCGGCGCGTCCCCCGAACCGGTGGTGCATTTTTCCAACGTAAAAGTGGATCTCGCCGCCCGCCTCGTACACCGTGACGACGAGGAAATCCATCTGACGCCAATTGAGTTTCGCCTGTTAGCGGTACTGCTGAATAATGCCGGGAAGGTACTGACGCAACGCCAGTTGTTAAATCAGGTTTGGGGGCCAAACGCCGTTGAGCACAGCCATTATCTGCGAATTTATATGGGACACCTGCGCCAGAAACTGGAGCTGGACCCGGCTCGTCCACGTCATTTTCTGACCGAAACCGGGATTGGCTATCGGTTTATGCCGTGAATTCAGAATTAACGAGTCCTGATATAAGTTGAAAGTTATCCGTCTATCGAATGCTTGCTGAATATGATCGGTCGTTTTGTATTTCTGGGCCAGATGTGGACGCTCATAGTTATAGATTGTCACGGATTCTGTTAGCAGCCATAACCATCGCTCATTGGGGACCTAAAAAGCCATCCCGGTTACATCAGGGGGTGTTGACCGCTATTCCGCCACATCCATGATTTCTGGCTTTCCGTATTGATAATTTTCAGGTGGTGATATGAACCGGTACTGGCATACAGCGCAAAAAACTGTGACAGCACGGCCCCCAGCAGATATATCTCCCCCTCACTGACAAACGGAGCCGGGTTGATCCACAGTGTGGTGGCAAGCCCTCTCCTCGGAACGCCCTTAAACAACCAGTCTATCGGTTTCGTTTCCATTCGTTCTATCGCATCCAGTTTCTCACGTGAAAGCCGGGCCAGTTGGGGATGATGAATACCGGGCAGGTCAAAAGTGCACAGGATCTCAATCAGCGCCTCCCGCTCCAGCAGGGAAAGATAATTCAGGTTCATACAGGAAATCAGCAACCAGAGCCTGTCATCGTCGGTCACCGGATTGAGTGAACATGTCGGACATGTAACGTTACTGAAAGAGGCCACTGCCGGATTTTTGCCCACGGCGACGCAGACATCGCCGGGATGCAGTTGTTCAGGTAACATCCGGTTGGTACAGACCAGCTCAGCCGTAACGACTTCATTTTCCGTCAGGGAAGGGTCCGGCTGGCTGCCATCGGCATGTATGAAAGCGACGGTGTGCTCAGTGCCGCGATGGAGTAGCGAGGTTTTTGTCCGGTGCTGCCAGTACACGACTTTCCTCTGGCCACTGAATTCTGTCTGATGGTCAAAACTTTCAAACTCAGGCCACATCTGTCTGTTTTTACCTTTCCCGGCCCCCCCCTCCGGGGCCTGAGTGTGACAGCTCACCGACGCCACCCGGAAAATATCATACGCGTCCGGGCGTCGGCGGCTGGCAAGCAACGGATATTGCAACACACGACCATCGGGTCGGATCGGCTCAGCAGTGTGCATAAACAGGTTAACAGCAGGTGTGCAGTAAAGCCGCAGCGAACGGTTGTCCAGTTTGACATCACCCGGCAGCGGATCGCAAAAATGCAGCCTCAGCGTAAAATGACTGAGCGGAAAATCATCCGGCAATGACACCGCCCCACGAAGGTGGAAGAAGAAAAAACTTTCCGGAAAGCAAAAATATTCATGGAGAACCCGGTAGCCATTGTGGACCCTTTCAGGCCAGGGCAGCAGTGCGTCCTCACGCTCAAACCCAGCCGGATCCAGCCATACATCCGGCAGCGGTACCTGGCACTCCCCGGCAACCAGCTCGGCGTCCATCAGGCACTCACTGAACCACAGATACAACTGATACCGGGTATAGTCGTCGTCATTACCCAGCCAGAAGCTGAGTTTATTCAGATCCAGAGCATTCGGGGACACTCCGCTGTCCGCAAAAAAATCAATCTCAATACAGCCCTTTTTAAGGGTACTGTTGTTGCGTATATCCCGGATATGCAGGGGCTGTAACCAGAGATCCCTGGCCAGCGTAAAATGGCAGGCCGGAGGGCGCGTTGACTGGCTGTCGGACAGCGGTCCCCGGTTCAGGGATAATGACCCCGTTGTTGTACGGGATCTGATCAACGCATCGCGGCAAACCTGTACCGGCTTTTTCAGCCGGTTTTTAGGCCGGTATTCAATGACCGTCATGGCAGGAACCGGACGCAGATAATTAGGCCACAGCATCCTGATGATCCCGTGAGTGAATTCAGGAAAACCGTCCTCCAGTTTTTGCCGCAGTCCACCGGCAAGAAATGCAAAAGCCTGCATCAGGCGCTCAACATCCGGATCGCCATCCTTCTCCGCCAGGAAACGGGCCAGCCAGGGCTTTTCCTTTGCCATTAATTTCCCCATCTGACGAAGATAGTCCAGCTCTTCCAGGTAATAACGCTCTTCAAAAGCCATGGTATTAACTCCCGCAATGATTAAGAGATCCAGGATGAATACTGCCGTCTTTGTTATTACCGGCAATAACATTTCCTCAGGTTATATTTGCAAGCAATAACAGAACATATCCGGAATGGACACCGCAGCAACCATTCACTGGAATGGAAATAATACAGATTCAGTTATGACAACAATAATACGTCCGCAGGAGCATTTTTAAATCGATTTTTTAAAATAATGTATGAATTCTCTGTGCTGTGATATACAACACAAAATAGCGAAAATGACATGGTAATAATGTTTGCATTACACAGATAACAAGGCAACCATTCATTTCAGCAATATATAATGATAATTAACTTCCGAATGGTAAAGATTAAATAACATCGTAAGGATCATACAAATATAATATATTTGTATGATTTTTAATTATTACAGCAAGAGGAAACCGATATTCGCAGACATGGAATATACTGCTCAAAATATGCAGAGAAAAGCTAAAACCATTCGAAGAATATCGCATTACGTTTTTATTCACGGGAGATGGCAGATGCCGGAAACTTCGGCGGTAGCGTGCCTGAATATAAATATCACTCTCAGCTACTGCCGCAGTATTTATTTTCCTGTCATGCATCAGAGAGGCATTTTATGTCACTGAAAGGACTTCGTTTCACGCTGGAAGTTGACGGGCAGAGTTCCACCACCTTCGCGGTGGTCAGTTTCCGTCTGGTCCAGAAATATTCACTCCCCTTTATGCTGGAGGTGGATGTCGCCAGCGACTCTTTCCGCCAGCGTGCTGAAGAACTGCTTGAAAAAAATGCCACCCTGACCCTCTGGCAGGGTGCACAGGTGCTGCGCCGTATCAGCGGCGTGATTTCCACCTTTGGCATGAAAGAGCACGACGGCTGGCAGATGCAGTACCGCTTCAGAATTCAGCCCCCTCTCTGGCGCTGCGCCCTGCGGCAGAACTTCCGCATTTTCCAGCAGCAGGATATTCAGGCTATCTCTGACACCCTGCTGCGTGAAAACGGCATCACCACCTGGACGCCCTGTTTTTACGAGGACCACCCTGCACGGGAATTCTGCGTCCAGTACGGCGAGTCTGACCTTGCGTTCCTGACACGACTGTGGTCCGAGGAAGGGATTTTCTTTTTTGACCGGTTCTCCCCGGAGGGAGCCGACCAGAAAATGACGCTCTGCGATAACGTCGCCGGACTGTCCCGGCTTCCGGCCTCCATAGCGTTCAATCCGAACACAACCACGGAAGTCACCACGGAGTGCATCAGCCAGTTCCGTTACGAGGCCACCGTCAGCCCCTCTTCCGTGACGAGCCAGGATTACACGTTCAAAGTCCCCGACTGGCCCGGATATTATGAGCAGGAAGCGGATAATCTGAACGGTCAGTGGGCGCAGTATGAGATTTTTGATTATCCGGGCCGTTTCAAGGACGAACAGCACGGGGAGGATTTCACCCGCTATAAAATAGAAGGCTGGCGCAGTGAGGCCGAAACGGCACTCTGTGTCAGTAATTCTCCCAAATTATGGCCCGGCATCCGCTTTACCCTGTCAGACCACCCGATACCTGCGCTTAACCGCAACTGGCAGGTGGTGAGCAGCACGCTGGTAGGCGTGCAGCCTCAGGCCCGCCACGGCAGCGCCGGACAGGGGACTCTGCTCACCAACCAGTTTTCCGTTATCCCGGCAGAACAGACATGGCGTCCCCGCCCCCTGCCAAAGCCCAGAGTGGACGGTCCGCAAAGCGCGGTGGTTACCGGCCCGGCAGGGGAAGAGATTTTCTGTGATGAGTATGGCCGGGTGCGGCTGAAGTTCCTGTGGGACCGCTATCATGGCGGCACGGAGGACAGCTCCTGCTGGATACGGGTGTCACAGGCATGGGCCGGGGCCGGATTTGATCACCTCGCCATTCCCCGCGTGGGGCAGGAAGTGATTGTGGATTTCCTCAACGGTGACCCGGATCAGCCTGTCGTGACGGGACGGGCCTATCACGAAGATAATCCCTCGCCGGGTGACCTGCCGGCCACCCGGACAAAAATGACCATCCGCTCCAAAACCTATCAGGGCGACGGATTTAACGAGCTGACCTTTGACGATGCCACAGACCAGGAGCAGGTCTATATCCATGCGCAGAAGAACATGGATACCGAGGTGCTGAACAATCGCACCACCGATGTGAAGGTGGATCACAGCGAAACCATCGGCAACAACGAGAACATTACCGTGGGTCTGGGCCAGACGGTGACGGTGGGTAAGGAGAATGCTGGCGGCCACGATCAGAAAACCACCGTGGCGCATGACCGGCATGTCACGGTCGGGAACGATCAGCGCATCACGGTGCAGCACGATCATACGCAGGAAGTCACAAACGATCGCACCGTGCGCATTGGTCATGACACGTCGCTGAGCGTTGTGCGCAACAGAAGCGTGAGCGTTGAAGGGAAGCAGGAGCACCGCACCACAAAAGACCATATCAGCCTGGTCGGGGGTAAGCACAGCCTGGAAGTGAAAGGCGATATGGCGCAGAAGGTAGCCGGAGCGCAGGGGATCCGCGTTGAGGGCGATATTGTCCTCCAGAGTGACAGTAAGATCAGTCTGAAGGTGGGCGGCTCATTTGTGGTGATACACGCAGGAGGTGTGGATATCGGGGGATCGAAAATTAATCTTAACAGTGGGGGGAGTCCGGGTGATGCCATTCGGCCATTACAACTGACGAATCAGGATTCTGAAAAATATCATCTTCAATTTCATTTTTTTGATAAAAAACAAGAACCATATTCAAACATACGTTATATCGCATATTTTGTAGATGGAACTCAAATATATGGAGAGACAGATCAGAATGGGTATACCGAAATATTTACCCAAGATAACGATGAAGAAATTGCAATAAAACTTATCAATCCTGATTTTGATACATGTTGGGGAGAAGAAGAATGAGTGATAAAACACACGGTAAACCGTCAAAAGAAATGATAGTTTTTAAACAATGTAAAATAAATGATTTTGATGCAATGATAACAGAAACATTAGAGGCTCTGGATAAGGTATTAAATCAAAGAGAGAAAGATCTTAAAACTTGGGAAGACAAAGAAAAGAACGAATTCCAAACGATATTTGGTATATAGGGTGATGAATTTGTTCATATAAATATGCCTGTAAGAGGAGAGCAACATCTTGTTAAAATAAGCGCAAAGGGTGTGATGGAAGATTGTATTAGGCGAATTAGGTATGTGAAAAGTACAATGACCATTAAAAGTTTTATTAACAAAATTAATGAACCACGTGAAGTTAGTGCTAAAGTACCAGGGGAGCCACAGAAGGACTATAAGGTTGAAATTGGTATAAATTTTGTGGGACGGAGAAAAAAAGACAGTAATGAAAAGAAACGCATATGCTCAAAACTTACCGGCCATGACTCTCGGGTGTCTACACTTTGCCACGAATTAAGCCATATACCCAAATTTTTTACAGACCCTAATGGTGGAGGAATGGGGACATCAGATTATGACTCTGAAGGAAATAAGCAATCGCCCTATCAAGAAGATAATGATGACTACAATGGGCATGTGAAAGGAGCTAATAAATTAATTACTGAAAATAAATTCGATCTTGTTTTTGACAATGCTTACAATATTGAAAGATACTTTGAAATAGAAATTAAAAACGAGTGAGGAATTATTTTTCATTATCCTTCGCAGATTAACTCTTTAAATCAAAAATATAAGAGCCTTAATAAAATGAAGCGTTTCATTTATTTAAATAAACTTAACTTCAAAAAAATATTATTAATGATATTAGTTATACCAAACTGGTTATCAGCAAATGAATTATCCATTATCAAATACGGATATGGAATGAGAGGGTGGAATGGATATGAATATGAAAAAGCTCAACTACATCCCAAGCAATGGTACTTACCAAATTATCCTATAGTGCGTTTTAAATCATTTGAAGTTGCTAACACTAATGAGCAAGCGTTAAACGGTTTATATCTCTCATTATCGGTAAATAATAATAACAATAATATACTTGCAACACTTTCCTTTAAGAATGAAAAATCTCACCCATATTTTATTCGGACAACATCTCTACCTTATATACCAACAAAAAATAAAGAAATCGCATCTGATATAAAACTATGTAGGATGCTTTTCTTTATATCCACGGCTAATATTTCATTAGATTATTTAGGAAGCATTTGCGATTATCGTAGTTCTTTTGAAAAAGATGACTGGTATAAACTTTCTCCGCATAGTGAAGTACATTTTCAAATAAAGCTTAACGAATATTATTATTTTATGCCTAATATTAAAATCTACAGCATCAGAACTACTGATTTCACCTTCGTAAAACAAGAATGGTTTATTGAACAAAATATAAATGAAAAAATTTTATCTTTGATTGGGGATGGAAATAACCCACATCAATATCATATACCACCACATTTACCACCGATAAAAAATAATTATATCTCGGAAAGTAACCAGTTAATAAAATTTATGGATAGATTTAATTTTAAGGGAATCAATAGTAATAATATCCTCATGGTTAAGTCCAATCAAGTTCATATAAAGATAGATGGAAAAAAAGTTAAATCATTATATTATAAGGATTAAATAAAGATATTTTTTACAGCAATGAGAACACCTCATGATTTCTATCAAATCTGTCGACATCTACAAATAAAGCATTTGTTTTTTTATGACGATTATATTACAACCTGGAGAAAAACATGCCCACTGCAGCCAAGCTCAGCGATAAAGGTACTCAGCATGACGGTTATTACGAAACTGTCATCATCGCAGGTTCATCAACTGTATTTATTGACGGCTTACCAGCAGCTCGCCAGGGGGATCCGCTAACACCACACGCTAAACCCAAACACCCACCTCACCCCCGAAAAATAGCAGGCGGATCAGAAAGTGTCTTTATCGATGGTTTGCCTGCCGCCAGAACGGGGGATGCGGTTGACTGTGGTGGTGTAATAATCGGTAACAGTTCAGTCAATATTGGCTGACATATATATAAATATACTCATAACAGCCCACGAAAATTAAGAACCAAGGATAACGCCTAATTGGTTCGCACGCTAAAAGTGTTCTTCGAATTCATTGATTTTTTCGCTCAATTATCTGCGGACTCGTTGTCCAAGCCGTTAACAGTTTCCTCTATACCAACCCAGGAGGTCCGATAGTCCAGTCAAGCCTCCATTTTTGCGCAGCAAATAATAAATGGTGTGGCGTCCCTGATGCCATATCACTGCTGGGCCTGTTTATTATTCTACCTGCTTAGCGACAGCTATTTTCAATGATAATGATGATCTTGTTAGGTGTGTTTGAATTCAATCATCACGTTATCCGGATTTAAGCCTGGGACGGGTCAACTGAATAAAAAAAGCCGGATCAGCTTATGCGCGATCCGGCTTTTCATCATTCATACCGGATCACGACGCTTACGTCTTATCCGGCCAGGGGTTTACGCGTTTTTCAACACTTCACTGACGATCTCAACAGCTTCTTTTTCGATCTGCTTGCGGTGTTCCTCACCCAGGAAGCTCTCGCAGTAAATTTTATAAGCGTCTTCCGTACCTGACGGACGCGCGGCAAACCAGCCGTTGTCAGTCATCACTTTCAGACCGCCAATGGAAGCCCCATTGCCAGGTGCCGCGGTCAGACGTGCGGTGATCGGGTCGCCCGCCAGCGTGCTGGCGCTTACCATTTCCGGAGACAGCTTAGACAGCGCCGCTTTCTGTGCGGAGGTCGCGCTCGCCTGCAAACGGTTGTAGCTCGGCGCGCCGAAGCGAGCAGCCAGTTCGTTGTAGTGTTCTTGCGGATTCTTACCGGTCACAGCGGTAATTTCTGCCGCCAGCAGGCACATGATGATGCCATCTTTGTCGGTCGACCACGGTGTACCGTCGAAACGCAGGAAAGATGCGCCCGCACTCTCTTCACCACCAAAGCCAAAGCTGCCGTCGAACAGACCGTCAACAAACCATTTAAAACCGACCGGCACTTCCACCAGCTTACGGCCCAGATCGTTGACCACGCGGTCAATCATCGCCGAGGAAACCAGCGTCTTACCGACGGCAACATCTTTGCCCCATTGCGGACGATGCTGGAACAGATAGTTGATCGCCACCGCCAGGTAGTGGTTCGGGTTCATCAGCCCCGCCGGAGTGACGATACCGTGACGGTCATAGTCCGGATCGTTGGCAAAGGCCAGATCGAACTTGTCACGCAGCGCCAGCAGACCCGCCATCGCGCATTCGGAGGAGCAGTCCATACGGATTGCGCCGTCTTTATCGAGATGCATAAAGCGGAAAGTCTGATCAACGTGGTCGTTAACGATAGTCAGGTTCAGGTTGTAGTGCTTCGCAATACGCTTCCAGTATTCGATACCGGAACCGCCCAACGGATCGACACCCAGCGTCAGACCCGCTTTCTGGATCGCCGCCATGTCGACGATATCTGCCAGCCCTTCAACAAACGGCTGAACCAGGTCCTGCTCTTTCACATGACCCGATGCCAGCGCGGCGTCCAGCGACATACGCTTCACGCCTTGCAGACCGTCAGCCAGCAACGCGTTAGCCCTGTCTTCCACCACTTTGGTGACGTTGGTATCTGCCGGACCACCGTTTGGCGGGTTGTATTTAATGCCGCCGTCTTCCGGCGGGTTGTGGGACGGCGTGATCACAATGCCGTCAGCCAGAGGACCGCCTTTTTTGTTGTGGACCAGGATGGCATTCGACACGGCAGGGGTTGGCGTAAAGCCGTTGTTTTCCTGCACGATGACGTCAACACCATTCGCCGCCAGCACTTCCAGCACAGAGATAAAAGCCGGTTCAGACAGCGCGTGGGTATCCTTGCCCACATAGCACGGGCCAGTAATCCCGTTTTTCGCACGTTCTTCAGCTATCGCCTGGGCGATAGCCAGAATATGCGGCTCGTTAAAACTATGACGACCTGCGCTGCCGCGATGCCCGGACGTACCGAACTTGACGGCGTGCTCAGCGTTCCCTGCCGTTGGTTTCAGTACATAGTACTGTGCCGTCAGTTGGGCGACGTTAATCAAATCACTCTGTTGCGCAGGTTGACCTGCACGGTTGTGGATTGCCATTGCCTGGTCCTTCTAATGCAAGGATTAAATTGTTCCGCAAACCTTTTCAATCAATTCCGCAGGGAATTGCATTGACTGCATGATGTGCTCCACCATGCTGCATTTACGGCCGGTGTTGGTATTGGTGATCACCCAGTACGGCGTGCCTGGCACGTGTTTCGGTTTGGTTTGATTACCATTTTTCAGCAGCGTCTGTTCATCTGCTGCAAAATAAACGCGCGTACGGCCATGCAACGAATCCGTTGCTTCGGCGAACGCGTTTTGATCCAGAGAATAGAGTGTAGACAGCACCAGCATAAAGCGATTTACTGCTTTCTTCTGTTCCGCATATTCATCGGACAACAGCAGTTCACGCATCGCGCGCACTTTATCTTTTACGGGGTTAACCGGCTTGGCTTCCACGACAGGTTGCACAGCGCGGACTTCTTTTACTACCGGAGTGACAGGCTGTGATGCGGCGGAAAATTTCAACATACGCCGTAAAATGTCGGATGCGCTCTCGCCGATATGCTTGGTGTGGCTGGCAATATAGCTATAGAGTTCATCATCAACTTCAATCGTTTTCATCTTAATCCAGTGCAGTGTTTAGCTGAATACAAGTTGTTGGGTTAACACGCGTAGTGTAAAGGCAAATCCCAACAGCGGATAGCGTCAAGCCTGGTGGCTGATAAAACTCGGAGTAACCGTAGTTGTTGCAGCCCTGTGGCAGAATGGTCAACATGATACCCTAACCCGTGAGTGTGAAAAAAAGAACTTTGCCATGAAATTGAATATCCGAGCGCAATCTGCGCAAAACCTGCACAATAATTCTCCCATCGTCCTGGTTCACGGCCTGTTTGGTAGTCTGGATAACCTGGGGATCCTGGCGCGCGATCTGGTGGCCGATCACGATATCATCCAGGTTGATATGCGAAATCATGGCCTCTCGCCCCGATCGCCTGAGATGAATTATGCGGCCATGGCGCAAGACCTGGTGGATACGCTGGACGATCAACAGATCGAAAAAGCGATCTTTATTGGTCACTCGATGGGGGGGAAAGCCGTCATGGCGTTAAGCGCGTTGGCCCCTGACCGTATCGATCGGCTGGTGGCTATTGATATTGCGCCAGTTGACTATCATGTGCGCCGTCACGATGAGATTTTTGCGGCAATCAATGCCGTAACCGATGCACAAGCGTCCTCACGCCAGCAGGCGGCAAGCGTCATGCGCCAGTATCTGCAAGAGGAAGGTGTTATCCAGTTTCTGCTGAAATCCTTTGTTGACGGCGAGTGGCGCTTTAACGTTCCCGTATTGTGGGATCAATATCCCCATATCGTTGGTTGGGAAACCGTCCCGGCGTGGGAGCACCCGGCATTGTTTATCCCTGGCGGTAACTCCCCTTATGTCACCGAAGCGTATCGCGGGCAGCTGCTGGCACAATTCCCGCAGGCTCGGGCGCACGTAATTGCGGGCGCGGGGCATTGGGTACATGCGGAAAAACCTGAAGCAGTGCTGCGGGCCATTCGTCGTTATCTGAACGAGCAGGCTAACTGATTAAAAACTCAGCGTCCGTGCGCGATTACGCGCGTGGGCGTTGGCGTGCCTCCCCTGCTGATGTATTATGGCGCGCTATCCATCCGGGCAGACGCCTGGCTGATTGTTTCCCCGAAGTCACCAAGATCATGGCCAAAGAACAAACGGACCGTACGACATTAGATCTGTTCGCGCAGGAGCGTCGCCCGGGACGACCCAAAACTAATCCGCTCTCGCGTGATGAACAGTTACGTATAAATAAACGTAATCAGCTTAAACGTGACAAAGTTCGCGGGCTTAAGCGTGTCGAACTGAAACTGAACGCTGATGCCGTTGACGCGTTAAACGAGCTGGCCGAGGCGCGTAACATGAGTCGCAGTGAACTCATCGAAGAGATGCTGATGACCCAACTCACCGCATTGCGCGGTCAGGCATAGTCTGAATTTCTGCTCTAAATCATAAATCGTGTAGCACAGAGTGCAGTCCCGCGTGTTTGCTGTTTCCGCATGCCTGACTGTTCTGCTATGATTGCCCTTATCCGTGGGCAATGCGCCACCACCATTTCAATAAGTTTCAAGAGGTTATTTTACTCATGGCAATCACTGGCATCTTTTTCGGCAGCGACACCGGTAATACCGAAAACATCGCAAAAATGATTCAAAAACAGCTTGGTAAAGACGTTGCCGATGTACATGACATTGCAAAAAGCAGCAAAGAAGACCTGGAAGGGTATGACATTCTGCTGCTCGGCATTCCAACCTGGTACTACGGTGAAGCGCAGTGTGACTGGGACGATTTCTTCCCTACCCTCGAAGACATTGATTTTAACGGCAAACTGGTCGCACTGTTTGGCTGTGGCGACCAGGAAGATTACGCAGAATACTTCTGCGATGCGTTAGGCACCATTCGCGACATCATTGAGCCACGCGGCGCCACCATCGTCGGTCACTGGCCAACGGCGGGTTATCACTTTGAAGCGTCCAAAGGTCTGGCTGATGACAACCACTTTGTTGGTCTGGCTATTGATGAGGATCGCCAGCCGGAGCTGACCGCAGAACGCGTAGAAAAATGGGTTAAGCAGATCTCAGAAGAACTGCACCTCGACGAAATCATCAATGCCTGATTTCACGCGGCGTAGATCATCATCTGCGCCGCATCAATAGATAAAACCAATCAAAATAATTGCTACAAATTTGTAACTTTTTCGTCTGACCCTGTACAATGGCTGGATGCCAATCGGGTGTTGCACAGTGTGTTTGTCGGCGATACCACGTTTTGATTAACAATATATGCCAGAGACTTGCAGTTTTCATTTAACCATGGCAGTTCTATAATGATATGCAATTTCTCAAGTGCAATTTCTGTCACTTCTGTTAATGAAGTGAATCGTTTAGCTACAGGACAGATTCCGCATGACTGACAACAATACCGCATTAAAGAAGGCTGGCCTGAAAGTAACGCTTCCTCGTTTAAAAATTCTGGAAGTTCTTCAGGAACCGGATAACCATCACGTCAGTGCGGAAGATTTATACAAGCGCCTGATCGATATGGGTGAAGAAATTGGTCTGGCGACCGTGTATCGTGTGCTGAACCAGTTTGATGATGCCGGTATCGTGACCCGCCATAATTTTGAAGGTGGTAAATCCGTCTTCGAACTGACTCAACAGCATCACCACGATCACCTCATTTGCCTCGACTGCGGCAAAGTGGTCGAGTTCAGCGATGATTCCATTGAAGCGCGCCAGCGTGAGATTGCGGCTAAACATGGTATTCGCTTAACCAACCATAGCCTCTATCTTTACGGCCACTGCGCCGAAGGCGATTGCCGCGAAGATGAGCATGCGCACGACGGCAAATAATGTGACGCTTTCTGAAAAGCCAACCTTCCGGTTGGCTTTTTTTATGGGCTGAATTTGACCAGCACCCTCTTCCTTCTCCGTCAATGTTGCTTTAATGTAAAAATCAATTGCCCTTCCGGAGAGTTGAAATGGAACTTCGCCAGCTACGCTATTTTGTTCGCATTGTAGAAACCGGCAGCATGGGTAGCGCAGCGCTCGATCTTAATATCGGCGTTTCGGCGCTCAGTCAGCAAATGACGCGGCTCGAAAACGAACTTGCTATTCGCCTGCTACAACGCACCTCGCGCGGTGTGACACCCACCAGCGCCGGACTGGCTTTTTACTCCCAGGCGCAGCTGGCGCTCCGGCATGCAGACGATGCAATCCTCGCCGCCCGCGAGGCCCGACTTTCCGGGCATGTCAGCGTCGGTATGGCTCCCAGTACCGCTTCCGTTCTCGGCATGCCTTTTATTCACGCCATGCGGGAAAGCTATGCTGATGTTCGCCTGCATGTGGTGGAAAGTCTCTCTGGCAACCTGGAACGAATGATTAATACCCGCCAGATTGATCTGGCTATCGTGTTTCAAAAAGAAAAGATCCTGCGCTGGAGCGCCAGACCGATTCTTGAAGAACGGCTGTTTTTGATTGGGACCCATGCCCTATTGGCTGATATTGTCGACGACAATATTGCGCCTGCCCAACTGGCAAATATTCCATTGATCATGCCAAGCCCGGGACACGGTCTGCGCGGCAGGCTGGATGCCATCTGCCAGGAACACGCGCTAAATATTGAGATCGCTACTGAAATTGATGGTCTGGCGTTACTGATGCGCGCCGTACGCAGTGGCATTGGCGCCACTCTTCAGCCCGGTGCGGCGATCTCCCATCTCGATAAAGACACTCTAAGAGTGATCGGCGTCCATAATCCGATACTTAGCCGCCCTAACTTTCTGGTCAGTCTCTCTGACGATGAACTTACCCCGGCAGGCCTCGCCGCCCGTGTGGTGCTGACGAAAGTTATGCATCAACTGGTGGAAGCCGGAAGCTGGCCTGGCGCTACGCTTTACAATAACTAAAGCACTGTTTAGCGTCACGTCATAGCGCCCACACAGCCTGTACGTATACATTTCAATTACAAATTTAACAAATAGTTAAATGGTAATGGAGTATACGATGGTTGATGTTCTGGTGATTGGCGGTGGCAATGCCGCGTTGTGTGCTGCCTTGACCGCCCGCGAGCAAGGAGCTTCGGTACTCCTGCTCGAAGCGGCTCCCCGTGAATGGCGCGGAGGAAACTCCCAACACACACGTAATTTACGTTGTATGCATGACGCGCCGCAGGATGTGCTGGTGGAAAGCTATCCTGAAGAAGAATTCTGGCAGGATCTGTGGCGCGTCACAGAAGGGAATACCAACGAAGCGCTGGCGCGTCTGGTGATCCGTACCTCTTCACAATGCCGTGACTGGATGCGTCAGCACGGCGTTAACTTTCAGCCTCCTCTCTCCGGCGCTTTGCACGTGGCGCGAACCAATGCCTTTTTTATGGGCGGTGGAAAGGCCCTGGTAAATGCCTATTATCGCAGCGCAGAAAAGCTGGGTGTTCAAATTCGCTATAACACCCCCGTTCAGGCGCTTGAACTGCGTAATGGCGAGTTCGTGGCGGCGTTAGCAGGCGAAGAGCGCATCACCGCTAAGTCCTGCGTGCTTGCCGCTGGCGGGTTTGAGTCAAACCGCGAATGGCTGCGAGAAGCGTGGGGAGAGAACGAGCGCGGCGAATGGCCTGCGGATAACTTCCTGATTCGCGGCACGCGCTTTAACCAGGGCGTACTGCTCAAATTTATGATGGATGCCGGAGCCGACATTATCGGCGATCCCTCCCAGTCACACTGCGTGGCTATTGATGCCAGAGCACCATTATATGATGGCGGAATTTGCACCCGCGTGGACTGCGTCTCGCTCGGCATAATGGTAAACCGTGACGCAGATCGTTTTTATGATGAAGGCGAAGATTTCTGGCCGAAACGCTACGCCATCTGGGGACGTCTGGTCGCTCAACAGCCAGGGCAGATTGGTTACTCCATCATCGACAGTAAAGCTATCGGCCACTTTATGCCTCCGGTCTTTCCCGGCGCGCAGGCCAATACGTTGGCAGAACTGGCCCTTCAGTTAGGACTGGATGCCGAACGCTTTACCCACACCGTGACGGAATACAACAACGCCTGCCAGCCCGGCCAGTTCGACCATACCGTTCTGGATAACTGCACCACCAAAGATTTGCTACCCGCGAAAACGCACTGGGCGCGACCGCTGGACCGGCCGCCATACTACGGCTATGCCCTGCGGCCAGGGATCACCTTCACTTATCTTGGGTTAAAAGTGAACGAACGCGCCGCGGTGCATTTTGCCGGGCTTCCAAGCCGTAATCTGTTTGTCGCCGGAGAGATGATGGCGGGCAACGTGCTGGGTAAGGGCTACACCGCAGGCGTGGGGATGTCGATCGGCACGACCTTTGGCCGCATTGCCGGAAAAGAAGCCGCGCTGGCCGCACGTAAGGAGACTCGTCATGAAGCAGCTTGAGAAACTGATCATCGAAGCGCAAATTATCACCGAACCGGAAGCTGAAGTTGAACGTGTGATGCAAGTGTGCAATGCCTGTCGCTATTGTGAAGGCTTTTGCGCCGTATTCCCGGCCATGACGCAGCGTCTGGAATTCGGTAAAGCGGATATCAATTACCTGGCAAACTTGTGCCATAACTGCGGCGCTTGCCTGCACGCATGTCAGTATGCCCCGCCTCATGAATTTGCCATCAACGTACCGAAGGCGATGGCGGAAGTCCGGCTCGAAACCTATCAGCATTACGCGCAACCCGCCGCCTTTGGCGCGCTTTATCGTCGCGCAGGCGTCACCGTGACGCTGGCGCTGGTTTTCGGTCTGATCCTGTTTTTACTCCTCGCTATAGGTTTGAAAGGCTCACTATTCCATCCTCCGCTGGCCGGGGATTTCTATCAAATTTTCCCGCATAACCTGCTGGCCTGGATGTTTGGTTCGGTGTTTATTCTGGCGATCGGTTTGCTGATGGCCGGCGTGATCCGCTTCTGGCGCGAGATCTCTCCGGGTATGCCGCGTTCCGCCGAGATTGCTGAAGCCTCACACGATGCGCTGACGCTGAAATATCTCGATGGTGGCCACGGCAAAGGTTGTAACGAAGCGGATGATGCTTTCACCCTGATGCGCCGCCGTTTCCACCACTTTACCTTCTACGGTTTTATGCTCTGCTTTGCCGCCACCGTGGTGGCAACGGGCTATCACTACTTTGCAGGTATAGAAGCGCCCTACCCGTTCTTCAGCGTGCCGGTGATGCTGGGCACGTTGGGCGGCATTGGTCTGGTTGTCGGCCCGGCGGGCTTGCTATGGCTGAATCTTAAGCGTTCACCGCTGCATGGCGACGCCCGGCAAAAACCGATGGATCGCGGTTTTATTTTGCTGCTGCTGCTGACCAGTTTGACTGGTCTGGCGCTGCTGGCGGGAAGGGACACTTCATGGATGGCTATTTTACTGGCCATTCATCTCGGCGTGGTCATGGCGCTTTTTCTGACCATTCCTTACGGAAAATTTGCCCACGGATTTTACCGCTGCGCAGCCTTACTCAAGTGGGCGATTGAGAAACGGCGCGGCAAACAAGCGGGGGTCACAGGCGACTAACCCGCAAACTCTTACCTCTATAAATATTATGATAAGACAGTGGAGCAACCCTAATGACACAACAACCATCGCGCGCTGGAACTTTCGGCGCAATACTGCGGGTAACCAGCGGTAATTTTCTCGAACAGTTCGACTTTTTTCTGTTCGGGTTTTACGCCACCTATATCGCAAAGACGTTCTTCCCCGCGGAGAGTGAATTTGCCGGGCTCATGTTGACCTTTGCGGTTTTCGGTTCGGGTTTTTTAATGCGGCCCGTTGGCGCAATCGTGCTGGGTGCTTACATCGACAGAATTGGTCGCCGTAAAGGACTGATGGTGACGCTGGCGATCATGGGCTGCGGTACCCTGCTGATTGCCCTGGTTCCCGGTTATCAAAGCATTGGCCTGCTGGCCCCTGTGCTGGTATTAGTCGGTCGATTATTGCAAGGCTTCTCTGCGGGCGTAGAGCTGGGAGGCGTTTCGGTTTATCTCTCTGAAATCGCCACGCCTGGTAATAAAGGTTTCTACACCAGTTGGCAGTCCGCCAGCCAACAGGTCGCCATTGTGGTGGCGGCGCTGATTGGCTACGCTCTGAATGCCACACTGGGGCACGATGAGATCTCTGAATGGGGCTGGCGCATTCCGTTCTTTATTGGTTGCATGATTATTCCGTTGATCTTCGTCCTGCGCCGTTCGCTTCAGGAGACAGACGCATTTTTACAACGTACGCACCGTCCCGACACCAGGGAAATTTTCACCACTATCATCAAAAACTGGCGTCTGATCGCTGCGGGTACGCTGCTGGTAGCGATGACCACCACGACGTTTTACTTTATTACCGTCTACACCCCAACCTACGGCAGGGCCGTACTCCACCTGAGCGCGCGCGATAGCCTGGTAGTCACCATGCTGGTCGGTATTTCTAACTTTATTTGGCTGCCGATTGGCGGAGCGATATCTGACCGAATTGGTCGTCGTCCGGTATTGATGGGGATTACTGTACTCGCACTGCTTACCACCTGGCCGGTAATGCACTGGCTCACCGCCGCGCCAGACTTCATGCGCATGACGCTGGTCCTGCTTTGGTTCTCGTTCTTTTTTGGCATGTACAACGGGGCAATGGTCGCGGCACTCACCGAGGTGATGCCTGTCTATGTCCGTACGGTGGGCTTTTCACTGGCATTCAGTCTTGCCACGGCGATTTTTGGCGGCCTTACACCAGTCATATCCACGGCGCTGGTCCAGCTAACCGGGGATAAAAGCTCACCGGGATGGTGGCTGATGTGCGCAGCGCTTTGTGGACTCGCCGCCACGGCAATGCTGTTTGTCCGACTGAGTCGGGGCTATCAACCAGTGGAACATAAGCTCTGAAAAGCAAACGGGCGGAAAACTCTCCGCCCGTTGTCATTTTCTTTTCTCGAATTACTGCGCAGCATTCTTGCTACGTATTTCCTGCCAGACCTTGTCGCAATCAGCATTAACGGACTGATCGTTACCCGTGCGCGTGGCCTGGATACACTGCTGATAATCCAGTACGCGTACGCTTTCTTCATTAGCAAACTGCTGGTGCTGCTTTTCTTTCTTCAACACATTCAGCACGCTTTGGCAGGCTTCAATTTTCTCCGGCGATCCTTGCGCGGTGTTAATACACGCGCTGTAGGCTTCTTTCAGGCGACTGTCTTCTTTCGGCGAAGGGGATTGCGCACAAGCCACCAGCCCTGATGCCATAATGGCGATGAGTATCAGTTTTTTCATAGCACTTTCCTCAACGGAGCGGCAGACGTCTGGTCTGCCGCTGTTGGCATTAGAAGATGGTGAACGGAGCAATAACGATGAACTTCACGTCGCGTTCATCCTGGAAGATGTTGCCGTAACCACCGCCCCAGCTCGGAATGTCTGAATGGTTGTCGTACTGGGTGAAGTGCAGTTTAAACATGGTGCCCTTTGCACGACCATCCTGCAGGGTATAGACCGCATCCAGGCTGTAAGAAGACTCTTCGATAGTCCGGTTTTTGTCGTAGTACGCATCCGGATTGAGCTGCCAGGTAGATGGCTTGGCATCCCAGGCGTAAACGTAGGACGCACCGACTGCCCAACCCGGCAGGTTCCAGTTCTTCAGGTCATACATTGCACCGAAGAAGACGGCCTTTTCGCCGTTGGCGTTGAAGTCAGAACGGTTGTCCCACCAGATATCCAGACGACCGTTTGATGAGGCGTAGGTCGGGGTCATACGCTGCAGGAAATACCCCTGCTGCCCGTCCGCTTTAACCCAGGTCCCTTCCAGTCGCAGGTCAACCACTTCCGCCACTTTGTAGCCGAAGGTCAACGCCTGCAGCCAGGCCGTGCCGTCATAAATATCGTTCACGGTGCGGTCATCAACTTTGTCGCGCGCGCCGTAGAACTGATAACTTGTGGTAAACGGGTTACCGCCTAAATCGAATTTGTAGCTGGCTTTCGCGAAGTATTGATCGACGTAGCCTTCGGACTGACCAAATGCCGCTTCCAGCAACAGGTTATTTTTGAAGTCATATTTCGCGCCGATTGAGTGCAGGTAATCTACGCTGGTCTTTTTATCGGCCTGATAAAATTTATCGACTTCGGTGTGCCACGGCGCTTTATATTCGTTGGCCCACATATAGGAGAAGCTCAGTGCGCCAGCATCACCATAGTCGAAGTTGGCACCAGCTTCGGCACCCTGATAGGTACCAGGCATAAAGCTCCAGTGCGGAGCCAATAGCGTCTGTCCGGTTGGTTGAATGTAACCGGCGCGCGCCCAGGTTGGGCCGTATTTAAATTTGGCCGCTGCTTTATAAAGGCTAATTCCGCTCTTGTCGCCGGAGTAATCTTCGTCATAGCCTTTATTTTTTGAAGAGAATGCGATTTCGTTTGGATGGCCGCTTTCGCTACTTTCGTTCATTTCAATCGCGGTGAATGCTGCGATATCAATACCAAACATATCGGCCGCATAACCGGACTGGAAGTCGAGGTTAGCGTTCCAGGTCGAGTGAGAAAGGTTGGTTTTGTATTTGTCATGATCGGTGACATCTTTACGGTCACGTTCACGCTGCCAGTAATAGATGCCGCCGGTTAAAGTGGAGTCATCAATGAAACCTTCGGCGTGAGCCTGGGGAGCGACAACGAAACCCGACATTGCTGTGATACCGGCGATAGCCAGCGCCAGCGTACTACGTTTGCCACTAAACGTACGCATATGTTAATCCTCTTTGACATAAAAATGCTGCCGATAAAAGCGGTCAGCGAAAAAACAAAAATTAAAAAAGTAGCGCCAAGAAAACCTCAGTGACTACAATGAATAGACTATTTTTCGCGACGCGAATTATCAATCTCTTTCTGTAACGAGTATGTAATAGTATGAGCAACCGCACATATTTCATTGCTTTCTGTTACATTTTCATCGAGAGATAAAAAAGCGTTGAAAAAATGAAAAAATCGCTTGTTTTCCATGAAGATGAAATCGGTTTCAGCCCATCTCATATTGAGGTAAGTTATTTAAACGTAAAAACATTCAGCCGTTTTATTATTACAGGCATGTAATTAATTCGCTCCGCAAACGGAGCCTGGCACACGTTTTTTGGCATAAAAAAACGCCGCATGATGCGGCGTTTAGACAAGATGTGTTGCGGCTTATTCGCCCGCTTTAGCCCACGTATCACGCAGACCAACGGTGCGGTTAAACACCAGCTTATCAGCCGTAGCGTAACGGCTGTCGAGGCAGAAATAGCCTTCGCGTTCAAACTGGAACGCTTTGCCTGCAACCGCGGCCTGCAGTGATGGCTCGCCGTAGCCGTGTTTAATCACCAGTGATTCCGGGTTAATCACGGACAGGAAGTCCTCTGCCGCACCAGGGTTCGGTACGCTAAACAGACGATCGTACAGGCGGATTTCAATCGGCAGCGCATGAGCCGCGCTGACCCAGTGAATAACACCTTTGACTTTACGACCATCGGCCGGATCTTTGCTCAGAGTGTCGGCATCGTAGGTGCAGAAAATGGTGGTGATATTCCCTTGCGCATCTTTCTCTACACGCTCGGCCTTGATCACGTAAGCATTACGCAGACGTACTTCTTTACCCATCACCAGACGCTTGTACTGCTTGTTCGCTTCTTCGCGGAAGTCAGCGCGATCGATCCAGATTTCAGCGCTAAACGGCACTTCACGGCTGCCCATTTCCGGTTTATTCGGATGATTAGGCATGGTCACCATTTCGCTCTCGCCCTGTGGGTAGTTTTCGATAACCAGCTTCACCGGATCGATAACCGCCATCGCGCGCGGCGCGTTTTCATTCAGATCTTCACGAATGCAGGATTCCAGCGAGGCGATCTCAATGGTGTTGTCCTGCTTGGTCACGCCAATGCGTTTGCAGAATTCACGGATAGCAGCAGCGGTATAACCGCGACGACGCAGACCAGAAATCGTTGGCATACGCGGATCGTCCCAGCCCTCAACGTGCTTGTCGGTAACCAGCAGGTTCAGCTTGCGCTTGGACATCACGGTATATTCCAGATTCAGGCGCGAGAATTCGTACTGGCGCGGGTGAACCGGGATGGTGATGTTGTCCAGCACCCAGTCGTACAGACGGCGGTTATCCTGGAACTCCAGCGTACACAGTGAATGCGTGATGCCTTCCAGCGCATCGCTGATGCAGTGGGTAAAGTCGTACATCGGGTAGATGCACCACTTGTTGCCGGTCTGGTGGTGTTCAGCGAACTTAATACGGTACAGCACCGGATCGCGCATCACGATAAACGGCGATGCCATGTCGATTTTCGCGCGCAGGCAGGCTTTACCTTCTTCAAAGCCTCCGGTACGCATTTTTTCGAACAACGCGAGGTTCTCTTCGACGCTGCGATCGCGGAATGGGCTGTTTTTACCCGGCTGAGTCAGCGTACCGCGGTATTCGCGGATTTCGTCTGCTGACAGTTCGTCAACGTACGCCAGACCTTTATTGATAAGTTCTACCGCATAGGCGTGAAGCTGATCGAAGTAGTCCGACGAGTAGCGAATGTCACCAGTCCAGTGGAAACCTAACCATTCAACGTCGTTTTTAATCGACTCAACGTACTCGATATCTTCTTTAACCGGGTTCGTATCATCAAAACGCAGGTTGCACTGGCCCTGGTAATCTTGCGCAATGCCAAAGTTCAGACAAATGGATTTCGCGTGGCCAATGTGCAGATAGCCATTTGGCTCCGGCGGAAAACGGGTATGGATCGTGGTGTGCTTACCACTGGCCAGATCTTCATCGATGATCTGACGAATAAAGTTACTCGGGCGGGCTTCAGCCTCACTCATCGTGGATTCCTCAAAGCGTAAACAACGTATAACGGAACATGATCTTATAAGCGACGTCAGGAGACAACTATTAGTTGCACAAAAAAGGTGTTTCAACAGGATATATGAGGGTATTTGCTGCAAAAAAAAGCGGCGGAGGAATATCCCCCGCCGCTTAAGGCATTTAACTCACTTTACTCAGGAGCAGTTACTTACCTTTAATCTCATACAGTGGTGTCTGACCGGCAACCACATGACCTTCGGCTTTAATGACCAGAGCGCCGAAATCATCGCTGTTGCTGCACACAACCGGACTAATCATGGAACGTGCATTGGCGTTCAGGAAATCCAGATCCATTTCCAGAATCGGTTGGCCCGCAGTCACTTCCGCACCTTCTTCAACCAGGCGCTTAAAGCCTTTACCTTCCAGCGCTACGGTATCGATACCCATATGGACGACGATTTCCGCGCCTTTAACGGTTTCCAGACAGAACGCATGGTTCGTGTTGAAGATTTTCACGATGGTGCCCGCAGCCGGAGCAACCACGATTTTATCCGTTGGTTTCACTGCCACACCGTCGCCTACTGCTTTGCTGGCGAAGGCTTCATCAGGAACCTGCTCCAGCGCAACAACGTCACCGGTAATCGGAGAAACCAGCGCTTCAACGGTGACTGCGTTCGCGACAGCCTGCGGTTTTGCAACCGGGGCCGCTGCTGCTGGCGCACTTTCAGCAGACGCTGCCGCAACCGGGCCACGCGCCACAACTTTCTTCATTTCGTCGCCAATGGATTCCGCTTTCGCACCTACGATGACCTGGATGGTTTGCTTATTCAGCTTAACGACACCAGATGCACCTAAACGTTTACACATCGCATCGTTTACGCGACCAGAGTCGGCCACGGTCAGACGCAGACGGGTGATACAGGCGTCAATCGCTTTCAGGTTATCGGTACCGCCAACCGCAGCAATGTAGTTGGTTGCCAGTTGAGCCAGACCTTCTTCAGTGTTGCTGTTCGCTTCTTCTGTAACGATATCGTCTTCTTTATCTTCGCGGCCCGGCGTTTTCAGGTTAAACATACGAATAACCGCGCTGAACAACACAAAGTAGATAACGAAGAAGACCAGACCCATCGCAACCAGCATCCAGACGTTCTTACTTGCTGCCGGCAGGTTGTACATCAACACGTAGTCGATAGCACCTGCGGAGAAGGAGAAGCCCGCGTGGATCCCCAGCAGCGTCGCAACGAACAGGCTGATGCCGGTTAACAGTGCGTGCAGGAGATACAGCAGTGGTGCCAGGAACATGAACAGGAATTCCAGCGGCTCAGTAACACCGGTCAGGAACGCGGTGATCGCAACGGACAGCAGCATGCCGCCAACCATCGGACGACGCGCTTTCGGAGCCGCGAAGTACATCGCCAGCGCCGCACCCGGCAGACCAAACATCATGATCGGGAAGAAACCAGACATGAACATACCCGCAGTGCCGTCACCCGCGTAGAAGCGGTTGATATCACCGTGGAATACGGTACCTGCAGCGTTAGTAAATTCGCCAATCTGGAACCAGGCAATGGTGTTCAGAACCTGATGCAGACCGGTTGGGATCAGCAGACGGTTGATGAAACCAAAGATACCGGAACCCAGCGCGCCAGCGCCTACGATCCACTCACCACCCGCATGGATGGCGTTCTGCACCGGCGGCCACACGTAGCCGAAGATAGCAGCCAGCACCAGACAGAAGAAGCCAGTGGCGATCGGCACGAAGCGTTTGCCGCCAAAGAAGCTCAGGAAGTCAGGTAGTTTGATACCAGACCAACGGTTATACACCGCACCGCCGACCAGACCGGTGATGATACCCGCCAGCACACCCATGTTGATGGCAGGGTTAATGGTAACCATTGCTTTGGTCAATATGAAATAACCAACCGCACCCGCCAGCGCTGCCGCACCCGCGCTGTCTTTTGACCAGCTGGAAGCCACACCGATAGCGAAAATCAGCGCCAGGTTATCAAAGATAGCCCCGCCCGCTTGCGCGATGAAAGGTACGTTTAGTAAATCTGGTTGGCCGAATCGCAGCAACAGTGCCGCGACTGGCAGCACAGCGATGGGGAGCTGTAACGCCCTACCCAGCCGCTGGAAAAAACCTAAAATATTCATTTTATTCCCCCTACGAGACCCCGATTAGGCTTCTTTGAAGCCATATTTTTATTGTGCGACCATTCCTGACAGCAAGATTCTGGATCAACGATATTAACCATTCATCTACATTCAGAGTGTGTGAAAATTTAATTCGTATCGCAAATTAAACGCGTGTTTTTTGTGATTCCAGTCACCAAATATCGTTATTAACCCTCCCTTCCACTGGCTAACTACGAAAACTTATTTTATCATTCAAAAAATCGAAACGGATTGATCCTTACCGATGCAAAACCAGGTTACGCTTAATACTGCACAGAGACTCAATCCGCCAATTGCTTACATTTACTTTTGAGGTGAAGAATGAGACTGATCCCCCTGAATACCGCTGGACAAGTCGGCAAATGGGCTGCTCGCCATATCGTTAACCGTATTAACGCGTTCAAACCAACGGCAGATCGTCCGTTCGTTCTGGGCCTGCCGACGGGCGGTACCCCGCTGACAGCTTATAAAGCATTGGTTGAAATGCACAAAGCGGGCCAGGTGAGCTTCAAGCATGTTGTTACTTTCAATATGGACGAATATGTTGGCCTGCCGAAAGAGCATCCGGAAAGCTATCACAGCTTCATGCATCGCAACTTCTTTGATCACGTTGATATTCCAGCAGAAAACATCAACCTCCTCAACGGTAACGCGCCGGATATTGATGCAGAATGCCGTCAGTATGAAGAAAAAATCCGTTCTTACGGTAAAATCCACCTGTTTATGGGCGGTGTAGGCAACGATGGTCACATCGCGTTCAACGAGCCAGCCTCTTCTTTGGCTTCCCGTACCCGCATCAAAACGCTGACTCACGACACGCGTGTTGCTAACTCACGCTTCTTTGACGGCGACGTAAGCCAGGTGCCTAAATATGCCCTGACCGTGGGCGTGGGCACCCTGTTGGATGCCGAAGAGGTGATGATCCTGGTACTGGGTCATCAGAAAGCGCAGGCGCTGCAAGCCGCCGTTGAAGGGAACGTTAACCACATGTGGACCATCAGCTGTCTGCAGCTGCATCCAAAAGCCGTTGTGGTATGCGATGAGCCTTCCACCATGGAACTGAAAGTGAAAACGCTGAAATACTTTAACGAGTTAGAAGCGGAAAATATTAAAGGTCTGTAATTGATGTCTCCGCCCTGTCGATAAGTTGCAGGGCGGCATTTTTTGAAATCGGGGGTCGGAATGTATGCTTTAACCCAGGGCCGGATTTTTACCGGTCACGAAATTCTTGATGACCATGCGATTGTTGTCGCCAATGGCCTGATTGACAGCGTTTGCCCACTGGCTGAGTTACCGTCAGGAATTGAACAGCGCTCACTGAATGGGGCCATTATTTCCCCCGGTTTTATCGATGTACAGCTAAACGGCTGCGGCGGCGTACAGTTTAACGATACGGCAGAAGCCGTGACCGTTGAAACACTGGAAATCATGCAGAAAGCCAATGAAAAATCAGGCTGCACCAACTATCTGCCTACGCTTATCACCACCAGCGACGACCTGATGAAACAAGGCGTTCGCGTCATGCGTGAATACCTGGCGAAGCACCCGAATCAGGCATTAGGGCTTCATCTGGAAGGTCCGTGGCTGAATCTGGTGAAAAAAGGCACCCATAATCCGGGATTTGTCCGTCAACCGGACGCTGCGTTGGTTGATTTCCTGTGCGATAATGCTGACGTGATAACCAAAGTCACGCTGGCACCAGAAATGGTCCCTGTAGAGGTCATCACCAAACTGGTAAATGCAGGTATTGTGGTTTCCGCCGGTCACTCAAATGCGACGGTAAAAGAGGCCAAAATCGGCTTCCGCGCAGGGATTAGCTTCGCAACGCATCTGTTTAACGCCATGCCTTATATAACGGGCCGTGAACCTGGCCTGGCGGGCGCTATTCTTGATGAAGCCGATATTTATTGCGGTATCATCGCTGATGGTCTGCATGTTGACTACGTCAATATCCGTAATGCCAAGCGCCTGAAAGGCGACAAGCTGTGCCTGGTTACCGACGCGACCGCGCCGGCAGGAGCAAATATTGAACAGTTCATTTTCGCTGGTAAAACAATATACTACCGGAATGGATTGTGCGTTGATGAGAACGGGACATTGAGCGGTTCATCATTAACCATGATTGAAGGCATACGCAATCTGGTCGAACATGCGAATATCGCTCTCGACGAAGTGTTACGCATGGCAACGCTCTACCCTGCTCGCGCCATTGGCGTCGACAAACGACTCGGCAGCATCGCGCCAGGCAAAGTAGCCAACCTGACTGCGTTCACGCACGACTTTAAAATCATCAAGACCATCGTTAATGGCAACGAGGTCGTTACTGAGTAAGAGAAAGAATGACACCAGGCGGACAAGCTCAAATAGGTAATGTTGATCTCGTAAAACAGCTTAACAGCGCGGCGGTTTATCGCCTGATTGACCAGCATGGGCCAATCTCGCGCATTCAGATTGCCGAGCAAAGCCAGCTTGCCCCCGCCAGCGTAACCAAAATTACGCGTCAGTTGATCGAACGCGGGCTGATCAAAGAAGTCGATCAGCAGGCCTCCACCGGAGGCCGCCGCGCTATCTCTATCGTCACCGAAACCCGCAACTTCCACGCCATTGGCGTACGTCTGGGCCGTCACGACACAACGCTCACGCTCTATGATATGAGCAGTAAAGTGGTCGCCGAAGAGCATTACCCTCTCCCGGAGCGCACCCAGGAAACGCTGGAGTATGCGCTACTCAACACCATTGCCACTTTTATTGACAGCTGCCAGCGGAAAATCCGCGAGCTGATTGCGATTTCCGTCATCCTGCCCGGTCTGGTTGATCCTGAAAGCGGCGTCATTCGCTATATGCCACACATTCAGGTCGAAAACTGGGGGCTGGTCGAAGCGCTCGAAAAACGCTTCAAGGTGACCTGCTTTGTCGGTCACGATATCCGCAGCCTGGCGCTGGCTGAGCACTATTTTGGGGCAAGCCAGGATTGCGAAGACTCCATTTTAGTGCGTGTTCATCGCGGAACCGGGGCAGGAATTATTTCCAATGGCCGAATTTTTATCGGTCGCAATGGCAACGTGGGCGAGATTGGTCACATTCAGGTAGAGCCACTGGGTGAGCGCTGTCACTGCGGTAACTTCGGCTGTCTGGAAACCATTGCCGCCAATGCGTCTATCGAACACCGCGTGCAAAACTTACTGAAACAGGGTTATCCCAGCCGACTCACGCTGGATGATTGCAGCATTAAAGCTATCTGTAAGGCGGCGAATAAGGGCGATAACCTGGCGGCAGAAGTTATTGAACATGTTGGTCGCCACTTGGGTAAAACCATTGCCATCGCCATCAACCTGTTTAACCCACAAAAAATCGTCATTGCAGGCGAAATTACTGAGGCGGATAAAGTGCTGTTGCCTGCAATAGAAAGCTGTATCAACACACAGGCGTTGAAAGCGTTTCGCCATAATTTACCGGTGGTTCGTTCCACACTGGATCACCGTTCCGCCATTGGCGCCTTTGCGCTGGTGAAGCGTGCGATGCTCAACGGTACACTGCTGCAACGTTTGCTGGAAAACTAATGCTCTCATATAGTAGTGGATTACTATAAGACTCATAACTAATTCCCTGGGTTGTTCATGACCATCAAGAATGTAATTTGTGATATCGACGGCGTGCTGATGCACGACAATGTTGCCGTACCGGGTGCGGCAGAATTTCTGACCGGGATCCTGGAAAAAGGCCTGCCGTTAGTTCTGCTGACTAACTATCCTTCACAGACCGGGCAAGATCTGGCAAACCGCTTCGCCACCGCGGGTGTGAATGTCCCCGATAGCGTCTTTTATACTTCCGCCATGGCTACCGCTGATTTTCTTCGTCGCCAGGAAGGGAAAAAGGCCTACGTGGTAGGTGAAGGCGCATTAATTCATGAGCTATATAAAGCCGGATTTACCATTACCGACGTGAACCCCGATTTTGTGATTGTTGGCGAAACGCGCTCCTACAACTGGGACATGATGCATAAAGCAGCATATTTTGTCGCTAACGGCGCGCGTTTCATCGCCACAAACCCGGATACTCACGGCCGCGGCTTTTATCCAGCCTGCGGGGCGCTCTGCGCCGGTATCGAGAAAATCTCTGGTCGTAAGCCGTTTTATGTCGGCAAACCCAGCCCGTGGATTATTCGCGCGGCGCTCAACAAAATGCAGGCGCACTCAGAAGAGACCGTTATCGTTGGCGATAACCTGCGTACCGATATTCTGGCAGGATTCCAGGCCGGTCTGGAAACCATTCTGGTATTGTCTGGCGTCTCAACGCTTGACGACATCGACAGCATGCCGTTCAGACCGAGCTGGATTTACCCGTCCGTTGCTGAAATAGACGTCATTTAATCTCTTTAGCCGGATAACAACATCTGCAAGTTATCCGGCCTGAAAAATACATCCATTCAATAAAATCACCACTTCACTGTTGATTCATTAATAATAGCGCTCATTACATAATCTTTTTTCATCAATCAGCAATGACCATTGCGTTTTTTATTTTCCGCACCGTAATTCGCTTGCGCCCTCTCCCGCTTTGCGGCATTTTCTTTATCAAGCAAACATAAAAAGCATTACGCAACAGGTTAACGGAGAAGGTTATGTGTTCTATTTTTGGCGTATTCGATATTAAAACTGACGCAGTTGAACTGCGTAAAAAAGCCCTGGAATTGTCTCGTCTGATGCGCCATCGCGGCCCGGATTGGTCAGGTATTTACGCCAGTGATAACGCCATTCTGGCGCACGAACGTCTGTCCATCGTCGACGTCAATGCCGGCGCTCAGCCGCTGTATAACGTGAAAAAAACGCATATCCTGGCTGTTAACGGTGAAATTTATAACCATCAGGCGCTGCGAGCGGAATATGGCGATCGCTATCAGTTCCAGACGGGTTCAGACTGCGAAGTTATCCTCGCGCTGTATCAGGAAAAAGGCCCAGAGTTCCTGGATGACCTGCAAGGCATGTTTGCTTTTGCCCTGTACGACAGCGAGCAGGACGCCTACCTGATCGGTCGTGATCATATCGGGATCATCCCACTGTATATGGGTTACGACGAACACGGTAACTTCTACGTCGCGTCTGAAATGAAAGCCCTGGTTCCGGTATGCCGCACGATCAAAGAATTCCCGGCCGGTAGCTATTTGTGGAGTAAGGACGGCGAAATTCGTCAGTACTATCAGCGCGACTGGTTTGAATACGATGCGGTCAAAGACAACGTGACCGATAAAAACGAGCTGCGTCAGGCGCTGGAAGATGCAGTGAAAAGCCACCTGATGTCAGATGTTCCTTATGGTGTGCTGCTGTCCGGTGGTCTGGATTCATCCGTCATTTCCGCGATTACGAAAAAATACGCGGCGCGCCGTGTTGAAGATCAGGAACGTAGCGAAGCCTGGTGGCCACAGTTGCACTCCTTCGCCGTCGGGCTGGAAGGCGCACCGGATCTGAAAGCCGCGCAAGAGGTAGCGAACCATCTGGGGACCGTGCACCATGAGATCCACTTCACCGTGCAGGAAGGTCTGGATGCTATCCGTGACGTGATTTATCACATCGAAACTTACGATGTCACAACGATCCGCGCATCGACGCCAATGTACTTAATGTCGCGTAAAATTAAAGCGATGGGCATTAAAATGGTGCTGTCGGGTGAAGGCTCTGACGAAGTATTCGGCGGCTATCTCTATTTCCACAAAGCGCCAAACGCGAAAGAGCTGCATGAAGAAACCGTGCGTAAGCTGCAGGCGCTGCATATGTTCGACTGCGCCCGCGCCAACAAAGCGATGTCTGCCTGGGGTGTGGAAGCTCGCGTGCCCTTCCTGGATAAGAAATTCCTTGATGTGGCGATGCGCATCAACCCGCAGGATAAAATGTGCGGCAACGGCAAAATGGAAAAACATGTGCTGCGCGAATGTTTTGAATCTTACCTGCCTGCCAGCGTCGCATGGCGTCAGAAAGAGCAGTTCTCTGATGGTGTCGGTTACAGCTGGATTGATACCTTGAAAGAGGTGGCTGCTGAGCAAGTTTCTGACCAGCAACTGGAAACCGCCAGCTTCCGTTTCCCTTACAACACGCCATCATCTAAAGAAGCGTATTTGTACCGTGAGATTTTTGAAGAATTGTTCCCGGTTGCCAGCGCGGCGGAATGTGTGCCTGGCGGGCCATCAGTAGCCTGTTCTTCTGCCAAAGCGATTGAATGGGATGAAGCGTTTAAAACCATGAACGATCCCTCTGGCCGTGCAGTTGGCGTACATCAGTCCGCTTATAAATAAGTTAATCCTTAGAAAAGGGCCCTGCGGGGCTCTTTTTTTATGTCTGTTTTCTGTGCAAAAAAACAATTAATAACTAATAATTGCCGAATATTGCGCCATGCTGTTCGCAACCTAACCAAACAGTCACATTCCAGCTATTTTCAATGAAAAAGGGGTTGACGCTTCAAGGCTCAATACGCATAATGCGCCCCGCAACGCCGATAAGGTTACGCGAAAAAAAGATGGCTACGTAGCTCAGCTGGTTAGAGCACATCACTCATAATGATGGGGTCACAGGTTCGAATCCCGTCGTAGCCACCATCTTTTTTGCGGGAGTGGCGAAATTGGTAGACGCACCAGATTTAGGTTCTGGCGCCGCAAGGTGTGCGAGTTCAAGTCTCGCCTCCCGCACCATTCACCCGTAAGCGTTGCACGGATGGGGTATCGCCAAGCGGTAAGGCACCGGTTTTTGATACCGGCATTCCCTGGTTCGAATCCAGGTACCCCAGCCATTTTTTTCTTCGATATAGCGGTTCACCGCAACGGTCATTGGGGTATCGCCAAGCGGTAAGGCACCGGTTTTTGATACCGGCATTCCCTGGTTCGAATCCAGGTACCCCAGCCATCGAAGAATAAGTAATATATGGCTACGTAGCTCAGCTGGTTAGAGCACATCACTCATAATGATGGGGTCACAGGTTCGAATCCCGTCGTAGCCACCATCTTTTTTGCGGGAGTGGCGAAATTGGTAGACGCACCAGATTTAGGTTCTGGCGCCGCAAGGTGTGCGAGTTCAAGTCTCGCCTCCCGCACCATTCACCCGTAAGCGTTGCACGGATGGGGTATCGCCAAGCGGTAAGGCACCGGTTTTTGATACCGGCATTCCCTGGTTCGAATCCAGGTACCCCAGCCATTTTTTTCTTCGATATAGCGGTTCACCGCAACGGTCATTGGGGTATCGCCAAGCGGTAAGGCACCGGTTTTTGATACCGGCATTCCCTGGTTCGAATCCAGGTACCCCAGCCATCGAAGAATAAGTAATATATGGCTACGTAGCTCAGCTGGTTAGAGCACATCACTCATAATGATGGGGTCACAGGTTCGAATCCCGTCGTAGCCACCATATTAAGGACGTATCGACTCGTTCGGTAACGCCAAAATATTGTTGGGGTATCGCCAAGCGGTAAGGCACCGGATTCTGATTCCGGCATTCCGAGGTTCGAATCCTCGTACCCCAGCCAATTTCAAAAGTCGTCCACATTGTGGATGCGCCCGTTGGGGTATCGCCAAGCGGTAAGGCTCTGGTTTCTGATACCAGCATTCCGAGGTTCGAATCCTCGTACCCCAGCCATATTAAAAAAGCTCGCTTCTGCGAGCTTTTTGCTTTTCTGCATTTATCGCCTGATGGCGCTCCGCTTATCAGGCCTACGTATTTTCCCCGTAGGCCTGCCTGAATTACAATCCTAACGCATACTTCAACGCCTGACGCTTCAGTACGCCTGCGCGCTCTGCGGCCATTAATCCGAGATTACGCATGATACGCAGTGGCTGTAGATTGTTGCTGAATCCGGCGTAGAACAGATCCATCCCGCTCTGCATAATGAAATTATCAGTCATACGACGGTTCTGATAGCGTTTCAGCACCGGCTGGCTGGCCCAGGATTCACCGTAGCTGCGCGCATTAACCAGCACGTCAATCAGCGCATCCACATCACGGAACCCGAGATTTACGCCCTGCCCTGCCAGCGGATGAATGGTATGCGCGGCATCCCCCACCAACGCCAGCCCTGGCTGGACATATTGCAGCGCGTGACGACGCGTAAGCGGGAATGCCCCCGCCGCCACAGGCGTAACGTTGCCGAGTCGTGACGGGAAGTGTTTGGCGATCTCCGCCTGCAGTTGCGACATATTCAGACCTTGCAACTGGCGGATACGCGCTGGTGAGTCATACCACACCAGCGAGGCCCAGTTATCAAACAGCGGCAAAAACGCGCGTGGACCGTCAGGCGTGAATTGTTGCCAGGTGCTATCGCCGGGCGCGTTATCGCATTGTACGGTGATCAACATGCAGGACTGCGCATACTGCCAGGCATGAATACCAATCCCGGCCATTTTCCGCACCTGAGAATTTGCGCCATCCGCGCCGATCACCAGCTTCGCGCTGATTTTCTCACCACCAGTCAGTTCAAGCTCATGCCGATCGTGATGTTGATGCAGAGAGATCAATGACGCCGGTACGCGCAACGTGACTTTAGGGTGGGCTTCCAGCGCCTGCCAGAGTGCCTGTTGCAGAACCGTGTTTTCCACCATATAGCCCAGCAAAGGTAACTTAAGCTCGGCGGCATCAAACATTACATGGGCATTTTCCCATTCCCACGTTTCCAGACGACGGTAAGGATGACTGCGCATACCCTGAACCGTATCCCAGACCCCCAGTCCTTTCAGCAACGACACCGAGGCGGAGCTAATGGCGGAAATTCTGACATCGGGCTGTCCATCAGCCACAAACGGCGCGGGAACGGCGTGTTCAATGACCGTTACCGTAAATCCATGCTGCGCCAGTCCAAGCGCCAGCGCGCCGCCGACCATCCCCCCGCCGACAATGGCAATTTCCGTTGGTTGATTTGTCATGTGGTCAATCATCCTGTTACATGTATTGTGTAAGTTTACAGGATTTTTTACCCCTTGAGGCTGACATCCGTCATACTGGTCACAACCGCGCCAAAGCAGTACACTATGCGCCCTGCATTTCAGCCACAATTTCGCAAGAGCAAGTCGATGACCAAAAAACTCCATATTAAAACCTGGGGCTGTCAGATGAACGAATACGATTCATCGAAGATGGCCGATCTGCTGGATGCCACTCATGGGTATCAACTGACCGACGTGGCGGAAGAAGCGGATGTGCTGCTGCTGAATACCTGCTCAATCCGTGAGAAGGCTCAGGAAAAAGTTTTCCATCAGTTGGGCCGCTGGAAGCTGTTAAAAGAGAAAAACCCCAATCTCATCATCGGTGTCGGTGGCTGTGTCGCGTCACAAGAAGGCGACCATATTCGCCAGCGCGCCCACTACGTCGATATTATTTTTGGGCCGCAGACTCTGCATCGCCTGCCGGAAATGATCAACAAAGTACGTGGAAGCACTAGCCGTAGCCCGGTAGTTGATATCAGTTTCCCGGAGATAGAAAAGTTTGACCGCCTGCCGGAACCGCGTGCTGAAGGTCCAAGCGCGTTTGTGTCCATCATGGAAGGCTGTAATAAATATTGTACCTACTGCGTGGTGCCCTACACTCGCGGTGAGGAAGTCAGCCGCCCGGCGGATGACATCCTGTTCGAAATCGCTCAGCTTGCGGCGCAAGGCGTGCGTGAAGTGAACCTGCTGGGGCAAAACGTCAACGCCTGGCGCGGTGAGAACTATGACGGCACAACAGGATCCTTTGCTGACCTGCTGCGTCTGGTGGCGGCGATCGACGGCATTGACCGCATCCGCTTCACCACCAGCCATCCGATCGAATTCACCGATGATATCGTTGAAGTTTATCGCGACACGCCGGAGCTGGTGAGCTTCCTGCACCTGCCGGTACAGAGCGGTTCAGATCGCGTACTGAATCTGATGGGGCGCACCCATACCGCGCTGGAATACAAAGCGATTATCCGCAAACTGCGCGCAGCGCGTCCGGACATTCAGATTAGCTCGGATTTCATCGTTGGCTTCCCAGGCGAAACCACACAGGATTTCGAGCAGACCATGAAGCTGATTGCAGACGTGAATTTTGACATGAGCTACAGCTTTATCTTCTCTGCGCGTCCTGGCACCCCGGCCGCCGATATGGTTGACGACGTACCGGAAGAAGAGAAAAAACAGCGTCTGTATATCCTGCAGGAGCGTATCAACCAGCAGGCCATGGCCTGGAGCCGTCGTATGGTCGGCACAATCCAGCGCATTTTGGTTGAAGGTACGTCGCGCAAAAGCATTATGGAGCTGTCAGGCCGTACCGAAAACAACCGTGTGGTGAACTTTGAAGGCACCCCGGAAATGGTCGGTAAGTTTGTGGATGTTGAAATTACCGATGTCTGGACAAACTCCCTGCGCGGTAAAGTGGTTCGCACCGAGGACGAAATGGGTCTGCGCATCGCAGAATCCCCTGAGTCGGTCATTGCGCGTACCCGCAAAGAAAACGATCTGGGTGTAGGTATTTACCAGCCTTAATCTTCTGGCCCGTCAGCTCTGGCGGGCCTTGTATTTCCTCCTGCAATCCCCATATTTATTGCAATGCTTGCGCCTTTTCCCTATGGCGTGAATAATTTCCTTAGATGCCGGTAAATGTTCAGCGTCCGGCGAGACATGCTAAAGAGGAACAGTTTGAACATAGACACTCGCGAAATCACCCTTGAACCCGCAGACAACGCCCGCCTGTTGAGCCTTTGCGGTCCATTTGATGACAACATCAAACAGTTGGAACGTCGTCTCGGCATCGAAATTAACCGTCGGGATAACCACTTTAAGCTGACCGGTCGCCCAATTTGCGTCACCGCTGCGGCTGATATTTTACGCAGCCTGTATGTCGATACCGCCCCAATGCGCGGTCAGACCCAGGACATTGAACCTGAGCAAATTCATCTGGCGATTAAAGAAGCGCGAGTGCTTGAGCAAAGCGCGGACAGCGTGCCGGAATTTGGCAAAGCGGTGAATATCAAAACCAAACGCGGAGTGATTAAACCGCGTACGCCAAACCAGGCGCAGTACATCGCCAACATCCTCGATCACGACATCACCTTCGGCGTTGGCCCTGCGGGTACGGGTAAAACGTATCTTGCGGTTGCCGCCGCGGTCGATGCACTTGAGCGCCAGGAGGTCCGTCGAATTCTGCTGACCCGTCCGGCAGTGGAAGCGGGTGAAAAACTGGGCTTCCTGCCGGGAGATCTCAGCCAGAAAGTCGATCCGTATTTACGTCCGCTGTATGACGCGCTATTCGAAATGCTCGGTTTTGAGAAGGTCGAAAAACTGATCGAGCGTAACGTCATTGAGGTGGCGCCGTTGGCCTATATGCGCGGTCGTACCTTGAACGATGCGTTCATCATTCTTGATGAAAGCCAGAACACCACCATCGAACAGATGAAAATGTTCCTGACCCGTATCGGCTTTAACTCCAAAGCGGTCATCACCGGCGATATCACTCAGATTGACCTGCCGCGTAGCACCAAGTCAGGTCTGCGTCATGCCATTGAGGTGCTGGCCGAAGTTGACGAGATTAGTTTTAATTTCTTCCATAGCGAAGACGTGGTTCGCCACCCGGTGGTTGCCCGTATCGTCACGGCGTATGAAGCCTGGGAAGAAGCAGAACAGAAACGTAAAGCCGAGCTGGCAGCGGAACGCAAGCGCGAAGCTCAGGAGCAGGAGCAAAAATGAGTCAGGTTATTCTCGATTTACAGCTGGCATGTGAAGACGAAACCGGTTTACCCACAGAAAGTCAGTTTCAGGGCTGGCTGGATGCGGTAATCCCGCAGTTTCAGGAAGAGTCTGAAGTGACGATTCGCCTGGTCGATGACGCGGAAAGCCACGAGCTGAACCTGACCTATCGCGGAAAAGATAAATCAACCAACGTGCTCTCTTTCCCGTTTGAAGCTCCGCCGGGCATTGAGATGCCGCTGCTGGGCGATCTGATCATCTGCCGTCAGGTGGTTGAGAAAGAAGCTCAGGAGCAAGGTAAGCCGCTTGAAGCCCACTGGGCGCACATGGTGGTGCACGGTAGCCTGCATTTACTCGGCTACGACCATATCGAAGATGATGAAGCGGAAGAAATGGAATCCCTCGAAACAGAGATTATGCTTGCTCTGGGCTATGAGGATCCGTACATTGCCGAGAAGGAATAAGCCGTCGGGCATCTGCCCGGGCTTCCCATGAAGCCATGCGCTGAGTTTACGCGCATTGAGCGACCTATTAACTAACATGAGAACCCATACGACGCCATGAGCGACGACAATTCACACAGTAGTGACACGTTAACCAGCAAAAAGGGATTTTTTTCCCTGTTACTGAGCCAACTTTTCCACGGTGAACCCAAAAACCGCGACGAACTGTTGGAGCTGATCCGTGATTCCGGGCAGAACGACCTTATCGATGAAGATACGCGTGATATGCTCGAAGGGGTGATGGACATTGCGGACCAGCGTGTTCGCGACATCATGATCCCCCGCTCGCAAATGATTACCCTGAAACGCAACCAGACCCTTGATGAATGCCTCGATGTCATTATCGAGTCAGCCCACTCGCGTTTCCCGGTGATCAGCGAAGACAAAGATCACATTGAAGGGATTCTGATGGCCAAAGATCTGCTGCCGTTTATGCGCAGCGATGCCGAAGCTTTCAGCATGGAGAAAGTGTTACGCCAGGCGGTTGTCGTACCGGAAAGCAAGCGCGTTGACCGCATGCTGAAAGAGTTCCGCTCCCAGCGTTATCATATGGCTATCGTCATCGACGAGTTCGGCGGTGTCTCTGGTCTGGTGACCATTGAGGACATCCTTGAACTGATCGTTGGTGAAATCGAAGATGAGTACGACGAAGAAGATGATATCGACTTCCGTCAGCTCAGTCGCCACACCTGGACCATTCGCGCGCTGGCGCCAATTGAGGACTTCAACGAAGCCTTTGGCACCCACTTTAGCGACGAAGAAGTCGATACCATTGGCGGTCTGGTCATGCAGGCCTTTGGTCATCTGCCCGCTCGTGGGGAGACTATCGACATTGATGGTTACCAGTTCAAAGTGGCAATGGCCGACAGCCGTCGTATTATTCAGGTTCATGTCAGAATTCCGGACGACTCACCCCAGCCCAAACTGGACGAATAAACCCGAAACTGGATCTTAGACTACATGGCATTTGCCTCACTAATTGAACGCCAGCGCATTCGCCTGCTGCTGGCGTTATTATTCGGTGCCTGCGGGACGCTGGCTTTCTCTCCGTATGACATCTGGCCTGCGGCGATCGTATCGCTGATGGGCCTGCAGGCTCTCACCCTCAACCGCCGTCCACTTCAGTCCGCCGCTATCGGCTACTTCTGGGGCCTGGGGTTGTTTGGTTCCGGCATTAACTGGGTCTACGTCAGCATCGCGCAGTTTGGCGGTATGCCAGGTCCGGTTAACGTTTTCCTTGTGGTACTGCTTGCCGCCTACCTTTCACTCTATACCGGTCTGTTTGCTGGCGTGTTGTCACGCCTGTGGCCGAAAACAACCTGGCTACGCGTCGCCATTGCCGCGCCGGTTGTCTGGCAGATAACCGAGTTCCTGCGGGGCTGGGTGCTGACCGGCTTTCCGTGGCTGCAGTTCGGCTACAGCCAGATTGACGGCCCGCTAAAAGGGCTGGCGCCGGTGATGGGCGTTGAAGCGATTAACTTCCTGCTGATGATGGTCAGCGGCCTGCTGGCGCTGGCTATCGTACAGCGTAACTGGAAACCGCTGGTTGCAGGCGTGGTGCTTTTCGCTCTGCCCTTCCCGCTGCGCTACATCCAGTGGTATACGCTTGAGCCGGAAAAAACGACTCAGGTTTCGATGGTACAAGGTGACATTCCACAGTCACTCAAATGGGATGAAGGTCAGCTACTTAATACGCTGAAAATTTATCTCGACGCCACCCAGCCTGAAATGGGCAAATCACAGCTGATCATCTGGCCGGAGTCCGCTATCCCGGACCTGGAAATTAACCAGCAGCGTTTTTTGAGCATGATGGATGACCTGCTGAAATCGAAAAACAGCACGTTGATTACCGGTATCGTAGACGCGCGGCTGAATAAGCAGAACCGTTACGACACCTACAACACCATTATCACGTTGGGTAAAGACAGTCCGTACAACTACGACTCCAGCAACCGCTACAACAAAAACCATCTGGTACCGTTTGGCGAGTTTGTTCCGCTGGAATCGATCCTGCGCCCGTTAGCGCCGTTCTTTGACCTGCCTATGTCGTCGTTCAGCCGCGGACCGTATGTGCAGCCACAGCTGCATGCGCATGGCTTTAAGCTGACCGCAGCTATCTGCTACGAAATCATTCTTGGCGAACAGGTTCGCGATAACTTCCGCCCGGATACGGATTATCTGCTCACCATCTCTAACGATGCGTGGTTTGGTAAGTCTATCGGCCCGTGGCAGCACTTCCAGATGGCGCGTATGCGTTCCCTGGAACTGGCGCGCCCGCTGCTGCGTAGCACCAACAACGGTATTACGGCGGTGATTGGTCCACAGGGTGAGATTCAGGCGATGATCCCGCAGTTTACCCGCCAGGTTCTGACCACCAGCGTGACGCCAACCACGGGCTTAACCCCGTATGCCCGTACCGGTAACTGGCCGCTATGGCTGCTTACCGCGCTGTTTGGCTTTGGCGCGCTGGTAATGAGCCTGCGCCAGCGTCGTAAATAACCTTCCTTCCCCGGGCCGGATAACGATGTGTTTATCCGGCCGACAAAACTCCCTACCTTGCCCATTCTGGCACGCCTATTGCTTTGTTATACAAGGCAAACGCCGTTTTGGCTGAATGTGCAACCTGGTCGCACCAAAGTTGAGCTTTGGTAGCACCTGAAAAGTGCAACAAGATATTTTTGCCCCCAAATGGTGCGGCGCACTTCGCAAAAATAAACAATAACACAGCAAATTCTTTACATTCATCCAAACTAAATGTTAACAAACATATACAAGACTGCACGTTTAAGTAGCAAACAATAACAACATCACAATGGGTATCAATGCGTCCCTGGCGCAGACGATAAAGGAGTTGGATATGCAATTACGTAAGCTCGCCACTGCCATGCTGGTCATGGGAATGTCCGCCGGTCTGGCGCACGCAGAAGACGCAGCACCAGCGGCAGGCAGCACGCTGGACAAGATCGCCAAAAATGGCGTTATCGTTGTCGGCCACCGTGAATCATCGGTACCGTTTTCTTACTACGATAATCAGCAAAAAGTGGTCGGTTATTCACAGGATTACTCCAACGCCATCGTTGAAGCCGTGAAGAAAAAACTCAACAAGCCTGACCTACAGGTAAAACTGATCCCGATCACCTCACAGAACCGTATCCCGCTGCTGCAAAACGGTACCTTCGACTTTGAATGTGGCTCCACCACCAATAACGTCGAGCGTCAAAAACAAGCGGCATTCTCTGACACTATTTTCGTTGTTGGCACCCGTCTGCTGGCGAAAAAAGGCGGTGATGTTAAAGATTTCGCTGACCTGAAAGGCAAGGCCGTGGTCGTGACTTCGGGTACCACCTCGGAAGTGCTGCTGCACAAGCTGAACGAAGAACAAAAAATGGATATGCGCATCATCAGCGCGAAGGACCATGGTGACTCTTTCCGTACTCTGGAAAGCGGCCGCGCCGTTGCCTTTATGATGGATGACGCCCTGCTGGCTGGCGAACGCGCGAAGGCGAAGAAACCAGACAACTGGGAGATCGTCGGCAAGCCACAGTCTCAGGAAGCCTATGGCTGCATGCTGCGCAAAGATGACCCTGAGTTCAAAAAGCTGATGGACGACACTATCGCCAAGGCGCAGACCTCAGGCGAAGCGGAAAAATGGTTTGATAAGTGGTTTAAAAACCCAATTCCACCGAAGAACCTGAACATGAATTTCGAACTGTCAGACGAGATGAAAGCCCTGTTCAAAGAACCGAATGATAAAGCGCTTAACTAACTAAAATAAATGGGAGGCTTCCCCTCCCTCTCGATTGTTACCCGGCACGGACAGACTATAAGCCTGATGGTCGTTCCCCATCAGGCCTGAAAACCGCAAAACGCCGAATAACAATCTTCGAGGGTAGCGCTGCTACCCTTTTTTTTCTGGAGTAGATTTATGTCTATAGACTGGAACTGGGGCATTTTTTTACAACAAGCCCCGTTCGGCAACACCACCTATCTCGGCTGGCTCTGGAGTGGTTTCCAGGTCACGGTCGCGTTATCCATTACGGCCTGGATTATCGCTTTCCTCATCGGTTCTTTATTCGGCATTTTACGCACAGTCCCCAACCGCTTCCTCGCCGGGATCGGCACCCTGTACGTTGAGCTGTTTCGTAACGTTCCGCTCATTGTCCAATTTTTCACCTGGTATCTGGTCATTCCTGAACTGTTACCGGAAAACATTGGTATGTGGTTCAAGTCGGAACTGGATCCCAATATTCAGTTCTTCCTTTCATCCATGCTTTGTCTGGGGCTGTTTACCGCCGCGCGCGTCTGCGAGCAGGTTCGCGCTGCTATTCAGTCTCTGCCTCGTGGGCAGAAAAACGCAGCTCTGGCAATGGGGCTGACGTTGCCTCAGGCTTATCGTTATGTTCTGCTGCCAAACGCTTACCGCGTGATTGTTCCGCCAATGACCTCAGAGATGATGAACCTGGTGAAGAACTCCGCGATCGCCTCCACCATCGGCCTGGTCGATATGGCTGCTCAGGCAGGTAAGCTGCTGGATTACTCCGCCCACGCTTGGGAATCGTTTACGGCTATTACCCTGGCCTACGTGCTGATTAACGCTGTCATCATGCTGGTGATGAATCTCGTCGAACGCAAGATCCGCCTGCCGGGCAATATGGGAGGCAAATAATGTACGAATTTGACTGGAGTTCTATTGTCCCTTCCCTGCCGTATCTGCTGGACGGGCTGATCATCACGCTGAAAATCACTGTCACGGCGGTCGTCATTGGTATCGTATGGGGAACGATCCTGGCGGTCATGCGTCTGTCCAGCTTCGCGCCGATAGCCTGGTTTGCGAAAGGCTACGTCAACGTATTCCGTTCTATTCCACTGGTGATGGTACTGCTGTGGTTCTACCTGATTGTGCCTGGCTTCCTGCAAAACGTATTGGGTCTGTCGCCAAAAACCGATATTCGCCTGATCTCGGCGATGGTCGCGTTTTCGATGTTTGAAGCCGCGTACTACTCAGAGATTATCCGGGCTGGGATCCAGAGTATTTCTCGTGGGCAGTCCAGCGCCGCGCTGGCGCTGGGGATGACCCACTGGCAGTCGATGAAGCTCATTATTCTGCCGCAGGCCTTCCGCGCGATGGTGCCGCTGCTGCTTACCCAGGGTATCGTACTCTTCCAGGATACCTCGCTGGTCTATGTATTAAGTCTGGCAGATTTCTTCCGTACCGCCTCCACCATTGGCGAGCGTGACGGCACGCAGGTTGAAATGATCCTGTTTGCTGGCGCCGTTTATTTTGTATTCAGTCTGAGCGCATCGTTGTTGGTCAGCTATTTGAAGAAAAGGACAGTTTAATGATTACCCTGAAAAATGTTTCTAAATGGTATGGTCACTTTCAGGTGCTGACCGACTGCTCTACGGAAGTGAAAAAAGGTGAAGTGGTCGTGGTCTGCGGCCCTTCAGGTTCCGGTAAATCCACGCTTATCAAAACGGTAAACGGTCTGGAGCCGGTACAACAGGGCATCATCACGGTTGATGGTACCGTGGTGAACGACAAAAAAACCGATCTGGCCAAACTGCGTTCCCGTGTGGGCATGGTGTTCCAGCACTTTGAACTATTTCCACATCTGTCGATCATTGAAAACCTGACTCTGGCCCAGGTCAAAGTGCTGAAACGCGATAAAGCGCCTGCCCGCGCAAAAGCGCAGAAGCTGCTGGAGCGTGTCGGTCTGGCGGCCCATGCCGAGAAGTTTCCGGCTCAGCTCTCCGGGGGACAGCAACAGCGTGTCGCCATCGCCCGGGCACTGTGCATGGATCCTATCGCCATGCTGTTTGACGAACCGACATCTGCGCTTGATCCTGAAATGATCAACGAAGTACTGGACGTCATGGTTGAACTGGCCAATGAAGGAATGACCATGATGGTGGTGACCCACGAAATGGGCTTTGCGCGGAAAGTGGCGAACCGGGTGATCTTCATGGATGAAGGGAAAATTGTTGAAGACTCACCGAAAGAAGAGTTCTTCGCCAATCCGAAATCGGACCGCGCCAAAGACTTCCTCGCGAAAATCCTGCACTAATCTTGCTGGCGCGCACCGCTATGTGCGCGCCACCTCACGCTTTATCTCTTCACTTCTCGAAACAGGTACAGCCCAGCGTTACCCTTGTCACAAAGTCCCACTTACAAGGAGCAACAATGGCACTTCCTATTCTGTTTGATTGCGATCCAGGTCATGACGACGCTATCGCAATTGTTCTCGCCCTCGCCTCACCTGAACTGAATGTGAAAGCAATCACCTCTTCTGCCGGCAACCAGACGCCCGACAAAACGCTGCGTAACGTATTACGCATGTTAACGTTACTCAACCGTACGGATATCCCCGTAGCCGGCGGAGCCGTAAAACCGCTGATGCGCGATCTGATTATTGCCGATAACGTCCACGGTGAGAGTGGGCTGGATGGCCCGGCATTGCCGGAACCCGCTTTCGCTCCTCTGGACTGTACCGCCGTGGAACTGATGGCAAAAACCCTGCGGGACAGCCCGGAACCGGTGACCATTGTCTCCACCGGGCCGCAAACTAACGTCGCATTGCTTTTGAACAGCCACCCGGAATTGCACGCCAAAATCGCCCGTATCGTGATTATGGGTGGTGCGATGGGCCTCGGGAACTGGACGCCCGCGGCGGAATTCAATATCTATGTTGATCCTGAAGCCGCTGAGATCGTATTCCAGTCAGGTATCCCAGTGGTAATGGCCGGGCTGGACGTCACGCATAAAGCGCAAATACATCGTGAAGATACCGAGCGATTCCGCGCTATCGGCAACCCTGTTTCGACGATCGTGGCAGAACTACTCGACTTTTTCTTTGAATATCATAAAGACGAAAAATGGGGATTCATCGGCGCGCCGCTGCACGACCCATGTACCATTGCCTGGCTGCTGAAACCTGAACTTTTTACCACCGTCGAGCGCTGGGTCGGCGTGGAAACCCAGGGCAAATACACCCAGGGGATGACTGTGGTGGATTATTACTTCCTGAGCGGCAATAAGCCAAACGCCACCGTGATTGTGGACGTGGATCGCCAGGGGTTTGTCGATCTGCTGGCAGAACGTTTAAGATATTACGCGTAAAAATGTAGGCCGGATAAGGCGCTTGCGCCACCATCCGGCATATTGCCTGATGGCGATGCTGACACATCTTATCAGGCCTACAAATGACGTTTGGCACGTCTAATCATTAAGGCTCAAACGGCCTGCGCTGGAACTGATCGTGCCCGCATTTCGGGCACAGCGGCAGCACATCCGGGGTGTATACCGCTAAATGGAAGTGGCACTTCTCGCAGACCAGATTGCCCAGGCCGACCACCTCGCCGCTGTGATAAACCCCATGATGGCTGAGATCCTGAAAGACTTCGCGCCATTCGAGCTGCGTTTTATCGGTAATATCGGCCAGTTCTTGCCAGATACTCTCTTTGATAACCCGCATAAAGACGCTGTCAGTCTCCTCATCGAGACTCTCTTCATAACTCAACGCAAACTCTTCCAGGTCACGTTTGACGGCCCGGGTGACCTCTTCCACCTCGGTTCGCGTTAACTCCCCGGTCTGCATAACTCGCTGACGCGCCTGCTCCACCAGCGCATCAATATCGCGTTCGCCGTTACGCAGGCGTTCGCTCAGTGAAGCCACCAGTTCGCGGTAATATTGAGCAACCTTGTTCATCACTTCACCTCCTGGGTCGTTAACTGTCTATAATAATAGACGTTATTTACGCTACGCTTTGCAAGACTGTCCACAGAGTGTGTAAATTCGTGCAAGAATTATCCTTGCGGGAATTCAACGCTGAATGCGCGAAAGGCTGTTTTGGCGCGGGCGTTTGGGCTATGCTATGCGGATCTGAAACACCACATCTAGAGCTACGTTTGTAGCTGTATTGAAAACAGGACCACTGGCTGCCATGCAAGAGCAATACCGCCCGGAAGAGATAGAATCCAAAGTACAGCTTCACTGGGATGAGAAGCGCACATTTGAAGTGACCGAAGACGAGAGCAAAGAGAAGTATTACTGCCTGTCTATGCTTCCCTATCCTTCTGGTCGACTACACATGGGCCACGTACGTAACTACACCATCGGTGACGTGATCGCCCGCTACCAGCGTATGCTGGGCAAAAACGTACTGCAGCCTATTGGCTGGGATGCGTTCGGTCTGCCTGCGGAAGGCGCTGCGGTTAAAAACAACACCGCACCGGCACCGTGGACGTACGACAACATCGCCTACATGAAAAACCAGCTCAAAATGCTGGGCTTTGGTTATGACTGGAGCCGCGAGCTGGCGACCTGCACCCCGGAATACTACCGTTGGGAACAGAAGTTCTTCACCGAGCTGTACAAAAAAGGCCTGGTGTACAAGAAAACCTCTGCGGTCAACTGGTGCCCGAACGATCAGACCGTTCTCGCCAACGAGCAGGTTATCGACGGCTGCTGCTGGCGTTGCGATACCAAAGTTGAGCGCAAAGAGATCCCGCAGTGGTTCATTAAAATCACCGCTTACGCAGACGAACTGCTGCGCGATCTGGATAACCTGGATCACTGGCCGGACACCGTTAAGACCATGCAGCGCAACTGGATCGGTCGTTCGGAAGGTGTGGAAATCACCTTCGACGTGAACGGTTACGACAACACGCTGACCGTCTATACCACCCGCCCGGATACCTTTATGGGTGCGACCTACCTGGCCGTTGCCGCTGGTCACCCGCTGGCGCAGAAAGCCGCCGCGAACAACCCTGAACTGGCCGCCTTCATTGACGAATGCCGCAACACCAAGGTTGCTGAAGCCGAAATGGCGACCATGGAGAAGAAAGGCGTCGACACTGGCTTTAAAGCGGTTCACCCGCTGACTGGCGAAGAGATCCCGGTTTGGGCGGCAAACTTTGTCCTGATGGAATATGGTACAGGCGCCGTGATGGCCGTTCCGGGTCACGATCAGCGCGACTACGAATTTGCCACCAAATATGGCCTGACCATCAAGCCGGTCATTCTGACCGCCGAAGGTGCAGAGCCGGATCTGTCGGAACAGGCACTGACTGAAAAAGGCGTACTGTTTAACTCCGGTGAGTTTGACGGCCTCGACTTCGAAGCTGCCTTCAACGCCATTGCTGACAAGCTGGTCGCTAAAGGCGTGGGTGAGCGTAAAGTTAACTATCGTCTGCGCGACTGGGGCGTTTCCCGTCAGCGTTACTGGGGCGCGCCGATTCCGATGGTGACGCTGGAAGACGGTACCGTGCTGCCAACACCAGAAGATCAACTGCCGGTTATTCTGCCGGAAGACGTGGTCATGGACGGCATCACCAGCCCGATCAAAGCCGATCCTGAGTGGGCGAAAACCACCATTAACGGCATGCCTGCGCTGCGTGAGACCGACACCTTCGATACCTTTATGGAATCCTCCTGGTACTACGCGCGTTATACCTGCCCGCAGTACAACGAAGGCATGCTGGATCCAGAAGCCGCTAACTACTGGCTGCCGGTTGATATCTACATTGGCGGTATCGAACACGCCATCATGCACCTGCTCTACTTCCGCTTCTTCCACAAACTGATGCGCGACGCGGGCATGGTCAACTCTGACGAGCCGGCTAAACAGCTGCTGTGTCAGGGCATGGTGCTGGCAGATGCGTTCTACTACGTCGGCGCCAACGGCGAGCGTAACTGGGTTTCTCCGGTTGATGCCATCGTTGAACGCGACGAAAAAGGTCGTATTGTGAAGGCGAAGGACGCCGAAGGTCATGAACTGGTGTATACCGGCATGAGCAAGATGTCCAAGTCCAAAAACAACGGCATCGACCCGCAGGTGATGGTTGAGCGTTACGGCGCAGACACCGTGCGTTTGTTTATGATGTTCGCCTCTCCGGCTGACATGACCCTGGAATGGCAGGAATCCGGCGTTGAAGGGGCTAACCGCTTCCTGAAACGTGTCTGGAAACTGGTTTACGAACATACTTCCAAAGGGGATGTCGCTGCCCTGAACGTTGATGCTCTGAGCGAAGATCAAAAAGCGCTGCGTCGCGACGTGCACAAAACTATCGCTAAAGTCACCGATGATATCGGTCGTCGTCAGACCTTTAACACCGCAATTGCGGCGATTATGGAGCTGATGAACAAGCTGGCGAAAGCGCCACAGGAAGACGAGCAGGACCGCGCCCTGATGCAGGAAGCGTTGCTGGCCGTTGTGCGTATGCTTAACCCGTTCACCCCACACGTTTGCTTCACCCTATGGCAGGCGCTGAAAGGCGAAGGCGATATCGATAACGCACCGTGGCCAGTAGCTGACGAAAGCGCTATGGTTGAAGACTCAACGCTGGTTGTCGTTCAGGTTAACGGTAAAGTACGTGGCAAAATCACCGTTCCGGTAAACGCCACCGAAGAACAGGTTCGTGAACGTGCTGGCCAGGAACACCTGGTGGCAAAATATCTTGATGGCGTTACCGTACGTAAAGTGATTTATGTACCGGGTAAACTCCTCAATCTGGTCGTTGGCTAAGCGCGGGAGGAAGCGTGCGACTTCTGACAACATTGTTGTTATCTCTGGCGGTGCTGGTCACCGCCGGGTGCGGTTGGCATCTGCGTAGTACTACGCAGGTTCCACCCTCAATGAAAACCATGATTCTGAACTCTGGCGATCCGAACGGCCCGTTAAGCCGCGCGGTTCGTAATCAGTTGCGTCTGAACGGCGTTACGCTGCTTGAAGACGGTTCAATGCGTAAAGATGTGACGTCCTTACGCCTTGGCGCGGTCAGCATTTCGCAGGATACGGCGTCGGTATTCCAGAACGGTCAAACGGCTGAATACCAGATGGTGATGTCCGTAAGCGCCACCGTGCTGATTCCGGGACACGATATTTACCCCATCAGCGCTAAAGTTTATCGTTCGTTCTTTGACAACCCACAGGCTGCGCTGGCGAAGGATAACGAGCAGGACATGATCATCAAAGAGATGTACGACAAAGCGGCAGAACAGTTGATTCGTAAGCTGCCAAGCGTACATCTGGCCGACACTCGGTCCTCCAGTGCGGATGCCGAGCCAGCAGCGACGCCAGCCGCAGCGCCTGCGTCATCTCCAGCACGTGTTTCCACCACGCTGGGTAACTGATGCTCAAGTTGTACCCTGAACAACTCCGCGCACAGCTCAATGAAGGGCTGCGCGCGGCGTATTTACTACTGGGCAACGATCCCCTCTTATTGCAGGAAAGCCAGGATGCCATCCGTCTGGCTGCCGCAACGCAAGGATTCGAAGAACACCACGCTTTTACTCTGGACACCAGCACCGACTGGGGAGAAATATTTTCACTCTGCCAGGCGATGAGCCTGTTTGCCAGTCGTCAAACGCTGCTTTTGCAGTTGCCTGAAAATGGCCCCAATGCCGCCATTAACGAACAACTCGCGTCGCTGGTCACTCTGCTTCATGACGATCTGCTGCTGATTGTTCGCGGCAACAAACTGACTAAGGCACAGGAAAACGGCGCATGGTATACCGGGCTGGCGAATAACGCGGTTCAGGTTAGCTGCCAGACACCGGAGCAAGCACAACTACCGCGCTGGGTTGCCGCGAGAGCGAAACTTAACAACCTGCAACTGGATGACGCAGCCAATCAGCTATTGTGCTATTGCTATGAAGGTAACCTGTTAGCTCTGGCGCAAGCACTTGAGCGGTTAGCATTACTGTGGCCTGATGGCAAACTCACGCTGCCTCGCGTGGAGAAAGCCGTTAACGATGCCGCGCACTTTACGCCATTCCACTGGGTGGATGCTCTGCTGATGGGCAAAAGCAAGCGCGCGCTGCACATCCTGCAACAGTTACGCCTTGAAGGCAGCGAACCGGTTATTTTACTGCGTACGATACAGCGCGAATTGCTGCTGCTGGTCAACCTGAAACGGCAGTCGGCCCATACGCCCTTACGCACGTTGTTTGATAAACATCGTGTGTGGCAAAATCGCCGTGGCATGATGGGAGATGCGCTTAACCGGCTAAATCCGGCACAGCTGCGTCAGGCGGTGACGCTGTTAACACGTACGGAAATTACGCTTAAACAAGACTATGGTCAGTCAGTGTGGGCAGAACTTGAGGGACTTTCCCTTTTGCTCTGCCATAAATCGCTGGCCGATGTTTTTATTGATGGTTGATATGAAATCATTGCAGGCTCTGTTCGGCGGCACCTTTGATCCGGTGCATTATGGTCATCTTAAACCGGTTGAAATTCTGGCGAATCTGATTGGCCTTTCCCGGGTCATCATCATGCCCAATAACGTGCCGCCACATCGCGCGCAACCCGAAGCATCCGGCGAACAACGTAAGCGTATGGTTGAACTGGCCATTGCTGATAAGCCGCTGTTTTCTCTGGATGAACGCGAACTCAAACGCGATACCGCCTCCTACACCGCGCAAACGCTACAAGAGTGGCGCGAAGAGCAAGGTCCGGACGTGCCGTTAGCGTTTATTATTGGTCAGGACTCGCTGCTAACCTTTCCTTCCTGGCATGACTACCACACGATTTTGGGTAACACACATCTTATTGTGTGCCGACGTCCGGGCTATCCACTCGAAATGGCGCAGGAAAAGCACCAGCATTGGCTGGAGGATCATCTGACCCATTCGCCGGAAGACCTGCACAACCTGCCCTGCGGGAAAATTTACCTGGCCGAAACGCCGTGGTTTAATATCTCCGCCACGCTGATCCGCGAACGCCTGGAAAAAGGCGAGCCGTGCGACGACTTACTGCCAGGCGCTGTGCTTGACTATATCAATCAACAAGGGCTGTACCGCTAAGCGCCTTGCGTAATGCCGCCAGCAGTCGGTTATTCTCTTCCATGCTGCGAACGGCCACCCGATAATAACGCGTATCCAGTCCTGGATAGTTGGCGCAACTGCGGATCAAAACATGTTGTTCGAGCATGGCGCGTTGCAGATCAACATCCTCCCGATCGCAGCGTAATAAACGATAATTTGCCCGGCCGGGATACACCGTCAGGCCGGACAGTGCTTGCAACTGTTGATCAAACCGCGCCCCCTCTTGCTCCAGCCATTTCCACGTCGCCTGCTGATAGGCGCTATCGGGTAAAATAATCTCGCCTGCAAGGGCAGCAAACGCATTAATTGACCACGGCATTTGTTGGCTACGCATCTGTGCAACGGCGTGTTCGTTACTGTTGACCAGATACCCCAGGCGCAATCCCGGTATCGCATAGAATTTAGTCAGCGAGCGCAGCACCCAAATATGTGGATTCCCGTGCAGCAGCGGGATAAACCCCGGTTCACCGGCAATAAAATCAATAAATGCTTCATCAAGGATCAGAGTGATCCCAAGCAGCTCACAACGGGTAGCAATCTCGTGTAGCAGGTGGTTATCGGGCAGTAATCCGGTGGGATTGTTAGGTGTACAGAGAAACAGGCAGTCCAGTTCTGGGGTTAACGCATCGAGGATGGCCTCGGTAAGCTGCCAACCATCCTCTTCACGCAGCGCAAATTCATGAATCGTACACCCCCCCCATTGCAACGCCCGACGATATTCCGCAAACCCGGGCGTGACGATCATCGCATGGCCTGGCTTGAGGCCATGCACCAGGGTAAAAATAGACTCGGTCTCACCGTTTCCGGCCAGGATCCACGAGGCCGGAATCTGATGATGATCCGCCAGTGCCGTATGCAGTTGAGCGTAATCGACATCCGGGTAACGCTCCGCGCTGTCCAGATTGTCGATAATCGCGCGTTTTAAACTTGCTGGCATACCCAGCGGGTTAATATTCGCGCTAAAATCCAGCAATTGTTCAGGCGAGATACCCAACAATTCGGCGGCTTCTCGGGTATTACCACCATGCGCGCTCTTCAATAAAGACATCGTGCCGCTCCACGTAAAAAAGGGTATTTTAGTGAAAAAACTCTGCGCAATCAGGGCAAACATCATATTTTGTGCGAATAGCTTCACGAGGAAAACATGAGACTCTGGTTAGTACGGCATGGCGAAACCGACGCCAATGTCGCCGGATTATACAGCGGCCACGCTCCCACTGCGCTAACGGAGCGGGGGATCGCACAGGCGCAAACAGTGGGCAAGTTGTTACATAATCTTCCCGTTGACAACGTGCTTTGCAGCGAACTCGAACGCGCCCGCCATACAACCCGGTTGATCTTAGGCGATCGCGACCTCCCGGTACGTATTATGCCTGAGCTGAATGAGATGTTTTTTGGTGACTGGGAAATGCGCCACCATCGCGATTTAGCACGTGAAGACGCTGAAAATTACGCCTTATGGTGTAACGACTGGCAGAACGCAACGCCAACAAATGGCGAAGGCTTTCAGGCATTTTCTCAGCGGGTTGAACGCTTCATTGCCCAGCTTGCCGATTATAAAGCGAGTCAAAATCTGCTGGTGGTGAGTCATCAGGGCGTGCTGAGCGTTTTGATTGCCCGCCTGCTGTCCATGCCGGCTGCGGCAATGTGGCATTTCCGCGTCGAACAAGGCTGCTGGAGCGCGATAGATTTATGTGACGATTTCGCGGTACTGAAAGTGCTTAATAGCCGAGCCGTATGGCATGACGGGGAGTGAATGCGCGGTTTTTTCTGCCGAAGGGCCTCTCTCCCATTGACACCCCCTGACAGGCTGTTATCCTCCGCAACCTGACTTTTCCCGCCTTTCAGAGCTTTGCAGAAATTGTTTTACAAAAATGGCGATGCATTCTGTGGCGTGGGGTGGGATGATAGCGCACTTCAAAAGCGCTTTCGGAGACATTTGTCCCGATATCGCCTCTGGTTCAGGTATACTAACAGACGTTTTTAACTCTTTTCACCCAGGGGGAACACTTGCAGGGTAAAGCACTCCAGGATTTTGTAATCGACAAAATTGATGACCTGAAAGGTCAAGACATCATCGCCTTAGACGTTCAGGGCAAATCCAGCATCACTGATTGCATGATTATCTGCACTGGCACGTCCAGCCGTCACGTTATGTCCATCGCAGATCACGTTGTTCAGGAGTCCCGCACAGCTGGCCTGCTGCCGCTCGGCGTGGAAGGCGAGAACGTCGCTGACTGGATCGTCGTTGACCTCGGCGATGTGATTGTCCACGTGATGCAGGAAGAAAGCCGTCGCCTGTACGAACTGGAAAAACTCTGGAGTTAATGCGTGAAGCTGCAACTTGTCGCTGTGGGTACGAAAATGCCTGACTGGGTACAAACTGGATTTACCGAGTATCTGCGTCGGTTTCCGAAAGATATGCCCTTTGAGCTGATCGAAATCCCGGCAGGAAAACGCGGCAAGAACGCGGACATTAAACGCATTCTCGATAAAGAGGGTGAGCAGATGCTGGCCGCCGCAGGCAAGAACCGCATCGTCACCCTTGATATTCCGGGCAAACCCTGGGACACGCCGCAGCTGGCGACCGAACTGGAGCGCTGGAAACTGGACGGCCGCGACGTCAGTCTGCTGATCGGCGGGCCGGAAGGTCTGTCTCCCGCTTGTAAAGCAGCGGCGGAACAAAGCTGGTCACTCTCTGCGTTAACCCTTCCTCACCCTCTTGTTCGGGTTCTGGTAGCGGAGAGTCTGTACAGGGCGTGGAGCATTACCACCAACCATCCTTATCACCGTGAGTGATCATTGATTCTTGAGTAGATTAAGCAGCGGATGAAACTACAGAATTCTTTTCGCGACTATTCGGCTGAGTCCGCGCTGTTTGTGCGCCGGGCGCTGGTCGCTTTTTTGGGGATTTTGCTGCTGACCGGCGTGCTGATCGCCAACCTGTATAATCTGCAAATCGTTCGTTTTACTGATTATCAGACACGTTCGAACGAGAACCGCATTAAACTGGTACCTATTCCTCCCAGTCGCGGCATTATTTATGACCGCAACGGAATTCCGCTTGCCCTTAACCGCACCATTTATCAGATTGAAATGATGCCGGAGAAGGTAGACAACATTCAGGATACGCTCGACGCGCTGCGCAACGTCGTAGATCTGACGGACGACGATATTGCCGCGTTTAAAAAAGAGCGCGCCCGTTCACACCGCTTCACCTCTATTCCGGTAAAAACCAACCTGACGGAAGTTCAGGTCGCACGGTTTGCCGTTAATCAATATCGCTTTCCTGGCGTTGAAGTCAAAGGCTATAAACGCCGCTACTACCCTTACGGTTCCGCCCTGACCCACGTGATTGGCTACGTATCGAAGATCAACGATAAAGACGTGGACCGCCTGGACAAAGACGGCAAACTGGCTAACTACGCGGCGACGCACGATATCGGTAAGCTCGGTATTGAACGCTATTATGAAGACGTGCTGCATGGACAGACCGGCTATGAAGAAGTTGAAGTCAACAACCGCGGTCGTGTCATTCGTCAGCTTAAAGAGGTCGCGCCGCAGGCCGGGCATGATATTTATCTCACGCTGGATTTGAAGCTCCAGCAGTATATTGAAACGCTGTTGGCGGGGAGCCGCGCCGCCGTGGTGGTCACCGACCCGCGTACCGGTGGCGTTCTGGCGCTGGTCTCCATGCCAAGCTACGACCCCAACCTGTTTGTGGATGGCATCTCCAGTAAAGATTACTCCGGGTTGCTCAATGACCCGAATACCCCATTGGTTAACCGCGCCACGCAAGGCGTTTATCCTCCAGCGTCGACGGTTAAGCCTTACGTTGCGGTTTCTGCGTTAAGCGCAGGCGTCATCACTCGCAATACCGGTCTGTTCGATCCGGGCTGGTGGCAGTTACCCGGCTCAGAGAAACGTTACCGCGACTGGAAAAAGTGGGGTCACGGCCACCTGAACATCACCCGCTCTCTGGAAGAGTCCGCGGATACGTTTTTCTATCAAATCGCCTATGATATGGGGATAGACCGGCTTTCCGAGTGGATGAGCAAGTTTGGCTACGGTCAATATACGGGCATCGATCTTGCCGAAGAACGTTCCGGAAACATGCCAACCCGAGAATGGAAGCAAAAACGGTTTAAAAAGCCATGGTACCAGGGTGATACCATTCCGGTCGGCATCGGTCAGGGTTACTGGACGGCAACCCCTATCCAGATGAGTAAAGCGCTGATGATCCTTATCAACGACGGTTTGGTAAAAGTCCCGCATCTACTGATGAGCACGGCAGAAAACGGCAAGCAAGTCCCATGGGTTCAGCCGCACGAACCGCCCGTTGGCGATATTCATTCCGGTTACTGGGAAATCGCCAAAGACGGTATGTACGGCGTCGCTAACCGCCCTAACGGGACTGCACATAAATATTTCGCTGGCGCGCCATACAAAATTGCGGCGAAATCCGGTACCGCACAGGTCTTTGGCCTGAAAGCTAATGAAACCTATAACGCGCATAAAATCGCCGAACGTTTACGTGACCACAAGTTAATGACGGCCTTCGCACCTTACGATAACCCCCAGGTCGCTGTCGCCATGATCCTTGAAAACGGCGGTGCGGGTCCGGCTGTAGGGACGATTATGCGCCAGATCCTTGACCACATTATGTTGGGCGACAACAACACCAATCTGCCTGCGGAAAACCCAGCGGTTGCAGCAGCTGAGGACCAATAATCGTGACGGATAATCCGAACAAAAAAACATTTTGGGACAAAATCCACATCGATCCCACAATGTTGCTTATTTTGCTGGCTCTGCTGGTCTACAGCTCGCTGGTCATCTGGAGCGCCAGCGGCCAGGATATTGGCATGATGGAGCGTAAGGTCGGCCAGATCGCGATGGGCCTGGTCATCATGGTGGTGATGGCGCAAATTCCGCCCAGGGTTTATGAAGGTTGGGCGCCCTATCTCTATATCTTCTGCATCATTCTGTTGGTGGCGGTTGACGCCTTCGGCGCTATTTCCAAAGGCGCCCAGCGCTGGCTGGATTTGGGTATCGTGCGCTTTCAGCCTTCTGAAATCGCCAAGATTGCCGTGCCGCTGATGGTCGCACGCTTCATCAACCGCGACGTCTGCCCGCCATCGCTAAAAAATACCGCGATTGCGCTGGTGCTGATTTTTATGCCCACGCTGCTGGTTGCCGCTCAGCCTGACCTCGGCACCTCAATTCTGGTTGCCCTTTCTGGCCTGTTTGTCCTGTTCCTTTCTGGTTTGAGCTGGCGCTTAATCGGTGTGGCAGTCGTTTTGGTCGCCGCGTTTATTCCGATACTGTGGTTCTTCCTGATGCATGACTACCAGCGTCAGCGCGTCATGATGTTACTCGACCCTGAAACTGATCCGCTGGGCGCGGGCTATCACATTATTCAGTCTAAAATTGCTATTGGTTCCGGCGGATTACGCGGTAAAGGCTGGCTGCACGGTACGCAGTCGCAGCTTGAGTTTTTACCCGAACGCCACACTGACTTTATCTTCGCCGTCTTAGCGGAAGAGCTGGGTCTGGTGGGAATCTTGATTTTGCTGACGCTGTACATTTTGCTGATTATGCGCGGGTTGTGGATCGCGGCTCGCGCACAAACCACCTTTGGCCGCGTCATGGCGGGTGGTTTAATGTTGATATTATTCGTTTATGTCTTCGTAAATATTGGTATGGTGAGCGGTATTCTCCCTGTGGTTGGGGTTCCACTCCCATTGGTCAGTTACGGAGGCTCGGCACTGATCGTGCTGATGGCCGGGTTCGGGATTGTTATGTCGATCCACACCCATAGAAAAATGTTGTCGAAAAGCGTGTAAGGGGTACGCAATGCGTAAGCAGTGGCTTGGTATCTGCATCGCAGCAGGAATGCTCGCGGCGTGTTCGAATGATGATGGTCAGCAACAGGTTGCTGTCGCGCCGCAGCCTGCGGTGTGTAATGGTCCGATTGTTGAAATCAGCGGGGCCGATCCGCGCTTTGAACCCCTGAACCCAACGGCGAATCAGGACTACCAGCGTGATGGTAAGAGCTACAAAATAGTCCAAGATCCCTCCCGCTTTAGCCAGGCCGGGCTTGCCGCTATTTATGATGCGGAGCCTGGAAGCAATTTAACCGCGTCTGGTGAAGCGTTTGATCCAATGCAGTTGACCGCTGCGCACCCGACGCTGCCGATCCCAAGCTATGCCAGAATCACCAACCTGGCAAACGGCAGGATGATCGTCGTGCGCATTAACGATCGCGGCCCTTATGGCAACGATCGCGTAATTTCACTTTCACGTGCCGCCGCCGATCGACTGAACACGTCTAACAACACCAAAGTGCGTATCGACCCGATCATCGTCGCTCAGGATGGTTCATTATCCGGCCCGGGTATGGCCTGTACGACCGTGGCGAAACAAACCTATGCCCTGCCCGCTCGCCCAGATTTAAGCGGTGGTGGCACTATGTCTTCCGCACCGGATGCGGGCCAGCCGCAAAATGACATCCGCCCTATCAGCAATTCCACGCTGAAAAGCGAAGATGCCAGCGGTGCGCCGGTCAACAGCAGTGGTTTCCTCGGCGCACCGACAACGCTTGCTGCTGGTGTGCTTGAAGGCAGTGAACCCGCGCCTGCGCCACAGCCTGTAACCGCCGCACCCACAGCATCAACTGCCCCGGTATCAGCGCCAGCGACCGTTGCCGCGCCAACCGCTGCGACCAACGGACGCTATGTCGTTCAGGTCGGTGCCGTTAGCGATCAAACCCGAGCGCAGCAGTATCAAAAGCGCTTAAGTCAGCAGTTTGGCGTCCCAGGACGGGTAGTGCAAAACGGCGCGGTATGGCGTATTCAGATGGGGCCATTCGCCAGCAAAACTGAAGCCTCCTCATTGCAGCAGCGTCTTCAATCCGAGGCGCAATTACAGTCCTTCATCACCGGCATGTAATAACGTAAACCGGGTATCTGAATTGTCAATTTCCGTAAATGACATTAACAAAGTCACGCGGAAAGTCAGATGCCTGCCCGTTATGCATTTGCTATAGTAGGGCACTTTTTTTAATTTCATCACGGACGTCGTAGTTCAGACCATGAAGACCACTTTTTCCGCTCGTTTCGTGCAGCGTATGGCGCTCACCGCGGCTCTCTGCGCAGCTACTCTCTCTGCTGCACATGCCGATGACCTGAATATTAAAACCATGATCCCCGGCGTTCCGCAGATCGATGCGGAGTCGTATATCCTGATTGATTACAATTCAGGTAAAGTTCTGGCAGAACAGAATGCTGACACTCGCCGCGACCCCGCCAGCCTGACCAAAATGATGACCAGCTACGTCATCGGCCAGGCGATGAAAGCCGGGAAGTTCAAAGAAACCGATCTGGTCACCGTCGGCAATGACGCATGGGCTACGGGTAACCCGGTCTTTAAAGGTTCATCGCTGATGTTCCTCAAGCCAGGCATGCAGGTTCCTGTCTCTCAGTTGATCCGTGGTATTAACCTGCAGTCCGGGAACGACGCATGTGTGGCGATGGCTGACTTCGCTGCCGGTAGCCAGGACGCTTTCGTCGGCCTGATGAACAGCTATGTGAACGCGCTGGGTCTGAAAAACACCCACTTCCAGACCGTTCATGGTCTTGATGCTGACGGTCAGTACAGTTCAGCCCGCGATATGGCGATGATTGGTCAGGCGCTGATTCGCGATGTGCCTAATGAATACTCTATCTATAAAGAAAAAGAGTTCACCTTTAACGGCATTCGTCAGTTAAACCGTAACGGTCTGCTGTGGGATAACAGCCTGAATGTCGACGGTATCAAAACCGGTCACACCGATAAAGCTGGCTATAACCTTGTTGCATCCGCAACCGAAGGCCAGATGCGTCTGATCTCCGCCGTAATGGGTGGTCGCACCTATAAAGGTCGCGAAACCGAAAGCAAAAAACTGCTGACCTGGGGCTTCCGTTTCTTCGAAACCGTCAACCCGCTGAAAGTGGGTAAAGAATTTGCCTCAGAACCCGCCTGGTTTGGTAACACCGATCGCGCATCGTTAGGTGTCGATAAGGATGTCTACCTGACTATTCCTCGCGGCCGTATGAAAGATCTGAAAGCAAGTTATGTGCTGAACACCACTGAACTGCACGCGCCGCTGCAGAAAAACCAGGTTGTCGGTACTATCAACTTCCAGCTTGATGGCAAAACCATCGAGCAGCGCCCACTGGTCGTGCTGCAGGAAATCCCGGAAGGCAACTTCTTTGGGAAAATCATTGATTACATTAAATTAATGTTCCACCACTGGTTTGGCTAAAAATCGAACACTTGAAAGTGTGATTTACGTCCCCATATACTAGGTATCCAGATAACTCCCACGCGCTGTGGGAGTTATTATTTTTTGATGTAACGCCGGAGCTGACATGAAAACCAAACTTAACGAACTGCTTGAATTCCCTACTCCATTTACTTACAAAGTAATGGGGCAGGCGTTGCCTGAGCTGGTTGATCAGGTGGTTGAAGTGGTACAGCGCCATGCGCCAGGTGATTACTCTCCGACGGTAAAACCGAGCAGCAAAGGCAACTACCACTCGGTCTCTATCACCATCACTGCTACACACATTGAGCAGGTTGAAACGCTGTACGAAGAATTAGGTAATATCGATATCGTACGCATGGTGCTGTAAAACCTGTCGGTTACCCGCTGCATCCCCGCTCGGGTAACCTCTTCCTCCTGTGATATACTTTTCCCCTCTTTAACATTCTCTACTCTGTGTGAGTATCTACGGAGATGCCGTTTTGTATCAGGATAAAATTCTGGTCCGCCAGCTCGGTCTTCAACCTTACGAGCCAGTCTCTCTGGCCATGCACGAATTTACCGATACCCGCGATGAAAACAGTCATGATGAAATCTGGCTGGTAGAGCATTATCCTGTCTTTACTCAGGGTCAGGCAGGTAAAGCCGAGCACGTACTGATGCCGGGAGATATTCCGGTGATTCAGAGCGATCGTGGTGGTCAGGTGACCTACCACGGACCGGGCCAACAGGTCATGTATGTGCTGTTGAACCTGAAACGCCGCAAACTGGGTGTTCGCGAGCTGGTTACGCTGCTGGAGCAAACTGTCGTCAATACCCTTGCGGAAATTGGCATCGACGCCCACCCGCGAGCCGACGCGCCTGGCGTTTATGTCGGTGAGAAGAAAATCTGCTCATTAGGGTTACGTATTCGTAAGGGATGTTCATTTCACGGCTTAGCGCTCAACGTGGATATGGACCTGTCGCCTTTCCTGCGTATCAATCCTTGTGGTTATGCCGGAATGGAAATGGCAAAAGTATCGCAATGGGATAGCGCGGCCACCACTGAGAGCATTCGCCCACGCCTGCTGGCCAACATTCTGGCGCTGTTGGGTAACCCACCGCACGAATACGTTGCGGACTAAAAATGCGGTCATACTTTGCCACGGCATATGTTGCGGCAAATGGCACAAAACAACAACTATTTTACATTTTGCCAGCCTGTCAGGCTGCTTTCTGGCCCGTTTCAATGATATACTGCGTATCACTAATTCAAAAATAGTTGATAAATGCAACATTCCCTTGAATTGAAACGCTTTCCTTCGTAATTCGCAACTGGAACACGCAAGCTATGAGTAAACCCATTGTGATGGAACGCGGTGTTAAATACCGCGATGCCGATAAGATGGCTCTTATCCCGGTTAAAAATGTGGCAACAGAGCGTGAAGCCCTGCTGCGTAAACCGGAATGGATGAAAATAAAACTGCCAGCGGACTCCACTCGCATCCAGGGCATCAAAGCGGCAATGCGCAAAAACGGCCTGCACTCTGTCTGCGAAGAAGCTTCCTGCCCTAACCTGGCTGAATGTTTCAATCACGGAACCGCAACCTTTATGATCCTCGGCGCAATCTGTACTCGCCGTTGCCCATTCTGTGACGTTGCCCATGGCCGTCCGGTTGCGCCTGATGCCAACGAGCCGTTGAAACTGGCTCAGACCATTGCGGACATGGCGCTGCGCTATGTCGTCATTACCTCCGTTGACCGTGACGATCTACGTGACGGCGGCGCTCAGCATTTTGCTGACTGCATCACCGCTATTCGCGAGAAAAGTCCGTCGATTAAGATCGAAACTCTGGTGCCTGACTTCCGTGGTCGTATGGATCGCGCGCTGGATATTCTCACGGCCACACCGCCGGACGTATTTAACCACAACCTGGAAAACGTACCGCGTATTTACCGTAACGTACGTCCGGGAGCTGACTACAACTGGTCGCTGAAGCTTCTGGCGCGTTTCAAAGAAGCGCACCCGGAGATCCCGACTAAATCGGGTCTGATGGTAGGTCTGGGTGAAACCAATGCCGAAATCATTGAAGTCATGCGCGATCTGCGCAGCCATGGCGTGACCATGCTGACGCTGGGGCAGTATTTACAGCCGAGCCGCCATCACCTGCCAGTGCAACGCTACGTCAGTCCGGATGAGTTCGACGAGATGAAAGCCGAAGCCATGGCGATGGGCTTTACCCATGCAGCCTGCGGCCCATTCGTTCGTTCTTCATACCACGCTGACATGCAGGCCAAAGGGCTGGAAGTGAAGTAATCGTGTAATACTCACTTACATTTCAGCAATAAAAAAACCGGCAAATTGCCGGTTTTTTTCATACAGAGCACACAGTAAGAGCATCATGCTCCTGACATTACTCTTTATGAGAGAGCTTTTCCGCCTGAACGCTACCATCAGCCTCTTTTCTGGCATCGGCATTATCGTCGTTCATCGCTTTCTTAAAGCCCTTAATTGCCGTTCCCAGGTCTCCACCCAGTGTACGTAACTTCTTGGTACCAAACAGCAGAACGACCAGTGCGGCAACCACCAGCAGTTTGGTAATACTAATCTCACCCATAGATACCTTCTTAACTTAAACCAGGCTGCATAAAGCGCCATATTAACCTGAGAATATTAACGGCCTTTCGACGCGCGCACACAATAGCAATCTGTAACAAGGTGAATCAAGCCTTGTTTAAAAAAACGTCATAATAATTGCGGTGGCGCAAAGCGTCGGTTACTTAATACCGGAAGTTGGGCCCTGACCTGCTTCACCCGCTCTGCTGAAACCTCGGCCATAATCAGCGCCGGCGTTTCTGCCGCTGCGGCAATGGTCACGCCAAAGGGGTCGATGACCCGGCTTTGACCAATGTTCTTATTACCACATTCTCCAGCCGCAATAACATAGCAAGTGGCATCCAGGGCTCTTGCCGCCAACAATGTTGCCCAGTGATGCTCTTTTAGTGCTCCCCGCACCCAGGCGGCAGGTAAAGCGAGGATGTCTGCCCCCTGCAGAGCGTGCGCTAACGCCAGCTCAGGGAAACGCAGGTCATAGCAGGTCATCAACCCTACCTTTAATCCGTCTACGTCCAGCAGCGGCGCTATGGCGTCTCCGGCATCGACATTCCGCGACTCCTGAATCGCGAACGCGTCGTAAAGATGCAATTTTGCATAATGGGCAACCACCCGGCCTCCTCGTAACGCCACCAACATGTTAAATGCCCGGCCTGGCACAGAAGGAACATGAATCGTCAGGATTGTCGTCATCTCATTTTGCGCGCTTTCCTGGAGTAAACGCGTCAGGAACCCACCCTCCAGCAATTGTGCTGACTTTACTGACAGGTCAGGGTCAATATCGTTACGGGCCAGCAACGCCTCCGGTAATACCAACAACGATACTCCCTCTCCTGCGGCCTGGGACATCAATAAGGCGCAGGTTTCTGCATTCTTTTCCCACGAAGGTCCCACGGCAAACTGCCCTGCTGCAACGAACATATTCCCTCCAGAAAAGTTTGTCAGGCTCGCCAACAACGATTATTCAGCGTTACACTCACCCTATATACAATCAAATAGCAGGATTTAGCTGTGTTACAACTTCTTTTAGCGGTTTTTATCGGTGGTGGTACAGGTAGCGTAGCAAGATGGATGTTGAGCATGCGCTTCAACCCACTGCATCAGGCTATTCCATTCGGTACACTGGCGGCAAACTTACTTGGCGCGTTTATCATTGGTATGGGTCTGGCGTGGTTTAATCGTATGACAAACATCGATCCAATGTGGAAGGTTCTGATTACTACCGGCTTTTGCGGCGGGCTGACAACGTTCTCCACCTTCTCGGCAGAGGTCGTATTTTTACTTCAGGAAGGACGCTTTGGCTGGGCTATGGTGAATGTGCTGGTTAATCTACTGGGATCATTTGCGATGACCGCTCTGGCATTCTGGCTGGTTTCTGCCTCTCCCGCACATTAGAGCGAAAAAAACCCGCAATTAAGCGGGTTTTGAATGCTTGCTGTCGTATGCTTACAGAGCGATTACGTTTGCAGCAGAAGGGCCTTTGGCACCGTTAGTGATTTCGAACTCTACGCGCTGACCTTCAGCCAGAGTTTTAAAACCATTGGTCTGGATTGCAGAGAAGTGTACGAACACGTCTTTGCTGCCATCTTCCGGAGTAATGAAACCGAATCCTTTGGACTCATTAAACCACTTAACGTTACCTTTAATCTTAGACATCAAAATTACCTTTACATGAAAAATAGACACAAATGCTGTGTCGGGTATCAGTACAACAATTGTGGTGCGCTTTGTCCAGTCGAACTTTATCAAAAAGTGATAAATGTCGCGTTATTTTTCAGTGAGAGTTTCCATCTATCTGTTTTTTAATGACTTTTAATACCTGACTGACACTACAGGTAGCCTATCAAAACTGGAAGCGTAACCACGCAAAGTAGACGTTACCATTGTTATAGGTTCCTGGAATGTAGGTCATCTGGAACGTTGCCGGACCATAACCAATTGACGCCAGCGGTAACAGCACCGGCACGGGTATGTAGTTCCAGTTATCGCGCGCGGTAAAGCCAGCAGTAAAGCCAAGGCCGGTATGGAAGTTTTCATCAGGCAGCGGACGCCATGTTTTCTCCCAGCCGTAGCCGCCAATCGGTTCCCATTTATTGTAGGAATCCTTAAAGGCCATAATATAAAGCCCGTGCCAGTTTCCTTTATCATCCCAGCGGGATTGGCCAAATCCTGCCCCCCAAGGTCGCTCGTTGTAGCGATCCGTTTTTTCTTTATCGTAAGCAAAACGGGCATGCCAGGTAATAGCCGGTACATACAGATCATAATGTTCCGGCTGCTGCCAGGTTTCACTGACATTATCTTTAAATGTGGCAAACCAGCCTTTATCTTCAGCAGCCCCCTGGGGAATGAAAGCTAACTGAATAAAAAGAAATGAAAAAATGAGAAAATATCGTTTAGCGACAATCACAACTTAATTACCATCCTGGGAGTTATTAGCAATTGTAGCAAACTCAACCTTAATGTTAACTTAACAAAAATGCGCAAGTAAAAAATCAGAATATTCTTTGGATAATGCTTATAAGATGATTCCCCTCTATTTACTGGGCTTTATTACAGGAATAAGTTTCTCTTAATTGCTATAAAATTGTTCTTTTCAAACGTGACAAGCAAATAAAGAAACAACAATTTAACATTTTAATATCAAAATACACACAACAGCAATGCGTTTCACAGTTTTTGCCGGGGAGATTCTTTTTTAAACCACGATGTTGAAAAAACAGTCTGGCCATCGGTTGAATCCGTATTTTTATTGATTTCAATCAGCAATAGTTATCGGTTTATTAGGCACATTCTGTCACCACTTTTTACTTTTTTTAGTTTTTTTACTTTCTGGGCAGCAATGCGACAGGGGAAACAATGTTGACATTTATTGAACTCCTTATTGGGGTTGTGGTTATTGTGGGTGTGGCGCGCTACATCATCAAAGGTTATTCCGCCACCGGCGTACTGTTTGTTGGTGGTCTGGTTTTGCTGATTATCAGTGCGGTGATGGGACATAAAGTTCTGCCTTCCAGCGCAGCAACGACGGGCTATACTGCTACAGACATTGTTGAATACATTAAAATTTTGCTGATGAGCCGCGGTGGCGATCTCGGCATGATGATTATGATGCTGTGTGGTTTTGCCGCCTACATGACGCATATTGGCGCGAACGATATGGTCGTTAAGCTGGCCTCCAAACCGCTGCAATATATCAACTCACCTTATCTGTTGATGATTGCCGCCTATTTTGTCGCCTGTCTGATGTCGCTGGCAGTCTCGTCAGCTACCGGCCTGGGCGTATTGCTGATGGCAACGCTGTTCCCGATCATGGTAAACGTTGGGATCAGCCGTGGCGCCGCGGCGGCCATATGTGCCTCCCCCGCTGCAATCATTCTTTCACCGACATCCGGTGATGTAGTGCTGGCGGCAAAAGCCGCAGAAATGCCGTTGATTGATTTCGCGTTTAAAACCACGCTGCCAATTTCCATTGCCGCCATCATTGCTATGGCGATCGCACACTTTTTCTGGCAGCGCTATCTGGATAAAAAAGAGAACATTTCTCACGAAATGTTAGACGTGGCAGAAATCACCACTACCGCGCCGTCTTTTTACGCCATCCTGCCGTTTACACCGATCGTAGGCGTCCTGATTTTTGATGGTAAATGGGGTCCACAGCTGCACATCATTACGATTCTGGTACTGTGCATGCTCATCGCCGCCGTTCTGGAATTTGTTCGTGGATTCAACACTCAAAAGGTGTTTTCAGGTCTGGAAGTCGCTTACCGTGGCATGGCGGATGCCTTTGCTAACGTAGTTATGCTGCTTGTTGCAGCGGGTGTTTTTGCCCAGGGGTTGAGCACCATCGGCTTTATTCAGAGTCTGATCTCTATCGCCACCTCGTTTGGCTCAGCAAGCATTATTCTGATGATGGTGCTGGTGATCCTGACGATGCTGGCGGCAATGACTACAGGCTCCGGTAACGCCCCGTTCTATGCTTTCGTTGAGATGATCCCTAAGCTGGCACATTCTTCCGGCATTAACCCGGCTTATCTTGTTATCCCGATGCTTCAGGCTTCTAACCTTGGGCGCACAATTTCCCCGGTCTCCGGCGTGGTTGTGGCTGTCGCAGGGATGGCGAAGATTTCTCCGTTCGAAGTGGTGAAACGTACCTCGGTTCCGGTACTGGTCGGACTGCTGGTGGTGATTATCGCCACCGAAGTGATGGTACCAGGCTCTTCTTCAGCCGTTGTTGGCGGCTGACTTTCAGCGAAATGTAGGCCGGATAAGGCATTTACGCCGTATCCGGCATTTCAACCCCGTTGCCGGATGGCGATGCTAAAGCATCTTATCCGGCCTACTTAAGAAATCAGCATTTAGCCGCCGTGATAAATACGCTGCGGCCTGCCTACCTTCCCGTGAATAATCTCCGCGATAATCAAATGGCGGCTGGCACAGTACTCCAGATAGCGTCTGGAGGTCGTACGACTGATGGTGAGCGCCTGGGCGATCGTTTCCGCAGTATGATGTACCGTCGGATCGGCAAATAGCTTCAGCACCGCATTCAGCGTTAACGCATCAATCCCGGTCGGCAAATCGCCTTTCGGCTCGCCGCGCGCGTAGGCGTTAAACATTTCATCAATCTGCTTTTGACTGGCGCTGTCATTGCCTGCCAGCATGCGTCTGCGCTGTTGATACCGCGTAAGCGTCTGCCCCAATCGCTCGTAAGCGATAGGTTTGACCAGATAATCAAACGCGCCGCTGCGCACGGCCTCGGAGACCGTTTCCATATCGCTGGCCGCCGTGGTAAAGACCACACCGCCCGGATAGCGCGCCTGGGTCAACTCATGCAACAAAGTAATACCCTTACCGTCCGGTAAGTAGTTATCAAGAAGAATCAAACCGGGCTTAAAACGCTCAATCATCATTCTTGCCTGCGCAAGATTACCCGCCAGCCATATCTGGCTGAAGCCGGGTATATGGCGGATATATTCAGCATGCATTTCCGCCAGTAGCGTTTCATCCTCAACGATCAGTAGCGTTAATGGTTCCGTCATTATTTTTTTTCACTTTCGGAAGAAATAAAGAAAATAAGGTGCCGCAAGGGGAGTTATCTTCGAGCGTAATCACCCCGTTACAGCGCCTCACATAACTTGCAATCAGATACAAACCGATGCCATGTTCGCCTGGTTCATCGGTACGGGTGCTTACACCCTGTTCAAATATTTTTTCACGCAATGCTTCCGGCACACCGCATCCCTGATCGGCAACTTCGATGACCACATCATCCCCTTCGTCGCTCAAATAGAGTTCGACGACTTTGTTGCCTTGCTGGGTGCGTAAACTCGCTTCAAATGCATTATCAAGCAGATTGCCAACAATTGCTGCAAACTCTGTGCTATCCAGCCCTTCAGGTAGTTGGTGCAGTTGGCTGCCAGGAACAATGGTCATCGTAAGACCCAGTTCCCGTGCACGTTGTACCTTGCCAAATAACAGACCCGCCACCTGACGATCGGCAAAGGCGCCGCGCAGGCTGTCAATCAGTTGCTGCTGTGCCTGTGACTCTCCCTGAACCATAGCCAGCACCCGGTCATACTCTTTCATTTGCAGCAGGCCATTAATGGTCGACATCCAGTTCAGGTGCTCATGACGCAGCGTTCTCAGGCTCTCAACATACTGTTTGATTTGCGTTAATTGTGCATTAAGGGTAGCAATTTCATCTTTACTACGAAAACTGATAATGGCGCCGAGCAGTTCATCACCGGAGCGAATCGCCTCACGGTTGGCGATAACGCTCAACCCATTAAAATTAACCATCGCATCCTGGCGTTGTTCCGCAATCTGCTGGGTGAAAAAATCCGCTGGCTGAACGACTTCATTTACCGGTTTGCCCAGCCACTTTCGACCCGGCGATGACAGCCCCAGCATTTTCCTCGCACTGCGGTTAATCGCGGTGATATATCCGTCAGGATCAACGGCAATCAACCCTTCATACACTGAGCTGAACAGTGCTTCCTGCTGACGCACCACCCGCGCGATTTGTTTAGGTTCCATCCCTAACATCTGCCGACGAATATGGGCAGCAAAAAACCAGGAGAGCAGCATAAGTACTAACAACAACAGGATAAATACCCCAGCCATTGGCAGTAAAAAATCCGATCGCCAGCTGTCAATTTTACTGATCAGATAGCCAATTGAGACCACGCCAATGATTTTGCCATCGTCATCAAAGATAGGAGTTTTGGCGCGCATTGCCATCCCAATAGATCCTTTACCGGTAATAAAGTAGCTCTCACCTTTTTCCAGCGCGCCAGGCTTGGTGAACTGCATCGGGTAACCAATTTTTTCCGGGTTCGGATGATAAAGACGAATGGAGTGCGTATCTCCAATAACGACATAGTCGAAATCAGTCCCACTCTGTAGTTTGTCGGCAATAGTCGCCAGACGCTTGTAATCACGATGCTTCACCGCCGCGATGATGCTGTCATTAGAGGCGATGATTTTGGCCTGGTTCATTGCCATATCACGGACGTGTGTCGTCAGATAATCTTCAAAACTGGCGGTAAAGTATTGTGCTAACGCTGCGATAATAAGAACAGAAACGACCAGAATGAGCAGAAAGATGCGTAACGGAAACGCCAGACTGCGAAAAAAAGGAAACCGTGTTTTATTTTTCTGCTCTGCCATAATTTTTCCTCACCGACGTTACCGAAACTTATTTTCTATTGTAGTTGTAATAAAAATGTTTTATTTAAAAGTCACGGTATAAAACAGGATCGTTGCAGATTCCCCACCTTAAATCAATTAAACAAATTAAAACCGCGCGCTATTTCCGAGTTAAATTAATTAAAAAACTTAAAACCATAAAACACATTAAAACCTTCTAACTTATTGTGAAATAAATCAAAAATTACCTCCAAAATACTCCTTACGATGTATGCAGCAGGGAAAAAAAGAAATACTCCGTAATAAAAAACCATTCCCTTCAATTGCAAACGAAACGTTATCAGGTTGCTAATCAGAGCAACAAAAACAGAAACCCAGTAACAAATATAGCATCGGGGCTCTATTTACTATGTTCGGTAATAATATATTCACGCAAGTTAAACGCTCAGAAAATAAAAAGATGGCGGCTATCGCGCAATTTCTGAAAGAGAACGATCTGAGCGTTGATACCACCGTCGAAGTATTTATCACCGTCACCCGTGACGATCGCCTGATTGCCTGTGGCGGTATCGCCGGAAATATCATTAAGTGCGTCGCGATTTGTGAGTCCGTGCGCGGTGAAGGCCTGGCGCTGACGCTGGCGACAGAACTCATCAACCTCGCCTATGAGCGCCACTGTACGCACCTCTTCATCTATACCAAAACCGAGTACGAATCGCTGTTTAAACAGTGTGGCTTTTCCACGCTCACCAGCGTGCCCGGCATTATGGTATTGATGGAAAACAGCACCACACGGCTGAAACGCTACGCCGAATCGCTGGCAAAGCAGCGTCATGAAGGGAAAAAAATTGGCTGTATCGTCATGAACGCCAACCCCTTCACCAACGGTCATCGTTTTCTGATCCAACAGGCGGCCGCGCAATGTGACTGGCTGCATCTGTTTTTGGTGAAAGAAGATACCTCGCGTTTTCCGTATGAAGACCGACTGGATTTGGTACTCAAAGGGACAAAAGACATTCCGCGTTTAACCGTGCATCGCGGTTCGGAATACATCATTTCCCGCGCCACGTTCCCGTGCTACTTCATCAAAGAGCAGAGCGTTATTAACCACTGCTACACCGAAATAGACCTGAAAATCTTCCGCCAGTACCTGGCCCCGGCTCTCGGCGTTACGCACCGTTTCGTGGGTACCGAGCCGTATTGCACCGTCACCTCCCAGTACAACAACGATATGCGTTACTGGCTGGAGACCCCAACGCTTCCCGCCCCACCGATTGAACTGGTGGAAATTGAGCGGCTGTGCTTCCAGGAGATGCCGATTTCCGCCTCCTGGGTGCGCAAGCTGCTGGTTAAAAAAGATCTCACGGCTATCGCATCCCTGGTTCCTGACGCCACGCTGCGCTATCTGCAAAGCATGGTTGAACGAGCCTCATCGGGTGCGGCAGTCCGCCAAAATACCCCCGCATTAGCAACAGGTGAAAAATGAAAATAAACCAGGCAGCCGTCGCAGGCACACTCGAGTCCGGTGATGTGATGATTCGCATCGCCCCACTCGATTCGCAGGATATTGACCTGCAGGTTAACAGTAGCGTCGAAAAGCAGTTCGGTGATGCCATTCGGGCCACCATTCTGGACGTACTGTCCCGCTACAACGTACGCGGCGTGCAATTAAATGTTGATGATAAAGGCGCACTGGACTGCATTTTACGTGCGCGACTGGAAGCACTACTGGCCCGCGCTGGCGGTATTCCGGCACTGCCATGGGAGGATTGCCAGTGATTGCCGAATCTTTACAACAACGTAAAACCCGTACCCGCCGTAGCATGTTGTTCGTACCGGGCGCCAATGCCGCTATGGTCAGCAACTCGTTTATCTACCCGGCTGATGCGCTGATGTTCGACCTGGAAGACTCCGTCGCGCTGCGTGAAAAAGATACCGCTCGCCGCATGGTGTACCACGCGCTACAACATCCGCTGTATCACGACGTTGAAACCATCGTGCGCGTGAACGCCCTCGACTCCGAATGGGGCATCAACGACCTCGAAGCTGTTGTGCGCGGCGGCGCTGACATCGTGCGTTTACCGAAAACCGATACCGCACAGGATGTCATCGACATTGAAAACGAAATCCTGCGCATCGAAAACGCCTGCGGACGTGAGCCCGGCAGCACCGGCCTGTTAGCCGCCATCGAGTCGCCGTTAGGCATTACCCGCGCGGTAGAAATCGCCCACGCTTCAGAACGCCTGATCGGCATTGCACTGGGTGCAGAAGATTATGTGCGTAACCTGCGTACTGAACGTTCCCCGGAAGGCACTGAACTGCTGTTTGCCCGTTGCTCTATTTTGCAGGCTGCGCGCTCTGCCGGTATTCAGGCGTTCGATACCGTCTATTCCGATGCCAACAACGAAGCAGGTTTCCTGCACGAAGCCTCACACATCAAGCAGCTGGGTTTTGACGGCAAGTCGCTGATCAACCCTCGCCAGATTGAACTTCTGCATAACCTCTATGCCCCGACGAGCAAAGAGCTGGCTCACGCCCGTCTGGTGGTGGAAGCCGCTGAAGCTGCCGCCCGCGAAGGTCGTGGCGTGGTTTCCCTGAACGGCAAGATGGTCGACAGCCCGGTTATCGAGCGCGCCCTTCTGGTTATCTCCCGGGCAGAACTTTCCGGCATTCGCGAAGAATAAGGCAAAAAAATGACGCAGAAAATCGAACAGTCTCAACGCCAGGATCGCGTGGCGACCTGGAGCCGTCATGCAGAAAGCGAGCTTTCCGCTTATCAGAGCACCGCAAAAGCAGAATTGCAGGCGCAAAAACCGCGCGACAAAAAGCTGTGCGCTAATCTGGAAGACGCTATTCGTCGTTCAGGTTTACAGGATGGTATGACCATCTCTTTCCACCACGCATTTCGCGGTGGCGATCTGACGATTAACCTGGTGATGGACGCCATCGCCAGCATGGGCTTTAAAAATCTGACGCTGGCCTCAAGCTCACTGAGCGACTGCCACGCGCCGCTGGTTGAGCACATCCGTCAGGGCGTGGTCAGCCGAATTTATACCTCCGGGCTGCGTGGCCCGCTGGCAGAAGAGATTTCTCGTGGTCTGCTGGCTGAGCCAGTGCAAATCCACTCCCACGGCGGTCGTGTACACCTGGTGCAAAGTGGCGAGCTCAACATTGATGTCGCATTCCTCGGCGTACCGTCCTGCGACCAGTTTGGTAACGCTAACGGTTATACCGGTAAAGCGTGCTGCGGTTCACTGGGCTATGCCCGCGTCGATGCCGAAAACGCCAGACAAGTTGTCCTGCTGACAGAACAGCTGCTGACCTATCCGCATAACCCGGCCAGCATTACCCAGGATCAAGTGGATCTGATCGTGCAGATCGACCAGGTCGGCGATGCGGACAAAATTGGTGCGGACGCGACCCGTATGACCACCAATCCGCGTGAATTGTTGATCGCCCGCAGTGCGGCAGACGTCATTGCTAACTCCGGTTACTTCAATGAAGGCTTCTCATTGCAGACAGGAACCGGCGGCGCGTCTCTGGCCGTTACCCGTTTCCTGGAAGACAAAATGCGTAGCCGCGACATCCATGCCGATTTCGCGCTGGGCGGCATCACCGCCACCATCGTTGATCTGCATGAAAAAGGCTTAATCCGCAAACTGCTGGATGTACAAAGCTTCGACAGTGCCGCCGCGAAATCTCTGGCCCGCAATCCAAATCACATTGAGATCAGCGCTAACCAGTACGCTAACTGGGGCTCGAAAGGCGCATCCGTTGACCGTCTGGACGTTGTGGTACTGAGCGCATTAGAAGTAGACACCAGCTTCAACGTTAACGTACTGACCGGCTCCGACGGCGTACTGCGTGGCGCTTCCGGTGGTCACTGCGATACGGCTGTGGCCGCAGCGCTTTCTATCATCGTCGCACCGCTGGTTCGTGGACGCATCCCGACATTGGTAGATAACGTGCTGACCTGCGTAACCCCAGGTTCCAGCGTTGACATTCTGGTTACCGACCACGGTATCGCCGTCAACCCTGCTCGCCCTGAACTGGCGGAACGCCTGCAAGAAGCTGGCATGAAAGTGGTGTCGATTGAATGGCTGCGCGAACGTGCCCAGCAGCTAACCGGTCAACCGCGCGCCATCGAATTTACCGATCGTGTAATTGCCGTTGTGCGCTACCGCGATGGTTCGGTAATTGACGTTGTGCATCAGGTGAAGGAATAAACCATGCACCTGCTCCCTGAACACGCCACCTGCCACGCGGTTTCCATCCCCGAGCTGCTCGCCAGCCGCGATGAGAGACAAGCAAGGCAGCATGCCTGGCTCACGCGTCATCACGCGCCACTGGTCTCGTTTACCGTGGTCGCGCCAGGTCCGATTAAAGACAGCGAATTAACCCGTCGCATCTTTAATCACGGCGTCACCGCCCTGCTCGCGCTGGCGGAAAAAAACGCCTGGATTGTCAGGGAGCAAACTGCGCTGGTCTCTGCCAGCGGACCGGAAGGCCTGCTGGCCATTGAGGCTCCGGCCCAGGACCTCAAGCTCGCCACTATCGAACTTGAGCATTCACACCCGCTGGGACGGTTATGGGACATCGACGTCCTGAACCCTGAAGGGGAAATTCTGTCCCGGCGTCATTTCGCGCTCCCTGCCCGCCGCTGTCTGCTGTGCGGGCAAAGCGCTGCCGAATGCGCGCGGGGTAAAACTCACGCGCTTTCCGACTTACTCACTCAGATGGAGGCACTGCTGCATGATGCCGATTCCCGCAACATCAACTCATAACGCAGTCCTTCCTCTGGATCTGCCTGACGCTTACGCCACGCTGGCGTGGCGCGCCATGCTGACGGAAGTCAACCTGTCGCCCAAACCGGGTCTGGTGGATCGTATTAATAACGGCGCGCATAAAGATATGGCGCTGGAAGATTTTTATCGCAGTGCTGAAGCGATTCAGACATGGCTACCGCGTTTTATCGAATACGGCGCATTTAGCGCACAGCAGTCGCCGGAAGATGTCCTGCAAGGACTGCGTCCTCTGGGCATGGCCTGCGAAGCCGATATGTTTCGCGCCACTGCCGGAGTGAACACCCATAAAGGCAGCATCTTCTCGCTAGGATTGCTGTGCGCCGCCATTGGCCGCCTGCTCCAGCTCCGCCTGAGCGTTACCGCTGAAACCCTTTGCTCTACGGCAGCAACATTTTGCCGTGGCCTGACCGAGCGCGAACTGCGCCAGAACAACCAACAACTCACGGCCGGCCAACGTCTTTATCAGCAACTGGGATTAACCGGCGCACGCGGTGAAGCCGAAGCAGGATATCCCCTCGTCATTCAGCATGCTCTGCCGCACTACCGTGCGCTGCTGGCTGAGGGCCGCGATCCTGAACTGGCGTTACTCGATACGTTACTGCTGCTGATGTCTATCAACGGCGACACCAACGTGGCTTCCCGTGGTGGCGCAGAAGGTTTGCGCTGGTTACAGCAGCAGGCCTCCACGTTGTTGCAACAAGGCGGGATTCGTACCCCTGCCGATCTCGAATACCTACGCCAGTTCGACCAACAGTGCATTGAACGCAACCTCAGTCCTGGAGGCTGCGCCGATCTGCTGATCGTCACATGGTTCTTAGCTCAGATTTCACAAGTTCATCATTATCACAATTAAAGATCCTTTCCGGAGAATCACACACATGTCTTTAGCAAAAGATAAAATTTGGAAGTTACTGGCCCCATTGGTAGTCATGGGCGTCATGTTTCTTATCCCCGTCCCTGATGGCATGCCCCCACAGGCATGGCACTATTTTGCCGTGTTCGTGGCCATGATTGTCGGGATGATTCTGGAGCCAATTCCGGCAACGGCAATCAGCTTTATCGCCGTGACGATCTGCGTTATCGGCAGTAACTATCTGCTGTTTGACGCTTCCGAGCTGGCCGACCCGGCATTCAAAGCGGGTAAGCAAGCGCTGAAGTGGGGTCTGGCGGGCTTCTCCAGCACCACCGTGTGGCTGGTGTTTGGCGCGTTTATTTTCGCACTGGGTTATGAAGTTACCGGCCTGGGTCGTCGTATCGCGCTGTTCATGGTGAAATTCATGGGTAAACGTACCCTGACGCTGGGCTATGCGATTGTTATTATCGACATCCTGCTGGCGCCGTTTACACCGTCCAACACCGCGCGTACCGGTGGTACCGTATTCCCGGTTATCAAAAACCTGCCGCCGCTGTTTAAATCATTCCCGAACGATCCTTCCGCGCGCCGTATCGGCGGATATCTGATGTGGATGATGGTCATCAGTACCAGCCTGAGCTCCTCTATGTTCGTGACCGGCGCGGCGCCGAACGTACTGGGTCTGGAATTCGTCAACAAAATTGCTGGCATTCAAATCAGTTGGCTGCAATGGTTCCTCAGCTTCCTGCCGGTCGGTATTATTTTGCTGATCGTTGCGCCGTGGCTGTCCTACGTTCTGTACAAACCAGAAGTCACTCACAGTGCTGAAGTTGCCGCATGGGCCGGTGAAGAACTGAAAACCATGGGTAAACTGACGCGTAAAGAACTAACCCTGATCGGTCTGGTTCTGCTCAGCCTGGGTCTGTGGGTCTTCGGGGGTAAACTGATTGATGCCACCGCGGTGGGTCTGCTGGCCGTTTCCCTGATGCTGGCGCTGCACGTTGTACCGTGGAAAGATATTACCCGCTATAACAGCGCATGGAACACCCTGGTTAACCTCGCCACGCTGGTTGTTATGGCAAATGGTTTGACCCGTTCAGGCTTCATCGACTGGTTCGCTAACACCATGAGCACGCACCTGGAAGGTTTCTCGCCTAACGCGACCGTGATCGTGCTAGTGCTGGTGTTCTACTTTGCTCACTACCTGTTTGCCAGCCTTTCCGCACACACCGCCACCATGCTGCCGGTTATTCTGGCGGTCGGTAAAGGTATCCCAGGCGTTCCAATGGAACATCTGTGTATCCTGCTGGTGCTGTCCATCGGTATCATGGGCTGCCTGACTCCGTATGCAACAGGCCCTGGCGTTATCATCTACGGTTGTGGTTATGTGAAGTCCAAAGACTACTGGCGTCTGGGAGCTATCTTCGGCGTTATCTACATCGCTATGCTTCTGCTGGTCGGTTGGCCGATTCTGGCAATGTGGAGCTAATCATTCCTGCTCACGCCTGATGAAAATGATGCCAGTCAGCTAAACCTGACTGGCATTTTTTATGATTAAATAGATGATATTCAGAATTTATATAAGTATCCGAAATCATCATGACATCAACGTGGCGTTATTCTTCTTTACTGGCAGCACTTCTGCTCCCGGTTTCTGCGGCTCAGGCCGATGAACTTCAGGCAAAACAGTACGCTGATTTTGACCGCTACGTGCTGGCCCTTTCCTGGCAAACTGGTTTCTGTCAAAGCCAACACGAGCGTAATCGTCAGGAGCCTGACGAATGTCGTCTGCAAAAAGAGAGCGCGGACAAAGCTGATTTCCTGACCGTTCACGGCCTGTGGCCCAGCCTGCCAAAATCGATCGCCGCTCGCGGAGTAGATAACCGCCGCTGGATGCGTTTTGGCTGCGCAACGCGTCCCATTCCTAACCTGCCTGAAGCGCGTGCCAGCCGTAAATGCGCCGCACCTGAAACCGGCCTGTCACTCGAGAGTGCGGCGAAACTGAGCGCGGTGATGCCCGGGGCTGGCGGAACATCCTGCCTGGAACGCTACGAGTATGCCAAACACGGCGCCTGTTTTGGTTTTGATCCCGACGTATACTTTGGCACGATGGTGCGGCTGAATAATGAGGTTAAGAACAGTGAAGCGGGCAAGTTCCTCGCGGATAACTACGGTAAAACCGTCAGCCGCAACGCATTTGACGCCGCCATCGCCAAAAGCTGGGGTAAAGAGAGCGTCAAAGCCGTGAAGCTAAGCTGCCACGGCAATCCGGCTTATCTCACAGAGATCCAGCTCTCCCTGAAAGCCGACACCATCAACCAACCGCTATCTGCGCAGTCATTCTTACCGCAGCCGCATCCGGGTAACTGCGGTAAACAGTTTATTATCGACAAGGCAGGATATTGAAAATAGCGACCGACGCCGCAGCCTGGCGTCGGTCTGCATGGTTAGCGTTTTGCTCGGGCGTCCGGGCGAACTAAATCAAAGCGGTGTGTTTCACTGATCGAATAATACGCCGTTGGCCCACCAGCACGCAGTACCGGTTTCGCTTTCGCCGTCTGATAGATGCCGTCTTCCAGGAGCGTTTCGTCTATGTGAATGCCTACCACTTCCCCCAATACCAGCCAGGTATCAACCGGTGAGCCATCAGCGGTAGTCAGTTGTAGGCTTTGCGATAAGCGGCACTCAAAATTAACCGGGCTTTGCGCCACGCGCGGCACGCCGACAATCCGGCTGTCGGCTTTACTCAGCCCAGCGGCAAAAAACTCGTCCTCGCCGTGCGGCAAGCTGGCAGACGTTTCATTCATCGCGCCAGCCAGTTCAAGGGTGGTCAGGTTCCAGACAAACTCACCGGTTTCGACAATATTCTGCACGCTATCTTTCCAGCCGCTGCTGGCAAAACCAATAATCGGCGGATGGTAGTTAAAGCAGTTAAAGAAACTGTACGGCGCCAGATTATGTCGCCCGTTGCTATCACGCGACGCAATCCAACCAATGGGGCGCGGTCCAATGATGGCATTTAGCGGGTCGTGCGGTAAGCCGTGCCCCTGTGATGGTTGATAGAAATACATAGCCTTCTCTGGTGTCGTTAACGTCAGCTAAGCACGAATTATGCTTCGCTCATCTCCCTGGAAAAAGAGGATCAGCGTAGAACAATCCGTTAAAGATTACGACTGAATAAAGTTAAGCAGATCGCCATTGATCTGCTGTTTATGGGTGGTGCAAATGCCGTGAGAACCACCGGCATACACCTTCAACTGCGCGTCCGGCAATATTTCTGCCGCGACCTTGCCGCAGGTTTCAAACGGGACAATCTGATCGTCATCGCCGTGGATCACCAGCGTCGGGATGGTCATTTTTTCGAGGTCGCCACGCAGGTCTGTTTCTGAAAACGCATGAATGCAGTCGTACAACGCTTTGATAGACCCTTGTAAGCCCTGTTCAACAAAACTTTCCCGGACAGCTTTCGACTCTTTCGCGCCCGGACGGTTATAACCATAGAATGCCGCGGTCAGTTCATAGAAGAAGGCGGCGCGATCGTTCACTACCCCTTCCCGGATGCCATCAAACACCTCTTTCGGCACGCCATTCGGGTTAAAGTCGGTCTTGATCATGATGGGCGTCACCGCGCCAATTAACACCGCTTTTGCCACCCGCTGCGTCCCATGGCGACCAATGTAACGCGCCACTTCCCCCCCGCCGGTAGAGTGCCCAACGTGCACGGCATCTTTAAGATTGAGATGCGCGGTAAGTTCAGCCAGATCGTCAGCATACTGATCCATATTGTGGCCATCCCACGGTTGGGCCGAGCGGCCATGTCCGCGCCTGTCATGGGCGATCACACGAAATCCTTTCGACCCAAGAAACAGCATCTGATCCTCAAACGCATCTGCCGTCAGCGGCCAACCATGGCTGAACACGATGGGCTGTCCACTTCCCCAGTCTTTAAAATGCAAATAGCTGCCGTCTTTTAAGGTAAGTTTGTCGTACTGGCTCATGAGATCTCCTGTAGCGGAACACTGAGTTGTATTGACGCACCCGCAACGAGCGCTTAAAAAGCATAATGCAAATTGGAGAACGATCACGTTTTTCGGCTAAAATCACAGCATACGCGACAATATTGATGATTTACCTGAATGTGAACTAAATCACTTCAAACATAGGGTAAGTCTCAGTATCATCATAAAAGCTAAACCCTTGCCGCCTGACGGTGAGGGTTTTCTTTTGGGATTATTTACCTGCGCACCCGCAGTATCGACGACATGGAGTAATAAATGTCCAGACCAACTATCATCATTAACGACCTCGATGCGGAACGCATTGACCGCCTGTTGGAGCAACCTGCGTTTGCTGGTTTACCGATTGCCGACGCCCTGAACGCTGAACTGGATCGCGCGCAAATGTGTTCTCCAGAAACCATGCCGCACGATGTCGTGACCATGAACAGCCGCGTGAAATTCCGCAATCTGAGTGATGGCGAAGTCCGTGTGCGTACCCTGGTGTATCCGGCCAACATGACTGACAGCAGCACGCAGCTTTCCGTCATGGCGCCTGTTGGCGCGGCACTTCTGGGTCTTCGCGTTGGCGACACCATTCACTGGGAACTGCCGGGCGGTACCTCAACACACCTCGAAGTCATCGAACTTGAGTACCAACCAGAAGCTGCGGGCGACTACCTGCGCTAACTCTGTCTTATCAAAGCTATTCGCTTTATCTTGCAGGGGATGCATCTGCATCCTCTTTCCGGTTACTCCTCATCTCCCTACCCTCGCGTTATTTCCTGTTCGCAAAACATAAATCTGTGCCGTGACTGACAGAATCATTTTTAATACTATGCTGTTATGTGTTCATGTAATGACAAGGAGAATGTTTATGTACAACACAATCATAATGCCTGTTGATGTATTCGAAATGGAACTGAGTGACAAGGCTATTCGCCATGCAGAATTCCTGGCACAGGAAAACGGCGTTATCCATCTGCTGCATGTGCTGCCAGGCTCAGCGAGCTTAAGCCTGCACCGCTTTGCGGCAGACGTTCGTCGTTTTGAAGAGCATCTGCAGCACGAAGCGGAAACGCGTCTGCAAACAATGGTCGGTCACTTCAGCATCGATCCCTCCCGCATTAAACAACACGTGCGCTTTGGCAGCGTTCGTGACGTGGTCAACGAGTTGGGTGAAGAGTTGAATGCAGATGTGGTGGTCATTGGGTCGCGTAACCCGTCCATCAGTACCCACCTGCTCGGATCAAACGCCTCCAGCGTTGTCCGCCATGCTACTCTGCCGGTATTGGTTGTTCGTTAATAACGTCTGATTTGCTGTAAAAACCCCCTGCCAGGTTAACATCTGACAGGGGGTTTTTATTACCGTGCAATCAATACAAATGACCGATGTTCACGATGGTGCTGACCGTATCGCCAAAGAATGTCAGACGACTGAGGATTACGCCAACAAACAGCAGAACAAACAACGCTTTTGCCCGACGTTCGCCCTGACGACTCAACACAAAGGCCAGCGCCAGACAAACCAGGCTCGCCAGATAAAGCGGCGAGGTCAGCCAGGCATGCGCGGTCATCTGCATAATAGTCCCGCCGCTTAACCAGATAATTGGGGCTGCGATCATGACCGCCATACAAACAACAATTCCCTGGCGTAATGCGGCAATGGCAGGTGCGAGATTAAGCAGCGGAATAGCCGCACAACCCATAACCCACACGGTGATGAAGAACAGTAGCATCGTCAGACCGTTGGCGATCGCCACCATCGCCGGTGCGGCATAGGTCATACCCTGTACCGCCACCAGCGCAATCCCAAGGACAGACGCCAGAACAGCCGGAACCTTGTGCCCTTTTGCCAGGAACGTCACGCCCACCGCCGCGCCATATAAGGTTGCGCCAAGAATTTCACGGCTTAGCCAGGCGTGCTGCAGGTTTATCAGGGCGTTGTAGGCACGGTCCGGATGCGCAAGGTGCAGGATCGCTGCCACGGACGCAGCCGCCAGAACCAGACCGGTAACCAGCCAGTACAAGCGTTTGCTTTCCAGTTTTCCTTGCAGCTTGCGTAGCGTCAAAATCAGCGTGATCCCAACCGACATCTGACTCAGTACGGTAAAAATGACCAGAGGAAGTTCATACTTTTCCATTACTTGACCTCCGGCTGCTTCGGTTGACGCGCCAGGATAAAACGCGTGCCCGGATTAAGCTGCGGCATGCGTGGGAACCCCGGCGGATACTGGACGGCATTGTTGGGTATCGGGTCGGCATCCAGATCGATTAGCGTCAGCGCCCCCACCGGACAAGCATTTACACATGCCGGTTGCATACCAACGTCAAGGCGTTCGTAGCACATGCTGCATTTTTCCGCCTTTTTCGTCTCTTCATTGAAACGCGGCGCTCCGTATGGGCAATTACGGATACAGTTTTTGCATCCAATACAACGTTCCGTGTTATGCACCACAACACCATCCTCACGTTTGGTGTAAGCCTCGACCGGGCAAGCCGCCAGGCAGGCTGGGTTTTCACAGTGATTGCAAGCCAGCGAGTAGAACGCCCGCTCTTCATGCGGATAAATTTCTTTATCCAGCGGATAGACGTAGCGCCAGAAACGTTCAGGCTCCAACTGGTTAAAACTCTTACACGCCATCGCGCAGCCACGGCAACCGATGCATTTATCGCTATTGACTAAAAACGCGCGTCTCATGCCGCTGCTCCTTTACTTACCAAAATGATATCCGCAAACTGACTGTGGATCGCCGCACCCGGTGCACCGGTTTTCATCAGCCCCATATCGGCCGGGGTATCCGCCACCACGTTTTGTACGTTGTATTTCCGTTTCGGAAACCACGCCTCGTACATCACCAGGAAATCTTCCGGAACGTTAGCGGTCACCTTCGCACGCAGTTCTACTTCACCTACGGTGTTAAACACTTTCACCAGGTCGTTTTCGGCAATGCCTCTTTTTTCTGCAGAAATCGGATGCATATAGACAAACGGCTCCGGATAGAAGACCTGCATCCAGTCAAGGTTGATAAATTGGGAATGGATACCGAACTGCACATGCGGTGTAAACAGGTGGAATGGCAGCGTGCTTTTCGCTTCCGCTTTGTATTCCGGAAGCGCCGTATGGCCATTTTTCTCACATAGCTCAGATTTGAATTCAAACTTTCCAGAGGGGGTATTAAATTTACGGTCATACCAGGCCGCAGAGCTCGGCAAAATGGCTTTTTTCGGGCCATCCAGCAAATCATCCCAGGAGGAGATGCCAAACATTTTGCCCATCCCGTCGTTAAATTCCTGGTCCAGCCAGCGCTTATGATCGAACTCCTGCGGGAATGTACAAGAACCTGGCTCCAGCTTATTTATCGTCCGGGAGAGTAAAACGGCAATCTCCAGATCGCATTTCGCCTCATACATCGGCTTAATGGCCGGTTGGTTGATAGAGAGCCAGTAATGCCAGTAGGAGGCATCAACATTCCACTCTTCAAAGGCCGTAGTGACCGGTAAGACGATATCGGCGTGCTGGACGGTTTCATTAAAGAACTGATCGGCGCACACCACCATTTCCAGTTTTTCAAACGCCTTTTCCATCTTGCTGCGATCAAAATCCTGAGCAAATGGGTTCTTACAGGCAACCCAAAGCATACGAACAGGCGGTTCGTTGGCTTCCAGAATTCCTTTGGCGGTCTGGTTGATATTAAGAGAACGATCGGAATATTGCGCCACTGCCCCAGCAGAACCGAACTCACTGGTTGTACCCGCTGCTCCAGGCATACCGATGGAGCCTACCGGTGGCTTTTGCAGCATGGCATTGTAGTTAAAGCCCCAGGTATGCAGATGCCCATAACGAGCGCCGCCGCCTTCAATACCGATATTACCCGTCATGGCGACGAAAGCATCAATGGCACGAACATTCGCGCCACCATTAACATGGCGCTGCATGCCATAACCAATCCACACGGTAGCAGGATTAACCGCCGTAAATTCTTCCGCCAATTGACGAATGACATCCGCAGACAAACCACAGATTTCAGCCGCCCACTCAACGGTCACACTGTTGCGCAGATAGGCTTCGAATTCCGGGTAACCATGAGAATAGTTGTTGACGAAATCCTGGTCCACCAGGCCTTTATCCACCAAATGACGTGCCATACCCAGCGCCAGCGCACCATCAGAACCTGGACGAACGCGTAAATAAAGATCGGCTTTTGCGGCGGTCTGCGTTAACAGCGGATCGATAACGATCACTTTCGCCCCTTTCTCCCGCGCCTGGTAGATATACTTCATGGTGTGCATTGAGCACCATGCCGGATTAGCACCCCAGATGATGATGTATTTTGCTTTCACAAAATCTTCCGGGTCGTTACACCACATATCGCCCATATCGTAGTTCTGGGCATCGATACCGGCAGGCCAACAAGGCGTTCCGGCAAAACGGGTGGTGTAACCCAGCGAAGACATCATCCCTTCAACCGCATAGTTCAATACCCCGAATTTGCCGGAATATTTGGTCATCGCCAGGCCCAGCATTGAACCATCTTTCTTTTTGATCTCCAGCATCTTGGTCGCAATGCGCTGCATTGCTTCGTCCCAGGAAATACGACGCCAGTTACCGCTACCGCGAACATCCTGAACCATTGGATATTTAATGCGATCCGGGCTGTATACCCGACGCGGGTAGCTCAACCCTTTAACACAGGGTGCTCCATGAGTAAACGTTGACTCAGGCGCGCCTTCCACAAAGGTGATGACATCGTCCTTCACCCATGTTTTCAGGCTACAGGTGTCATAGCAGTTACGCGGACAGGCGTTGCGATAAATTTTGTAGGTTTTCGGGTTAAAAGGAATGGGCGGTTGCGCTAATGCGCAACGTGAAGTCAGCAGTCCCCCTGGTAGGGCAGCCACCGTGCCAAGGGCAATCAACCCTTTCAAAAATGAACGTCTGTTCAGAACTCCCGGTTCATTGCTCATATGATACTCTCGTGTTTAATTCATCAAGCCAAGAAGACAATTTTCCCGCTACGGTTCTCAACGTGGCGGTCTGTGCATTTATCTTTATTTTTTCTATAAAATCGGGAACCCAAACCACTATATACTCATTTACATATCGAGTGAGGACAGTCTGATATTCTGCTGATGCCCGGGCGTTTACCGATAATAAAACGGCCAACTCCAATACATATGAAATATGATCATCAGGAATATTATTCACATGATTTATAGATAGGCCGATATTTGCCATGAATTCCCGAATACTCAGGGTTGATTGACCCATAACAAGAGCATCTTCTTCGAGATAAACTGAAGCAAACGGTGCGGCCTTGAGCGCCTGCGGCCCGATAAAGAGTGCATTGAAGTCATACTCCGCTTGCAGCCACTCGTGCTCTGTCAACGTCGAGGCATTTGTATCCAGCGCGGAATAAGCTTTTTTCAGCGTATTACTATCAGAAGAAATAAAAAAATCACGCAACAATAACCCTGTCGATTCAAAGATCGTCAGGGTTTCATATATTTCACCCATGAATTAACCAACCATTTATTCACACAAGAAATGAAAACATAGTGCAGGTTAATATAATAAAGAAAATGCCTATTCTTTTTTTGATGAAACTAATGATCAGGCTAATTAAATGAATATTTAATGCAGTTTATTGTTTCAAGAATTGACAATCTGAAAGCGCGGAAATAAAAAACCGCCAGCGGATGACTGGCGGTTTTGGCATGCAGGTGAGTCTTACTTTTTTATGCTACTGTTGTGCGAATCAGATAATCAAAAGAGCTTAACGAGGCTTTCGCGCCTTCGCCTGTCGCGATGATGATCTGCTTATACGGTACGGTTGTGCAGTCACCCGCAGCGAAAACACCTTTCACGCTGGTTTCGCACTTCGCATCGATGATAATTTCACCCATGCGGTTGCGTTCAACGGCGCCTTCCAGCCAGTTGGTGTTCGGCAGCAGACCAATCTGTACAAAGATACCTGCCAGCTCCACACTATGAATATCTCCGCTTACGCGGTCACGATACTCAAGACCAGTCACTTTGCTGCCATCGCCTTTTACTTCTGTCGTTTGCGCATTCAAAATGATGTCGACATTTTTCAGACTGCGTAGTTTATTCTGCAGTACCTGATCGGCCTTCATTTCAGGAGCAAACTCCAGCAGCGTCACATGTTCAACGATGCCCGCCAGGTCGATAGCGGCTTCAACACCGGAGTTACCGCCGCCAATCACCGCCACACGCTTGCCTTTAAACAGCGGGCCATCACAGTGCGGGCAATAGGTTACGCCTTTAGTGCGATACTGATCTTCACCCGGAACGTTCATGTTGCGCCACTTCGCGCCGGTCGCGATGATAATGCTGCGCGCTTTCAGCACCGCGCCGGATGCTGTTTCAATCTGATGCAGACCACCTTCCTGCGCCGCAGGAATCAATTTGCTGGCGCTTTGGCTATCGATAACATCAACATCATAGTCATCGACGTGTGCTTTCAGCGCGCCCGCCAGTTTCTGGCCTTCGGTTTTTGGCACCGAGATATAGTTTTCAATATCAACGGTATCCAGGACCTGACCGCCAAAACGTTCGCCCATCAGACCGGTGCGGATACCTTTACGTGCAGAGTAAACCGCAGCAGCAGCTCCCGCAGGGCCGGAACCAACAATCAGTACGTCATAGGCATCACGCGTGTTCAACTCTTCAGCCGCACGTTTCTCTGCGCCGGTATCCACTTTCGCCACGATCTCAGTCAGCGTCATGCGGCCCTGGCCGAACTCTTTACCGTTCATAAATACCGCCGGAACGCCCATCACGTTGCGATCGGTGATTTCGTTCTGGAAAGTACCGCCATCAATCGCCGTATGCTTGATGCGTGGGTTCAGTACCGACATCAGGTTCAGCGCCTGCACCACGTCCGGACAGTTATGGCAGGAGAGTGAATAATAGGTTTCAAACTCAAAATCGCCGTCGAGATCGCGGATCTGCTCCAGCAACGCCTGCGCCTCTTTTGACGGATGACCGCCCGTCCACAACAGCGCGAGCACCAGCGAGGTAAACTCATGGCCCAGCGGAGAACCCGCAAAGCGCGGCCCCTGATGAGAGCCAGGATTAGTAATCAGGAACGATGGCTTACGTACCGGCAGAGTATTGTCTTCGTTAAAGGTGACTTTCTCTGACAGTTCAGCAATTTCAGTCAGCAGTTCCTTGATTTCTGCCGATTTAGCGCTGTCATCCAGCGTAGCAATCAGCTCAACAGGTTTGGTCAGTTTCTCAAGGTAAGCCCTGAGCTGGGTTTTCATATTTGTGTCGAGCATTCTTCTTCCCTCTCTGAAAACATCATCATGCAAGCGGCCTCGTTCAGACAGTCTGAATACGTTTGCATCATGGTGTTGGAATAAAACGGGCACGACGCACCCGCTTAATGATTAATTCGCAAGAATTTCGCGTTACAGGCAGGCGGCAAGCTTATGAATCCCCGGGAGCTTACATAAGTAAGTGACCGGGGTGATTAAGCGTAGCCAACGCACCTGTAGCGCGAAAGGCGTAGCGAATTTTAGATTTTACCAACCAGGTCTAAAGATGGAGCCAGAGTCGCTTCACCTTCTTTCCATTTAGCCGGGCAAACTTCGCCTGGGTGGGATGCAACATACTGTGCGGCTTTAATTTTGCGCAGCAGGTCAGAAGCATCACGACCGATACCTTCAGCGGTAACTTCGATTGCCTGGATGATACCCTGCGGGTCAACAACAAAGGTTGCGCGGTCAGCCAGACCTTCATCTTCACGCATGTTGTCGAAGTTACGGGTCAGGGCGCCAGTCGGGTCGCCGATCATCGCATATTTGATTTTTGCGATGGTGTCAGAGCTGCTGTGCCATGCTTTGTGCGTAAAGTGGGTATCGGTAGAAACAGAGTAAACGTCTACGCCCAGTTTCTGCAGTTCTTCATAATGGTCTGCAACGTCGCCCAGTTCGGTCGGGCAAACGAAGGTGAAGTCAGCCGGGTAGAAGAAGAAGACGCTCCAGCGACCTTCGGTATCTTTCTCGGTTACTTCGATGAACTCACCGTTTTTGAACGCCTGGTTTTTGAAAGGTTTAATTTTGGTATTAATCAAAGACATCTGTACTTCCTCCGTGTTTTCGTTGAGAGATAAGTTAACGAAAATCTCTTCAAAGGGCTAATGCGTTTCCTTTATCAAATCAATAAGCGTTAACTAACAACTTACTCAATCGAACCTAAAAGACAAAAGTAAAAAAGGCCCCCTATGCAGGGAGCCTCATTACCCGAGCTACCCGCAGGTAACGTCAGTACCAGCAGAGCTGGCTATGTGTTGCGCTCTACATTACCTTAACAAAGGTCGTAACAGCGATTGGGATTACATCACCCAACTAAAGAAAGGGCAATCGACAGACTGTCGATCTTACCTATGGCTGTGATAGGTTTTGCAATTCAGTCCCCTTTCCTTCTGATTTTATAAGGAAAATCAATGTTTAAACGTACCTTACTCTTATCCTTGCTTCCCGCTATTGTCCATGCCGAAGAGCTACCGGCCCCTGTTAAAGCCATTGAGAAACAGGGTATTACCATCGTGAAGCCCTTCGACGCGCCAGGTGGAATGAAAGGTTATCTTGGTAAATACCAGGATATGGGAGTAACCATTTATGTCACTCCTGACGGCAAACATGCCATCTCCGGTTATATGTATAACGAAAAAGGAGAAAATCTTAGTAATACGCTGATAGAAAAAGAGATCTATGCCCCAGCAGGGCGCGAGATGTGGCAGCGAATGGAAAAAGCCTCGTGGATTCTGGATGGAAATAAAGAGGCCCCGGTAATTGTCTACGTGTTCGCCGATCCCTTCTGCCCTTATTGCAAGCAGTTTTGGCAGCAGGCGCGTCCGTGGGTCGATTCCGGTAAAGTTCAGCTGCGTACGCTGTTAGTGGGCGTAATCAAACCCGAAAGCCCGGCAACAGCTGTCGCAATCTTGTCGGCAAAAGATCCGGCCAAAACCTGGCATGACTATGAAGCTTCTGGCGGCAAAATGAAGCTGGAAATTCCGGCCTCTCTCCCGCCCGAGCAGATGAAGATACTCAATATCAACCAAAAGTTGATGGATGATTTGGGCGCAAACGTGACGCCAGCCATCTACTACATGAGTAAAGACAATACGTTACAACAGGAAGTCGGGTTACCCGATAAGGAAAAATTAAACATTATCATGGGAAATAAATAAAGGTAACAAAATGAGTGATTGTTATCGTTCTCATCTCAATCACTCATCATCACTGATTTTTTACTCGTAAGAAATAATCTTGTTGTGCTATTTTAGCTTCAGTACATCATACTTTAAGTATTCAAACATAAACTCATAGAATAATTTCACTTATAACATTCTTAATGCAAATTACACCTGACAGAACTTTACAGGAAGATAACGATGGCTAATCTCTATGACCTCAAAAAATTTGACCTGAATCTACTGGTCATTTTTGAATGTATATACCAACATTTAAGTATAAGCAAAGCTGCCGAAACATTGTATATCACGCCATCAGCAGTTAGCCAGTCATTACAACGACTACGCACACAGTTTAACGACCCCCTGTTTATTCGATCCGGTAAAGGCATTACGCCTACGGTGACGGGGGTCAATCTTCATCATCATCTTGAGCAAAATCTGAATATGCTGGAGCAAACCATTAATATTATGCATGACTCCAGTCTGAAAAAAAAATTCATTATCTACAGTCCGCAAATCACCACCACACTGGGGGTAACGGAATTAATCAATGCCCTAAGAAAAAATCCAGATATCGAAGTTGAACACCACGATATATTAATGTCAGCAGAAACCGCAGAGAATATACTGGCGTATCGGAAGGCAGATATGGTGATAACTACGGTTCCCGTGCATAACCGCTCTATTGTATGTAACTTATTTAAAAAGATTGAATGCACTTTGGTATGCAGTGGTAGTCATCCAAGAATGTCTGCACATAGCACGCTCGAAGAAATCATGCGGGAGCAATTTACATTGCTTAGCACAACGCAACCCGGTATCCACGAGCAACAGTTTGTAACGAATGATCTTTTTCCAGAACGTAAAATTGGTTTTAGCAGTGACTCACTGACTTCCATTACTAATATTATTGCCAGCACAGATCTTATTGGCATCATTCCTACAATCATTTATGAGCAAAATGCCGCTGCACTTAACCTGAAAGAAATCAGCATTAATTTTAAATTACCACCGGTTAAACTTTTTTTAATGTACAATCGTTCCTCGCTTAACAACCAGTCTTTTGCTGATTATATTAAAAGGATTAGCCCATAAAATTAAAAAAAGCCTTCATGACAAATCTGTTATATGTATAACTTAACAAACAGTCATTTAAATCATGAATACATTAAAACATTGCATCTTTGAGAAATTGGCATATCTTATTGCAAGCATTTATTATATCTGTAAATAATAAAATCTGGATATGGACTTGATATGTCTGTTTATAAAATACCACTGAATCAAAACGTTCTCGAAGCCGCGCAGGAACGTATTGCCTGGACGCTTGAGGCTCTGCCACGTATTTGCGTTTCTTTCTCTGGAGGGAAAGATTCAGGGTTGATGTTACATCTGACAGCCATAAGCGCCCGCCAGACGGGTAAAAAATTCGACGTGTTATTTATCGACTGGGAAGCCCAGTTTTCCTGCACTATCGACTATGTACAGGCGCTTCGCGAACGTTATTCCGATGTCATCGAACGCTTTTATTGGGTCGCGTTACCTCTGACCACACAAAACTCACTTTCACAATATCAACCTGAATGGCAGTGTTGGGAACCGGGAACGCCGTGGGTTCGCCAGCCTCCGGAAGATGCCATAACCGATCCTGATTATTTCTCTTTTTACCAGCCCGGCATGACGTTTGAACAATTTGTTCGCGAGTTCGCTGATTGGTATTCAGATAAACGACCAGCCGCGATGATGGTCGGCATTCGCGCGGACGAGTCCTATAATCGCTTTGTGGCCATCGCTAATTCGCGCAAGCAACGTTTTGCCGATGACAAGCCGTGGACGACTGCTGCGCCTGGTGGACACACCTGGTATATTTATCCGCTATATGACTGGAAAACAGCCGATATCTGGACATGGTTTGCGCAGTCAAAATTGCCGTGTAACCCCCTGTATAATCTGATGTACCAGGCCGGGGTCCCGACAAGATATATGCGTATTTGCGAACCCTTTGGACCTGAACAACGCCAGGGGCTGTGGCTGTACCATGTTATTGAGCCTCAGCGATGGGCGGCTATGTGCGCCCGCGTCAGCGGTGTTAAAAGCGGAGGTATTTACGCCGGTCATGACAACCATTTTTATGGCCATAGGAAAATACTCAAGCCTGAACATTTAAGCTGGCAAGAGTACGCCATGCTGCTATTGAATAGCATGCCAGAACAGACCGCAGAGCATTACCGCAACAAAATCGCCGTCTATATACAGTGGTATAAGAAAAAAGGTATGGACAATATCCCGGAAAGTCAGGAAAGTGATATTGGTTCCAGGGATATCCCCTCATGGAGAAGGATCTGCAAAGTACTCCTGAATAATGATTACTGGTGTCGAGCACTTTCGTTCAGTCCCACAAAAACGAAAAACTACCAGCGATACACTGAACGAATGAAAACCAAACGCCAGGAATGGGGGATCTTATGCAGCAACGACTAACTCAGGAACTCACGGACTTTCTTTCTGCGCTGTCTGAAGAAGAGCGTATTGAAGCGATCAATGAATTCCGGAAAGCTATCCATAGCGTCAGCCCTTTTCGTGAAGAGCCGGTAGACTGCGTGCTATGGGTTAAAAGCGACCATATTTATCCCAACGACTACAACCCGAACAATGTTGCTCCGCCAGAGAAAAAATTGCTGCTGAAATCTATTGAAGCGGATGGCTTCACGCAGCCGATTGTCGTCGTTGAATCATTCAGGGAAGAATATGAGATAGTAGACGGTTTTCATCGCCATGAATTAGGTAAAAATAAAGCATCGCTAAAACCGCGCTTAAAAGGCTATCTGCCCGTCACCTGCCTGCAACGCAATCGTCATGAGCGTATGGCGGCGACAATCCGCCACAACCGCGCTCGCGGACGCCACCAAATCCACGCCATGTCGGAAATCGTACGTGAATTATCGCAACTGGGCTGGAGTGAAGAAAAAATCGCTAAAGAACTCGGCATGGATAACGACGAAGTATTGCGACTGAAACAAATCAACGGCCTGCAGGAGTTATTTGCCGACCGTCGGTTTTCCAAAGCCTGGACAGTGAAATAATTACAGCGAAACCAGACGCTCTGCGGCTGCTAACAGCGTCGATTCTTGCTTGGCAAAACATAGGCGGATCAGCTTATGCGGGAAAGGATCGGCGCAGAACACCGACAGCGGTATCGCCGCAACGCCCACTTCTTTAGTTAACCACTGACAAAACTCAACGTCATTAAGCGTTGAGACCGCACTGTAATCGACCAGCAGAAAGTACGTCCCCTCACACGGCAGAATTTCCAGTCGACTGTCGCGTAACGCATTCACCAGTACATCACGCTTTTTCTGATAAAACATGGGCAGCTCGCGGTAGTGTATTGGGTCCTCCCGCAGCATATCCGCCAGCGCCAGCTGAGCAGGCGTGTTGACTGAGAACGTCAGGTACTGATGGATTTTGCGTAGCTCGGCGCTAATGGCGGCGGGTGCAACGCAATAGCCAACTTTCCAGCCGGTCATATGATACGTTTTACCGAATGATGAAACGGCAACAGCGCGTTCCCGTAGCTGCGGATGAGCCAGCACGCTCGCATGTCCATGAGCGGCAAAGCAGATATGCTCATAAACTTCGTCGCTGATAACAAAAATCTCACGCTCTTTAATCGCCTGCCATAACGCATCAAAATCAGTGCGCTGCCAGACGGTCGCAGATGGGTTATGCGGTGTATTGAGGATCACTAACCGGGTACGCTCGCTGAGTAACGTGGCAAATTCCTGCCAGTCCACACGAAATAACGGCGGTTGCAGCGCAATACGTTTCACCACGCCGCCGGATAACGCCACCGCAGGCGCATAGCTGTCGTAGCTCGGATCAAAACAGATCACTTCATCACCAGGCCGCACCAGCGCCGTAATAGCTGCATACAATGCTTCTGTGGCCCCAGCCGTGACGGTGATCTCACTTGTCGCGTCGGGCTTATAGCCGTACAACTCCGCTGTTTTATCGGCAATGGCTTCGCGCAGCGGCTGCACGCCCGTCATCGGCGCATACTGGTTAGCGCCATGCGCAACATGATATGCCAGACGTTCCTGCAAGAAGTGTGGACCGTCAAAATCAGGAAATCCCTGCGAGAGGTTAATGGCCTGATGCTGCTGCGCCAGCGCGCTCATCTGCGTGAAGATTGTGGTGCCCAGATTAGGCAGTTTACTTTGCACAATCAGCGGGTTATTACTCATTATTGTTATCCCAGCGAATGATGTTGTTGTTGAAGCCACTATAGCACGATGCTAGTATTTGGCAATCAAGACGTTCAGACGTCTATATAAATATAACCTGCCAGGACAGGACAGCCAAAAGGACAACACAACATGAGTAATACCGAGATTCGCGTCGTCACCGGCCCGGCCAACTATTTTTCCCATCCCGGCAGTTTGTCGAGACTCAACGATTTTTTCACAACCGACCAACTCTCACGCGCTGTCTGGGTTTACGGTGAGCGCGCCATCGATGCGGCGCGCCCTTATCTGCCAGAGGCTTTTCATCTTGCCGAGGCTAAGCACCTACTGTTTACGGGACATTGCAGCGAAACCGATGTTGCTCAACTGGCAAAAGAATCGGGAGATGATCGCAGCATCGTGATTGGCGTGGGCGGCGGTACACTGCTCGATACGGCTAAAGCGCTGGCTCGCCGTCTTGATTTACCTTTCGTGGCGATCCCGACCATTGCCGCCACCTGCGCGGCCTGGACGCCGCTTTCCGTCTGGTACAACGATGCCGGTCAGGCGCTGCATTTCGAAATATTCGACGATGCCAATTTTTTGGTGCTGGTTGAGCCACGAATCATACTCAACGCGCCTGAAGAGTATTTACTGGCCGGTATTGGCGATACGCTGGCGAAATGGTATGAGGCAGTGGTGCTGGCTCCCCAGCCAGAAACGTTACCTCTTACCGTACGTCTGGGCATCAACGGCGCGCTGGCCATCCGCGACGTCCTGCTGGAAAGCAGCGAGCAGGCACTGGCAGATAAGCAGCGTGGTGAACTAACCCAGGCGTTTTGCGACGTGGTGGATGCGATTATAGCCGGCGGCGGCATGGTTGGTGGTCTGGGCGAGCGCTACACCCGTGTGGCGGCGGCACATTCGGTCCATAACGGTCTGACCGTCCTCCCGCAAACGGAGAAGTTTCTCCATGGCACCAAAGTGGCGTATGGCATTCTAGTGCAGAGCGCATTACTTGGGCAAGATGATGTTCTGGCCCAACTTGTCACCGCTTATCAGCGGTTCAATCTCCCCACCAGGCTGGCCCAGTTAGACGTGGATATCGCAAATCGCGCTGAGATCGATAAGGTGATTGCGCATACCCTGCGCACGGTGGAATCTATTCATGCGCTGCCGGTAACGTTAACGCCAGATACCCTGCGCGCAGCATTTGAGAAAGTAGAATCGTTGACGGTGTGACTATCGTACAGGTTGCCTGATGACGGCTTCGCCTTATCAGGTCAACGACGACTAATTATAACGGCAAATGCTCACAATAATTCGAGGAGTTGTAGGCCGGATAAGCGTCAGCGCATCCGGCAAAAAATTAACAGCACTTCGCGCCGCCTTTCCCCCCATAGCGCGCATCCTGCCGCTCGCGGAAAAACTCTTCGTAGGTCATTGGCGTCTGATCCGGATGCGTGACGCGCATATGCTCAACATAGTTGTCATAATCCGGCACACCGATCATCAAGCGGGCGGTTTGCCCTAAATACTTCCCGGCTTTAGCGAGTGTTTCAAACATAGTGATTCCCTGGCGTACAAATGCCCTCCCCGCTCAGGAGAGGGCTTGTTGGTGAAGAGAATATTAGTGCGCGCCTTTCGCCTGCGCCACGATCTCTTCGACATTCTCCGGCATCGGTTCGTACGGCGTTTCTTTCGACGTCGGTTTGTCCTCTTTCAGTGCTGCCAGCGCAGTTTTAATCGAGAACAGACCCAGCACCACGACAACCACCATGAAGAAGATGGTAAGACCCGCATCCAGACGGTTGTTAAACACCAGTTGCGTCAGCTGCGACTGGGTGTATTGCGCCGGAATATTACCGCTGTCGATCATCGCCTGGAACTTGTTGGCGATAGCCAGGAAGCCAATTTTCGCATCCGGGCTAAACGCTTTCTGCCAGCCCGCAGTCAGAGTACAAATCAGCAGCCAAGCCGTTGGCACCAGCGCTACCCATGCGTAGCGCTGACGTTTCATCTTGAACAGCACCACCGCACAGAGCATCAATGCCATACCGGCCAGCATCTGGTTGGCGATACCAAACAGCGGCCACAGGGTGTTGATACCGCCCAGCGGATCCACCACGCCCTGGTGTAAGAAATAACCCCAGGCCAGTACGCACAGCGCCGTCGCCAGCAGGTTCGCAGGCAGTGAATCGGTACGTTTCAGGCTCGGTGATACCACGCCCAACAGATCCTGCAGCATAAAGCGTGCGGCGCGTGTACCGGCGTCAACCGCCGTCAGAATAAACAGGGCTTCAAATAGAATGGCGAAGTGATACCAGAACGCCACATCCATCATGCCGCCCAGCGCACCATGCAGAATATACGCCATCCCAACGGCCAGCGTCGGCGCACCGCCTGCGCGGGAAATGATGGACTGTTCGCCGACTTCATTGGCGATTTGATGCAAGGTGTCTGGGGTAATAGCAAAGCCCCAACTGCTGACCACCTGCGCCGCAGAAGCAACGACATCCGCCGTACCCGCCGGAGCCAACACCGCCATCGGGCTGTTCATCGCGAAGTACACGCCCGGATCGATGATGCACGCGGAAACCAGCGCCATAATGGCGACAAAGGATTCCATTAACATTCCGCCATAGCCGATAAAACAGGCCTGCCCTTCGTTCGCCAGCATCTTCGGCGTGGTACCGGAAGAGATCAGCGCGTGGAAGCCAGATACCGCACCACAGGCAATGGTAATAAACAGGAACGGGAACAGGTTACCGGTCCAGACCGGGCCAGTACCGTCAACAAACTTGGTCAGCGCAGGCATGGTCAGCGTCGGACGCATGATCAGAATACCCACCGCCAGACCAACAATGGTGCCGATCTTCAGGAAGGTAGAGAGATAATCACGCGGGGCCAGCAACAGCCATACTGGCAGCACGGCAGCGACAAAGCCGTAACCCACCAGCATCCACGTCAGTTGTACGCCGGTAAAGTCAAAATACGGTGCCCAGGTCGGACTTTCGGCCACCCAACCGCCGGAAATAATGGCAAACACCAGGAATACCAGACCGATGACCGACACTTCGCCAATGCGGCCCGGACGCAAATAACGCAGGTAGATCCCCATAAAGATCGCCAGCGGAATGGTAAACGCGACGGTGTAGGTTCCCCACGGGCTGTGGGTCAGCGCTTTCACGACGATCATCGCCAGTACCGCGAGGATAATCACCATGATCATAAAACAGGCTACCAGCGCAATAACGCCCGCCGTTGGGCCCATTTCTTCTTTCACCAGTTCGCCAAGGGAACGACCATCGCGACGGGTAGAAACAAACAGTACCATGAAGTCCTGCACTGCCCCCGCAAGTACCACCCCGGCAAGCAGCCAGATCATCCCCGGCAAATAACCCATTTGTGCCGCCAGCACCGGTCCGACTAACGGACCCGCCCCGGCAATCGCCGCAAAATGGTGACCGAACAGCACTTTTTTATCGGTAGGAACATAATCCAGACCGTCGTTATGGCGCACGGCTGGCGTCATACGCGTTGGGTCCAGCGCCAGCACATTTTTCGCAATGTACAGGCCATAGAAACGGTAAGCGATAAGGTAGACACAGACCGACGCCACGACTATCCACAACGCGTTGATCTGTTCACCACGGTTTAATGCGATATAGCCGAGGGCAAATGCTCCCATAACGGAGAGCACTGTCCAGACGAGGTACTTCCCTGATTTATTCATATTGATTATCCGTTGTCCAGGTCAGAGAGATGTTACATTTTGTTTCTATAACATCTTTTCTGAATTTAACAACATGACAACCATACAAACCCGAAGTATCACTGAATTTTTACATTGCAGTGTTAACTAGATCACTTCATTTACCTGTTAACCCTGCAATTTCATTTTACTTTGCCGGGCGACTTCACCCCATCACCGCAGTACCTAATCGGCAGGTACAACAGCGCCGTCCTTGCTCATCAAAGATAACGATTTCCCAGCTTTGGTTCTGCCGTCCAAGATGCAGTGGCTGGCAAACACCGCGCACTTTGCCCTGTGAAACCGCCCGATGGTGCGTGGCGTTCAGTTCTGTACCGACCACACACTGCCCGTCGCGGGTCATCAGATAACCCGCCATTGAACCCAACGTTTCGGCCAGTGCCGCCGACGCGCCTCCGTGCAGCAAACCAAACGGCTGATGCGTGCGGGTATCAACCGGCATTTCGGCCTCCAGCACATCATCGCCCAGCCGGGTATAAAGGATGCCTAAGTGCGCGACCATGGTGTTGCAGCTGGTGGCATTTAATTCATCCAGCGTGAGATGGCGTTTCCAGATCATCATCATGCTCCCAGCGTTGAGCCGCCATCCACCACGATATCCTGTAGCGTAATGTGGCTGGCAAGGTCGGAGGCGAGGAATAAAATGGTGTTGGCGATCTCCTGTGGACGGGCGATTTTCCCCAACGGGATACCAAGCTTAAACTGCTCGCCAAACCCGCGAATACGCTGCTGTTCCGCGTCATCACTGACCCATAACGTGCGCTGCATGTCAGTATCGGTCGAGCCTGGCGAAACCACATTACAGCGCACACCGCTGCCCGCCAGTTCCAGCCCGACGGTGAGCGCCAGGCTTTTTAGCGCAGCTTTTGACGCTCCATAAGCGCTCATGCCGATACGCGGCGTGTGCGCCGCATCCGACGCCACGGTCACGATCGCCCCGCCCTGCTGACGACGAAACTGCGCCATCGTCTGCTGAAACAGATTGAACGCGCCGCCAACGTTAACGGCAAACGTCTGCTGCCACTCTTCAACGCTCAGAGCGTCAGTGGCCCCCATGCGCAGAATACCGGCGGCATTGACCAACACATCCAGCCGCTCGCACGCTTTAAGGACGCGCTGGCACACCTCAGCCACCTGCCCGGCATCGGCCACATCCAGCACTTCGGTCGCAAACGGGTAGTTATCCTGAGGAAATTCGCGATCAAAGCCAGTCACCTGCGCGCCTGCTTTCACAAATGCCAGTGCCGTAGTGTAACCAATGCCTTTTCCCGCGCCGGTTACCCAGACGGTTTTCCCTGCAAACTCAAATCCGGCCATCAGTTCACCTCGCGGGAGAGCAGCTTCCACCAGGCGTCTATGGTCGGATTTTTCGCCAGCATCACGAAATCAATATCGCCATGAACTTTACGCCAGCGTGCCGCCAGCGCCATCATGCGCACGGAATCCAGCCCGTAGTCGATCAGGTTTTCGTCATCCATTGGCTCCTCGGACTCATCAAGCAGCGGCAAAATAATGCTACGCAGCGCCTCTTTACTCGCCGGAACCGGCGTCGGCAAAAGCTCCTGGGTCATTACCACCCGACCGGAGCGTCCCGCCACGTATTTCAGCGACATCAGGTGTTCATCGCGACTAAAATCCGCCAGCGCATCGGCGACCATAAACGGCTTGATATCGCGCATAAAAGCGTCCGTCGCAGTGGTCATGCAGCCAATATGAGCATACACACCGGTAATAATCAGTTGATTACGTCCGGTTTCCTTGAGCATCTGCTCCAGCGGAGAGCGATGAAATGCGCTATAACGCCATTTCACCAGAATAGTATCCGCTTCATCCGGCGCCAGCGCCTCAACGATCTTTTGTTGTTCCGGGGAACGCGTCAGGCCCGGTCCCCACATATCATTCAGCAGAGCGCGATCTTCATCACTCTGTTCTTTCGGCTGAGCGGTGTAATACACCGGAATGTTATGCTCTTTGCAGTACTGGCGCAGCGCGGCGATGTTCGCGATGACCTGCTCCATCATCGGGCAGTTATCGCCCCAAAAGCCGATAAAATAATCCTGCATGTCGTGGATCAGCAGCGCAGCGCGTTCAGGGTCAAATGCCCAGTCGACTTTGTTCACCGGAACATCGAGCGCCGTTGGTAGCGCATAAGCCTGCAGTTTAGGAATTGCCATTTCTATTTCTCCTTCAGGCCAGTGAACGTGATGCCAGCCACTGACGTAATTGTTTTTTATCCACTTTACCGACCGGGGTCAGCGGGAGTGACTCAACGCACTCCACGCGGTCAGGTAATTTGAATTCCGCCACGCCCTGGCCGCGCAGGAAACGGCGCACCTGCACCGCGCGCAGCGGCTCTTTCACCACCAGCCAGGCACAGCTTTTCTCGCCCATCAGTTCGTCATCCATACTGACCAGGGCCGCATGGATCACCAATGGGTGGCGTAACAGCAGATTTTCAATTTCTTCTGCTGCGATCTTCTCGCCACCCCGGTTGATTTGATCCTTTTCACGTCCTTGTACGGTGATATAGCCATCCTGATCGATAGCGATCAGATCGCCGGAGCAGTAAAAACCGTTGGCGTCAAAAGCGCTGGCGTTGTGCTCCGGGCTTTTGAAATAACCGCGGAAAGTGTACGGACCACGCGTCATCAGACGTCCGGTCTCTCCCTGGGCTAAGGGGTTGCCGTCAGCGTCTGCAACCCAGACTTCATCATCCGGACACATCGGACGGCCCTGGGTGTTGATGATGCGCTCAGGGCTGTCGTCCAGACGGGTGTAGTTCACCAGCCCTTCCGCCATGCCAAAGACCTGCTGCAACTGGCAGCCAATCTCCGCTGGAATACGCGCCGCAAGCGAGGCAGAAAGGCGTGCCCCACCAACTTGCAGCAGCGTCAGCGAAGCCAATTGCGCATTACTCCCCCACTCCGCAATCGCCTGCAGCCACAGACTCACCGCCGGCGGCACCAGCGCCGTGACGTTAACCTGATGCTGTTCAATCAGTGGGAAACACAGGGTTGCGCTCGGGTCAGCCGCGAGAACCACCGTGCCGCCAGCCAGGAACACGCCCAGCGCGCCAGGCGAACTCATGGCGTAGTTATGCGCCGCCGGGGTCGCGCACAGATAGCGCGTTTCCCCGGTAAAGCGGCAGATCTCATTACTGCGTCGCACGCTGTAGTAGTAATCGTTATGAGTACGAGGAATAAGCTTTGGCGTGCCGGTGGTACCGCCGGAAAGCTGGAAGTACGCCACTTCATCAGCAGGCGATGGCGTCGCGGTAAAATCAGCCGTAGGCTGGTCTATCGCCTTTTGCAGGTTATGTTCGCCTTCATCATTGCGCAGTTGCACCACGCGCACTGAATTGTGTTCAGCCACAAAGGTATTGAGAAAATCTTCCCCGCTAAACAGCGCATGCTGGCGATCGGCAATCAGCAGCGCCGGTTCAATCTGTTTGGCATAGGCGTTGAGTTCGTTACGCTGATGGCTGAACAGGGCCAGCACCGGAGCGACACCCAGCTTGAGTAACGCAAAGAAGGTGATGTACAGCTCAGCCACATTGCCCAGTTGTACCAATGCGGTTTCGCCGGGTTTGATTCCCTGACGACGCAGGCTGCAGGCAAGATTGTCAGCGGCCTGATTCAGCTGGCGATAGCTCAAATGGCGTTCACCATCAATAATCGCCGTATGGTCGCTGTCGGCATGACGGGTCAGAATGTCGGTCAGCGGCAAATCCTGCCAGTAACCTTTTTCACGATAGCGGCGGGCAAACTCCTCCGGCCAACGGGTGAAAGGAATACTCATCATGACTCCTTAATGCAGTCCAAAAACATTCAGCATGGTGGAAAGCTTGGCTCCCGTTTCACGCCATTCCGCAACCGGAGAAGACGCAGGCACAATTCCGGCGCCAGCAAAGAAACGAACCTGATTACGCAGCAGCTTCGCGCAGCGGATCGTCACCACCCATTCGCCGTTGCCTTCAGCATCACACCAGCCGACAATGCCGCCGAACAGTTCGCGATCGAACGGCTCCAGCTCGGCGATCAGCTTGCGCGCAACCTGATGTGGGAAGCCGCTCAGCGCAGGCGTCGGATGCAACAGGCACGCCAGCGTCAGTGCGTTTTCCTCTGCGTTGGCTTTACCTTCAAACGGCGTACCGAGATGCCAGAGCGTCGGCGTAGTAACCAGTTGCGGAGAGGAAGGCAGTTGCAGTTCACTGCTGCGATCGCGCAATACCGTTTTCATCGCCTGCGTCACCAGATCGTGCTCATGGCGGTCCTTCTCAGATGCCAGCAGGCGGATCCCTGCTTCGCGATCCAGCACATCATCAGGCTGACGACGTGCAGAGCCGGCCAGCGGCAGAGAACTGAAACGATCGCCCTCTTTGCGTAACAGCAGTTCCGGGCTGGCGCCAATCAATACGCCACCGTCTTCAATAGGGACATGGAAGTTGTAACTCGCCGGATTTTGCGCCACCAGGCGTTCAAGTAACGCCCCACTGTCAATATTGGCATCGGTGGTGATATCGATCAGGCGTGACAACACCACTTTGTCGACTTCCGGGGTTGCCGTCAGCGCCGCCGCCCGGGCAACCATCTCTTCAAAAAAGTCCTGTTCCGGAATCGATTTACGCTCAACCACGTTTAATGACTGATGCCGGTTAAAGTAACGTGATGATTGCTGCTTTGCCGTGCGAGAGAAGCTCTGCCACGATTGGGGAATAAACAGCGATGATGGCTGGCGGGTATCGAAAGGAATTGCCCCGACCATGATGGGGTTAGCGATGCCCTGCGATTTGGCATCAGCAAACAGTGCGTGCATTTTGTGTTGGAAAGGGCTGTCTGGCGAATCGCCATCAATTGCCGGTTCCGCATAGCGGGCGAAGCATCCTGACGTCGTAAAACTACGATACGGCGACATAAAGAAAAAACTGTCGGGAGCGAGCGTCGGCATAGTCTGCGTTTTTTCCTCGGCCAGTGACATATCCATATCATCCTCCAAAAATGATAAAGGCTCTAATAATGATTATCATTTATATTTTCGGTCGCTAACCTAAAAGCAAAGCGGCTGTATGTCAACTCTTGTGGCAGCACAATGTGCGACTTTGGCTTGCATCCTTGCTCGCTAACAATGAAAATGAGAAGCATTAACCATACTGATAACAGGAAGCTGATTCGTGAGTCTCCCCTCTTTTTGTCGCACCGTGCTTTTACTGACTGGTGTGTTTATTTCAGGAGTTTCTTTAGGTCACGCCGCCGACTGGCCGCGTCAGATCACCGACAGCCGTGGCACGCATACGCTGGAGCATAAGCCGCAGCGCATTGTCTCCACCAGCGTAACCCTCACCGGCTCGCTGCTGGCGATTGATGCCCCTGTCATCGCCAGCGGCGCCACCACGCCGAACAACCGCATTGGCGATGCGCAGGGCTTTTTACGTCAATGGAGCGACGTGGCCAGGGAACGCAAACTCAGCCGTCTGTACATCGGCGAACCAAGTGCTGAAGCCGTAGCGGCACAAATGCCGGATCTGATTCTAATCAGCGCCACCGGCGGCGATTCCGCCCTCGCGCTATACGATCAGTTGTCCACCATCGCGCCCACGCTTATCATCAACTACGACGACAAAAGCTGGCAGTCGCTGCTGACGCAACTGGGTGAAATTACCGGTCAGGAACAACAGGCAGCAGCGCGTATTGCCGAATTTGATAAGCAACTGCAAGCGGTTAAGCAACGTATCACCCTGCCACCACAGCCGGTCAGCGCGCTGGTCTATACCGCTGCGGCGCACAGTGCCAATCTTTGGACGCCTGAGTCGGCGCAGGGCAAGCTGATGGAACAGTTAGGTTTCACGCTGGCACCGCTGCCTGCCGGTTTGCACACCAGCCAAAGCCAGGGAAAACGCCACGATATCATCCAGCTTGGCGGTGAAAATCTGGCGGCAGGCCTGAACGGCGAAGCGCTGTTCCTGTTTGCTGGCGACAGCAAAGATGCCGACGCCATTTATGCCAATCCACTTCTGGCGCATCTGCCAGCCGTGCAAAATAAACGTGTTTACGCCCTGGGCACGGAAACCTTCCGTCTCGACTACTACAGCGCGACGCAGCTGTTGCAACGTCTGTCGGCTCTCTTTTAAAAGCCAGCGCCGGATGCGGCTAACGCCCTATCCGGCCTGCAAACCGTAAAGCATAACGCCATCAGGCATTCACTGGCATTTGCCGGAATCGACGTAGTTCCCCCAGCAACAGCAGCAGTAGCAGACCAACAATCACCAGCCCAAATCCACTCACGCTTGCCGAGGCGACGGGCGTCATCATCGCCCCCAAACCGCCTAACAGCGCCGCGCCAATCGCATCCCCGGTGACGTTCTGCGCCGTCCACAAACCGTTAATTCGCCCGAGCATCGCTTCTGGCGTTTGCGTCTGTAACAGGGTGTACTGCAACAAAGAACTAACCGCACTTAACCAACCGAACAGCGCCAGGCAGACTACCCCAAGCTCCCAGACCGGCATCAAGCCAAACAGGCCGATAGCCAGGAACGAAGCCACGGTAGAACCCAGCATGATCAGTCCCGGACGAACGCTGTGCGCCAACTGTCCGCTGGTCAATGCCCCCACCGCCGCGCCAAGAGGAATAGCCGCATACAGCAAACCTATTTGCGCGCTCGACATCTGCCAGTTAATCGCTAACGCCGGATACAGCACGCGCACGGCGCTCGCCATGGTCAACAAGCCCCCGAGCAACGCAATGCCGCCAATCAGCGGACTGGCGAGCAAAAAGCGAAATGCTGCCAGCAGCGATTTCAGCGGATGCTCGCGCGGCTGCGGTGGTGGAGGTAACGCAGGAAGGCTCAATAGAGGCAGTAAGGTTATGAACGTGCCTGCCGCCGCCAGCCCGTAGTTCCAGGCCACGCCGCCGGTCGCCAGCAGCACTCCGCCAAGCATCGGCGAAATGACCGAACCCAAACGCACCGTCAGCATGGTAATCGCCCCGGCCTGCATCAGGTTTTCCCGCCCGACCAACGCCGGCGTTGCTGCCAGCAAAGCTGTCACGCCCAGCGAGGCAAAGAAACCGTCCCATAAACCAAGCAGATAAATCGCCAGTAACGACGGTTCGGGCAGCAGCGCATTCAGACACAAACCAATAAAGCCGATGCCACAGGTTCCACGCGCCAACAGGATCACTTTTTTACGCTCATAGCGGTCGGCCAGTACGCCGCCAACCATCAGGCCAATAAACATCGCGCTGCCAGTCAACGTCACCGACAAACCGACTTGCCAGGTCGATTGGGTCATCATCTGGATCTGTACCGGAACCGCCACACCGAGCAGCCCCAAAGAGACAATGGAAATAAAACGAGCGAGGAAGACGGCGCGAAATGCAGGGTGGGTCTTTAACAGGCTGAGATTAAGCAGCCAGGATTGTCGATTCATTACAGAGCCTTACCAGGTACTTTTTCAATATCCATTCGATGGCTGCACATGCTAACATATCCAAATAAGATCGATAACGATAATTACTATCATTATCAGGGAAGTTGATATGTCATGCTCTGTTTCCGCGACACGCGCCTTCGCCGTGCCCGGACTATTGTTATTACTTGTTCTCACCACGGTATTAAGTCTGGTTATTGGCGCAAAATCGCTACCTGCCTCCGTGGTGCTGGACGCACTCTCCAGCAGTTGCCAAAGCGCGGATTGCACCATCGTGCTGGACGCGCGACTGCCACGCACGCTGGCAGGACTGCTCGCCGGCGGCGCGTTGGGTCTGGCGGGCGCATTAATGCAAACGCTCACGCGTAACCCGCTCGCCGATCCGGGGATCCTTGGCGTTAACTCTGGCGCCAGCTTCGCCATCGTGCTGGGCGCGTCGCTGTTCGGTTTCTCTTCGCCACAGGAACAATTGCTGATGGCTTTTGCCGGGGCGCTGGCCGCCTCGCTGATTGTGGCGTTTACCGGTAGCCAGGGCGGTGGGCAACTCAGCCCGGTACGACTGACGCTGGCGGGCGTTGCGCTGGGTGCAGTGCTCGAGGGGCTATCCACCGGCATCGCCCTACTCAACCCGGACGTCTACGATCAGTTGCGTTTCTGGCAGGCCGGTTCCCTCGATATCCGCAGCCTGCAAACGCTGAAGGTAGTACTGGTGCCGGTATTGATTGCCGCGGCTGTCGCATTGTTCCTCAGCCGTGCCCTGAATAGCCTGAGTCTCGGCAGTGACACCGCAACCGCGCTTGGCAGTAAAGTCGCTCGTACGCAGTTTATCGGCCTGCTGGCGATCACTGTCCTGTGCGGCAGCGCGACCGCGATTGTTGGTCCTATCGCCTTTATCGGCCTGATGATGCCGCATATGGCGCGCTGGCTGGTAGGCGCCGATCACCGCTGGTCATTGCCCGTCACTCTGCTGGCAACCCCCTCTCTACTGTTAATTGCCGATATTATCGGTCGTGTGATTGTCCCCGGCGAGCTGCGTGTCTCGGTGGTCAGCGCATTTATTGGCGCGCCGGTGCTTATCTTTTTAGTACGCCGTAAATCGCGCGGGGGTGGCGCATGATGCACCTCTCCCGCCGTCTGCTCATCAGCAGCCTGCTGCTGGTTGTAGGGTGTCTCGTCGTTGGCTTATGGAGCCTGCGTAGCGGCGTCGTTACGCTGGAAACTCAGCAAATTATTGCCGCTCTGTTCGGCGATGCGCCGCGCAGTATTACGCTGGTGGTCACCGAATGGCGTTTGCCACGCGTGCTCATGGCGCTATTGATTGGCGCGGCACTGGGCGTGAGCGGCGCAATATTTCAGTCGCTGATGCGCAACCCGTTGGGCAGCCCGGATGTGATGGGTTTCAATACCGGTGCCTGGAGCGGTGTACTGGTGGCAATGGTGCTGTTCGGCCAGCATCTCACCGCTATCGCACTGGCGGCTATGCTGGGTGGGATCCTGACTTCACTGGTAGTCTGGGCGCTCGCCTGGCGTAATGGTATCGACACCTTCCGGCTAATTATTATTGGTATTGGCATACGCGCTATGCTGGTGGCGTTCAACACCTGGCTGCTGCTAAAAGCATCATTAGAAACCGCGTTAACAGCCGGACTGTGGAACGCCGGATCGCTCAATGGCCTGACCTGGGCCAAGACCTGGCCTTCTGCCCCGCTGATTATTGTGATGCTGGTGTGCGCCACACTGCTGGTGCGCCGGATGCGTTTACTGGAAATGGGTGATGACAGCGCCTGTGCGCTTGGCGTAAGCGTTGAGCGTTCGCGTCTGATGATGATGCTGGTCGCCGTGGTACTGACCGCCGCCGCCACCGCGCTGGCAGGTCCAATTTCCTTTATTGCTCTCGTCGCCCCGCATATTGCGCGTCGACTTAGCGGCACATCCCGCTGGGGATTAACCATGTCAGCGCTGTGCGGCGCATTGCTGCTGCTGATGGCGGATTTATGCGCCCAACAGCTGTTTATGCCTTATCAGCTTCCGGTGGGCGTTGTCACCGTAAGCCTCGGCGGTATTTATCTTATCGTCTTGTTAATTCAGGAGTCCCGCAAAAAATGATCGAATCAGTTGCCCGTTTGCGCGGCGACCAGTTAACGCTGGGTTATGGCAAGTTTACCGTAGCGGAAAACCTCAATGTGTCGATTCCCGACGGTCACTTTACCGCGATCATTGGGCCAAACGGCTGCGGGAAATCAACGCTACTACGTACACTGAGTCGTCTGATGGCACCCGCACACGGCAAGGTTTGGCTCGACGGTGAGCATATTCAGCACTATGCCAGCAAAGAGGTCGCACGCAGAATAGGTTTGCTGGCGCAAAACGCCACCACGCCGGGTGATATTACCGTACAGGAGCTGGTTGCTCGCGGGCGTTACCCACATCAGCCGCTGTTTACCCGCTGGCGGCAAGAAGATGAAATCGCGGTAAACACAGCGATGCAGGCCACAGGGATCACGCATCTGGCGGCGCAAAGTGTAGATACTCTTTCCGGCGGGCAACGTCAGCGCGCATGGATTGCAATGGTACTGGCGCAGGAAACATCGATTATGTTGCTCGATGAACCCACCACCTGGCTGGATATCAGCCATCAGATTGATCTGCTGGAGCTGCTCAGTGAACTCAACCGGGAGAAGGGTTACACGCTGGCTGCCGTTCTGCACGACCTCAATCAGGCCTGTCGCTACGCCACGCATCTGATTGCGCTTCGTGACGGAAAAATTATTGCCGAGGGGGCACCGAAGGAGATTGTTACTGCGGAGCTTATCGAAAAAATCTATGGATTACGCTGTATGATTATCGACGATCCAGTTGCCGGCACGCCGTTAGTGGTGCCACTAGGGCGCAACAAATAGCGAGATTTAACGTATGGCGACTGCCCGCCGCCATACGCCAATTAATCACACCAGTTGCTGATCAATAAACGTCATTTTTTGCTTACGCGACACCATGGCGTAGTTCAGCAGAACGCCGCCACAAGCCACCATACCACCCAGTAACGCCGCCAGAATAACGATCATCGATTTAGCCGGACCATCTTTATGCACTGGCAGCGAAGGTGAAAGCTGATATTTAAACGGCGTAAATTTTACGTCACTCACATTCATCGCTAACAGCTGATCAACGTGATATTGGCGGTTACGTAATTCTCCGTTAATCTCCGCAACATCTGTTACTGATTTTTCTATTTCTAATTTACGCGAGATACCGTCAGCGCCCAGTGAAATAGAGAAATCAGGGTCATCTTTCACCGCCTGGCCATTACTGTAGACCGGCTTTTTAATCCCGGCGGCATTCGCAATTTCCAGTGAGTAGTTGAGTCGCTGGATATTTGCTTCCATCTGGTTTTTGAGCCTGACGCGATCCATCGCCAATTTTTCTTTCTCATAACTGGTTTTGATGAACAGTTTATTGCGAATATCTTCCAGCGTTTCTTTCACTACAATATCAGAAATATATCGGATATATCCCTGTAGCACAGACTGGGCTTCTTCGGCCTGAGGGGCGGTAAAGCTCAGGGTCCACGCGGTATACAGCGAGGTCTCATTCTTCTTACCGACATTGGCGTCAACCGCGGTCATTTTTTCACTGAGCCTGACGATTGCGCGGTGCAGGTCCATTTCGTCAATATCAGCGCCTTTCAATTGATCCATCACATAGGGTGAAGAACGCAGATAATCTTCTAACAATGAGGGTGACTGGAATTTTTTGATAAACAGGTTAAACACATCCCCACGGCTAACGCCAATATCCATATCCAGTACGCGCAATTTGGTCAACGTATTCTCGAGGTTCTGCCACTGAACCGGTTCTGCTGGGGTCACGATGGCCTGACTGGTCCATTTTTGCGGCAGCAGGAAAGAGACCAGGATACCCACGCAGGCAAAGGCGAAAACGGTAGCCACAATTTTCGTCCTGGCGCGCCATAAGATTTCGATCAGGTTAACCAAATCTATTTCGTTGGCGTTTACCGCAGGCTGAGGATAGGCAGTAAATTCCGAAACGTTGTCTTGCTTAATATTTAATGATGACATGTTGCGTGACCTGAAAACTTTCCCATAAGAAAAACACTCCCGTGGGAGAAGTCTACCAGCTAGTCAGAATTATCCGAAACTTTCTTTACGCATCAGCCCCTACCAAAAATTATATTCGGAATTTATTCACTCTCCTCGCCAACCCATCACACAGTAAAGTAACAACCCCACAACATGACGCTGCATTATGGGGTTGTTCGATCGCCGCAATAGCAAAAGTGACTTTGTTACACAGATTGATTAATCAGCGCATTAATTACAGGCCCTATCGTCTCAAAGGCGGTGGTAGAAATGATGTCGACATGCGCGCAGTCCTGACGATAAACATCCAGACTGGATATCCATGGTGACCAGCTACGTTCAGGGCTAACGTCCTGCGGTAATGTGCGTTCAGCAACAAACAACGTAGCGTGGCCCGCAAAAGGTACGCTGTGGGCTGTGGTTAACAGGCGAACCGCATCGGTATAATTACCTTCGATAGCGTTGAATAACGCGTCAGACGCATTGCCCTGCTGTGCGGCCAGAAACGCTTCACGTTCACGCTCGATCTCCGCCAGTACGGCAGGATCCAAGCCATTAGCCTCTTTTTCCTGCCAATTTTGCGTTTCCGGCGGCCAGGTATCCAGCAGCCCCAGAAAGGCAACTTTCTCACCCCGAGCGAGTAAACGCGCGGCAATCCCCTGCGCCAAAGTGCCTCCCAGTGAATAACCTAATAAATAGTATGGGCCGTGAGGCTGCTGGTTAAGCAGCGTTGCCAGATGATGGTCACATACCGCATCGAGGTTTTCCGCCGTTTGCATGGGTCCATCCGGTCGCGGTGACTGAATGCCTATAATCGACCACTGTGGACTGAGGTAACGCGACAGCACGCTAAACTGCCAGGCAAAACCCGACGCCGGATGGAAGCAAAACAGCGTTGGGCCGTGACTTTCACGCAGCGGCAGCAGCGTCTCAAATCCCAGACGCTGCGACTGTTCATCATCCTGACTCTCCAGCAATGCGCTGAGTTGTTCAACAGTAGAAGCCACCATAATCTGACCTGGCGTCACCTGACGCTCAAAAACCCGGCTCAACTGCGCTGCCAGCTTCATCGCCAGCAACGAATGACCACCAAGCGCAAAGAAGTCCGCCTCCACATCATTGACCTCACAATCCAGCAAGGCTGCAAAAGAGTGCGCAATGGTGGTTTCGATCCCTGGGCGCGGCGCACGTCCCGTTGTACGCGACGTTAGCTGAGGCATCGGTAGCGCTTTACGATCCAATTTACCGTTCGCGCTGAGCGGCAGCTCCGCCAGTTGCAACAATACCGTCGGCACCATATGCGCTGGCAGTTTTTCGCGCAGACTCTCCCGCAATCCAGATGTGTCCAGCGGTAAACCCGATTGCGACACCACATACCCCACCAGTTGACGCGCATCGCCGCCGGTCGCCGCTGCCTGATTAAATACGCAGGCATGGGCAACAGCATGCTCGACATCGGGCAGTTGCTGCATCACCCGATCAATTTCCCCCAGTTCAATACGCTGTCCGCGAATTTTAAGCTGGTCATCGCTGCGCCCGAGATATTCCACCGCGCCATTTTCCAGCCAGCGGGCCACATCCCCGGTACGGTACATGCGTTCACCGGCATTAAACGGATCGGCGATAAAGCGGCTTGCCGTCAGATCCGCTCGTCCCAGATAGCCCTGCGCCAGTTGGATCCCCGTCAGGTATAGATCGCCCGCTACGCCGAAGGGCACCGGACGCATCATGGCATCAAGGATCCGCAAACCGGTGTTCCATACCGGATAACCAATCGGCACGCTGTTGCCGGTTACGGCGGCGAGCGCTTCCCCCCAGGCCGGATACCAGCTCACATCGACCGCCGCTTCGGTTGGCCCGTATAAATTGTGCAATGGCGCATGGGTCAACTGTTCCCACTCACGACATAAATCTGCAGGCAAGGCTTCGCCACTGCAGAATACCCGCTTCAGCGAGGCACAACTTTCCTGCGCAGTTTCCGGCGTCAATGACGCAATAAAAGCAGCCAGCATGGAAGGGACAAAGTGAGTGGTCGTCACCCCGTATTGGGCGAAGAATTGCTGCATCGCAAGCGGGTCGCGGTGTGCCTCAGGTTCCGCCATCACCAATTTTGCGCCGGCAATAAACGGCCAGAAAAATTCCCACACCGAGACATCAAAACTGCACGGCGTTTTTTGCGCCACCACATCCTCTGCCGTCAGCGGATAGTGATTTTGCATCCACAGCAAACGGTTAACGATGGCCGTTTGCCCGACCATCACCCCTTTTGGTCTGCCGGTAGAACCGGAAGTAAAAATAATATAGGCCGTATGATTAGGTTGAGAGAGGGCCAACGGCGCGGTATCTCCCACAGGGAGCGGCGCGTTGTAGCACAGACTTTCCAGTCCTGGGATATCGCCAAAGCGCGCCAGTTGTTCATCGGTTGCGATCAACAATTTCGGCTTCGCGTCTTCGAGCATCATCCGCAGGCGATCGTCCGGGTATCCGGTATCCAATGGTAGCCAGGCGGCGCCGGCTTCAACAATACCGTGCAGCGCCAGCGTCAGGAACACGGAACGCGGTAATGCTACCGCAACGCTGTCACCTGGCTGTACGCCACGCGCACGCAGTAGCTGCGCCAGCGCCACAACCTGCTGGCGCATTTCGCGATAGCTTAACTGATAGCGAGCATCGGCCAGCGCCAGGGCATCCGGCGTTTTATCGGCCTGCTGTGCCACCAGCGCGCTCAGCGTAGTGGACGGGATCTCCACCGTCGTGTCATTAATCTTCGCCAGCCGCTCATACTCCGCTGGCAACAGCATCCCGGCCTCACCACAGCGTAGCGCCGGATTGTCGGCAAACTGTTCGATAAGCGCGGTTAAACGCGATGCGTGTTGCGCCAGCGTCGCGGCATCGTAACGCTGTTTATTGGCGAGGATTTCAATACTTAGCCCACCGTTTTCATCCGGGAATAGCGCCAGCTCAAGATCGTTGACCGGGCCTGTCGCCAGGGTATGGGTCTGCGCCTGAACGCCCGGAATATTCAGCTGATAATCGAATATTTTCACGTTCAGCACCGGGCCGAACAGCGGCTCGGCAGCGGCTGCACGCCCGCTATCGCGCACAATTTGTTCAGCGTCATAACGCTGATGTCGCCGCATTTTCTTCAACTGCCCTGCCAACCGCTGTGCCAGCGCAGGCAAGTTTTCTGCCGCATCCAACCTCACACCAAAGGGCAAAACGTTTAAAACCGGTCCGGTGGACGTGAGCGCCGCCGATCCCATACGCCGCATAAAAATAAACCCGGCGGCATAATCCATTCGGCTGCATAAACGCCCCAGCCACAACGCCACCAGCGCCAGGGCAAGATCTGCTCGCTGAACGTCAGGCATCCGTGCCGCAAGCTGACGGAACGCTCCTTCTGGCGCGGTTAGCTTCAGACGAATAATATCGGCACTGGCCGAACGACCCGGCAACGGTTTGTCCGACAACGAGGCCGGGGGCGGTAGTTGCTTGCGTTGCTCGGTCCAGTAAGCACCATCACGTTGCCAGGCATCGCTTTGACGATACTGTTGGTACTCTTCCACGACCTCGGCGAATGGCGTAAAAGGCGAGTCTGGCGTGGATTGTCCACACTGCCATGCGCGATAAATGGCGGCTATCTGGCGGGTAATGGCCGGGAAACTGAAGCCATCAACCAGCAGATGATGATAACGCTGATACCAGTACCAACGTTTATCTCCCACCTGAATGAGCTGATGGAAAACCAACGGTTTAGCGCCATCAGCGCGTAAGTCCTGTTGCAGATCGGCCTGCATCAGTGCGCGGGCTACTTCATGTGGGTTGGCATTTTCACGTAGATCGAGGATTTCAGGTTGCGCAAAAGTGAGCGTAGGATCGACCCATTGCCAGACCTCGCCGTTATCTTCGCTAAACCGCATCCGCAGAGTATCAGCCTGATCCAGACCGGCAACGATTGCCTTTGCCAGCAACGGCGCGTTCAGTTCACCGGTTAATTCTACATAGTGCGCAACGCTCCATGCCGAGGGCAAGGTGGAGAGTTTTTCCGCCATCCAGATCCCCGGCTGAGCCGCGACTAACGGTAAACGCTGAGTCATGGAGCCTCCTGCACATCAACGTAGTTTGCTGGCGTCAGGGTGGTCCAGTTTGCGTCCAGCCATTGCTGGCAGGCTTCCGGCGATTGCGGTTCGCACGCGACTTGCCAGCCAGCAGGAAGGGAGCACTGCTGCGGCCAGAGGCTAAACTGACGCTGTGGGTTTTGCAGAATGTAAAACTGGCCCTGCGGATTATCGAAGGGGTTACTGAATTCCATACTCAACTCCTGTCGTGGAACATCGTCCGGTTAAATCGTCTCGGAAAGCGGCTGCCAGAGCGTCATTAGCCCTTGCATCAGGCCGCCGCGCCAGCAAAGCGCATCGTGTCCGCCATCAACCTGACGCCAGAAAATAGATTGTGGTGCAGAGGGTAATTGGGCATATAGCGCCTGATTGGCACGAAAAATTATCGGCTCGCGGATCCCGGCCTCCAGAACGATACGCAGTCCCTGAACGCTGACCTGGCCGCTCTTCAGTTGCTCAACAATCGCCCCATCCTGATGACCGCCGCGATGCGGCCACCAGTAAGAACCGGACTGGCTAAGCACACAGCCGAAGCGCGTGGGCCAGTTCAGTCCCGCATACAGCGCAGACAACCCGCCAAAACTTTGTCCGGCGACCACCGTGCGCTGTGGATCGTCACTGAACGCAGTGGTCTTCTTCACCAGCGGCAATAGCTCCTGCTGTACCGCCAACCAAAAATCGGCGTTACATGGCAGTTCGCGACTACGATGAGATGTGTCGATCGCGTCAATCAGAAGATATACGGCGGGTGGGAGATCTCCGCGGTGCGTGAGCGCAGCCAGTGCAGGCCAGACCGGCATACTTTGTTCCCAAAACTGACCGTCCAGCAGGATAGCCAGCGGACGCGCTTCTGGTCGGGCGTCGCCGGTGGTAAATACCCATACGCGACGCGTATTCCCAAGCCTGGTGCTGTGCCATTGCAGGCAAACTGCGGGGCAATCGGGATCTTCAGGCTGATCCCATCCAGGCTGTACGGGAGCGTCTGGCATTTCCAGCGCAGACACCGTATGGCCACGACCTCCCCGCCAGCTCTGAGGATTAAGAGGATCGGCAATCGCCTGCGGTAACAATTGTCGCCAGCCTTCACGCAACACAGTTCGGTCAGGCGCTTCACCCGCCGTCAGCGCGGAAAAAATATCGTCCCGAGCGGTGGGAATGAAACAGTAGCTACCGCGCCAGTGGGCGCTGAGGGAAACACTCCAGCACCAAACATTCGTACCGCTAATACGTTGCATCGACTGAGGGGGGACATTTTGATGGTGGTCGGTGACGCCGGTGATATAGACCCACACACGACGAATGGCTGACTCTTTTTCCGTTCCCTGCGGGTCACGCCACCAGAAGGTTACCCGATAATTTCCGTTCTCTTCACGCTCCCACTCCGGGCCTTTTTTCGACTGCCACCACGCTTCGCTTCCCGTCTTTAACGTCGTCACCGCCATAACCCCATGTTTATTGTGAATTTTTATGATTCAGCGTGAAATATATTGATAATATTATTGATAACTATTTGCATTTGCAATAGCGTATTGTCGCGCTGTGGGAAGCGCGCACAGTTTTTCACCACTTATAAACCGACCTGGCGCTGCGTACTTTTTCTGGAATGGAGGGTTTACGCGGATGCGGGCGACATCAGACCAAATGCCGCACCACGGCACATGGGTTCTCGTGGCTAAAAGAACAGCAGGACATACAATGAACAACAAGATTCATTCACTGGCCTTATTGGTCAATTTAGGGATTTACGGGGTAGCACTGCCAGCAATGGCAGAAGATCAAACTGAAAACGCCGCTGTCTCTCATGAAGACACCATCGTCGTTACCGCCGCTCAGCAGAACCTGCAGGCGCCGGGTGTTTCAACCATCACCGCGGATGAAATCCGTAAAAATCCTCCCGCCCGAGATGTGGCGGAAATCATCCGTACCATGCCTGGCGTTAACCTGACTGGTAACTCAACCAGCGGCCAGCGCGGTAACAACCGTCAGATTGATATTCGTGGTATGGGTCCAGAAAACACCCTGATTCTGATCGACGGTAAACCGGTGACCAGCCGTAATTCCGTGCGTCAGGGCTGGCGCGGCGAGCGTGATACCCGCGGCGATACCGCCTGGGTACCACCGGAGATGATCGAGCGTATTGAAGTGCTGCGTGGTCCTGCCGCCGCACGTTACGGCAATGGTGCTGCGGGCGGCGTGGTGAATATCATCACCAAAAAAGGCAGCAATGAATGGCACGGTTCGTGGGATACCTATTTCAATGCCCCGGAACACAAAGACGAAGGCTCGACCAAACGTACCAACTTTAGCCTGAACGGCCCATTGGGTGGGGATTTCAGCTTCCGTCTGTACGGTAATCTCGATAAAACTCAGGCCGACGCATGGGACATCAACGACGGTCACCAGTCGGCTCGTACAGGGTCATACGCCGATACGATGCCAGCCGGTCGTGAAGGGGTAAAAAACAAAGATATCAACGGCCAGCTGCGTTGGGATTTTGCTCCGATGCAATCGCTGGAGTTTGAAGCAGGCTACAGCCGCCAGGGCAATCTGTATGCTGGCGACACTCAGAACACCAACAACGATAACAAAACCAATGGGCTGGTAAAAAAATACTACGGTAAAGAAACTAACCGTATGTACCGCCAGAACTATGCGCTGACGTGGAACGGCGGTTGGGACAGCGGCATTACCACCAGCAACTGGGCGCAGTACGAACACACCCGCAACTCTCGCTTAGGTGAAGGTCTGGCAGGAGGTCTTGAAGGATTATTTAACAGTAATCATTTTACTGACACTGACCTGGCGGATGTCACTCTACACAGCGAAATTAGCATTCCATTCGACCTGTTGGTTAATCAGAACCTGACGCTGGGTACCGAGTGGAATCAGCAGCGTATGAAAGACATGAGTTCCAATACCCAGACGTTTATGGGGGGGAACATACCTGGTGCCAGCAGTACAGATCGTAGCCCGTATTCACAAGCTGAAATTTTCTCTCTGTTTGCTGAAAACAACATGGAACTGACCGACAGCACCATGCTGACGCCGGGGCTGCGTTTCGATCACCACAGCATTGTGGGCGATAACTGGAGCCCGTCGCTGAACCTGTCTCAGGGGCTGGGCGACGACTTTACGCTGAAAATGGGCATCGCGCGCGCCTATAAAGCACCTAGCCTGTACCAGACTAACCCGAATTATATTCTGTACAGCAAAGGCCAGGGTTGCTACGCCACCGGTTCTGCCACCGGTATTGGCTGCTATATGATGGGTAACGATGATCTGAAAGCTGAAACCAGCATCAACAAAGAGATTGGTCTGGAGTTCAAACGCGACGGCTGGCTTGCAGGCGTTACCTGGTTCCGTAACGATTACCGCAACAAGATCGAAGCGGGAACCGCACCGCTAAGCAGAACGTCAATTACCCAGAAAAACCCGACTACGGGCAAAGAAACAACAACCTACACCGATATCTATCAGTGGGAAAATGTGCCTAAAGCGGTGGTTGAGGGTCTGGAAGGGACGTTGAACGTGCCGGTTAGCGAAACCGTTACCTGGACCAACAACATCACTTACATGCTGCAAAGTAAGAATAAAGAGACCGGCGAACGCCTGTCGATTATTCCTGAGTACACGCTGAACTCAACGCTGAGCTGGCAGGCACGCGAAGATTTGTCACTGCAATCAACCTTTACCTGGTACGGCAAACAGCAGCCGAAAAAATATGATTACCAGGGCAAACCGGTTACCGGCAGTTCGGCGAGTGAAGTCAGCCCGTACAGCATCGTCGGTCTGAGCGCGACCTGGGATGTGACGAAAAACGTCAGCCTGACCGGCGGCGTGGATAACGTCTTCGACAAACGTCTGTGGCGTGAAGGTAATGCCCAAACCACCAGTGATATCAAAACTGGCGACTATATGGCGGGCGCAGGCGCATACACCTATAACGAACCGGGCCGGACGTGGTTCATGAGCGTGAACACGCACTTCTGATAACGTTTATCCCTCTCCTCGCCTGTGGGGAGAGGGAAATCATCACTAGCATGCACACCACGCACACACCACTCACTTTCGCAGACCACACGCTGCATATTGTCGAGTTTGATCCCGCCAGCTTCCATGAGCAGGAGCTGCTCTGGCTCCCCCACCACGCTCAGCTCCTGTCCAGTGGACGTAAGCGCAACGCTGAACACTTAGCAGGGCGGATCGCTGCAGTATACGCTCTGCGCGAATTTGGCCTCAAAACCGTACCCGGCATCGGCGCACAACGCCAACCGTTATGGCCGCAAAATCTGTTTGGCAGCATCAGCCATAGCGCATCAACTGCGCTGGCGGTGGTGTCGACGCGTCCCGTTGGAGTGGACATCGAAACTATTTTTCCACCACCAACCGCCGTTGAGCTGGCTGACAGCATTGTCGATAACCACGAACGACAGATTATGCATCACGCCAACCTGCCCTTTCCACTCGCCTTAACCCTGGCGTTCAGCGCAAAGGAGAGCCTGTATAAAACGTTTTCGGAACACACTACGGCGTTACCGGGGTTCGCCAGCGCTAAAGTTACCGCCCTCACCCCAACCCAGATAACCTTGCGAATCCAGCCCTTATTTTCGCAAAGCCTCGCCGGGCAGGAAATTAACGTTCGCTGGTTTCAGCGCGATCGCCAGGTCATTACGCTGTGCGACGTTATTTTTTAACAAACTCACCAATCGCCTGATACGTAGCCTGCGCCTCCTGCGGAACTTTATCCTCCAGCATCAAATATGCGTGCGTCATCCCAGGAAAGTGCACATGCTGAACGGATATCCCCTCCGCCTGCAATCTGGCGACAAATGCAAAACCCTCATCCCGTAACGGATCCAGCCCACCACTGAATACCAGGGTAGATGGAAAATTCTGGCTCAGCGGCAGATAAAGCGGAGACGCCTGTTTACGATCTTCTCCATTGCGGAAATATTGCTGAAAATACCAGCGTATTTTGCTTTCATCCAGCAGCTTTCCTGAACCATTCTCCTGTACCGACGGCCAGTTCAGGGTGTAGTCCAGGCTCGGATAAATCAGCACCAGGCGATGAATTAATCCCGGCAGCTCGCGGGATAAAGCAGCGGCCAGCGTCGCGCTGAATGCACCGCCGCCGCTGTCACCAATAAGCGTAAGTTGGCGAGTATAAGGAATATGCTGACTTTCGAGCAGCGACCAGACGTTTTCTATCGCGGCTTTAGCATCGCAAAGACCCGCCGGGTAAGGATTTTCTGGCGCACGTCGATAATCAACCGCAACAACGGTATTTTTTGTCGCCATCGCCAGATGTCGGGCGATGGGGTCGTACACCTCCACCGAACCACTCAGATGTCCACCGCCATGGATAAACACCACCACCTTCGGCTCTGTGGTAAGTGTCGGGCGATAAATTCGTACCGGAATGCGACGCTCCCCGGTATCCACTTCAGTATTGATAATCGCCGCCATCGGCTCCAGGGCGGATACATTCGCTTTTGTCAGCGCCGCTAATCCTGCTCGAGAGCTGAGCGTGTCGTAGACGGGATTGGGATTATGGGGTTGCGCGGCGAGAAAATCAGCCAGCGGCGCGGGCGGTGTTTGCGCCACCGGACCGTGTTCCTGTTGCCAGCGTTGTTGATAACCTTGCTGTTGCGTCTGCACTGTCTCAGCGTTGACGACCTCACAGGAAAAGCACTCTGCCATCGACCTGCGTTGCCGCCCATGTTCATCAAAGTTGTCGGCAGCCAGCCAGCGCTGCAATGCGGCATCGCGCTGCGGCCATTCGCTATCAATTATTGATAACCAGTCGCTGTCGCGGTTGCGCCCCTTACGCACAATCTTCTGGCGAAAACGCCCTTCAAAGATAAATCCAAGACGCTCTGCCGCCCGTCGCGACGCCGTATTCAACGAATCGCATTTCCACTCCACACGACGGTACCCTAACGCAAACGCCTGACGCAGCAGCAGCCAGACGCTTTCGGTGCCGAGTACCGTATTTTTCATGCGCGGCGACCAGGTCACATGACCAATTTCGACCGAGCCATGCTCCCGCTCGATCGCCATAAAACACACCAGGCCAACGGCACGCCCGGAACGCTGTTCAATTACCGCATAAGGAACCAGAGAGGCGTCAGTGGATTTTGCCGTGATCCAGCAAGCCGCGGCTTCAACGCTCGTTGGGCGAGAGCTTGCAAGCCAGGTCCAGTCGCGATCGTCGGGTGCCTGCGCATAGGCATCAAACAGGTCGGCGACATGGCTGTCAGCATCCAGAGGAACCAAACGGCAGTACTGCCCAACAAGCTCTTCCCGTGGCAGCACGGCGGCACCTTTCCAGTCCGGAACAACATCGCCGACTGTCTGTCCATAAAGATTTATTTCCGGCACGACTCAACCCCTGTTGCGAAGCAAAAAATAGTTATAGCACCTGCCATTTCGCCTTCAAAGCGTCATGCCATGATTTCTTACGCCGAACAGAAAATCAGCCGCCCTTCTATACTTAATTAAAATCAACGCTGAAGAGAACCCTATGTCACTACCCGATTTTCATGTTTCCGACCCTTTTACGTTAGGCATTGAACTGGAAATGCAGGTGGTTAATCCCCCAGGTTACGACCTGAGCCAGGATTCTTCCCGGCTGATTGACGCCATTAAGCCGCAGCTTACCGCCGGGGAGGTGAAGCACGACATCACCGAAAGTATGCTGGAGATGGCAACCGGAGTTTGTCGCAATATCGACCAGGCTGATGCTGAATTGTCGGCCATGCAGCAGATAATCATGCGGGTTGCGGCAGATCATCACCTCGCCATCTGCGGCGGTGGTACGCACCCATTTCAAAAATGGCAACGTCAGGAAGTCTGCGATGACGAACGCTATCGACGTAATCTGGAAAATTTTGGTTATCTTATTCAGCAGGCGACCGTTTTCGGTCAACACGTCCATGTTGGCTGCGCCAACGGTGATGATGCCATTTACCTCCTGCACGGGCTGTCGCGATTTGTTCCTCATTTTATTGCGCTCTCTGCCGCCTCACCTTATATGCAGACATCCGACACGCAATTTGCCTGCTCGCGCCTGAATATATTCTCCGGATTTCCCGATAACGGTCCGATGCCATGGGTGAATAATTGGCCGGAATTTACGGGACTATTTCGTCGCCTGGCTTACACCAGCATGATTGATAGCATTAAAGATTTGCACTGGGATATCCGCCCCAGCCCGCACTTCGGTACGGTTGAGGTTCGGGTAATGGACACTCCGCTGACACTTAAACACGCGGTCAATATGGCGGGACTGATTCAGTCCACCGCCCACTGGTTACTCACCAAACGTCCATTCAAACACCAGGAACAGGATTATTTACTGTATAAATTCAACCGTTTTCAGGCCTGCCGTTTTGGTATGGCGGGAATCGTCACCGACGTGAATACGGGCGATGGACATCGCCTGGCGGATGACACGCTACGGCTGCTGGAGAATGTCGCCGCCTCTGCGGACAAAGTGGGTGCGACCAGCGCGATTGAAGCCTTACGCCTACAGGTTAAAAATGGTTATGATGAAGCACAGAATATGCGTGATTTCGTGGCGGAAGGCGGATCGTTGAGTGGCCTGGTGAAAAAACACTGTGAGATTTGGGCAGGGCTTTAGGCGGGGGATTTGCGTTGCCCGCTGAGATCCCGGACAATGGTATTTTAACTCAAGTTTAACAATACCATGAGACACCCGCTTGAATCGCTGATGACCGCCGCAGGGATCCTGCTGCTGGCTTTTCTGTCCTGCCTGCTCTTGCCTGCCCCTTCACTGGGCCTGGTGCTGGCGCAAAAACTGGTTGCCACTTTTCATCTGATGGACCTCAACCAGTTTTACACGTTGCTGTTTTGCCTGTGGTTTTTACTACTGGGGGTGATTGAGTATTTTGTGCTGCGCTACATCTGGCGGCGCTGGTTCTCGCTGGCGGATTAAGCCCGCGAGAACCCGGTGCCGTTAATGCGTTCGGCTATGATTTTCTTTGCGATAAGCGCCAGGCGGTTGACTAAACGTACGGGTAAAAATACGCGTAAAGGTCTGCTGCGAATCAAATCCGTACTTCAAACAGATGTCGTACACTTTCTGATCGGTATCGCGTAGATCGCGCGCCGCCAGCAGCAGTTTACGCTCGCGGATGTAACGCCCCAGGCTCTCGCCTTTGTACTGCATAAAAAGACGCTGTAGGTGCCATTTTGAATAACCCGCATGGCGGGCAACATCATCAATGCGCAATGGTTGATTCAAATTATCATCAATCCATTCAACAATCGTATCAATTACCTGAGCAGAAATCGTCATCATGCTCTCCCCTGTGTTCATTGATTCGCCTGCTGCCACCAGGCCGCAAATGTTTGGTCCGGTTCGGACAGTATGACCGGTTCACCCAGCATCGGCGTCAGCAGTCGGTAATCTTGTTGGCGGCTTGCAAGCGCCAGTCGTTTGTACGGATCATCCCAGGTATGTTTCGCCAGAACAAAACGACCTGCGTGCCCAGGCAAAACGGCTTTCGCATGCAGATCCGCCGCGGCCTGAGCCGTCTCTTCCGGCATCATGTGAATAAACTTCCAGTCCAGGTCATACTGACCGTTCTCCATAATCGCCAAATCAACCGAGCCAAACTGCTCGCCAATGGCTTTAAAATGCGGTCCATAGCCGGAATCACCGCTGTAATAAATGTTCTGTTCCGGCGTTTCAAACATAAAGCTGGCCCATAGCGTCTGATTACGCTTAATGCCTCGTCCCGAAAAATGGCGGGCTGGCAGAACATGCACAATCAGTGAGTCCGTCACTCTGACGGACTGATTCCAGTCACGTTCGTCGATTATCTCGCTGCGCATTCCCCAATAACGCAAATGCGACCCCACACCCAGCGGCGTAATCACCCGCTTAATCTTCGGCATTAACGCCTTGATGGTGGCGAGATCCAGATGGTCATAGTGATCGTGCGAGATGATAAGCAGATCGATCTCCGGCATTGTCTGTGCGGTCCACGGAAAATCCCCGGCAAAGGCTTTATTCAGAAATGAAAACGGCGCGGCATAGTTGCTGAACACCGGATCAAGCAGGATGCGTTGACCCGCCAGTTGCAAATACCATGAAGAGTGACCCAGCCAGACCAGAGTATCCTGCTGCGGCGGTAACCCGGCGAGATCGCTCGCCACCAACGGTAACGGCTGTGCTGGCCGCGCATTTTCACGCTTAGCGACCAGAAACTCCCACCAGGCCGCCAGCATACCTTTGTTACCGGTATAGCCCGGTGTCGGCAGCTGGTTATGAAACTGTCCATCACGATAGTGTGGCGACTGTTCAACCTGACTCAGTTGTGCCCCTTGCGGCGCCTGGCCAAATCCGGCATTGAGTACAAACGGTAAACTTGTAGCAGCGGCAATAAGCATAATAACAACCACACAAACTGTGAGACGCTTCATATCCTGACCTTAAACGCGCCTCCTTTCCGCTGGTTTGCGCGACTGACCCTTGATTATGAGTGAGTAAGCACTCATTATAGAAATCGAAAGTTCGCCGTCAAGATGATTTTCAATCTTTGACATTCGCCGTTGCGGTGCTGCAAAGGCCGTGATTCAATCATGTTTTTTACAGACTTAAGGGTAAAGTGTAGTGGCTCGTCCGAAGAGTGAAGACAAAAAATTGGCATTACTGGAAGCTGCAACCACAGCATTTGCACAATCAGGTATTGCGGCCTCTACCGCCGTAATCGCGCGCAATGCAGGGGTTGCGGAGGGAACGTTGTTTCGCTATTTCGCGACCAAAGATGATTTGATCAACGAACTTTACCTCTTTTTAAAACATGATCTCTGCCAGTCAATGATGGCAAATCTGGATCGCTCAGTGACCGATGCCAAAACCATGACTCACTACATCTGGAATAGCTACATTAGCTGGGGTCTGAATCATACCTGCGGACATCGCACCATTCGCCAGTTGGCCGTCAGCGAGAAAATCAGTAAAGAAACAGAACAGAAGGCTGACGATATGTTCCCGGAACTGCGCGATCTTTGCCATCGCTCCGTGCGACCTGAATTTATGTCGGACGAGTATCGCGCCTTTGGCGACGGGCTTTTTTTAACACTTGCAGAAACAACCATGGAATTCGCTGCCCGCAATCCTGCCCGCGCAGCTGAATACATTTCGCTGGGGTTTGAAGCCATGTGGCGCGCCCTGACTCGCGAGGAAAAATAATGGACGGAAAGACACTGCATGACTGCGCAAAGCGCCTTGCGCTAGAACTGCCTTTCACCGAGCACTGCTGGCCTTTTGGCCCGGAATACGACGTGTTCAAGGTCGGTGGTAAGATTTTCATGCTGGTGTTTGAACATCACGGACGCCCGCTGGTTAACCTGAAATCCGAACCGCAAAAATCATTGTTAAATCAACAGATCTACCCCAGCATTGAACCCGGTTATCACATGAATAAAAAGCACTGGATCTCAGTCTATCCAGGCGACGACATTACCGAGTCATTGCTGACGGACCTGGTGAATGACTCATGGCACCAGGTAGTGGATGGCCTACCCAAACGAGAGCAAAAGCACCTGCGCCCTGTCTGATTTATCGTTAACGTCGATAAGTGTTTTTGCATTTTTCTGTCTTATCTTTTTTCTGCTAACCCTGTACCCTGCTGGAACAAAACGCACCCGCAGGGTAGGAAAATCACCAGGAGTAGTTATGGATATTGTTTCTGTCGCCTTAAAACGTTACTCCACTAAGGCATTCGATCCGAATAAAAAACTGACCGCTGAGCAGGCCGAAAAATTAAAAACGCTGCTGCAGTTTAGTCCGTCCAGCACCAACTCTCAGCCGTGGCACTTTATCGTTGCCAGCACTGACGAAGGTAAAGCGCGCGTGGCGAAATCCGCAGCCGGTGGCTTTATATTCAACGAGCGTAAAATGCTGGATGCATCCCACGTTGTGGTGTTCTGCGCCAAAACGTCGATGGACGATGCGTGGCTGGAGCGCGTTGTCGATCAAGAAGAGTGCGATGGGCGTTTCGCTACCCCGGAAGCCAAAGCCGCTAACCATAAAGGCCGTACTTTCTTTGCCGACCTGCACCGCAAAGATCTCAAAGATGACAACCACTGGATGGCGAAACAGGTGTACCTGAACGTCGGTAACTTCCTGCTGGGCGTTGCGGCGTTGGGCCTGGACGCGGTGCCAATCGAAGGCTTTGATGCCGCCGTTCTCGACGCAGAGTTTGGCCTGAAAGAAAAAGGTTTCACTAGCGTGGTCGTGGTCCCGGTAGGTCATCACAGCGTGGAAGATTTCAACGCTGCGCTGCCGAAATCTCGTCTGCCGCTGGAAACAACGCTGACGGAAGTCTGATTTTTTCCGTCACGCCCGATGAGTATCACTGCCATCGGGCGTATCACTACTGATTCAGCCACGCCAGTGCCTGCTCCCCCGCTTCATCCATCGGTAAATAAACCAGCAGCCGCGAACCATTACGCGGGGCGGAATACCAGTACATTTGCTGCAAGCTAAAACGCCCTAGCTGCGGATGGACAAAGTTTTTGACCTGATTTTCCACACCGCGAACGTCATAACGCTGATGCCATAATGCTTCAAATTCAGACGATGCGGCAAAAAAGCGTGCCAGTTTATTTTCCCAAACAGGATCGCTGCGATGTTCCGCCATTGCCGCACGGAAATAAGAAACAAACGTCGGTAATACATCGCAGTTTGCTATACGGCTACGCCAGGTTTCATTGGTGAGATAGAGGTAAATACAGTTGCGGTCTTCGCTCGGGAGCGTGGAAAAATCAACGCCCATCAACCGGCAAAAACTCTCATTCCAGGCCACGATGTCAAAACTGGGTTTCTGAATACTGGCGGGCTGCGGCATCAGACTGTCGAGCATTTTTCGGGTGCCTGGTGTGATCCCTTCACACACCATCACCGGCGTGGATTCCGGTGGCGTCAATCCGGCCAGCACAAACAGGTGGCGGGTTTCCAGCGGACTGCATTGCAGCGCATTCGCCACATTCAGCAAGACCGCTTGCGACGGATTGACCTCTCGCCCCTGCTCCAGCCAGGTGTACCAGGTGACGCCCACGTTAGCCAGCATCGCGACCTCTTCGCGGCGCAGACCGGGCGTTCTTCGCCGCCCAATACGCGGCAGACCCAGACGCTGCGGATCGAGGCTTTCCCGTCGCGCACGTAAAAACGCGCCAAGCTGCTTGCGGCTATCATCGGGGAGGATAACCGCGGATTCCTGTTGCGCTATTACCGCCATGGACTCTCCAGCATAGTAGTAACAATACCAGTATAATCAGGAACTGGTACCCGTTTAATTTTTCAGTGATGCTACGTCCATCTGCAAAATGATGCAATGGAGTTACTATGAGTACATCAACTGTTTCACCCGGCCGCATAGGGTTGCTCCTGTTATTGACAGGCCAAATGCTCCCGCTCATTGATACATCAATTACCAATGTCGCTCTGGATTCCATTACCCAGTCGCTCCAGGCCACTACCACGCAGCTTGAACTTATTGTCGCTTTGTACGGGGTGACTTTCGCCGTTTGTCTGGCGCTAGGCAGCAAACTTGGTGATAACTATGGTCGCCGCCGCCTGTTTATGGCGGGCGTCGTACTGTTTGGCATCGCCTCCCTTTTTTGCGGGATGGCGAATTCCATTCACATGTTGCTGAGTGCTCGCGTTCTACAAGGTGCGGGTGCGGCGCTGATCGTGCCACAGATCCTTGCCACCCTGCACGTCACGCTGAAAGGTCCTGAACATGCGCGGGCCATCAGTTTGTATGGAGGCATTGGCGGCATCGCGTTTATTGTCGGCCAAATGGGCGGGGGCTGGCTGGTTTCGGCAGATATTGCAGGGCTGGGCTGGCGCAATGCTTTTTTTATTAATGTCCCGATTTGTCTGTTAGTCCTGATGTTCAGCCAACGCTATGTCCCTGAAACCACCCGGGAAACCCGAACCCGCATCGACTGGCTGGGCACCAGTAGTCTGGCTGTGATTCTCTGTTGTTTGCTGTTTCCTATGGCATTAGGCCCGGAAACCGGCTGGCCGTGGCAGACGCAGGCTGCACTGGTCGCTATTCTGCCTTTAGGATGGTGGATGCGCAGCAATGCGTTACGACAAGAACAGACCGGGCAACATCCTCTCTTACCGCCACGCCTGTTAAAACTCAGCAGCATCCGGTTCGGCGTGCTAATCGCATTACTGTTTTTTAGCGCCTGGTCAGGATTTATGTTCTGCATGGCGTTAACCTTACAGGCCGGTCTCGGTATGGCCCCGTGGGAATCCGGCAATAGCTTTATTGCGCTTGGCGCAGCCTATTTTATCTCTGCATGTTACGCCCCGGGATTAATTGCCCGCTATAGTACGGGGCGTATTCTGCTCACTGGGCTGGTTATTCAGATCGCTGGCTTAATGGGGTTAATGATGACCTTCTGGTATTCAGGCATGCGCACCTCGGCCATTACGCTCGTTCCAGCTACAGCGTTTATCGGCTATGGTCAGGCGCTGATTGTGAACAGTTTTTATCGCATCGGTATGCGCGATATCGCCACGCACGATGCGGGCGCCGGAACCACCATTCTGAGTACATTGCAGCAGGCAACATTAGGACTCGGTCCCGCCGTGTTGGGGGCGCTGTTCCTGCATCTGCAGCAACATTACCATGGCGATTACACGCGCTCGGTTATCGGTTTTTTAGCCGTCGAAGCCACAATGATGACCGTGCTGTTACTGACTACCCTTTTATTTCGCCGCACGCTGAATATCAATCCGGTGTGCGCCAGCATCGCCGCAAAATCGTAGGCAAGACGAGCGTAATTTGCATAAGCTCCCGACAGCGGTCATCATAGGCCGCTGTTTATTAAGGAGACCTTATGCAGGAATTGATATCTCAGGTAGAAGAACTCGGCATTGAAATAAACCACACCACCTCGCTGGTGATGATTTTTGGCATTATTTTTCTCACCGCCATTATTGTTCACGTTATTTTGCACTGGGTGGTGCTGCGCGCATTTGAAAAGCGCGCGAACGCCAGCTCCCGTCTGTGGCTACAAATCATCACGCAGAATAAGTTATTTCACCGACTGGCATTCACCCTGCAGGGTATCATTGTCAACATTCAGGCCGCGCTGTGGTTACAAAAAGGCAGCGAAGCTGCAGAGATATTAGTGACCTGCGCACAGCTGTGGATCATGATGTACGCCCTGCTGTCCCTCTTCTCCCTGCTGGACGTTATTCTCAATCTGTCGCAAAAACTCCCTGCCGCATCTCAGCTACCGTTGAAAGGTATATTCCAGGGAATCAAACTGATTGGCGCAATTATCGTTGGGATTTTGATGATTTCCCTGCTGATTGGTCAGTCTCCGGCAATACTGATAAGCGGCCTGGGCGCGATGGCCGCCGTCTTAATGCTGGTATTTAAAGATCCAATCCTCGGTCTGGTGGCTGGGATCCAGCTTTCAGCGAACGATATGCTCAAACTGGGCGACTGGCTGGAAATGCCGAAATACGGCGCAGACGGTGCGGTTATCGATATTGGTTTAACCACCGTAAAAGTGCGCAACTGGGATAACACCATCACCACTATTCCCACCTGGTCACTGGTATCGGACTCTTTTAAAAACTGGAGTGGGATGTCAGCTTCCGGTGGTCGACGCATTAAACGCAGCATCAGCATTGATGCCACCAGCATTCATTTTCTTGACGAAGATGAACGCCAGCGACTGCATAAAGCACACCTGCTAAAGCCGTATTTAACTACGCGTCATCAGGAAATTGACGAGTGGAATCAGCTATTGGATGCGCCTGAATCGGTATTGAATCACCGCCGGATGACCAATATTGGCACTTTCCGTGCCTATCTGAACGAATATTTACGTCACCATCCGCGGATTCGCAAAGATATGACGTTAATGGTACGCCAGCTTGCGCCGGACGATCACGGTTTACCGATCGAAATTTATGCTTTTACTAATACGGTAGTCTGGCTGGAATATGAAAGTATTCAGGCTGATATCTTCGACCATATATTTGCAGTGATCGAAGAGTTTGGCTTACGCATTCATCAGTCGCCTACCGGAAATGATATTCGCGCATTGTCAGGGATCTTTCAGCGTTAATCGGCAATGAGAAGCAGTGACCGATCTCATCACCAGGATGAGATCGGTCAGATATTAGCGGGATTTGCGGCGCAGCAGTTTGAAGGCAACAAACAGGAACAGGATCCATATCGGCAGCAGAATAGCGGACAGGCGCATATCATCCATGGTGCACATCAGCACCAGAATCATGCCGAGGAAGGCAATGCACAGATAGTTTCCGGCCGGATAAAGCAGCGCTTTGAACTGCGTATCACGTCCTTTGCGGCGCATCGCCGCGCGGAATCGCAAATGCGCCAGACAAATCATAATCCAGTTTAATAGCAGCGTCGCGACAACCAGCGCCATCAACAGACTGAACGCTTTTTGCGGCAGCACATAGTTGATCAACACCACCAGTGACGTAATCGCGCCGGACAAAATCAATGAGTTCACCGGTACGCCACGGCGACTGACGCGGGTTAAAAACTTCGGCGCATTTCCCTGAACGGACAAACCAAACAACATCCGGCTGTTCGAGTAAACCCCGCTGTTATAGACCGACAGCGAAGCCACCAGAATGACAAAGTTCAGCGCAGAAGCCACCACATTACTGTCAAGATTATGGAAAATCATCACGAACGGGCTGCTATTCGATTTCACTTCCACCCACGGATACAAGGCCAGCAGCACCACCAGAGAACCGATATAAAACAGCAGAATACGGTACACCACCTGGTTTACCGCTTTCGGAATACTTTTCTGTGGATCCTGCGCTTCCGCGGCGGTGATCCCTATCAATTCCAGCCCGCCAAATGAGAACATAATCACCGCCAGCGAGAGGATCAATCCATTCCAGCCAGTGGCAAAAAAGCCGTTGTAACGCCAGAGATTATCGATGCTCGCATGTTCCCCGCCGTTACCGGAAAACAGCATCCAGATGCCAAAGCCAATCATGCCGATAATGGCCAGCACTTTAATCAGCGCAAACCAGAATTCCGTTTCGCCATACAGACGTACGTTAACCAGATTGACGGCATTGATGATCACAAAGAAAGCGGCAGCCCAAATCCAGGTGGGGACATCGGGCAGCCAGTACTGCATGTAGATGCCGGCCGCTGTCAGCTCCGCCATGCCAACCAGCACAAACATCACCCAGTAGTTCCAGCCGGACAAAAAGCCAGCAAAAGGTCCCCAGTATTTATAGGCAAAATGGGCAAACGATCCGGAAACGGGTTCTTCCACCACCATTTCGCCCAGTTGACGCATAATCAAAAAAGCGATGATTCCGGCTACGCCGTAACCCAGTAACACCGCAGGCCCCGCCATCTGAATGGCCGGTCCAATGCCCAAAAACAGGCCGGTTCCAATTGCGCCGCCCAGCGCAATTAACTGAATATGGCGGTTTTGCAACCCCCGCTGAAGCGTCGGCTCATTCGTCGACGCGGCATCAGGCACGCTGGTGCCAGATGCAGTTGACGCGTTTTTCACGCCCTTCCCCTGTGTCGTTTTTATTGAAGGGGCTTCTTTTAACATTTCAACCTGGTTGCCGCAAGGCGCAATCGTTTAACATCATGGTTGTCAGCGATGCCTGAGCAGTTGTTATTTTTCATGGGTGGGCTCCTTACCAGAGTTCACGCTTTTCATAATTACAGTGAATTATTCTGGACGAAAAGGTATTGCAGGCCACAGAATGCACCTTACTGTTTTTCTAACATTTTCAAACGGGTGGGCCTGTTGTATTTAAGCCATTCGTTTTTGAGTCAGGCCAGGCAACGACTGTCATGAATAAGATCATCAAACGACTGGAAATCGTCAAAAGCGCTATTGAACTGGAAGATGAGGAGATTATTTTTCAGCAGGTGGCGCATCTGAAAAATGAGCCTTTGTCAGTCGTGCCAGACACCATCGTGCAGGCGATCGAAGCCCGGCGCTTTAGCGATGCTCTGCGTGAAATCACGGCCTGGCTGCAATCTCAGAGAGCGGTCTCTACGTGGCAGGATCCTGCGATTGCGGCGAGTAAACTCGAACTGAAAGCGCTTGAAACACAACTGCGTGACCTGATTGATAAGCGCAACACGCGCATTCAAATCCTCGATGATTTCAACGATCTATACCATCTTCGTCTTGGGCCGCTGATGAGCCGCATCCTTGAGCTGCGTAAGCAACTGGCCGTCAGCGCCCAACGTAAACAGGAAGCGGAGCGAAAGCGCCGGGAAAAAGACTATCAATCCTGTCAGCACTATATTTCCCAGGCCGTTGAGCAGTTGGCCAGACTCAAGCAGCAATGGATGAACCAGCACTCAGATTCGCGCGAATCTGTCGAAACCCGGCAACGCATTCAGCAACAAACGGAGCTGATCACCGCCCTGCTGGCGGAGATTCGTGAGCTGGAAAACGACTTTTCTCGCCAGGACGACAGCGCGACTCGCCAGGCACAAGAAGAGGCCAGTCATGAATATGATGAATATCAGGAGCAGCAGCAGGACGCACAGCATCGTTTTACTCGCGACCAACGACTTTCTGCCGATGAACGTAACGAGCTAAAACGCCTGTGGCGGCAGGCCAGTCGTCTTTGCCACCCGGACGTGGTGGCGGATGATCTGAAAGAGAAAGCGCATCAGATGATGGTGCAGCTTAACCAGGCGCGCCAAAATGCCGACCTTGCCGCCGTACGGGCGTTACTGACCCAGTTACAAAGTGGTCTCGAACCGATGATGGCGAGTGACCGATTGAACGATCTGCAGCATTTACGCAGCAAAATACAGCAGCTCAGAGAACAAATTAACGCACTGCTGAAAGAGATTACCGAACTAGAGGCTGAAAACGCCTGGCGCCTTGCTTCCTCCGTGACCGATAAAGAGGCTTACTTCTCTGACCAGCAACGGGCGCTGACGGAAATCCGCAACTCACTGGAACAACAGGTGCAACAGGTCGAGCAGGAGCTGTTAGCGGGCTGAGCGCTAGCAGCGAAGTAAGCAGATAAAATGACAACGGCAAGCAACATGCTCAAATAAAGCACAAAAAGATCAACTCAGAATAAAAAACTATAAATGTTTATTTAATTGGCTAAATAGCCTTAAATTCAAACATTTTTAGATGCTTAATGTAAATTTGGCGATATTTCCATCTTCACTGTTCCCACCCGCCCCTTCTTCCTAATCTTAATTAAGAATTCTCCTACCCACCAACCAGTCCATCATCACAAGCGAGCATTCCTTTGAAATATAATCATTTTTAAATAAATCGCCGTCAATAAGCCCAGGAATATCCTGCCTTTATGGAAAAGGTGGGCTCATTCTTATGGTGATTCATAAGCGAAATCTATCAATCATCTGCTCAGAGGTGATATAAACGATTTATCTTAAATTTTAACAAAGTGTAATATCTACTTTCAGAATAGTTAATGCTTCAAATAAATACAGAAAATATCTGTTGAATTGGCAATAAATAAGGATACGTTCAAACCAAAGAACGTTATACGAGATTTAATTAACATTCCACGCGTCGCAAGAAACTCTTTTTTCAGCCAGAAAAAAGAGGCGACCGCTTGCATTAAAATTTCAAGGAGATCGTAATGTCTAAGGCTATTTTTTTGGGTGACTCACTTTATCCCTGGCTAGGCATGCGAGAAATTCTACGTGGTTCATCCTTATATATTGATATCACGTACCACTCCTCTCAGACGTTTTCAGCAGTCAAGTTTCTGCCAGATGATACAGATTACATCATTATTAATCCTGACAAATCAGATTTTTTAAAATATGCCAGAATTATCCGCAGCATGGCTATCCGCCCTGCCACAAAGATTATTGTTTTGGCAGATGAAGCCACCTTTTCTCTTTTTCAAACCGTTTGCGGGAAGAATATGCAATTACTCGATCAAGATGCCAGTCTTGATCGGCTGCTGCATGCCGTTACACGTATCATACAGAATAAAAAACAAAATAATATCAAAGCACTGCACACAAAAATCACCGCAAACGAATTCAATGTGATGATGATGCTTGCCCGGGGTTGGTCACTGGCACAAATCGCCGGGGCATCACAAAAAAGTGAAAAAACCATCGGGGCGTACAAAAGCAACATTGCCAGAAAGCTCGGTAAAAATAACACCCAGCTCAAGTACACCATTTCCCACTATAGCCAGCCATAACTGACTTATTTAAGGACAATTATCACGGTTATTATTTAAAGCTGTCCTTTCGGCTCATTTTTTAATTCCGCATAGCTCGGAAGGGAACCCTATTTGCCCAAAATCACCATACCGGGTAACGCGTCCGCGGGCCAACCATAGCCAACAACTCAACGTATTAACACATACATAACAGGAATGTAGACGAGGGTTATATATGAACAAAGTTTACAGCATTATTTGGAACGCGGCGCTCGGTATCTGGGTGGTCGTGTCTGAATTAACTAAAGGTAAGAAAAAAAGCAGCTCGCGTAAAACTGTCGCCGTACTGGCGGCTGGCGCATTAAGCGGAGCGTCGATGATGGCCTCGGCTGATCCGATTATTGATACCGGCGATCATAATATTTCTACTGACTACCAGCGAGGAATTTCCGCTGGCGTTTATGAGGGAATTCATAACTACGGCTTCTTATATGAAGATAATACCACTGGTCAGGCGCTCAATATCAGCGGCGCGATCCCGACGATTACCCCAGGCCAAAGCGGCGTTGTTGAGTCAACGACTATCCGTGAGCTGCTGCAAACCGGCAAAATCACGCTTAAGGCTACCAGCCCTGACCAGAGCGTAAAAACAATCTCCACGGAGGAAGAGCTGGCAGAATACCTGACTCATACCCAATCAGCGAAACCTTCGCAAAGCACGGATTTTGATATTTTTGATCCGGCGCTTCCTGGAGAGCCAGAAACCATTAAAGTTTTTGATACCAGCGCGTTAGCCGGGTTTATCACTGAATCACAAATCGGCGATGCTGTTTTAAATACGTATGATCCGCAACAAACGCAAATCTATAAGCAATTTGGCATCGCGTTGGCGACCAATGGCGCCACGGCCAATCTGAATATTGGCAACGATACGCTTCATGTGCGTGACAAAGCCAATACCATCGAATTACTGGCTAAAGATTCCTCACTGCTGGAAGCGCAAGGCGCCAACAGCCAGGTGAACTGGCAATCCGATAACTACATCAAATTTAACGCCGCCCCCGTTATTCCGACCAAAACGTTTAACGGTTCCAGGACAACCTCCGTATTTGGCGGCGATGTAACGCTGATGACGTATGGCTATAACGACGCTGGCGAGGTTATCGAAACGGGGGAAAAAACGTTCTCAATTACCACGGCTGCGGAACTGGCTGAGTTCAATAGCTGGTTGTTAGGCGAAAGCGATGATGCCGCGCAAAAACCGGATGGACAAAAAGTCAGTCAGATCCAGTTGTGGCTGGATGTTGAAGACAGTCAAATCACAACCGTCTCCGCCGCACAAGCGAAGTATGCTGAGCTGATTGATGACTTACTGACCTCAGGTAAGTCATCTGATGTTATCTCCTGGGATTACGACGTCTGGACCGATGGCGAGTCGCACAGCAATAACACAACCGCCGATCGCGGTGAGCTGCACGCTATCTATGCCAACGGCGCAGGTACCGCCGGTACGTTGAACAAAGACGCGATGATCGCCGTAGACGGCAGTATTAATGGCGTTATGAAAGCCATTGACGGCGGGGTTATCACTAACCTGGGCGAACTGAACGCATTGCGTACCTCTACCGGGCAAAGCCTGGCAATTGGCATGCTGGCGAAAGATGCAACGGCAACCAACCACGGAACCATCAACTCCGGGCTGTTTATTGATAAAGACGGTAACCAAAACGTCAACAGCTACGGTGCATTTGGTATGCAGGGGCAAGGCGCCAGCGTCATTATCAACGAAGGCACCATCAACCAGGCGATTACTACCGATAACTTCGGTACCGCTTCTGCTGCCGACCCCTGGAGTAAAGACGATCCCGAAACTTCGCTGACGCTGGCCATTGGTATGCAGCTGTCTAACGACGCGCAGGGCACGAATAACGGCGATATCAATATCGTCGACGGACGCAAAAACAAGAAGTCCTTTGGTAATGGCACCGCCTTTGGCGTGGAAGTCGCCGACAACGCCACATTTACCAACGCCAAAGATGCAACGATATACCTTGGCCGCGATGCGAATAATTCCTCCCTGGATGCCGTATTGCCAGGCGGTGCCAGCCCAAGCGCCGGTATCATGACCAAAAGCGCCAAAGAGGTGATTAACAACGGTCTCATCACCCTTGGCGTCGGCATACGTAACGCCGCCGGGATCCTGATCGGCAATGCAACAGGTAATGTGCTGAATACCGGCACTATCACAATCAATGGCGATGATCGTGGAGGCACCAGCAAGAACTACGGCATCACTGTGCGTGACAGTGGCGCAGAGAATGGTCAGATCATTAGAAATGACGGCAAGATTAACGTTAATGGCAACAATAACGTCGGGATCCACGTCAGCGCCAATAAGAAAAACGCCGAAGTCACCACCAGCGCTTCTGGTTCTATCGTAGTAGACGGTGACGGCGGCGTCGGTAACCGAAACTATGCTATTTGGGCGGAAGGCGGCGCCAACGGTCAGGCAACGGTCAATGTCTATTCTGGTATCACCCTGAATCAGGCCGGTAATATCGGCGTACACGTGCGTGATAATGCCATCGCTAACGTCGATAGTCTGAGTAGCCCGGTGTTCAACAACACCGATCAGATTGGTTATTACCTGTATGGTAAAGGTGCGACCGCCAATATTGGGCAGGCAGTGATGAATGACAATGGTCAGGATCGCACCACTATTTTCCGTATCGCCAATGGCGCATTGTTGGCCGGTAATACGACTAACCCGAAAGATCAGTCCACTTCTGACCTGAATCTGACGCTTAGCGGTAACAATTCTGTTGGCGTTCTCGCCACCGGCACAGGCAGCAGCGTAGATACCGGGGAAGCGACGTTTACCGTTAAGGGCACCAACTCCGCAGCGTTGGTCATCGAAGGCGGCGCCAACGGTACCATCAGCGATAAAACTACCATCAATTTAACCGGTGAAAGCACCATTGCCGGGGTGGTGGATGGTCAGGCGCATCAGTTGAATGGCAACACGCAGGGGAATGCTACAAACACGACCCTCACCTCTAACGCGAAGATCACCTCTGAAGCCAGCGGCAACAAGGTTATCGCCTATGTGGCGAGAAATCTGGGCAACCTGCTCCTCGATACCAAATCGATTATCGATCTGGCCAGCGTCGACAGCATCGGCGTTGATGTGCAACAAGGCGGGAACTTAACCAATAACTCCTCCAGCGCCCTGCATGTCAGCAACGGCATCGGCGTACGCGCCTCAGGCTCTAACGCGCAGATTAGTAAGCTGGGCAAAATTCAGGTTGATGATGGTACTGCTGGCGTTCTGCTGACCCAGGGGGCCAGTCTGCTGATCAACGGTAAAACTGGCGACAGCATTACCACCAATGGATCTGCTGACGGTATTCGTCTGGCCGAGGGCGCTGGCGCACTGGCCGCGCAAAGCGTGATGATTCGCGCTGAGGGTACTGGTGCCGGTATTCAAAACGATGCCAACAACACCAATATCACGCTGCGTGATGTCACCATCGATTCCAACGATGGTCCAGGGATCCGCACCAGCGTCGCGCTGACCATGAACGATGGACTGAACAACATCCTCAACGTCAACGGGAAAGGTACCGGTTTCGCCTTTGAGCAACGCAATGGCGACGCGGTGACGGACGATCTGAAAATCGGCAAAGGCTATACCGTTGAGGTGCTAAACAGCGAAGGCAGCGGTATCCGCGCCAACACGGATGGCCAGGTCACGACCAGTGCCGATATCAACGTACATGACAGCGCGGGCGGTTCTGCGATCATCGCTAAAAACGTCAGCGCATTAACCAACAGCGGGAAGATTATTTCTGCCAGTACGACTTCACCGGTGATTGACGCCAGCGGCGACAGCAAGAAAAAAATCACCAATACCGGTACCCTTCAGGCCATCAACGACACGGCAGTGGCGATTCAATCGGGCAAGGGAAATGACACCATTGATATCAGCGGCGGTATCACCAGCGGTGTCATCAATACCGGCGAAGGCAGGGACACCTTCAACTGGCGTAGCGGTTCCTATGCGGGTGAAGTGAATTTCGCTGGCACTGGCGGCAACAATAAAGCCAACATCGGCAATGTAATACTGGATAAAACGCGCCACATCATTACCGCTGCGGGTACGGGCAATGCCCTCACCTTCACCAATACGAAAGATGCGAAGATTGGCACGCTTGCCAGCGACAACCTGAATACCGGCACCAACATTGGCTCCGGCTGGGATTCACTGACCATCAGCGGATCAAACGCGGATGTCCGCGTCGTTGAAAACCTGAGTCTGGCGAGTAAAACCATTGCCGTAAATAATGGCGCAACGCTGCGCACCGGCGATCACGTTGAGCCGACCAGTACTGCCGCCAGCATTGGCGATTACGATGTGACGACCCAGGGCGCAGGCAGTCGGGTTATCTTCGACACCCAGGGGGATGCATCAGCGGCGCAAATCTATCGCGGTATCATCAGCGGCGACGGGAAATTTGAACGTGCGGCGGGCGGTACCACGGTGTTTACCGCCAACAACACCTACACCGGCTCTACCACCATTGATCAAACCGGTACGCTGCAGTTGGGTGACGGCGGAAATGCAGGCGAAGTCAGCGCCGTGTCTGACATCATCGACAACGGCATGCTGGCGATCAACCGCGCCAACAACGTCCTGCTCAACGGGGTGATTTCGGGCATCGGCGCACTGCAACAAATCGGCGGCGGCATTACCCGCCTGAACGGCAATAACACCTATACCGGCGACACCACCGTCACCAACGGTACACTGCTGGTGAATGGCGATCAAAGCGCGGCGCGCGGCGCAACTACCGTCAGCGGCACCTCCACACTTGGCGGGAATGGCATTATCGGCGGCAATGTATTGATGAACGATGCCACCACCCTCAGCGCGGGTGATGGCGGTGCAGGTACGCTCACCATTAACGGTAATCTGCAGCTTGGCAGCAAAACGACCTCCGCTTTCGAACTGGGCAACGCTTATACGCCAGGCGGTGCATTAAACGATCTGGTCAACGTCGCAGGCGATCTGCAACTTGACGGAACCCTGGATGTTACCACTTCACAGGGCGGTAACTTCGGACCGGGCGTATATCGTATCTATAACTACGGCGGCACGCTGAATAACCAGACGCTGGAGCTGGGCGCAATACCAGACAGCCAGGATAAAAGTAATATTTTTGTCCAGACCTCTATCGACAAACAGGTCAACCTGGTGAATGCCAACGGCGTTACCCTGCAGTTCTGGGACGGCGCAACCGTCAACCAGAGCCATGGCGCGTCGGGCATTGAAGGCAACAGCAAAATTGACGGCGGCGATGGCAAATGGATGGCGATCGGCAGCCAGGGAGATAACAACTGGACCACGGCAACCGGTGAAGGTAACGCCCCCTGGGCGCAAAAATCCTTTGCCGTCTTCACCACCAAAGGCGGAACCGTTACCGTGGATAACGCCGCGGGCGAAGTTAATTTCTCCGGGGCACAGTTTGACGCCGATGGCTATGTGGTTAAAGGTGATGCGCTTAACGCGTATGCCACCACAGAAAACGCGACCCATGCAGGCCAGACGCCAGGCACCGGTGAACTGCTGCTGCGCGTTGGTGCCGGTGGCGCGGGTCAAAACTATACCGCGGCCATTGAGTCCGTGATCCGCGAAGCCAGCACGACTGACAAACTGACGCTGGTGAAAACCGACCTTGGTCGTCTGATCCTCAGCGGTGATAACGAGTATCGCGGCGGCACGCGCATTGATGGCGGTACGTTGCAGATTTCCTCTGACAGCAACCTCGGCCAAAGCGGAACCGATCTGGTTATTAACAACGGCTCCACCCTGCAGATGGGCGCAGACCTGACCAGCAATCGCACTATTGAGCTGGGAACGAGTGATAACGCGGCGGTGTTTGACCTCAATTCGCACCACTTCACGCCAGCCGGTGAGATTACCGGCGACGGTAAACTGAAAGTCACCAGCAGCTCAAGCGATGCGGGCAGCACCTTGTCACTCGATCGCGCCAACAGCTACAAAGGCGATACCGAAATTGCCGGGACGGGTAATGCCAACAATGTCACGGTCAACGTCAGCAAAACCGGAGCCTTTGGTAGCAATGAAAGCAGCACCGTGAACGTCAATAAGGGGGCGACGCTCAATGTCAGCGGGACAGATACCAGTCTGCAATCCCTGACCATGAACATCGCCGACAGCCTGTTAACGCTGGCGGATAACGTCACCGCCGCAAGCGCCAAACTGAACCTGACGGGCGCAGCAAAAGCGCTGTTAACCGACAACGCCACTGCAGGCAACGCGACGGTTAACGTGGCAAAAGACAGTACGTTGGCTCTGGAAGATAATGCCAGCGGCGGCAATGCCAGCGTGAACAATAGTGGACTGATGACCTTTGCCGACCAGGCGATGGCTGAAAATACCGTCGTTAAGAACCTGGCGGGCGGTAAGGTCGATATCAGCGCGGTCGACAGCGCAACGTCTATCGGCTCGTTGTCCGGCGCGGGGAATGTCGAACTGGGCAATAAAACATTGTCGCTGGGGAATCTGCATCTTGATGACACCATCAGCGGCATTATCAGCGGTAACGACGGCAGCCTGGTGAAAATCGGTGACGGTACGTTAACGCTGACAGGCGATAACACTTACACCGGTACCACGGACGTCAATAAAGGCGTGCTGCTGGTCAACGGCAACCAGTCCGCCGCGACCGGTCAGGTAACGGTTAAATCCGGCGCGACGCTCGGCGGTAACGGTATTATCGGCGGCGCGGTTGACGTGCTGGACGACGCTCATATTACAGCTGGTGCTGCCATCAACAGCGTGGGTAAACTGACCACCGGTTCACTGACGCTGAGTGATAACGCCCAACTGGATTACCAGTTTGGTCAGGCTTATACCCCAGGCGGGGCCTTCAACGACCTGATTGATGTGAATGGCGACTTGACGCTCGACGGTAAGCTCAATATCGAGACATCTCCGGGCGGCAGCTTTGACGTGGGCGTTTACCGCGTCATCAACTACACCGGCACCTTGACCAACAATGTGATGGACATTGCCAACGCGCCGGAAGCCGCAGACAGCCTGTACGTGCAAACCTCGGTTAACAACCAGGTTAACCTGGTCAACCATGCCGGACTGACGCTGCGCTTCTGGGACGGCACCGGCGGTGAGAATGGCGAGCTGAAAAACAACGGCGTCATCAACGGCGGCGACGGTATCTGGCAATCCAGCCAGGGTAACGACAACTGGACCACGGATGAATCAACGCCAGAAGGCGCGCTGAACGCACCGTTTACCGATGCCGCCTTCGCTGTCTTCCAGGGTGAAGCTGGCAACGTCACCGTCGATAACAGCAAAGGCGACGTCATCATCAGCGGCGCACAGTTCGCCACCGATGGCTATCGCGTGGGTGGTGAGGCCATTACCACCGACACGGCGAACACGCTGATTCGCGTCGGCGATGGCACGGTAGACGGCGCAAACTACACCGCAACTATCGACAGCGTGATCCGCGGTACCGGCGGCCTGAATAAAGGCGATCTCGGGACGCTGATCCTCACTGGCGACAACACCTACAGCGGTGGAACCACTATCACCTCAGGTACGTTGCAGGTGGCGGGTGATACCAACCTTGGCGCGCCAGAGACGGGTATTACCTTCAACGGCGGTACGCTGAAGTATGGCGAAGCATTTGATACCGCCCGTCAGGTGACGCTGGAATCCGGTGGCGGGACATTCAATACCAACGGACATAACGTTTCCCTGCTGACGGAAGTCGAAGGTAATGGTCATCTGACCAAAACCGGTAAAGGCTCCCTCACCCTGACGCTGGATAATACCTACACCGGGGGCACTACCATCGAACAAGGTGTTTTACAGTTGGGTAATGGCGGTAACATTGGCAGCATTCAGGGAGATATCGTTGATAACGGCGTACTCAAGGTTGATCGCGCGGATACCCTGGCGTTAGCGGGCAATATCAGCGGTAAAGGCCAGTTGCACCAAACCGGCAGCGGTATTACGGAACTGCAAGGTGAAAACAGCTACAGCGGCGCAACGTTAATTGCCAACGGCGTACTGCGGGCGGGTAACACCAACACCCTGAGTAGTGCGTCACACCACTACGTTGTCGCTGACACCATGTTGAACACGCAGGGATACAACCAGACAGTCGCGGGCCTGAGCAACGGCGGTGATGTCTCGCTCATCGGCCAGCAGACTGGCGCAACGTTAACCGTCAAAGGGGATTACATCGGCGAAAAAGGGACCATCAACATGGCGGCCATTCAGAATGGTAGCGGTGCAGGCATTGCCGACCGTCTGATTATTGATGGCGGTAAAGCCAGCGGGAGTACGCTGCTGGACGTTGATGGTTCTGGCCTCGGCGCGCCGACCGTCGGTGATGGTATCGAAGTCGTTACGGCGCTCAATGGCGCAACCACCACCGCGCAAACGTCGCGTGACGCCTTCCATCTTGCCGCCGATCGTATGGCAGCAGGCGCGTTTGAGTACCAACTGCATGCGGGCAATGCTCAGGGTCAGGGGGAAAACTGGTATCTGAGAAGCGAATATCGTCCAGAAACTATGCTGTATTCTGGCCTTGCCAGCGTTGTGCGTCAGGGCGACATCAGCCTGCTGGGTAACATGCACCAACGTATGGGCGACGAGGTTAAACCGGGTATTGACGAAGATAATCGCGCCTGGGCGAGAATGCTTGGTTACTCCGGTAAAACCAAACTGGACGATGCGGCCGGGACACAAACCAGCACCCATACCATGGGTATTCAGGTCGGCGTTGACATGTATGCTAACGAAAGCTGGAAAGCCGGGATGTATACCAGCATCCTTGACATCGACAGCAACGTGAAAGGCACGAAGACAGGCAGCGACGGCAAAGGCGGTAACATCGATGACAATGCGTTTTACGTCGGCGGTTACGCCACCTGGTTCTCGGGCGATGGGATGTATGTTGATAACGTCCTGCAGTACGGTAACCATAAATCTCGCCTGGCGGCGACCGGGAACAACGGTTCTTATACCGTCAAAGGCAACACGCTGACGGCGTCAACGGAGATGGGTAAATCGTTCCGTCTGGGTTCAAGCGCCTGGAGTCTGGAACCTCAGGCTCAGTTGATCTACCAATACAGCGATTTTGATAATGGTCGGCTTGACGGTGTGACCCAAACGAAAGTGAAAATGGACACCGCAGATTCCTTTACCGCCCGTCTGGGCGTACGTCTGGTTGCCGACTATGACACCAACCATGGCAAATTCCAGCCGTACGGCAGGGTTAACGTTTGGCAGGGTCTGGGTTCAAAAGACAAAACGCACTTTAGCAATGCGGTCGCCACCACCACGCTGGAATCCTCACAGCAGTACTCCAGCACTGAAGTTGCGGCCGGTCTGTCCTGGTCAATCGACAGAAACGTGCAGGTCTACGGTGAACTGGGTACGCAATTCAGCAACGGTGGTAGTAAGTCGCAAGTTGAAGCCCCGATTAATGCTTCCATTGGCTTTAAGAAATCGTTCTAAGCAGTCATAAACTCACCAGCCCTCTGTTCTGCAGGGGGCTTTTTTTTGCCTTTCAGGGCTGTCTGATGCGCTACGCTTATCGGCCCTACGGGCTTACCAACAACGCTGAACAATCAAGGGGTTGGGAAACGTAAAAAGGTGGGATTAACGATTATACTGCGTCAGGAGTAACGGGATTTCTTCTGCTAACACCGGCGGAGAAATGAAAAAGCCCTGAATTTTGTCACAGCCAATCTGCATTAAACGGTCCAGTTGGGACTGGGTTTCCACCCCTTCGGCGAGAACTTCAATACCAAAATTGTGTGCCAGTGAAATAATGCCCTCCACAATCTTTGTCGATCGGGTATCGGGCTCAATGCCAGCAACAAATTCCTTATCAATTTTTAGGGTATCAAAAGGATACTTCAGCAGATAATTAAGATTCGCGTGACCAGTACCAAAATCATCAAGAGCGAGTTTAACCCCGATATCCTTTAGCTCCAGCATATTGTTAACCGCTATTTGGCTGTCGCGCAGTGGTGACGTTTCCGTCACCTCAATTTGGCACCGATAAGGCGGTAGCCCACAGAGGGTGAGATTACGTCTGACGCGTTGGGGTAAGAGAGGGTCACAAAATTCAAGTGCGGAAATATTGATTGATAATACAAGAGGATCGGGCCAGGAAGTCGCCACATCCCAGGGTGTGTGGGTAACCATGTCTTCAATTGAAATGATATTGCCGCTGTCTTCCAATAACGTAATAAAAATATCGGGAGAGATCATCCCCATCTGAGGGCTGTTCCAACGCATTAATGCTTCAAATCCGCTAATTTGCTGAGTGTGCAAATTAAAAATGGGCTGATAAACCATATAAAACTGACTGGTATTCAATGCCTGTTCAAGCGCGGTGAGCACCTCGTTGGAATTAAACATTCCCTCTACCTCTACAAATCATATAATTTAAAACCAGTCACATCGCTCCCGAATTATATCTACTATGAGATGTTTTACATCAGAAAAGAATCACCAGACTAGGGTAAAAAAGACATACGATGGGTGAATCTGACAATTAATTTATTTAAATCAGAAGTATTGTTCAGTCCCAACTTGGCGACGACTCGCATTTTATGAGCCTGAATGGTTTTATAGTTAAGGTTCACTAATTCAGAAATTTCTTTAGCGGTATAACCACTTACCAGCAAACTCAGGATCTGCTGTTCCCTTTCAGTTAACCTTTTCTGCGAACGATACAGCCGGGGATTCCATTTCCCGACCGACAACGTCGCCAATTGACCGAAATCTCGCAGTGAAGATTTCTCAGTCAACACTATTGCTTTCTCAATATATAATAACTCCACGCATAATTTCGCCACCAAACTGTCAGCCACAATCACTACGACGTTATTATAGAACTTGAATCGATTTTTATTCAGAAACTGTACGACGTCTGAACACGGTTGTTCATTATTAATGATATTAAAAACCATGGTTTGATGCTGACATAATGATGACTGATGCAACATATCCTCAAACTGGAATGTTTGTACGGGTACTTGTTTGCTGGTCAGGTAGGCGAACATACCGTTGCCCACAAAATTATCATTGCCACACATCAACATCCTGTTTACCGCTCCTTATAAGCTTCTGATCTTGTTACTCATTAAAAATTTGATAATAATTTTCTCGACTTCAGCCTCTTCACGACGATTTTTAAAATCGAACTCACACGAGATCTGATGACAGGAGTACAACTGATTATCCTCATCAAACTCATTGATCGTGACGACATCGATCACTTTTAAATCCAGCTGTAAACTGCCAAACGTATCAAACTCCAGCGAGGCATTTTTAATCACCGCATCTTTATAAACAAAGCGGGTATTTACATCTTTAACAATTAACGCACAGCCACCCTGAGAGATGTTTTTAATCCTGAAAGAGTAGTTTTCTCCGTTTTTGTAACGACCAAAACAGAAAAAGTCATAACCCTTCAGGAAGGAAAAACGCTGATTTTGTCGCTGCTGGGCAAAGAAAATCATATCCGGGATGAGGTAGGATAATCCTGCCTCCGCACCTGCTGGTGGAGTTTGTTCAAATCTGGCACTAAATTTTACAATCCCGCTTTCGCTGTGCAGGATAAAGTATTGGACCTTTTCAGGCACAATCTCTTCATGGCCGGAGATGACAAACCGTTCGAAATCGACCTTATCTAGCTGTGTGATAACGCTACTGTTTTCGCATAAGACTTCCAGTTTCGTTTTCTTGTGCAGCTCTTCACGAAGGATAGCGATGATTTCAAACTTGTTGTCCTTTGCTAATCCAAAGCTCATTCTAAAACCCTTATTTCCATATTTAAGATATGTCCCGCTTTTGGTTACCCAAAAACGCGAGATCAGCATCCGCCCTGGTGCTTAATTACCATAGTGGATTCCATGTCAGACAGTTGGTTAAAAATTAAGTTTTTAACTATCTTTAGCCAATTATTGATACGTAAAAACATTTAATCAGGATAATTCTAGCTTAAGCCGCGCTTAAAACCACGCGAACTTATGGATTAACTATAACAAAAATGAATAATAATTTTATTTAAGATACTGTTTTGAGATAACAAATAGCAAGAATTGCACAGAAAAAAATAGAGAAAAATGAAGGTATTGGGATGGTTGGGCGATGCGCAGGTTGTCGCGCTTTTGTCATCAGTGCGTATGGTACTCACCTCTTCATATCATTAACTGCCAAAACAGCCCTGACTCGTTATTGTTATAAAGTGAATAGTTACATTTTATATATTAAATAAATTTCCCTTAAGTCAGAAAAAAGCCAGCATCCTGCTGGCCCGGTAAATACCGAATCGAACTAGAGTGGCTTGCTACCTTACAGAGGGCACAACGTTAAAAATTCAATACCGCTGCATAACGATTGAGCTGACTGAATCTGCAACGATCATCACCGCTCCCGCCAGCATTAACGTATCCTTCAACACCAGAGGTCCAGCTCCAGACAAGTACGGAAATCCGTGGTGTATATCTTCCCTGCGCTTTTATTATTTAACGAGAGAAAAGAGATCGTTTAATGATTCACTCATACTCGGATGGGTAAATATTTGATCGCGTAAAGTTGTATAGGGTAATCCTGCATCCATAACCGTCTTGATGATATTAATCATCTCATGCGAATCCACACATAATAGCGAAACACCTAATATCTGTTTCGTTTCGCTATCCACCACCGCTTTAAGTACGCCACGGGTGTCATCCGTCACTCGCGCACGCGGAATCGCCGCCACCGGTAGCGTGACTACCTGCACAGAAGCACCACTGGCGCGGGCCTGTTCTTCGGTCATCCCCACGCGGGAAAGCGGCGGCGTCATAAAGACGGAATACGGTATATTTTGACGATCGCCGGTGTGACGTACCCCCTCGCCTGACAGGTTGTCACGCACAATACGGAAATCATCCAGTGAGATATAAGTGAACTGCAACCCGCCGGTGACATCGCCCATTGCCCAAATATTATCTGCCGAGGTACGCAGATATTTATTCACGATAATGGCGCCGCGGTCGTTTACATCCACACCCGCTTTCTGCAACTGCAGATTTTCGGTCGCCGGTGTGCGGCCCGATGCCACCAGCAGCGCATCCACAGTCTGGACGCCTCCCGGCATTTTCACCAGTACCGCGCCGTCCACGGACGAAACCGCCTGTACGTTGGCGTTAAGGATAATCTCAACCCCTTTGTCGCGTAAAATCCCGGCGATAGCTTCGGCAATATCCCGATCTTCGCGGGCTAAAAACAGCGGAGCGGCTTCATAAAGGGTGACTTTGCTGCCGAAGTTGGCAAACATTGATGCGAACTCTACACCAATGTAACCGCCGCCCAAAATACCCAAACGCTCAGGTCGTTGCGTCAAATTCAACAGCCCGGTACTGTCGAACACACCCGGTGTGGTGGTTAACCCTTCTACGTTTGGTATCGTTGACTGCGCACCGGTATTAATAAAGATCTTCTCGCCGCTTAGCTCAATCGCGCCAGTTGACTGCACGACCCGCACAGTACGGTTATCGACAAATTCAGCACGACCGTCGATCACATCTACATTTTCCAGATCGGCCAGATTATGGAAGTTTTTATCGCGCAGGAAACTGACAACGGCACCCTTGCGCTGCATCGCCGCAGCAAAGTCATGCTGGAGTTCAGCGTCGTGTACCAGGGTTTTAGTTGGAATACAGCCGATGTTGATGCATGTCCCGCCGTACATGGTGTTCGACTGTTCAACAATCGCCACCCGCCAGCCCGTTTTTGCCAGGGCAGCTGCCAGCGTTTTACCCGCTTTGCCAAATCCAATAATAATCGCCTGATACTGATTCATGCTCTCTCTCCGCCTGGTCACTGTTCATTTGTTGAACTGAAGTATAGGGGTAACCAGGCAAGGGAAACGTATCCAGAACGCGCTCATTACTGTCAAATCGTCTAAATCACTTTTAACCTCTTTTCACGAAACATATAAGAATAATAAATTAACACTTTGAAGATATTACTTTAATTTAGAATTTTCGAGATAATCCCGCCAAACTAATAGTGGTAAAAACTGCTCAGGAGTCTTCATGGACACTCTCAGTCGATTACTCATGCTTAACGATCCGCAAGGCTCGATCGATCAAAACTGTTTACTGAGCAGAGACTGGCAACTGCCGCATGCGGCGGGCGAGCTGTCCGTTATCCGCTGGCATACGGTCACTCAGGGGGCAGCCCAACTTGATATGCCCGATGGGACATCTTTCACCCTGCGACCAGGGACTCTCGTTATCCTGCCGCAGAACTCCGCCCATCGACTTTGCCAGTCAGGGGATGAACAAACGCATATCGTTTGCGGTAGCCTGCAACTGCACGCCACCTCACGCTATTTTTTAACCGCGCTACCGGAAGCACTGATTCTGGCGCCTGAAGAAAAGAGTCCCGTCAGCCATTGGCTCAAGGCCGTGATTGCGCTATTGCAACAGGAATCCATTAGTGGGCTGCCGGGTTCCAGCGCTGTATGCAGCCAACAATGCGCCACGCTGTTCGCCTTAGCCGTTCGTGAGTGGTTAACCAGAGCATCGCCCGCACAAAACGTGTTGAATTTACTGCTGCACCCCAAACTCGGAGCCGTGGTGTTTCTGATGCTCGAATCACCGTCCTTTGCGTGGACCGTCGAAGAGCTGGCGAAACGCGTACACATGTCGCGGGCCAGCTTTGCGCAATTATTCCGTGAAGTCTCAAACGCCACACCGCTGGCGGTGTTAACCACTTTGCGCCTGCAAATCGCCGCTCAGATGTTGTCACGCGGATCTCAACCATTGATTGTGGTAGCTGAATCGGTGGGCTACGCCAGCGAGTCATCGTTTTATAAAGTCTTTCTACGCGAATTCGGCTGTACGCCGGGCGAATACCGCAAACGCGTGAAAGCGCTGGAAGCATAGAGCTACGCCTGCTTCGGGGTACAAACCGAAGACAGGCGTATGATTGAGAAGGTTACTTTTGCTTGCGATGCCTGTGCAGCCACATCAGCTTATACGCAGCCGGAATGATGAATAGCGACAACAGCGGCGCGGTGATCATGCCGCCAATCATCGGCGCGGCTATGCGGCTCATCACTTCTGACCCGGCTCCCGTCCCCCACAAGATGGGCAACAGACCGGCGATAATCACCGCCACGGTCATCGCTTTCGGGCGCACGCGCAGTACAGCGCCGTGATATAACGCTTCATCCAGTTTATCCGCCGTAAAGGTTTGCGGGTTTTCCAGCGCTGGCTCTGCTTCAATGGCGTGACGCAGATACATCAGCATCACCACGCCAAACTCTGCGGCCACGCCGGCCAACGCAATAAACCCGGTTCCGGTCGCGACCGACATATGGAACCCCATCCAGTAGAGGAACCAGATCCCCCCTACCAGCGCAAAGGGAACGCTGGTGATAATCAGCAGCGCTTCGCCAAAGCGACGGAAAGCCAGATAAAGCAGGACGAAGATAATCATCAGCGTCATCGGCACCATCAATTTGAGCTTATGGCTGGCGCGTTCAAGCAGTTCGAACTGACCGGAGAACGCCACGCTGGTCCCCGGCTTTAACTGTACCTTTTCCGCGATCGCTTTTTGCAGATCGTTCACCACCGAAACCATGTCACGATCGCGGGCATCGATGTAAATCCAACTGGTGGGTCGCGCATCTTCGGTTTTTAACATTGACGGCCCAGAAACGACCGTGACATCCGCCACATCAGCCAGGGTGATTTGCTGTTTCATGGGGGTCAGAATGGGCAAATTACGCAGCGCTTGCGGGCTGTCGCGATAGCTCTGCGCATAGCGAAGGTTGATAGGATAACGCGCGATCCCTTCTACCGTTTCGCCCACCATCGCGCCTCCCACTGCGGAGGTCACAAACAGCTGTACATCGCCAACGGTCATGCCATAACGGGCCGCTTTCTCACGATTAATATCCACGTTGAGATAGCGTCCCCCTACCAGACGCTCAGCTAACGCAGAGGCGACGCCTGGCACGGTTCTGGCCACCTCTTCAATTTGTTCCGCCGTCGCGTCGATATCAGCCAGAACGTTACCTGACACTTTAATCCCGATAGGGCTTTTTATCCCGGTAGAGAGCATGTCGATGCGGTTACGAATAGGTGGCACCCACAGATTCGCCAGCCCCGGCAAGCGCACGGTTTTGTCCAGCTCGGCGATGATTTTGTCCATCGTCATACCCGGACGCCACTGATCCTGCGGCTTCAGTTGGATCGTCGTTTCAACCATTTCCAGCGGCGCGGAATCTGTTGCGGTTTCCGCCTTGCCGGTTTTACCAAATACGCGCGCCACTTCAGGAACGGTCATGATCAGCTTATCGGTTTTTTGCAGCATGTCCGCCGCCTGCGCCGCCGAAATCCCCGGCAGTGTCGAAGGCATATACAGCAAATCGCCTTCGTTAATCTGCGGCAGGAATTCACCACCGACTTTATTCAGCGGGTAGATAACCGTCAGTATTGACAGCACCGCGACCAGGATAGTGGTTTTGGGCCAGTGCAGCACCTTCAGCAATAGCGGATGGTAAATACGGATCAGGAAGCGGTTAAGCGGGTTGCTGCTTTCCGCTGGTATTTTGCCGCGGATCCAGAACCCCATCAGGATCGGAATAACCACAATGGCCAGAAATGCCGCGCCCGCCATGGCATAGGTTTTGGTGAACGCCAGCGGACCAAACAGCCGCCCTTCCTGCCCTTCAAGGGTGAAAATAGGGATAAATGACAACGTGATAATCAGCAAGCTGATGAACAATGCCGGGCCAACTTCCACCGAGGCGTCGGTAATGACCTTCCAGCGCGTGGCGTTATCCAGCTTTTCACCCGGATGCTGATGCCCCCACTCTTCCAGTCGCTTATGGGCGTTCTCAATCATCACGATTGCCGCATCAACCATCGCCCCAACGGCAATAGCAATTCCCCCGAGCGACATAATATTGGCGTTCAGCCCCTGGAAATGCATCACGATAAACGCGATACACAGCCCCAACGGCAGGGAAATAATCGCCACCAATGCCGAACGCAGATGCCACAGGAACAGCGCGCACACCAGCGCAACGACGATAAACTCCTCCAGTAGCTTGTAGCTCAGGTTATCAATGGCGCGATCGATAAGCTGACTGCGATCGTATGTTGTAACTACCTCAACGCCTTCCGGCAGGCTGCTTTTCAGCGTATCGAGTTTGGCTTTAACGGCAGAGATCACCTCACGCGCATTTTTACCGGATCGTAGAATAACCACGCCACCCGCGACTTCGCCTTCGCCATTGAGTTCGGCGATCCCACGGCGCATTTCCGGCCCAATCTGGACGCGTGCCACATCGCGCAGATAAACCGGTACACCGTCGGCCCCGGTTTTCAGGACGATGTTATTAAAATCATCAAGCGTTTGCAGATAGCCACTGGCACGAACCATATATTCGGCTTCGGCCATCTCCACAGACGAGCCGCCCGCTTCCTGATTTGACGTATCCAGCGCAGATTTCACCTCCGCCAGGCTGATGCCATATTGCGTCAGCTTCATCGGGTCGATAACCACCTGGTACTGTTTAACCACGCCGCCCACCGAGGCCACTTCCGCCACGTTAGGAATCGTTTTTAACTCATATTTTAAGAACCAGTCCTGAAGAGAACGTAATTCCGCGAGGTCATGTTTTCCGCTGCGATCCACCAGCGCATATTCAAAGATCCAGCCGACGCCCGTGGCGTCCGGCCCCATTTCAGCACTAACGCCTGCCGGTAATTTTCCCTGCACCTGGTTGAGATATTCCAGTACGCGCGAGCGCGCCCAGTAAGGATCGGTACCATCCTCGAAAATGACGTAGACGTAGGAATCGCCAAACTGCGAGAAGCCACGCACCGTTTTCGCGCCGGGTACCGACAGCATGGTGGTGGTCAGCGGATAAGTGACCTGATTCTCAACGATTTGCGGGGCCTGTCCGGGGTAGCTGGTTTTGACTATCACCTGGACATCAGAGAGATCGGGCAGCGCATCAACCGGCGTGTTAATGATGGTCCAGGTTCCCCAGATGCTGAGAAACAGCGCCCCCATCATCACCAGGAAACGGTTTGCCACTGAACGGCGGATAATCCATTCAATCATTTATCATATCCTCAATGTGAATGGGTCGCCTGGGCCGGCATCGCGCCTGCGTCTTGCGCACCACTGTTCTGGGCGCGCATACGGTCAAGGGCACCAGAAATATTCGCCTCGGAGTCAATCAGGAACAGACCGCTGGACACCACTTTTTCACCTTCAGTCAGGCCTGAGCGAATAGCCGTCTGCCCCTGAGATTCATGGAAAACAGCCACCTGCTTCGGCACAAATCGACCTTCCTGAACAACGGTAATCACCCGCTGTTCGGTACCCGTATCAATTAACGCTTTAGACGGGATCAGCAGCATCGGCTCGCTTTGCGTTTTCAATTGCAGGTAAGCATTCATTCCAGGCTTGAGCGCTTCGTCGGGGTTATCAACCTGCAAACGCAGCTGGAGGGTACGCGTGGTGGCATCAACGCTTGGCAAAATACTCCACTTACTGATGGTGAATGGCTTATCCGGCCAGGCAGGAACCGTGATGCGAAATTGCGAGGCGTCTTTAATCAGCCAGGCAATAGATTCCGGGACCGACGCGCTGACCCATACCGGATCCATTCCCTGAATTTTCGCGACCACATTGTCTTTGGAAATATTCATGCCGGTACGCAAATCGAATGCGGTGATCACCCCATCAATGGGGGCTTTCAGGGTAAAGCGGGTCTGAATTTTACGCGTCGACTTTAAACGCTGGATATCCGCTTCCGGCATACCGGCAAGGCGTAATCGCTCCAGAATCCCTTCTACCTGCGTCGCGCTGCCGCCGGTCTCGCGCAGCAGCAAATATTCGCTCTGCGCCTCAACCCAGTCAGGAATCGTCAGGTCAATGAGCGGAGAACCCTTCTTGATTTTGTCACCCACAGTGAGCGGGTAAACCTTCTCGATAAAGCCAGCGGAGCGTGCCTGGACAATAACAAACTGGTATTCGTTATAGCTCACGTTAGCCGGGAAAGTTTGCGCATAGTGCAGTGGTCCCCGACGCACGGGTTCCGTTTTTAGCCCCAGATTCTGGGTCTGAGTGGGATCGATGCGCACACCAGGTGCTGACGCGCTTGCGGTCTCTTCATCGGCATATTTCGGGATTAAATCCATATCCATGAACGGCGATTTGCCCGGCTTGTCAAAACGCGTATTCGGATACATGGGGTCATACCAGAACAGAACTTTTCTGGCTTCTTTTGGCGAAGCCTGTCCGGTTTCGGTCGATACTTTTGCGGATGAATAATAAGTATAAACACCGACAGAAATAATTCCGCCTGCAATCATGCCAGCGAGAATAAGCGCGGTATTTTTAATATTTAAAGACGCCATAATGATTTCCATTGCGCGATAATCTCACCCGCGCTCGCAAGAACCCGGGCAAGAATTAAAGAGACCAGCGAGAACGTTATTTACTGATGTGAATATCGCGTAAAACAGAGATATTTCCCTGCTGAACAAACGTAAACGCGACCTTATCACCTGGCTTAATATCGTCAGCCCTGGTATCGGCCACCAGCGTAAAACGCATCGTCATGGCCGGCCAGTTCACCGCCGGAATAGGATCATGTTTAATCGTGACTTTTTTACTCTCCATATCAACAGCTTCAATCACCCCGGTAGCGCTAATGCGTTGTTCCTGCTGAGCCGCCGGCTGCATATTCATCATCTCGCTATGTTGATGCTCATTGGCCTGAGCGTTAAATATGACCACAGAGAAAAGGCTTAACAGCACGGCTTTGGCGGTAGTATTCATAATTGATGCTCCTGAAAAGTTAATATTAAGGATTACTCCACCCAACCGCCGCCTAAGGCAGCAAACAGCTTAATTTCATTAACCTGCTGGGCGTAATTAAGATCGAGCAGCGATTGCTGCGTGGCAAATAAAGAACGTTCGGCGTCCAGAACTTCGATATAGCTAACCGCGCCATTCTGATACAGCGCTCTGGCACGTTGTAGGGTGATTTGCAATGACGCCAGGTAGCGCTGCTGGCCGCTAATTTGCTCGGCAATGCTTTGGCGCAACGCCAGCGCATCCGCCACCTCTTTAAATGCGCCCTGAATTTTTTGTTCGTAATTCACCACCGACTGCTGTTGGCGAATTTCAGCCAGATCGAGATTGGACTGATTACGTCCGGCGTTAAAAATGGGAATATCTATTTTGGGGACAAAATTCCACATGCCGCTGGCAGCATTAAATAAGCTGGAGAGATCGCTGCTGCTACTGGACACGGAGCTGGTCAGGGTAATCGACGGGAAAAATGCCGCCCGCGCGGCGCCGATATTGGCATTCGCCGCCATTAATCCGTGCTCAGCTTCCATAATATCCGGGCGCTGCAACAGTATCTGCGACGAGAGTGATGGCGGCAGCGTAACCGGTTTAATATCTCCGCGACTGAGCGCCCGATCCTCGGGTAATTTTCCGTAGGTACCCAGCAACAGTTGCAGCGCGTTGTTCGCCTGCGCCAGTTCACCTTTACGCTTCGCGATTTCGCTGCGCGTACTTTCAATCACGCCCCGCGCCTGTTCCAGCGCCAGTACGTTAGTGCTACCGGTGACCAGTTGTTTTTCAACAAAGGCGTAGGAACGCTGATAGTTTTGCAGCGTTTCTTCGGCAATTTGCAGTTGTGCATAAGCCAGACGTTGATTGAAATAACTTTGCGACACGTTAGAGATTAATGAGATATGTACCGCCCGACGCGCCTCTTCACTGGCAAAGAAATTCTGTCGATCGGCTTCACTCATATTTTTCAGCCGACCAAAAAAATCCAAATCGAAACTGAGATTCAGCCCGGCCTCGAATTCGCGATCGGTGCCGCTGTCGCCTTTTAATTTACCGCTGTAGGTACCGCTGGAGCCTGCCGTAATTTGCGGATAGCGGTCAGCGTCCGTGACGCCATATTGCGCTCGCGCCTCCTGAACCTTCAGCACTGCCATACGCAAATCGCGGTTATTGACCAGCGCCTCACCAATCAGCATCTTAACCTGGTCGTCAACGAAGAAGGTCCGCCAACCGGTGTCCTGATAATTCCCAGAGGCTGACACCAGCGCATTCTGGCTTAAGGAGAATTGCTGTGGCACCGGTAAAGCCGGGCGCTGATAGTCCGGCGCTAATGAACAACCGGCGAGAACGAATATCGCGCTGAGGGTAAGAAGCTTAAATTTGCTCATAGTTCTTCTCGTCCTGACCGGACTGATGACCCTAAAATATGCAGGAATTTATAGGGTTGTACTTTAACGAAGTGACTCTGTTTAACCGGTGACAGGAAAATGACAAAACTGTCATTTTCCCAATAACCGATTGCTATCCGATCCCGCTTCCCTAGAATTGAAAGTCCGCACAAGCAGTGCGAGAAGGAGAATGCGATGAAGATTTTGATAGTCGAAGATGAGAAAAAAACCGGTGAATATCTGACAAAAGGCCTGACGGAAGCAGGTTTTGTCGTGGATTTGGCGGACAACGGCCTGAACGGGTACCACCTGGCGATGACCGGCGATTACGATCTGCTCATACTCGACATCATGCTGCCGGATGTAAACGGCTGGGATATCGTACGCATGCTGCGTAGCGCCAACAAAGGCATGCCCATTCTTCTCCTCACCGCGCTGGGTACTATTGAACATCGGGTTAAAGGTCTGGAATTAGGCGCTGACGATTATCTGGTCAAACCGTTTGCCTTTGCCGAACTGTTGGCGCGGGTCAGAACGCTATTACGCCGGGGCGCGGCGGTGATTGTCGAAAGTCAGTTTCAGGTCGCAGATTTAATGGTTGATCTGGTGAGTAGAAAAGTCACCCGCAGCGGGGCGCGCATCACCCTGACCAGCAAAGAGTTTACGCTGCTTGAGTTTTTCCTGCGCCACCAGGGAGAAGTTTTACCCCGCTCGCTGATTGCCTCTCAGGTCTGGGATATGAATTTTGACAGCGATACCAACGCCATCGACGTCGCCGTTAAGCGTCTGCGCGCCAAAATCGATAATGACTTTGAGCCGAAACTGATTCAGACCGTGCGCGGTGTGGGATATATGCTTGAGGTTCCTGATGGCCAGTAAACGATGGCAACGCCCTTTTTCCCTGGCGACGCGACTGACCTTTTTTATCAGTCTGGCGACTATCGCTTCATTTTTCGCCTTCGCATGGATAATGATCCACTCAGTAAAAGTGCATTTCGCCGAGCAGGACATCAATGATTTACAAGAGATCAGCGCCACGCTGGAGCGTATTCTTAATCAACCGAACGAACCTGAATCACGCCGACTGGAAACGCTAAAAAACGTCGTGGCGGGTTACTCGAACGTCATTATTTCTCTGGAAGATAGCAATCAGAAGGCTATTTTTCATTCACCTGGCACCCCGGATCTCCGGCAATTTATTGCCAGTGCAAGGCCGGATAAAAATGCCCATGCCCGCGATGTCTTTATTATATCTGGTCCCATGCTGCAAACGCCCAAACATACGCACGGGCAGATGACATCATCAAACTGGCGCATGATTCGTTTGCCTGTCGGACAGCTTGCCAATGGAAAACCGGCATATACGCTGTACCTGGCGTTATCGATCGATTTTCATCTGCACTATATTAATGACCTGAAAAACAAACTGATTATGACAGCATCGCTGATTAGTATGATGATTGTTTTTATCGTGCTGTTCGCCGTTTATAAAGGCCATGAGCCTATCCGTAATGTCAGTCGCCGCATCCAAAATATCACCTCGAAAGATCTCGACGTACGCCTCGACCCGCAAGCCGTGCCTATTGAACTGGAACAGCTGGTAAGTTCGTTTAATCACATGATCGAACGCATCGAGGATGTTTTTAAACGTCAGTCGAATTTCTCAGCGGATATTGCCCATGAGATCCGCACCCCAATCACTAACCTGGTCACGCAAACAGAAATTGCACTGAGCCAGACCCGTAGCCAAAAAGAGCTGGAGGACGTGCTGTATTCCAATCTCGAAGAATTTGGCCGGATGTCGAAGATGGTGAGTGACATGCTGTTTCTGGCGCAAGCGGACAACAATCAACTGATCCCGGAAAAAACCGCGCTCAATCTGGCTGATGAGGTCAGTAAAGTGTTCGACTTTTTCGAAGCCTGGGCAGAAGAGCGTGAGGTTAGTTTACGCTTTGAGGGGCGCGAATGCTGGGTATCGGGCGATCCGTTAATGTTACGCAGGGCAATGAGTAATCTGCTTTCAAACGCCATGCGCTACACGCCAAAAGGCGAGTCAGTGACCGTGCGGGTGAAAGAGGCCGATGAACAGGTGCAGATAGTCGTTGAGAACCCCGGCCCGCCAATTCCTCCGCAACATCTTCCGCGGCTGTTTGACCGCTTCTATCGGGTAGATCCTTCCCGGCAACGTAAGGGAGAAGGCAGCGGTATTGGCCTTGCGATCGTGAAATCGATAGTCATTGCCCATCAGGGAAAAGTTGCGGTGACATCCGATTCACATGCCACCTGCTTTATTCTGACGCTGCCCCGGCATGCAATTTAATCTCTGGTAATAACGGTTAAGTCATTCCTGTTCTCTGACTTAACCGTCATATTCCTGTCACGTCACTGACAGCGTGCGCTAATTATAATTTCTTCCGTAAACCCACACAGGAGAAATATGATGAATAAGATGTCCTCTTTTTTAGCTATCGCGTTTTTTATCTCAGCGGGCGTTAATGCGGCAGAAACGTCACCCCATGCACAATCATTTTCACAAATGAATGAACATGAAAAAGCGATGGTAGTACATCAGTCGACAAATAATGGTCATTCCTATGCCCATGAGCAACAGGCGGAAAAACACCGTGCGCAGGCAAACTCTGCACAATAACGGATAACGCCAAAGGGCGCTGCGATCACAGCGCTCTCAAAAGCTGTGCGCTACAGTATGCCGTTTTAATACTGGAGTCAGGCATGGCTTTAACCCTCACGGTATTGCTTGAAAATCGGCGCGCTGCTGGTGCAGATAAATCATTACGGGCAAAGCCTGGATTAAGTCTGTTAATTCAGGATGAAACCACCACCATACTGTTTGATACCGGGCCGGATGACAGCTTCATACTAAACGCTGCGCAAATGGGGATCGACCTGACGCAATTAACCGCCGTGGTGTTGTCACACGGTCATTACGATCATTGTGGCGGTGTCCCCTGGCTTGCCGATAACAGCCGTATTATTTGCCATCCTCAAATAGCCTGTGAGCGTTACGCGTCGATAACGCTTGCGGGAAAGCCACGACAAATTAAAAAACTCTCCCGCGATAACGACTACTCTCGTCTGAATATGGAATACACCCGCGAACCGTTGGCGATAAGCGATCGTTTTTTGTGGTCCGGGGAAATTAGCGTACCCACACCGCAAGCCTACGGCATTATTCGCGAGAAAACACCTCAACCGGATTACATCAGCGATGAAGGCGTATTGATCTATAAATCTGACCGTGGGCTGGTGATCATTACCGGCTGCGGGCACCGGGGAATAGAAAATATCGTCCGCCATTGCCAGAACATCACCGGCATTGGCAAAATTCACGCCCTCATCGGTGGGTTCCATTTACGCGCCGCCTCTCCCGCTAAGCTGTGGCGGACGCGGCAATTTATTAAGCAGCAGCAACCGGAAAAACTGCTCGGCTGTCATTGTACCGGTTCGTGGGGACGAATGTGGCTACCGGGAACAAAAGCCCCGGCAACGGGGGATGTCATCGTGCTGGCGAACTAAAGGCGGTAAAACGTGACCCACATCTGCATTAGAAAACGGGAACTTACGTTCCCCGTTTATCATTAACGACAATTATGCACGTAACCTTGATCTGGTCACTTATTATACAGAGACAACCTTGGGTACACTCGGGGTAGAGGTAAACAAACAGGAGGTAGTGAATATGTATCGCTCAATTCTGGTGCCCATTGATATCTCTGAAGCCGATTTAACCCGCCATGTTGTGCCGCAGGTTCAGGCGCATGCCAAAACCGCCAAGGTCCATTTTCTGGCCGTTATTCCTACCGTTCCGTTCTATGCCTCGCTGGGACTGGCCTACTCTAGCGAATTCCCGGACCGCAGTGGTCTACAGGCCAAGGCCAGCGAAAAACTCGAAGAGATTGTTAAGCAATTCAATATTCCTGCTGGCAGGAGTCAAATCCACGTTGTTTACGGCCCACCGAAGGATCAGATCCTCAAACTGGCGGAAGCGGTTGACGCCGAACTTATCGTCATCGCCTCGCATAAGCCTGGTTTTAGCACTTACCTGCTGGGTTCAACGGCTTCTGCCGTAGTTCGCCATGCAAAATGTCCGGTGCTGGTTGTACGTTGACACTGGCTAACACAATAAAAACGGGCGTAAATTTTCGCCCGTTTTTATTCCGACTGAGGTCAGCACTCAGTGCTGATTATCCAGCACGCAAATGCGCTCAGCCAGCAAGATGTGTGCAACGCAGTCTTAATGAAGTAGAAATATGGCTGGAGAAGGAAGGTTCGTAGCGATACGCAGAAGCTAAGAATTGGGGCTTACTTTGAAATGGTACGCCCTGTAGGATTCGAACCTACGACCTACGGCTTAGAAGGCCGTTGCTCTATCCAACTGAGCTAAGGGCGCATTGTGAAGTGATAACTTCATGCAGAGAAACGCGTGAATTATACGGTCAGCGCTTGCTGAGTCAATGCCTTTTGTTTCAGTTGCTGGCGAAGTGTACGAATGTTGATTTTTTCTGGCCGTTCAAGGGTATCCAGGAAATCACCTGGTAACAACTCAGCCCACATAGCGCCAGATTTAAGGATACATGTATTTAGAATATTTATGATTTTGCTTAACATTCCCCTACCCTCTTTCCAGCGGTTCAGGAACTCTTCAATGTTAAGTATCGCCATCAAGGAAGAAAATAGTCACTTTGAACACGGGCTGAAAATCATTATTTCCCATCTGGCAAATCAGTGGCATCAGGAGATTAGTTTTTTGCCTGTCGAGGAGATCGATCGCGCCGACATCGCGTTTATCTCACTGGATGAAGATTGGCTCAGCGCTGAATGCTATCAGGTTCCGGTTCACACCAGGCGCCAACACCGGGTGGTGATCTGCAACAGAAACGATAAAGATAAGCTGATGTTCCGGCCCTGCCTGTACATGTTGCCGCTGATCTATCGGGAAGATGACGTTGACGAGATCACCAAAAAATTAGTCCTCATCTTGCAAAAACGCGCGTTACGCAACAGCGTACCGGCGACTATCTGCCATTACTGCACCACCCGCAACTTTTCTATCGCAGAGCGCCAGTTCTTAATGTTTCTTGCCAGCGGATATACGTTAGCCGAAACCGCTCACCTGCTCTCAATCAGCGATATCCATGCCAAAGCAACCCGTCGCAGCATTATGAAAAAGCTGCACGTGAAAAACGATCAGCAATTCTTAAGATACATCCGGGCGCATCTGAACTTTCTACAAAATTAGGTGGAACCTCTCCGCCTAATTTTTTATTGAGAAATATCTCACCATCAATTAAGTATCGGCTCCTACTGTACCTGGCAACTGACTGCCAGAATAATCCAGTCATACTATTCATGAGGTAACCGAAAGGCACACCCGGTAATATTTTAACTAATCCCAGAGAGAGGTTGCACTGGATAAAACGATCTTTTGGGCATTGAGTAAGACATCAGAAAACTTCCGGCAGATTATTCTGATGGGATACTCAATTGCCAGTCTGGTGATTGTTGAAGACATTGAAACCCAACGGCACAAGGGAACTCACCGTCGCGCTGGAAAAATTTGGGTCAGGGATGTTTGTTGTCAGCAATTTATCCAGACCTGCCGCAACAGAAATGGAATGGAAACGGATGCACAGCGCAAAACGCCGGGAACGACATCGCCGTATACGAAACACTAACTGTACCCATCAATATCCCCACTGTACCTCACAAGTATTCGACCAAATCGAGTATCTGGCGCAAAAAATCGAATACACCATACCGGGCGATACTATATCTCAGGCGATTATTACAGTGGACTATTATCTTGCCTATACACTGAGCCGCCATTTATTCTCAGGCACGCGCACCGCGATCTTCCGGTCCATTGAATCGGCGCTGGTCTGCCTGCAAAAGTCGGTCATTAGTCAGTTAGTGGTTGATATAGAAGGCTTAACAAGCTCTTACTTCGATATTCTTCAGTGCCTGCGCCAACTACTTAAACAGCGGAATGATATCCAAATCTTCATATTGCTTTCCAGTCATGATGAAGATCTTAAAACCTTTATATCACTGTCTGGCCCCTTTTATATCTTATCACGCAGTCTACACCTCCCAGAGATGCGTCAGGCGTTATTATCCCCGGTGCTAAATTATATTCATTCGAGGCGCATAAAGCAGGTCGATTGGGATATGGTGACCTTACTTTTACAAGGTAACTCCTTAAAAAAGATTGCGCAGTTACAGACACAACCCTACCACCGCATCATCTATCGCCTGAACCAGTTGATTACCCGCCTGGGATTACCAAACCGGCAGCGCTTTTTGCATCTGATACATCGTCTCAACGTTACCTCTCATCATTTAATTTAACACCATAACTCCATGTACAGTAAGATTTTTTAAGAAATTACTTATTTTTACATGAGAAAATTGATCCAATTTTCACAAATATTTAATATTTACAACTATTCCTGGTATTATAGATACCACCTCTTCCACACTTAACCTTACTGTTTCTGCGTACATCGATCGAAAATAGTGTTCCCGCTGACTTAACAAAACCTAAACAATTAGCTTATTGTATCGTTTTTACTATTTAAAATAAATTTTCAATCTGCCATAATTCGAACCACAGATAAATAATGCCAATAGTCATTAACACATCTGGATCTTTCAGAACATCCTAACTGCCATTAACAATCGGGATGTTGTAAGTCTTTTCCGAAAGAGCGGAGCAGGTATAATCCTCACTGTTTCCTGATTAATTGTTAGTTTTTCCAGTGAGAAATGGATGTTCCACAAATTCATTGTTCTGTAGAAGAACAACCGAATAAACAAGGACGAAATAGTATTTATTCGGTTCTCCTCAGAACAACTCTTGGCTATTTGACAATATTATAACGCCTGATGTTTTATCAAATTCGCAAGATACGCAAACAGTTTGAGGCATACAACAATGAAACCAGCATCCGTTATCATTATGGACGAACACCCTATTGTCAGAATGTCGATAGAAGTACTCCTCGAAAAAAACAGTAATATTCAGGTTGTGCTGAAAACCGATGACAGCCGCGCGGCAATAGAACATCTACGCACATACCCTGTCGATCTTGTCATCCTGGATATTGAACTGCCTGGCTCTGATGGCTTTACATTACTCAAGAGAATAAAATCATTGCAGGAGAATACTCGGGTGCTATTTCTGTCTTCAAAATCTGAGTCTTTTTATGCCGGGCGCGCTATTCGCGCTGGGGCAAATGGTTTTGTCAGTAAACGAAAGGATCTCAATGATATCTACAATGCGGTAAAAATGATTTTATCAGGATATTCTTTTTTCCCTTCGGATACACTGAACTTTATTAACAATGTAAATGTGCAAAAAGGTGTATTAAATGATATGCCGCTCTCTAACCGCGAGGTGACGGTTTTGCGTTATCTGGCAAACGGGCTATCCAATAAGGAAATTGCTGAGCAGTTGCTACTCAGTAATAAAACGATTAGCGCACACAAGGCTAATATCTACTCCAAGCTCGGTTTACATACCATCGTTGAACTGATCGACTACGCCAAAATGCATGAATTAATGTAACAACACTCCCGGCGAGATGTCGTTCGGGAGTGTTTTGTCAGCGCAATGATTAGTTATAGTTAATCATAAATGTGGCATCGGCCCTGGCAACACCGGGCTGCACCCCATCAGCCAGCGCGATATAGTTGGCAAAAAAAGTCAGCGTGGCATTGCCATTCTCATCAATACCGACGGTCTGGCTGGCCTGCTCAAGCGGCAATCGCGTCCGGTCGCTATCGCGCAGCTCAATCGCCACCTTTTGCGCCATAAGCGCATTATCGAGCGCCAGTAGCGTAGTGCCTGGGGCCGGGGTCCCGGAAAACGTTATCGACGCGGATCCCGGCGGGCAGCCTTCAAGCTTCAGCGTAAACGAGACCGGTTGGGTGGTGTCGCCGCTGGTCTGTAACTGCTTTGTCGGCCAGGTGCCTAAATCAACCGACTTATTGCTGTCGCTGGCAATCACCGCGCAGGTAAAATCCACCACGTTACCGCGCAGTTCAATATTGATTTCCCCCAGCGACGAGGCGGCCTGGCATAAAACGCTGAATGCCAGCATCGGCATAATCGTCAGAAATGCCCATGCGGCGGGCGTTTGCTTATTAGTCATAGTCCACTCGCAGATAGCCACGGGCAGTAAAAGGCCCTTCCGTAGGTTTATTGCCCGTCACGCTGACCGGCCATGTCCGGATCCCAACACTCGCCGCGGCGTTGTCGTCCAGTTGAAATGGAATAGTGCTGGACAGATTGTTAGGCGTTAGCGGATTACCGCTGCTGTCGGCAACAATGAAACCTAAATCCGGGTTGTTTGAAACCATCATTTGCCCGGAGGCTTTCTCCGCTTCTACCCGCATGGTTAAGTAGGCCTGAGCGGCAACGTTGGTGCATTTTATGGCCACCGTTTTAGTCTGCGGATTAATACCTTCGGGCTTGTTGCCCGCGCCCGCCTTGCTAAACAGCGATGCGCCAATATCGCCAAAATCAAACTCGACAATCTGTCCGGCGTTCACTTCGCAGTTTTGTGGAACCTCCACCTTACCGCTGTAGCTAATGGTGTAAACCGGCGTACTCAGCGCATCTCCGGTACTGGTGGTGACATAGACTCTGAACATTGTCTGCCGGGGAATGGGCACCATGTTAATAAATGAGCGGATCACTTTGAGTTTAAACACCAGCTTTGAATCCATTACGCCAAAAGGTTGCTGCTTAGGCACGTTAGGGTGAGTCCCCATGCGGATATAGTTACGCGGGGGATAAAACAACCCGGCGTAACTGTCGGTGATGCTCATAGCCCCCAGCAGGTAGTCATTAAGTTTCAGGTACTGAAAACCGCCCTCGGTGCTTTGAACCGGAAGTTCAGTGACATAGCTTCGATAGGTGTAATCCACCGTCGTCCCTGCCGGACAGGTGGCATTGACGCCAATCCAGCCTGATTTTTCCGGCAACGTCACCACCTGTCCCGGTTGGTTGTTGCTGCTGTTAAAGACATTCGACAGATCGTAAAAAACATCCGTTGGTGTGCCATTCGAATTTTGGCAGACCGTTGCCCAGGACGGTTGTGCCATAAGCAGTAACGCGCTTGCCAGTAACAAACCTGTTTGTCGTTTCATCGTATTATTCCTGTCGTGCCGCTGGCGATTCGCACGTCACATTCGTGAGCGTCACCGCCTGTTTCAGGCTCTCTTCAGGCAAGGCATAATGCGCCACGCAACGAGCGTTTGCGCCTTCCCCCCATTGGATCAGCAACTCGCCTTTAAGCGGTAGGCCGCTCAGGTAAATTTGCCCGTCTTCACCCACCATACTGGTCACGCCGCTGGTGTTTTCACGCACAACGGAGCCAAATGGCACAGCTTTACCGGCATATTTCGCCGTCATCAACGCCCGCACCCCGATACGTGTATCAAACGCCGCTCGCACCAATGCCCCTTGCGTTGGCACGACGCTGCTGACGTTGTTTTCCACATCGGTATTGTTATTCATTGAATTGGTGTCTAACGCGACGCGGTTATAGCGATAGACGGTGGCATACGGCATCACCGCGTATCCACGCCAGTCGGTCTGCACGCCGGTCTGGTTTTCTATCCGCACGCCCTGAGCGCCTGGCGCTTTGATCAACACATTGGTATCGCCGAGCGGCTGACTAAGCGTAATGCCATCCGCATGTCCTACCACGCCGCCGGAAAGCTGCCAGTTGTAGTCATGCTGGTCGCGGTCGTAGTTGTATCCCACGCCAAGCGTGCCATAGGCCGCCTGCCAGTTAGCGCTGGCGTTTCCGCTGTAACCATTAGTACTGCTGTGACCCTGATTCACGCTATAGCTCAGGTTACGGCCATCCAGCAACGTACCGCCGATCCCGCTCTGCCAGCTATTTTGTCCGTTGCTATTGCGGTTGGCATTAAAGGTGGCGTAGGTGCGATCGAAGGCATTATCACGCGAGTACCGCCGCCCGCTCAGCAAGCTGAACGGGATTGACATATTGAATGCCAGGATGCGGTCAGTATCGGAGATGCCGACCGATTCATTCCACGACCAGGAGAGTGAATAGCTAATCCCCTGCCAACCGCTGGCATAGCCCAGTTGATACCAGGTATTGGTGTCAGAAGTATTCCAGTACGTTTGCTGGCTACCCGAAATATACAGCGATCCGTAATCCCCCAGATTCTGCGAAATGTTGATCTGGAAACGGCCTTTCTTGCTGTAGCTCAGATTGTGGTAACTCTTCACATCTGGCACGTCGTGGCGATTGCCTTCACTGTCGTATTCGTACTCATAGCCTTCCATACTGCGATACGCGACATCGTCGAGGGTATAGAAGCCACGGGTAGAGTAGCGATAGCCCAGAAGCTGAAAGTTAGTGCCAAAATTGTTCAATGACTTCGCATACAGGAAACGCAAAGACTGCCCCTGGTGCGTACTGTCATCCGCCAGTTGGCTGCGCGCATGGGTTAAATCGACGGAAACGGCCCCCCAATCCCCCAGATTTCGCCCGGTACCTAAAACCAGCGCGGTGTAACGTGAGGCTAACTGTGTACCACCATAAGCGGTATAACCCGCTGGTAACCCGGCGATTAATGTTCCCTGGAAAAAGAACGGTGAGGATTGCTGGCTATTGCCGCTGCGAAAATCCCCGGCAACCACGTCATACTTGAAACGCCCTTCTCGCTGTAACAACGGAACCGTGGAGTACGGCACCGTATAGCGCTGCTGGCTACCGTCTTTCTCATCCACCGTCACCTCAAGGTCACCGCTGGAGGAGGTCGGGTTAAGATCGGTTATTGCAAAAGCGCCAGGTGAAACATAGCTTTGATAAATCACGTAGCCATTCTGACGAATAGTCAGTTTCGCTGCGGTACGCGCAATGCCCCGCACGGTAGGCGCATAGCCTTGCAAGCTGTCGGGATACATGCTGTCTGAGGAATAAAGTCGCGCGCCACGAAAACCGACGCTGTCAAAAACGTCATTTCCGGTATTGCTGTCGCCCATCACCAGTTCACCCTTCAGCGGGATAACCGCGCGCTGAAGCCATGTACCGATGTTTTTCCAGCTTTGTGAATGGTATCCGTCGCCTTTGGAATAGCTCCACGCGCCGTTGTTCCTCAGTCTCCAGGGACCATAGTTCAGGCCACTCAACATGCTCAGGAAATAGCTGTCAGTATCGCTCCCACGGCTACCGGTAAAGTTATAGTTAACCAGCGCGGCCGGGATCCCTTCATCCCACTCGTCCGGTGGAATGTAGCCGCGCGCGCTGTTTAACATCGACGCCTGCGGCAGACTGATGTTTAAGCGCAAAGTAGAAAAATCAAAAGCAATTTCACTGCCAGGAATCGCCTCAGGCAAATTGATACAGGTCGCGTTCGGATCCTTACTGAGTGCCGGAAACGCGGCAATATTAACGCCCAGGCGCTTCACCCAGTCGAGTCCAAAGCACGGCATCAGTCCGCCAGACTTCTCCCCGGCTTTTCCCGCACTGCTGACAAAACGAATGTCCTGGGTAGCAACGAATTCATCATTGCGCCAGATATCCACACGATAAACGCCTTCAGGCTGATGATTACCTTTTTCAAAACGTGATAAATCCGCCACGGTTGCGGTATCCGCAGATAAAAATGCCGGATTAAAATAGCTTTCCCCATGGCTTAAAGAGGGAAAGAGCGCCGCCAGCGTGGACAACGCCACCCCCGCCAGCGGTGGCGTAACCCCCGGTAACAGGTCAGGAAAATACGTTGTCTTATTCATCGTTATCTCAACGCACGCTTACCGTTTTGGCGGTGGTCACCGCGCCATAATCATTGACCGTCTGGAAGGTAACGTTGCCCTGTACGCCCGTTGGCAGCAGTACCTGCGTATCGCTTTTCGGTGCAACCATGACGTTATCGATCTTCGTTTTCCCCACATTAAGGTTGACCAACGTGACGTAATACGCAGACGGATTGTTGATTTTCAGGTGGTTGCCGGAACGGGAAAACTGCAGCATGCCGGGAGCATCTTCCGGGATGTGCGGCAGATTATTTGGGCGGACAAAAAGTTTAATGCGCGACAAAATCGCCAGTTGCAAAACGTTTTTACCCTCAAGGCTGTTCTTATTGACTGACGGAATGGCTTTCACGTTCATCCAGAACAGCGACTCACGATCTTTGGGCAGTGGCGCACCTGCGTAGATGATACGCAATGTGTTTTCGCTTTTAGCCTCACTGACAAACAACGGAGGCGTCACGACAAACGATTTTTCTTTAACCCCTGCGCTATTCTCGATCCATGAATTTACCAGGTAACGTTCTTTGGTATCGCTATTGCTAATAGACAGCGAAGTTTGTTTGGCATCAGCTGGATAAATAACACGGGTAGCGCCTAATGCAATGCCTCCGGCTGCCTGCACACTGGCAGCAGAAAATAAGGCCAGTAAAAGGATAAAACCTGATTTTAGATTATTAAACATAGCTACAAATACCTTTGATGCGATTATCGTTGGGAAATAAATCAGGGATAAACCAACGTAAACCACACGTCTGAACGAAGTATTCCCGGTGTGATATTTTCCGAGACGGCCCGATAGCGAGCAGTGAAATGAAACGTCATCTCTTGGGTGATAATCGGCGCGTAATGAAGCGGTAGAGCATTCGGAATTATTTGCTGTTGTCGCTCGTCAAATAGCGCCAGACCAACCCCCGAAGATGCAGACGCATCGCCGCTGGCCAGAAATACCTGCGGATCTTCCGCTGGCGTCACACCGGCAAACGCAATCCCGACGTGGTCATAAACATCAGAACTACACGACGTTAATCGCAGTGAAAACGGTACGCTGGTAGAGGCAAAGCTTCCCGTTCCGGAGAAGGCATTGGTACGATATTGCCCCATTTGCACCCGCAAATTCTGGCTGTCGGTGGCGACCGTACAGGCGCCGTTAACGAGCTGCCCTCGTAAGTGGAGGCGCCCGCTTTCCAGTATTACCGTATGAGCAAGCGCAGGCATTACGCACAGCATTCCCGCCAGCGCCACGCCTTTCCCTATCATCTGCCGCATCCTTTTTCATCCCCGGATATTGCCTCATCCAATGAGGCGAACATCATCCTTGCGCGAATCTAAACGGCTTATTCGTACTTCATGATAAACGTCGCGTCGGCATTCGCCTGACCCGGCGTAGCGCTGGTCGCGGTCGCTTTATAACGGGCAGAGAAACGCAGGGTGTTGGTCCCTTCTACCAGCGCCTGAGCGGTAGAGAAGGTTGCTCCATCCGGCTTCAGCGCGGTGGACGTATTGTCCAGAATTTCAATCCCTACACCGCCCGCGGTAGTGCTGTTATCCGAGGAGGAAACGGCCAGCAGGTTATTGTTAATGAGGTCAGTCTGACCAGAGAAAGCAACCGCGGCGGTCGCAGCCACTTTCGGGTCACAGTCGTTCAGTACGATAGTGAACGGAATTTGTGCCGTCGTGTCGCCTACTGCAGCAAAACTGGCGGTACGATATTGGCCTAACGTAACAACCTGATCGGATGACTGAGTGCTGACTGCACAGGCTGCATTGACCAGTTCACCTTCAAAATGCACGGTACCACCGCTAACGCTTACCGGATCGGCCGCAACCGCTGCGCCCGCAACTAACATCAGGCTGGCAATAACAGAAGAGGTCATTAATTTACGTTTCATGGATTTCCCTTGAATTACATACATCCGGCTCCGGCGTCCTGCGGGATCCGTTTGAATCATTATCGACATTAAATGTCAGGCTAATTATCTCTGCATCCTGTAAAGATATATATCGCAAGAGAATTAGTTAACTTTTTACCCCTACTCTCCTGAGTATTTGATTCACTAATTAATCTTCGCGAATATGACTATTCGTCACAGCGTTAAATTAAACATTTCAATTAATGAAAAATACCTGCAAATCCTTTTAATGCTCCTGGCTAATTCTTATTGGGATCCAGGAAAATTCTGGGTAAAAATGAGGTAAAAGACACCATAATCAGACGTAACAGACTGGTTTATGGTGCATTAACCTTGAAAACACCAGGGTGATGAGTTGTTTCATTGACGTTAAATTTAATTAGCATGATCATGAGTTATGTGAACGGTCTCAGCGTCTGAACCGACCCTGCCCGCTGACCGCGTTCCCCGCAATCGCACGTAAAAACGCAAACGAAAACTGACAGCACGTTCTGCTTCTGACAAAATAGTGACATCCCCTTCGATTTAACGTAACAGACGGAATCCTCTCTCTGATGGCAGCAAAGATTATTGACGGTAAAACGATTGCGCAGCAGGTGCGCTCTGAGGTTGCTCAAAAAGTTCAGGCGCGTTTAGCGGCTGGATTACGCGCCCCAGGCCTGGCTGTTGTGCTGGTAGGTAGCAACCCGGCTTCGCAGATTTATGTCGCGAGTAAACGCAAAGCCTGTGATGAAGTGGGGTTTGTCTCCCGCTCTTATGACCTGCCTGAAACCACCAGCGAGGCGGAGCTTCTTGAGCTGATCGATACGCTCAATGCAGATACCACCATCGACGGTATCCTGGTACAACTGCCATTACCGGCAGGTATCGACAACGTTAAAGTGCTGGAGCGTATTGCACCGGATAAAGACGTAGACGGTTTCCACCCGTATAACGTTGGTCGTCTGTGTCAACGCGCGCCGCGTCTGCGTCCATGTACTCCGCGCGGGATTGTCACTCTGCTTGAGCGTTATAACATCGATACCTATGGTCTGAATGCCGTAGTGATTGGCGCCTCAAATATTGTCGGACGCCCGATGAGCATGGAGCTGCTGCTGGCTGGCTGCACCACCACGGTCACCCACCGATTCACCAAAGATCTGCGTCGCCACGTAGAACATGCGGACCTGCTGATTGTTGCTGTCGGCAAACCTGGCTTTATTCCCGGCGAGTGGATCAAAGAAGGTGCGATTGTGATTGATGTCGGCATCAACCGTCTGGAGAATGGTAAGGTTGTTGGCGATGTGGTCTTTGAAGATGCTGCCGCGCGTGCGTCATATATCACGCCGGTACCGGGCGGCGTAGGCCCAATGACTGTCGCCACACTTATCGAAAACACGCTACAGGCGTGTGTTGAATACCATGATGTAAAGGACGTTTAAGATGGCCATATTTTCACTGGGTAAACACCCTCACGTTGAACTCTGCGATTTGCTGAAGCTGGAAGGCTGGAGCGAAAGCGGCGCCCAGGCAAAGATTGCTATTGGCGAAGGTTTAGTGAAGGTCGATGGCGCTGTTGAAACGCGCAAACGCTGTAAAATCGTTGCCGGACAGACCGTCAGCTTTGAAGGCCACAGCATTAACGTCGTGGCGTGACCCCGAGTGCCGGATGAGGTTAACACCGCGTCCGGCCACTTCCCCATCTCATTTTCAGATAATGACTTCATCCCTACTTCACAGTGAACGGCTAGCATGTTGTTTTTCCACACGAAGCGAACATCATGCCAACCATCATTACTCACGCGGCCGTTCCACTCTGTTTAGGATTAGGTCTCGGACTTAAAGTCATTCCCCCGCGATTACTGTTTACCGGCGTCATTCTGGCTATGCTGCCGGATGCCGACGTGCTGTCGTTTAAGCTTGGCGTCGCCTACGGCAACGTGTTTGGTCATCGTGGCTTTACCCACTCACTGCTGTTCGCCTTTGTCGTGCCGCTACTTTGCGTATTGATTGGCCGACGATGGTTTAAAGCCGGATTGATTCGCTGCTGGCTATTCCTGACGCTTTCACTGCTGTCGCACAGTCTGCTGGATTCTGTCACCACCGGCGGCAAAGGCGTCGGCTGGCTGTGGCCGTGGTCGGATGAACGCTTTTTCGCGCCGTGGCAGGTGATTAAAGTCGCGCCGTTCGCGCTGTCACGCTACGCGACCCCTTACGGGCATCAGGTTATTATTTCGGAATTATTATGGGTGTGGCTACCGGGAGTGATGATGATGGGTGTGCTGTGGTGGTACAGACGTCATTAATAGTGCCTGATGGCGCTATGCTTATCAGGCCTACCGATCATTACATCGTAGGCCGGATAAGGCGTTAGACGCCATCCGGCAATAGAGAGTTACTTACGGCGCCAGGTGGTGCCCTGCGGGCCATCTTCCAGCACGATGCCCATCTCGTTGAGACGGTCACGCGCGGCGTCAGCTGCCGCCCAGTCTTTGGCTTTACGCGCGTCCAGACGCTGCTGAATTAACGCTTCAATTTCAGCAACTTCACCGTCATCCGCCTGCGCGCCGCTTTGCAGGAACGCTTCCGGATCCTGTTCCAGCAGGCCCAGCACGCTGGAGAGCTTGCGCAGATGCGCAGCCATACCGTTAGCCGCCGCCATATCTTCACCCTTCAGGCGGTTAACTTCACGCGCCATATCAAACAGCACGGAGTAAGCTTCCGGCGTGTTGAAGTCATCGTCCATCGCTTCAATGAAACGCGCTTCAAAGTCCTCGCCACCCGCAGGGGCAACGGATTTGTCGGTACCACGCAGCGCGGTGTACAGACGTTCCAGCGCAGAACGCGCCTGTTTCAGGTTCTCTTCGCTGTAGTTCAACTGGCTACGGTAATGACCCGACATCAGGAAGTAGCGAATGGTTTCGGCGTCGTAGTATTTCAGCACGTCGCGTACGGTAAAGAAGTTGCCCAGCGATTTGGACATTTTCTCGCGGTCAACCATCACCATCCCGGAGTGCATCCAGTAGTTCACGTATTCGCCATCGTGCGCACAGGTGGACTGCGCGATTTCGTTTTCATGGTGCGGGAACATCAGGTCGGAGCCACCGCCATGAATATCGAAATGGTTGCCCAACTGTTTGCAGTTCATCGCCGAACACTCGATATGCCAGCCCGGACGACCTGCGCCCCATGGAGACGGCCAGCTAGGTTCGCCCTCTTTGGACATTTTCCACAGCACAAAGTCCATCGGGTTGCGCTTCACGTCAACCACGTCAACGCGAGCGCCCGCCTGCAACTGATCCAGAGCCTGGCGTGACAGCTGACCGTAGTTCGGGTCAGTCGGAACGTCGAACATCACGTCGCCGTTATCGGCAACATAAGCGTGACCTTTGGCAATCAGCTGTTCGGTGATCTCAATAATCTCGGCGATATGGTGCGTAGCGCGAGGTTCCAGGTCCGGGCGCAGAATATTCAGCGCATCGAAATCGCTATGCATTTCCGCAATCATACGATCAACCAGCGCGACAAAGCTCTCGCCGTTTTCATTTGCGCGCTTGATGATTTTGTCGTCGATATCGGTAATGTTGCGCACATACTTCAGCTTATAGCCGAGGAAACGCAGATAACGCGCAACGACGTCGAAAGAAACAAAAGTACGTCCGTGGCCAATATGACAGAGATCGTAAACGGTAATACCACACACGTACATGCCGACTTCCCCGGCATGAATAGGTTTGAATTCCTCTTTTTGGCGCGTCAGTGTATTAAAGATTTTTAACATCGAAGATTCCGTGTAGACGTGTGTGGATAGTAAAGTCTGTATAATACCCATAATTTAGACCGGAAGCAGCACACTTTGCGAGGTGATCGCAGCTTGCGGTTATGCTATAACACACCCCTAACTCTGACCCTTGACAGGGTCGAAGCACCAATCTATCGGAACAGGATGCAAAAATGGTTACTTTCCACACTAATCACGGCGATATCGTAATCAAAACGTTTGATGATAAAGCGCCTGAAACAGTTAAAAACTTCCTGGACTACTGCCGCGAAGGTTTTTATAACAACACCATTTTCCACCGTGTTATTAACGGTTTCATGATCCAGGGCGGTGGTTTCGAGCCAGGCATGAAGCAAAAAGCCACGAAAGAAGCGATCAAAAACGAAGCGAACAACGGTCTGAAAAACACCCGTGGTACGCTGGCAATGGCGCGTACTCAGGCTCCGCACTCCGCAACCGCACAGTTCTTCATCAACGTTGCTGACAATGACTTCCTGAACTTCTCCGGCGAAAGCATGCAGGGTTGGGGTTACTGCGTGTTTGCTGAAGTTGTTGAAGGCATGGACGTGGTTGATAAAATCAAAGGCGTTTCCACTGGTCGCAGCGGTATGCATCAGGATGTGCCTAAAGAAGACGTCATCATTGAAAACGTGACCGTCAGCGAGTAATCGTGGCGACACTGTTTATTGCAGATCTTCACCTCTGCACAGAAGAACCGGCGATCACCGCCGGTTTTCTGCGTTTTTTAGCCGGTGATGCGCGACAAGCCGATGCGCTGTACATTCTCGGCGACCTGTTCGAAGCCTGGATTGGCGACGACGACCCTAATCCGCTGCATCATCAAATAGCCGCGGCGATAAAATCACTGGTTGATTCCGGCGTTCCCTGCTTTTTTATTCACGGCAACCGTGATTTTCTGCTCGGCAAACGTTTTGCCCGTGAGAGCGGCATGACTTTACTGCCCGAAGAGAAAATGCTCGATCTGTATGGTCGCAAGGTACTGATCATGCATGGCGACACGTTATGCACCGACGATGCTGGCTATCAGGCGTTTCGCGCCAAAGTGCATCAATCCTGGTTACAAAAACTATTCCTCGCCCTGCCATTGTTCATTCGCCAACGTATTGCCGCGAAAATGCGCGCCAACAGCAAAGCAGCCAACAGCAGTAAGTCGCTGGAGATCATGGATGTGAATCAGCAGGCCGTTATTGCCGAGCTGGAAAATCATCAGGTCCAGTGGTTAATTCACGGTCATACCCACCGTCCGGCAGTACACGAACTTACGGCCAATGGGCAACCCGCCTTCCGCGTAGTATTAGGCGCCTGGCACAGCGAAGGTTCGATGATCAAAGTCACACCACACGACGTTGAACTGATCGCATTTCCATTTTAACTCCCCCGTCAAAACGCTTGCTACACAGGCTACGCAATCGTTTTCCTTGACGGTGAATTATGCTATTCTCTGTGGCCTCAAAAGTCGAGTGTAGTGCACCACAGGAGTTTTCAGACGCATGTCTTCCCGCAATAATCCGGCGCGTGTCGCCATCGTGATGGGGTCCAAAAGCGACTGGGCTACCATGCAGTTCGCCGCCGAAATCTTCGAAATGTTGGACGTTCCACATCATGTTGAGGTCGTCTCTGCTCACCGTACCCCAGACAAACTGTTCAGTTTCGCCGAAGGCGCTGAAGAGAACGGTTATCAGGTGATTATTGCCGGTGCCGGTGGTGCTGCACATTTGCCTGGTATGATTGCGGCGAAAACGCTGGTGCCTGTTTTAGGCGTTCCGGTACAAAGCGCAGCGTTGAGCGGCGTAGATAGCCTTTATTCCATCGTTCAAATGCCTCGCGGTATTCCGGTGGGCACGCTGGCGATCGGCAAAGCGGGCGCGGCCAATGCGGCCCTGCTGGCCGCGCAAATTCTGGCAACACACGACAAAGAATTGCATCAGCGTCTGGCTGAGTGGCGTAAAGCGCAAACCGACGAGGTGCTGGAGAACCCGGACCCGCGAGGTGTAGCATGAAGCAGGTCTGCGTACTCGGCAATGGTCAGCTAGGACGCATGTTGCGTCAGGCCGGTGAGCCGCTGGGGATTGCGGTCTGGCCCGTCGGGCTGGACGCCGAACCCGCCGCCGTTCCTTTTCAACAAAGCGTGATCACCGCTGAGATTGAGCGCTGGCCGGAAACGGCGCTCACCCGCGAACTGGCACGTCACCCGGCGTTTGTTAACCGCGACGTCTTCCCGATTATTGCTGACCGTCTGACGCAAAAACAGCTTTTTGACAAACTCAACCTGGCGACCGCGCCATGGCAACTGCTGGCGGATAAAAGCGAATGGTCTGCGGTGTTTGACAAACTCGGCGAGTTGGCAATTGTGAAGCGTCGCGTCGGCGGCTACGACGGTCGTGGACAGTGGCGTTTACGCGCGAATGAAACCGAACAACTGCCAGACGACTGCTACGGCGAGTGCATCGTCGAGCGAGGAATCAACTTCTCCGGTGAAGTCTCACTGATTGGCGCGCGTGCGCACGACGGCAGCACCGTCTTCTATCCGCTGACCCATAACCTTCATCAGGACGGCATTCTGCGCACCAGCGTGGTATTTCCGCAGGCTAACGCTAAACAACAGGCGCAGGCCGAAGCGATGCTCTCTGCCATCATGCAGGAGCTGGGCTATGTCGGTGTGATGGCGATGGAGTGTTTCATCACCCCGGAAGGTCTGCTGATTAATGAACTGGCTCCGCGCGTGCACAACAGCGGGCACTGGACGCAAAACGGCGCCAGCATCAGCCAGTTTGAACTGCATCTGCGCGCCATTACCGGCCTGCCGCTGCCGACGCCGGTGGTGAACAATCCTTCGGTGATGGTAAACCTGATCGGCAGCGACCTGAACTACGACTGGCTGAAGCTGCCGCTGGTGCATCTGCACTGGTATGACAAAGAGGTACGCGAAGGGCGTAAGGTGGGACACCTGAACCTGAGCGACAGCGATACCGCGCGCCTTAGCGCCACGCTGGAAGCGCTCATTCCCCTGCTGCCGCCGGAATATGCCAGCGGTATCATCTGGGCGCAGTCAAAGCTGAAATAAACCGATACGGGAGGTGTGCCTGCGCACGCCTCCCGTTACTTTTACAGACGAATGCAGGTTCCGGCTTTCCCCGCCAACGTGTCTTCAATGCGAGACAGCGCGCCAATCCACGCGGGTTTTCCACGTCGCTTCACGTATCCGCTTACGGCTGTCACCTTTGGCCCCATCGAACCATCAGCTTTAGCAAACGGTGCCAGTTCATCAGGAGAGGCTTGTCGAATCGCACGTTGCTCTGGTGTGCCCCAGTTCTCATAGACCGCATCAGCATCGGTGAGGATAACCAGACCGTCGGCATCGATCTGTTCAGCCAGCAATGCCGCCGCCAGATCCTTATCAATGACCGCTTCAGACCCAACCCCTTCCCCGGTAACCGGCACGCCGCCACCGCCGCTACAAATCACCACATGGCCTTCTTTGAGCAAGAGCTTAATAGCATCGCTTTCGACGATCTGGCGAGGCTCAGGCGAGGCGACAACACGACGCAGGTATTTGCCGTCACGTTTCATATGCCAGCCGTAGGTGGCTTCCAGCTGCGTTTGATCTGCAGGCGAATACACCGGGCCGATAAATTTTTCCGGCACCATAAATGCGGGATCGTCTTCAGACACCACAATTCGCGTTAACACTGTGGTCACCGGCGGCATCTCCGGTTCAGCGGTCAGACTTTGCGCCAACATATAACCAATCATGCCCTGAGTCTCTGCCACCAGCACATCCAGCGGGTAAGGTTCAACCTCCTTCCAGGCAAGATTCTGTAACGATAACAAACCAACCTGCGGCCCATTGCCATGTACGATGGCCAGGCGGTACGAACGCGCCAGACGCGCCAGGGCAGGTACGGCGCTGGCAATATTACGATATTGATTTTCTGCCGTCAGCGCCTCGCCGCGCTGCAATAATGCGTTGCCACCAAGAGCAACAACCAGCGTTTTCATTCCCTATCCTTCTATGATTTGTTGCCCAAGCCAGAACCCCAACAGGGTGTCTGCGCCGGAGGTATGCCCGAGCGCTAGCAGCGAATTTATCGCCGCGTCCATCCTTTGGTGTCGGCCCAAAGCATGAGTGAAGTGGAGCAAAGGTGAAGCGAAGTATCCTAATGCCGCGTAGCGTAAGTAGCTCACGCTAACCACGGTCGTCGCCAGTTCAAGATTGCCGGAATATTCAAAGAAACGATGGCCGGAATCCTTATTCAGCGCGCCAAAATACCAGGCGGCCAGAAGCATTCCGGTCAACGTATCATCATGGCTGGGCGTTAAACCTGGCCCCTTACCTAACCACTGCCGCCAGTCTGTCGATAAGCCAGCCAGCGCCGAGAAAAAGCAATGGCGGAACTGACGTAACTCGGGGCACAAAGGCAAATTTGCCGCCAGCATTAACGGCCCGAATAATCCCGTTTCCTCGCCGCGCTCCATCCAGGCGGATGCAAGGCGTGGAGCATGTGGGCGGGACGTTATTTTCAACGAACAATAACGCTGCGGTTGGCGCAACAGAAACGGTCCCAACACAATCCCCTCGGGGACAGCCTGAGGGGTTTCACTACCGCTTAACGCCATACGCAGCGCATCAAAATCAGGCGCACGGATCACCCATCCTCCCGGGCTAAAACCACTGCCCTGGCGGTGCAGCGTTAACAGTGCGCCTCCTTCGGCCACAAGGTTAATCGAGCGCCGCCAGATCCCGGATAGCTGCCATGACTGGCGAAAATCCGGAGACTGCTGACTGCCCATCAGAGGACGGATGATCATCATGCGCGGCTCTCTTAGCTAATGCCCATACTTTCAGCCAGCGCTTCCAGAGCCAGCTCAAAGCAGGCCAACGGCGCACGAACTGTGCCCGCGCCGATCTGACCAATACCGGCTTCTTTATGGGCAATACCCGTGTTGATCAGCGGCGTAATACCTGTTTCCACGACGCGACGGATATCAAGACCAAGGCAAGCCCCCTGGAAATCCCAGCCAGGGATCTGCAACTGCATATTGCGTTCCAGATAGATTTCAGCCATCTCCTCGGAAACGGACTTCGCGGCCTCCATCCCTCCGGCACCGACAAAACGCGTTACGCCAGGGGCAGCGATCATCGCGGCGCCGCCAATCCCAAAGGTTTCGGTGATGGCACTATCGCCCATATCCGGGTTAGCTTGTTCCTGCGAGAAGCCGGTAAAGAACAGCCCCTGCGGTGTGTTAACCGGCGCAGTAAACCAGCGATCGCCAAGTCCGCTCACCCTGATACCGAACATATCGCCATTACGGGTCATTGCGGTCACAATACTGCCGGAACGCACCATTGCTCCGGCATCCATTGCCGCTTTGCAGTAAGCCATCGCCAGGTTCAAGAAGAACTGGTCGGTCACACTGAGAAAATCCATCACCTCAGCAATCTGCTGCTTATCATGTTCCAGACGGGCAATTTGCGGTGCCAGAGTTCGCATCAGCAGAGCTGAAGAGGCAATGTTGCGCTGATGGAACTCATCGCCCATCGTAATGCCCTGCGCCATCATGGCGGTCAGATCAATACCCTGTTCCAGATTGGCCAGCGCCGCGCTTAAAACAGGCATCAGGACATCGCGCATCCAACGTAGACGCTGCTGGACATCTTCGCCATACGCGCCGAAGCGCATCACTTTGCCAATCCCTTCGTTGAGATTGCAGTAAGCCCGGTTACCGTCGGTGATATTTTCCACCACCAGCATCGGCATGCTGGCAGAGGTGATTCCCCCCATTGGCCCCACAGCATTAACATGGTGGCAAGGTACGAACCGGACTTTGCCCTGCTCCAGTAAAGCCAGCGCGCTCATCTCATCATTGGCCCACCCTTCAAACAGACATGCACCAATACAGGCCCCTTTCATCGGACCAGTCATCTCTTGCCAACGCATTGGCGGTCCCGCATGCAGCAACGTTTTCCCTTCATTGAGCTCGCGAATTAATGAGGAGGCTGGTTGCACATCCAGCCAGTGCGGACGCGCACGACGAATTTGTTCGATTACTGCAGCATTGGCTTGCGCCACTGATGTAAACATTGGAACCCCTTATTGCAAACGTTCTAATAAACGAGCCAGTTTCTTATTACCGCCAGCGACAGGTGCCCACTGGTAATGCACCACAGGCATTTCTGCCGCCTGTAAATCCAGTGCAAAACTGCGTAACCCGGCATTGATGACCGCCACTTTTTCCAGTAGCGGAGGTGTGGATTTGTCAGATAACGGTTGAGATGGACGAATCAGTTCGGCGGCAAGCAGCGTTGCCTCAGGCAGTGAACTCACTACGGCAATGCCGGCATCTTCCAGTGTGGCAATCTGCAGTGAGCGACACTGCGGATCGCGTTCTGTACCTGTCACCGTCGCAATCGCATACAGCGGTTGCTCATGGCCTCGCGCAGCGCACGCCTTCTGCCAGGCCTGAACCAACGATGCGGCCGGATCTGCCGTCGCGCCGTAACCAATCACGACATCAACTAACAGTACGCGTACCTGCGGCTGCGTCCCCAGATCCGTAATCAGTTGATTACGTAAGGCAGGGTCAATCATCGGATGCGGCCGCCCGACGGTGTAAAAATCATCCCCCAGATCGATAATCTGGTGCCCGGCGGCATCCAGCATCATGCCATGATGATGTTGTGCATCCGCGGTGACATTCAGGTGGGCGGCCAGCAGCCCAGCGGCTTCGGCGGCCAGCGTACCTCCGGTGTATAACCCTCGGATCACACCGTCTCCTGTGGTTGAAAGCGAGCTGCGTCGCGCCGCGACTCTCGCCAGTAAACAGGCCAGACGGGCCGCATCGTCCAACGTCGCGGCAAACCAGACGTTTTCGTCGCGGGCGACCGCGGAGGTGTAACCTAAAAACAGGGCTACCACGGGTTTGCCGGTGGCCTTCATCGCCGTCACGATATGCTGGCGAACAGCCTCCGCCGGTGGTTTCGACACAAAAGCCAACACCTGGCTTTTGTCGTCTGCGCCAAGCATCTCCAGCGCGGTAAGCGCGCTAATCCCCCCTACCTCGGCGCTCAGGTCCCGTCCGCCCAGACCGATGGCGTGAGTGATGCCTTCCCCGGCCAGCGCTATCTGTGAACAGAGCTCCTGAATCCCTGTGCCGGAGGCGCCCAGCACACCGATATTGCCTTCCGGCATCACGTTGGCAAAAGCCAGCGGCGTGCCCGCAATCATGGCGGTTCCGCAGTCCGGTCCCATCACCAGCAGACCTTTATCCTGCGCACGGCGCTTGAGGGTGATTTCATCTTCCAGGGTCACGTTATCGGAGAACATCATGACATTCAGGTTGCGATCCAACGCCTGGTTCGCCAGCTCCGCCGCGTATTCACCGGCGACGGAAATGAGCGTCATATTCGCCTCAGGCAGTTTCTGGCACGCGCTTTCCCAGCGTCTGACCTGCAGGAGCGTTTGGCTACCGCCAGTGGCCTGCGCCAGCTGCTGCAACGACTCATCCAGTTGTTGCAGAATGGCCTGCGTAATACTTTCATCAGCCGTTTCAGTGCGAATCGCCACACAAATATCGTTTGGCGTCGCATTATTAAAATCGTCATGCCAAAACCCGGTCGTTTCCAGCAATGATTTATTTGCTGGCGTTCCCATCATGACCGATACATCGTCTACATTTTCGGACTCACTCAGCTTGCGTGAAATAATCATTAAACTGACAGAGTCCTGAAAACACCCTTTTTTAATAAAGGCGTGGATCATAACAACCCCTTAATAATTGCACCCATGGCAATTGCACGAGTAGTGTTAATGTGTAGCTCAAGGTATATATCTGGAATCCCAAATAGAGTGACTGGCATCACACTGGAATTATTAACAAAATAAATTTAACAACCACCAGAGTATTAAACATTATTTTTTAACGGCATTGTTTATTTAAAAAGAAAGGGCAAATCAACACTGATTATCAAATAAATTCTAACTATATTTTTTTGTGTGTCTGGATCACATAATCAATTTTTATTCCCGGTATGTTAACGGCAGTCATGCTTCACACCGTCGTTAAAAAGGAAGACAGATGAAAATCAGTCGGGAAACACTCCACCAGCTTATCGAGAATAAGCTTTGCAAGGCCGGACTAAAACGTGAGCACGCCACAACGGTTGCTGAGGTATTGGTTTACGCCGATGCCAGAGGCATTCACTCTCATGGCGCCGTACGCGTTGAATACTATGCTGAGCGCATTTCAAAAGGCGGTACCAACCGCGAACCCACATTTCGTTTTGAAGATACCGGTCCCTGTACAGCGATTTTGCATGCCGATAATGCCGCCGGGCAAGTCGCAGCAAAGATGGGTATGGAGCATGCCATTAAAATTGCTAAAAAAAATGGTGTCGCCGTCGTTGGCATTAGCCGAATGGGGCACAGCGGTGCCATTTCTTACTTTGTGCAGCAAGCCGCTCGCGCTGGTCTGATCGGCCTCTCCGTGTGCCAGTCCGACCCGATGGTGGTACCGTTCGGCGGCGCAGATATTTACTACGGTACCAATCCGTTAGCCTTCGCTGCGCCAGGAGAAGGCGACGACATCATGACGTTTGATATGGCGACAACGGTGCAGGCATGGGGAAAAGTTCTGGATGCCCGCTCCCGCAACGAGCCGATTCCGAATACCTGGGCAGTCGATAAAAACGGCGCGCCAACTTCCGATCCATTTGCTGTCAATGCGTTGCTACCTGCGGCTGGGCCTAAAGGCTATGGCCTGATGATGATGATCGATGTGTTATCCGGCATTTTATTGGGATTACCGTTTGGTCGTCAGGTCAGTTCAATGTATGAGGATTTACATGCCGGTCGGAATTTAGGCCAACTGCATTTGGTTATTAATCCCGACTTTTTCTCCTCCAGCCAATTATTCCGCCAGCACCTCAGCCAGACCATGCAAGAGTTAAATAACGTTACTCCTGCACCCGGCTTTAAACAAGTTTATTACCCCGGACAGGATCAAGATATTAATCAACGCAATGCCGCGGTCCATGGTATCGACATTGTTGACGATATTTATCAATACCTGATTTCCGATGCCCTCTATCTCAAGTCATACGAAACAAAGAATCCCTTTGCACAATAATTATTGAAACAGGAATTTCATATGATCAACCATTTTCGTCACGCAATTGAAGAAACCCTTCCCTGGCTCTCTTCCTTTGGCGCGGATCCTACCGGTGGGATGACGCGCTTGCTGTATTCGCCAGAATGGCTTGAAACACAACAGCAATTCAAAAAACGCATGGACGCCAGCGGCCTGGAAACTCGCTTTGATGAAGTGGGCAACTTATACGGTCGTCTGCTTGGGAACGAATCGCCGGAACAGGTCATTTTAAGCGGCTCGCATATTGATACCGTCGTCAACGGCGGCAATCTTGACGGCCAGTTTGGCGCGCTGGCGGCATGGCTCGCGGTTGACTGGCTCAAGAGCACCTATGGCGCACCGCTGAAAACGGTCGAAGTCGTTTCCATGGCGGAAGAGGAAGGCAGCCGTTTCCCGTATGTCTTCTGGGGCAGCAAAAACATTTTTGGACTGGCAAATCCCGATGACGTCCGTAATATCCAGGACGCGAAAGGCACCCGTTTTGTTGACGCAATGAACGCCTGCGGCTTTACCCTCCCCGCAGAGCCGCTTCATGCCCGTAATGACATCAAAGCCTTCGTTGAATTACACATCGAACAAGGTTGTGTGCTTGAAAGTAATGGCCAGTCGATAGGCGTCGTCAGCGCGATTGTCGGCCAACGTCGCTATACGGTAACGCTGAACGGTGAATCCAACCATGCGGGGACAACGCCGCTGAGCTACCGTCGCGATACCGTATACGCTTTCAGTCGCATCTGCAGCCAGTCTATCGAGAAAGCCAAAAAGCATGGCGATCCTCTGGTACTGACCTTTGGTAAGGTAGAGCCGCAGCCGAACACCGTCAACGTGGTGCCAGGCAAAACGACCTTCACAATCGATTGCCGTCATACCGATGCCGACGTATTGCGTGATTTTACTCAACAACTGGAAAACGACATGCGCGCCATCTGCGATGAAATGGATATCGGCATTGATATCGATTTGTGGATGGATGAAACGCCGGTCCCGATGGACAGTAAACTGGTCTCTACCCTTACCGAACTGTGTGAAAAAGAACAGCTGAACTACCGTGTCATGCACAGTGGCGCAGGCCATGATGCGCAAATTTTCGCTCCCCGCGTACCGACCTGCATGATTTTCATTCCCAGCATTAACGGTATCAGCCACAACCCCGCTGAACGCACAAACATTAACGACCTTGCCGAAGGGGTCAAAACTCTGGCATTAATGCTTCATCAACTTGCCTGGCAGAAATAAGGAGTCACCCATGGGATATCTGAATAACGTCACGGGGTATCGCGATGATTTATTGGCTAATCGCGCAATTGTAAAACACGGTAACTTTGCCCTGCTAACCCCGGACGGACTGGTTAAAAATATCATTCCGGGTTTTGAAAACTGTGACGTCACCATCCTCTCAACGCCAAAACTGGGCGCGTCATTTGTTGACTATCTGGTGACCCTACGCCAGAACGGCGGCCACCACAGCGGTTTTGGCGGCGAAGGTATTGAAACGTTCGTGTATGTTATTTCCGGCAAAATTGAGGCGAAAGCGGAAGGTAAAACCTTTGCTTTAACCCAGGGCGGATATCTGTATTGCCCGCCAGGTGAACTGCTCACCTTTAATAATGCCCAGACAGAAGACAGCCAACTGTTTTTATACAAACGCCGTTATACGCCGGTGGCAGGCCATTCACCATGGCTGGTCTCCGGTAATGCCAACCAGTTAGAACGTATTCATTATGAAGGCATGGATGACGTAATCCTGCTGGATTTCCTGCCTAAAGAATTAGGCTTCGATATGAATATGCATATTCTGTCATTCGAACCCGGCGCCAGTCATGGTTATATCGAAACGCATGTACAGGAACATGGGGCTTATATTCTCTCAGGTCAGGGCGTTTATAACCTCGATAACCAATGGATCCCGGTGAAAAAAGGCGACTACATCTTTATGGGCGCGTACTCCCTGCAGGCGGGTTACGGCGTGGGGCGTGGTGAAGCGTTCAGCTATATCTATTCCAAAGATTGCAACCGGGATGTTGAGATTTAACGGCGAACAGCCCGCCTGATAATTTTTTATTTAGCTATGTTGGGTTTTGCCACGGTTAACACCGTGGCTTTTTTTATGCTTAACGCAGATTAATCGCCTGACCGAGCTTCATCGCGCAAGCAATATTACGCGCACAGTGATAAAGGTTGGTTTCACCACTCGCCAGCACTTCCGCCAATGGCGCGAGTCGCGGCAAAATACTGAATACCGCATCAATACCATGATCGTGAACCACCTCCACACCTTCCCCCAGCACCCCGGCGATACCAATAACCGGAACATGATGCTGCATAGCAACAGAAGCAACACCGATTGGCGCTTTTCCCCCGACCGTTTGCGAATCAATACGTCCCTCGCCGGTGATGACCAGCGATGCATCTTTGATGGACTGCTCCAGTTGAACGGCCTGCAGCACAATCTCAATCCCTGGTTTCATGATGGCCTGCAGAAAGATAGCCGCAGCGATGCCCATTCCACCCGCCGCCCCACCGCCCGCAACCTGAGATACATCCTCACCGGTCAACGTTCGCAGCACATGCGCGTAGTTGAGTAATCCTTCTTCCAGTTTCTCAACCATTTCCGGCGTCGCCCCTTTCTGCGGACCGAATACTCTTGCCGCGCCACGCGGGCCAACCAATGGGTTATCCACATCACAGGCAACTTCGATCCGACATGCTGTCAGCCGCGGATCGCACTGTTGCAGGTCAATGCTCGCGAGGCGAGATAAGCTACCACCTCCCGCCCTCAATGATGTCCCTTGCACATCAAGGAACCGCACGCCTAGCGCCTGAGCCATCCCCATGCCGCCATCAACTGTCGCACTCCCGCCGATACCGAGGATAATATGACGAATACCGGCATCCAGCGCATGCCGAATCAGTTCGCCAGTCCCGTAACTTGATGCCAGCAGTGGATTACGCGCCTGCGGTTCGACCAACATCAGTCCACTCGCCGCGGCCATTTCAATAATGGCGGTCTTTCCATCACCGGTCAGGCCATAAAATCCCATGACCTTTTCCCCCATCGGCCCACAGACCTCCAGCGAGACCACTTTTCCACCTGTCGCCGCCACCATGGCATCCACGGTCCCCTCCCCGCCATCTGCAATTGGTAAACAAATGTATTCTGCATCCGGGAATATGGCTGAAAATCCAGCTTTAATTGCCTGGCAGCATTGGTCGGCGCTTAAGCTCTCTTTAAACGAATCTGGCGCAATTACAATTTTCATCATTAATCCTTTTTCATCCTGTTATTTAATGCGTTCCCATGGAATGAGGTTTTCCATAAGCACTGCCAGTAAAATCCCCACCAATAAGCCATTACTCAGTAATGGCCGAATAGTCAGTGGAAGATCTTGTAAATAAACCGGAGGCAGCCCCATCAAAAAAATCCCCACAAACAGCGGGAGTGCCAGCCGATAAATATTTCGTGCGGTAAATGTGATTTGCTGGCTGAAAACCAGACCGGAATAGAGCAACGGCAGATAAGATACCAACATAACGGCACTGCTGATTGCCAGTGGAATGGCGTAGAATAAGCGGGTTAGCGGCGTCACTATCGCCACCAATAAACATAATACGCTGCCATAAATAAATGATTTTCGCGAACTGTCGCCAGTTTGTGTTAACAGCCCGATAGAAGAGACAAAAGGTGAAAATGGAATCACGGCAAAAGGCACTGTCACCAGCGTCATAAAACCGGAAATGATAAAGCTACGACGATAACGCGAGCTGCTGGAGCCTTGATGCGTGTAAAAGATGTCCGTGCCGCGCACCGCGCCATAGGTATTACTGATATTCACCAGACCGGTGATAACCGCCGTCAGGATAATACCGGGTAACAGCCTGCCATGACTGCCTAACGGGAACCACTGCCAGCTTAATTCCCCAGACGGCAAAGACGTTGATGGAAAGCACAACCGCCAGAGTCCCCATCCCACTACCGCCCCCACCAGCAGGGCGTAACGGGAGATCCGCTGCGGTAAAAAAATGATCATCGCAAGGATGAAGCACATCACGCCAACCGCCAGGCTAAAAGGCGCCAGTTGAATTTTGACGCTGGTGTCAGCAATGCCAAAAGGCAATCCCAACATGCCCTTAAAAAAGATAGTGGTGAGCTGAGCGCCCAACAGCAGCATAAAAAAGACCATCACCGTTGGGGTAAATAGCCGGGCCAACCGGTGTCCTAAGCCGCTAAAGCCGATAATCATCGTCAGCACAGCGGAAATGACAATCCCGACGCTCAGACTGGTGGCGATATCATTGAGCGGTGTCCCGCGTGACGCCTCAGCCAGGGTAATTGTCAAAATGGTGCCCCACCATAAACCGGTCGGACCTTCCATAATGGCGCGACGATGGCCACAAATAACCTGCGCAAGGCAGGCCAGCGATGTCGTGAAAAAAGCGTATTGCGTGAGCATTAACAGATTGCTCGCGGGGAGATGAAAAGCAGAAACCAGCGTTGGGGGGACCACGACCGTATTGCAAAAAATAAAGAAAAACCACTGAAAGCCAGATAGCAAACTTTCGCGGTTAATAACAGGAAGCATATTCATACCTTAAAATAGAGAATGCCCGCCAGCATGACGGGCATTAATTCACATCACATTATTGTTGATGTTTAAGGATAAATTGACCTTTTGGCGCTACCGGGAACCCCTGCTCGATGTCATAGATAACATCCCCGCGAAGAATAGTTTTCGTAATGCGCGCGCCAATCGTCCGGCCAACATACGGACTGACCTTGTGGCGATATTCCAGGTCTTCGTTTTTCAGAACGTATTTGCTGTCCGGTTGAATAAAGACGAAGTCAGCATCTTTACCCGGGGCAATACGTCCTTTCTGCTTCAGGCCGAAAATATCTGCGGCGTTGGTTGCCATCAATTTAGCGAATAGCGGCAGTGACATACCGCGTTTTTGCACGGCCTCATCAAACATGACGTCCATACAGCTCTGCAGCCCGGCAATGCCGCCCCACGCCTGCATGATATTGCCAGCCTTCATTTCTGGTGGGCATGGCGAGTGGTCGGAAACCAGGCAGTCAATCTCACCATTGAACAGTTTTTCCCACATGCCTTGTTGATTCTGTCGATCGCGGATCGGCGGAGAACATTTTGCCAGCGTGCCAATCTCTTCAAACTGATCGGTATCCAGCACAAAATAATGCGGGCAGGATTCGCAGGTCACATCCTGGCCTTCCTGACGGGCACGGGTCACTTCTTCCACGCCTTCCGGGCTGCTGATATGGCAAACGTGCAGGCGGCAACCGGCGACTTTCGCCAGATACAGCACGCGGCGAATAGCTTCCACCTCAGTGAAAACCGGACGTGAAGCCACATAATCATGTGCCGTCACACGGCCTTCGCGTTTAGCTTCCTCGCCAAGCTCGTCGCAAATGAGCGCATTTTCGCAATGCACCAGCACCGTCTGGTCCATTTCTGCTAACTTCTGCGCGCCTTTGTAGAACTGCCAGTCGTTAACGTCACGGAAGTCATTGTCGATTCCGCGATCGCCACAGGTAGCAACAAAGCATTTGAAACCGACGACACCGACCTCATCCAGCTCGTGCAGACGATCAAGGTTGTAAGAAACCAGACCGCCAAGCTGCGCGGCATCAATGGTCAATTTACCTTTTGCCGCATCAAATTTAAGTTCGATGGTTTCACGATCTACCGTCGCGGGCAGCTGGTTGAGAGGCATTTCGATCATTGTGGTGATACCGCCTTTTGCCGCGGCACGCGTTCCGGTCTCATAGCCCTCCCAATGTGTACGTCCCGGCTCAGAGATATGGGTATGCGCATCAACCATGCCCGGTGAAACCACCAGACCTGTCGCATCCATTACCTGCTTTGCCTCACCCAGATTCTCGCCAATGGCGGCGATTTTTCCTGCCTGGACGGCAATATCAACAATACGAGCTTCATTTTCTAAAATAACAGTACCGTTCTTAATAATTAAATCAAAAGACATAACGAACTCCTTGTATGGATACAGATAGTTTTTATAAATAACGCACGCTTACACCTACGTTTACTGATTTCATTACAACTGACCTGTTGCTTTTTCTACTGCGGCAGGTTGTCCAACCGTTCTTTTTTTCAGTAAGGCATATGCCACAAATGCGACAATAACCCCAACAAACCACGACACTCGCGATAACGGCTCAAGCAATGGAATAAACTTTCCACCCAGTGAAAGAATTACCGCCACTAACGTTACGGAGAATGCCGTCAGGTTAAATCCATTATCATAATATTGGTAATTACCACTAGCGGTATATAATTCATCAAGATTAATCTTGCCACGCATAACGACAAAATAGTGCGCTAACATAACACCAATAACAGGACCGAGCATACCGCCAATGATATCCAGAAACAGATAAATACTGCTCTGATTTTCCATGAGTTTCCATGGACAAATCAGTAAGCTAATAATACTGGCAATCAATACACCATTTTTATATGTTAGTTTTGTTGGCGCAATTGCGGCAATCTGATAACCAGCCGGGATTATATTACCCGTAGCGTTTGTTGAGATTGTGGTCATCAGAATAACCAAAACCGCGAAGAAGGAGGCAAACAGACTGTCCCAACGCTGTACGATATCCAGCACATTCCAGGTATCCGTTCCATAATGAATACTGGCACCGGCAATAATACACACGCTGGCAATCGCAAATAACACGTACGCGACAATAAGACCCAGCGTCTGGCCTAACGCCTGTTCACGAAATGAGTGGGCATTTTGCGTAAAGTCCGAGGCGCTCACCGCCGGAGCGGCCCATACCGCAACCACGGCGTTAATCACTACCAGGAACAGGAATCCGCTGTTTCCCGCTTTTTGCACACCGCCCGGAATGTAGTCCAGAATGGGGCCAATCCCTACCAGGGATATCGCCCAGATAGCCATTCCGCCAAAAACGATATAAATGCAAGGATTCAGGATCGCAGTAAATTTATTTAATACTTTACCGCCGCCAAAACCGATACCAACGTTAATCAGCCAAAAGATAAGAAATGTGATTAACCCCGGCAGGGACAACCCCAGTAATGTAAAATCACCGCCCAGCGTTAAAAAACCAGGCCATATCTTGCCAATCAGAATAAGAAAAGCCAGCGATCCGGCATAACATTGCAGACCGAACCACATAATTGCAGCAATCCCGCCTCTTAATAATCCCGGGAAAAGCGCGCCACGTACGCCATACGAGCCACGCAGAATCATTGCAAAAGGTACACCGTATTTACTTCCGGCGGCGCCGTTCATAACCATGACTAATGCAATAAACAATGCACTAATAATAATAGCCAACATAATACTGAATGTGGACAGCCCGAGAATGAAGAACCCGCCAACCATAACGTAATTAGGTACGTTATGTACTGACCCCATCCATAAAGTAAAATAGTTAAATGTTTTCCAGTTTCGTTGTGCTGCCGTTTTTGGTAATAAGTCGTCACTATAACCACGTTGTTGGTATAGATCTCTTTGATGTTCCATAAATCCCTCTTGTCACGTATCGGATAACGTTGTAATGGGTTTAGCTATGCGGAACAAAAACAATATATAAAGTAATGCAAATAGTTTTAATTATATTTTTATGCTGAAGCAGTAACTGGTGTTGCTTTCTTTTTATATAACGTCACGCCGGCAAAAATAAGCGTTCCGGTAACAACCAGACAAGCAGAGATGACAAAGCTTATCTCTTTTGAGCCAGTCAAATCGGAAATAAATCCGGTTAACGTTGGCGCAATAACGGCTGAACTCATACCAAAGAAGTTAAACAGGCTAAATGCTCTGCCCAGCGTTTTCGCCGACGCCTGCTCAGACACGAAGGAGATCAGGATGGGATCCACCGCCATTTTTCCCAATAAACCGTACAGGGTCAGGCTGACCATCAACATCGTGGTATTCGGCGATAACACCGTAAACACCAGCATTGCGGCGGCCATAATTTCCAGCCCAAGAATGACTTTGACTTTGCTGTTACGGAATTTATCGGACAGATGACTGAAGAACAACGCACCGGGAACCCCCACCACGGCGACCAAAGCCGAGGCAACGCCAATCGCGCCACCATCAAATCCCCTTTCAGTCTGCAGATAAGACGGAAGCCAGGTCACAATCAGGTAATAGCCATAACAGGTACAGAAATAGAGGAAGTAGACGCTGCATAACAAACCCGAAAACAGCGGCGGACTTTTCTCTTCTGTCATCGTTGCCGTCTGCGTTTTTTGGTCTGACGCCGCCGTTTCGCTTTTTGCCTTACCGCGGATAACCAAAGTAAATACGCACAGCATCACCACCAACACAGCCGCAACCAGAAACAACACGTTTTGCCAGGCCATGCTCATACTTTTAACCAACACGCTGGAGCCGATTAAACCTATCCCCATCCCAATCGCAGAGCCGCTATTAATGATGGCGTTTGCCAGTGCCCGGCGAGCCTGTGGGACATTTGCCGAAGAGAGAGAATACGCAGAACTAAAGAAAGAGGCGCAGCCCGCTCCTGCCATCAGCGAACCGGCATAGATCATCACCAGTCCAGTGGCTTTTGCGATACTGAGCGTACCAATAATAAAGAGCGTAAACCCACACATCAGCATAATTTTCTGGCCAAGCTTATCGACCAAAATTCCGCAGGGAATTTGCATGCTGCAATAGGCGAAAAAATAGAAACTGGCGATGGCGCCAATTTCAGCATTGCTGACATTGCCCAGGGAAGCCTGAATCTCAGGATAAATAGGGGTTAATACGGTGCGATAAATCCATATCGCTACCCAACCCAGACTCATTACGACGACGATCTTCTTCCAGTATTCAATACCGGATGTATTTTTTTCACTCATGACATGCACCTTTCCAAAGTGTGTCTGATTAGAATGTATCGCTGCAGGATTGCAGCGATACCAACGATCATGACAATTTATGATTAGCCATTAATTCCAGAGCCTGAACCATTGCCGAGTGATCCAACTGACTTCCACCATTCGCGGCACAGGTATTAAATAACTCCTGACAGGTTGCCGTATTAGGCAAATTCAACGAGAGCGCCTTGGCACTTTGCAATGCAAGGTTGAGATCTTTTTGATGCAATGCAATTTTGAAACCGGGATCAAAAGTGCGCTTAATCATGCGCTCACCATGTACTTCCAGAATACGAGATGAGGCAAATCCGCCCATTAATGCCTGACGCACGCGAACCGGATCCGCACCCGCTTTAGAAGCAAATACCAGCGCTTCAGAAACGGCTTCAATATTTAAGGCAACGATAATTTGGTTAGCAACTTTACAGGTTTGGCCATCACCATTTCCGCCCACCAGGGTGATATTTTTTCCCAGAATATCAAAGAGCGGTTTAACGCGTTCAAATACATCAGGTTCACCGCCAACCATAATGGACAGCGTCCCTTCGCGAGCGCCAATTTCCCCACCGGACACGGGCGCATCCAGGTAATCCCCGCCGAGTTCATTAACCTGCTGAGCAAAACGCTTAGTTTCTATTGGAGAAATAGAACTCATATCGACAATGGTTTTTCCCTGCAATGCGGTTTTAGCGCATCCGTGTTCACCAAAAAGCACTTCTTCAACCTGCGGCGTATCCGGCACCATGATGAAGATAATATCTGCGAAATCAGTTACCTGACGCGCAGTTTCAACATTAACCGCCCCCAGTGACAGCAACTCTTCAGCCACCGGTCCAATGGTCGTGACATGTAATTGATGTCCAGCGCGAGCCAAATTAATCGCCATTGGCGATCCCATAATACCCAGGCCAATAAATCCCAGTTTCATTTGCAACCTCTTTTATATCTGTCGGTATTCCTGAATTCAGGCAAAACGATCTCCTTCCAACAGAGTGGAAAAAATAGTGTTGCCTGAAATTACTTACCAATTATCGATACTGATCAATCCACGATAATCCCGCTTCGGTGGTCGTCAGTGGCTTATATTCGCAACCTACCCACCCGTCATAACCTGATTTATCAATAAACTTAAAAATAAAGTCATAATTGATTTCCCCGGTCCCTGGCTCTCCGCGACGAGGATTATCTGCAATTTGCAAATGACCTATTTTATTTGCCCACGTGGTCATGGTCTGGGTTAACTCCCCTTCCATGCGCTGCATATGATAAATGTCATACTGAATTTTGATATTATCGCAACCGACGCTATCAATTAACGCTAACGCCTGATGCGTACCGGTGAGATAGAAGCCAGGAATATCAAAATGGTTGATCGGCTCAATCAGCAATAAAATATCTTCTTGCGCTAACATGTTGGCCGCATAGCGCAGATTTTCCACCAGCGTTTGCTGGATCTGTTCAGCCGAAAAACCCGCCGGTGTTTTACCTACCAGGCAATTGATTTTTCTATTACCTAGCCCCTTTGCATAGCGAATAGCCGCCGCTACACCATCACGAAATTCTTCTTCGCGACCCGGAATACAGGCGATACCACGTTCACCCGCCGCCCAATCTCCGGCGGGGAGATTATGCAACGTATGCTCCAGCTTATTGGTCTGCAGTTTTTCTTTTAATACGTCAATGTCGTAATCGTAGGGAAACATAAACTCTACGCCACGAAACCCCGCTTGCGCCGCTTTGTCGAAACGCTCAAGAAAACTGTATTCCAGAAACAGCATGGAAAGATTGGCTGAGAACCGTAACATCTGTCACCTCCTCTATTCATATTTCATAAAACAGGTTTCGGTTGGCGCATCAACTGCACCGTCTGCAACCTCTTCAAACTCGGTCACGTTATCCAGTTCGCTACCCATCGAGATATTGGTCACTCGCTCAAGGATCACTTCGACAACAACCGGAACGCGATACTGCGCCATCAGGACTTTGGCTTGTTCAAACGCCGGAGCGAGATCTTCAGGTTTGAAGACGCGAATGGCCTTACAACCTAATCCTTCTGCCACTTTGACGTGATCGACGCCATAGCCGTTTACTTCGCTGGAGTTGATATTTTCAAACGCCAGTTGGACGCAGTAATCCATATCAAAAGCACGCTGCGATTGACGAATCAGGCCCAGATAGGCGTTGTTGACCAGCACATGGATGTAAGGAATGTTGAATTGCGCGCCCACCGCCAGTTCTTCAATCAGGAACTGGAAGTCAAAATCCCCCGAAATCCCGACGACGTTGCGTGTTGGATCGGCAACACAAACCCCTAATGCAGCAGGCAGCGTCCAGCCGAGAGGGCCAGCCTGACCGCAGTTGATCCAGTGACGCTCTTTGAACACATGCAGCATTTGCGCAGCGGCAATTTGTGATAATCCGATGGTGGTGACGTAGCAAACGTCGCGACCAAAGGCTTTATTCATCTCTTCGTAGACACGCTGCGGTTTCACCGGGACATTGTCGAAGTGGGTTTTACGCAGTAACGTCCGCTTACGCTGTTGGCATTCAGCAACCCAGGTATTCCGGCAAGGTAAACGTCCGGCTTTCTGCATTTCCTGAGCGACGTCAATCAACAAGGTCAGCGCGGCTTTGGCATCAGAAACAATACCTAAATCCGGGCACAGAACACGGCCAATTTGCGTCGGTTCAATGTCGATATGAATGATTTTTCGCCCTTCAGTGTACTTCGAGACGGAGCCAGTGTGACGGTTAGCAAAACGGTTACCAATACCGAACACCATATCAGAAGCAAGCAGCGTGGCATTTCCGTAGCGGTGTGCGGTTTGTAGCCCTACCATGCCGGCCATTAACTCATGATCGTCAGGGATACATCCCCAGCCCATCAACGTGGGGATAACCGGTACATGGGTCAGCTCCGCAAAACGTTGCAGCAGTGCGGAAGCATCAGCATTAATCACCCCGCCCCCTGCGACGATGACCGGACGTTCCGCCTGGATCAGCATTTCCAGCGCTCTCTCAATTTGCTTGCGGCTGGCGGCTGGTTTGTACACCGGCAAAGGCTCATACATGTCGGGATCGAATTCGATTTCTTCAACCTGGACATCAAAAGGCAAATCGATCAGCACCGGGCCAGGGCGACCTGAGCGCATGACATGGAATGCCTGCTGTAAAACCCGAGGCAGCAGTGCCGCTTCACGTACCGTTACCGCCATTTTGCTGACTGGTTTAGCGATAGATTCAATATCGACAGCCTGAAAATCTTCCTTATGCAGGCGGGCACGAGGCGCCTGACCAGTGATACATAAAATAGGAATAGAGTCGGCAGAGGCGGAATACAGTGCAGTGATCATGTCAGTTCCTGCCGGGCCAGAAGTGCCAAGGCAGACGCCAATGTTGCCTGCTGTGGCACGCGTATAACCTTCCGCCATATGGGAGGCGCCTTCAACGTGGCGAGCCAGAATGTGACGGATGCCGCCGTGATTACGCATTGCGGAATAGAACGGGTTGATTGCCGCTCCAGGCACGCCAAATGCGGTGGTGATACCTTCTTTTTCCAGCACATACATTGCCGCGTCAACGGCTCTCATTTTTGCCATTTTCTTTCTACCTCTATTTATTGGAAAATTTTTCCAACTTTGAAAAAATCCAAAAAAGTCCCGCTCCTCTGAGCGGGTTGCGACTTAAGCTACGGGTGCTTTTAACCCAAGCGCCGTACTGATATCTCGTGCTGTATCCCGTACCAGCTCCCCCTGACTAATAAAACGATCTTCCGTCAGTCTGGATGCGGGCCCCGAAATAGAGATGGCAGCCACTACACTGCCTGCATCGTCATAGATAGCCGAAGCGATGCAATTCAATCCAACAACATGTTCTTCGTGATCAACGATATAGCCATTCTCGCGCGCCTGTTCCAGATTACGCAGCAGAGTAGGAAAATCCACCAACGTATTCGGCGTAAACTGCTGCAAACCCGTTTTCACGACAATGTCCATTAACTCTTCTTCCATCAGCGGATAAAGCAGTGCTTTCCCCGCGCCGGAAGCATGCAACGGCATACGGCTGCCCAAAGGTGCACACATCCTGACCATCGATTTGCACTCCTTCTGGCCAATCAGCACCGCTTCAGTGCCATTACGAATCGCGACATTCACCGTTTCGCCTGACAGCAGCATTAATCGGTGCATAAACGGTCCGGCTACCGACAGGACGTCGCGATTATGAATATACGCGGAGCCCACATTGAAGACGCCTAAACCGATGTGCCACCAACCTAACTGACTGTCCTGATAGACAAAATCAGCACCCTGTAAAACCTTTAGCAGGCGAAAAGTCGTGGAGAGCGGTAAATCCAGACTGCCGGAAATATCGCTGACTGACGAACTCCCCCCACTTCTTTCGAGATACTGCAAAATCGCAATGCCTCTTTCGAGCGCCTGAGCGCCTTTCTGCGCAACCGGCTCCGTCTGTCCAGGCCTGCCGCGCCGTCTTACTTCCGTCTCCACTACATTTACTCCGGCCCAAAATATGAGCATAAACAATGAACAATATGCTCATATTAAGCAAGAAGGCCAATAGCGTCACGCAAAACAGAGTTCATGTGCCGGGATACGTTCAACATCGCAATTATCGCTACCACCACGATCGACCGTCAGAAAATCGGTCACGGTTTGCCAGGCAAACAGCGGGTGATGCCAGACGTTTCGATGGTAATTCACCCCCTGTTGACCATTGGTGATAAAGGCTTTTAAGGTGGAAAGATCGGGTTTGTCCTCACCAAGCGCGACAATCACCACAAACGCTTCGCCCTTCATGGGCATAAATGCCTGGGTGCCCAGCGGGTGGCGCTCCAGTTCATGCACAATAATAGGCATCGTTGCCGGTTGCGCGCGGTTAATGCTGATGAGCGTCCGGTCCTGCTCAAGGATCTCCACATTAGCCAGATCGTGATAACGTTCAACCAACCCATCATTGATATGAAAAAAATCACGTTTATGGGTTTCTATGACATCGCCATAGGCGCTGAACGTGTGCTGATTTAATGGTAATACCTCAAGTTTCATCATCTTTTCCTTGTAACTGAATTCCTCTGAACCGCAGCCAGAACTCTTAGCGGCTTCAATATCATGCAATCTAAAACCTTCGGGATTTAACATCAACACAAAAGTTGGAATATTTTTCCAAAATTCGATTTAGACCACAATTTAAACAAGGCCATTATGTAAAAATACTTATAAATCAGAGAACAAGAAATCAGGCTTGCGGAAGAGCATTCAGGGAGTAGCTGACGATGTTTGATCCAGAAACACTGCGTACTTTTATTGGCGTAGCCGAAACAGGGAGCTTCTCCAGGGCGGCGGATCGCTTGTGTAAAACCACGGCCACCATCAGCTATCGCATTAAGCTTCTGGAAGAAAATACCGGGGTTGCTCTGTTCTTTCGCACCACCCGCAGCGTTACGTTAACCGCCGCGGGCTCGCATCTTCTTTCTCAGGCAAAAGACTGGCTCGCCTGGCTGGACAGCATGCCCAGCGAATTACAGCAAGTGAATGACGGCGTAGAGCGGCAGGTGAATATCGTGGTCAACAACCTGCTGTATAGCCCGCAAGCCGTCGCTCGCCTGTTATCCTGGCTTAACGCCCGCTATCCCTTTACTCAGTTTCACTTTTCCCGGCAAATCTATATGGGCGTCTGGGATTCACTGCTATATGAAGGATTCTCTTTGGCCATCGGCGTCACGGGTACTGAACCAATGGCCAACACCTTTACCCTCGATCCTTTGGGGTCTGTTCAGTGGCGGTTTGTTATGTCGGCGAATCATCCATTGGCAGGCGTCAGTGGTCCATTAACGGAAGCGCAGTTGCGCCGTTTTCCGGCGATCAACATTGAAGACAGTGCGCGCACCCTGACCAAACGGGTCGCGTGGCGGCTTCCCGGTCAAAAAGAGATTATTGTCCCGGACATGGAAACCAAGATTGCGGCGCATCTTGCTGGGGTGGGTATCGGCTTTGTTCCGCAACCGCTGTGCCAGCCATTGCTTGATAATGGGCAACTGGTCAGTAGCATTATTCCTACCATGCGCCCCCCTTCGCCCTTAAGTCTCGCCTGGCATAAGTTTGGCGCAGGTAAGGCTGTGGAAGATATTGTGACGTTATTTACGCAACGAAAACCAGAAATCGCCGGATTTTTAGCAATTTTCAACAATGCACGCGATTGAAAATCAAGTCATCCTGCTCTTTGGCGCGTAAAATGATACGCAAGATGATTTGAGGTTTCGTTTTTTACTATGCAAGACACACAAACAGCACAGAACTATCGCGCGATTCTGCTCGCCGGTACGCCTATTATCGATGTACGCGCCCCCGTCGAATTTCAACAAGGCGCGATGCCGGGCGCGGTCAATCTCCCCTTAATGAACGATGACGAACGCGCCGCAGTCGGTACCTGCTATAAACGTCAGGGGCCTGAGGCTGCGCTCGAATTGGGCCATCAACTGGTCTCGGGTGAAACCCGCCAACAGCGCATGAACGCCTGGCAGGATGCCTGTCGTCAACACCCAAAAGGATATTTATGCTGCGCGCGAGGCGGTCAGCGTTCACATATTGTGCAGCAATGGCTGCACGAGTCCGGCGTTGACTATCCGCTGATACAGGGCGGTTATAAGGCTCTGCGCCAGGCGGTCATACGGATAACGGAAGAATTGGTGCAAAAACCGATCGTCTTAATTGGCGGCTGTACCGGGAACGGTAAAACGCAACTGGTACAACAGCAGCCGAACGGCGTGGATCTCGAAGGACTGGCGCACCATCGTGGTTCCTCGTTTGGACGTACCGTGGAACCGCAGCTAAGCCAGGCGAGTTTTGAAAACCTGCTGGCGGTCGAAATGCTCAAAACGGACAGCCGACAGGATTTGCGCCAGTGGGTGCTGGAAGATGAAGGCCGGATGATCGGTGCTAACCATCTGCCCGAATGCCTGCGCGAGCGCATGACCGAGGCATCCATTGCAGTGGTGGACGATCCTTTTGAGCTTCGTCTGGAGCGCCTGCGCGAGGAGTATTTCGTGCGCATGCACCACGATTTTACCCAGGCTTATGGTGAGAGCCAGGGCTGGGAGGAATACAGTGAGTATCTGCACCACGGCCTGTTCGCTATTCGCCGTCGTCTGGGATTACAGCGTTTTGCCGAGCTGACCGCCCTGCTTGACGTGGCTCTGCGCGAACAGCAGTCGACGGGCAGTACCGACGCTCACATGGGCTGGCTGGTGCCGTTACTCAACGAGTATTATGATCCGATGTATCGCTATCAACTGGAAAAGAAAGCCGCGAAAATCGTCTTTCGCGGCACATGGCACGACGTTGCCGGATGGCTTAACGCGTAGTGATCAATGTCTGTCGCGCTTATCCGCGCGTTTTGCCAGCCAGTCGCCCAGCACCTGGACGACCTGCACCAGAATAATCAGCGCGACAACGGTGACGATCATGACCTGGGTTTCATAGCGGTAATAACCAAAGCGAATCGCCAGGTCACCTACCCCGCCGCCGCCGACAATCCCGGCCATCGCGGAGTAACCGATCAGGCTCACCAGCGTGATCGTCAGCCCACGCAGCAGTCCCGCGCTCGCCTCAGGTAACAGAACGGTGCAAATGATGCGCATCGGGCTGGCGCCAAAAGCTTCCGCCGCCTCAATAATGCCTTTATCCACTTCACGTAGCGCGCTATCCACCAGCCGGGCATAAAAAGCGATCGCCGCCACCGAGAGCGGGACCGATGCCGCAATCGGCCCGATGGTGTTCCCGAGCAAAAACTGGGTGAGCGGTAGCAGCAGCACCAGCAGGATCACAAACGGTACCGAGCGGATAATATTCACCAGCACGGAGCTGAGCAGATACACAAAACGGTTCTGCCAGAATAAATGCCGGTCGGTGACGAAAATAAGAAAACCGAGCGGCAAACCGCCAATAATCGCCAGCACAGTTGAGATGCTCAACATCTGGAAGGTTTCATTAAACGCCAGCGTCAAATCAGGCAATAAATCATCCACGAATCACCTCCACTTGATCAGTACGTTGACGAATATGTTCCACGGCGATATCCACCGCAGAAGGGTTATGCGGCGCGGTCAGTTGCACCACCAGAATCCCCAGCGCGCGTTCGCCGATATATTCAATTTTGCCGTGCAGAATGTTCACCGCCACGCCAAACTTAACCGCAACTTCTGACAGCACAGGCTGTTCCGCCGAATCGCCGATAAAAAGAATTTTCAGCAACTGGCCGGGCAGATGCTGGCGCAGACGTTCAGGTAGCGTCAGATTGAGGGTATGCGACACCAGTTGTTGAGTAAAGGCGTGCTGCGGGTGAGCAAAAACGTCAAACACCTCACCGGACTCCACCACCTTGCCGCCTGACATCACCGCCACGCGATCGCAAATCGATTTGATCACGTTCATCTCGTGAGTGATCAGCACGATCGTGATCCCCAACTGTTGATTGATCTGCTTAAGCAACGCCAGAATCGTGGCCGAGGTTTCGAGATCTAACGCGGAAGTGGGTTCATCACACAGCAACACATCCGGATGATTGGCAATCGCACGGGCAATGCCCACGCGCTGCTTCTGACCACCGCTGAGCTGAACCGGAAAACGGTTCGCCTTATCAGACAGTCCGACCAGCGCCAGAATCTCCGTGACGCGTGGAGCAATCTTGCTGCGTTCCCATCCGGCAGCTTTCAGACTAAAGGCGACGTTTTGCGCCACAGTGCGGGTATGCATCAGATTAAAGTGCTGGAAAATCATGCCAATACGCTGGCGCGCTTTACGTAACTGAGTGCCTTCCAGCGCAGAAATTTCTACGCCGTTCACCTTCACGCTTCCCTGGCTCGGACGGGTTAAGGCGTTCAAGGTGCGCAGTAGCGTACTTTTCCCCGCGCCGCTGGTTCCGACAATACCAAATATCTCGCCCGCGCCAATGTGCAAGCTGACATCATCAACCGCCCGGGTTGAGGGTCCACGGCCTGCGGTAAAATCCACGCAAACCTTTTCTATCTCAATCATATCCACCTCAGAAATGCGAAAAGGGCAGTCGCCGCTGCCCCTGTTAACCCTTGCATGCAGCGATTATTGGGCTGCCGACATCCATTCCGGTTTCTGGAAGGCGCTGTAGATGTTTTGCGGATCGTCGATCACCGCGCGATACGCCGGCGACTTCACCGCTTCAACAATATCTTTCGCGAACGGTTTATCCGCATCTTCACTGCGTACCGCAATGATATTTTTCAGATTTTCGTCCAGATGCTCTTGCTTGATGGCGCTGGAAAGATCCAGTTTTGCCGCCACGGCAAAGTTACCGTTGACCAGCGCGCCGGTCACACCGTCCAAAGTGCGCGGTAGTTGTGCCGCTTCCAGGGGTTTAAACACCAGCCCTTTCGGGTTGCTGGCGATATCGCGCTCGGAGGCTTTCGTAGGATCGATATTGTCTTTGATGGTGATAAGGCCAATGGATTGCAGGAAACGCAGACCGCGGGCCAGGTTGGTCGGATCGTTGGACAGCGTGATCACATCCCCTTTTTTCAACTCATCCAGGCTTTTGATTTTGTGCGAGTAAAACCCCATCCCGGCCGTCGGGACCACAATCAGCTTGCTCAGCTTTAGCCCTTTATCGGCGGTGAATTTGTCAAAATAGAGCGAGTGCTGGAACAGGTTGGCATCAATGCTGCCGTTGGAAAGCGCCATATTCGGCTGCACGTAGTCGCTGAATTCGCGCACCACCACCTTGTAACCTTTCTCTTTCAGCGTAGGGGCAATGGCCTGTTTCACCATATCGCCGTACGGCCCAGGCGCGACGCCAAACACGATGGTATGCGGGTCACTGTTCGCATGAGCAAATTGTAAACCGCAGGCCAGTAACAGCGCCCCGGTCGCAACGCGTAAACTCTGACGCAATCCCATATTTTCTCCATTTTAACGTTGTGGTGTCATGTCTCACGCCGTTCATGCGGCGTTGTTCTCGTTGGCCTGATAACAGGCAGATTTCTAACATGACACAGATCACAACCCGCTGTCCTTGAAATTATTTCATGATGTTGCGAAGTATGTCGTTGAATGTGCAAGGAAGGTGCTTATGCGTTTTTCGGCAAGGGAGAGTAAAAAAACCGGATAACGCCCTGGTTACCCGGCTTTGGAAGGGAAATTGACTTAGAAGTCGTAACGCAGACGCACCAGGTTCATATCGCCCAGGTTGTCGGTGCTGGAGGTAAAGACGTGTTCGTAATCCACACGGAAACCGTAATCCAGCTGGAAGCTGATACCCACACCGTTGTCGGTACGCAGATAGTTACGACCATTCACGTACTCGATGCGATCTCCCATAAAGTAAGGCTGAACAGATTTCAGCGCATACTGACCAACCGGGAAGGTGTAACCTGCGAAGTATTCCAGACCCCACGCATCACCGGCAAAGTAGTCATTAACCGAAACTTTTTTGGTGGTCATGAAGTTTTGATACCAGCCGCCGCCCATTGAGAAGGTCCAGTTATCCGGTTTCCAGCTCAGTGCGGTACCGACGATGTTTTGATCGTAGGTTTTGTTGCCGTCGCCGCGCATTTCCGCACGGGTATAGTTCCACGCGGTGCCCCAGGTCAGGTCATCGGTGATGTGATAATCCACACCCAACGAGCCGCCGCCTTTACGCTTGTAGCGCAGGCCGTTGTTCGGGTTGTAATCATCGCTGAACAAATAAGATGCATAGAGATCAACATCACCCACCGTTTTCTTATACTTCAGCGATTTACGTGTACGATAGGAACCGTCATAGTCGCCATTGATACCGTTACCTGGCGCCTGACCGATCATATCGTAGTCCCAGATATCCGTTTTCGCCCCGACCACGTCATAGTAAATGCTGTTCTGTTGACCGAAGGTCAGCGTACCCCAGGTCGCGCTCTTCAGACCGGTGTACAGCATACGACGCGTGGTGTCGTTGGCGCCGTCAGCGTAGTGATTATCCCAGTTGAACATGGCCGGGAAGTTAACGCCCAGCTCGTAGTAGCTCACCCAACTGATGTCATCAAACAGATAGTAGTCTGCGGCGAAGCGGAAACGGGTCCCGCCGTCGAAACCATTACGTTTGTAGCCATTCTTACCATCGTCACCGGCCATATTCTGGAACTGCGGACGAATACTACCGCCGACGGTGAAGTTAAGACGGCTGAGCGGATCGCCCGCCTGCGGATCTTGTTTCAGGACCGTGATTTCCGCCTGGGAAGCGAAAGTCGTTAATGCCACTGCTGCGCCGATCGATACCGCCAGCGCCGTTTTTTTTATAGTCATTATTTGTACCTTGATAGATAGCCTGCCAATTATTCAGCATACAAATATTAACGTTTATTAATACACTCGTGTTGTCGGGTTTTTATTGTTCTGTGCTGTTAAATATCAAGGAGTTATCAATTTGTGCTACATAGATAAAAAAACGCACCGATTTAAAAACCGGTGCGTAATCATCACTGACAGGAATTAACTACTGAACTGACGGAACAGCGCTTTACCTTTTAGCAGACGTGAACCGAGCCATCCGCCGCATAGAGAGAGGAGCAATGCCCCACAAAGCGGCAACACAACCCACAGCCGCCAGTCTGGCTCCCACGGGAAATCAAATACGCGGGTTTGCAATACCGCCAGCGCGGTTTCCGCACCGATGGCCGCCACCAGCCCGGCGACCATCCCGAGCATGGCGAACTCGCACCACAGCGTAGTACGCAGCAATTTCTTGCCTGCTCCCAGCGTGCGCCAGACCACCAGTTCCTGATGACGTTGACGCATCCCCACCTGAACCTGCGCCAACAGCAACAACATGCCGCAGGCGGTAACCAGCACCACCATCACCTCCAGCGCCCTACTTACCTGCTCCAGCACCTGGCCCACCTGTTTGAGGATGGCGCCTATATCCAGCAGGCTGATGGTCGGGAATTCGCGGTTAAGCTGCGTCAACATGCCGTTGCCGTTCTCCCAACGAAAGCTGGTTAACCAGCTCTGGGGCTGATCGTCCAGCGCCCCGGAAGGGAAAATAAAGAAGAAGTTAGGCCGCAGGCTTTCCCAGTCCACTTTACGCAGGCTGCTGACCGTGGCGCTGAAATCCTGAGTATCGCCCATAAAGGTCACCCGATCGCCGAGCTTCACGTTTAACCGCTTCGCCAACCCTTCTTCCATCGATACTTCACCCGCTTTTGGCGGCCAGCTTCCGGCAGTTATCGGGTTATGATCTGGTCGGGTATCCTGCCAGGTCAGATTAAGCTCACGGTTAAGCGCCTCATCCTGATTGCCTTCGGTCGGCTTATCGTTAATGGCTGTCAGACGCGCCCGTACAATCGGATAGAACGATTCCGGGATCACCTGATGTTCCGACAAGAATGACTTCAGCGGTACAACCTGCTCACTGGCAATGTTGATCAAGAAATAATTGGGACTTTCTGGCGGCATTTGCTGCTGCCAACGGTCGAGCAGATCGCCACGCAGCACCAGCAGCAACGCCAGCAGCATAAAGGAAAGTGAAAATGCCGACAGCTGGCTGAGCGTTGACCACGGCTGGCGCAACAGTCGACTGACCGCCAAACGTAACGGCAGCGAGGTGAGCGTCAGACCACGCAGCACGTTGAGCAGCATCCAGCCAAGCACGCCGCACACCAGCGCCAGTACCACCGCCCCGGCCAGCACGGCCCATAACAGCAGGCTTCCCCCCATCAGTCCAGCGAGGAGGACGACCACAACGACCAATACTACCGGCAAATAAAACTTCAGCGGCCAGACGTTTGCCACCACGTCACGGCGTAACACACGTAGCGGCTGCGTCGCCAGCAGTAGCCGATAAGGACGCAACCCGACCAACAGCGAAATTACCGTCATAGTGCCTAAGGCCCACAGCCACGGCCAGGGGCTGGCGGGCGGCAGCTCGCCGGGCAGGACCGGCTTGAGTAACACCACCAGTGCGTGCTCAAACAACAGCCCAAAAAGCCCACCGGTAATACCAGACAGCGCCAGCACCATCAGCCATTGACCAACAATCAACCTACGCAGTTGCGCTCTGCCCGCGCCGAGGGTTTTCAGTATAGCCACCAGATCGTAACGGCTGCGGCAATAATGGCTCATCGCCACAGCAACCGCAGCGACCGCCAGCAGCAGCGTTAACAGCGCCGACAGCAGCAGGAACTGTTGCGAACGCTCCAGAGATTTCCCCAGCGCGCCTTCATCCTGCTCCAGCCCGTACCAGCGCTGTTCAGGCTTTAGCTGCGGCAACAGCCATTTTTCGTACGCGTCCAGTTGCTGCGGCGTTCCGCCAAATTTATAGCGCCAGGTCACGCGGCTTCCCGGCTGGACCGCCGCCGTTTTTTCGACATCCGCCATGCTCATCATCAGGCGCGGTGCTATCTGGAATGGATTAAAACCGGAGTCCGGCTCCTGCACCACCTCTCCGGCGATGTGCAGCGTGGCATCACCGACGTCAATAGAATCACCGATTTTTAGATTGAGCAGCGCCATCAGGCGCGGGGCCAGCAACACCATGCCCGGCTGTGGTTTCAACCCCGGTGGATTAGTTTGTAACGTGCCGTACATCGGATACACGTCATCCACCGCTTTGACATTCGCCAGCTGCGGTGTATCACGGGCAAAAGTCATGGTCGCAAAAGTCAGTTGCTCGCCGACTTTCAAACCCCGCTGCCGCGCCTCGTCAATCCATGCTTTCGGCACGGTACGCGAACTTTGCAACGACCGATCGCCCGCCATAAACTCGCGGCTTTGCTGGCTCAACCCTTTTTCCATACGGTCGCTGATATTCCCCAGCGCCAGAACGCAGGCCACCGCCAGGCTCAGCGCCAGCCAGACAATCAGTAGTGAAGGCGAGCGCCATTCGCGCCAGAACCAGCGTGCAATCATGCCTCCTCCTGCAACTGTCCATTCACCAGACGTAAGCGCCTGTCGCAACGCGCCGCCAACTGCGGGTCATGCGTCACCAGAATCAGGGTGGTGCCGTGTTCCCGGTTCAGAGAAAACAACAGGTCGGCTATTTTGTCTCCGGTCTGGCGATCGAGGTTGCCTGTCGGCTCATCGGCAAACAGCACATCCGGACGCCCGTTAAATGCCCGCGCCAGCGCCACGCGCTGCTGTTCCCCGCCGGAAAGCTGGGCCGGAAGATGATCCAGACGTTTTCCCAGCCCAAGTTGCTCGAGCAGCGTTTTGGCCCCGTCGCGACTTTTTCCGCTGTTTTCACCACGCAACAGCGCGGGCAGTTCGACGTTTTCCAGCGCGTTCAGGGTCGGGATTAGCATGAATGACTGGAAAACGAATCCCACATGTTTTGCCCGCAGCTGCGCCCGGGCTTCTTCATCCATGGTGTGTAGCGCCTGCCCCACCAGACTCACTTCACCGCTGGAACCATCGTCCAGTCCGGCGAGGATCGCCAGCAACGTGGATTTCCCCGAACCCGACTCGCCAATCAGCGCAATGGTCTCGGCGCGTTTGACAACCAGTTCAACTCCGGTAAGGATGGATAGCTCATGATCACCCTGACCGACGGATTTCTTAAGATGATGAACTTCAACAATGTTTTCCGCTGGCATTGGCCTTTCCTGTTCCTGGTCCTGTTAACTTTCCGCGCCGCCGCTGCGGACACGTTATTAATTCTGGGTGACAGCCTGAGCGCCGGATACCGTATGTCCGCCAGCGCCGCGTGGCCTGCGCTACTTAATGATAAATGGCAAACCAAAACGCCAGTGGTGAATGCCAGCATCAGCGGCGACACCTCGCAGCAGGGCCTGGCCCGTCTGCCTGCATTACTCAAGCAGCACCAGCCGCGTTGGGTACTGGTCGAACTTGGCGGCAACGATGGCCTGCGCGGCTTTGCGCCTGCGCAAACCGAACAAACCCTGCGCACGATTTTGCAGGACGTGAAAGCGGCAAATGCCGAACCGCTATTAATGCAAATTCGTCTGCCGGCAAACTACGGTCGCCGTTATAATGAAACCTTTAGCGCGATTTATCCAAAGCTCGCCAAAGAGTTTGATATCCCTCTGCTGCCCTTTTTTATGGAAGAGGTTTATCTGAAACCCCAGTGGATGCAGGATGATGGTATTCATCCTAATCGTGACGCCCAGCCGTTTATTGCCGACTGGATGGCGCAACATCTCACTCCTCTAGTAAATCACGACTCGTAATTCAACGGAGATCCCGACAGGTAAAGTTATGCAAAAATCGGTCTTAATAACAGGATGTTCCAGCGGAATCGGCCTGGAAAGCGCACTTGAGCTAAAGCGCCAGGGTTTTCAAATTCTGGCTGGCTGCCGCAAACCTGACGATGTCGCGCGTATGAACAGCATGGGATTCACCGGCGTATTGCTGGATCTGGATTCACCCGAAAGCGTGGCTCGCGCCGCCGATGAGGTGATCGCCCTGACCGATAATCGTTTATATGGGATCTTTAACAACGCCGGATACGGCGTCTACGGCCCACTGCCCACGATTAGCCGTGAGCAGATGGAGCAGCAGTTTTCCGCCAACTTCTTTGGCGCACATCAGCTTACCATGCGCCTGTTGCCCGCCATGCAACCTCACGGCGAAGGGCGCATCGTGATGACCTCCTCGGTAATGGGATTGATCTCAACGCCGGGACGTGGTGCCTATGCCGCCAGTAAATATGCGCTGGAAGCCTGGTCCGACGCGCTGCGTATGGAGCTGCGTCACAGTGGGATTAAGGTCAGCCTGATTGAACCTGGCCCCATCCGCACCCGCTTTACCGAAAACGTTAACCAGACGCAGAGCGATGCCCCCGTCGAAAACCCCGGCATTGCCGCGCGATTTACGCTGGAACCACAAGCGGTTGTCGCCAAAGTGCGTCACGCATTTGAGAGCGACAAACCGAAGCTACGTTATCCGGTTACGCTGGTGACCTGGGCAGTTATGCTGCTTAAACGCCTGCTGCCAGGCCGCATAATGGACAAAATTTTACAGGGTTGAGTTGAAGCTCGCGCGTCAGCCCCCATGTAACAAGAAATCGACAAAAGAGAGTAACTCCATGTCCACACAGAATATTGTTAATATTAATGAATCGAACCTGCAGCAGACCCTTGAACAGTCGATGACCACGCCGGTCCTGTTCTATTTTTGGTCTGAGCGCAGCCAGCATTGTCTGCAATTAACGCCGGTGCTGGAGAGCCTTGCCGCCCAGTATAATGGTCAGTTTATTCTCGCTAAACTCGACTGCGACGCCGAACAGATGATCGCCTCCCAGTTTGGTCTGCGCGCGATCCCTACGGTTTATCTGTTCCAGAACGGTCAGCCGGTAGATGGTTTCCAGGGTCCGCAGCCGGAAGAGGTTATTCGTGCGCTGCTGGAGAAAGTGCTGCCGAGCGAAGAAGAGCTGAAAGCACGCCAGGCTATCGAGTTTATCGAAGCCGGTAATCACGCGGATGCGTTGCCGCTGCTGAAAGAAGCCTGGCAACTCTCCAACCAGAGTAGCGAAATCGGCCTGCTGCTGGCGGAAACGCAAATCGCCCTCAATCGTTCTGACGATGCCGAAGCTGTGCTGAAAACAATTCCATTGCAGGATCAGGATACCCGTTATCAGGGGCTGGTGGCACAGATTGAACTGCTGAAGCAGGCGGCGGATACGCCGGAAATCCAACAGTTGCAGCAACAGGTTGCCAGCAACCCGCAGGATGCTGCGCTGGCCACGCAATTAGCCATCCAACTCCATCAGGTTGGACGTAACGAAGAATCGCTGGAATTGCTGTTCAGCCACCTGAAGAAAGATCTTACGGCTGCCGACGGTCAGGCGCGTAAGACCTTCCAGGAGATCCTTGCCGCACTGGGAACCGGCGATGCGCTGGCTTCGAAATACCGCCGCCAGCTGTACGCGCTGCTGTACTAATCCGTTTGATTTGGCCCGATGGTGCTTGCGCTTATCGGGCCTGGAAATTCAACAAATACCGCTCCCTCCGGCATCACATCACGTCTTCTTCAAATGCGTTACGACTAATTGGTGGCGTGAATTATAGAACTTCCGATAGGTCAGGTAGCAGGCAATAATGGTTGACAGGCTGGCGGTCGAAAGCAGCATAAACGTCACCATAATCTGATACTTAATCGCTTTTACCGGATCAATACCTGCAAAGATCAATCCGGACATCATCCCCGGTAAACTCACCAACCCCACGGTCTTCGCTGAATCGATCGTCGGGATCAGCGAGGCGCGAATGCTGTCGCGAATCAGCGGCGCGGAGGCAACCTTCGGCGTCGCACCGAGGCTGAGCTTTTCCTGGATTTGCTGCTGTTCACTGTTAAACCGCTGCCCCAGATTGTTGTAACACAACCCCACCGCCACCATTGCATTACCTGCAATCATCCCGGAAATCGGGATCACCTGCATCGGCGTGAACTCAATAGAGCCGGACAACACCAGTACCGACAGCGTCAACCCCGCCCCAAGCGTAATGGCAATAAACGACGAGAGAAAAGCGTTATCAATATATTTACTGCGTTTCTGCGCGTTATAGGCGGCGTTAAAACAGATAAACAGCACCATCAATAAGGTCAGAATGCTGTGATTGACGCCGAAAATATATTTCAGTACATAGCCGACGATAATAAGCTGAACCACCGCCCGGCAAACGCTCCAGAGAATATCTTTTTCCAGCGCCAGTTTTTCTTTGTTACTGATCAGTATGGCGACCACCACCAGCATCATCGCTAACGCCAGTGATTCATTGGTAATATTATGCTCATTCATTGCTGACTTCCTGCATTTCTCCGGCGTGCGGTTGAAGCGTTATGACATTATCCGCATGATTAATCTCATCTTTGTCGTGCGTCACCCACAGCACGGCAATATTCTTATCGCGAACATAGTGGTGAATTAATTCATTCACGTTACGTTTGTTGGACTCATCCAGCGCGCTGGTGATTTCATCAAGCAGCAGGATTTTTGGCAGAAACTGTAAATTACGAATTAACGAGACGCGCTGCTTTTCGCCGCCAGACAGTTCATTGATCCCTTTTTTGAGGATGCTCTCGGGCAGCTCAAAACGGGCCAGATCTTCCAGAAATACCTCCGGTTCCGGGCGTTTATCGCGAATTTGCCAGGGGAAAATGAGGTTGTCGTAGACGGTATCACCGAACAAAGCGGGCGTTTGCGCGCAATAAGAGACCTGCTGGCGATAAGCTTCAGGCTTAAGCGTTGATATCTCCTTGCCCTCAAAAAGGATTTCACCGGAACTCGGACTAATTAACGACGCCACAATTTTCAGTAACGTACTTTTACCGCAGCCGGACTGGCCGGTAATCAGCTTAAATTCTCCGGCATGGAGATTAAAACAGATGTTATTGAGAACCTGCGTCGCCCCCGCCTGCCAGGCGACATTTTTCAACTGAAGCAAAATGCTGCTTTCTTCCATTATCGATCCTTTTTTACCTCTTTCGTGCAGACAGTCTATTCCTGTAATTTATTATAGGGGAGCCCATCGGGTATAATTTGACTAATGAGGCAGTAAAGGACAGCACAACAGGAGGTTTCATCAATGCTCATTTTTATTCCTATTCTTATTTTTGTCGCGCTGGTCATCGTCGGCGCAGGCGTCAAAATCGTCCCACAGGGATACCAGTGGACGGTGGAGCGTTTCGGGCGTTACACCAAAACTCTGCAACCTGGGTTAAGCCTTGTTGTGCCTTTCATGGATCGTATAGGTCGTAAGATCAACATGATGGAACAAGTGCTTGATATCCCTTCTCAGGAAGTCATCTCCAAAGATAACGCCAACGTCTCGATTGATGCTGTGTGTTTTATTCAGGTGATCGACGCGCCGAAAGCGGCATATGAAGTCAGTAACCTCGAACTGGCAATCATCAACCTGACCATGACCAACATTCGTACCGTTCTCGGTTCAATGGAGCTTGATGAAATGCTCTCCCAGCGTGACAACATCAACACGCGCCTGCTGCATATTGTTGATGAGGCCACCAATCCCTGGGGCATCAAAATCACCCGTATTGAGATTCGTGACGTGCGTCCACCGGCGGAACTGATTGACGCCATGAACGCGCAAATGAAAGCCGAACGTACCAAGCGCGCCTACATTCTGGAAGCCGAAGGCATCCGCCAGGCGGAAATCGTCAAGGCCGAGGGTGAGAAGCAGTCGAAAATCCTGATAGCGGAAGGTGAACGTCAGTCCGCGTTTTTACAGGCTGAAGCGCGTGAACGTTCCGCAGAAGCAGAAGCCCGCGCAACGCAGATGGTTTCTGAAGCCATTGCCGCCGGAGATATCCAGGCCGTGAACTACTTCGTGGCGCAGAAATACACCGAAGCCTTGCAGCATATCGGTTCGTCGAATAACAGCAAAGTAGTGATGATGCCGCTGGATGCCAGCAGCCTGATGGGTTCCATAGCCGGGATCGCCGAACTGGTTAAGGACAGCGCCAGCGAGCGGAAAAAATCATGATAGCGATGATTCTGGTCCATCCGCACATCTTCTGGCTCAGCCTCGGCGGTCTGTTGCTCGCCGCCGAGATGCTGGGCGGTAACGGTTATTTGCTATGGAGCGGCGTGGCAGCGGTGATAACCGGACTGGTGGTTTGGCTCCTCCCGCTCGACTGGGCGTGGCAGGGAGCGATGTTCGCTGTACTCACGCTGCTGGCGGCCTGGCTGTGGTGGAAGTGGCTGGCAAAACGCGTGAAAGAGCAGAAACCAGCCGACAGCCATCTTAACCAGCGCGGTCAGCAGTTGGTTGGCCGTCGATTTATTCTGGAAAGCGCCCTGGTCAATGGTCGCGGACATATGCGCGTCGGCGACAGTTCGTGGCCCGTCAGCGCCCGCGACGATTTGAGCGCGGGAACGCAGGTTGAAGTCATTGCCGTTGAGGGAATTACCCTGATTATCAAAGCGGTACCACACTAAAATAGACAGGAATTCAGACTATGATCAGGAAGACGTCTCTCGCCGTTGCCCTTTATTCTTTGCTGGCTGGCGCGCCTCAGGCTTTCGCCTCCTTCGATATGGAAGACTGCAAATGGAGCGACGACAGCTGCCTGCTGAAAGGTACGCCGACCTTTAACCCGGCAAACGACAGCCGCGACAACCTGCTGCGACTGCTGAGCCAGGAAAAAGCATTTGATCTGCCCGTGCAGTCGATGCCTGAAGATATCACCCGCTCCCGCGATTTCTATTTTGCGTATCACCCGCAGTGGGATGAAACAGCCCCGCAGCCAGCCTCTGCCCCGGTATCCGCTGAAGATAGCCCCCTCTCCCGACAGATGGCCGAGCTGAACATTAATGCGGATGAAGCCAACCTCAACGACGCCGAGCATGAGAACCGTCATGTTTCGAATAATACCGCCAGCGTCAGCCAGTTTTTTGCCGCACTGCTGGCCGATACCGCGTTAACAGCAGAGCAACGCCAGGCCTTAGCGCAAGCGCGTATGGGGCTGTTCTCTGACGCGACCAGTGAACAGATTGAGTCATCTCTCGCCACTCTCCCGGCGGATTCGCCAGCTCAACAGTACAAAAGTTACCTCGCGGCAGCCGCCAGCTTCTATGCGGGTGATTATGCCAGCGCCGAACGGGATTTCACTCAGCTCGCTAAAAGCGATCGCCCGTGGCTGGCGGAGACCGCGCAATACATGCTGATGCGTACGGCGCTGAACAAGAGCAGTCAGAACAGCGTGGGCGAATATGGCGATTTTGATATCGCTAAAATTAACCGCGAGGACGCCACTCAGGCTCAAACGCTGGCGCAAGCTTATCTGCAACGCTTTCCGCAGGGGCAATACGCCGACTCCACGCGCGGCATGTTGCGCCGAATTAACTGGTATTTACAGGCGTGGCCGCAGCTGGCCAGGTTGTATGAGCAGACGCTCCAGCAGTCGGCTGACGCACAGCAGCTGCGTGAAACCGTCATCGAATACGATAATGTCTACGGCATGGCGTTCTACGATCAATCCGTGCTGGAAGCCTTCCCCGATGCGCCGCGAGTCAGCTACATCGAACTGCTACGCGCGTTACGTCTGGATAGCAATAACAACCCCACGCTGACCCAGGCGCAACTCGATGCCAGCAAGCCGGTGTTTGAGCAAAGCCAAAAAATGCCACTGTGGCACGATCTGCAACTGAATTTGTGGATGGCGACAGGCAACTATGCGGCGATTATCCAGGCGGTAACGCCAGCGCATAAACTTGCACCGCGCGATACGCTGGCTTTCAGCGAACAGGTGCTGTACGGCGAAGCGCTGATGGGCCAGAAGAATTGGACCGCGGCACGCGATTTCTGGCAGCAGTTGCTGAAACTCAGCCAGGACAACGAACAGCGGCAGTATGTGCAGGCTAAGCTCGCCGCCACACTGGTTTATAGCGGTGACGTGGCTGCGGTTTTCGCTCCGGATAGCGCGGTGACTAACCTGCGTTTTCGTTCGCAGGTGCTGAAAACACAGGCCACACTTGAACAACTGCGTCAGCAGGCCATCCATGGACCGAATAACGAAGAACGTACCATCGCCCTGCATACGCTGCTGGTACGGGATCTTACCGAGAATCGTTTTGGCGACTGGTTGAAAGATAAAAAGCTTGTCAGCGAAATCGCACCGCCGGTCATTGGCGAGGCGTTTAATGACGTGAACCTGAGCACTTTTGACTGGAACGGCGATACGGCTCAGGCCGGGTATACCTGCCGCAGCCTCAATGAAACGGTAACGGTATTGAGTAAAAAAGCGGATGATGCCCACGCGCTGAACTGTTTAGGCGAATTTTTCCGTACCACGCAAACGCATGTTGATCTGTGGAAAAACAGCGCTGGCAACGACGTGCTTGAAGCAGCCATTTCTCGTAAGGAGCCGTTTGGCCAGTTCGACAGACAAAGCTACTATCAGCAGGTAATCACCTCGCCCACCGCCGAAGTCGAAGATAAGAGCTTCGCGCTGTACCGCGCCATCATGTGCTATGCGCCTTCAGGCTCTAACGAATGCGGCGGTGAGGACGTGGATAAAGTGCAGCGTAAGGGCTGGTTCACCCAACTGAAAACGCAGTATCCGGGAAGTCCGTGGGCGCAAAAACTCAAATATTACTGGTAACCGCGCTACTGATGGGCCAGGCACAGGCGGCGGATGTTGTTGCCGCCCGTGAACATCCGGCCTTCTGGCTATGGTCTGGGGTGAAGGCCAGTGACGAGCTGAAAAACGCGCAAACGGTCTATCTGCATCAGGGCGAGGTACTGATTCGGTCGGGTAACGTGGTTTTCCAGCGCTTGGGACTGCCGGTCAGTCGACTGACTTTTCCCTCAATCTGGCTGACCGTACGCTTTACCACGCTCGACGTACCGGAGGTGATTCCTGCCCGTATCATACGGCTGATGCAACGCTGGCAGAACGCTGGCAACCACGTCGTCGGCCTGCAGGTTGATTTTGACGCGGCGACCCACCAGCTAACCGATTACGCCCGTTTTCTACAGCAGCTACGCCAACAGCTACCGGCCGAGTTTGCGCTTGGCGTTACCGGACTACTGGATTGGGCAAAAACAGGCGATGTCGCCACACTGAACGCGCTGGCGGTTGATGAACTGGTAGTGCAGAGCTATCAGGGGCGGCGCACGGTGACGAATTACCAGGCGTATCTGCCCGCACTCAGCCGCCTGCGTATTCCATTTAAGCTGGGACTGGTGCAAAACGGCAGCCGGGATTTGCAGGCAGAAGCGCAGCTGGAGAAATCCCCGTGGTACCGCGGCACGGTGGTGTTTATGCTTAATCCCCCACGCCGTTAAGCCTTCGCTTTGTGATGACAGCAGCCAGAAAGATTATCCATGATCGGGCATTCGGCGCTGTCATCGCCGGGGCAACTCTCCGCCAGCGCCAGCAAATGCAACCGCATGGCCTGCAGCTCGCTGATATGCCGCTCAATGTCCGCGACTTTCTCTAATGTGCGTTTTTTTACGTCCGCGCTGTGACGCGCCGGATCGTTAAACAGATTTACCAGCTCGCCGCACTCTTCCAGGTTAAAACCAACCTGCCGCGCCTGGCGCAGCAGCGTCAGTTCATTCAGATGCTGTTGGTTGTATGTGCGATAGCCATTTTCGCTACGCAGCGGCGGCGTCACTAGCCCTTTTTCTTCATAAAAGCGTATCGCTTTGCTGGTTAAACCGGTTTTTTTCGCTACATCGCTAATATTCACATTTCCCCCATCAGATCATTGAAGAGCCGAATCTCATTATAACGCACATCCTTCTCTCTTATAGATCCGAAACGATCCAGACCCACCACGCAGCAGGAAAGCCACTGGAGAACGGGGCGATAAATAAAGAAATGCTCAAACCCGCTCCCCGGTTTTAGCAACATCAATATCTTATATTTTCTTCTCGAGCAGATGGGTGCGCATCAGTTCTGAAGCCATTTGAGCATCACCTTTTCTAATGTATGACAGGATTTCCCTTTGTTTTGTCGCGGTATCCAGGAAATATTGGCGATCATTTGCCGGTAACGACTCTCTTGTTTTCTCAAAATAAGTAATTAACACATCAGAGAAAACCTGCAGAACACGGTTGCCGCTTGCCTGCAGCAGGAGCAGATGAAAATCCCGATCGTGTTGATCAGCTTCTTGCGGATTGTCTGCGTTTTCTTCTATAAGCCTCAGTTCATTTTCGAGTTTCGAGAGCATGGCCGGAAAGATTCGCCGGGTTGCCAGGGGAATGATCGCACATTCAATCAGGATCCTGGCCTCTGTAAATTCCGTAATGTCAAAACCAGACAGATCGAACTGCATCAGCAGTTGGTTGTTAATGCTGCTTTGTCCCACATTTTTCAACACGCTGCCTCGGCGAGGGGCGCGTTCAAGCATCCCCATCTGTACCAGAGTGCTGAGCGCCTGACGGACTTTATAGCGAGATGTATTAAAACGAGCCGCGAGTTCAGTTTCTGTTTCAATACGTCCGTCGGCTTTACGGTTAGCATCATCAAGTAGATAATCTTTAATACTTTCAAACAGTTCGTTTTTTTTATCCATAACGTTCTCTGATTACAGTGTGACTGCATTCATAAGTATAAATAATATAATAAATTAGGTTACTTTATATACCATCGTGATAAAATTATAACCCATCATTATTAGAATAATATTAAAATATTTGTTAACAAAAAGGAATTAATTATGGTGTTATTCGTAATTCAGTTTGCGATAGTTCTTACATGTATTGGTATAGGGGGGCGCTTTGGGGGAATTGGCTTAGGCGCCGCTGGCGGATTAGGGCTCGCTATTCTGACCTTTGGATTTGGCCTCCCTCCTGACTCTCCCCCTATTACGGTCATTTCTATTATTCTTGCAGTTATCACTTGTATCACTATCCTTCAGGCGGCAGGTGGTCTGGATCTCTTCGTTACAATGGCTGAAAGAATTCTGAGAAAGTGGCCTGGAGCAATCACTTTTCTGGGGCCAGCAGTCGCTTATCTTTTTACAGCTATATGCGGAACAGGATATGTTGCCTTTTCCGTTTACCCGGTGATTGCAGAAATAGCAGCAGATGCCAGAGTACGGCCGGAACGAGCAATGTCGATGTCAGTTATTGCCGCCAATTTTGGACTCATTGCCAGCCCGGTGAGTGCCGTCGTAACAGGAACAATTGCCGTCCTTGCCGGGTTACATATTTCTGCTTTAGATATTTTATTAGTGACCGTTCCCGGAACGTTTCTTGGCTGCCTGGTTGGCTGTCTTTTTGTCTTTAAAAGAGGCCATGAGCTTGAAAATGATCCAGAATTTCAACGCCGGGTTGCTGAAGGTGAATTTGAGTCAGTAAAAGCTGAAGATCGTACAGCAAACATCGTGACCAAAGAAGCGAAGAGAGGATTGCTGATTTTTCTTACCGGCATCATTTTGGTTGTTGTTATGGGATCTATTCCTCAATTACGACCAGTATGGAACACTGGTTCCGGCATAGAGCGCATGAGCATCCCAACCGCGCTGCAAATAATCATGCTAACAACGGCGTGTATTATTATGATGGTATGTCGAATTTCTCCTTCGAAACTTGATTCAGGTTCCGTTTTTAAAGCGGGCCTGGTCGGTGTCGTTGCCATATTTGGTCTGTCATGGATGATGAACTCTTTCTTTGAAGCCTGGCACGAACTATTTAATACGGCTTTTCATGGTTTTCACAACCCCGTGCTATTCGGCATAATTGTGTTTGGTCTTTCCGCCGTGATTTATAGCCCTGCAGCAACTGCGGTGGCGTTATTACCTGCTGGCGTATTAATGGGATACCCGGCTGAAACGCTGATAGCATTACTTCCGGTCACGTGTGGATCGTTTATTATTCCAGGTGGGGCACAGATTGGATGCGTGGCGTTTGACAGGACCGGAACAACCCGTATTGGTAAGTATGTGGTAAATCACAGTTATATGTTACCAGGTCTGGTCACCGTTGTGGCGTCGACCCTTTTCTGCTTCCTCTTTGCCAAAATCATATAGTGCCGAAATATCATCCTGTGACATCCCCTGCTGCATAAAACAGAGGGGATGCCGCTCATTTAGGTCAAAGCACAATCACTGTATCTCTCTTCACCTGCAACTAAAGAACAACCTGCGCAATCAGGTAGGCAAAAATTACCTGTGAGATAACCATGACGAAACCAGGACGAATATAGCTATGGTTAACCACAAAACGTCCAATTTTGGTTGTACCCGTTCTGTCAAACGCCACGCAACCAATCTGATTCGCCCCAGGGATAATAAAATCACCGCAGGTACAGGCAAATATAGCGATGAGATACGGAGCGGGAATACCCAGCGTGACGCCTAAGGGCATGATTGCCGCTACCGTCGCAGCCGGACTCATGATGACCAAGGAGAACAGGAATACCACAATACCAAACAGCATTGGCGCCCCATTCACGAGACCGCCAAAAACGTTGATCAGTTCTGACTGGTAAGCATCAAAAAAAGTTGCTGTCATCCAGGACACACCGAGTATTGCCACGACCCCCATCAAACCGGCACGAAATACCGACCCACTATTCAGAGTACTGCTGGGAACCCTGCCGACAATCATGATGAATAATGCAGCGGTTAGCATGATCATCTGAATAACCATTGGGGTTGAAAGTCGCTTTCCATCCCAGGAAGGAAGTAGTTCTGTAAAAGATCCCAAAATGAGTACCAGCACGACCCCGATTGCAAAGATGGCCACACCTTTTTTGGCGCCAGGTGACGCAACATATTCCTTTTTCTGCTCGGAATGCATGAACTCATACTCACCAGCGGCAACACGCCGCTGAAATTCAGGATCGTCTTCCAGCTCTTTCCCACGCTTGTAGACTGAAAAGCTTGTGACGATTGCCGCCATAAAAAATGAAGGGAGGGCGATGGATAATATTTGTCCCAGTGTGATCCCAGCATATTCATGCAGGATAGCCAGCATCCCGGCGGTTGCCGCGCTCATTGGGCTGGCAGCAACCGCGACGCTGGCCGCGATGACCGTTGCGGATAATGCTCGTTCGGGACGCACTTTGGCTTCAGCGGCAACCTCTGCGATAACAGGATACAGGGAAAATGCAACATAAGTGGTTCCGCAGAATAACGTAAATACCGACGTTAATATTGGCGCAAAAAACGTAATCGCCTGCGGTTTTTTACGAAGTAACTTTTCAGCTACTCTGACCAGATAATCTAACCCACCGGCAGCCTGCAATATACTAACAGCGCCAATAACACAAATAATAATTAACATTGCCGTAATGGATGGTGAGGAGGGTTTGAGCCCAAAACCCAAAACGAGTATTGCGACCCCTAATCCCCCACCAGCACCAAGTCCCATTCCGCCATACCTTCCGCCAATTCCAATACAGGCGAGTACAATAAATAATTGTATAAAGAATAAAACGTCCATTTTTTTCACCTTAAAGAAGCTCCCGGACATTGCATCCGGGAGATATTGATTATTATATTCAGAATTATTTTAAATATTTTCTGGCTATATCAATCTGTTTTCTAACAGCATCCGGTCCGGTTCCACCATAGGACATTCTGGCTTTAATACATGCCTCCAAAGAAATATTCTCATAGATGTCATTTTCAATTTTATTATCAAATGAGCGGAACTCATCCATAGAAAGTTCTTCTAACATTTTTTTATGCTTAATACAGTAATTAACCGCACTACCTACTACATGGTGCGCCTCTCTGAAAGGAATACCTTTACGCACAAGGTAATCTGCCATATCAGTCGCATTCGAGAACCCTCTGGCCGCCGCGCCACGGGTATTCTCTGCAAGAATGACCATTTTATCGAGCATCGGGGCCATAATTTTCAGACTGGCCTGTAACGTATCCATTGAATCATAGACCTGCTCTTTATCCTCGCTCATATCCGTATTATAAGCGAGCGGTATTCCTTTCATGATAGTCAGCATGGCCATTAGATTTCCGTACATACGCCCCCCCTTTCCGCGCATTTTTTCAGCTACATCGGGGTTTTTCTTTTGCGGCATAATGCTGGAGCCCGTACAAAAATCATCAGAAAGCTCTATAAATTTAAAATCCTGGCTGGAGAATAAAACCAGTTCCTCTGAAAGACGAGTTAGGTGCATAAAGCACATCGCTGCAGCTGCGGTGAATTCAACCATATGATCACGATCGCTGACAGAATCAATACTGTTTTCAGTCGGCTTATCAAAACCAAGCTCACGGGCAGTGAAGTCACGGTCAATAGGAAAAGTTGTTCCTGCGAGAGCTGCCGCGCCTAAAGGACACTCTCCCATACGGTGATACAGGTCTTCAAATCGGGTCCAGTCACGACGTAACATCCAATAATAAGCCATAATCCAGTGCGATAAAAGAATGGGCTGACCGGTTTGTAAATGCGTGTAGCCCGGCATTATCGCATCAATATTATTTTCTGCTTTATTTACTATAATTTCTTGTAGATTAACAATGTCCTGTTGAATTTCGCGAATAGTGGCTCGCATATGCATTTTAGAATCTACGGTGGTCTGATCATTACGGCTGCGACCGGTATGTAGTTTCCCCCCGACAGGGCCAATGATTTCAGTCATTCTTCTTTCAATAGCCATATGAATATCTTCATCGACAGTATCGAAAATGAATTGACCTGCTTCAATTTCTTTATTTACCTGTGTTAATCCGCCAATAATGGCATTTGCTTCATCTTGCGTAATAATCCCCTGACGCCCCAACATGGTGGCATGAGCAATACTTCCCTTAATATCAAAAGGGCATAACCGTTGCTCCAACATAATAGTTGCATTATAGGATTCAACTAATTTATTTGTTGGCATATCAAAACGCCCGCCCCATAACTTTGTAGACATAAAGCCTCCAGCTTAATTGTTACAGAATAGTCAAATTGCCAGATAATCGGTTTGAGTTCAGTTTCAGAGTACAAAATCGCGCCTTTAATTGTCAACAAATGAAGCCATTAAATCGACTTATACAAAAATTAATTACATTTATTAAATCATTATGCTTACTAATACTTTAAGCTAAATAAAGAGACCTTCATCACATTTAAAAGGCCATCTGAAGAGAAATACATTCAGCATATTTAGAGGTGTCAAAATACAGTCAGCTAACCAGAAGAAAACAGCGACAATTATTTGATAAAAATCAAGAAACATTCATCAGCACGGTGAATGGCTTGAGATCCCATATACAAATGCGGATTCCGGGCTTGACCTTCCCCCAGATGGAAGGTTTACCCTTTATCACAGTCAGTAAATCCTGCAATAAAGGAGTTGGTTATGTCTCAAACAATCGATCTAACCCTGGACGGCCTGTCCTGTGGTCACTGCGTAAAACGCGTTAAAGAGAGTCTGGAACAACGCCCGGACGTTGAACAAGCGGATGTCACCGTGACTGAAGCGCACATCACCGGGAGCGCCAGTGCTGAAGCACTGATTGAAACCATCAAACAAGCCGGTTACGGCGCGGAGTTAAGCCACCCAAAGGCTAAACCGCTGACGGAGTCATCAATCCCGTCGGAAGCACTGGCAGCGGTCCCTTCCGAGCTTCCGGCAGCTACGGCTGATGATGACAGCCAACAGTTGCTGTTAAACGGCATGAGCTGCGCCAGCTGTGTGACCCGCGTACAAAATGCCCTGCAAAGCGTACCGGGCGTCACTCAGGCACGGGTAAACCTGGCGGAACGTACTGCGCTGGTAATGGGCAGTGCGTCCGCCGCAGATTTAGTGCAGGCGGTAGAAAAAGCGGGCTACGGTGCTGAAGCCATAGAAGATGATGCGAAGCGCCGCGAGCGCCAGCAGGAAACCGCCGTCGCGACCATGAAACGTTTTCGCTGGCAGGCAGCCGTCGCGCTGCTGCTGGGTATACCGGTCATGGTGTGGGGAATGATTGGCGATAACATGATGGTGAGTGACGACAACCGTAGCCTGTGGCTGGCGATTGGTCTGGCAACGCTTGCCGTGATGGTTTTCGCGGGCGGTCACTTTTACCGCAATGCGTGGAAAAGCCTGATGAATGGCACCGCGACCATGGATACGCTGGTGGCGCTGGGTACGGGGGTGGCATGGCTCTATTCCATGAGCGTCAACCTCTGGCCGCAATGGTTCCCAATGGAAGCACGACACCTTTATTATGAAGCCAGCGCGATGATTATCGGTTTGATTAACCTCGGACATATGCTGGAAGCGCGGGCTCGCCAACGCTCGTCCAAAGCGCTGGAAAAACTGCTCGATCTGACGCCACCAACCGCACGCGTCGTCACCGATGAAGGTGAAAAAAATGTGCCGCTGGCAGATGTTCAGGCAGGAATGTTGCTGCGCCTGACCACCGGCGACCGCGTTCCGGTCGATGGCGAAATCACTCAGGGCGAAGCCTGGCTGGATGAAGCCATGCTAACCGGGGAGCCGATTCCGCAACAAAAAGGCGAAGGCGATAGTGTCCACGCCGGTACGGTCGTACAGGACGGCAGCGTGCTGTTCCGCGCCAGCGCCGTAGGCAGCCATACCACGCTGTCGCGCATTATTCGCATGGTGCGCCAGGCGCAAAGCAGTAAACCGGAGATTGGCAAACTGGCTGACCGCATCTCCTCGGTATTCGTTCCGGTGGTGGTCGTTATTGCGCTGGTTAGCGCAGCTATCTGGTATTTCTTCGGACCGGCGCCACAAATTGTCTATACGCTGGTGATTGCCACCACTGTTCTGATTATTGCTTGCCCTTGTGCACTGGGCCTGGCGACGCCGATGTCGATTATTTCCGGTGTTGGTCGCGCCGCTGAGTTCGGGGTACTGGTACGCGATGCCGATGCGCTGCAGCGCGCCAGCACGCTTGATACCGTCGTATTTGATAAAACCGGGACGCTGACTGAAGGTAAGCCACAGGTTGTCGCCATCAAAACGTTTGGCAATACCGATGAAGCGCTGGCGATTCGTCTGGCTGCGGCCCTTGAACAGGGTTCCAGCCACCCGCTGGCCAGGGCGATTCTGGACAAAGCCGGTGATGTCACGCTGCCGCAGGTCAACGGGTTCCGTACGCTGCGCGGTTTGGGCGTCAGTGGTGAAACGGAAGGCCATACGCTGTTGCTGGGAAACCAGGCGCTGCTCAATGAACAGCAGGTAGATACCACTCAAATGGAAGCTGAGATTACCGCTCAAGCCTCTCAAGGGACAACTCCAGTCCTGCTGGCGATTGACGGTAAAGCCGCGGCCCTGTTAGCAGTGCGCGATCCATTGCGTAGTGACAGCGTGGCGGCCCTGCAGCGTCTGCATCGCGCCGGGTATCGTCTGGTGATGCTCACCGGTGATAACCCAACGACCGCCAACGCCATTGCTAAAGAGGCTGGTATTGATGAGGTGATTGCGGGCGTTCTGCCGGACGGTAAAGCCGAGGCGATTAAGCGTCTGCAAAGCCAGGGACGTCAGGTTGCCATGGTTGGTGACGGTATCAACGATGCGCCTGCGCTGGCGCAGGCCGATGTAGGGATTGCCATGGGTGGCGGCAGCGATGTGGCGATTGAAACCGCCGCGATTACGCTGATGCGTCATAGCCTGATGGGCGTTGCGGATGCGCTGTCTATCTCACGGGCAACGCTGCGCAATATGAAGCAGAACCTGCTCGGCGCGTTTATCTATAACAGCATCGGTATCCCCGTTGCTGCCGGGATCCTGTGGCCGTTCACCGGAACGCTGCTCAACCCGGTGGTTGCCGGCGCGGCGATGGCTCTCTCCTCCATTACCGTGGTAAGCAACGCTAACCGTCTGCTGCGCTTCAAACCGAAAGAGTAAGCCTTTGCCGGATGGCGCTATCAACCGCGCTATCCGGCAATTCACGCATTGCACCTTCCCGGACCACGCGCTAGCATGGAAGTCCACTTAGGGAGGTCGTATGGATTTGTTGTACCGGGTAAAAACATTATGGTCTGCACTGCGCGGCAACCACTATACCTGGCCCGCCATTGATATCTCTTTACCCGGCAACCGCCATTTTCATCTGATTGGCAGTATTCACATGGGTAGCCGCGATATGGCGCCTCTGCCTGCCAAATTACTCAAAAAGCTCAACCGTGCTGATGCGCTGATTGTCGAAGCCGATGTTTCCGGCGATGACGCGCCATTTGCTAATCTTCCGACCTTTGCCGCCCTGGAAGAACGCATCAGTGAAGAGCAATTAGATAATCTGCGTAAAGTCACCAACGAATTGGGCATTTCCCCTTCCCTGTTATCAACACAACCTTTGTGGCAAATAGCCATGGTATTACAGGCGACACAGGCACAACAGCTGGGGTTGCGGGCGGAATACGGGATTGATTACCAACTGCTGAAAGCGGCAAAACAAGCACACAAACCGGTGATCGAGCTGGAAGGTTCATCCAGTCAAATCGAGCTGCTATGTCAGTTACCCGATAATGGTCAGGCTCTTCTGGATGATACCCTGACGCACTGGCATACCAACGCCAGGTTGCTACAACAAATGATGGGCTGGTGGCTTAAAACGCCGCCGCGCGATAGCGAATTGACGCTTCCTAATACTTTCAGCCAGTCGTTATATGACGTCTTGATGCATCAGCGCAATGTAGCCTGGCGCGATCGACTCAGGGCGATGCCAGCTGGCCATTATGTGGTGGCCGTAGGCGCACTGCATCTGTACGGAGAAGGTAATTTGCCGGAGATGTTACGGTAAAAAAATGGCCAATATTTCTATTGGCCCGTCAAAGAGGAATTTCATCATTATTATAATCCCGATGCTTAAAGCATCGGTGTAGGTCGATTGTCGCTCAAAGTCATCATCCTGCCAATACTATTGCGCAAGATGGTACTATTTTTTAGACCGCCATCAGGCGTATGCTTGTGTCGTATTTTGTCTGGGCCAGGAAAAATTGCTATGACACCCGCCGTTAAATTACTCGAAAAAAACAAAATTTCTTTCCAGATCCACACCTACGATCACGATCCGTCCGAAACAAACTTTGGTGATGAAGTGGTGCGCAAGTTAGGTCTGAATGCGGACCAGGTTTATAAAACGCTGCTGGTTGCCGTGAATGGCGATATGAAGCAGCTGGCCGTTGCCGTCACGCCGGTGGCGGGTCAATTGGATCTTAAAAAAGTCGCCAAAGCGTTAGGGGCCAAAAAGGTCGATATGGCCGATCCGCTGGTTGCACAGCGAACTACGGGGTATCTGGTGGGCGGTATCAGCCCGCTGGGACAGAAAAAAAGATTGCCGACGCTAATTGACGCCCCCGCCCAGACGTTTGACACCATTTATGTATCCGGTGGCAAACGCGGGCTGGATATCGAACTCGCTGCCGGCGATCTGGCGAAAATTCTGGATGCGAAATTCGCCGACATCGCACGCCGTGATTAAGCGGTTGTAGAATGAATGCCTGATGGCGCGCAGCTTTAAGGCCTACAACCGAAGACTCTTACAGTCAGCAGGCCGGATAGGGTGCCAGCACCGCCATCCGGCACTTCGCCCTGTTACTGCCAGCTCACCTCGCCCTTCGGCTCATACGCACTGGCATCCAACGGTGAGTTTTTCTGCACGTACTCTTTCAGCACTTCCGCATCGATAAACCCGGTATTCACATAACCTGGCTTGTTATCAATTCGCGGATAGCCATCGCCGCCGGTGGCATTGAAACTCAGCGTTGCCATACGATAGGTTTTAGACGGGTCAACCGGTTCGCCTTTGATTTTCAGATCGTTAAGTTTACCGTCTTTCGCCACAAAGCTGACGTTGGCAAACTGCGGATAGGCCCCGGAGTCCGGCTTCATTTGCGCCACGGCGGTCAGATAGTCAATCACCTCTTTCCCGCTCATGTCGGCATACACCACAATATTGCCGAACGGCTGCACCTTCAGCACGCTCTTATAGGTAATATCGCCGCCTTCAATGGAATCACGAATACCGCCACCGCTCATCACGCCAAAGTCAGCGCTGGTCCGCGCCATTTGCGCAGCCAACAGCAGGTGCCCCATATTGGTCTGTACAAAACGAACTTTGCTACGGTCACCTTCGAGGCGCGCATTGACGCTGCCAATCTTCACGTCCAGTTGCGCTTTACCTTTATTCTGGAATGGCGTCAGCAGCGAGAGCATTTGCTGATTCTCAGCAATTTCCGGGGTGTAGAGTACGCGCTCACTTTTCCCGTTGTCCCAGGTCACTTTTTTCTTCAGGTTGACGGGGATAAGCTGGTAGTTAACCATTTTCATTTCGCCGTTACGGAACTCAAAGTCCGCCCGGCCCACGTATTTCCCCCACTCATGCGCTTGCACAATCCAGATGCCATTTTGCTTATCTGGCGCGCACGGCGTACCCGGTACGTAATCAACCTGCTTCTTGTTTTCCGAGGCCATACACACCGGATCCTGTGAGTGACCACCCACAATCATCGCCAGCGAACCCGCCGGCAGGCTACGCGCCATTTCTACGTCGCCAGGCGCGTTCGAGCCGTGATTGCCGTTGTCATAATGACCCATATGGGTGGTCGCAATAATGATGTCTGGCTTTTCACCCATATTCAGTTCCTGGATGACCAGTTTGGCTTCATCGGCAGGTTTACGGAATTCGATATCGGTAAAGAACTCCGGATTACCAATTTTCGCAGTATCGTCAGTGGTTAAACCAAGTACGGCAATTTTTAAATCCTGACGCTTAAAGATGGCCCACGGCTTGAATAAACGTTCGCCCGTGCTTTTCTGGTAGATATTGGCTGAGAGAAACGGGAATTTGGACCATTTTTCCTGCTGGCGCAGCACGGTTAGCGGGTTATCAAATTCGTGATTGCCAACCGCCATCGCGTCATAGCCAATCAAGTTCATGCCGCGAAAATCAGGTTCCGCATCCTGAAGATCGGATTCTGGGACGCCGGTGTTAATATCGCCGCCGGAAAGCAGCAGTACGCTTCCCCCTTCTTCCGCCACCTCTTTACGAATACCATCCACCAGCGTTTTTTGCGCCGCCAGCCCATATTCCCCATATTCGCTGCGCCAGAAGTGACCGTGATGATCGTTGGTATGCAGAATGGTAATTTTGTAGGTTTTATCTTTTTCGTACGCCTGCGCAGGCTGAGCTGCCAGCGCAAATGCGGCGAATAACGCCAGCGCCACGCCCCGTTTTAAAAACTTCATATTTCTCTCCCTGAGCCAAAATCAACGACTGAAATTACAATGATATGAAATAATAGTCGAAAATGTTTTCAGAAATGAGACTTCCTTCAAACACCTTCCGCAGGTATGTTAGTCAGGTAATAATAACAAAATAGACTACCCTCATAATCGCAACCCAAACAGAAGTGACTTTCTATGGCAATAAGTGAACCAACCCCGCCAGTGGCTGGCGCGTCAGCGTCGGTTGCTAAAGCGCGCACCTCATTTGGCATTTTAGGGGCGATCAGTCTCTCTCATCTGCTAAACGATATGATCCAGTCGCTGATCCTGGCGATTTATCCGCTATTGCAGTCAGAGTTCTCGCTGACGTTTATGCAGATCGGGATGATTACGCTAACCTTCCAGCTCGCCTCCTCGCTGCTTCAGCCGGTTGTCGGCTACTGGACGGACAAATATCCGATGCCGTGGTCGCTGCCCATTGGTATGTGCTTCACGCTAAGCGGGCTAGTGCTGCTGGCCATGGCAGGCAGTTTCCATATGGTATTACTCGCGGCGGCGCTGGTCGGTACGGGCTCATCGGTGTTTCACCCAGAGTCATCCCGCGTGGCGCGTATGGCTTCCGGCGGTCGTCATGGCCTCGCCCAGTCAATTTTCCAGGTTGGCGGCAACTTCGGCAGCTCTCTCGGGCCCTTGCTGGCGGCTGTCATCATCGCGCCATATGGTAAAGGTAATGTGGCCTGGTTTGTGTTGGCCGCGTTATTAGCGATTGTGGTTCTGGCACAAATCAGTCGTTGGTATGCCGCGCAGCATCGGATGAGCAAAGGAAAACCGAAAGTCACGATCGTTAATCCATTACCGCGTAATAAAGTGGTACTGGCGGTTAGCATTCTGCTGGTGCTGATTTTCTCCAAATACTTCTATATGGCGAGTATCAGCAGCTATTACACCTTTTATCTGATGCAAAAATTCGGATTATCGGTACAAAACGCCCAGTTTCACCTGTTTGCCTTCCTGTTTGCCGTTGCGGCCGGGACCGTAATTGGTGGACCGTTAGGTGATAAGATTGGCAGAAAATATGTTATTTGGGGCTCTATCCTCGGTGTAGCGCCATTTACCCTTGTTTTACCCTATGCAACGCTGGAATGGACCGGGATTTTAACCGTGATCATTGGTTTTATCCTCGCATCTGCCTTTTCTGCCATTCTGGTCTATGCACAGGAGCTGCTTCCGGGTCGTATCGGCATGGTTTCTGGGCTATTTTTCGGGTTTGCCTTTGGCATGGGCGGCTTGGGAGCCGCGGTATTAGGGCTGATTGCTGACCATACCAGTATTGATTTGGTCTATAAAATATGTGCTTTCCTGCCACTTCTGGGGATACTCACTATATTCTTACCTGATAACCGACATAAAGCCTGATTTTCTGACGGCCAAAAGTAAACTTTGGCCGTCTTCAGTTACAGAGACCATCAGCCTTTACTCCCCGCATACCCCTGTAGTTTTCCGATCCGTGCTTTTTTACGCCTAAAATCCCGTTTTCATCAAAATTCAATAATTATTCATAAACATAAACATTAAAATTGTCATAAACTATTACTCGGAATTTAGGTTTTCAGGATCATCACAGCAACCAAAGGAGACGGAATGCATCACGCCACCCCGCTTATCACCACCATTGTCGGCGGCCTTGTGCTCGCTTTTATATTAGGCATGATTGCCAATAAACTACGTATTTCTCCTCTGGTGGGATATCTGTTAGCGGGCGTTCTGGCCGGTCCATTTACACCTGGTTTTGTTGCTGATACCAAACTCGCGCCTGAACTGGCGGAGCTTGGCGTAATCCTGCTGATGTTCGGCGTGGGGCTGCACTTTTCCTTGAAGGATTTGATGGCGGTAAAGTCCATCGCCATTCCCGGCGCGATTGCCCAGATAGCTGTGGCGACGCTACTGGGTATGGCGCTTTCAGCGGTGATGGGCTGGTCGCTAATGGTGGGTATCGTCTTTGGACTGTGTCTTTCAACCGCCAGTACCGTAGTGCTACTGCGTGCGCTTGAAGAACGGCAGCTTATTGACAGCCAGCGCGGGCAAATCGCTATAGGCTGGCTGATTGTTGAAGATCTGATGATGGTGCTGACGCTGGTTCTCCTGCCCGCCGTCGCCGGCATGCTGGAAAAAGAAGATGTCGGCTTTGCCTCGCTGGCCGTCGATATGGGCATTACCATCGGTAAAGTGGTGGCGTTTATCGCCATTATGATGCTGGTTGGCCGTCGCCTGGTGCCGTGGATCATGGCGCGTAGCGCCGCAACCGGTTCACGAGAGCTGTTTACTCTGTCAGTCCTTGCCCTGGCATTAGGTATCGCGTTTGGCGCAGTGGAATTATTCGATGTCTCCTTTGCTCTGGGCGCGTTCTTTGCTGGCATGGTGCTGAATGAATCCGAACTGAGCCACCGTGCGGCGCATGACACCCTGCCGCTGCGCGATGCGTTCGCCGTATTGTTCTTTGTATCTGTTGGTATGCTGTTTGATCCGTTAATTTTGATCCAGCAGCCGCTGGCGGTACTGGGTACGCTGGCGATTATCGTCTTTGGTAAATCCGTTGCCGCCTATTTCCTCGTGCGCCTGTTTGGTCACTCCCAACGTACAGCGCTCACCATTGCCACCAGCCTGGCGCAGATTGGTGAGTTTGCCTTCATCCTGGCGGGTCTGGGAATGGCGCTAAACCTGCTACCGCAGGCCGGGCAAAATCTGGTGCTGGCGGGGGCTATTCTGTCCATTATGCTCAATCCGGTACTGTTCGCGGTGTTAGAAAAATATCTCGCGAAAACCGAAACGCTGGAAGAACAGACGCTGGAAGAAGCCATCGAAGAAGAGAAACAAATTCCGGTGGATATCTGCAATCACGCCCTGCTGGTAGGCTTTGGCCGCGTCGGCAGTCTGCTGGGTGAAAAATTGATGGCTGCCGGGATTCCGCTGGTGGTTATCGAAACCTCACGTACGCGGGTGGATGAACTGCGTGAGCGCGGGATCCGCGCGGTGCTGGGAAATGCCGCCAACGAAGAGATTATGAATCTGGCGCATCTGGATTGCGCACGCTGGCTGCTACTGACGATTCCAAATGGCTATGAAGCCGGTGAAATCGTCGCTTCCGCTCGCGAAAAGTGCCCGTCGATTGAGATTATCGCCCGCGCGCATTATGACGATGAAGTGGAATATATTACCGACCGCGGTGCCAATCAGGTCGTCATGGGCGAGCGTGAAATCGCCCGCACTATGCTGGAGCTGATTGAAACGCCACCTGCCGGTGACGTTGCTACTGCCAGTTAATATTACGTGCCGGATGGCGCTACGCCATCCGACCTACGTATTCCCACACCAGAGTAGGCCCGATAAGCGCAGCGCCATCGGGCAAGAACTCAGCGGTCCCAGTACGACTCTTCGAGACTATCTTCACGCTCTGGCAAACCGCGCGTCAGGCGTGGTGAATGTTGATTCAGCACCTGATAACTCACGCGATTAGCATATTTACACACCTGGGCTAACGATGAATAGGTCAGCCAGGTGAACTTGTGCTTGCTGGAGTTAGGCACGTTGCTGCGGTGGTAGCTGTTGGCGGTAATATCATGCAGCAATGCCGCCAGCGCACCGTCGCCAGCGCCGTTGGTGTTCATGATCTTTTCAGGCCCGCCCATATACGGTGCGATGTGCGAATACACGCGTAGCGGATTAGTACAGTCTTTATGGCGCATGGCGCGGCTGAATTCGTACTGGTTGAATTCGGCAATAGCCCCCGGCAGCAGCGGATGTTGAGTTTTACGTTTGGCTTCTTCTTCCGTAAAGCCCGCCATATACAGACCCGCCGGACCCGCAGTGCACAGCACCAGATCCACCCAATCCAGCGCTTTGTCGGAGGCCAGCAGCGGATCGCTCTCGCCGGTCAGCGCTTCGGCCTCTTCTTCATTCATCGCCAGAATAGAGACATGCTCTTTCAGGAATGCCTGCCACCACTGCGGGTTATCGGCAATAACGAATTTGGTACCCAGCGTCAGAACCACCGGCACATTGTGTTTTTTGGCATATTCGATCGCCTTCATGGTCGCTTCCGGCATCGGCTCGCCCGGTTCGCAACGCACCAGATAGGAGGTCAGCACCAGCGCGGAGGCCCCGGCAATAACTGCCTCGGGGATGCTATCCGCCCGCAGCTTATTCATATGTCCGGGGCTGATAGCGAACGTGCGCTCACCGGATTCGCCAATCAGCGTAAAGCAGCGGCCAATCGGTCCATTAACGCCCTGCAGGTAGTTCAGATCGGTACGGCTGGAGGTATTACATAAATAACGGTACGCGTAGCTACCAATCTCGATATTGCTGCACATCACACCCAACAGTACCGAGCGGTCATCCGCCAGCACGGAGTAGTTGTGCATCGTGTTACCGATAGTTCCACCGGCAAACTGATGGGTGATCAAATTGTCACGTACCAGCTCCTGGTAGAGCGCTTCGGCAACATCGTCTGCAATCACCAGAGAGTGCCCGGCGCTTAATCCATAACGTTTTACAAAGTCATCATCAACTTTGGCTTCAATATCTACCAGCGTCTGGTCGATACCCACCACCCAGGCTGCGCTGGTTTCATTTTCAGGCTGAATCTGTTGCAGCAATGGATCGCGCGCGCTGACAGGAAAATAGTGTTTGGATTTACGTTTACCGGGAAATTTCATGGTCGATTTTACGGGTGATTAGCTGAGCGGTGCATGGTAGCACATTCCCTGCTTCGCATGCGATGCGGCGCTGAGTTTCAATATCGGACGATGGGATCGCAGTTTATACGGGGGTAATTTCTACAATAAATCACCTTCACAAGGAGCGTTTATGAAGCCGGAAAATAAGATCCCCGTACTCGACAGAATTTCAGACGAAATGAAAACCGTGGTGAATTTTCATCGCGACGATCTGCCGCCCTGGCCCGCCACCGATGACATCGTGGCCCAACGCCAACACTATATCCACGAACGGCAATTGTGGAATGCCGATGCCCCGCAGATGAATACCCGGGAATGCGTCATTTCTACCGCGCGCGGCCCCGTTGCCACGCGAATTTATTCTCCGCAACCCCATAGTCAGGCCACGATGTATTATCTGCACGGCGGCGGTTTCATTCTTGGTAATCTGGATACTCACGATCGCATTATGCGCTTACTGGCGCTTTACACGCAGTGCACGGTAATTGGCATCGACTATTCGCTCTCGCCGGAGGCTCGTTTCCCGCAAGCCATCGAGGAGATTGTCGCCGTCTGTCAGTATTATCACCAGCACGCGGGCGACTATTCTCTGAATGTGGATCATATTGGTTTTGCCGGTGATTCCGCTGGCGCGATGCTGGCGCTTGCCAGCGCGTTGTGGCTGCGGGACAAACAGATTGCCTGCGGCAAAGTCGCAGGCGTACTGCTGTGGTATGGACTTTACGGCCTGCAGGATTCGCCCAGCCGACGGCTGATGGGCGGAGCATGGGATGGTTTATCGCGGGAGGATCTGCAGATGTACGAAAACGCGTACCTGCGTAGCGCCGACGATCGCGAGTCGCCGTATTATTGCTTATTCAATAACGACCTGACGCGCGACGTGCCGCCATGTTTTATCGCCGGCGCGGAGTTCGATCCGTTGATTGACGACAGCCGTTTATTATTTCAGACGCTACAGACGCATCAGCAGCCCTGCCAGTACAAAATGTACCCCGGCACGCTGCACGCCTTCCTGCACTACTCGCGGATGATGAAAACCGCCGACGATGCGTTGCGGGAGGGCGCACGTTACTTCAAAGCACAACTTTAACGATAGGCAGCGGTCAGTTTGACCATCATTTCAATATGTTCCGGTGTGGCATTCAGCGCCGGAATATACTCATATTGCTGGCCGCCAGCCTCGAGGAAAATCTCCCGGTTTTGCACCGCGATCTCTTCCAGCGTTTCAAGACAATCTGCCGCAAAGCCCGGACACATAACCTGGATATGTCGGGTCCCTTTCTCCGCCAGCATTTTTAACGTTTCGTCGGTATACGGCGTCAGCCACGGTTCGCGACCAAAACGCGACTGGAACGTCATCATCACTTTTTCCGGTGGCAGGCCAAGCGCAGAGACCAGCTCACGAGTCGTGTCGCGACAGCGCTGAGGGTAGTCATCGCCTTCGTCGGCGTAACGTTGTGGAATCCCATGGTAGGAGAGCAGCAGTAAATCGGGTTCGCCGTGTTTGGCAAAGGAGTCACGGGCACTTTTTGCCAGCGCGTCAATATAGGCACTGTCATCGGCGTAATCACGAATAAAGGAGACGCCGGGAATACTGCGTTTACGCGCCAGAATGCGCGCGAGTTCATCCCACACCGCTGCCACCGTCGAACAGGAATATTGCGGGTACAGCGGTAACACGACAATATGGTCAACGCCACTTGCCAGCAGTTCGTCGACCGCGCTTTCAAGCGAAGGCGAGCCGTAGCTCATGCCCAACGCAACAGGCGTATTGGGCAGGCGTTGTGCCAGCGCCTGCTGTTGTGCCTTGCTGTAGACCATCAGCGGCGAACCGTCTTCCATCCAGATTGACTGGTACAGCTTTGCCACGCGTGGCGCACGCAGCGGCAGGATCACCCCACGCAGCAACGGCCACCACAGCAGGCGGGAAGTATCGACTACACGTTGATCGCTTAAAAACTGGCGCAGGTAGCGTTTAACAGCTTCAGGAGTGGGGGCATCGGGGGTGCCGAGGTTTGCCAGCAGGATACCGGTTTTCGTCTGACGCATTACCGCCTCTTATCGATTCAAATTGTTGATAATTGTAGCGGAAAAGTGATGAAGAAGAACTAATTGCTGCGAGAGGTAAGACGTGAATTTGCCTGATGGCGCTGCGCTTATCTGGCCTACAAAAAAATCATAGGCCGGATAAGGTGTTTACACCGCCATCCGGCATAGACTGCGCTAAAACTTAACCGAGGATTTTTTCCAGCGCTGCGCGCACGTCAGCCACGGCCTGAGTGCCATCAACTTTCGCGTATTTGGTGTTACCCGCCTGCGCTTCTTTAGAGTAGTAGCCGATCAGCGGCGCGGTCATCTGATGGTATTCCACCAGGCGCTTACGCACGGTCTCTTCCTGATCGTCTTTACGGGTAGTCAGTTCTTCGCCAGTCACGTCGTCTTTACCTTCAACCTTAGGCGGGTTGAATTTGATGTGGTAAACGCGGCCAGAAGCAGCGTGTACGCGACGGCCCACGATACGGTCAACGATCAGCTCGTCAGGTACGTCAAACTCCAGAACGTAGTCCACGTTGATACCTGCTTCTTTCATGGCGTCAGCCTGCGGAATAGTACGCGGGAAGCCATCCAGCAGGAAACCATTACGGCAGTCTTCCTGAGCAATACGCTCTTTTACCAGCGCGATCACCAGCTCATCAGTCACCAGCTTACCGGCGTCCATGATGTCTTTCGCTTGTTTGCCCAGCTCGGAGCCAGATTTCACGGCGGCACGCAGCATATCACCGGTGGAGATTTGCGGAATACCATACTTCTCCATGATGAACTGAGCCTGAGTTCCTTTACCCGCGCCCGGAGCGCCAAGCAGAATGATACGCATTACGAAAATCCCCTTAAAGGTTGTCGATATTTTTTAAAAAGCGCTAAACGATACCACCATCACGCAATTGGCTCAAGGAAGACGCCCGACGCTGAAACGGTTAATGGAGGGAAAATTGAAAATAAGGAGTGAAATTGCCGGATGGCGGTGTAAACACCTCATCCGGCCTACAATATCTTTTTAATCGTAGGCCGGATAAGCGTTAGCGCTATCCGGCATTAGATGATGGCGATCAGGACACCAGCAGCTGGTTCATACGACGGATGAACTGGTTAGGATCTTCCAACGTGCCGCGTTCGGCGAAGAGAGCCTGATCCAGCAGCAGTTCAACCCACTCTTTAAACTGCGTTTCGTCCTGGGTATCCGCCGTGCGTTTTACCAGCACGTGGTCCGGGTTAAGTTCAAAGATATATTTCACGTCCGGTACGGCCTGACCCGCAGCAGCGAACAGTTTCGCCATCTGGGTGCTCATTTCGTCCGCATCGGTGGTGACGATGGCCGGCGTGTCAGTCAGACGGTGGGTCAGACGCACTTCTTTGACGCGATCGCCCAGCAAGGTTTTCACGCGTTCAACGAACGGCGTCAGCGCTTTTTCCGCTTCTTTCGCGCTCTCGTCCACTTCATCCGCCAGTTTATCGATGGACTCGTCGGCTTTCGCAACGGACTGGAACGGCTTGCCGTCGAACTCGGTCAGGTAGTTCATCATCCACTCATCGATGCGGTCAGAAAGCAGCAGGACTTCAATGCCTTTCTTACGCAGCAGTTCCAGGTGCGGGCTGCTCTTCGCCGCCGCGTAGCTGTCTGCAGTGATGTAGTAGATTTTCTCCTGCCCTTCTTTCATGCGGGAGATATAGTCTTCCAGCGACACGGTCTGTGCGGAGGAGTCTGTGTGCGTAGACGCGAAGCGCATCAGCTTAGCGATAGTTTCCTGATTGGCGTGGTCTTCCGCCGGACCTTCTTTCAGCACCAGGCCGAACTGTTTCCAGAAGGTCTGGTATTTTTCGGCGTCATCTTTCGCCAGTTTTTCCAGCATCTGCAACACGCGTTTGGTCAGCGCACTGCGCAGGTTACGGGTGACGGTGCTGTCCTGCAGGATCTCGCGGGAAACGTTCAGCGGTAAATCGTTGGAATCTATCAGACCGCGCACAAAGCGCAGATAGTTCGGCATAAACTGCTCGGCGTCGTCCATGATGAACACACGCTGAACGTACAGTTTCAGACCATGCTTGTGATCGCGGTTCCACATATCCCACGGCGCCTGCGACGGGATGTACAGCAGGCTGGTGTACTCCTGCTTACCTTCCACACGGTTGTGGCTCCAGGTCAGCGGGTCAGTAAAGTCGTGGGCGATATGCTTGTAGAATTCGTTGTACTCGTCGTCTTTGATTTCCGACTTGTTACGCGTCCACAGCGCCTGCGCCTTGTTGATCTTTTCCCAGGAAACCACGGTCTCGCCGTCTTTCTCTTCGGATTTTTCGATCTCTACCGGCAGCGCGATATGGTCGGAATATTTGCTGATGATGGAACGTACGCGCCAGTCATCCAGGAACTCGTCTTCACCTTCGCGCAGATGCAAAGTGATTTCGGTGCCGCGATCGTCTTTGGTGATATCGGCAACGGTGTACTCGCCTTCACCCGCAGATTCCCAGAACACGCCTTTCTCAGGCTTGTCGCCCGCCGCGCGGGTACGTACGGTCACTTTATCAGCCACGATAAACGCCGAGTAGAAGCCAACCCCGAACTGACCGATCAACTGGCTGTCTTTCGCCTGATCGGAACCCATGGATTCGAGGAAAGATTTGGTACCGGATTTCGCAATGGTCCCCAGATGATCGATGACGTCATCACGGTTCATCCCCACGCCGTTATCAGCAATGGTCAACGTACGCTTATCTTTATCGAAGGAAACACGCACGCGCAGTTCACCGTCACCCTCGTACAGATCCGGGTTAGACAGTGCACGGAAACGCAGCTTGTCTGCTGCATCTGAGGCGTTAGAGATAAGCTCACGCAGGAAGATTTCTTTATTGGAATACAGAGAATGGATCATCAGGTGCAGAAGCTGTTTTACTTCTGACTGAAAACCACGAGTTTCTTGTCCTTTCATGTAGATCTACCTCAACAATGCCATTTTCAATGGTAAAAACACGTTGAGGGTGAAATGGGGACAAGCGGGAAAGATTTCAAGCGGAAGCCGCCGTCGCGGCCTCCGTTTGTTCAGAATTTAATCTTGTGACGCCCGGCCAGAGAGTGCGACAGCGTGGTGCCGTCGACCATTTCCAGCTCGCCGCCGACCGGTACGCCATGGGCGATACGGCTGGCTTCAACGCCATACTGCATGCAAAGCTCAGCAATATAGTTGGCGGTCGCCTCTCCTTCGACCGTGGGATTGGTCGCGAGGATCAGTTCGTTGATTTGCTCAGACGCCAGTCGCTGTTCAAGGCGATCCAGCCCGATATCATCAGGGCCAATACCGTCCAGCGGCGACAGGTGCCCCATCAGCACGAAGTAACGTCCAGAAAATTGGCCGGTTTGCTCAATGGCATAGATGTCCGCCGGACTCTCCACCACGCAAATCTGACCATTTTCCTGACGACGCGGGTTCGAACAGATGTTACAGACGTCCTGCTCTGTGAAGGTGCGGCAATCGGCACAGTGGCCGATTTCCGACATCGCCTTCGTTAACGCCTGCGCCAGACGCATCCCGCCGCTGCGATCGCGCTGAAGTAGCGTGAACGCCATGCGCTGCGCAGACTTCGGGCCAACGCCCGGCAGACAGCGCAGTGCTTCCATAAGCTGAGTTAACAGCGGGCTGGTTTGCATCAGAACGGCATCTTAAAGCCAGGCGGCAGCTGCATTCCGGAAGAAACAGAAGCCATCTTCTCTTTCTGCGTCTCTTCAATGCGACGCGCCGCGTCGTTGAATGCCGCAGCAACCAGGTCTTCCAGCATCTCTTTGTCGTCTTCCAGCAGGCTTGGATCGATCTCCACGCGACGGCAGTTGTGCGCGCCGTTGATAGTCACTTTTACCAGACCCGCTCCAGATTCGCCGGTCACTTCCAGCTTGGCGACTTCTTCCTGCATCTGCTGCATTTTTTCCTGCATCTGCTGGGCCTGTTTCATCAGGTTACCCAGACCGCCTTTACCAAACATAGGCTTCTCTCTCAATCACGTTAAGGGATGACGACCGTCCAACCATCAGGCTGACGATCAAATGGGGCGAATACTCTCTTCGTCCAGGTCTGCATCGAAAAAACGACGCAACGTCTGAATGTTATTATCCGCAATAATCGACTCACGCGCCTGCGCGAGTTTCTCTTCATAAATGGCCTGACGCCACTCCAGCGGCGTGCGCACCGCTGGATTATCATCTTCAACGATGGTCAATTCAACCGTTGACCCCGTTAAGGTACTCAATGCTTCGGCCAGTTTTTGCTGCGCGCCGCTGGAATTAAGGTGCCGTTGTGTGGAACGCAGGTGCAGGCAAACCACGTTGCCATTCTCTTCTTTCCAGGCATTAAGCGCCACCTGCTCCACCAGTTTAGGCAGCGAAAGCTGGCTCACCTGAGCAGCCCAGGGATCACGCTCAATGGCTTCTGCCGCCAGTTTTGCCGCCAGTTCCGGCGTTTTTTCATGCTCAAGCGCTTTTTTCAGCGCTTTCGGCGTGGCAACGACTTCTTTGACTTCGGCTACGGGATTGGTCGTTTTCCAGCGATACGCTTCCTTCTTCGCTGGCGCTTTTTCCAGCGCAGAAACTGCAGGGCGCGCCTGAACGCGTTCCGACACCGAAGCCAGTCTTTCCAGCGCAGCATTATTCACCGGCCGCGCGCGGGAAGCGGCTGCCGGTTCACTCTTTTTTGGTTTGGTTGCTCCCTGAGCACGTTGCAGCTGGCTGCGCGCCGCCAGCACCTGGCTGGTGGCATCAGAGAGCGGCACATTCTGTTGCTGCTGCGCTGGCGCAGGCTGCTGTGATATCTGCGTCGGGGTCATCACCGCAGTGGGCGCGACGGGGGCAAACGACTGGCGTGGGACTTCAGGCTCCGGCAGCGGCATGCGCGGATGAAAAGCCAGCGCACGCAGTAGCGTCATTTCGACACCCATTCGTCTGTCCGGCGCATACGGCAGTTCTTTGCGCCCAATTAATAGGGTTTGATAGTAAAGCTGTATATCGGTTGGCGGGACGATTCGCGCCAGTTCGCGCATACGCTGTTCAATGGCGGCCATATCGCTGCCGAGCGCAGCGGGCGAAAGTTGTACCATAGCAATGCGATGCAGCAAAGCCGACATCTCAACCAGCAGCGCTTCCCATTCAATACCCCGTGCGGCGGCATCGTTCACCAACGTCATAACGCGTTCGCCGTCAGCCGCAACAACCGCTTCAACAAGCGAGAGTGCCTGGTCATCGTCCAATGTGCCGAGCATGGTGCTCACTGCGTCGGTCGACACCTGACCATCGCCGCTGGCAATCGCCTGATCGGTCAGACTCAGCGCATCGCGCAGGCTGCCGTCCGCGGCGCGGGCCAGCAGTTGCAAGGCGCGTGGCTCATGGGCGATATGCTCTTCTTTGAGGATATGCTCAAGCTGATGGCGAATCTGTTCAACATCCAACGCTTTAAGATGGAATTGCAGACAGCGCGACAGGATAGTCACCGGCAGCTTCTGCGGATCGGTGGTCGCCAGCAGGAATTTAACGTGCGCAGGTGGCTCTTCGAGCGTTTTCAGTAAGGCGTTAAAGCTGTGGCGCGACAGCATGTGCACTTCGTCGATCAAATAGACCTTGAAGCGACCGCGTGCGGGCGCGTACTGAACGTTATCCAGCAGATCGCGGGTGTCTTCGACTTTGGTGCGTGAGGCGGCATCGATTTCAATCAGATCGACAAAACGCCCCTGCTCGATTTCACGGCAGTTATCGCACACGCCGCACGGCGTGGCGGTGATGCCGGTTTCACAGTTTAGTCCCTTCGCCAGCAAACGGGCGATAGAGGTTTTCCCGACGCCACGGGTGCCGGAAAACAGATAAGCATGATGAATACGCCCTAACGACAAGCCGTTCGCCAGTGCCGTCAGCACATGTTCCTGGCCGACGACGTCAGCAAAGGTTTGGGGGCGCCATTTTCGGGCTAAGACCTGATAACTCATTGGCAGGCTCTGAAAGGCTGGAGGGTGGATTCACAGGAGGATAATGCTAACACAACCTCGCAGCGACGGCGAGGTTGTGTGTCTCGGTATTACTTCAGCCGAGATGAGATAGCCGACTTAGTGGCCCGGGAACGGAACCAGGCTATAACAGGTCAGCCCCTGTTTTTCCAGGCGCTGTTCGCCGCCCAGGTCAAACAGGTTAATGATAAAAGCAGCATCGGTCACTTCGCCACCCAGACGGCGGATCAGTTTCACGGTGGCTTCAATCGTGCCGCCGGTTGCCAGCAGGTCGTCCACAACCAGTACCTTATCGCCCGGTTTGATGGCATCAACGTGGATTTCCAGCTGATCGGTGCCGTATTCCAGCTCATAGCTCTCGGCGATCACTTCACGCGGAAGCTTGCGGGGTTTACGTACCGGAACAAAGCCGACGCCCAGACCCAATGCTACCGGCGCGCCAAACAGGAAGCCACGCGCTTCGGTGCCAACCACTTTAGTGATACCCGCATTTTTGTAGCGTTCAACCAGCAATTTAATGCTGAGGGCGTAGGCTTTCGGGTCTTCCAGTAAGCTGGTGACATCGCGAAAAAGAATGCCCGGTTTCGGGTAGTCGTGGATGCTTTTGATGCTATTTTTGAGAAACTCAAGCTGCTGTGCAGTCGCGGTCATAAGTTTGTGCCTGATTAATTCGGTATTACTTCACGGCGCACTATACACTTCATCCTCGACGTGTCTTGAATGATTTTGTGTCTATATTAAGGGCCAGGGTTACATTTGCTTAACCTTTGACCACCTGCGCCTGTGCTCGAAAACGGTCGAATTTACTGGCTGTGAGAGACAATTGCAACAGCGATTATTGCGCTTTACTGCTTTTGTTGTTTTTCATCAATCACCGGGATCCGCCACATAAAAATCAGTAAACAGGCGAGAATAACCAGCAGCAGGACGCGTACCCACATCATATTGACCAGCCACAGTGAAATACCAAACGTAATCAATATCAACAAAATAGCGCGCGGCTTTGCTCCCGGCGGCATCGCACGGTGTTTTTGCCAATGGCGCAGATACCCGCCGAACCACGAACGATACAGCAGCCAGTCGTGAAAACGCGGCGATGAGCGGGCAAAACACCAGGCAGCCAGCAGGATAAACGGCGTCGTGGGCAATAGCGGCAATACAACGCCCAACGTTCCTAATACTACCGCTAGCCAGCCAATGATGATTAGAATAATGCGTTGCATAATATGAGTACTTAACACAGAGAATCGCTACTTTAGCATAACAGTTCTCATTTTCATCGGAGTGTTGTCGTGAAAACCGTCATGCTGCTACAGACGCTCGAAAACCAGCTTAACCGCCTGCGACAGCGTTGTGCCCCGTTGGCGCATCATACAACGCTTAGCGCCCGTTTTGACAGGCATCTGTTTCACACTCGCAGTACGTTACTGCAGGCTTGTCTGGATGAAGCAGAAGAAAATCTTAAGGCCCTACGCCGCGCGGTTGATCAGCAACAACTACCACAAATTAGCTGGCTTGCGGAACATCTTGCCTCACAGTTAGAGGCGATTTCACGCGAAACCACCAGCTGGTCGCTCAGAGAGTGGGACTGCGCCTCTCCCGGTCTGGCGCGTTGGCAGCGCAAGCGGGTTCAACACCAGGAGTTTGAACGCCGGCTGGTTGAAATGACGCGTGAACGCAAAGAGCGCCTGGCTCAGGCTACTGGCTTTGAAGAACAGCAAAAACTGCATCGTGAAGTAGAAGCATTCGAAGCGCGACTCGCGCGCTGTCGTCATGCACTGGCAAGAATAGAAAATGTGCTGGCGCGTTTAACCCGTTAATACCCGGAGAATTTATGTCATTAGAGAACGCCCCGGACGAGGTCAAACTGGCCGTCGATTTGATTGTTTTACTTGAGGAAAATCAGCTTCCAGCATGCACAGTGCTACGCGCGCTGGAGATCGTTATGCGTGATTATGAAAATAAGCTTAAAAGTGCGGAAGGCGCCTCGCAAACTGATTAACTGCCCTCTGGTCTGCCATTGGCTTCGGTGTCAGAGTCGTCGCAACATCACGACGATAACGGACAGATCATGGAACGGCTCCCCACCACGCCGCACGATGCGGTCTTTCGGCAAATGCTGACGCAAAAAGAGGTCGCCCGAGATTTTTTGCAGATCCATTTGCCTCAAGCGTTTCTCAATATATGCGATATGGAAACATTGACGCTGGAATCAGGCAGCTTTATTGAGGACGATTTACGCACCTGCTATTCAGATATCCTCTATTCCCTGCAAACAACACATGGACCCGGCTATGTTTATGCGCTGATTGAGCATCAGAGTAAACCCGATAAATTAATGGCCTTTCGCCTGATGCGCTACGCTGTTGCTGCTATGCAGCATCACCTTAACGCCGGGCATAAAACCTTACCTCTGGTGGTACCTGTACTGTTTTATCATGGTACGGAAAGCCCGTGGCCCTATACTCTCAACTGGCATCAGTTGTTTAGCGAGCCACAGCTTGCGAAAGCGCTTTATAGCAATGAATTTGCACTGGTAGACCTGACCATTATGCCAGATAATCAGATCATGCAGCATCAACGGGTAGCGATGCTGGAACTCCTGCAAAAACATATTCGGCAACGCGATCTGAGCGAGTTATTGGATCAACTCATTACGCTCTTAACGCAGGATCGCCTGACAGAATATCAGCTCGACGTTTTGATTAATTACATGCTGAAAGCAGGAAATACCACGGAACCCGGCGTACTTGTCCGCCAACTGGCGCAGAGTGCGCCACAGTACAAGGAACAGCTGATGACAATTGCTGAATGGTTAGAAGAAAAAGGTAGAGCGGAAGGCATGCAGCAAGGGCTGGAAAAAGGGTTAGAAGAAGGTCGGCAGGCAGAAGCGCGTGATATCGCACAAAAAATGCTCGCCCGCGGCCTGGAACCGGATCTGATTACACACATTACGGGCTTGACGCAGGAAGAACTGACAGCGCTGACTCACTAAATACAATCAGGGCGGCAAACTGGCCGCCCTGATTGCAACTTAACCTACCGAAGGCGTCGGATCGTCACCCTTGACGATGTCACGCTTAACCTCGGTCACGGTGTCCCCTTTCGCATTATGCAGGTGCACTTCGAGCTGGTTAAAGGCGATATCAATGTCATTTTCACGGCACAAACGATCGACCGCACGGTTAAGTTCGTCAACCGTATGGCTACGATCGCGCAGTTCACGCACGTATAAACGCAGCTCATGATCCAACGTGCTGGCACCAAAGGCGGTAAAGAACACCGCTGGCTCCGGATCGTGCATCACTTTCGGATGTTCCATCGCCGCCTGCAGCAGCACTTTCTTCACTTTCTCCAGATCCGAACCGTAGGCCACACCAATGCGGATCACCAGACGCGTAGTGGTATCGGAAAGCGACCAGTTGATCAAACGCTCCGTCACAAAGGCTTTGTTCGGGATGATCACCTCTTTGCGATCAAAGTCGGTAATGGTGGTGGCACGGATACGGATCTTGCTGACCGTTCCCGAGAATGTTCCGATGGTCACGGTATCGCCGATACGTACCGGGCGCTCAAACAGAATAATCAGACCGGAAACAAAGTTACCGAAAATCTCCTGCAAACCAAAACCAAGACCAACCGACAAAGCTGCGGCCAGCCACTGTAGTTTATCCCACGAGACGCCGAGCGAACCGAAGACCGTCATCGCACCGATAGCGATGATCGCATAGTTAAGAATGGTGGTAATCGCATACGACGCCCCCTGGCGCATTTTCAGTCGCGAGAGTACCAGCACTTCCAACAAGCCGGGTAAGTTGCGGATCAGCGCCCATGCGACCATTGACGCAATAATCGCAAACAGCAGGCTGCCCATGGTGACGCTTTTCACCACTGCGGCCCCCGCTTCTGTAGCGTTATAATGCCAGAGCGTAATGCTGTCGAGGTAACTGAACACGGTGATCAAATCGGACCAAATTGCCCAGAACAGAACACCAAACAGGGCAACCATCACCAGCATGGTGATACGCAAGGTTTGCTGGTTAACCTGCTCCAGCGCAATGGTCGGCTCTTCTTGCGGTTCTGCGCCTTCAGCCCCTTCTTTCACCAGGTTCTGACGACGCGCTAACGCACGACGCCAGGCGATGCGCCGCGCCGCTACGCTCAACCCGCGAAGTACCGTCTGATACAACAAGTTCCAGACAATAACCAGATAAACCGTTTCAATCCAGCGCCCCGACAAGCGCAGCGTGGTATAGAAATACCCTGTCGCCGTCAGCACCATCAATGCGATAGGGATAATAGACAGCACGGTAATGGTGACCAGACGCAGACCATGCGACTCTTTGTCACGCCAGCTTTCACGGCACATTGGCCATACCAGGAAGGCGATCAGCAACAGGTTGAGGAAAATGACGGACTGACCAAGCACATCATCCATCAAATTGAGCGGTGACAGTTCAGCAACAACCGACCAGAAGTTAAGCGGTAACAACGCCAGGCTAATACGCACAATCTGGCGACGCCAGTGGCTGGTTTGCTTTGCAGGCATGCCAAAATGGCGTATCGCCACGCCATCTTTTTCCAGCACCTTCCAGCACAGACCAAACACCAGCCAGAAGACGGTCATCTTCTTACTGAACGCCCACAGCAGGTCGCTGATATTCAGCTGCATGGTAAGCAGAATCAGACCCACGGCGAGGATAATCAGACAGGCCGGCAGCGCTCTGATGAGATCGATTAGTATCGCTTTTGGCGTATTGAGCTGACTGTCATTACGCAGGTTGCCTACCGCAGCGGCTAATTTCGCCTGATATTCTTTCAGCCATTTCAAACGCCAGCGGATTAACCCGGCGATGAGCAGCAGGGGCAACCCTGCGAGGAATGCAATAAATACCGCTGGCCAGGCTTTTTCCCAGTTCACGGTGATTTTCATCGACTTAAACTGGTCTTTCAGCGTTTGCGGGAAGGCTTTGATCCAGTCCCAGTCCATTGGGCGGTTACTGTTAACCCAAAAAATTTGCTGGGTGAGGATCCCTTTCAGATTTTTCGACACGCTCATCAACTGCTGCTGGTTGATTTGCAGGTTAATCGCCATCATCAACTGGTTACCCAGTTGCTTATTCAGTTGATCCAATAGCTCCCGGCGCATATCCACGACCTGCAGCAGGGCATCATGAACTTCACCGTTGACTTCGCTGCTGTGCCCTTCTTCCAGTTTGGCGACAAACGCATCATTCTGGAACAGGGCGTCACGTTGCTGATTGACCTCGAACTGCTCCAGACGCAAATCGGCGATCCGGTTGGTCATATCGGCAAGCTCATCTGCCGACGGCAGCGTTTGTTGCTGCTGGTACAGAATACGTGACAGCAGCAGACTGCCTTTCAGGACAGCGATCTGCTCTTTAATATTGCGTTCGGATTGCAGCGCGCGATCGAGCCAGTTTTTGACCTTAATGTTTTGCTGCATCAGGTTATTGCCGTTTTCGGTCGCGGCGATCAGACGCTGGCTAAGCTGATGGTTGACGTCCAGTTCCTGCTTCACTAACGGATTAGACTGAATACGCTCAGCTTCGTCAGGCGATACCGCTTCCTGCGCCGTCTTTTCGGTTAACGTCAGTCGTTTGCTGTTTACCGCTTCTTGCAGGAGCTGAAGCTGGTGTTCAAGACGATTGCTGTTTGCCGTCACGTAATCGCGTTGTTTTTGCAAGGTGTCCTGCAAAATCGTATTACCTTCAAGGCTTTTACGTTGTTGATCGATCTGCGCGTTCAGGAGCGCCTGCTGTGCCTGCAGCAGGACCTGCTGGCTGGGGCGCAACGCCGCCTCACCCACGTTATTACCATCAAGCCGATTGCGGATTTGCTGCATTTGCTGCGACGCGGTGTACATCGCATTTTGCACGCGCTCTGGCTGAGTCTGCAGTGATACCAGTTGGCTGTTATAAGCGGCCAAATCGTTTTGCGCGCTTTGCAGGTCATCCAATACCTGCGCCACGCGCGACTCCAGCTGGCGTAAGGAGAGCGTACTCAGCGTTTTTCGCGTTTCATCGTCATTATCAACATCGCTGAGCGAATTTAACGCATCCATTGCCTGACGCATTTTTTCCGGCGCCTCGGCAACTTTCTGCCGAAGCTGTACGGTCTCATCTTTCACGCGATCGATTTTATCCAGCGTGGCGATGGTATCGGTCAGATCCTGCTGAACCAGCTTATCCTGCGCGGAGAGATCTTTTTGTTTATTCAGCGCGTCCAGTTGGCTCTGAATATCCGCTTTCGTCGGCAGATCTCCACTCTGTTGCGCCCGTGCAAATGCTGACGACTGGCAAGAAAGCAATAGAATGAAGAAAAGAAAGGTAATAGCAATAAGATGCTGTGAACGTTTATAGAGCTGCAACATAGTCATGAGAATGAACGTTTCTGAACCGGAAAAGTGACCGGAAATAGTCAAGCGGCAAGAATATCACGGCTGTGAGCGGCAGAATAGCAGCAGGCAAAACGACCAGGATAATTCCTGGTTAAGACCTCAAAAGTTAGCAGGATTTCGCCACATTAACCCGCAGGCTTGGGCAGAGAAGACACATCTCCAACAGCACTGCGACGTATTCACGCGCTTCTTTTTTCAGATCAAAAGATTCAGGGGCAAATAACCAGTTCTCTATAATTCCGGTAACATAGCTACGCAGCAGCACCGCCACGCGACGCGTGTTCAGATTTTCCGGCAGCATGTTGGCATTCATGCAGTGCCGCAATGTTTGTTCGATACGGTCGTAATTCTCAATACACAGACTGCGTTGAGCTAGCTGAACAGTGGCCATTTCCCCGACAAATTCGCATTTGTGGAATATAATTTCCAACAACAAACGTCTGCGTTCTTCTGTCACGGTAGCTTCAAGAACGTAAATTAAAATTTCTCTTAATACTGATAGTGGATCGTCGGGGAATTTTGCTTGATACTCAGTCTCTAACTCATCAATGTTAGGTTTTGCTAGCTCCCAAATTTCACTGAATAAATCCGATTTGTTTTTGAAATGCCAATAGATTGCGCCGCGCGTGACACCAGCGGCTTTTGCGATCTCCGCAAGCGAGGTGGATGATACCCCTTGTTGCGAAAACAAACGCAGAGCAACATCGAGAATGTGCTGTCGTGTTTCCTGTGCTTGTTGTTTGGTTTTTCGTGCCATAGGTCAGTGAATTTACAGGTGTTAGATTTACATACATTTGTGAATGTATGTACCATAGCACGACGATAATATAAACGCAGCAATGGGTTTATGGGCTTTAAGCCATTGATCAATTTGAAATCGGACACTCGAGGTTTACATATGAACAAAAACAGAGGGTTAACGCCTCTGGCAGTCGTTCTGATGCTCTCAGGCAGCTTAGCGCTAACAGGATGTGACGACAAACAGGCCCAACAAGGGGGCCAGCAGATGCCAGAGGTTGGAGTTGTTACGCTCAAAACTGAACCTCTACAGATAACAACCGAACTCCCGGGTCGCACCAGTGCGTATCGCATTGCTGAAGTTCGTCCTCAGGTTAGCGGCATCATCCTGAAACGTAATTTCACGGAAGGTGGTGACATCGAAGCGGGTGTATCTCTCTATCAGATTGATCCTGCGACTTATCAGGCCGCTTATGAGAGCGCAAAAGGCGATCTGGCCAAAGCACAAGCCGCAGCAAATATCGCTCAACTGACGGTTAAACGTTATCAGAAACTGTTGGGTACTAAGTACATCAGTCAACAGGATTACGATAGCGCGCTGGCAGACGCACAGCAGGCGAACGCCGCCGTCGTCGCCGCGAAAGCCGCAGTAGAAACTGCACGCATCAATCTGGCCTATACCAAAGTGACGTCGCCGATCAGCGGCCGCATTGGTAAGTCATCCGTTACGGAAGGTGCTCTGGTGCAAAACGGTCAGGCGACCGCACTGGCTACCGTTCAGCAGTTGGACCCTATCTATGTGGACGTGACGCAGTCAAGTAACGACTTCCTGCGCCTGAAACAAGAGTTGGCCAACGGCACGCTGAAGCAAGAGAACGGTAAAGCGAAAGTCGAGCTGGTGACCAATGACGGCATTAAGTTCCCGCAGGCCGGTACGCTGGAATTTTCCGATGTTACGGTAGATCAAACCACCGGTTCGATTACGTTACGCGCAATCTTCCCTAACCCGGATCACACCTTACTGCCGGGAATGTTCGTCCGTGCTCGTCTGGAAGAAGGGACTAACCCAACTGCATTACTGGTTCCGCAGCAAGGCGTTACCCGCACACCGCGTGGTGATGCCAGTGCCTTGGTTATCGGTGCAGATAACAAAGTTGAAATGCGTCAAATTGTCGCCGCACAAGCGATTGGCGATAAATGGTTAGTCACTGATGGACTTAAGCCGGGCGACCGCGTGATTGTCACTGGGTTGCAAAAAGTACGTCCTGGCGCGCAGGTAAAAGCCCAGGAGATTACCGCGGATAATAACCAGCAAGCCGCAAGCGGTAGCCAACCTGAACAGTCCAAGTCTTAACTTAAACAGGAGCCGTTAAGACATGCCTAATTTCTTTATCGATCGCCCAATATTTGCGTGGGTGATCGCCATTATCATCATGTTGGCAGGGGGGCTCGCGATCCTCAAATTGCCGGTAGCGCAATATCCGACTATTGCACCGCCAGCAGTGACGATCTCCGCGACCTACCCTGGCGCTGATGCCAAAACAGTACAGGATACTGTTACGCAGGTTATCGAACAGAATATGAACGGTATCGATAACCTGATGTACATGTCCTCAAACAGTGACTCCACGGGTACCGTGCAGATCACCCTAACCTTCCAGTCTGGTACTGATGCGGACATTGCGCAGGTACAGGTGCAGAACAAACTGCAGCTGGCTATGCCGTTACTGCCGCAGGAAGTACAGCAGCAAGGGGTTAGCGTTGAGAAATCATCCAGCAGCTTCCTGATGGTCGTCGGTGTTATCAACACCAATGGCACCATGACGCAGGAGGATATTTCCGACTACGTTGGCGCCAACATGAAGGATGCCATTAGCCGTACATCAGGCGTGGGCGACGTTCAGCTGTTCGGTTCGCAGTACGCAATGCGTATCTGGATGGATCCAAACAAACTGAACAATTTCCAGCTGACACCGGTTGATGTCATCAACGCAATCAAAGCGCAAAACGCCCAGGTTGCAGCCGGTCAGTTAGGTGGTACGCCGCCGGTGAAAGGCCAGCAGCTTAACGCGTCGATCATCGCGCAGACCCGTCTGACCTCCGCCGATGAGTTCAGCAAAATTCTGCTGAAAGTAAATCAGGATGGTTCCCAGGTTCGTTTGCGTGACGTGGCGAAAGTAGAGCTGGGCGGCGAGAACTACGACATCATTGCGAAGTTCAACGGTAAACCAGCATCCGGTCTGGGTATCAAGCTGGCGACAGGCGCTAACGCCCTGGACACGGCAAATGCTATCCGCGACGAACTGAAGAAGATGGAACCGTTCTTCCCGTCAGGTCTGAAGATCGTTTACCCATATGACACCACACCGTTCGTGAAAATCTCTATTCACGAAGTGGTGAAAACGCTGGCGGAAGCGATCATCCTCGTGTTCCTGGTCATGTATCTGTTCCTGCAGAACTTCCGCGCGACGTTGATTCCGACTATCGCCGTACCGGTAGTGCTGTTGGGTACGTTTGCCGTCCTTGCGATTTTCGGCTTCTCGATAAACACCCTGACGATGTTCGGGATGGTGCTCGCCATCGGCCTGTTGGTGGATGACGCCATCGTGGTGGTCGAGAACGTTGAGCGTGTTATGGCGGAAGAAGGACTACCGCCGAAGGAAGCGACACGTAAATCAATGGGCCAGATTCAGGGCGCGCTGGTGGGTATCGCGATGGTGCTGTCAGCGGTATTTATCCCGATGGCATTCTTCGGGGGGTCTACCGGTGCAATTTACCGTCAGTTCTCCATCACCATTGTTTCCGCGATGGCGTTGTCAGTACTGGTGGCATTGATTCTGACCCCTGCTCTGTGTGCGACCATGCTCAAACCGATTGCTAAAGGCGATCACGGAGAAGGTAAAAAAGGCTTCTTCGGCTGGTTTAACCGCATGTTCGATAAGAGCACGCACCATTACACCGACAGCGTGGGCGGTATTCTGCGCAGTACCGGTCGTTATCTGGCGCTGTATCTGATCATCGTCGTGGGCATGGCCTATCTGTTCGTTCGTCTGCCAAGTTCGTTCCTGCCAGATGAAGACCAGGGGGTATTCCTGTCTATGGCTCAGCTGCCAGCGGGTGCAACGCAAGAGCGTACCCAGAAGGTGCTGGACGAAATGACGGATTACTATCTGACGAAAGAAAAAGCGAACGTTGAATCGGTATTCGCCGTTAACGGCTTCGGTTTTGCGGGTCGTGGTCAGAACACCGGTATCGCGTTCGTCTCGCTGAAAGACTGGAGCGAACGCCCAGGTAAAGAGAATAAAGTTGAGGCGATTACCGAGCGTGCGATGGGCGCATTCTCGCAGATTAAAGATGCAATGGTCTTTGCCTTCAACCTGCCAGCGATTGTGGAGTTAGGTACCGCCACCGGTTTTGACTTCCAGTTGATTGACCAGGCAGGTTTGGGCCATGAAAAACTGACCCAGGCACGTAACCAGCTGTTTGGTGAAGTTGCGAAACATCCTGACCTGTTAGTCGGCGTACGTCCTAACGGTCTGGAAGATACGCCGCAGTTCAAGATCGATATCGATCAGGAAAAAGCGCAGGCTCTGGGTGTTTCCATTAGTGATATTAATACAACGCTGGGTGCAGCATGGGGCGGAAGCTACGTGAATGACTTCATCGACCGTGGTCGTGTGAAGAAAGTTTACGTCATGTCTGAAGCGAAATACCGTATGTTACCGGAAGATATTGGCAACTGGTACGTCCGCGGCAGCGATGGACAGATGGTCCCATTCTCCGCCTTCTCTACCTCACGTTGGGAATATGGTTCACCGCGTCTGGAACGCTATAACGGTCTGCCTTCCATGGAGATCTTAGGCCAGGCCGCACCGGGTAAAAGTACCGGTGAAGCGATGGCAATGATGGAGCAACTGGCCAGCAAACTGCCATCCGGTATCGGTTATGACTGGACAGGTATGTCCTATCAGGAACGACTGTCTGGCAACCAGGCCCCTGCTCTGTATGCCATTTCACTGATCGTCGTCTTCCTGTGCCTGGCGGCATTGTACGAGAGCTGGTCTATTCCGTTCTCCGTTATGCTGGTAGTACCGTTGGGGGTTATCGGCGCATTGCTGGCGGCAACGTTCCGTGGCCTGACTAACGACGTTTACTTCCAGGTAGGTCTGCTCACAACCATTGGGTTGTCGGCGAAGAACGCGATACTTATCGTCGAATTCGCCAAGGACTTGATGGATAAAGAGGGCAAAGGACTGATTGAGGCAACGCTGGACGCGGTCCGCATGCGTTTACGTCCGATCCTGATGACGTCACTGGCCTTTATTCTGGGCGTAATGCCGCTGGTAATCAGTTCCGGCGCAGGTTCCGGCGCGCAGAACGCCGTTGGTACTGGCGTAATGGGCGGGATGGTGACGGCAACCGTGTTGGCTATCTTCTTTGTTCCGGTGTTCTTTGTGGTGGTACGCCGCCGCTTTAGCCGCAAAAATGAAGATATTGAGCATAGCCACTCAGTCGATCATCATTGATACCTCTCTAAAGATAAGGCCGCGCAAGCGGCCTTTTTTCTGGAAAAATCATAAAATTCACTTATTGCGATTCTGTTTATTTGCTCCAGCTTAAATAAGCGATATAATCCCTGTAGCCTTAAAGGCTATTCTTAAAAAGTTTTGAGAGTTCTTATTTACGTTAATAAATATTAAGATTATTCCTGGCTATCGGTCGATCTTGTCGGTTGTTGCCTGTTGTTGCTATAGCTAATCAAGATAACCCGATGATTGCCCGAAGAATAAAGAATTTGTCCGATTTCGAATAACTGCATTTATCTGTTAAAATGTAAAAATGACGCTACATCATAATTTTGCATAATTGTAATTTTTCGTGATATGACGATGAAATCTTTTTTAGAGTAGATTATAGTTAAATCATCAGGAGTCGCGGGCAAGTTCCAGGTAGTTTGTTGTATCCATCCCGAAGGTGTTCGGTTAGTTTAAGCCACGAAGAAGGGGATGCGTTATGGATGAATACTCACCCAAAAGACATGATATCGCGCAGCTTAAATTTCTCTGCGAAACTCTGTATCATGACTGTCTTGCAAACCTTGAACAAAGTAACCATGGCTGGGTTAACGACCCTACCTCTGCAACCAGCTTACAGCTCAATGAACTGATAGAGCATATTGCAACCTTCGCACTTAATTATAAAATTAAGTACAATGAGGACAATAAGCTGATTGCGCAGATAGATGAATACCTGGATGACACTTTTATGTTGTTCAGCAGTTATGGTATTAATACGCAGGATCTGCAGAAATGGCGGAAATCAGGTAATCGACTGTTTCGCTGTTTTGTCAATGCCACCAGGGCTAATCCTGTTAGTTTGTCTTGTTAAAAATTATTACAATCATAGGTAAGAGTTATGTCTGATAAACCATTAACTAAAACAGATTATTTGATGCGCCTGCGACGCTGCCAGACAATTGACACGCTTGAGCGCGTTATTGAAAAAAATAAATATGAATTGTCCGACAACGAACTGGCTGTATTTTACTCAGCAGCGGATCACCGCCTTGCTGAATTGACCATGAATAAGCTCTACGACAAGATTCCAACTTCCGTTTGGAAATTCATTCGCTAATTGTTCTCAAGGTTAAGTCAGGTATAGCGGTACATTTGTCTGACTGACCATTTTCGCATTTACAATGGTTATTTAATTCAAATCACGTGACTACGATCACAGTGAAGCAACGGGAACGTTCCCTTTATTTGCATTGCGTTTTACTGTGCTGAAATGTTCATCAGTACACAGGGAATTCGTAATGAGTAAAGAAAAGCAGAAAATGATCGCCGGTGAACTCTATCGCCCGGCGGATGAAACGTTGCGCGACGACCGACTACGCGCTCGTCAGTTGACCCATCGCTATAATCTTACTGCGCCAGACGCAAAAAGTGAGCGTCAGGCCATCCTGCATGATCTGTTGGGTCAAAGCGAGGGCGCGTATATTGAACCCTCTTTCCGCTGTGATTACGGTTATAACATCTACCTCGGTAAAGAATTTTACGCCAACTTCGACTGCGTCATGCTTGATGTCTGTCCAATCCATATTGGCGATAACTGCATGCTGGCACCCGGCGTCCATATCTACACAGCCACGCATCCGCTGGATGCGACCGAACGCAACAGCGGTCTGGAGCTGGGAAAACCCGTCACTATTGGCAACAACGTCTGGATAGGCGGACGTGCAGTAATAAATCCAGGCGTAACGCTCGGAGATAATGTCGTTGTAGCATCTGGCGCGGTGGTGACGAAAAGTGTTCCGGCAAACAGCGTAGTCGGCGGTAATCCCGCGAGGATCATCAAAACACTGTGATCTTAAATGTAACTGTTATGCTAAATTGTGGTTAATCTGTTACTTTCTTCAGAAGGTGTCCCCTTTTAAAATAGGGCGATCCCTCCTGAATTTTGCAGATATCACGAAGGCAAGAGATGACAGAAATACAGCGCCTGCTTACCGAAACAATCGACGACTTAAATATTCGCGAGAAGCGCGACAACAAACCGCGCTTTAGCATCAGCTTTATTCGCAAACATCCGGGGCTGTTTATCGGTATGTATGTGGCGTGGTTTGCTACGCTGGCGGTAATGCTACAGTCAGAAACGCTGGTCGATTCGGTATGGCTGCTGGTAGTGCTGTTTGTCATACTTAACGGCTTTTTCTTTTTCGACGTGGCGCCGCGCTATCGCTATGAAGACATCGATGTCCTGGATTTCAGAGTTTGCTATAACGGTGAATGGTACAACACGCGTTTTGTTCCCTCCTCACTGATCGACTCTATTTTGCACTCCCCTTCAGTTGATAGCGAACATAAAGCACAGCTGCAAAAGATGATTTCACGTAAAGGCGAACTCTCGTTCTACGATGTGTTTACGCTCACCCGCCCGCAGGCCAGCCAGTAATTTCGCCGTTACCATAAAAAAGTGCGTCACTGTGAAGGAAACGCACTTTAATCCCTGAATGCTGGCAATGAAACTAACGTCTTTTTTTACGGCCCTGTACCGCTTTAAATCGCGGATTCGTTTTACAGATAACATACAAGCGCCCTTTGCGTTTCACTATCTGGCAGTCAGGGTGCCGCTGTTTTGCGCTGCGAAGCGAATTGAGTACCTGCATTTTAACCTCGCTTAGCGCCAATAAAATGACCAAAACGTTTCTGGAAGCGCGCTGCGCTACCTTCGTTATCAAAGGTCTTTTGTTTTCCGGTGTAGTACGGATGTGACTTAGATGAGATATCGAGAGTCACATACGGGTACGTTTTCCCCTCGAACTCAATCTCACGTTCGGTTTTGATGGTCGAACCGACCTTAAAATATTCATTGGCACTGGTATCGTGAAACACCACGGTACGATAAAAAGGATGGATATCCGGTTTCATGGCAACCTCAATTGTTACGTTATAACATAACCATAAAAATACACCACTCTTGTTTAAATCACAACCTGATTTACGCTACGGACAAACAAACGGGATGATAAGTGGCCCTAAATATATGATGCCAATCGAATAGCTTTTTCGGCTTTCAGATATACTTTCCTTACGCTGTGTTAATAAGGATATCATTGTGACAACACGACATCTGATAAGCCTGGTAACCGGGGTGCTGTTTCTTTCTATTCTCGCGCCCGTAGGTTTAAGCTTGTGGCTGGCACATCGTCAGGTCGAAACAAAATTTATCGATGAACTCGATATGTTCTCAACACGAGTCGCATTGCGCACGGAACGCGTCGGCGAGCAGGCCAGGAAAGCATTACGCCACATAGAATCCTTTCATGGGGTGCCTTGTAGTGACGAGCATCTGCTGGAAATGCGTCGCTTGTCATATAGCTATCGCTATATTCAGGAAGTGCTGTATCTCAAAGACAATGTTCCGCAATGTTCATCTCTGGAAAAAAACAGCCAGGCTGCCGCATTTCCACCAGCAATGAAAGTCACGCCGGATGGATATCGCGCATGGCTTACTACGCAAAATGATTTGGGCATCAAGCGTTTTATGGCAGCTTTAGGTAGCGAGCATTATGTTGTGATGGTCGATCCGGGCTCCTTTATTGACGTCATCCCGTTTGGCTCATGGCCGATAGAAGTCACAATCATTGGCACCGCGCGCAACGTGGTGGTTGCCAGTAGCGCCGCGCTGCCATCAGACGTTTTGCAACACGTGAAACAAGAACATTCGATCACTCATTTTCAGAAAGGTAGCAGTATTTTTAATGCTCGCCCCTTCCCCGAACTGGGCATCACGATCGTCACCTGGGCATCTACCCTACCCTTACAAAAAACCTGGCACCGACAGGCCCTGATCTGGGTCCCGGCAGGGATTATCATCGGCCTGCTTACCGCCGCCTTTATTCTGCGCATTTTGCGCCGCTTACAGTCCCCCCATCACCAGTTGCAGGATGCCATCCAGAATCGGGATATCAAGGTCCATTACCAGCCGATTATCTCACTCAAAACGGGAAAAGTGGTCGGGGCAGAAGCGCTGGCCCGTTGGCAGCAGGCCGATGGGAGCTATTTGTCGCCCGAAATTTTTGTCGCGATGGCGCAGGAGACCGGACTGACAAAACCCCTCACGCGTTTGATAATTGAAAGCGTATTTGACGATTTAGGAAAATGGCTGCGTCAACATCCAGATCAGCATATCTCCATTAACCTTGAGTCAGCCGATCTGGCTTCTGAAACGCTTCCCGCTCTGTTAGGCCAGAAGGTAAAGCACTGGCAGCTTAAGCCTGCGCAAATCGCGCTGGAACTGACCGAACGCGAGTTTGCCGATCCGAAAAACAGCGCGCCGTTTATTGCTAAATATCGTCAGGCGGGACACTCGATATACATCGATGACTTTGGGACCGGCTATTCCAGCCTGAGCTATTTACAGGATCTGGATGTGGACATCCTGAAGATAGATAAATCCTTTGTTGATGCCCTGGAGTACAACAACGTGACGCCGCATATCATTGAGATTGCCAAAACGCTGAAGCTGGAAATGGTGGCAGAAGGTATCGAAACTGAAAATCAGGAAGCCTGGCTACGACAACATGGCGTGCAGTATGGTCAGGGCTGGCTTTACAGTAAGGCACTGCCAAAAGCGGAATTTATTCTGTGGGCTGAAAAACGGCTTTAACAGGGCTGTTGATGTTGAGATGGCTGGCGGCACGCCGCACAGCCAGTCACATCACTCGTCCATAATGGGCGCAAATCCACCGTAGATCATTCGCTTGCCATCAAATGGCATAGATTCACCGAATTCCTTCATACGGGGATCGGACATCATCTTCTGATTCGCCGCATCGCGGACCTCTTTGGATGGGTATTCAATCCAGCTGAATACCACCTCTTCATGATCCTGCGCTTTCACTGCCATGCGAAAATCGGTCAATTTGCCGTCGGGGACATCATCAGCCCAGCACTCCACCACGCGTAATGCGCCGAACTCCTTGAAAAGCGGAGCTGCTTTTGCCGCCATCGCAATGTACGCCTCCTTATTTTCAGCGGGTACGGCAACCACAAAACCATCAACATACTTCATGAGAAAAACCTCCGAAGTTTACTGCGCGGCAAGCCGATTCTGGCCGCGTCAGTCGAGGTTAAGTTTAGTCGCCAGCGGACGATCGTGCCCCAGACTCACTCCTGATACGGATGCGCGACTGTGGCTGGTGGCGAAACCACGGCAGGCAAATCTGAATTAACGGCCCAATAGCCAGCGCATACAATACCGTGCCAACCCCCACGGTTCCCCCCAACAGCCAACCGATAAGCAACACTGACACTTCAATGGCGGTGCGAATGCGTCGTACGGGCCATCCGGTACGTGCGTGAATACCGGTCATCAGACCGTCCCGTGGGCCCGCACCAAAACCAGCGCCAATGTATAAACTGGTGGCTAATGCATTCAGTATCACCGCCGTCACCAGCAGGCCGCTGCGCGTCAGCAGGGATTCAAATCCCGGGATCACCACCAGCGCGGCATCTGCAGCCAGCCCAATCATAATGACATTGCTCAGGGTGCCAAATCCGGGACGCTGGCGTAGCGGTATCCACGCCAGCAGCACCAACACGCCTACGACAATAATCACCACGCCGATATTCATCGACAGTAAATTGGCCACGCCCAGATGAAATACGTTCCACGGATCGGCCCCTAAATCGGCACGAACAAACATGGCCGTCGACACACCGTACAGCGCCAGACCGATATACAGCTGAAGTAAACGACGCAGCATGCTTTTTCCCTCTCACTCTCAGATAGCTTTCATCTTCCCCGTAATTGGCACTATGATTAATGTCCAGTTTTCAAAAAGTGGACTGCTATGTCATCTCGCCGTTATGGAAGTCAGTCTTTGCAGCGCCTGCTCGGCCACTGGCAGGAAAGCCCTTCGCGAACGCCCCTCTGGCGACAGCTGGCAGAAGCGCTACGTCTATTGATTCTCGATGGTCGTCTGGCGCTGGATAGCCGCTTGCCCGGCGAGCGTGAACTCGCTGCCGTTCTGGAAGTGAGCCGAACCACCGTTGCCAGTGCTATGGCGCAACTGCGTGAGGAAGGCTATCTGGAGAGCCGTCATGGGAGCGGTTCACGGGTTATTCTGCCGGAACACATTCGCCATGTGCCAACGCGAACCAGCGCTGGCACTGCGCTTGATTTGTCCACGGCAGCGCTCAGTGCCGGTCCCGAAATTCATCAGGCTTATCAGCAAGCGTTGTTCGCGATGCCGCAGCATCTGCTGAGTTCCGGGTATCTGCCGCAGGGGCTGGCAGCTTTACGTGAATCCATCGCCCGGCATTATTGCGAGCGCGGACTCCCCACGCAGCCCGATGAAATAATGGTGGTGAATGGCGCGGTCAGCGGTCTGGCGCTGATCCTGCGTTTGCTGACAGGTCCTGGCGATCGCGTCGTCGTTGATCACCCCACTTATCCGCTGGCGATTGCCGCTATTCAGGGCGCGTCCTGTCGGCCTGTTGGCGTGTCGCTACCCGAGCAGGGTTGGGATACGGCCGGTCTGGTCGCCACCATCGCGCAAACGGCGCCCAGAATGGCCTATCTGATGCCAGACTTTCATAACCCGACCGGGCGCTGCATGGACGCCGCAACACGCCAGGTTGTCGCAGATATTGCCGAAAGAACGCGTACCACGTTGGTAGTCGATGAGACGATGGTGAACCTGTGGTACGACGCCCCACCCCCACCGCCGCTTGCCGCATTCAATCGTGATGCTCCGATCATTTTGCTGGGATCGGCAGGGAAAAGTTTTTGGGGTGGATTACGTTTGGGTTGGATTCGGGCCTCGTCACGAACGATTGCCGCCCTGGTACAAACCCGCGACACCTTCGATTTGGGCTCTCCGGTACTTGAACAACTCGCCACCCGTTGGTTGTTGGATAACGCTGAGCGCTTTCTGCCTGACAGAAGACGGTTGCTGACATCGCAGCGCGACCTGTGTTCCAGTCTGATGCATACACATTTCCCGGAATGGCAGTTTACCCAACCACAAGGAGGACTCTCTTTCTGGGTCGAACTGCCCGATACGCTGGCGACTCTCTTTGCCACGCGCGCCGAAAGCGCGGGGATTCAGTTAGGAACCGGTACGCGCTTCGGCCTCGATGGCGCATTCGATCGTTTTTTGCGCATGCCCTTCACATTGCCGGATGATACAGCACGCGCCGCCTTCAGGGTGTTGCAACCCATTTGGGATAACCTACGTTTGCAGGCCAGCAGCGGGAAAATGCGCAAAATAATTTAAGCGACGAGCCAAAGGACTCGCCCTTGTATGCCGTAACGGACAAGGAAGTCCGGGCAATATTACAACTGCGGAGGAACCGGAAAACCTTTCAGGGAAATCACAAAATTCTCACCGTCCTTCTTAATTTTTGCCCCGGCATCACACCAGTCGGAAGCAATACGGAAGAACTCATCGCTACCGACATTCCAGCTCAGGCGAACATGTTTCACATAGCCGGAACGCAGCAATTCACAGGCTTCGCCGTAATTACAGGCGGTTGAGAGCGATTGTTGTTTCATTTTTTCTTCTTCAGTAATCTGCGCAATGCTTTGATTTCTTTAGGAGTCAGTGCGTCAACGACGGATTCTTCCGTATGCTGGCTGTCGATATCCTCAGCGGAGACTCCCGCCTCTTCAACGGCGGAAAATGCTATCAGCAGCAGCTTTTCCGTCGCGACACTTAAATTTTCATTATGCACTTCGGCGTAATGACGAAGTTTTTCTTTCAGCGCTTCATCAATTTTGACATTCAGTACAGCAGTCGACATTGTAAAAAATCCTTGTGATCGGCGACGGTAAAAGCGTCAAACAACATCCCCGAAACACATTGACAGCATTTGATGACAATAAAATGACGATACGGTGACAAAGAAAAGAAGATAAACAGAAAGGAAATTGCCGGACGGCAGAATTGGGTGGGGGCCCTGCCAGCTACATCCCGGCACACACGTCATCTGCCTTGGCTGCTTCCTTCCGGACCTGACCTGGTAAACAGAGTAGTGTTGCGGGAGAACCAACAGAGCCCCCATTGAGAGCGTTGTTAACCAACGCGCAGGCGCATTATCACTGCTGCACCCTGTAAATGCAACCCATCCAGCATCGGATGCTGTTTTCTTGCGCAATGCGGCTTCACTCACTCGCCATTCAGGATTATGCTGAAGGATTAGCGCAGGAATAAATGATGGATATACAAGACACTTTCCCCCAACGCGTCTGGCAAATTGTCGCGTCAATCCCCGAAGGATTCGTCACCACATATGGCGATGTCGCCAGACTTGCCGGATCGCCGCGCGCTGCGCGCCAGGTGGGCGGCGTGCTTAAGCGTCTCCCCGAAGGTAGTTCCCTGCCCTGGCATCGGGTCGTCAATCGCCACGGTGCTATTTCACTGACGGGCCCCGATCTGCAACGACAACGTCAGGCGTTGCTGGCAGAAGGCATTGTCGTTTCCGGCAGCGGGCAAATCGATTTACAGCGCTATCGCTGGGTGTACTAACCCTCTCCTCATGGAGAGGGTTGCGACTGCCTTAATACTGCGTGGGAGCAGGAACGGCAGAAGACGGGGTCACCTGGGTTGGTGAGGTCGAAGGCACCGTGGTGGTTGCCCCGCCGCCAGCATTAAGCGGGACTGCGGTCTGCTGCACGGGAACCAAAGTCAGGTCGGCTTTCGTCCCGCCCTGATTGATAACCGTCTGAACGGTATCGGTAATAAAGACCAGTTTGCCATTCACCGTAATTGCCGCACTCAGCAGAATACGCGCGTTGGGCTGAATATCTGCCGGGTTAAACGGTAATACGAAGCTGAATGGCGCTTGCTTACCTTCAGTACGCACCGCTTTTTGCGACAGCACTTTTGACGGCGCATCGGCCAGCGACGCATCCGACAGCGTGACGGTCAGCACCGCATCCGGTGGCAGAGCCACTTTCTGGCGGATCCATACCGTACCAGAGACATTGGGCTGTTGAATTTTAGACTGTGTGTCAGAAATTGACGTATTAGGGCTTGGCGCAGGTGTCTGAATATCTGCACTTTTATCGGCGCAGGCTGCCAGAGAGACTGCAACCGCTAAACCACTTACCATGTGCACGAGTTTCATTAAATTCTCCTTATCATCTATGCACCAGCGAGAACTTTCCTCGCCAGAAGAGTGGTTAACAAAAACATAACGTGATTAAGTGTGGCACAAGACAGCTGTTTTTGCCTGTAATAGGCCCGTAATTCAGACAATTGCACCCATCGGACCACTTTCAAAATTGCGTTATACTCTGCCTACCTCGCGCGACATCGATATCACCTGGAGAGCACGTATGAGTCTGGCACTGAAAAATTTGCTGACATTGTTAAATCTGGAAAAAATAGAAGAAGGACTCTTTCGCGGCCAAAGTGAAGACTTAGGATTACGTCAGGTTTTTGGCGGACAGGTTGTCGGTCAGGCGCTATATGCCGCGAAAGAAACTGTCCCGGAAGAACGTCTGGTGCACTCCTTTCACAGCTACTTTTTACGCCCCGGCGATAGCCAAAAACCCATCATTTATGATGTAGAAGTCCTGCGTGATGGTAACAGCTTCAGCGCACGCCGCGTTGCCGCGATCCAGAATGGTAAACCCATTTTTTATATGACCGCCTCTTTTCAGGCACCGGAAGACGGATTTGAACATCAGAAAACCATGCCGGATGCGCCGGGTCCCGATGAGTTGAAGTCAGAAACAGAAATTGCACGCTCAGTGGCGCATCTTCTGCCGCCACTATTGAAAGAAAAGTTTATCAACGACCGTCCGTTAGAAGTCCGCCCGGTAGAGTTTCATAACCCCTTAAAAGGTCATGTCGCACCTCCGGCACGCCAGGTATGGATCCGCGCCAACGGTCAGTTGCAAGACGATCTGCGCGTCCATCAGTATCTTCTGGGTTATGCCTCTGACCTGAACTTCCTGCCCGTCGCGTTGCAACCGTACGGGATTGGTTTCCTGGAAAAAGGGATTCAGATCGCCACCATTGACCACTCAATGTGGTTCCATCGTCCGTTCAATATCAATGAATGGCTGCTGTATAACGTCGAAAGTACTTCCGCCTCCGGTGCCAGGGGCTTTGTGCGCGGGGAATTCTATACCCAGGATGGCGTGCTGGTCGCTTCTACCGTACAGGAAGGGGTAATGCGTAATCGCAATTGATGCCTTATCCGGCCTACAGACTACATCGTTGTAGGCCGGATAAACGTTAGTGCCATCCGGCATATTGAGAAATCAGGCGTTGTAGGCGTTCTCGCCGTGACTGTTCACATCCAGACCTTCGCGTTCCTGCTCTTCTGGTACGCGCAGACCCACCGTCATATCCGCCAGCTTATAACCAATGAAGGCCACCACTCCGGACCAGACGATGGTAATCGCCACGCTTTCCAGTTGCACCAGCAGCTGATGCCCCATGGTCACTCCCTCAGCAAACCCCACGCCCCCCAGCGAGCTGGCGGCAAAAACCCCGGTCAGGATACAGCCGACAATGCCGCATACGCCATGAACACCAAACACGTCACACGGATCGTCCACGCGCAGAAAACGCTTCAACATCGTCACTCCCCACAGGCCCGCCAGACCGGCTACCACGCCAATAATCAACGCCCCGCCGACACCGATATAGCCACAGGCAGGCGTGACGCCAACCAGACCCGCAACGGCCCCAGAACAGGCCCCCAGCAAAGACGGCTTCCCGCGCAGCGCCCATTCCCCGAAGATCCACCCGAGGATGGCGGCAGCGGTGGCGACCACGGTATTGACGAAAGCCAGCGCAGCGATTTCATTCGCCATGCCCGCAGAACCGGCGTTAAAGCCAAACCAGCCAATGTAGAGAATGGCGGTGCCGGTGAAGACCATCGGCAGGTTATGCGGTTTAAAGGCTTCTTTACCAAAACCGACGCGTTTACCAATCAGATAAGCACCCACCAGACCGGCAATCGCTGCGTTGATATGTACAACCGTCCCGCCGGCAAAATCCAGTGCGCCGTGAGAAGCCAGCAAACCGCCGCCCCAGACCATATGGGCTATTGGGATGTAAGACAGCGTTAACCACACCACCACAAAAATCAGTACCGCCGAGAAGCGAATACGCTCAGCCAGCGCCCCAACGATAAGCCCAACGGTGATACAGGCGAAAGAGCCCTGAAAAGCAACGTGAATGTACTGGTAGAAGCTCCCCGTGACCGCCGTCAACGCGATGTTCTTCAGCAATACCCAGTTGAAGTTGCCGAAGAAATTATTCCCTTCGCCAAAGGCCAGTGAGTAGCCATAAACCACCCATAAAATACAGACCAGGGCAAATGTCACCGTCACCTGAGTCAGCATCGACAACACGTTCTTACCGCGAATCAAACCGCCGTAAAACAGCGCAATGCCAGGAATGGTCATAAACAGCACCAGCGCGGTACAGATCATCATAAAAGCGTTATCCGCTTTGTCCGCGACCGCCGGTGCCGCCATCGCCAGTCCCGGCAACAGCGCCAGTGAAGCAATACCTGTTTTCATCGTTGCTATCTTCATTTTTTGGTTTCCTATCACTGTGTGCCAGACGTTACAGTGCGGCTTCGTCAGTTTCGCCGGTACGAATACGAATCACGCGTTGCAGCTCGGCGACAAAGATTTTGCCGTCGCCAATTTTTCCGGTGTAGGCCGCCTTGCTGATGACATCGATCACTTCATCCAGTTGGTCATCGGCAATCGCCACATCAATCTTCACCTTGGGCAAAAAATTGACGCTATATTCAGCCCCACGGTACAGCTCGGCATGACCTTTCTGTCGGCCAAACCCCTTCACTTCGGTGACGGTCAGCCCCTGAATACCAATAGACGACAAGGCTTCGCGGACGTCTTCCAGTTTGAACGGTTTGATTACCACGGTAACCAGCTTCATAGATCCCCTCCAGTCAGAATTCAGTAGTGGCTGCAGATACACCAGATGAATACTGCAAGGGGTGTGCCAGGAATGAAAATGGCAGGATGGTTCGGGCTAACCGAGGGGTGTTGGGGAAGAAAAAGAAAAAACGCACTATAACGGTGCATAGTGCGTTACATTTTTGCACCAGATTGTTGATTGCCGTCCGGCCTACGATACCGGGTTGGTCTCAGCTATCAGGCAATAATGGAATCCTCTTGCGTACTGGCTGCCAGCTCTTCGCCCGCCAGCTGCAGTTGATACATCTGCCAGTAACGGCCTTGTGCCGCCAGTAATTGCTGGTGCGTACCTCGCTCAACCGCCTGTCCACGGTGCAGCACCAGAATGGTGTCCGCATCGACAATCGTCGATAAGCGATGCGCAATCACCACCAGCGTGGTGTGTTCCCGTACCGCCGCCAGCGCTTGCTGAATCGCCTGTTCCGTGCCGGAGTCAATACTGGCCGTGGCTTCGTCGAGGATCAGTACCTGCGGCGTTTCAACCAACACTCGCGCCAGCGCCAGCAGCTGTTTTTGCCCAACGGAGAGATTATTGCCCTGCTCGCCCAGCCGGGTATGAATCCCCTCGCTCAGGCCGCGCGCCAGTTCTGCCAGTTGCACGGTCTCCAGCGCCTGCCATACCCGTGCTTCTGAAATATCGCGGCCCAGCGTGACATTTGCCAGGAAGGTATCCGCCATCACCACCGGATCCTGCTGCACCATCGCGATGCCCTGACGTAATACACCGTGGCTCAGCGAAGACAGCGGTCTCCCATCAAGGCGGATTTCCCCCTGCGTCAGCGGGTAGTACCCCATCAGCAGACTTGCCAGCGTACTTTTGCCGCTGCCGGTGTGCCCGACCAGGGCCACAAAGCTACGCGAAGGCACGGACAGACTGATGTTTTGCAGCACCAGATTGTCGTCACGATAGGCAAATGAAACGTTATCCACCTCAATGTCTCCGCTTTTGAGCGGGCGATCGTCTTCACCATAGCGCTGACGAGGCCCGTCCATCAGTTCGAACACTCGCTCACCAGCGACAACCGCCTGCTGCAGCATTGACTGCTGGGTTGTCAGCTCGATAAGCGGCTCGTTCAACCGCCCGAGATAGCTAATAAACGCATACAGCACACCAACCTCGATGGAGCTGCCAGAGGTAAAGCTGAACAGCATCAATAAACCGCAGAGGATCAGCGCCGAGAAAAGGCTAAGCAGCGGACGCAGCAAAAAGCCATCCAGGCGTAGGGTCTGCATCCGCGCCATATAGTGCGAACGGCTGGCCTCGCCCATTCTTTCGCCAAATCGCGCCTGCTGGCGGAACTGTTGGATAACACTCATGCCGTTGATGACTTCGTTAAACCCATCGTTAATATCCGCCAGATAAGCGCGCACCCGGCGCACAATCGGGGTGCTGTAACGTTGATAAATCACCATCACCACCAGCACCGCCGGGAAAATGATCATCGCGACCAGCGCCATGCGCCACTCCAGGCTGAACATCGCCACCAGCATCGCGCCGATCAAGGCCGCACTGCGCAGAACCGTTGCCACAACCGTCACATACAGGTCACGAATCACTTCCGTGTCATTGGTCACACGTGAGATAAGCTGCCCGACGGGCTGAGTATCAAAGGCGCTGAGCGGCTGGCGCAGCGCAGCGTCCATGACATCAGTGCGCAACTGTTGCACCACGCCAACCGCCGCCTGATTAAATAACAGTGACTGCGCATAATGCAGACCCGCCGCCAGCAGTTGCAATCCCACATACGCCGCAACCAGCCCGGCGACCATCGCCAGCGGCAGGTTGTTTTTCGCCACCATGTTATCGATAAAATAGCTAATCAGCAGCGGGCCGCTGACTTCCGCCGCAGCCGCCACCCACAGCATGACTACCGCAATCGCCAGCGGTTTTCGCCATGGCGAACCGTACTTCAGCAGCCTTTTCAGGGTCGGCCATAGTTGCCCAAAACTACGCATTAGCCGCCTCCCCGTTTATCTCTGGCGCATCGGACAGCGCCGCTTCCAGCTGCTGATAACGGTACATATCGCGATACCAGCCAGGCTGCTGCACTAACGATTCATGTTCACCGCGCTGAGCAATATGCCCATGCTGCATCACGATAATCTCGCTGGCTTCCGTCAAAGCCGATAAACGGTGAGCGCTGATAATCACGGTTCTGCCTTCGCCCCACTGGCGCAGGTTATGCAGGATCTGATGCTCGGTACGACCATCTACTGCCGACAGCGCATCATCCAGAATCAGAATTTCAGCGTTCAACAGCAGCGCACGGGCAATAGAGATTCGCTGTTTTTGCCCACCGGACAGCATCACCCCGCGTTCACCCACCTCGGTGTCATAGCCCTGAGGAAGACGTAAAATATCCTCATGAACGCTGGCAAGGCGCGCCACATGTTCGATCTCTTCCTGCGTGGCCTGCGGGCGTCCTAAGGCGATGTTATTGGCGACGGTATCTGAAAACAGGAATGGCGTCTGGCTAACCACCGCCAGTCGGCTGCGCCAGCTATCCAGCTGTAAGCGCGTTAACGGGATATCATGAAAGCGCACATCGCCCTGGGTGATATCAAAATGACGCTGGATTAGCGACAGCACCGTACTTTTTCCCGCGCCAGTCGGACCACAGATGCCCAGCATCTGTCCAGGTTTAAGCTGGAAATTCACATTTTCCAGCGCCGGGTGGGTGGTTTGTGGGTAGCAAAACTCGCGAATCGCCACCGCCAGCTCGCCGCGTCCTTCCGGCACCGGTTCAGTACCGTCATCCACCACCGGCGCTTCTGCCAGCATGGCGCGAATTCGGCTATACGCGGCGCTGCCACGTTCGACGATGTTAAACATCCAGGCCAGCGCCAGCATCGGCCAAATCATTAGTCCGAGATACATCATAAAGCTGGTCAGTTGGCCGAGCGTCAGCGAACCGTGAACCACCATCCAGCTTCCCCCGGCAATCGCCAGCAGGTTAGCCATCCCAATGGCGATATAAATCGTAGGATCAAAGCGGGCGTCAATGCGCGCCACGCGCAGGTTTTTCTTACCGGTATCTTCAGCATCTGCGGCAAATAATGCCGACTGCCGATCCTCCAGCCCAAAGGCCTTGATCATACGAATACTGGTCAGGCTTTCCTGAGTACGATCGTTGAGACTGGAAAACGCCGCCTGCGCCAGCTTAAAACGGTTATGGAGTCGATCGCCGTAACGTTTGATCATCAACGCCATCACCGGCATCGGCAGCAGCGCAATGAGCGTCAGTTGCCAGCTTATCTGCGTTGACATCACGATCAGCACCGCACACCCCATTACCAGCGAATCCACCAGCGTCAGCACCCCTTCTCCGGCGGCAAATACGACGCGATCGACATCGTTGGTTGCCCGCGCCATCAGATCGCCCGTACGGTGCCGCAGATAAAATTCTGGATGCTGGCGACTCAACTGACGGTAATAATCTTCCCGCAGCTCAACCGCCAGTTGGTAGGATGCGCCAAACAGCAGCACGCGCCAGACATAACGCAGCAAATAAACCACCACGGCAATCAGGGCAATTGTCCCCACCCACATCAGCAGCCGCTCGGTGGTGAAGTGTTGAGTCGTCACGCCATCCACAATGATCCCGACCACTTTCGGCGGAATAAGCTGAAGGATAGCGATGATGATAAGCAAGGCCACTGCCCCGAGGTAGCGACGCCACTCCCGGCGGAAGTACCAGCTTAATTGAGCAAATAATCGCACGCGTTATGTCCTGACAAGATTTCCGGCAATGAGCGCCGGAAGAATTATTCAATCGGTAGAGCAGTTGTGTATTTAATCTGTTCCATCGCAAAGCTGGAGGTAACATCAGACAGGCCCGGTACGCTGTTCACCAGGCGCTTATAAAATTCATCGTAGCTTTTCATATCGGCGACCTGGACCCGCATCAGGTAGTCATACTCCCCTGCCATACGCCAGAATCCCAGAACTTCCGGCATTCCGGTGACTTCGGTGACAAAGCGGCAATACCATTCGCTGCTGTGGTGCTGAGTTTTGATCAACACAAACGCGGTTAAGCCCAGCCCCAGTTTTTCCGGATCCAGCAGGGCGACTCGCCCCAGCAGGATACCATCATCTTCAAGCCGTTTGAGGCGTTTCCAGCAAGGGGTGGTCGTCAGATTAACGGCATCTGCTAACGCCTGCAAAGAAAGGGTGCAGTCCTGTTGCAGTAAGCCGAGCAGCTTACGGTCAATTTTGTCTAACATATCCACTCCACAGAGAAGAATTTTCTCCTTACATTCTATTTTAAAGGCTAAATGGCAACAATTTTTTCCGTGCTTTTCGCTATTCTGGGCACAAAATGACAAATGGATATCTTTTAATGATGAATAGCTCCTGGGTTAAAAACGCCATCAATGAAATCAACGCGGATTATCAGCGTTCTGCGGATACGCATCTCATTCGTCTGTCGCTCCCGGCGTTTCCGGGCATTCAGCTCTATTTAAAAGATGAGAGCACACATCCGACCGGGAGCCTGAAACATCGTCTGGCGCGCTCACTGTTTCTGTATGGACTGTGCAATGGCTGGATCAAAGAAGGCACCACCATCATCGAGTCATCATCCGGCTCAACGGCGGTCTCCGAAGCTTATTTCGCCCGTCTGTTAGGCTTACCGTTTATCGCCGTTATGCCTTCGTGTACTGCGAAACGTAAAATTGAACAGATTGAGTTTTACGGTGGGCGTTGTCATTTTGTGGAAAGCGCCTGCGAAATTTATGCGGCTTCTGAACATTTGGCTCGTGAGCTGAACGGCCATTACATGGATCAGTTCACTTACGCAGAGCGTGCCACCGACTGGCGTGGTAACAACAATATTGCCGACAGTATCTTTCGTCAGATGCAATGCGAGCCCAATCCTGTTCCCCGGCATATCGTAATGAGCGCCGGAACCGGCGGCACCTCGGCAACCATTGGCCGCTATATTCGTTGTCAGGGCTACGATACTCGTTTGATGGTGGTGGATCCGGAAAACTCGGTCTTTCTGCCCTTCTGGCAAAATCGCGATGCAACATTACGCAGCCCGGTAGGTAGCAAAATCGAAGGTATCGGTCGCCCACGCGTAGAACCGTCTTTTATTCCTGATGTGGTCGATGAAATGCTGCGCGTGCCGGATGCCGCAAGCGTGGCTACCGCGCACTGGCTGGAAACACAGCTGGGCCGTAAAGTTGGTGCCTCAACCGGTACCAACATGTGGGGATCATTACAACTTGCCGCCCGTATGCGCGACGCAGGAGAAACGGGATCGCTGGTGACGCTGCTGTGCGACAGCGGCGAACGTTATCTGGAAACCTATTACAACCCGCAGTGGGTCGACACGCACATCGGTGATTTAACGCCGTGGAAAGCGGAGCTGGCTCAACTCCTGAATACCCACTAATCAGACAAAAAAAAGCCAGACGCGAAGTCTGGCTTGCTGGAAGGGATCTCTCATTCGGGGGAATAAGGTAGATGCGGATTGTCCAGCCAATGCGTCAAAAAGTGTGATACTGCCTGATTGCGGCAATGCCCAATCACCGATAGATGAGGCAGTTCAGCAATCAGTTGCGGCATCGCGTTACCCATAATCAGGCCGCGCCCTACGCTGCCTAACATTTCGCGATCGTTCATGGCATCGCCAAACGCCATACACTCAGCCATTGAATAACCTAAGTGGTTGCTTAATACCGCCAGCGCAGAACCTTTATTACAACCCAGCGGCAGTACCTCGAGGCAATCAACTGCGGAGAAACAGAGATTCGCCTGCTCACCCAGCGCCTCATTGAGTTGAATACGCAGACGGATCAGCGAGTCATGATCGCCGCAGAAACAGATCTTCGTGACCTGGTGGGCAGGAATACGTTTCACATCCACGATCTGATAACGAAATCCGCTATACACATGTGCCTGAAGCAGCTCTGGAATTTCTTGTCCAGTGAACCAACCGTTGTCATTAAAGACATGCATGCTGGCCGTGGTGTCCCACTTCTGGTGCAACACAGTATCTGCAACATTCGGATCCAGATCCTGGCGGTGCAACACATCGCCCTCGATCGTGTGAATACGCGTACCGTTACCGGTGATCAAAAAGGCGTCCAGCGAAATGGAACCCAGAATATGGCGCATCTCCAGCACATGACGACCGGTGGCAAATGTCAGAGTGATATCACGTTCACGCAGGCGCGCCAGCGTTGAAAGCGTTTCATCACCTAAATGGTGATTCGGCATCAAAAGGGTGCCATCCATATCAAATGCAGCCAGACGAGCCATCTCTTTCTCCACACTGTGAGGCGGTTAACTTGTGATTCAGTATCACCTGAGATATACGGAAGTAATAGTGAATAGATAAAATGAATTATTCCGGGTTTCTATGAGGCTACTGAATCGGCTTAATCAATACCAACGCCTGTGGCAACCGTCGAACGGCGAACCACAGTCTGTGACCGTGGGCGAACTGGCTGAGCGCTGTTTTTGCAGCGAGCGCCACGTGCGAACCCTGTTAAAACAAGCGCAGGATGCAGGCTGGCTGGAGTGGCACGCCCAGTCAGGGCGGGGTAAACGCGGGCAGCTATGTTTTTTGGTTACGCCAGAATCGCTACGTAATACCATGATGGAGCAGGCGCTGCAAAAGGGGGAACAGCTTAACGTGCTGGAGCTGGCCCAACTGGCGCCGGGTGAATTAAGAACCCTGCTACAGCCGTTTATGGGCGGCCAGTGGCAAAACGACACGCCAACTCTGCGTATTCCCTATTACCGCCAGCTCGACCCTTTGCACCCCGGATTTCTCCCTGGCCGCGCAGAGCAACATCTCGCCGGGCAGGTATTTTCTGGCCTGACCCGGTTTGACACGTATACGCAACGCCCCTGCGGTGATTTAGCTCACCACTGGAATATCTCCGCCGACGGCCTGCGTTGGGATTTCTATATTCGCTCCACCCTGTACTGGCATAACGGCGATGCCGTCAGCAGCACGCAGTTACATCAACAACTGTTGAGGCTACTTGAGCTGCCCGCGCTGAATAAGCTGTTTATCAGCGTAAAGCGCATTGAGGTGACGCATCCCCAGTGTCTGACCTTTATTCTGCATCGTCCCGACTTCTGGCTGGCGCATCGTCTGGCAAGCTACAGCAGCCATTTGGCGCATCCTGAGCACCCGTTTGTGGGTACCGGCCCGTTCCGGTTGACGCTGTTTACCCCTGAGCTGGTGCGTATCGAGAGTCACGATCACTACCACCTGAGTCATCCACTCCTGAAAGCGATTGAATACTGGATAACTCCGCAACTCTTCTCCCAGGATTTGGGCACCAGCTGTCGCCATCCGGTGCAAATTGCGATTGGTAAACCTGAAGAATTGCCCATGCTCAGCCAGGTGAGCAGCGGAATAAGCCTCGGTTTTTGCTATCTCACGCTCAGAAAAAGCGCACGCCTGAATACCCTGCAGGCCCGCCGACTGGTCAATATTATCCACCGATCTTCCCTGCTACAAACGCTTGAGGTAGATGAAAATCTGATAACCCCGAGCAATGCGCTGCTGCCTGGATGGACGATCCCACAATGGGATGAACTGGACGAGGTAGCGCTACCGGAAAAACTGACGCTGGCATATCACCTGCCGGTTGAACTACATGCCATGGCTGAACAGCTTCGCCAGGCGCTGGCGCTACTCGGCTGTGAATTAACGCTTATATTTCATAATGCAAAAAACTGGGACGGTAATCATCCTTTAGCGCAGGCCGACCTGATGATGGGTGACAGGCTGATTGGCGAAGCGCCTGAATATACTCTCGAACAGTGGTTACGCTGCGATCAACTCTGGTCACATGTCTTGAATGCCCCTGAATACACACATTTGCAGACCACTCTGGATGCCCTGCAAGTCCAGGCCAATGAAGAAGATCGTCACGCAGCGTTACAGCAAGTGTTCGCCACGCTGATGCACGACGCCACGCTGACTCCGCTGTTCAATTATCACTATCGTATTAGCGCGCCACCGGGCGTGAACGGCGTGCGTCTGAATCCTCGCGGCTGGTTTGAGTTCACCGAAGCCTGGTTACCGCCCCCTTCAGCATGAAGAAGCTGGTGGACACCACGTCCAGGCGCTACCATATGGGTTTCGTTATCTGTCAGGAAAAGCCATGAAACGTGCCGTTGTTGTATTCAGTGGAGGTCAGGACTCCACGACCTGTCTGGCGCAAGCGCTACATCAGTATGATGAAGTGCACTGCGTGACCTTTGATTATGGTCAGCGTCATCGCGCTGAGATTGATGTCGCACGTGATCTGGCCTTAAAACTCGGCGCGCGTGCGCACAAAGTGCTTGATGTCACGCTGCTTAGCGAACTGGCCGTCAGCAGCCTGACCCGCGATAACATTCCGGTGCCGGATTACGAACCGGATGCGAACGGCATTCCCAATACCTTTGTGCCCGGGCGCAATATTCTGTTTTTAACGCTGGCGGCGATTTACGCGTATCAGGTGCAAGCGGAGGCGGTCATTACCGGCGTTTGCGAAACCGACTTCTCTGGATATCCGGACTGTCGCGATGAGTTCGTCAAGGCCCTGAACCATGCCGTGAGCCTGGGGATGGCAAAAGATATCCGCTTTGAAACTCCGTTGATGTGGATCGATAAAGCCGAAACCTGGGCGCTGGCCGATTACTGGGGCAAGCTGGACCTGGTACGCGAAGAAACGCTGACCTGCTATAACGGCATCAAAGGTGACGGTTGTGGTCACTGCGCGGCCTGTAATCTGCGCGCCAACGGTCTGAACCATTATCTGGCGGATAAACCGGCGGTAATGGCGGCGATGAAGCAGAAAACCGGTCTTAAGTAATACGTTAGGTTTTGCCGGATGGCGACGCGGGGGGCTTATCCGGCCTACGGGACTGACCACCATTGTAGGCCCGGTAAGCGCAAGTACCACCGGGCATTTTCCGCTACTTCACCATCAGCTCCAGTTTTTCGCGCAACTCCCCTTCCAGCGGTAGTGCTTTTTGCGTTTTCAAATCAATACAGACGAAGGTTATCAACGCATCTGCCACCACCTGTCCTTCCGGCTCCAGGGTGATAGTCTGGTTCAACACGCCGCTTTTGCCATTTAATTGCTGCACCTGACTGGTAATAGTCAGCAGGTCGCTCAGCACCGCCGGACGACGATAGTTGATATTAATATTCACAACCACAAAAGCGATGTTGTGAGCGGTCATCCACTGAAAACTGTCGCTGTTTTCCAGTCCATCCCAGCGTGCTTCTTCCAGAAACTCAAGATAACGAGCATTGTTGACGTGCTGATAGACATCAAGATGAAAACCACGAACTTTGATTTGTGTTTGCATAGCGCAGGAACCTTACATTTTTATAGGAATATATTCAGGGTAGTGAGGCCATAACTGGTATGACCTCTCTAGTGTGGCAAATATTGGCCACTGCGCAAGTTATTAAAGTGTTAAAACTGCCAAATTACGCTCTACCAAAGAACTGCCCATCCCCGGCACCTGCTTTAAATCATCGACCGTTTTAAATGGCCCATACTCCTCACGATAGCTGACAATCGCCTGGGCTTTTTTCAGTCCGACCCCATTCATCACTCGCGCTAAATCCTCCGCAGAAGCGCTATTGATGCTTACCCTGGTGCCTTCATCATCGCTTGCTTTAGCGGGTTGCGTAGCCTTGCTTTGCGCCGCCCCTGAGGCATCCGCTTTGGTTTGAGTCGCGTGGCTTTTGGCAACAGGCTCTGCAGCCAATGCGCTTTGGGCCATACCGGCGCAGGTCAATGAAAGGGTGATAAGCAGGGCTTTGATTCCATGTTTCATACTGTTTTCTCCGTGTTTGTTAACAGTGGAATCACGATAGCGAGGTGCAGAACAGCAGACAAACGGCAAATATCAGAAATGGAAAAGGCCGCGAAAGCGGCCTTTGGTTAATACAACTTTTTGCAATTTTATGCGAGCTGCCTCGGTTATTGCTGCTGTTCCAGCGCGTCACCGATTTTAATTTTTGCGGCTTTACGCAGATTGCTCATCAGCGCTTCAAAGGTAATTTGCGCGTTGTTCTGAGTAATCCCCTGAACCATCGCTTTCTTCTGCGCTTCAGGCATAGAACCCGCTTTCACTTCGTCCAGCGCAAGCAGAACAACGTTGCCCTGCATATCGTTTGCCACGCCGTAACTCGGTTTGTCTTTTGCTGGCAGGCTCAGACCAAAAGCTGCCTGGCTCAGAGGATCCTGACCCGTGCGGCTCAGCGTTTTCGCCTCACCAAAGCTCAGACCTGCTGCTTTCATCGCTTCATCGCCTTTACCGGCTTTCAGGTCTGCCAGCAGTTTATCGGCATCCAGCTTCGCCTGTTGCTCTGCTTTATTGTGCTTAACAAGCGCAGTAACCTGCTCTTTCACTTCAGCCAGTGGCTTAACGGCTTCGGCTTTGTGCTCTGCAATACGCAGCACAAATGCGCGATCGCCATCCACAGTAATGATGTCCGAGTTACTGCCAGGCGTACCGTTCTCGCCAACCAGACCACCATTGAAAATGATGTCAGCGACCGGTTTGAAGTTCAGCTCTTCCGGCAGGCTGTCACGGCTAAACCAGCCCGTTTCAACCGCTTTCATACCAGCAGCCTGCTCCGCACCCGCCAGAGATTCGTTATCGTTGCTGGCTGCATCGCTCACTTTCTGCTGCAGCGCATAGTACGCATCCAGCGCTTTTTCCTGCTTCACTTTCGCCGCAATGTCGTCACGGGCTTCGCTCAGCGGTTTAACCTGCGCAGGCTGTACGTCGTCAAGACGCGCAACGAGGAAACCAACGGAAGATTTAATCACACCGGACAGCTGACCTTTGTCTTTCAGGCCAGCATTTTTCAGCTCATCCGGAGTGGTGGAATCTTCCAGCCAGCCCATATCGCCACCTTTACGGGCAGAGATGATGTCGGCTGATTTTTCTTTCGCCAGCGCAGCGAAATCAGCGCCTTTGCTCAGCTCATCCAGTACCGCTTTGGCTTCATCTTCCGTTTTAGTCTGAATGATGCTGTAGCGGTTACGCTGCGGCTGAGTGAACTGGTCCTGATGCTGGTCATAGTAAGACTGAATATCAGCATCGCTGGCCGTCTCCTGCAGTGCAGCAGCGTCCAGCATGATGTAGCTCACGCGGAACTGTTCCGGCGTCATAAAGTTGTTTTTATTCTGCTCGTAGTAGCTGGCAACTTCCTGCTCGGTAACGGATTGCTTCGCGGCAAGCGCGTTAACGTCAATCGTCGCCTCGCGAACGATACGCTGCTGTGCGACCAGCGCCGCCAGCTCGTCGGTTTCGCCTTTCAGCATGAAGTCCGTACCGGCAACGCCATTGATCAACTGCTGAGTAGTGAGCTGGTTACGTAATGCCTGAGCGTACTGGTCGGCGGTCATTCCCATTTGATTCACAATCGCGTTGTAGCGGTTGTTATCAAATTTGCCGTCCACCTGGAAAGCAGGCGTGGCGAAAATAGCCTGTTTAATCTGATCGTCGCTGATATTGAGCTTCAGCTCGCGGGAGTACTGATCCAGCAGCGCTTCGTCTACAAGACGATTCAGCACCTGCTGACGCAGCGTTTTCATATAGCCTTCATTCGCCGCCAGCTCAGAGTATTGATCGCCCAACTGCTGCTGCATGCGGTTACGTTCGCTATTGAACGCATTCTCGAATTGCCCGCGGCTGATCTCCTGGCCATTCACTTTGGCGGCGTAATTGTTGCCCCCGCCAATCAGGTAACCACTCACGCCGGTCAAAATGAACGACACGATAATGATACCGAAAATAATCTTGAGCACGAGACTGTTAGCAGCCGTGCGTAAGCTGTCCATCATGGTGTAACCACACTCCGCTGTAGATGACTATACGCGTTATCCTTCAAGCCGCCTGCGCGTTGTTACAACCACGGCGGCAAGGATGTTGAGTATATATGCTTCACGCAGCATAGCGTTTCCTGAACGCTGCGCACAAAGGTCTATTGTGACAAGAAAATGGGGCAATTGTCAGCCCACAACGCGTAGAAAGTACCGGAATCACAAATAAAAAAGGCACATCAGTTGATGCGCCCTTGTACTTCGTCACATCCCCAAAGGGGAAATCACTTAGTTTACCGCGTCTTTCAGTGCTTTACCTGCACGGAAGCCCGGTACTTTAGCCGCGGCAATGGTGATCTCTTTACCTGTTTGCGGGTTGCGACCAGTACGGGCAGCACGCTCTTTAACGGCAAAAGTACCAAAACCTACCAGCGCTACGTCATCACCTTCCTTCAGGGATTCGGTAACAGAAGCAATAATTGCATCTAACGCACGTCCAGCCGCAGCTTTAGAGATATCAGCCCCTGCAGCAATTTTGTCGATCAGTTGAGATTTATTCACTCTTCTCTTCCTCTTTTATAATTTATATCGCACCTGAATCCTTCAAAGTACGACCGCGCAGCAGTTATATCAGGCCTGCCATGCCCTTACAACACCCGTTAATGATGGCAAGCCTAATCCGTCATCTAAATTAGCTATACAAAAAAAGGCTGGCAAGTCCGAAATGGTCTGCCAGCCCTGTTTTTATTAGTGCTCTTTGCGCGAGGTCACTATTTTGCGGTCACAACCTGCATTCCAGACGGTTCATTTTGCAACGCAAGAGTCAAAACCTCCTCGATGCGTTTCACCGGATGGATGTCCAGATCGGCAATCACGTTGTCCGGAATCTCTTCCAGGTCACGTTTGTTTTCATCTGGAATTAAGACCGTCTTAATGCCGCCACGGTGCGCCGCCAGCAGTTTTTCTTTCAAACCACCGATTGGCAGAACCTGACCACGCAGGGTGATCTCGCCGGTCATCGCCACATCGGCGCGTACCGGGTTACCGGTCAGACAAGAAACCAGCGCGGTACACATGGCAATACCGGCACTTGGACCATCTTTCGGCGTCGCCCCTTCAGGTACGTGAACGTGGATGTCGCGTTTTTCGTAAAAGTCCGGATTAATACCCAGTTTTTCCGCTCGCGCGCGCACCACGGTCAGTGCAGCCTGAATAGACTCCTGCATTACCTCACCCAAAGAACCGGTGTAGGTCAGCTTGCCTTTACCCGGTACGCAGGCGGTTTCGATGGTCAGCAAATCGCCGCCCACTTCCGTCCACGCCAGACCGGTCACCTGACCAACGCGGTTTTCGTTGTCCGCGCGGCCATAGTCAAAGCGCTGTACGCCCAGGTAGTCGTGCAGGTTGTCGCCATTGATCACAATATGTTTCAGTGACTTGTCGAGCAGCAGCTGCTTTACCGCTTTACGGCACAGCTTGGAGATTTCGCGCTCCAGGCTACGCACGCCAGCTTCACGGGTGTAGTAACGAATAATGCCCACAATGGCGCTATCGTCGACCGTCAGCTCGCCTTTTTTCAGCGCGTTACGCTCAATCTGTTTCGGCAACAGGTGACGTTTAGCAATGTTCAGCTTCTCGTCTTCGGTATAACCAGACAGACGGATCACTTCCATACGATCCAGCAACGGCGCCGGAATATTCATGGAGTTCGAGGTCGCAACAAACATTACGTCGCTGAGATCGTAATCCACTTCCAGGTAGTGATCGCTGAACGCCACGTTCTGCTCTGGATCCAGCACCTCAAGCAGTGCGGAAGCCGGATCGCCTCGCATGTCGGAAGACATTTTGTCGATCTCATCGAGCAGGAACAGCGGGTTTTTAACGCCCACTTTGGCCATTTTCTGAATCAGTTTACCCGGCATTGAACCAATATAGGTCCGGCGGTGACCGCGAATTTCAGCCTCATCACGCACGCCGCCCAGCGCCATACGGATGTATTTACGTCCGGTCGCTTTGGCGATGGACTGCCCCAGAGAGGTTTTACCTACCCCCGGCGGCCCAACCAGACACAGGATTGGCCCCTTGATTTTGTTCACACGGCTTTGAACCGCGAGATACTCAAGGATACGGTCTTTGACACGTTCCAGACCGTAATGGTCAGTATCGAGGATTTCCTGCGCCTGACGCAGGTCTTTTTTGACCTTGCTACGCGCATTCCACGGTACCTGTACCATCCAGTCGATGTAGCCACGCACCACGGTCGCTTCCGCCGACATCGGAGACATCATTTTCAGCTTCTGCAGCTCTGCTTCCGCTTTCTCTTTTGCCTCTTTCGGCATTTTCGCCGCGTCGATTTTACGTTTCAGCGCTTCGTTTTCGTCCGGCGCGTCGTCCATCTCGCCGAGTTCTTTCTGAATGGCTTTCATCTGCTCGTTCAGATAGTACTCACGCTGGGATTTTTCCATCTGCTTCTTCACGCGGTTGCGAATGCGTTTCTCAACCTGCAGCAGATCGATTTCGGATTCCATCATCGCCATCAGATATTCCAGACGTTCGTTAACGTCGGACATCTCCAGCACGGACTGCTTGTCAGCAAGCTTCAGCGGCATGTGTGCAGCGATGGTGTCCGCCAGACGCGCAGGATCGTCAATGCTGTTCAGCGACGTCAGCACTTCTGGTGGGATTTTCTTGTTCAGCTTGATATAGCCTTCGAACTGGCTGATAGCGGTACGCACCAGCACTTCCTGTTCGCGCTCATCAATGGCTGGCGAGTCAAGGTACTCCGCTTTCGCAGAGAAATGCTCGCCGTTGTCAGACAGCGCAGAAATACGCGCGCGCTGTAACCCCTCGACCAGCACTTTTACGGTACCGTCAGGCAGTTTCAGCATCTGCAAAATAGAGGCCACGGTCCCGACGGTGAAAAGATCGTTTACACCCGGCTCATCCGTTGACGCTTCTTTCTGTGCGACCAGCATGATTTTTTTATCATGGTCCATAGCCGCTTCCAGACAACGGATAGATTTTTCCCGCCCTACAAATAAGGGTATGACCATGTGCGGATAAACCACCACATCGCGCAACGGCAATACGGGGATTTCAATGCGTTCAGAACGCTCAGGATTCATAGAGCTCTCTCTTAGTTTAGTGTCCGCCAGGTAATCAGGTGGTACGACTGTGCTTCACACCACCTTTAACATGTATGTCAGTATATGGGGATGTTTCCCACACATTCAACGCCATGTTTACGGAAAAATAAAAGGGGAGATAAAATCCCCCCTTTTTAATTAAATGTCTGTATGAATTGATGAATTATTCGCCAGATGCCTGCTGTGCTTCCGGCTTACCGTAAATCAGCAATGGCTTGCTCTGACCGCCAATCACCGACTCATCGATCACCACTTTTTCGACATCTTCCATAGAAGGCAGATCGTACATGGTGTCGAGCAGCGCGGCTTCAACGATAGAACGCAGACCACGGGCACCGGTTTTACGCGCCATCGCTTTCTTGGCGATAGCATCCAGCGCTTCCTCACGGAACTCCAGATCGACACCTTCAAGGTTGAACAGCGCCTGGTACTGCTTGGTCAGGGCGTTTTTCGGCTCTTTCAGGATCTGGATCAGCGCTTCTTCACTCAGTTCGCTCAGCGTTGCCACCACCGGCAGACGACCGATGAACTCAGGGATCAGACCAAATTTGATCAGATCTTCCGGCTCCACCTGCGACAGCAGCTCACCTTCGCTGGCTTTATCAGACTGCGCTTTTACCGTCGCGCCAAAACCAATGCCTGAGCCGGTTTCAACACGGTTAGCAATCACTTTGTCCAGACCAGCGAACGCGCCGCCGCAGATAAACAGGATCTTAGAGGTATCAACCTGCAAGAACTCCTGCTGCGGATGTTTACGCCCGCCCTGTGGCGGAACGGCCGCCACGGTGCCTTCAATCAGCTTCAGCAGGGCCTGCTGTACGCCTTCGCCGGAAACGTCGCGGGTAATGGACGGGTTGTCAGACTTACGAGAAATCTTGTCGATTTCATCGATATAGACGATCCCGCGCTGTGCTTTCTGCACGTCGTAATCGCACTTCTGCAGCAGCTTCTGAATAATATTTTCAACATCTTCACCCACATAACCGGCTTCGGTCAGCGTGGTGGCATCGGCCATGGTGAACGGAACGTCCAGCAGGCGCGCCAGCGTTTCAGCCAGCAGCGTTTTACCGGAACCCGTCGGGCCAATCAGCAGGATGTTACTTTTGCCCAACTCGACGCCATTGCTGGTGTCGCCGTTGCGCAGACGTTTGTAATGGTTGTATACCGCGACCGCCAACACTTTCTTCGCCTGTTCCTGACCGATAACGTAATCGTCCAGGTGATTGCGAATTTCATGTGGCGTCGGCAGCGCACTGCGTTCACGGTGCGGTGCTACTTCCTTAATCTCTTCGCGAATGATGTCGTTACACAAATCGACACATTCGTCGCAGATATACACGGATGGACCGGCAATCAGCTTCCGCACTTCATGCTGGCTTTTGCCGCAAAAAGAGCAGTACAACAATTTGCCCGAGCCATCTTTGCGTTTATCTGTCATGGGTCAAAACCTCTTCTTTGTTCTTTGTGCCGCACACGACGACGCAAATGCCATTCTCAGGCGCAAGACGCTAGTCAGCGTTGTGCCGCTCCAGGTAATTATAGCGGCACACCTGCGCACTGGGCATTAATTACGATGGGTCAAAATCGAGTCGACCAGACCGTACTCTACCGCTTCAGAAGCGGAGAGGAAGCGATCGCGCTCGGTATCACGTTCAATCTGCTCAAGAGATTGACCCGTATGATGCGCCATAAGTTCGTTCATGCGCCCTTTTACCTTCAGGATTTCGCGGGCATGAATTTCAATATCCGTTGCCTGGCCCTGGTAACCGCCCAGAGGCTGATGGATCATGACGCGAGAGTTAGGTAGGCAAAAACGTTTGCCTTTCGCCCCGGCAGTCAGCAGGAACGCGCCCATTGAGGCCGCCTGGCCCATACAAATGGTGCTAACGTCCGGCTTAATAAACTGCATGGTGTCATAGATAGACATCCCGGCAGTGATCACCCCACCAGGGGAGTTGATGTACAGGTAGATATCTTTTTCCGGGTTTTCTGCTTCCAGGAACAGCATCTGCGCCACAATCAGGTTAGCCATATGGTCTTCGACCTGGCCAGTCATAAAAATGACGCGTTCCTTAAGTAGACGAGAATAGATATCAAAAGAGCGCTCACCACGTGAGGTCTGTTCAATGACCATCGGCACCAGCGCCATATGGGGTGCAAAGTTATCTCGTTCGCCGCTGTATGACATTTCCGTCTCCTGGATAAAATTTGAAAAAACCTGCTGTGCTGATTGTAACCTTATGGACGGATTATCAGCTAGTCCCTCAGTAATGGGTACGACATCGCCATAATTCAAGCATAACAATCTTTTGTTGTAACGCTAACACTGAAACGCTGTTTTCGCACTCTTCCCATGCAAAATGCGTGACAAAAAAAAACCCGCCACCAAAAGGTGACGGGCTTGCGTACGAAATTCGCGCTAAAAAGCGACGAATTACGCCTGCTGGTTCATCAGCTCGTTGAAGGAAGTGGCTTTTTCAGTCACTTTCGCTTTCGCCAGAACGGCTTCAACAGCTTGTTCTTCCAGAGCGACGTTACGCATGTTGTCCATCAGCTCTTTGTTTTTGCTGTAGAACTCAACAACTTCTTTCGGATCTTCGTAAGCAGAAGCCATCTCTTCGATCAGGCCTTTAACGCGATCTTCGTCAGCTTTCAGCTCGTTGGTACGAATGACTTCGCCCAGCAGCAGGCCCACAACTACGCGACGCTTAGCCTGTTCTTCGAACAGTTCACGCGGCAGTTCCAGAGCTTGTTTTTCGTTACCGCCAAAACGCTGAGCAGCCTGACGACGCAGAACGTCGATTTCGCTGTCGATCAGAGCAGCCGGTACGTCGATGTCGTTAGCTTTTACCAGACCTTCGATCGCCTGAGACTTAACGCGGTTACGCACTGCGCCTTTCAGCTCGCGTTCCATGTTTTTACGTACTTCAGCGCGCAGACCAGCTACGGAACCATCTTCAACGCCGAAACGCTTGATGAATTCTTCAGTCAGTTCCGGCAGTTCGCGTTCTTCAACTTTCTTCAGGTTGATAACGAACTTAGCTGCTTTACCCTTCAGGTTTTCAGCGTGGTACTCTTCCGGGAAGGTCACGTCGATAGTGAACTCTTCGCCAGCTTTGTGGCCTTTAACGCCTTCTTCAAAGCCCGGGATCATACGACCCTGGCCCATCGCCAGTACGAAGTCAGACGCTTTGCCGCCTTCGAACTCTTCGCCGTCTACAGAACCGGTGAAGTCGATGGTTACACGATCTTCTGCATCAGCAGCGCCGTCTTTGTCTTTCCAGGTAGCCTGCTGCTTACGCAGGGTGTCCAGCATTACATCAACGTCAGCGTCGGTGACTTCAACAACCGGTTTTTCAACTTCGATTGCTTCCAGGCCAGTCAGCTCAACTTCCGGGTAAACTTCGAACTCTACCGCGTAAGTAAAATCTTCACCCAGCTTGTATTCACCCGGAACGTAGTTCGGTGCGCCAGCCGGATTGATTTTTTCTTTGATGATCGCGTCAACGAAGTTGCGGCTCATCAGGTCGCCCAGCACGTCCTGACGCACGGAAGCGCCATAACGCTGAGCAACAACATTCATCGGTACTTTTCCTTTGCGGAAACCGTCAATACGCACTTTCTTCGCTACGTTGACCAGCTCGCTTTTCACAGCGGTCTCGATGCTGTCAGCAGCGATAGTAATCGTTACACGGCGGCCAAGGCCTTGAGTGGTTTCAACTGAAACTTGCATCTTGTTACCTCAAAAAATCACAGTGCTCGGTCAACTCTTCTCCGCAAGCACAGGTTGTTGGCTTCGCGGAACTGGGATGTTCTCATAAGCAATCACATTCCCTGTCGTCAGAATCATCCCGAAGACATTCCGAAAAATAAGACGCGCATTATAGCGGCATCACTTTTATGAGTCGAGAACGGTTATCGCGCGTTGCTGCGGCTTTTTTCACAATTCCCGGCTAATTTTTGTCTGAATACTGTACGACAGCCCCAGAATTCAGACAAAACAAAACGGCCCGCAGGCCGTTTTCACATATTCTGTAGCAACATACTGGAAAAGCGTCGGTTGTTGCAAATCCGTTTTTCTACGCGATGCTCCCGGCTCCACGACAAGGAGGCGACGCAAAGATCGTGTCCTGCAACGCTTCCCACTCCTTAATGGTATAGGTATGCAGGGCTAACGCATGTACGGTAGTGGAGAGTTCCGCCGTTAACGTGCCGTAAATCATCCGATGACGATTAAGAAAACGTTCACCTGTAAAGCGATCGCTAACCAGCACAACCTTAAAGTGGCTTTCAGAACCAGCCGGGACATTGTGACGATAGCTTTCATCCACAACTTCGAGGAATACGGGTTCGAACGCTGCCCTTAATTTTTCTTCTATTTGCTCACGAATCATCATGAAATTTTTCCTCCGACAACGCTGAGATGTCACCCATCCCTTTAAATACTAGCCGCTTTTACCGTTTTCATTACACCTTAGCAACAAAAAATTAGCGCTTATCTGATTTTCTCAGCCAAATGGATGAAGTTCACTAAATCCTCACTTCGATTTATGGCAAAAAGTCCGTTTATGGTCTTCATAAAGTCATAAAACGGACAACACAATGAATTTACATGCGTTACCCACTTCCCCTCATCGTTGGCGATGTTATGATGGCGGGAATTTTCTCTAACCACACAATTTAGATTCGCTGAGAGCCCTGGCATGTTTAAAAAAATCCTCTTCCCGTTAGTTGCAATGTTTATGTTGGCAGGATGCGCAACGCCGCCAACCACCATTGAAGTCTCCCCCAAAATCACCCTGCCGCAGCAGGATCCGAGCCTGATGGGCGTGACCGTGAGTATCAACGGCGCCGACCAGCGTCAGGATCAGGCGCTGGCAAAAGTCACCCGCGACAACCAGCTGGTTACCCTGACTGCTTCTCGCGATCTGCGTTTCCTGCTGCAAGAAGTGCTGGAAAAACAGATGACCGCGCGTGGTTATATGATTGGTCCGAACGGTGCAGTAAACCTGCAAATCATCGTTAGCCAGCTGTATGCGGACGTGTCTCAGGGTAGCGTGCGTTACAACATCGCCACCAAAGCAGACATCGCCATTATCGCGACCGCCGCTAACGGTAATAAGATGACCAAAAACTACCGTGCAAGCTACTCTGTTGAAGGCGCGCTGCAGGCCTCCAACAAAAATATTGCTGATGCCGTTAACAGCGTCCTGACCGACACTATCGCTGATATGTCTCAGGACACCAGCGTTCACGATTTCATCAAGCAGAACGCTCGTTAATTTCTGCCCTTATGGCCCGGCGTTCGTCGGGCCTATAGAAGCCCATGTCCAGTCATTACTTACGTATTTTTCAGCAACCACGTTCAGCTATCCTGCTCATTTTGGGGTTCGCCTCCGGATTACCGCTCGCACTGACATCCGGTACGCTCCAGGCGTGGATGACGGTCGAGAATATCGATCTTAAAACCATCGGTTTCTTTTCTCTGGTCGGCCAGGCCTACGTATTTAAGTTCCTCTGGTCTCCATTGATGGACCGCTACACGCCGCCGTTTTTGGGCCGACGTCGCGGTTGGCTACTGGCGACCCAGGTACTGCTATTGATTTCTATCGCCGCGATGGGCTTTCTGGAGCCGGGTACGCAGCTACGCTGGATGGCCGCGCTGGCGGTGGTGATCGCGTTTTGTTCGGCATCGCAGGATATCGTCTTTGACGCCTGGAAAACCGACGTATTGCCCACCGAAGAGCGTGGTGCAGGTGCAGCAATCAGCGTGCTTGGTTACCGTTTAGGGATGCTGGTTTCCGGTGGGCTGGCCCTGTGGATGGCCGACCGCTGGCTCGGCTGGCAGGGAATGTATTGGCTGATGGCGGCGCTGCTGATCCCTTGCATCATCGCGACCCTATTAGCGCCAGAACCGACAGATGCTATTCCGGTGCCTAAATCGCTGGAACAGGCAGTTGCGGCTCCGCTGCGAGACTTTTTTGGCCGGAACAATGCCTGGCTGATTCTGCTCCTGATCGTGCTGTATAAACTCGGTGATGCCTTCGCGATGAGTCTGACCACCACTTTTTTAATCCGCGGTGTTGGATTTGATGCGGGTGAAGTCGGCGTGGTGAATAAAACGCTGGGGCTGCTGGCAACCATAGTTGGCGCGCTGTACGGCGGGATCCTGATGCAGCGTCTCTCGCTGTTCCGCGCATTGTTGATTTTCGGTATTCTGCAAGGGGCATCAAACGCAGGTTACTGGCTGCTGTCCGTCACTGACAAACACATGTTCAGTATGGCCGCCGCCGTTTTCTTTGAAAACCTGTGTGGCGGGATGGGCACCGCGGCGTTTGTCGCCTTATTAATGACGCTATGCAATAAGTCCTTCTCAGCGACTCAGTTCGCCCTGCTCTCCGCGCTTTCAGCGGTTGGCCGCGTGTACGTAGGTCCGGTAGCGGGTTGGTTTGTCGAAGCGCACGGGTGGCCAACGTTTTATCTGTTCTCCGTGTTTGCCGCACTGCCCGGACTCCTGCTGCTGCTGGTTTGCCGCCAGACGCTGGAACATAGCTGGCAAAATGAAAGCTTTATTCCGCGCACGGAATTTCGTGGTGCGTACGGTCTGGCATTAATGACGCTGGTCGTGGGCTGCTGTTTGCTGGCAGTTTGGCTATTGTTGCTGACCCTGAATGCACTGGACTACACCAATTTCTCCTTCCTGCCGGAACTGCTTGAAGTCTCGGTGGTAGTCGCGGTCTGCGGAGTGGTATTCGGCGGATTGCTGGATTATCTGGCATTGCGCAAAACCCGTCTGGCGTGATTTTTCACATTAATTTTGCCGTTGTAATCACCCTGCGTAATTATAACGGCTAAATAAACAACAACTGATAAAAATATTATTTGTTATTTTGTGCGCCATAGAATTTGGAAATTATTGACGCTTTTTATACATGCTATTTTCCTTACTCGATTCAGCCATGAAAAATTTATTATTTGTTTTGAAATTGTCCTGCTATTGATAATCAATTGTTAATTAATTGTTTTATTTTCGTATTGGTTATACCAATTGCCCTCTACATGTCCCTCGCCCGCCTGCTTTCGTTATAACGTGATGTTGCAACAGGTTCTTAAAGCCAACCCGACATATATTGCAACATATGTGACACGCTCGGCAGAACCCAGTAACACAGATCCAATGATGTTTACAGTAATGTAACCTTCCCGTAAAATGACCTCACACTTTAAACGCCACCCGGTCCCGTGGAATTGAGGTCGTTAAATGAGACTCAGGAAATACAATAAAAGTTTGGGATGGTTGTCATTAATTGCAGGCACTGCGTTGCTCAGTGGCTGTAATTCTGCGCTGCTTGACCCTAAAGGACAGATTGGACTGGAACAACGGTCATTGATACTGACGGCATTTGGCCTGATGTTGATCGTCGTTATTCCTGCCATCTTGATGGCTGTTGGTTTTGCCTGGAAGTATCGTGCAAGCAATAAAGATGCGAAGTACAGCCCGAACTGGTCACACTCCAATAAAGTGGAAGCTGTGGTCTGGACGGTGCCGATCTTAATCATCATTTTCCTTGCCGTGCTGACCTGGAAAACCACTCACGCTCTTGAGCCAAGCAAACCGCTGGCGCATGACGAGAAGCCCATTACCATCGAAGTGGTTTCCATGGACTGGAAATGGTTCTTCATCTATCCGGAACAGGGTATCGCTACCGTGAATGAAATCGCCTTCCCGGCGAATACTCCGGTCGAATTCAAAGTGACGTCCAACTCCGTGATGAACTCCTTCTTTATCCCGCGTCTGGGTAGCCAGATTTATGCCATGGCCGGTATGCAGACTCGACTGCATCTGATCGCCAACGAAGTCGGTACTTATGATGGTATCTCCGCAAGCTATAGCGGACCAGGCTTCTCCGGTATGAAATTCAAGGCTATTGCAACAAAGGACCGCGCCGAATTCGACCAATGGGTTGCTAAAGCTAAACAGTCTCCGAACACCATGAACGACATGGCAGCGTTCGAAAAAGTGGCTGTGCCAAGCGAATACAACCAGGTGGAATACTTCTCCAACGTGAAACCTGATTTGTTTAAAGATGTTATTAACAAATTTATGGCTCACGGTAAGAGCATGGACATGACCCAACCAGAAGGTGAGCACAGCGCACACGAAGGTATGGAAGGCATGGACATGAGCCACGCGGAATCCGCCAACTCAAGGGGTTGAGAAGAATACGATGTTCGGAAAATTGACACTTGATGCAGTTCCGTTCCATGAACCAATCGTCATGGTTACGATCGCTGCCATTATCATCGGTGGTGCGGCCTTACTCGGCCTTATCACTTACTTCGGTAAGTGGACCTACCTGTGGAAAGAGTGGCTGACTTCGGTTGACCACAAACGCCTTGGCATCATGTATGTCATCGTCGCAATCGTGATGTTGATTCGTGGCTTTGCCGATGCCGTAATGATGCGTAGTCAGCAAGCGCTGGCTTCTGCAGGTGAAGCGGGTTTCCTGCCACCTCACCACTACGACCAGATCTTCACGGCTCACGGCGTGATTATGATCTTCTTCGTGGCAATGCCATTTGTTATCGGTCTGATGAACCTCGTGGTTCCACTGCAGATTGGCGCACGTGACGTTGCATTCCCGTTCCTGAACAACCTGAGCTTCTGGTTCACCGTTGTTGGCGTAATCCTGGTTAACCTGTCTCTGGGCGTCGGTGAATTCGCGCAGACCGGTTGGCTGGCGTATCCGCCTCTTTCGGGGATAGAGTACAGTCCAAGCGTCGGGGTCGATTATTGGATATGGGCAGTCCAGTTGTCCGGTATTGGTACAACCCTGACCGGTATCAACTTCTTTGTGACCATCATTAAGATGCGTGCGCCAGGAATGACCATGTTCAAGATGCCGGTATTTAGCTGGGCATCTCTGTGCGCTAACATCCTGATTATCGCTTCGTTCCCAATTCTGACGGTTACCGTCGCGTTGCTGACCCTGGATCGCTATCTGGGCACCCATTTCTTTACCAACGATATGGGCGGCAACATGATGATGTACATCAACCTGATTTGGGCCTGGGGCCATCCGGAAGTGTACATTCTGATCCTGCCAGTATTCGGGGTATTCTCCGAAGTCGCAGCAACCTTCTCGCGTAAGCGTCTGTTTGGTTACACCTCGCTGGTGTGGGCAACCGTGTGTATCACCGTTCTGTCGTTCATTGTTTGGCTGCACCACTTCTTCACCATGGGTGCAGGCGCAAACGTAAACGCCTTCTTCGGTATTACCACCATGATTATCGCCATCCCGACCGGGGTGAAGATCTTCAACTGGCTGTTCACCATGTATCAGGGCCGTATCGTATTCCACTCAGCAATGCTGTGGACGATTGGCTTTATCGTCACCTTCTCAGTCGGCGGCATGACCGGCGTACTGCTGGCGGTTCCGGGTGCCGACTTCGTACTGCACAACAGTCTGTTCCTGATTGCGCACTTCCATAACGTTATCATCGGCGGCGTGGTATTTGGTTGCTTCGCGGGTATGACCTACTGGTGGCCGAAAGCGTTTGGCTTCACGCTGAACGAAACCTGGGGTAAACGCGCATTCTGGTTCTGGATCATCGGCTTCTTCGTGGCATTTATGCCGCTGTACGTGCTGGGCTTTATGGGTATGACCCGTCGCCTCAGCCAGCAGATTGACCCGCAGTTCCATCCGATGCTGGTTGTTGCCGCCTGCGGCGCCGCGCTGATTGCACTGGGTATCCTGTGCCAGTTCATTCAGATGTACGTGTCTATTCGCGACCGCGAGCAGAACCGTGACCTGACCGGTGACCCATGGGGTGGTCGTACGCTGGAGTGGGCAACCTCTTCCCCGCCTCCGTTCTATAACTTTGCCGTTGTGCCGCACGTTCACGAGCGTGATGCCTTCTGGGAAATGAAAGAAAAAGGTGAAGCGTACAAGCAGCCTGCGCACTATGAAGAGATTCATATGCCGAAGAACAGCGGTGCCGGTATCGTCATTACCGCCTTCGCAACACTGTTTGGTTTCGCCATGATCTGGCATATCTGGTGGCTGGCGATTGCAAGCTTCGCAGGCATGATCATTAGCTGGATTGTGAAAAGCTTTGATGAAGACGTGGATTACTACGTGCCGGTCCCGGAAGTCGAAAAACTGGAAAACCAGCATTTCGATGAGATTACTAAGGCAGGGCTGAAAAATGGCAACTGATACTTTAACGCACGCGACTGCCCACGCGCACGAACACGGGCACCACGATGCAGGCCAGACCAAGATCTTCGGATTCTGGGTCTACCTGATGAGCGACTGCATTCTGTTCTCAATTCTGTTTGCAACCTATGCCGTTCTGGTGAACGGCACCGCAGGTGGCCCGACAGGTAAGGACATTTTTGAACTGCCGTTCGTTCTGGTTGAAACATTCCTGCTGTTATTTAGCTCCATTACCTATGGCATGGCGGCGATCGCCATGTATAAGAACAACAAGAGCCAGGTCATCTCCTGGCTGGCGTTGACTTTCTTGTTCGGTGCCGGATTCATCGGGATGGAACTCTATGAATTCCATCACCTGATTGTTAACGGTATGGGCCCGGATCGCAGCGGCTTCCTGTCTGCGTTCTTCGCGCTGGTCGGCACGCACGGTCTGCACGTCACCTCCGGTCTTATCTGGATGGCGGTGCTGATGGTGCAAGTTGCCCGTCGCGGCCTGACCAGTACTAACCGTACCCGCATCATGTGCCTGAGCCTGTTCTGGCACTTCCTGGATGTGGTGTGGATCTGTGTGTTCACTGTTGTTTATCTGATGGGGGCGATGTAATGAGTCATTCTAACGAGAGCGGCGGCGCATCCCATGGCAGCGTAAAAACCTACATGACAGGTTTTATCCTGTCGATCATCCTGACGGTCATTCCGTTCTGGATGGTAATGACAGGTTCTGCCTCTCCGGCCGTCATTCTGGGAACTATTCTGGCAATGGCAGTGGTACAGATTCTGGTGCACCTGGTGTGCTTCTTGCACATGAATAGCAAATCTGATGAAGGTTGGAACATGACGGCCTTTGTCTTTACTGTGCTAATCATCGCCATTCTGGTTGTGGGTTCCATCTGGATTATGTGGAACCTTAACTACAACATGATGATGCACTAAGAGCGGCGATTATGATGTTTAAGCAATACCTGCAAGTTACGAAACCAGGAATCATCTTTGGCAACCTGATCTCGGTGATTGGGGGGTTCCTGCTGGCCTCGAAAGGCAGCATCGACTATCCCCTGTTTATCTACACGCTGGTTGGGGTGTCACTGGTTGTGGCGTCGGGTTGTGTATTTAACAACTATATCGACAGGGATATCGACAGGAAGATGGAGAGGACCAAAAACCGCGTGCTGGTTAAAGGTCTGATTTCTCCTGCCGTCTCGCTGGTATACGCCACCTTGCTGGGTATCGCTGGCTTTATGCTGCTGTGGTTTGGCGCCAACCCTCTGGCCTGCTGGCTGGGGGTGATGGGCTTCGTGGTATATGTGGGCGTCTATAGCCTGTATATGAAGCGCCATTCCGTTTACGGGACGCTGATTGGCTCACTCTCCGGCGCTGCGCCGCCGGTGATTGGCTACTGCGCCGTAACCGGTGAGTTCGATAGCGGTGCGCTGATTCTGCTGGCTATTTTCAGCCTGTGGCAAATGCCGCACTCTTACGCGATTGCGATTTTCCGCTTTAAGGATTATCAGGCTGCCAATATCCCGGTACTGCCGGTGGTAAAAGGCATTTCGGTCGCGAAGAACCATATCACGCTGTATATTGTGGCATTTGCTATCGCCACGCTGATGCTAACCCTGGGCGGCTATGCAGGTTATAAATACCTGATTGTTGCTGCGGCGGTGAGCGTCTGGTGGTTGGGCATGGCGCTGCGCGGTTATAAAGTGGAAGATGACAGAGTCTGGGCGCGCAAGCTGTTCGGCTTCTCCATCATCGCCATTACCGCACTTTCCGTGATGATGTCCGTCGACTTTATGGTGCCAAACTCGCAGAACCTGCTGACTTACGTTTGGTAAGAATCTGCTTATATGAAAAGGGTGCTCTGGCACCCTTTTTTATTTGTTGTTTTGCTTCCCCCCTCTCCTCACACTCACAACATTTGTTAATGAAGCGCATATTTACCCGGCCCTCTTCCCGCTTTACACTAGGCGCGAAATTAATACAGAGGTGGGAATGAACGATTACAAAATGACGCCCGGTGAGTTGCGCGCCACCTGGGGTTTAGGGACCGTATTTTCGTTGCGCATGCTTGGCATGTTTATGGTCCTGCCGGTTCTGACCACGTATGGTATGGCACTACAGGGTGCCAGCGAAGCATTGATCGGACTTGCTATCGGTATTTATGGCCTGGCGCAAGCCATCTTCCAGATCCCCTTTGGTCTGCTTTCAGACCGCATCGGCCGTAAGCCGCTTATTGTCGGCGGACTAGCGGTATTTGTTGTCGGTAGCGTGATTGCCGCCCTCTCAGATTCAATCTGGGGAATTATTCTCGGTCGGGCCCTCCAGGGCTCTGGCGCGATTGCCGCCGCCGTAATGGCGCTGCTGTCCGACTTAACCCGCGAGCAAAACCGAACCAAAGCAATGGCGTTTATTGGCGTCAGCTTTGGTATCACCTTCGCCATTGCGATGGTACTGGGGCCGATCGTTACCCACGCGCTGGGGCTACACGCGCTGTTCTGGATGATCGCGGGCCTTGCGACCACAGGTATCGTGCTGACTATTTGGGTCGTTCCCAATAGCACGACCCACGTACTGAACCGCGAATCAGGCATGGTAAAAGGCAGCTTCAGCAAAGTGCTGGCGGAACCAAAACTGCTGAAGCTCAACTTCGGCATCATGTGTCTGCACATTTTACTGATGTCTACTTTCGTCGCCTTGCCAGGTCAGTTGGCGAAAGCGGGCTTCCCCGCCGCCGAACACTGGAAAATTTATCTGGTGACGATGCTGCTGTCCTTTGTTTCCGTGGTGCCGTTCATCATTTACGCCGAAGTGAAACGCCGGATGAAACGCGTGTTCCTCGCCTGCGTGTTACTGATTCTTGTCGCCGAAATTGTATTGTGGAGCGCAAACATTCGTTTTTGGGGGCTGATTGCGGGCGTGCAGATATTCTTCCTCGCCTTCAACCTGATGGAAGCCCTACTCCCCTCGCTTATCAGTAAAGAATCTCCGGCGGGCTATAAAGGTACGGCGATGGGCGTTTACTCCACCAGCCAGTTTCTTGGCGTGGCAATTGGCGGCTCGCTGGGCGGTTGGGTAGTCGACATGTTTGATGGTCAGGCGGTATTCCTGGCCGGCGCGCTTCTGGCGGCAGTGTGGTTGTTGGTGGCCAGCACAATGAAAGAACCGCCGTACGTTAGCAGCCTGCGCGTGGAAATCCCACCGGAGATTGCCGCGGATGACACCCTGAAGCAGCGTCTTCTGGCTAAAGAAGGGATAAGCGAAGTATTAATTGTGGCGCAAGAGCATTCGGCTTACGTAAAAATCGACAGCAAAGTGACCAATCGATTCGAAGTTGAGCAGGCGATCAGTCAGGCGTGAAGATTGCAGGATGGCGACGTCTGATCCGGCCTACAAATAGCGTGTGCTACCTGTAGGCCAGATAAGCGGGCATTACGACTTAATCGCGGAAGTTCTTAAACTGGAACGGTTGGCCGAGGTCGCCCCCACGAACCAACGCCATGACGGATTGCAGATCGTCACGTGCTTTACCGGTTACACGGATTTCTTCACCCTGAATCTGCGCCTGTACCTTCAGTTTGCTGTCTTTAATCAGCTTAACGATTTTCTTTTGCACCGCGCTTTCGATGCCCTGCTTCAGCTTCGCTTCCACAAACCAGGTTTTACCGCTGTGCACGAAGGTTTCCGGTACGTCCAGCGACGTGCCTTCAATACCGCGTTTCAGTAGCTTGGCACGCAAAATATCCAGCAGTTGATTGACCTGGAAATCAGACTCGCTCAGCACCTTAATCGTCTTATTTGACTCATTCAGCTCAAAAGTCGCTTCAACGCCACGAAAATCAAAGCGTGACTCTACTTCGCGGCTGGCGTTATCCACCGCGTTACGGGCTTCCTGAAGATCAACTTCAGAGACAATATCGAAAGATGGCATCTTTTCCTCTCCCTTCATTTTTGATGCGAAGCATAATACCTGCAAAGTTACCCAACAGACAGCGCTATACTAGGCTGTATCCTTTAATTGTACGCGGAACTGTTACCTGCGAACAATAAAGGGGTACGGCCGATATGGATTAACACCTGGTGCTGTTGCAGGTGAGGAGGAAGAATGAAAATTACCGTACTGGGATGTGGAGCGTTAGGACAGCTGTGGCTTACCACGCTGTGCAAACATGGACATGAGGTGCAAGGGTGGCTACGCGTACCACAGCCCTACTGCAGCGTGAACCTGATCGACACGGATGGATCAGTTTTTAATGAATCCCTGACGGCAAACGACCCCGACTTTTTGGCAAAAAGCGACCTGTTACTGGTTACACTTAAAGCCTGGCAGGTTTCTGATGCGGTAAAAGGTCTGGCCGCAATTCTGCCTGAAACTACCCCCATTTTGCTGATTCACAACGGTATGGGGACGATTGAAGAGCTGCAAAACATTAAACAGCCTCTGCTGATGGGCACCACTACCCACGCGGCACGTCGCGACGGAAATGTCATCATTCATGTCGCTCAGGGCACAACGCGCATCGGTCCGGCGCGTGAGCAGGACGGTGATTTCAGCTATCTGGCTGAAACACTGCAAGAAGTACTACCGGATGTCGCCTGGCATAATAATATTCGTGCCGAACTGTGGCGCAAACTGGCCGTAAACTGCGTCATTAATCCGCTGACGGCGCTCTGGGACTGCCCAAACGGCGAACTGCGTCAGCATCCGGAAAAAATAGCGCTAATCTGTGAGGAAGTAGCAGCGGTTATTGAACGCGAAGGCCACCACACATCAGCGGATGATTTACGCTATTATGTCGAGCAAGTCATTGACAGTACGGCAGAAAATATCTCATCAATGCTGCAGGATATTCGTGCCATGCGCCATACAGAGATCGACTATATTACCGGTTACCTGTTAAAACGCGCCCGTGCACACGGCATCGCCGTCCCGGAAAATGCCCACCTGTTTGAAATGGTAAAGAGAAAGGAAAGTGAGTATGAGCGCTCAAGCACTGGTTTGTCTCGCCCCTGGTAGTGAAGAGACCGAAGCAGTCACCACTATCGATCTGCTGGTTCGCGGCGGAATTAAGGTCACTACTGCAAGCGTCGCCAGCGATGGCTGCCTGACGATTGTGTGCTCACGCGGAGTGAAACTGCTGGCTGACGCACCGTTGGTTGAAGTTGCTGACGGCGATTTCGACATCATCGTATTGCCCGGCGGAATTAAAGGCGCGGAGTGTTTTCGCGACAGCCCTCTGCTTATCGAAACCGTGAAGCAGTTTCATCGTTCCGGACGTATTGTCGCAGCCATTTGCGCCACTGCCGCCACCGTACTTGTCCCACACGATATCTTCCCCATCGGAAATATGACGGGTTTCCCGGCGTTGAAAGACAAAATCCCCGCAGAACAATGGCAAGACAAGCGTGTCGTGTGGGATCCGCGCGTCAACCTGCTTACCAGCCAGGGACCGGGAACATCGATTGATTTTGGTTTAAAAATCATTGATCTACTGGTAAGCCGCGAAAAGGCTCATGAAGTGGCGTCACAGCTGGTAATTGCGGCGGGAATTTATAACTACTACGAGTAAGAATGATTGCCGGATGGCGGCGAAAACATCTTATCCGGCCTACAAAATGATACAGTCTGTAGGCCGGATAAGCGGCAGCGCCATCCGGCAAAGGAACTACGGGCGATACACCTTCACGTTTTCAAAGCCCTGCTCGCGCAGATACAGCGCCTGCAGGCGGCTCATCACCCCGCGTTCACACCACAGCAGCCAGGTTTTACTCTGGTCTAAATCGCCGAATTTGGTGCTCAGCTTGTAGAACGGCAGTGAAACCACGTCCACACCTTCCACCTTCAGCGGTTTGTCATCCTGTTCATCCACAGAACGGATATCCAGAATCACGTCGTTTGAGCCGAAACCACTCACGGTTTCCACTTCCACCACGGTCTGCTGAGTCTGCTGGGCGATATCGCGAATATCGATATTGTTCGCTTCTTCGACCACTTTATCGAGGATAGAGAAATCGAAGTTTTCTTCTTCGGCCTCAATCTTCGCTTTAATCGCCTTCACCGTTGGGCTTTTTGAAATTACGCCGCAGTATTCCGGCATGGTACGCGCAAAGTCCTCGGTACCAATTTCACGCGCCAGGTTGATGATGTGCTCTTTATCATGGGAGATAAGCGGGCGCAGGATCAGGGTATCCGAAACGTTATCAATCAGGCGCAGGTTGGTCAGCGTCTGGCTGGATACCTGGCCCAACGCTTCACCGGTTACCAGTGCCTGTACGCCGTAGCGCTCAGCGACTTTCGACGCCGCGCGTACCATCATACGCTTGAGGACCACGCCCATCTGGCCGTCGTCGACTTTCTCCAGGATCTCACCCACCACCGGCTCAAAGTTGATCGCGACAAAACGCACGCGATGCGAGCTACCGTAGCGGTTCCACAGATAATGCGCCACCTGACGAACGCCGATTTCATGCGCGGCGCCGCCGAGGTTAAAGAAGCAATAGTGTACGCGGCAGCCGCGACGCATCAGCATGTAGCTGGACACCCCGGAGTCGAAACCACCGGAGATCAGCGACAGGACGTCTTCCTGCGTACCAATCGGGAAACCGCCAATACCTTCATAGCGGCCTTTAACCAGCAGCAGACGATCATTTTCGATTTCAAGATTTACCGTAACATCCGGTTTCGTCAGCTTCACGCGCGCGGATTCAATATGCTGGTTCAACCCGCCGCCAACATAACGTTCCACCTCAATGGAGCTAAACTCATGCTTACCGCGACGCTTAACACGTACACAGAAGGTTTTTCCTTCCAGTTGATCGCGATACTGCACCAGCGCTTTCTCGAAAATATCGTGCATGTCGGTAAACGGCACGTCTTCTACTTCGAGAATATGGTGAATACCCGGAATACGGGTCAGCGCGTCGCGAATATCCAGGCGCTGGCTTTCATCTTTAGCGCGAACCTCAACGTGATCCCAGTGACGGACAACGGCAAGGTCTTCATCGTAGTGCTTTAAAACGTTACGAATGTTCCCTGTCAGAATTTTTATAAAGCGCAAACGCACAGATTGGCTTTTGATGGTGATTTCTGGGAACAATTTAATGATAAACTTCATGGCGGCAATGGTTCTTTGGCAAGTCTGAATGACTTGTAATGGAAAAAAATACAGCAGCCCATACCCTGCGGCTGCATCCAGGCGCGCAAGTATACCACTATCATGGTCATCCTGTGCACATCGCCTTACCATTGCGCGTTATTTGCTTATCAGTGCGAGTCCGTTACCATAGTCTTGTGCTGCCAATACAGAGAGTCAGACATTCATTATGCCGAAGAAAAATGAAGCGCCAGCCAGTTTTGAAACAGCGCTGAGCGAGCTGGAACAGATTGTTACCCGCCTGGAAAGCGGCGACCTGCCGCTGGAAGAAGCGCTGAACGAATTCGAACGTGGCGTACAGCTGGCGCGTCAGGGACAAGTCAAATTGCAACAGGCTGAACAGCGCGTACAAATCCTGCTGTCAGATACCGAAGACGCCGCCCTTACGCCTTTTACACCGGATAATGAGTAAATGGATTTTACGCAGCAGCTACAGGCTTGCGTTGAGCAGGCCAACCAGGCACTGAGCCGTTTTATCGCGCCACTGCCCTTTCAGAACACTCCCGTGGTCGAAACCATGCAATATGGCGCATTATTAGGCGGTAAACGTCTGCGCCCATTCCTGGTGTATGCCACCGGCCAGATGTTTGGCGTCAGCCTGAGTACGCTTGATGCTCCCGCTGCCGCCGTCGAGTGCATCCATGCCTATTCGCTGATGCATGATGATTTACCCGCGATGGACGACGATGACCTGCGCCGCGGTCTGCCAACCTGCCACGTAAAATTTGGCGAGGCAAACGCGATTCTGGCCGGAGATGCGCTGCAAACGCTGGCGTTTTCTATTATCAGCGACGCCCCGATGCCGGAAGTATCTGACCGTGACCGCATCGCGATGATCTCTGAACTGGCACGGGCCAGCGGTATCGCCGGTATGTGCGGTGGCCAGGCGCTGGATCTGGAAGCGGAAGGTCAGCAGGTTGCGCTGGATGCGCTGGAGCGTATTCACCGCCATAAAACCGGGGCGTTGATTCGCGCCGCCGTGCGTCTGGGGGCATTAAGCGCAGGCGATAAAGGGCGAGAATGCCTGCCAATTCTCGACAAATACGCAGAAAGCATCGGTCTGGCCTTCCAGGTTCAGGATGACATACTGGATGTGGTAGGCGATACTGCAACATTGGGTAAACGTCAGGGTGCTGACCAGCAGCTTGGCAAAAGTACCTATCCTGCACTTCTGGGTCTTGAGCAAGCCCGGAATAAAGCCCGGGATTTAATCGAGGATGCCCGCCAGTCGCTAAATTTGCTGGCTGCGCAGTCACTCGATACCTCGGCACTGGAAGCGCTAGCGGACTACATAATCCAGCGTGATAAATAAACCAACATATCCCATGAGCTTGCGATGAGTTTTGATATAGCCAAATACCCGACCCTGGCGCTGGTCGACTCCACCCAGGAGTTACGCCTACTGCCAAAAGAGAGCCTGCCAAAGCTTTGCGACGAACTGCGCCGCTATTTGCTCGACAGCGTGAGCCGTTCCAGCGGGCACTTCGCCTCTGGTCTGGGCACGGTGGAACTTACCGTCGCGCTGCATTACGTCTATAACACCCCGTTTGACCAGTTAATCTGGGATGTGGGACATCAGGCTTATCCGCACAAAATTCTGACCGGACGCCGCGATAAAATCGGCACCATTCGTCAGAAAGGCGGTTTACATCCGTTCCCGTGGCGCGGTGAGAGCGAGTATGACGTACTGAGCGTTGGGCACTCTTCAACGTCTATTAGCGCTGGCATTGGTATTGCGGTTGCCGCCGAGAAAGAAGGCAAAGATCGTCGTACCGTTTGTGTGATTGGCGACGGCGCTATCACCGCCGGGATGGCGTTTGAAGCGATGAACCATGCGGGTGATATTAAGCCCGATATGCTGGTTATCCTCAACGACAACGAAATGTCGATTTCAGAGAACGTCGGCGCGCTGAACAATCACCTGGCGCAACTGCTCTCTGGCAAACTCTACTCCTCGCTGCGCGAAGGCGGGAAGAAAGTCTTCTCCGGCGTACCACCGATTAAAGAACTGCTCAAACGTACCGAAGAACACATTAAAGGCATGGTCGTGCCGGGCACGCTGTTTGAAGAGCTGGGCTTTAACTATATCGGCCCGGTGGACGGGCACGACGTGCTGGGACTCATCACCACGCTGAAGAACATGCGCGATCTTAAAGGTCCACAGTTCCTGCACATCATGACCAAAAAAGGTCGTGGCTATGAGCCAGCGGAAAAAGACCCGATCACATTCCATGCTGTACCCAAATTCGATCCATCCAGCGGCTGTCTGCCGAAAAGCAGCGGCGGCCTGCCGAGCTATTCAAAAATTTTCGGGGACTGGTTGTGTGAGACCGCAGCGAAAGACAATAAGCTGATGGCGATCACCCCGGCGATGCGCGAAGGCTCCGGTATGGTGGAATTCTCACGTAAGTTCCCGGACCGCTACTTCGATGTGGCGATTGCCGAGCAGCACGCAGTGACCTTTGCAGCAGGTCTGGCGATTGGCGGCTACAAGCCGGTCGTGGCTATTTACTCTACCTTCCTGCAACGCGCCTACGATCAGGTGCTGCATGATGTGGCCATCCAGAAACTGCCGGTCCTGTTCGCCGTTGACCGGGCTGGTATTGTTGGCGCTGATGGGCAAACCCACCAGGGGGCGTTCGATCTCTCCTTCCTGCGCTGCATCCCGGAAATGGTCATCATGACCCCGAGCGATGAGAACGAATGCCGCCAGATGTTGTTTACCGGCTATCACTACAACAACGGGCCATCGGTCGTGCGCTATCCACGCGGTAATGCGGTGGGCGTCGAGCTGACGCCGCTGGAACAGCTGCCAATCGGTAAAGGCATCGTGAAGCGTCACGGGGAAAAAGTGGCAATTCTTAACTTTGGTACCCTGATGCCGGAAGCCGCTCAGGTCGCAGAGTCGTTGAACGCCACGCTGGTCGACATGCGCTTTGTGAAACCGCTGGATGAGACGTTGATCCTCGAAATGGCAGCCCAACACGACGTGCTGGTTACCATTGAAGAAAACGCCATTATGGGCGGCGCAGGCAGTGGCGTAAACGAAGTGCTGATGGCCCATCGCAAGCCCGTTCCGGTGCTGAACATTGGCCTGCCTGACTTCTTCATCCCGCAAGGCACTCAGGATGAGGCTCGCGCCGATCTGGGTCTTGATGCCGCTGGCATTGAGGCCAAAATCAAGGCCTGGCTGGCATAATCCCCTCCCCGCTCCTGCTATGCTTAATGAATAACACGCTAAGCAGGAGCGAATGAATGCAATACAACACTTTAGGAAAAACCGACCTCCGGGTCTCCCGCCTTTGCCTGGGCTGCATGACGTTTGGCGAACCCAATCGCGGTAATCACGCCTGGACACTGCCTGAAGAGAGCAGCCGCCCGATAATCAAACACGCCCTTGAAGGCGGCATTAACTTTTTCGATACCGCCAACAGCTACTCCGCTGGCAGCAGCGAAGAGATTGTCGGCCGCGCGCTGCGTGATTTCGCCCGTCGTGATGAGGTGGTGGTGGCGACAAAAGTGTTCCATCAGGTTGACGATCTGCCGGAAGGCTTATCCCGTGCACAAATCCTGCGCTCAATCGACGACAGCCTCAGACGCCTGGGCATGGACTATGTAGATATCCTGCAAATTCACCGCTGGGATTACAACACGCCAATCGAGGAAACGCTGGAAGCCCTCAACGACGTAGTAAAAGCCGGTAAAGCTCGCTATATCGGTGCCTCGTCGATGCATGCTTCGCAGTTTGCTCAGGCGCTGGCCTTACAGAAGCAACACGGCTGGGCGCAGTTCGTCAGCATGCAGGATCACTACAACCTGATCTACCGCGAAGAAGAACGCGAAATGCTGCCGCTCTGCTATCAGGAAGGTGTCGCGGTGATCCCGTGGAGTCCGCTGGCGCGTGGTCGCCTGACCCGCCCGTGGGGAGAAACGACCGCACGTCTGGTTTCCGATGAAGTCGGTAAAAATTTATATAACGAGAGCGATGAAAACGACGCGCAAATTGCCGCGCGGTTGGCTGGCATCAGTGAGGAACTGGGCGTTACGCGGGCGCAGGTCGCGCTGGCATGGCTGCTGAGCAAACCAGGCGTGGCGGCGCCCATTATCGGTACATCGCGCGAAGAACAGCTGGATGAATTGCTCAATGCGGTGGATTTAACGCTGAAGCCGGAGCAAATTGCCGAACTCGAAACACCGTACAAACAACATCCGGTGGTGGGATTTAAATAAGCGCGATTGTAGATTGTAAGCCGGATAAGGCGTTTACGCCGCCATCCGGCAAACCCGTTAAATGATACCTATCGGCCAGTGATGGCCGATAAAATACAAAATTCCGGCAGACAGTATCCCGGCGACAATATCGTCGATCATGATCCCCGTCCCGCCATGCACATTGCGATCGAACCAACGAATCGGCCACGGCTTCCACATATCCAGAATACGGAAAATCACAAATCCGGCGGCAACCCATTGCCAGTCGAGGGTCGGTAGCGCCATCAGGGTTATCCACATACCGACAAATTCGTCCCAGACAATGCTGCCGTGATCGTGCACGCCCATGTCTTTCGCCGTTTGATGACACAGATAAACGCCGATACAGATAGACAGCATGACCACCAGCGAATACAGCTGCCATGGCAGAAATGTCATTAAATACCAAAAAGGGATCGCCGCCAGCGATCCCATGGTGCCAGGAATAATTGGACTCAGCCCGCTACCAAAACCGGTGGCCAACAGGTGCCACGGATTACGCATACTCAGGCGGCTTTTGGCGACATCTTTTTTAAGGCGCGGCAAAATGGTCATATCCTTTCCAGTCGAACGTGACGGGTTTTCCATCGCGCGTAAAGTGAACGCCTTCTACATCCGCACTCATCTGACCGATGCAGGTAAACGAGGTCCCGAGGTGTGCCAGCGCGACGTCCAGCGCGCCACGGTTGATTTCCGGTACGGTAAAGCATAACTCATAATCTTCACCACCCGAGAGCGCCCAGCGCAGCGCCTGTTCCGGCTCAACGTGTTGGGCGAATGCCGTGGAATAAGGCAGCGCGTCGACGTTAACCCGTGCGCCGCAGCCGCTGGCATTGACGATATGCCCCAGATCGGAAATCAGGCCGTCGGAAAGATCGATAGCCGCACTGGCCAGATCGCGCAGAGCTTGTCCCTGTAAAATACGCGGGGTTGGGCGCAGATGGCGTTGCAGTAGATACTCCGCGTCTTTTGGATCAGTCACCTGCAAGCGGTCCTGCAAAATCGCCAGCCCCGCCGCACTATCGCCCGGCGTGCCGGTCACATAAATCCAGTCTCCCGGTTTTGCCCCGGAACGTTTTAAAGCACGCCCAACGGGAACGTAGCCATGAATACCCAACGTCATCGACAGCGGTCCACGCGTGGTATCACCGCCAATCAGCTGCATATCGTAGTAATTAAGGAGTTCAAACAGGCCATCGCTGAAAGCTTCAAGCCAGGCTTCATCAACGTCAGGTAACGTCAGTGCCAGCGTCAACCACGCAGGATCGGCACCCATCGCCGCCAGATCGCTCAAATTCACCGCCAGGGCTTTCCAGGCCAGATCGGTAGGATCAATGTCGGGGAGGAAGTGATTGCCTGCCACCAGCGTATCGGTACTGATCGCCAATGTCTGTTTTTCAGGGATGTTCAGGAGTGCGCAATCGTCGCCAATACCGGTTTCGACATCAAGACGAGACGTTCTTACGCGATCAAAATAACGGGCAATCAGGGAAAATTCGCCGCATGCCATACGTTATGCCTCAGCAGAAAAAAAGAAAAAGCCGGGGACAGCGGAAACACGTTCCACTCTCCGCCGGCCTCGGGATTACTTTTTGTTGGGGCGAATCACAGGTGCTGCTTTATCCAGTACGCCGTTAACGAATTTATGGCTGTCTTCGGCACCGAAGGTTTTCGCCAGTTCAATCGCTTCGTTGATGGCCACTTTGTACGGCACATCGCTACGCTTAGACAGTTCAAACAGCGCAATACGCAGTACGGCTTTTTCAACCTGACCCAGCTCTTCCAGCAGACGAGACAGGTAAGGCTTCATTAATCCATCCAGGTACGCGCTGTTAGTCGCCACCCCGGACAGCAGTTCACGGAAATACAGAACGTCGACATCTTTAACGTCCTGTTCCGCCAGGAACTGGTATTCAACATCAGCGATGTCGTTCTGGGACAACTGCCAGGAGTAGAGCGCCTGGACGGCACACTCACGGGCGCGGCGACGAGCAGCAGGTTTCACGGATTTCCCCTTACAAAAATCAGGCCTTAATGGCTTTCAATACATTAATCATTTCAAGCGCAGTCAGTGCAGCTTCTGCGCCTTTGTTGCCGGCTTTCGTGCCAGCACGTTCGATGGCTTGTTCAATACTTTCGGTGGTCAGAACACCGAAGGCTACCGGAATGCCACTGTCCTGAGCGACATGCGCCAGGCCATTGCTTGCACCGCCAGCCACATATTCGAAGTGCGCGGTACCACCACGGATCACTGTACCGAGCGCAATCACAGCATCGTATTTACCGGTTTTCGCCAGTGCGTCAGCCGCCAGCGGCAGCTCATATGCGCCTGGAACCCAAACGACGGTAATGTTTTCATCTTTAACCTGGCCAATACGTTTCAGGGCGTCGATCGCACCTTCCAGCAGGCTATCATTGATAAAGTTGTTGAAACGCGCAATGGTGATGGCGACGCGAGCGTCCGGAGTAGCAACGTTAGCTTCAATAATGTTCATATTCTTCCTTCGGGTTCGATTTATGGCCCCGTAAGGGGGGCGGATTTTATCATAATATTCTGGGCGCTGCTTCCTCTAATTCAGAAAGCCTCACGCAGTGGTTAAATGCAGGCAAACGTCCGGGCCCACCTGGCGTATCTCGTTGAATTTGAAATGGGGGGCGTCGGCCAGTTTCTCAAGCCCTGGCAGCACACATAATCCTCGCGCATCACTGCCTAACAGTTTAGGCGCAACATACACGATTAGCTCATCCACCAAACCGGCCTGTAATAACGCGCCCGCAAGCGTTGGGCCAGCTTCCACCCAAATACTGTTAATTTGCTGTTTGCCCAGTTGCATCATCAACACGACCAAATCCAGATGCCCGTTATGTTCCGGTACCTTAATACTGCGAACTGACTCCGGCCAACTGCGGGTATCGTCTTTCGTTCGGATAATCCAGGTTTCTCCCGGCTGTTGCACAATACGGTGCTCCGGCGTGACCTGATTCTGGCTATCAAGGACAATGCGGATCGGCTGGCGCAGATTTTCCTGCGGGTAACTCGCCTGAGTTGACTCCCCAAGCTCCGACCAGCGCACGGTAAGCTGAGGATCGTCGGCCAGTACCGTCGCGCTGCTGGTTAAAATGGCATGGCTTTGCGCGCGCAGCCGTTGCACATCGCGGCGCGCCTGCGGCGAAGTGATCCACTGGCTTTCCCCGCTGGCCATCGCCGTACGACCATCGAGCGATGCGCCAAGCTTAAGCTGCAGATATGGGAAACCTGTACGCATGCGCTTGAGAAAGCCTTTATTAAGCTGCTCAACCTCGCTCATCATCAACCCGTGACTGACGTCAATGCCCGCCTGCTGCAAGCGATAGAGGCCACGACCTGCTACCTGCGGATTGGGATCCTGCATCGCGGCAACAACGCGTGCTACGCCCGCCGCAATCAACGCATCGCAGCACGGCGGCGTACGCCCATGATGACTGCAGGGCTCAAGCGTCACGTAGGCGGTTGCCCCTTGCGCTTTTTCTCCGGCCATGCGCAGGGCATGGACTTCGGCATGCGGCTCGCCCGCGCGGTGATGATATCCTTCACCGACGATCTCCCCATCCTTAACAATCACGCAGCCGACGTTGGGATTTGGGTGAGTAGTGAAACGTCCGCGCGCAGCAAGCTTCAGCGCGCGCGCCATGTACAATTCATCCTGCATGGCTTAGTCCTGTAGGCGAGCAATCTCTTCGCCAAATTCTTTGATATCTTCAAAACTGCGGTAAACCGACGCAAAGCGGATGTAAGCGACTTTATCGAGCTTTTTCAGCTGCTCCATTACCAGGTTGCCGATCATCTTACTCGGCACCTCACGCTCGCCAGTCGCTCGCAGTTGTGATTTGATATGGTTTAACGCCATTTCGACGTCATCTGAGCTGACCGGACGTTTCTCCAGCGCTCTGAGCATGCCGCTGCGCAGCTTATCTTCATTAAAGGGTTCACGCACATCGTTGCTCTTCACAACACGCGGCATGACAAGTTCAGCCACTTCAAAAGTGGTGAAACGTTCGTTACAGACCAGACACTGCCGACGGCGGCGTACTGAGGAGCCCTCGCCTACAAGACGAGAGTCAATTACCTTAGTGTCTACGGCGAAACAGAATGGGCAATGCATACGGCGTCCTGTACCTCAGTGGTTAACAGCAATCTATTTTACCCTGAACTGGCGTGACAACAAAGGCGCAGCGCTTTTGAGACAAAGGATCGATGCCTTCGTGCTCTGTGCACACTACCATTATGCTATCGCGACAATGAAGGAAGTAATCACAATGACAAGACGTTACCTAAGAATTCTCCTGGTGGGAAGCCTCTTTAGTCTTAGCGCCTGCGCGCAGCAAAGCGAAGTACGCCAGATGCATCAAAGCGTAAGCACGCTAAATAAAGAGATGACGCAGCTTAATCAGGAAACGGTAAAAATTACGCAACAAAATATGTTGAATGCCAAGTCGACCAGTGGCGCCTATCTGTTGCCGGGCTCCAAAACCCCTGCCCGGCTGGAGAGCCAGATCGGCACGTTACGTATGTCTTTGGTGAATATTGCGCCGAACGCCGATGGCACAAGGTTAACGCTACGTATTCAGGGCGAGTCCAATACGCCCTTGCCCGCCTTTAGCGCCACCGTAGAGTACGGGCAAATTCAGGGCACCACGGAGAATTATCAGGAAGTGAACGTTCAAAACCAACTGGTCAACGCCCCGGCAAGTATTCTTGCCCCTAGCGACGTAGACATTCCGTTGCAGATAACTGGTCTCTCCCCCGACCAGTTGGGATTTGTTCGCATCCACGACGTCCAGCCTGTTAGCCAATAAACTTTTTTGCGGAACGTTTTGTGCGTTCCGCAACATCACTCCGCTCCATTTTGTTACTCCCCTGACATAACCAATATTTCTGTTAAAACTTGGCAACATTCATGGGAGCCAGTACAATTCGCCGCCTAAAGTACGCAAACGTGAACGCAATCGATTACGTAAATGATAGAACTGTGAAACAAGACATATTTTTGTGAACAATGATTTTTATAATAGGCTCCGAAGAATTACGAAATATTTAGAAACGCAATTTGCGCATTTTTCACTCCCGAAAGGGATTTCAAACAGTGGCATACATATGAAAAAAACATTACTTGCAGCCGGTGCGGTGCTGGCGCTCTCCTCGTCTTTTACTGCCAACGCAGCAGAAAATGACAAACCGCAATATCTGTCCGACTGGTGGCACCAAAGCGTCAACGTGGTGGGCAGCTACCACACCCGTTTCTCCCCGAAACTGAACAACGACGTGTATCTGGAATACGAAGCGTTTGCCAAAAAAGACTGGTTCGACTTCTATGGCTACATCGATATTCCGAAAACCTTTGACTGGGGTAACGGCAACGATAAAGGTATCTGGTCTGACGGTTCCCCGCTGTTTATGGAAATCGAACCACGTTTCTCCATCGACAAGCTGACCGGTGCTGACCTGAGCTTTGGACCGTTCAAAGAATGGTACTTCGCCAACAACTACATCTACGATATGGGTGACAACAAAGCCAGCCGCCAGAGCACCTGGTATATGGGTCTGGGTACCGATATCGACACCGGTCTGCCGATGGGTCTGTCCCTGAACGTGTATGCTAAATACCAGTGGCAGAACTATGGCGCATCCAACGAAAACGAGTGGGATGGTTACCGTTTCAAAGTGAAATACTTTGTGCCGATCACCCAGGTTTGGGGCGGTCAGTTGACCTACATCGGCTTCACCAACTTCGACTGGGGCTCAGATTTGGGTGATGATCCGAACCGCACCAGCAACTCTATCGCTTCCAGCCACGTGCTGGCGCTGAACTACGATCACTGGCACTACTCCGTAGTCGCGCGTTATTTCCATAACGGCGGCCAGTGGAAAGGTGGGGATACCCTGAACTGGGGCGAAGGTGACTTCAGCGCGAAATCAACCGGTTGGGGTGGTTACCTGGTCGTAGGTTACAACTTCTAATCCAGACAATTTATCGCAGACAAGCCAGCTTAACCGCTGGCTTTTTTACGGCTGGTCTTCACAGCGTACTTTACGTAAAAAGTCACTTAGCGAGCGATCCGCCGATTCGCGAAAGTGCCTGTCGAGCGGCGTGATCTTCAGACAGCGATCAACGCGAAAGCAGCGATAATCGTCACGCTTCTCGCACCAGGCAACCAGTAACCAGTGCTCGCCCCAGAAAAATAATCCCAGTGGCTGAACGTCACGCCAGGAGAGATTCCCGGACTCGTCGCGATAATGCAGCGCCAGTACTTGTTGCGCCGAAACCGCGCGATGTATGAGATCGAAGGCACTGCGTGAATGTGGCTGATTACCAAAATCTGGCGCAAAAATCCGCGTTTGCTCGGCCCTGCGGCGACTCTCTGGCGGCAATATCGCCAGCACTTTTTCCTGCGCCGACTCCAGTGCCTGTGAAAGTGAATCCCCGCCCCATGTTTTCAGCAACCGAATCGCGACCATCAATGCTTCTGATTCGTGATGCGTTAACATCAACGGTGGCAGATCAAACCCGGCCATTAAGCGGTATCCGCTGCCCACTTCGCCTTCAATGGGCACGCCGGATAAAGAGAGATCGCGGATATCGCGATAAATCGTCCGTTCAGAAACTTCAAGACGTTCTGCCAGCAGCGCCGCCGTTGTCACTCGTCTGCCCCGCAGGATTTGTACGATCTGAAACAAGCGGTCGGCGCGTCGGGTCATTTTAATCCTCAGTCCTGAAAATATTACGCGGGTTGATGTAAACCAACACGATTGCCTTCACTGTCAGTAAATAGCGCAATCGTACCAATGTCCTGCCCCAGTTCGAGCGGGCCAAACACGCATTGACCACCAGCTGTGGCAACACGTTCAAGCGTGGCAGCCAAATTGTCCGTATGCAGATAAATAATAGCGCCCTGCGCTGAAGGCGAAATACCGTCAAATTTAGCCAGCGCCCCGCCGGGAGCAGGATCCTGATGCGGGAATACGGCCAGCTCGGCGCAGTCCATATTCTCCCGACGCAACGAAACCTGCATCACTGGCTCATAAAAAGCGATGGCGCGATCCATTTGTACCACGGGGATTTCAAACCAGTTAATTACGTTGTTCATACTTCCTCCTGCCTGTGTGGGTAATCTCAGAAGGACTATAAGACAGGGCTACTGACAGCATACTGTCAGTAGTGTGGCGACAGAAAAAGATAATGCTCAGTCGCTAAAGCACAAGCAAAAAAAATCCCGACCTTGCGATCGGGATTCCAGTTCTTACGCTTCACACGCTCTGCGTCGCTTAAGGCAGAATCGACGGTTGATCCGCCCCTTCTTTCTCGACCTTCTGCTGCAGCATGTGCTCACGCTTCATACCCAGCTTCAGCGCCAGCGCCGATGCCACGTAGATAGAAGACGCGGTACCGATGGAAACACCGATAAGCATGGTCAGCGAGAAGCCTTCCAGTACCGGACCACCGAACAGGAACAGCATCAGAATAACCATCAACGTCGTACCGGAGGTAATCAACGTACGGTGCAGCGTCTGAGTCAATGACACGTTAAAGATTTCGTAAGGCGTACCGCGACGAATTTTGCGGAAGTTTTCACGAATACGGTCAGAGACGACGATACTATCGTTCAGCGAGTAACCGATTACCGACATCAGCGATGCAACGATAGTCAGGTCAATCTCGATATGGAACAACGACAGGATCCCAAGTGTGATGATTACGTCGTGCGCCAGCGCGATAACTACCCCTGCCGCCAGTCTCCACTCAAAGCGGAAACCGACATACACCAGGATGGAGATCAGCGCCGCCATCAGCGCCATCGCACCGGTTTGCGCCAGGTCTGCGCCTACACTCGGCCCCACGAATTCAATTCGCTTCACCGCAGCGTTTTGGTTGGTGGATTCGTTAATCACACTCAACACTTTGCTACCCAGCACCTGACCGCCGTCAGCGCCTTCAGTTGGCGGCATACGCACCATAATGTCGTGGCTGCTGCCGAAGTTCTGCAGCAGCGGGTCAACAAAGCCCGCCTTCTCCAGCGCATCGCGCATCACGTCCATTTCCGCTGGTTTTTCCAGCGTGATTTCAATGACCGTACCACCGGTGAAATCGAGACCCCAGTTAAAGCCGCGCACGCCCATAATCACGATGGCCGCGATCAGCAGAAAACCTGAAATGCCGAAAGCCCAGTAGTCCCAGCGCATAAAGTCCCAGACTTTACGGCCGTGGTTCAATTGTTCAACAGTATATTCCTGTGCCACTTCGCACTCCTCAGATTGACAGCTTTTTGACGCGCTTGCCGCCATACAACAGGTTTACGATGGCACGTGTACCGACAATTGCGGTAAACATCGACGTCGCTACCCCAATACCGGTAGTAATCGCGAACCCTTTAATTGCCCCAGTGCCGACTGCGTACAGGATAATGACCTTAATCAGCGTCGTAATGTTCGCATCGAAGATGGAGCTAAATGCGCCGGCATAACCTTCATTGATGGCCTGCTGCACCGAACGACCGTTACTCAACTCTTCTTTGATACGTTCGTTGATCAGTACGTTAGCATCGACCGCGACGGCAAGGGTTAAGACGATCCCCGCAATCCCCGGCATACTCAGCGTGGCTCCCGGCAACAGCGACATAATGCCGACAATCAGCACCAGGTTAGCGATCAGCGCACTGGTCGCAATCAGACCGAACTTCTTATAGAAGAAGATCATGAACAGGATAGACACCACCAGACCGGCCAGACAGGCTTCCAGACCCTGTTTGATGTTCTGCATACCCAGGGTTGGGCCGATGGTACGTTCTTCAACAATCTGAATCGGCGCGATTAGCGCACCGGCACGTAACAGCAGAGAAAGCTGACGCGCTTCGTTCGGGTTGTTGATACCGGTGATACGGAAGCTGTTACCCAGGCGAGACTGGATGTTGGCGATGTTAATCACCTCTTCCTGTTTCACCAGCACGGCGCGACCGTTGGCATCTTTCTTACCGCTGTCTTTGTACTCCACAAACAAGGTCGCCATCGGCTTACCGATGTTGTCCTTGGTGAAGTTGGACATGATGTTACCACCCGCGCTATCCAGCGAGATGTTAACCTGCGGCTGATTGTATTCGTCCTGGCTGGAAGTGGAATCGGTGATATGGTCACCGGTCAGGATCACGCGTTTGTACAGCACAACCGGCTGACCTTCACGAGACTGTTTCACTTCCGAATCACCCGGCACGCGCCCGGACGCCGCAGCAGACTGGTCAACGTTGGTATTTACCAGACGGAATTCCAGCGTCGCGGTTGCGCCCAAAATTTCTTTCGCACGCGCGGTATCCTGAATACCCGGCAGTTCGACGACAATACGGTCAGCGCCCTGACGTTGTACCACCGGCTCAGCAACACCCAACTGGTTCACACGATTACGCAGAATATTGATGTTCTGCTGTACCGCATATTCACGGGCTTCGCTCAGGCGCGCATCGGTCATCACCGCACGCAGAGCATTACTGCCCTGGCTGGAAATAACCAGATCCTGGTGACGCTTGCTCAGATAAGAGATAGCTTCATCACGGGCGCTGCTGTCACGGAAGGTGATGCTCAGGCCGTAGTTATCTTCTTTACGAACGGTAGTATAAGGAATGCCTTTTTCACGCAGATCGCTGCGCAGGCTATCGATATTTTGTTCCTGCAACTTACTCAGCGCGGTGTCCATATCCACTTCCATCAGGAAGTGAACGCCGCCACGCAGGTCAAGACCGAGTTTCATCGGTTCTGCGTGAATGGCTGCCAGCCAGCGCGGTGTTGCCGGAGCAAGGTTAAGCGCCACGACGTATTGATCGCCCAGCACGCCCATCAGTACTTCACGTGCGCGCAGTTGGGTATCAGTGGAGTCGAAGCGCGCAAGAATAGCCCCCTCTTCCAGAGCCACAGACTTAGGTGTGATTTTATCTTCTTGTAACGTTTTCTGGACCTGGATCAGCGTTTGCTCACTGGCGGCGGCACCGCGCACGCCAGTGATTTGAACAGCCGGATCCTCACCATACAGGTTGGGAAGTGCGTAAAGCAGGCCGACGACAATGACGACGACCAGCATAATGTACTTCCACAAAGGATAACGGTTTAACACGGCAGTTCCCTTTGGGAAAACAATAAATTACAGCGCCTTCATGGTGCCTTTCGGCAGAACGGCAGCTACGAAATCACGTTTAATAACCACTTCAGTGGTGTCGTTCAGCGCGATAGCGATGTAGCCAGATTCTGCTACTTTGGTCACGCGACCCACCAGACCACCGTTGGTCAGGACTTCATCGCCTTTCGCAATGGAGTTCATCAGGTTCTTGTGTTCTTTGGTACGCTTTTGCTGTGGGCGCAGGATCATGAAGTAGAAAATCAGACCAAACACCACCAGCATCAGAATCAGAGACATCGGGCTGCCCTGCGCCGGAGCACCTGTTGCCGCTACCGCATCAGAAATAAAAAAGCTCATTCAAATTCCCTCATTATTAAAATTAATCAACGTTCACAGGTGGAACTGGTCGACCCTGACGTTGGTAAAAATCGGTCACGAAGCTCTCTAATTTACCCTCTTCAATAGCCTTGCGTAAACCCGCCATCAAACGCTGGTAGTAGCGAAGGTTATGAATCGTGTTGAGACGCGCGCCCAATATTTCGTTGCAACGGTCGAGATGATGCAAGTAAGCGCGCGAATAATTGCGACAGGTGTAGCAATCACACTCAGCATCGAGCGGACTGGTGTCGCTTTTATGTTTCGCGTTACGAATTTTTACCACGCCGTCAGTCACAAACAAATGACCATTACGGGCATTTCGCGTTGGCATCACGCAGTCAAACATATCGATACCACGACGCACACCTTCAACCAGATCTTCTGGTTTGCCGACGCCCATCAGGTAACGCGGTTTATCTGCCGGAATCTGTGGGCAAACATGCTCCAGAATGCGGTGCATATCTTCCTTCGGCTCACCGACAGCCAAACCGCCGACAGCGTAGCCATCAAAGCCGATATCTACCAGACCTTTGACGGAGATATCACGTAAATCTTCGTAAACGCTGCCCTGAATGATGCCAAAAAGCGCATTTTTGTTGCCGAGACTGTCAAAACGGTCGCGACTGCGCTTCGCCCAACGCAGAGACATCTCCATTGAGCGTTTAGCATAGTCCCAGTCGGCTGGGTACGGAGTACATTCGTCGAAGATCATCACGATATCGGAACCGAGATCGTATTGAATCTCCATTGACTTCTCAGGATCGAGGAAAATCGGATCGCCGTTGATCGGGTTGCGGAAATGCACGCCCTGCTCGGTAATCTTGCGGATATCGCCCAGACTGAAAACCTGGAAGCCGCCGGAATCGGTAAGGATTGGCCCTTTCCACTGCATGAAATCGTGCAGATCGCCGTGCAGCTTCATGATTTCCTGACCCGGGCGTAGCCACAGGTGGAAAGTGTTGCCGAGAATAATCTGCGCGCCGGTGGCTTCAACTTCTTCCGGCGTCATGCCTTTTACTGTGCCGTAAGTACCGACCGGCATAAATGCAGGCGTTTCCACTACGCCACGATCAAAAACCAGGCGGCCGCGACGCGCGCGACCGTCTGTGGTGTCCAGTTCAAATTTCATCTTAACTCCTGCGTCAGAAAAACAGTCCGACGTTAAATACTCATGCCGGAAATTTATTCCCCGACACGCTCAGAAATAGCCTGCGGATTGTACGTGATAAACATCGCATCTCCGTAACTAAAAAAGCGATATTCCGCTTTTACCGCTTCATGATAGGCGTGCATGGTGTTTTTATAACCAGCAAACGCAGAAACCAGCATGATCAGCGTCGATTCCGGCAGGTGGAAGTTGGTGACCAGGGCATCAATCACCTGGTATTTATAGCCTGGATAAATAAATATCTGCGTATCGCCGAAGAACGGCGCAATGAGATCGTTTTTGGCAGCCTGCGCCGCGCTTTCCAGTGAGCGAACGGACGTTGTGCCCACGGCTATCACGCGGTTGCCACGCGCTTTCGCCGCCAGCACCGCGTCAACCACATCCTGCGGCACTTCCGCATATTCAGAGTGCATAATGTGGTCTTCGATGGTGTCTACGCGCACCGGCTGGAAGGTACCCGCGCCGACGTGCAACGTAACGAACGCCATTTCAATGCCTTTATCGCGCAGTTTCGCCAGCAGCGGCTCGTCAAAGTGCAGCCCTGCGGTCGGCGCAGCGACGGCCCCCGGTTTTTCACTATATACGGTCTGGTACAGCTCGCGGTCGGCGTCTTCGTCCGGGCGGTCAATATACGGCGGCAACGGCATATGGCCGATGGCGTTGAGGATATCAAGCACGCTGCGTTCGTCGTCAAACGCCACTTCAAACAGCGCGTCGTGACGGGCGACCATCGTCGCTTTGATACTTTCATCGTCGCCCAATAGCAGCTCGGCACCCGGCTTCGGCGCTTTCGAGGCGCGAATATGCGCCAGAATACGTTTATCATCCAGCATGCGTTCGACCAGCACTTCAATCTTGCCGCCGCTGGCTTTACGGCCAAACAGACGCGCAGGAATAACGCGGGTATTGTTAAAGACCAGCAAATCGCCAGGGTTGAGCTTATCGAGCAAATCGGTGAAAGTACCGTGCGTCAGCGCGCCCGTCGGCCCGTCCAAAGACAGCAAGCGGCAGCTACTGCGCTCAGCTTGCGGATAGTGGGCAATCAGGGATTCGGGTAGTTCAAAGGTGAAATCGGTAACGCGCATGACACTGACTCAGACTAAAATAAGAGGCGGGTAGTCTAGTGCCGGGGCGTTCTCCCTGCAACCTTTACCCCTCTGGATAAACGTTTAACTATGAATTTTCTTGCACATTTGCATCTCGCTCATCTTGCCGACAGCTCGCTTTCCGGCAATCTGCTGGCCGATTTTGTTCGCGGTAACCCGGCAGCCAGTTTTCCCCCTGACGTGGTGGAAGGCATCTTCATGCACCGTCGTATCGACGTGATGACCGATAACCTGCCGCAGGTGCGTGAAGCCAAAGAGTGGTTTCGTAGCGAAACGCGCCGCGTCGCGCCAATTACGCTGGACGTGATGTGGGATCACTTTCTGTCGCGCAACTGGTCGGAAATCTCCCCAGACTTCCCATTAGCGGAATTTGTGCGCTATGCCCGCACCCAGGTGACCACGATTTTGCCGGAATCGCCGCCGCGCTTTATTAACTTAAACAACTATATGTGGTCAGAAAAATGGCTTGAGCGCTATCGTGACATGGATTTTATCCAGAACGTCCTGAACGGCATGGCCAGCCGCCGTCCGCGTCTCGATGCCCTGCGCGACTCATGGTATGACCTGGATACGCATTATGATGCGTTAGAAGAGCGTTTCTGGCAGTTTTATCCGCAAATGATGGAACAGGCGCGACATAAAACCCTTTGATGGTAACCCGCATAATGCGCCGGATAAGCAGTAGCGGTCATCCAGCAACAGATTGATAGACAAAACCTGTCTCATTGATTGCCAGCGCCTCTTTGTCTTATTCTCAAACACTCTCTATACTGGCCCGCGTTGCGTTCCAAAAAACCCTTAACATTGCAGGAGAATTATATGGTACTGGTAACTCGTCAGGCTCCGGATTTCACAGCAGCTGCGGTACTGGGTAGCGGTGAGATCGTTGAAAACTTCAACTTCAAACAGCATACCAACGGTAAAACCACCGTTCTGTTCTTCTGGCCGATGGACTTCACCTTCGTTTGCCCGTCTGAACTGATCGCATTCGACAAACGTTACGAAGAATTCCAGAAGCGCGGCGTTGAAGTTGTTGGCGTTTCTTTCGACTCAGAATTTGTCCACAACGCATGGCGTAACACCCCTGTCGACAAAGGCGGCATCGGTGCGGTGAAATACGCAATGGTTGCTGACATCAAACGCGAAATCCAGAAAGCCTACGGCATTGAGCACCCGGAAGCAGGCGTTGCTCTGCGTGGTTCTTTCCTGATCGACGCTAACGGCGTTGTTCGTCACCAGGTGGTTAACGATCTGCCGCTGGGTCGTAACATCGACGAAATGCTGCGTATGGTTGACGCGCTGCAGTTCCACGAAGAGCACGGCGACGTTTGCCCGGCACAGTGGGAAAAAGGGAAAGAAGGTATGAACGCGTCTCCGGACGGCGTGGCAAAATACCTGACCGAGAACGTTTCCAGCCTGTAATTGGCATGAATCGATCGAAAAAAGGCCCGTAATGCGGGCCTTTTTTATTGGTTTATGTCGGATTACCTTTTTTCACTTCACGCCAGATTCGCCACGCCATCAGCGCCAGGACGGCGACGCCAAGAATTAACGCCCCCCATACCAACAGCGTTTTCCACTGGCTTTGTTGCTCAGCTACTGAGGTTGCCGTCAGCCGCCCCTCACCGCCCAGAGTAACTGGTTCATCCTCCAAAGCCTGAGGCATTTTGTCAGGATCGTTGTGCTTACGTAACGCCTCTGGGATCAGCATCGCCAGACTGACGCTCGCGGGTTCCGCCGCTTTGTTCCCCCATGCCAGGATAAACGGGCTTTGGCCTTGTGCGTTAAAAATCACTTTATAGCTGTCGCGCTCCCCTCTCAGTACGGGTAAAGTGTCAGGCAAACGCGCCTGAAGCGTCGTCATCCGGACCGCCTCAACTAACTCACCGGAGAGCGGAATATTATCCGAATACTGATTTTCCAGATTGTAGAGAACCGTTCGGGTTAAAGGCTGCCAGGCGTCTTTTTCTCCCTTACGCCATTCAAGTTCAACCGGCAATACGCCTTCGTTATCCAGTGAAATCTTTAATGAGGTCAACGGTTGCGGCCTGGACCAGCGCCAAATCGCCTGGTTTTGGACAATTTTCTCCGCTTCAGCATCCATCGAAACAGGCCGGGTAAGCAGAGGCTCCTCACGGGTTATCGCACTCACTCCGGTCAGATTTAACGCAGGACTTTGCGAATCAAGAATCAGCAACAGCCAGGGGACGCCATCAGCAGACATGCGCAAATCATCGACGCCTAAGGTGTCCATTTTCAACCGGTCGTCGCTATGCGTCAGATCCATCAGCGGCGCATTTCCTGTCATCAACCTCCAGTCACGTAAATCTCGGCTGTAATAAAGCGATGCCGTTCCCTGCCAGTTTTTCGCAGGCGCATCCCAGTTTAAACGCAACTGGGACAGCGATGGCGTCTCTTTGACATCGTCTGGCAAGGCGATTAAATAACTCTGCCCGATGGATTGCAGGTTTTCACTTTCGAAGCGAATTTCGATGCCATTTTTAGCACGAAGCAGGACCGCGGGTCTTTCATCATCTTGCTTTGGCGTCACCTGTTGCACCGTAGAATCAAACGGAAAAAGGCGCAGAGGAATCGTTCTCGGGGACGTTGCCTGCGCTTTTTCTGCCAGTAGAGTGAAAGGCACCACATCGCCCTGGCGGTTGAACACTCTGATATCACGTAAGTCCGGCCAGACCGCCTCGTGATATACTTCTAATGGCAGAGGGAGGCTATACCATTGCTCTGAACCCGGCGTTAAGAGCTTCACGCCCTTCGCGTAGTCTGCTGGCGCATCCGTAGCCGTATTACTGCCCCACGCCGCGCTGGTTGCTCCTAACAGAGCACTCCAGAGAACCGCTTTAATCCATTTCATTTTTCTTCTCCAGCTTTGGGCGGTAAAGGTGAAAAATACCCGATAATCAGCACCAGAATGGCGACGCCGATAAACGCGACCGCACGCGCCAGACCACCGCCTCCCGCGCTATCCACCAACATCAGTTTAATTATGACTATCCCCAGCAAAACGGCGCCACACAACCATTCCTGCCGCGAGCGACGCCGGGTTGCCTGCAGCATCACCACCAATGCCGCCAGCATCCAGAACAGAGCAAAACAGGTTTGAATCAGCCGCGAATCCCACAGGGCGTGTACATTCCACGCAACTTCGCCATACCAGGACAATGCGCGCAGTAGCAGTCCATTAAGCCACCAAAAACCGAGCGCCATCAGCGCCACAACCGGCCATGGGCGGCACACCGAAAGCAGCACCGGGAAATAGCGTTCAGACACGCGATAAAACACGACCAACCCTAGCAGGGCAAAAGCTGCGCCCTCTTCCAGCGGGTTGAGCAACGGCAGATATGTCTGACGATAAACCACGCCATCCTGTAAATTCGTCAGCACGAGCAGACCGACCAGCACCAACGCAACAGGAACCATCGCCTGAACAGAATATAAGGCCGGCCAGATACGAAATGGCCAGAGCCTGCGTTGAACAGCTTGATAAACCAGGAAAATCAGCAATCCGCCAGCCGCCATCATCAGGCCGCTTCCCCACGCGGTTCGCCCCCACGGTAGCGCCTGGGCGAACCAGAACAGCTCAACCGCCAGCGCCAGTACAATCATCCAGAAGAACGACAAATGTGCCAGCCGGGAAAGCGTTGGCGGTAATATCGGTGCGTCACGCCAGAGCAGCGCCACTGCAACAATTAGCGCCGCACACCAGGCCAGATTCGGCCAGCCCGCGGCAAAAATCTGCTGCAAAGAGATCTGATACATCAGCATCACCAGCATCGTCGGCCACAACAGCCATTTACTGGCATCCAGCTCCCACCATGCCAGGCGACCAGCAATCGTTCGCCAGCCCCAGACCGATACCGCCATTAATGCCAACACGCCAGAGAGCACCCACCGCTCCTGCTTCAGGATGAGCTGCGAAACTGCAACGAGTGCAATAATCCAGAAAAGCAAACCGCCAGCGAGTAGCCCCCAACTACTCTGTATCCGAATGTTGCGCCATAGCCATGCGGCAGCCAGCCAACTGAGGCTAAGCACGGCAAATATCAGCATCACTGAGAGCGCAGTTATGCCGTTCGCCAGCGCCCATAGCGCGCTGCCCACGGCCAGCACGAGCAGCGCCGTACCGCTATAACTCATGCGTCGTTGCTGCTGTTGGATACCCAGCCAGAGGATCCCAAGTCCCTCCAGCGACCAGGCCATCGCCGTCCAACGGGCTGAAAGCGCCAGCGGGATAGCCAGGGTGGTAAATGCGCCGCCAAGCGCCAGGGCGGACAATACCAGCGGTCTTCCCAGAGAAGATGAGCGCCGCAACGCAAGCGTCGCCAACACCAGATAGAAACCACCGTAGCCCAGCGCGCTGAGCGCCGGACCATATGCCATATGCCGGGTAATGGCATACTGCATGCCAAAACCTACCAGCGGAGGGGCAAACAGCAGCACGCCATCAATAATCTGTTTGCCTTTTTCCTGCGCCCGAAGGGACAGCGCCACGCTCAGCACGCCAAAAATAATGGTGTTGGCGATCAGGAACAGTTGGCAGCTCAGATAATACTCAGGTCGATAGTCCTCCAGCCCCCACAAACCGCCAACGCCAAAGGTAAACAACAGGCCGAGCAGATTCAGCTCCCGCCAGTGCTGCCAGATGCTAATAGCGAGAATACCGACCGAAAGCAGAAGATAGAAAGAGAAGAGCGCGACATGACTGCCGCCGCCGGAGGAAAGCAGCAGCGGCGCGAGATAGCCGCCAAGGCTGGCCAGCATCGCCAGGCTGAGTGCCTTTTGCAAAATAGCCAGACCCACGCTCGCCGCGCAAATCGCCACCAGTAGCGCAAATGCCAGCGTCATGGGCAGCATTTGCCACAGCCGGAACGCGCCAAAGACGGTGAGATAGAGTGCCCCCGTAGCCCCGCCCTGTAGGATCAGCGCATAGACCGGTTGCTTATGCCGTAACCGCCAGCCCAGCGCCAACAGGACAATAGCAAACAGCGCGGTCGCCACCAGGCGCAGCTCAAGCGGGAACAGAGAATGTTCGACGGTGTAACGCAGCAGGAAAGAAAGCCCCAGGAACAGGAGCAATATGCCGAGCTTTGCCAACGGGTTGCCCTGCATAAACCAGCGCACCAGCGATGATATCACCCCGCCAAAAGCAGAAGGTCGCTCGACGCTGGGCGTGGAAATTACCGCTTTATCCGGCGTCTGCTGTAAAGACCACGGGCTAACGGGTTCAAGGGTCGGTTCAGTGTCTGGTTCCGGCGCCACGCTGCTAATCGCAGCCGTTTTCGCATCGACAGGAAGACTCTTTGTTGCAGCCGTTGGCGCATCGGCGATGGCCTGTACCACAGACTCCGGCGCCACACCGCGCAGCTCAAGTTCCTCTACCCGACGGCGCAAGGCCGCCAGCTCAGAACGTACCGCCGCACTGCGTTTGTATGCCACGATAGCGAGACCAGGAACCACTACCAACGCAAAGAATAAAACAATGCAGCCAAGGGTTAGCAGCTCATCCATGTTTCCACCTTCACTGTGTAAAGACAGACCAGAATGACACAAATTGTTGCAGCTGTGCCATATCTGTTAACACTATGACCCGCTTTTCAGAAAATACAATCAGCCCCTGCGTTTGGCCAGGGGCTGTGAGGAGGGATTAAAACGCGAAGCAGGAACACCCCAGCGCGCCCCAGAAAGCCCGATCATCTGACACCGGAATCCCCGACTTACGCGCGATATCATGCTGATGACCGTGTACACCGCAGCTGCCGCAGCACTGGTGCATCTGTACCATTGCGCCAATTTTCGCCGCAGCAGGCGGCGCTGAGCGATAGTGCCCCGGCACCTTCACCACCGGCGACCAGTCCGGCACAATCGGAATGGCTGGCGGCGCCAGCGGAGTGAAATGCCCGGCTGCGTACACGACTTTACCATCGACAATAGTCATCACCGACTCGATGCCTTTGATCTCTTCTTCCGGCACGCTGAAGTAATCTTTAGACAGCACCACCAAGTCGGCCAGTTGATCTTTCTCGATACGCCCTTTCTTACCCTGTTCGCTGGAGAACCAGGCGCTACCGGCCGTCCACAGTTCCAGCGCCACATCGCGCGGCAGGCGATTGTTATCATCATACATCGCCATACCACCAACGGTACGGCCAGAAACCAGCCAGTACAGCGCGGTCCACGGGTTGTAGCTGGCCACGCGTGTGGCGTCAGTCCCCAGCCCTACCGGAACATCAGCCGCCAGCATTTTCGCCACCGGCGGCGTATGTTTGACCGCGTCTTTGCCATAGCGATCGACAAAATATTCGCCCTGGAACGCCATACGGTGCTGAACCGCTATCCCGCCGCCCAGCGCTTTTACGCGCTCGATATTGCGTTCGGTAATCGTTTCGGCGTGATCGAAGAACCAGTGCAGACCATTGAACGGGATATCGCGATTCACCTTCTCGAACACATCCAGCATGCGGCTAATGGATTCATCATAGGTGGCATGCAGACGGAACGGCCAGCGGTGCTCCACCAGGTGGCGAACCACGCGCTCCAGCTCATCTTCCATACCTTCCGGCAGATCCGGGCGTGGTTGCAGGAAGTCTTCAAAATCAGCGGCCGAGAAGACCAGCATTTCCCCTGCGCCATTAGCACGGTAGAAGTCGGTGCCCTGTCCAGGCTTGAGCATATCAGTCCAGCGTTCAAAGTCCTCCAGCTCCTGCTTCGGACGCTGAGTAAACAAGTTATAGGCGATGCGCACCGTCATCTGCTTGTTGGCGTGCAACTGCTCAATGATCTCATAATCTTCCGGGTAGTTCTGGAAGCCGCCACCCGCATCGATGGCGCTGGTCAGTCCCAGGCGGTTCAGCTCGCGCATAAACTGGCGGGTCGAATTGACCTGCATTTCCAGCGGCAGCTTTGGCCCTTTCGCCAGCGTCGAATAAAGGATCATAGCGTTGGGTTTGGCGATCAGCATTCCAGTCGGGTTGCCGTTGCTATCACGCACAATCTCACCACCTGCCGGATCCGGCGTCGCTTTGGTGTAGCCGACGGCTTTCAATGCGGCGCGATTCAGCAACGCTCTGTCGTAGAGATGCAGAACAAATACCGGCGTATCTGGCGCGGCTTCATTCAGTTCTTCCAGAGTTGGCATGCGCCGTTCGGCAAACTGGAATTCGCTCCAGCCCCCCACCACGCGCACCCATTGTGGCGACGGTGTTCTGTCAGCCTGCTCTTTGAGCATGCGTAGGGCATCCGCCAGCGACGGTACACCTTCCCAACGCAGTTCCAGGTTGTAATTCAGACCACCGCGAATCAGATGCAGGTGTGAATCATGTAAGCCGGGGATCACCGTATGTCCTTGCAGATCGACAATCTGCGTCCCTTCGGCGGCCAAGCTCATGATCCGATCGTGGTTACCGGTCGCCAGGATCTTCCCGTTGGCGATCGCTACCGCCTCGACCTGTGGGCTTTGTTTGTCGAGAGTATGAATTTTTCCGTGAGTCAGAATCAGTGTGGCAGTTTGCGACATAACAATCTCCTGAAAAACCGGTCAGGCTTTTTTCAGCCATCCGGCAAACAGACGGGTTACGATGGGCATCCAGAACCAGACCACCAGCGCAACCACACACGCATCATTGATAAGATGCAGGAGTAACGAGCCCTTCATTGCAGGCAGCACAATGCCGGTCAACCACGGCACCAGGTTAGTGCTGGGAAAAATCACCAGCAGAGTGATCAGGAACTGTTTCCAGCGCCTGGGCTGGCGTACATGGGGCGCGGGCGGCGTAAACCAAAACGCCGCTTCGGTACGAATTTCGGTTTTATCACCTTCTGCCAGCAGCGGAGCTATCTCTTCCACCAGCACACGACGCGTATCGGACTGGGTCCAGTTGTACAGATGCTCCAGCGTGTCGAAGCGGATAATAATGTTCCACAGATTCTCGCCATCCGCAGGGCGAATCACATTCGCTCCGAGATGACCGGGAAACTCGGCCGCCACCGGCATGATTTTCCCCAGCCATTGCTCATACCGCTGCGCCTGCTCAGGCTGCAGGGTATGGGTAATCACCAACGTAACATGTTTGTTCTGCGCCATGAAGGATTCCTTGTTGAAGGAGAATGGCGGGATAGCCCGCCATCAATATCAATACACGAGATCTATAACGATGCATTCAGGCAGCATGAAGGATGCCGTGTATTCAGGCTTTACGTTCCGGCGCGCCGTGCACCATGGTATAGGCGTAATCCACGCCCATACCGTAGGCGCCGCTATGCTCGCGTACCAAATCCATTACGGCGTCGTAGGTTTCTTTGCGGGACCAGTCGCGCTGGTACTCAAGAAGAACCTGTTGCCAGGTTACGGGGACTGCGCCCGCCTGCACCATCCGGTCGATGGAACGCTCGTGGGCATCCACAGACGTGCCGCCGGAAGTATCGGTCACCACATACACTTCATAACCCGCTTCCAGTGCCATCAACGCCGGGAAAGTCAGGCAGACTTCGGTCCACAGCGCGGAGATAATCAATTTCTTGCGTCCGGCCGCTTCCACGGCTTTCACAAACGCCGCATCTTCCCAGGAGTTCATAGACGTGCGTTCAATAGGTTTAACATCAGGGTGAACCGCTAACAATTCCGGCCAGATATAGCCGCTAAAACTTTTTGTTTCCACAGAGGTATATATCACCGGAACATTAAATATTTTGCCGGCTTTCGCTAATGCCACGGTATTATTTTTCAAAGTCTGGCGATCAATATTTGCCACACCAAATGACATTTGCGGCTGATGATCAATAAAAATCAGCGTAGAGTTTTGAGGATCAATCAGTTCCCGAATAGACATAACACACCTTCTTAATCAATGAGTTAAAAGGCAACGGTCTGTATCTGCCGTCAGCAGCAGGATCCTGAATCAGAAAGCTTGTTGAGTATAGCGGGAAATTTCTAACGAGTTATTAAAGAAAACTAACCATCCTGTGAAACTATTAATTCTGTGTTGCGATATATCCTAAACAACATCAAAAAAATGCGCATGACTCATCTAATTTATTCACTGGCATTGTTTTTCTTCATTAGGTACAACAGAGTAGTTTATTTTTCAGGATATTTTCTGCTTATGCGCATCAATCTGGATGTTTTGCTAATCCTCGACGCACTCGACAAACAGGGTTCATTTGCCGCAGCAGCCGAATCGCTGTTTAAAACCCCTGCGGCACTCAGCTATATGATTCAAAAGCTGGAAAGCGATTTGAATATCGAGCTGCTTGACCGCTCCGGGCACCGGGCGAAATTTACCGACACCGGGCTGATGATGCTGGAAAAGGGACGTTTGCTGCTGAGTGCGGCCAAAGATCTCGAAAAGCAGGCGGTACAGCTGAGTTCAGGCTGGGAAAAAGAGCTGGCGATTGCGCTGGACGACTCTTTTCCTTTCTCCACGCTGCTGCCCATTATTGATGAATTTCACGCGCTGAATAAGCAAACCCGTCTGAGTTTTACCCACCATACGCTGGCGGGCTCCTGGGAGGAGCTGACCCATAATGGCGCAGACATCATTCTGGGGGCGATTAATGAACCGCCAACGTCAGCGGCCTGGTCCTACAAAATGCTCGGCACGCTGGATAATGTATTTGTCGTGGCACCCGAACATCCGCTGGCCGCCGCGCCGGACGGCCTGACAAACGAACAGCTGTGCCTGCATCGGGCCATTGTTATCAGCGACAGCGCCCGCTTTTGCCATCCGCTACAAACCAATCTGATGGAAGAGCAGGCGCAGATTCGCGTCGATGACTTCCACAGTAAAGTGATGTTACTGCGAGCCGGCATGGGCTGCGGATTTCTTCCCCGCCACATTGCCAGCCCGTGGCTTGCCACAGGCGAACTGGTGGAAAAAACGGTCATCTCATTTCGCCAAAAAGATGTGGCCTACATGGCATGGCGCAACAGCCGCGATGGGCTGGCGCAGCGCTGGTGGCGAGAAACGCTGCTGGCAAGCCCGGAGATTGCACGCTTGTATCAATGACCCATCCACACCGAGGCGGAGATCGCCGGCAGCGTCAGGATATCGTCAGCGAGCAGGCCGTTACCCTCTTGGTGCTGCCATTGAGCGACACGCAGTAGTGGCGAGACTGGCAGGACCACTTCGCAGGCGTGGCCACGGTTAATCGCCACCAGCACGCGCTGGCGGTTGAGTACCCGCACAAACACGACCACGTTATCCTCGGCGTAAATCACCTGACAACCGCCATGGCGTAACGCCTGGCTTTGATGGCGTAATTTAGCCAGCCGCTGATACAGCGCCAGCAAGGTAGTGTCCTGTTTTTCAGCTTGCCACGGGAACGGCTTACGACAGAACGGATCGTTATTGCCGTCCAGCCCCACCTCATCACCATAATAAATACACGGCACGCCAGGCCAGGTAAACAGCCACACCACCGCCAGCGGTAAACGCGCCACGTCTTTGCCAAGCAACGATTTAAAACGGGCGGTATCGTGGCTGTCGAGTTGATTGAACATCCGCAGTTGCTGCTGATGCGACAGACCCGCGCGGTAGTTATCCATCCACGCCATACAGGTTTGGGCATCAATAGATTGCGGGTCGTACGAGATATCAGTATTGGCCAGAAATCCCCAGATGGGGAAAGTAAAACCGCGATAGTTCATGGCGGCATCTTCCGCATCCGCCTGCAACCACTGACGCGCATCACCAAAATGTTCACCCACCACATACGCTTCAGGCTGGGTTTCTTTTGCCGCCTGCGTAATCCCCGCCACATGGTGCAGGTTGTTGCGCGCCCCGCCGCCCTCTCCCAGCATATGCACGACATCAAGACGCCAGCCGTCCATACTCCACGGCGCTTTCAGCCAGTGACGAACGATACTGTCTTCCCCGCGATAAATTTCATTGATCAGGCTTTGCGAACAAAAATCCAGCTTGGGTAGGCTGGCATAGCCCAGCCAGTCCAGCGCCACACCGTCGGCAGAGAAATGATACCAGTCACGCCAGGGGGAGTGCGGGTTGTAACACGCCCCATCCGTCCCACGGTTATGCCGATCAAACCAGGGGTGTGAATCGCCGCTATGGTTAAAGACACCGTCCAGAATCAGACGCATGCCCTGCTGTTGCGTGTTGTGGCGCAAGCGCAGCAGCGCGTTGTCGCCGCCAAACTGTGGATCAACATGACGGTAATCTTCGGTATCGTATTTATGCACGCTCGGCGCGGTAAACACCGGGTTCAGATACAGCGCCGTAACCCCTAACGTTTTCAGATACGGCAGCTTTTCGCTGATGCCGTCCAAATCGCCGCCATAAAATGTCGATCCTCCGGCCTGAGCGGTCAGTGGTTCATCCCACTCGCGACGCACGATGTCATGCCCGGCTGCGTGGTGATAATAGACGTTTTGAGCCGACTCACTCGACTGGCTGCGGGCAAAGCGGTCCGGGAAAATCTGATAGAAAATCTGGTCAGCTACCCACTGCGGACCGTTATCCGGCACATCAACAGCAAACTGCTCCAGACGCGCAGGTGGAAAACGACTGAATCCCTGCGGGGTAAACCACAGCTGACGATCGGGCCACAATAATTTAAAACTATAGCGCCGACGAGGTTGGCCGCTGGCAAGATCGATCGCCGCCCGCCACGCGGTTACGCCCGGCTGCGGCTGGCTGCGCAGCTTGTGCATACCCAGCGAAATTTCTTCGTTATCGTTTTCTGCACGTAGCGTCACCCGCTGAGGTGGATTTTCCCCCGCCAGCCATAATGTAATCGACAGTTGATCTTTGTTTTGCTTAACAAATGGGGCAACCGGAAGGTGCCAGGCGTTCAACATCACGTATCCCCTTTGATGAAAATGAAGCCACCTTGCCATAGCAAAGAGCAGGATCACTCATCATCTTAACGTTTATTGGGGGAGGAGTTCGGGGGAGGAGAAAATTGCCGGGCGACGCAACGCGTTACCCGGCAAAAAATTACTGTACTTCAGCCAGTTGACGCTCGCGGCGGCGTTTAAATACCCAGCCCACCAGCAGCAGGGCAATCCACGCGAAACCAACGTACAGTGAAATGCGGGTATCCGGATGGTAGCCGATAAGCGCGATGATAAAGACGAGGAAAATCAGGCCAACAACGGTCGTTGTCACCCCCCCAGGTACTTTAAATTTCAGCGCCTTGACCTCTTCCGGCGGCAGACGACGGCGGAAGGCAATCTGCGACAGCAGGATCATAATCCACACCCATACCGTGGCGAAGGTCGCCAGTGAGGCGATCACCAGGAAAACGTTTTCCGGCATAATGTAGTTAAGATAAACCGCAAACAGCAGCGCGATAGTCATCACCATCACCGTGACCCACGGCACGCCACGGCGCGAGGTCTTAGCGAACATTTTCGGTGCGCTCCCCTGCTCTGCCATACCGTGCAGCATACGCCCCACGCCGAAGACGTCAGAGTTGATAGCCGACAGCGATGCGGTCAATACGACAAAGTTGAGGATCCCGGCGGCAAAGGTAATGCCCATATGCTGGAACGTCAGGACGAACGGACTCCCGTCGGTGCCAACCTGGTTCCACGGGTAGATAGACATAATGACAAACAGCGTCCCCACGTAAAACACGAGGATACGCATCGGTACGGAATTGATAGCGCGCGGAATAGATTTTTCCGGGTCTTTCGCTTCACCTGCGGTAATCCCGATAATCTCAATCCCACCGTAGGCGAACATCACCATTTGTAGCGACATCACCATGCCGAGCCAGCCGTTGCTGAAGAAACCGCCGTTGCTCCACAGGTTATGGATACCGGTAGGTTGTCCGCCGTTGCCAATACCCCAAATGATGATGCCGAACCCGGCGACAATCATGATGATAATGGTGGCAACCTTAAAGAACGAGAACCAGAACTCCAGCTCGCCAAACACCTTCACACTCATCAGGTTGATGGCGCAAATAATCAGCACCACGCTGAGGACCCAAATCCAGTGCGGAACGGCAGGGAACCAGACCCCCATGTAAATGCCGAAGGCAGTAACGTCGGCAATGGCGACAATCAGGATTTCAAAACAGTAGGTCCAGCCGGTAATGTAACCCGCCAACGGCCCGAGGTTTTCCTGCGCGTAGCGCGAGAAAGAGCTGGCTGCGGGATTATGCACAGACATTTCGCCCAGCGCGCGCATGATGATATATGCAGCAGCGCCGCCGATAATATAGGCCAGCAACACGCTCGGCCCCGCCATTTTGATCGCGTCGGCCGAGCCGTAAAACAGCCCGGTGCCAATTGCCGAGCCTAATGCCATAAAGCGAATGTGCCGGGTGCTCAGCCCACGCTTTAGCTTGTTATTACTTTCCATCGATTCCTAACCTGTTAACACAATAAAAAAACCACGGGGCCATATTAATAGCCCCGTGGTTAAAACTTATTGTCAGTGATTAGTGCGCGCTGGAGGTCACTTGTCGACCCGCGGCGCGATCCCAGATAATTGCCAGGATCACCATCACGACTGTTGGCATCAACCACGCCAGCCCTTGTTCCGCCAGCGGTAAACGCTGGGTCCAGGCCGGTAACACGTCGCCAATTGCAGAAGCTTTAATGCCATCAAGGATACCAAAAATCAGGCTGATAAACATCGCAGGTGCAATGACGCGGGAAGAATTATGCCACCATGAGCGGGTAAAACTTAATACAACCAGTGCGATACATGGCGGATAGATAGCCGTCAGCACCGGAATAGAGATCTGAATCAGATGGCTCAGCCCCAGATTAGAGACCACCATCGAGAAGCCGCCGAGGATAAATACCAGCGTACGATAAGACAGAGGAACGTACTGGGCAAAGAACTCTGCGCACGCACAGGTCAGGCCAACCGCAGTCACCAGACAGGCGATGAAAATCAGCGCCGCCAGCAGGAAGCTTCCTGCGCCACCAAAGGTGTGCTGAACATACGCATGCAGAATCGCCGCGCCGTTAGCTGACTGATCGACCAGAATCGCACTATCGGAACCCAGACGGAACAACGCAAGGTACAGCAGCGTTAAGCCCACACCCGCCATCAAACCTGCCCAAACGGTGTAACGGGTCAGCAGACGCGACTCGGTAACGCCACGCGAGCGGGCGGCGTTAACGATAACAATACCAAACACCATTGCGCCCAGCGTATCCATGGTCAGATAGCCATTTACGAAACCATTCGAAAATGCTGCGGTTTGATAGGCTTCCATCGCATTGCTGATCGGGCCTGCCGGCCAGACAATCGCGGCGACAGACAGTACTACCAGCGCGAGAATTTTCAGCGGAGCAAGGAAGTTGCCGACGGTATCCAGCAGTTTGCCCGGATACAGAGACACCAGAATAACAATCGCAAAATAGACCACGCTGTAGATGAACAGCGGCAGCGCGGAATCACCGGTCAGCGGCGCAATTCCGACTTCGAAAGAGACCGTTGCGGTACGCGGCGTCGCAAACAATGGACCAACCGCCAGATAGCAAACGGTAGCCAGCAGCAACCCAGCAACCTTACCGATAGGCGTACTCAGGCTGTCCACACCGCCACCGACTTTCGCCAGCGCGACAACGGTAAGTACCGGCAAACCAACGGCGGTAATCAAAAAGCCAAAAGCCGCAGTCCAGACGTGTTCGCCTGCCTGCAAACCAACCATTGGAGGGAAGATGATGTTACCTGCACCAACGAACAGTGCAAATGTCATAAATCCCAAAGCGATAATATCGCGCGATTTTAACTGATGGGTCATAAAGTCTTACTGCCTGTGGATGTGGTGTTGAAAACAATAAATTTTTGCCTTTCCCTGGGGGACAATACAGCGGCATTTTTGCTCAATTCCAGCGGGAAACACTCCCGACCTGGCGCGGCGAAGAATAGTTTTTCGATTTACCGCGTAAATGCAGTCGGTATGACAGCATCTGGAGCGCAATTTAAACGCTTATAACGTTTTAAAGCAAGGTGGGATCCAAAAACCAGAACAATATAGCGATATGAAAATTCTGGTTAGCACAAAACACCATTTCATGGAAAAAGGTATGGGTAATAGTTCGAACAAAAAACAATCAAACGTCGCAAAATTCAGGATGTAACTATTGACCACATAAAAAAATCAGCTCGCGCATAGTGCTGCTCCGTGAACGCCTCAGTTTCAGAAAGCATCAACTTGTGCACTCTCAGAGCAAGGGTTCCGTTCACCTTATGTTCATCTTTTCTCTGAAACACCGGTTCCTGTGAACGTGTAAAGGGCGTGGCGGAGAACGCCCTTTACACGTTCACAGGTATAGCGATATCAGAGAAGCAATGCACATAAGGTGAACGGAAACTTATTCAGGGCAAAACATTCTCCATACATGCTTAACGGAACGGAATTTAACTCGCGCTGGCTTTTGGAAAGATTATCTTACGAATACGGGTTAATCGTTACTTTTGGTCATTAAACGTTCCGGGATGACGAAACTAAATCGCGTCCCTTTGCCCGGCATACTTTCGATATTCAGGCGGCTATCGTGATGTTGCAGGGCATGTTTCACGATAGCCAGACCCAGTCCACTCCCGCCCGTTTGTCGGGATCGCGCTTTGTCCACACGATAGAAGCGTTCGGTCAAACGAGGAATATGCTCCGCAGCGATACCTGGCCCATTGTCCTCGACGCTAAATTCCGCCCCGGAGGCAATATGCTGCCAGCGCACGGTGATGTGCGTACCCGCGGGGGTATGATTCACCGCGTTATACACAAGATTCGAAATAGCGCTACGCAGTTGATCCTCATTTCCACGCACACTCAGGCGGCTATCAATATCAAAAGTAAACGTATGATTATTCTGACTCAGCGTTTGCGCCTCGTGTTCAACCACGCGCAGCATCATCGGCACGTCCACCGTCTCATTGAGCAGCAGCGCTGGCGCGGCCTCTATTTTCGACAGCGTCAGTAACTGCTTCACCAGCCCTTCCATGCGGTACGTTTGCTCACGCATGGTATGCAGCGCTTTTTCGCGCGTCGTTCCTTCCAGTGGATGCTCCTGCATCATTTCCAGGTAACCTTGTAGCACCGTCAGCGGCGTACGCAACTCATGGCTGGCGTTGGCAAAAAAGTTACGCCGCGAACCTTCCAGTTGGTGCATCTGGGTAACATCGCGCGCGACCATCAGCAATTGCTTATCGGTATAGGGCATCACGCGAATTTCCAGATGCCGCCCGGTATTGAGCACCAGATTGATTGGCCGACTAAAATCACGCGTTTTCAGATATTGCGTGAATTCCGGGTAGCGCAGCAGGTTAAGAATATTTTGCCCGCTATCGTCCGGCCAGCGCAGTCCCAGAACCTGCTGGGCCAGGCCGTTACACCAGAAAATGCCGCCCTCTTCAGTCGTCAACACCACCGCATCGGGTAGCGATTCCGCCCCACTGCGAAAACGTTTGATCAGATTACCCAGTTCCCGGCGGCGCTTTTTGTTGCGCAGCTGCATTTGGTGCAGCCCGTACAGCAACGGCTCCCAACTTCCGCGCCCCGGCGGCGGGGTCATGCTTCTGTCGACCCATAACCACCAGGACAAGCGTAATAAATTCCAGAAATGCCAGACAAGCAGGCCGGTTACCGACGCCAGCAAAAACCAGGGCAGGTAACCAAAAAAAGCGCTAAGGATAAACGCCGGAATGCAGCAGAGGATCAGCTCCAGTACCAGCCTTTTCCATGACAATCGTTCTAGCAAACGTCTTACTCCATTAACAGCCTAATCCATCAGGCCTATATTCATGTCAGTCAGAAGCGGGTCGAAAAACGATATCCCGTCCCACGAACCGTCTGCACCATACGATCGTGTCCACTGTGCTCCAGCGCTTTACGCAAGCGGCGGATATGCACATCCACTGTCCGGTCTTCCACGTACACATTGGTACCCCAGACATGATTGAGTAATTGCTCACGACTATAGACGCGTTCAGGGTGGGTCATAAAGAAGTGCAACAGTTTGAATTCTGTCGGCCCCATATCCAACGGATCCTCGCCGGTCATCACGCGATGCGAGGTTGGGTCAAGGCTCAGCCCCTGCATCTCAATAACTTCTTCCACCGCCATGGGGGAAATACGACGCAGAACCGCTTTAATACGCGCCACCAGCTCCTTGGGAGAAAACGGCTTAGTAATATAATCATCCGCACCCGTTTCCAGACCCCGGACGCGATCTTCCTCTTCTCCCCTTGCCGTCAGCATCATGACGGGAATATCCCGCGTCATCGCTTCGCGCTTGAGATGTTTAATAAACTGTAGGCCCGAGCCGCCGGGTAGCATCCAGTCAAGCAGGACGAGATCCGGCCAGGGTTCATTGAGTTGGTTCACAGCACTGTCATAGTCTTCGGCTTCTACGGGTTGAAAACCGTTTTGCTCGAGCACGAAGCAGACCATTTCACGAATTGGAGCTTCATCTTCTACGACCAGAATACGTCTCGCCATGATTTGCCCTGTTTATAATTAAATCGTTTGCCATCAATACGGTGCCATTATGCGTCAGTTTTATGACAGATTTATGAAAAGATAGTCCAGGTTTAACGCAGCCCCGCGAATTATGACAGCCCTAAAACAAGATATTACCGTCCTTGCAGGGTTATAATCCCCGCCACTGTTTTATCGTCATGGAACTCTTATGCGCATCCTTCACACGTCTGACTGGCATCTGGGCCAAAATTTCTACAGCAAGAGCCGTGCCGCTGAACACCAGGCCTTTCTCGACTGGCTGCTGGAAACCGCACAATCCCAGCAGGTGGATGCCATTATTGTGGCGGGCGATATTTTCGATACCGGCTCACCGCCAAGCTATGCCCGTGAGCTGTATAACCGTTTTGTCGTTAATCTGCAGCAAACCGGCTGTCATCTGGTGGTACTGGCCGGTAACCACGACTCCGTCGCCACGCTCAACGAATCCCGCGATATTCTGGCGTTTCTCAACACCACAGTGATCGCCAGCGCAGGCCATGCGCCGCAGGTGCTGTCGCAACGCGACGGCACGCCGGGTGCGATCCTGTGCCCGGTTCCTTTTTTACGCCCGCGCGACATCATTACCAGCCAGGCAGGGCTGACCGGACAAGAGAAACAGCAGCATTTGCTATCAGCTATTACCGACTATTATCAGCAGCAATATCAGGACGCCTGTACGCTGCGTGGCAACCAAAATCTACCCATCATTGCGACCGGGCATCTGACCACCGTTGGCGCCAGTAAAAGTGACGCTGTACGTGACATTTATATTGGTACGCTGGACGCCTTTCCGGCGCAAAACTTTCCACCAGCCGATTACATCGCGCTGGGACATATTCACCGGGCGCAGGTTATCGGCGGGACCGAGCATATTCGCTACTGCGGTTCGCCAATTGCGCTCAGTTTTGACGAGTGCGGCAAAAGCAAATGCGTCCATCTGGTGAGCTTCGAAAACGGCAAGCTGAGCGCTGTTGAACACCTCACCGTACCGGTCACCCAGCCGTTGGCAGTGCTGAAAGGTGATTTAGCCGCGATTACCGCCCAACTAGAGCAGTGGCGCGGTGTGCAGCAGGAACCGCCAGTCTGGTTAGATATCGAAATCACCACCGATGACTATCTGCACGACATGCAGCGTAAGATTCAGACATTAACCGAAGATTTACCGGTAGAGGTGTTATTGGTGCGCCGTAGCCGGGAACAGCGCGAACGTATTATGGCGAATGAACGACGTGAAACGCTAAGCGAGCTGAGCGTGACGGACGTTTTTGACCGCCGCCTGGCGCTGGAAGAACTCGAAGAACCGCAACGCGAGCGCCTGAATCAACTGTTTGGCACCACCTTACACACGCTTGCCGGGGAGACCGAAGCATGAAAATTCTCAGCCTGCGTTTGAAAAACCTCAATTCTCTGAAAGGAGAATGGAAAATCGATTTCACGGCTGAGCCCTTTGCCAGCAATGGGCTGTTCGCCATCACTGGTCCAACGGGCGCGGGAAAAACCACCCTGCTGGACGCCATTTGTCTCGCGCTGTATCACGAAACGCCGCGGCTCAATACCGTGTCGCAGTCGCAAAACGATCTGATGACCCGCGACACCGCCGAGTGTCTGGCCGAGGTCGAGTTCGAGGTCCGGGGCGAAGCCTATCGCGCATTCTGGAGCCAGAACCGCGCGCGCAATCAGCCTGAAGGCAATCTACAGGCGCCGCGCGTAGAACTTGCCCGCTGCGCCGACGGTAAAATTCTTGCCGATAAAGTCAAAGACAAGCTGGAAATGACCGCCGAACTTACCGGACTGGATTACGGTCGTTTCACCCGTTCGATGCTGCTGTCTCAGGGGCAATTTGCCGCATTTCTCAATGCCAAACCGAAAGAGCGTGCCGAACTGCTGGAAGAGCTGACGGGGACTGAGATCTACGGCCAAATTTCCGCCATGGTGTTTGAAAAACATAAAGCAGCGCGTACGGAGCTGGAAAAACTGCAAGCGCAGGCCAGCGGCGTGGCTCTGCTCGCTGCGGAGCAGGTGCAGTCCCTGACAGAGCGTTTGCAGGTACTTACTGACGAGGAAAAACAATACCTTGCCAGCCAGCAGACTCAGCAACAGCATCTCAACTGGCTCATTCGGCAAAATGAGCTACAGGCAGAAATCAACCGTCACCAACAGACGTTACAGGCCGCTAAACAAGCGCAGGAAGACGCACAGCCACAGCTGGCGGCGCTGAGTCTGGCGCAACCGGCCAGAGCGTTACGCCCACACTGGGAGCGAATCCAGGAACAAACGGCTACGATAGCGCGTACGCGGCAGAAGATTCAGGAAGTGAATGCTCGCTTACAAAGCAGCTTAGCGCTGCGCGGGCGCATCCGTCAGCAGGCGCACACGCAGTCGACCTCCTTGCTCGCTGGACAGCAGACGTTAACCGACTGGCTGAACGAACACGATCGCTTCCGATTGTGGGGCAGCGAACTGGCTGGCTGGAAGGCCCTGCTGGCGCAACAGTCCGACGCCAGCGCCCAACTACGCCAGTGGCAGCAATTACGGGAAAACGACACGCGTAAACTGGATGCGCTGGCGCTTCCCACGCTGACTCTTTCGCCACAGGAGGTCACGGCGGCGCTGGCGCAACATGCGCAGCTCCGTCCGTTACGCCAGCGTCTGAGCAATCTGCATGGGCAAATCGCCCCGAAGCAAAAGCAGCTGGCGCAGTTACGCGCCACGCTTGTGCAGCGTCAACAAGAGCTGACTCAGCGCAACGCAGTGCTTGCCGAAAAACGTCAGCGCTATAAAGATAAAAATCAGCAACTTACCGATGTGAGGATCATTTGCGAGCAGGAAGCCCGCATCAAAGATCTGGAAAGCCATCGGGCATTACTGGAATCCGGCAAACCTTGTCCGCTTTGTGGCTCTACTACACATCCGGCTATCGAGCGTTACCAGACGCTTGAGCTGAGCGTAAATCAGGCACGACGTGAAGCGCTGGAAAAAGAGGTTAAAACCCTGGCTGATGAGGGTTCAACGTTACGCGGTCAGCTTGAGGCAATAACCCAGCAACTTCAACGGGATGAACGCGAAGCACAGACGCTTTCTCAAGAGGAGCAAGCACTTACTCAAGAGTGGCTGACCGTTACCGCCAGCCTCAACGTATCGCTACAACCGCAGGATGACATTGCCCCGTGGCTTGCCGCCCAGGAAGAACACGAACAACAGCTTCACCAGTTAAGCTTGCGTCATACCCTGCAGGCGCAAATCACGGCGCATACCGAGCAGATTACCCAGCTCCAGCAGCAAATTGACCAGCGCCAGGCGACGTTAACCGCCGAGCTAGCCCGCCATGGACTATCCCTTCCGGCAGAGGATGAAGTCGCTTCGTGGCTGAGCGAGCGGGCGAGAGAAGCGCAAATGTGGCAGCAGCGCCAGAACGAACTCACCGAGTTACAGGCGCAGATAGCTCAGCTCACGCCGTTGCTGGAAACGCTGCCTGAGAGCGATACACTTTCTGCAGGTACTGAGAGTCTGTCGCTGGAAAACTGGCGACAGGTCCATGACGATTGCCTGTCTTTACAGGGCCAGTGGCAAACCTTGCAACAGCAGGAGACGCAGGACGTACAGCGCGCCGCAGAAATTCAGGCACAGTTTGATGCCGCACTGCAGGCCAGCCTCTTTGCCGATCGTGACGCCTTTGTTGCCGCTCTGCTGGATGAAGAGACCTTTAGCCGTCTGGAGCAGTTAAAGCAATCGCTGGAAAACCAGCAACAGCAGGCACAAACGCTGCTTAATCAGGCTCAGCAGGCGCTGGCGAGCCATCACCAGCAGTTGCCAACCGGGGCGGATCTCACGCTCACAGCACAACATCTTCGCGACGCGCTGGCGCAGCTCACCCAGCAGCTACGGGAAAATACCACTCGCCAGGGTGAAATTCGCCAGCAGCTCAAACAGGATGCTGAACATCGTCAGCAGCAACAGGCGCTGATGCAGGAGATTGAAAAGGTCACGCAGCAGGTTGATGACTGGGGCTATCTGAATGCGTTGATCGGCTCGAAAGAGGGAGATAAATTCCGCAAGTTTGCCCAGGGGCTGACGCTGGATAACCTGGTGTGGCTTGCCAACAACCAACTCACTCGTCTGCATGGTCGCTATCTGTTACAGCGTAAGGCCAGCGAAGCGCTGGAGCTGGAAGTGGTTGATACCTGGCAGGCCGATGCCGTGCGCGACACCCGTACGCTTTCCGGCGGCGAGAGTTTCCTCGTGAGTCTGGCGCTGGCGCTGGCGTTATCCGATCTGGTCAGCCACAAAACGCGAATTGACTCTCTGTTCCTCGATGAAGGTTTCGGCACGCTGGACAGCGAAACGCTCGATACCGCGCTGGACGCGCTCGATGCGCTGAACGCCACCGGCAAAACCATTGGAGTGATCAGCCACGTTGAAGCGATGAAAGAACGTATTCCGGTGCAGATCAAGGTTAAAAAAATCAACGGTCTGGGGTACAGCAAACTCGACAAAATATTTGCAGTTGATGCCTGATAGCTTCACAAGCCGGATCGGCGCCATTCGGCACGAATATGTAGCACAATATTGCATACTCAAAGACGGATATGAAATGGCATTCCACTTCGCTTATCCGCAAGCTATCCCTATTTGCGGAGAACGTTCGCCGCTATGACGCACATCCGGCGTCTTTCTTGTTGGCAGGTGGTATGAAAAAAGTCGTTTTCTCGTTAGCGCTGGGGACATTTGGGCTGGGCATGGCCGAGTTCGGCATCATGGGAGTACTCACCGAGCTGGCGCGGGACGTGGGCATTTCCATCCCGGCCGCGGGTCATATGATTTCGTTTTACGCCTTTGGCGTAGTGCTGGGCGCGCCGATTATTGCGCTCTTTTCCAGCCGCTTTTCGCTAAAACATATTCTGCTGTTTTTGGTCACGCTATGCGTGATTGGCAACGCCATCTTCACCCTCTCCTCCTCGTATTTAATGCTGGCGGTGGGCAGGCTGGTTTCCGGCTTCCCGCACGGCGCATTTTTTGGCGTTGGGGCAATTATTCTGTCGAAACTGGCACGCCCAGGAAAAGTCACCGCCGCCGTCGCGGGCATGGTTTCAGGGATGACCGTTGCCAATCTGATTGGCATTCCCGTCGGTACCTGGCTTAGCCAGGAATTTAGCTGGCGCTATACGTTCCTGTTGATAGCCGTCTTTAATATCGCCGTTATTGTCTCGATAGCTTTTTGGGTGCCCAACATCAGCGATGAAGCGAAAGGGAATCTGCGCGAACAATTTCACTTTTTGAAAAGCCCCGCCCCGTGGCTGATCTTTTCCGCCACCATGTTTGGCAACGCCGGGGTTTTCGCCTGGTTCAGCTACGTTAAGCCGTACATGATGTACATCTCCGGTTTTTCCGAAACGCTGATGACCTTCATCATGATGCTGGTGGGATTGGGGATGGTATTAGGGAATCTGTTGAGCGGTCGGCTATCTGGCCGCTATACGCCGCTGCGCATTGCGGTAATAACCGACTTCATCATTGTGCTGGTTCTGCTGCTGCTTTTTGTCTTTGGCGGTATCAAAGCCGCATCGCTGACCTTCGCCTTTATTTGCTGCGCGGGCCTGTTTGCTCTGTCGGCACCGCTACAAATTTTGCTGCTGCAAAATGCCAAAGGAGGTGAGCTACTGGGCGCGGCAGGCGGGCAAATTGCCTTTAACCTCGGTAGCGCAATTGGCGCCTGGTGCGGCGGTATGATGCTGACGCTGGGCTTTGCCTACAACTATGTGACGCTGCCGGCTGCGTTGCTGTCTTTCTCCGCCATGTCATCGCTGCTGATTTACGGTTACCTGAAGCGCGGCGTGCAACAAATTGCACCCGTGACGTAAAACAGATTACGCCTGCGGCCACAGCCAGGCCGCACCACGTACGCCGCTGGAGTCACCGTGCATCGCCTTACGTAGGGGCGTTTCGCACTCGCCGCCAAAGACAAACTGCTTCATCAATGTTGGAACGTTTTGATATAGCCTGTCGACATTACTCATTCCCCCACCCAGAACAATGACGTCCGGATCGAGAATATTCACCACATGCGCCAGCGATTTTGCCAGACGCAGCTCATAGCGGCTCAAAGCCTGCTCCGCCACAGCATCCCGCACGTTAACCAGATCGATAATGTCGCTGCCCTTGAGCGACTTACCGCTCAGACGCTGGTAGTCGGTGGCAAAACCGGTCCCGGAAATAAAGGTTTCAATGCAGCCTTGCTTGCCGCAATAGCAGGGTACTTCCTGGCGATAACGCAGCTCATCTTCGTCCATCCACGGCAGCGGATTATGCCCCCACTCGCCCGCGGTACCGTTGCCACCCGTGTGCGCCCGACCATTCAACGCCACACCCGCGCCGCATCCAGTGCCAATAATTACCGCAAACACGGTTTGCGCCCCTGCCGCCGCGCCATCCACCGCTTCAGAAACCGCCAGGCAATTGGCATCATTCGCCAGGCGCACTTCACGCTTCAAACGCATACTTAAGTCTTTATCAAAGGGTTGCCCGTTAAGCCAGGTTGAGTTGGCATTCTTGACTACCCCAGTGTAAGGCGAAATTGAACCGGGGATCCCCATCCCCACGGTTCCCGTTTGCCCGGTAGCCAGCTCCGCCATCTCCACCAGCGCGGCAATGGTTTCTATCGTTTGCCGATAATCCTCACGCGGTGTGGGCAGGCGATGGCGAAAAAGCTGCTCGCCTGCATCGCCAAGCGCAATAACTTCCGTTTTTGTACCGCCCAAATCGATACCTATACGCACTGTTTGCTCCTCTTCCCGATTAACAATGCAAGCATAGCGACAATTCGCTATCATGCCCGCTGGATTTAACGACAAGGCCGTGGAAATTATCATGCTGTGGTTCAAAAATTTAATGGTTTACCGTCTTAGCCGCGATGTTTCTTTGCGTGCCGAAGAGATGGAAAAACAGCTGGCATCAATGACGTTCACTCCCTGCGGTAGCCAGGATATGGCAAAAATGGGCTGGGTTCCGCCGATGGGATCGCACAGCGATGCATTAACGCATACCGCCAATGGCCAAATTATTATCTGTGCCCGCAAAGAAGAAAAAATTCTGCCGTCGCCGGTTATCAAACAGGCGCTGGAAGCCAAAATATTCAAACTGGAAGCTGAGCAAGGTCGTAAGCTTAAGAAGACCGAAAAAGACTCGCTGAAAGATGAAGTTCTGCACTCATTGCTGCCGCGCGCTTTTAGCCGCTTCAGCCAAACGATGATGTGGATCGACACCGTTAACGATCTGATCATGGTTGATTGTGCGAGCGCGAAGAAAGCGGAAGATACGCTGGCGCTGCTGCGTAAGAGCCTTGGCTCGCTGCCGGTTGTTCCGCTGACGATGGAAAACCCGATTGAGCTGACGCTGACCGAATGGGTTCGCTCCGGTACAACGGCACAGGGCTTCCAGTTGCTGGATGAAGCCGAACTGAAAGCGATCCTTGAAGACGGCGGCGTGATCCGCGCGAAAAAACAGGATCTGGTCTGCGACGAAATCGCCGTACATATCGAAGCGGGCAAACTGGTCACCAAGCTGGCGCTCGACTGGCAGCAGCGCATTCAGTTCGTGATGTGCGACGACGGCTCGATTAAGCGTCTGAAGTTTAGCGACGAGTTGCGCGATCAAAACGAAGATATCGACCGCGAGGACTACGCTCAGCGTTTTGATGCCGATTTCATCCTGATGACGGGGGAACTGGCGGCGCTGATTAAAAGTCTGGTGGAAGGATTAGGCGGCGAAGCACAACGTTAAACCGTGTTTACCGAATGGCGGCTCAATGTCGCCATTCGTCATTTTTACGCTTACAGGTAGCGGCAAAGATAGGATGTTGGCTCTGCCACCTGCAGATGAAACTCGCTACTGCCTGGTACGTTAAACACGTCCCCTGCGGCATAGACTTTCCACTCAGTTTCCCCCGGCAACAGCACGTTAAGTGCGCCGCTGACGACCGTCATCTCTTCAGGCGCCGCAGTACCAAAGGTGTATTCACCTTCGGCCATCACGCCAACACTGGCACGGCCAGTACTGCTGCTGGTAAAACCGATGGATTTTACTTTGCCGGAAAAGTATTCATTACTTTGAAGCATACAACTGGCCCTATCTTGTGATTAAGTTAACAACCAATATAGGGGGCAGGTGTTCCACCTGTCACGCAAAATTACGCGAGCAATTCCGAAGCCAGTCGGGCGATCAGCACATTGGACAGCAGAACCGGGACATCCAGCGATTTTTGCAGTAAATCGCGATGACGTTGATTAAAGCCCAGACAATCCAGCATGATCACATCTGCGCCTTGCTCAAGCAATTCTTTACCGGCATCAATCAGTTGTTGTTCGGAACCGTGAATCGGATTCGCCACGGCATACACTGGCGGCGTTTGTAACACCTGCCATTTTTGCGTCTGGGCTTTGAGCAATTCCGTGACGGGGACAATAACCCCAACCTGATGCCCTTCCACAATCGAGGCGACCAGCGGAGGAATGATACGTAAAGGTTCCAGCAGCATACTCTTGCGGGCGGTCAGGCGGGCAATTGAAGCCGTACTCATCAGCAGGATCACGTCAAAGCCCTGATTGTCGAGCACTTCTACAATACCCTGCAGTGAGCGTTCCACTTTCTGGCGCGAAACATGGGCAAGTTGATGGTCGCAGAGCAGCGTTAAGAGCGGCTCGTCACCGGGAGAGACCCCGTACTCAGCCATCACATCCTCTCGCCGCATCTGTCCCAGCAGACTGTGGTGAGTAATGTGCTGCTCATCAATATATTCCGTCAGGAGCGGTAACACCTCACTCATCGGCACCACGCCAATCGTGAGGATAGCCAACGACGTACCCATTTTTTGCTCCACCGTCTTCTTACTTTGCTGTGAATTCCCGAATCATTGCCGGGCGCTGACCTGTGCTACAAACGCTCAAAAGCGTAGCAGCAGATCGGCGGTCTATTTTGTAAAGATTCCAAATCATTCCAGTACTGTATTGTTATTGTTTAATTTTCGATTTTTACTGTATATCGCGATATTTAAAAAAATGTGATGTACGCCCGTACTGGGCCTTTTCAGACACCTGCCCGGGCGGTATCCGACATCAGGTTTTGTCGGGATCCTCATAGCGCTTTTTAGCATCCATGGCTTCCTGAGCGGAAGGATGCTCACTGATCAACGAATTCGGTTCTGGGTGATCGGCACGAAGTTGATACCAGGTTACCGTCTGGCCTGGCGTCCCCTTTTCAACCGTTACAATGGTCGCCTGACGCGGATAAGGTGGTTTTGTCGGCATAGCTCTTCCTTTTGTCTGAATGAGCTTTAAGTATAGACACCACCCTGTAACCGTGGCGCTGCCTGCGACAGTATCCCAAGAATGTCGTCCACCACCTGCGAAGGCGGATTGGTCGCATCAATAATATAATGCGCGGCCTCACGGTACAGAACATCGCGCTGGGCAAGCACTTCCTCTACTTCTTCGGTCAACGGCTTGCCGGTTAAGGTTGGGCGCAACCCCTCTTCAGGTGTGGCCTCCAGGCGATCTACCAGTACCGATACCGGCGCGCTTAAATAGATAACCACACCGTGGCTACGCATGTAGTGACGATTAAATTCGGTGAGAATGATACCGCCACCGGTCGCGACAACCGTTGTCGGAGCCGTGACGGCCTGCAGAGCGGCTGTTTCCTGGGCACGAAACCCTTCCCATCCTTCTCTTTCGACAATTTCCGCCACGGTCATCTGCACGTGCGATTGCAACCAGCGATCGGTATCAACAAACTGGTAATCGATAGCCTTCGCCAGCGCCATACCGGTTGTCGTTTTACCACACCCCCGGGGGCCAACAAGAAAAAGAGGTTGCGTCATCACAGAATTTCCCCAGAGAGCCGCCGACAAGCGGGATCTGATGCTATTAAAGATATAATCATATCATCAAACTAGTACACCACCAAAACGTAAAGAAAAAATTACAGAAAGAGTGATGTCGTCAATTAGACCCTACTATAACAAGAATTCACAGGGATGAAAGTGTAAGAAATAAATTACAGGTGTTATTTTCTGCGCTGAACTTCCAGCCACCACTTATCCAGCTCAGCCGCAAAATGCTGCCGGTCGCGGGGAGAAAGGCTATCTGGTCCCCCGGTCTGGATGCCGCTGGCACGTAGCGTATCCATAAAATCACGCATCATCAGACGTTCGCGGATCGTCGCTTCGGTATAACGTTCGCCGCGTGGATTAAGCGCTGCTGCCCCTTTTCCAATGGCTTCAGCAGCCAGTGGAATATCCGCCGTTATCACTAAATCACCGGCGCTACATTGTCGCACAATCTCGTTATCAGCGACGTCAAACCCGGCGGGAACGCGTAATGTACGGATAAAACGCGAAGACGGGACGCGCAAACTCTGGTTCGCCACCAGAATAAGCGGCATCTGCATGCGCTCAGAGGCGCGGTATAAAATTTCTTTAATCACGTTCGGACACGCGTCGGCATCCACCCATATTGTCATAATCTCTCCCCACTCGTGTGTAATCGCGCATTGTCTCGTGCTTTTACTTGCAGGCAAAGTGCTGTTTCTCCTTCTGCACATATTCATTCCGCGCTAAGCTTAGCTTTCCCAGATTTACCCTAAATAATTCGGGTTGCAGGCAGGCGGCAAGAGAGTGACTCCCGATGAGCTTACTCTGGTAAGTGATTCGGGTGAGCGAACGCAGCCAACGCACATGCAACTTGAAGTATGACGGGTATAAAACAATGAATATCATCCATAGGGAGTGACAAGATGGACAAAAAAATTGGTTTTATCGGCTGCGGTAATATGGGCAAAGCAATTCTTGGCGGCATGATCGCCAGCGGCCAGGTTCTCCCGGGACAAATCTGGGTCTATACCCCTTCCCCTGATAAGGTCGCTGCGTTGCACGACCAGTATGGTATTAATGCAGCGCAGTCTGCGCAAGAAGTTGCCCAAATCGCCGACATTGTTTTTGGTGCCGTAAAACCAGGCATCATGATTAAGGTGCTGAGTGAAATCACCTCCAGCCTGAACAAAGACTCTCTGGTTGTCTCGATTGCCGCTGGCGTTACCCTCGATCAGCTCGCCCGCGCACTGGGTCATGACCGCAAAATCATTCGCGCAATGCCAAATACCCCGTCACTGGTTAATGCCGGAATGACCTCCGTCACGCCGAACGCCTTAGTAACGCCGGAAGATACGGCCGACGTACTGAATATCTTCCGCTGCTTTGGCGAAGCCGAAGTGATTGCAGAATCAATGATTCACCCGGTGGTCGGCGTCAGCGGTTCTGCACCGGCCTATGTCTTTATGTTTATCGAAGCGATGGCGGATGCTGCCGTTCAGGGGGGAATGCCCCGTGCGCAGGCTTATAAATTCGCAGCGCAAGCGGTAATGGGCTCGGCAAAAATGGTGCTGGAAACGGGTAAACATCCAGGGGAACTGAAGGATATGGTGTGCTCGCCAGGCGGAACCACTATCGAAGCGGTGCGTGTCCTGGAAGAACGTGGTTTCCGTTCATCAGTGATTGAAGCGATGGTTAAGTGCATGGAACAGTCAGAAAAACTCAGCCGATCCTGAGTTAATATCACCGGACGTCAGGCCGCCGCTTCAGTGCGGTTACGTCCGGAATTCTTTGCTTTGTAAAGCGCCATATCTGCTGATTTTAACCATTCCCGATAATGCTCAGTTTCAGAAGTCAGCGGCGCTACGCCAACGCTAATACGCAAGGCAACCTGCGGAGCGCAGGATAAACGCAACTGACTAAGTCGTTCATGCACTCGCGACATGGCCGCAATTGCGCTGGTTGCCGGCGTGCCGCACATAATCACCGCAAACTCATCACCACCAAAGCGCCCGATCACATCGCTGCCGCGTAAAGTCATCTGCAGCTGACGGGTCAGCGCGACAATGGCCTGATCCCCGACGTCATGACCCCAGGTATCATTGATGCTCTTAAAATGGTCGATATCAATAATAAGCAACGTGGCGTCACGCTGGTAGCGGCGGCAATTATCAAATTCATTACGTAGCAACAGCTCCCAGTGACGTCGGTTATAAACGCCGGTCATCCCATCTCGCGTACTCATCACCTGTAAGCGGCGTTTATGTTCCGCCAGCTTGATGACCGTCTGATAGCTGACCCAGGCAAACAGCAGCGGATACATCACCAGTACCGGCAGTGATAACACCACGCTCAGTTGACCGCTGCTAACAGCGACGGGAATATCGGTTAACTGTAACGTCACCAGACATGACACCGCCATCAACACGACGCCCGCGAGGAATACTCGCATTCCCCCAGCGCCCATCAGGTTGATGCAAGTAATCATGAGCAGCGCCGTCGACGGCAACAGGTTTGCCCCCATAATTCCCAGCCACATCCCGGCGAGGATGGCATCGGCTTTTAAATTGGTAAATTCACTATGCAGAGGATCGTCTGCTTTACTTGCCAACTGCCAGGCCAGATGTGGCCAGACGAATGCCCATCCCACCAGCAACAGCCACCAGCCTCCGGTAATGGGCTGGGAAACTAATACCGACGCGATAGGGAAAAACATTCCCCCCAATCCCACCGCTCGCGGCAGCCTGATCCGTCGGGCAAATCGCAGACCGGAACGTTGGTGGTCGTTTTGATGAAGTGATATAAACGCTTCATCCGCGACGACCTTCTTTTGGAAAAAGTTTTCATCATTCATCGTATTTGGGAACATTCTGAAACAAATTTCCCAAATTATAGGTAGGGGTCTGCTGGCGGGAGTATGAAATTTCGGGTGAGCGTTTTTACCTGCTCACCCGTAAGTGCTACGCAGCTTTTTTCAGGCAAGCGCTCATAAACTTGTTACGATCATCGCCTTTCAGTGACTGCTCCGTCGCCTTGACGTTGCATTCACGCATCTTCTGCTGCTGTGGGGTTAAACTCTTTTCCTCAGGCGCAGATTTGCTGTTTTTCAGGCAATCACTCATATACGTCTTACGCGCATCCCCTTTTAAGGCCTGCGCCGTTGCCTGCTGATTGCAGGTGGTCATACGCTGTTGTTGCGGGGTTAACGTCTTCTCGGCAGCACCGACGGTAGTTAAAAAAACCAGTCCAAAGAGCAGCGTCATTAATAATGTAATTTTCATAGCACCATCCTTTTCTGAACGACGACACACAGGTAAGTTTGGCTGCTAACAATAAAAATACCACCCGGCGGCAAAACTATTGTCACCGGGGGGCAGGGTTACTTCAGACCTAACGCCGCTTTCATAGTGTAAAACAGGTCAGTTTGATCGGTCAGGCCGACTACATTCGCCGCATGCGGGCCATAAGCGGCGATGCGCAACTGGCTACCGGTGTGCTCCTGAGATTCCTCTTCAGAATTGCCGTAGCTGATGACCATCACCGCGCCATCTTTGGTGTTCAACGCCTGAGTCAGACCAGGTGCTTTGGTATCAGGTGCGACAATCTGGCTGGCATGTGCGTGGTCAGCGGTTACCACCACCAGGGTGTTGCCATCTTGCTTCGCAAAGGCAAGCGCACGCTGCACCGCTTCGTCTAGATCAACCGTTTCGCCAATCTGTCCACACGGGTTGGCGGCGTGGTCCTGTTTATCGATGGATGCTCCTTCCACTTGCAGGAAGAAACCTTTCTCATTTTTGCTTAATAGCTCAATCGCTTTATCCGTCATCTGCGCCAGCGTCGGCACAGTGTCATCACGCTTTGGATTTGGCGTACAGGTCACCACCGGTTTATCCAGATTGCCATGATAGGACGCTTTCGGACCTTCCCAGCGCACCGGCATATTACCGTCGGAGAACAGGCCCAGCAACGGCTTATCCTGGTTAGCTTCGGTAATCGCTGCCAGCGTCTCGGCATCACTTACTATCTGATAACCGCGCGCCTGGGCTTGTTCCCGCAACGTTTTACCCTGCCACTCCCCTGCCGCAGCGGTTTCAGCAAACGTTTTTGCCCCACCGCCCAACGTGACGTCAGGCCGGGCATTCAGCAACTGTTCTGTAATTGACCCCTTGCCACCTTTTTCCAGCGCATTGGTTGGGCATTTTTCACGGGTCACGCCTGGACCATAGCACTTACGCGAAGTGACATGAGCAACCAGCGCTGCTGGGGTAGCATCCTGCAATTCAGCGGTAGAAACGTTGCCCGTCGCCAGACCTGCCGCTTTTGCCATTTCCAAAATTGTTGCATGATCTTTTTCATGGATATCAACGCCCAGGGCACCATTATAAGTTTTAACCCCGGTGGTCCATGCCGTCGCTGAGGCCGCAGAGTCCGTCACATAATCCGGCTTGCCCGTTTTCTTATCTAACGCATAGTGCGTGTATTGCCCGGTCAACGGTAAAGCATCAATACCTTTAAAAAAACCGCCCGCGCCTTCGGCATAATTTCGTGCGGCCGTTATTTCTGAATCACCCATGCCATCGCCAATCAATAAAATTATATTTTTAGCAGGCTTATCGTTCAGAGATTCACGCAGCGCTGCCGTTTGATCGGTTGACAATCGGCGGGCACCGCCTGGCGTGGTGATATCACCCTGAGCGGCACGATTATCCATAACCGCTACGGTAGATGTTTCTGCATTAATAATCGGGGTAAACAGCAAAGGTAACAGGGCAATCACGAGTGCGCTTTGTTTCACTTTATTTTCTCCATGTATAAATACGGTAAAATTAAAACAAAGCGACTATAAGTATTTGATGTGACACTTTTATGATAATTTGTGGGCGCACCCTCGGATTACTCAAAACGCTTTTGGCACGCTCTCGCCAGCGTTATGGAGGGTCGTCATAAACGTTGGCACACGGTTTACGCCTGCCAGAGCACCTTCAATTTGACGCAGCACTATTTGCCGATCGCTCCACGCCATATTGCGCAGCATTTCGGTGATTACCTGCTCTAACGTTTCGACCTGCGCCGCCAGGTTTTGTGACTCTTCTTCTTTTTGGGCGAGCTTAAGCAACAACTCAGTGACGAGATTTTTCATTTGCGTATTCCCTTAACAAAATATAAGCCACGTTAACATTAAGGCTCACTACTGCCTAGGTGATAAAAGTTTTATTTTTAGAAGAAATTAAACTATTTGCGAAAACAATCACATCAAAAAATAAGGGAGAGATGAGCCTTAAAACAAAATCCTTCAATATAAAAAGGTAAAATGATGAATAATCACATAGAGATATAATGCAAAATTATAGATAAACAACGCCGACGGGCAGCGTTGTTTATCAGACAGTCAGCGCGCGTGACGCCGACGTCGCAATGCGATGGCCAACTGCCAGATGTTAATCAGTACAATACTCGCCGTAGCGATGAAGACCCAGCGGAACCCCGCCATGGCAGATACCGTTGCTCCCATTAATGGCCCGGCGACGTTGCCAAGGTACATAAATGACTGGTTATAACCAAAGATACGCCCGGTTATCTGATCGCTGGAGTATTTCACCAGCAGCGTCTGTACCGCCGGCAACATCGCGCCGTCGGCAAAGCCGAGCAGGAAACGTAATATCCCCAACTGCAATGGCGTGGTGACCCACGACATAGCGAAAAACAGCACGACGGCAAAGATTAACGTCGCCATTAAAATCCGCTCAGTACCAATACGGTCACCTAATTTGCCAAGCCGCGGCGCGGAAATCAGGGCCGAGATGCCAGGTACTGAGGCAATCAACCCGCTGAGAAAGGCAATATTGCTGCTGTCTGGCACCATTGATTTGATAAATAACGCCAGAATAGGACCGATAGAGCCGTTACACAGTTGAATTACCATCGTCGTAAAAAACAGGCTGATCACCAGCGCCGGATAAGGCAAGGAGGCAAAGACGGCCTTCCCGCTCAGGCGTTCGCTTTTTTTGGTGGTCGGGCGCACGCCCTCTTTGATCAAAAACAGCGTGACAAGGAAACTAACCACCAACAAAGCCGCGGTAATACAGAATACCGCCCGTAACCCAATATGGTCGGCAATAAAGCCTCCCATTAACGGTCCGCCAATAACGCCACTAATTTGCGCCGTAGAAAGCGTGCTCAATGCCCATCCGCTGCGTTCACGCGGAACCTGTGACGCTACCAACGCCATTGCGTTCGGAATATAGCCTGAGGTTAACCCCATCACCCCGCGCAGCAGAAAAAGCTGCCAGACGTTAGTGGCAAATGCCTGCAGTAAAATCGCAATCGCCATCCCCAGCGAGGCTCGTAACAGCATCAGTTTGCGTCCTTTACGATCGGCTAAACTGCCCCACATCGGAGAAACAATAGCTGAAATAAGGAAGGTGACGCTGAACGTTAATCCGGACCACATTGAGAGAGCTTCATGCGAGGTGACGCCCAATTGGGAGATGTAGAGCGGTAAAAAAGGCAGGATTTGGCTAATCGCCAGCCCGGTAAAAAAGCATCCGAACCAGACGGAAATAAGGTTTACTCTCCAGGATTCCATAGGGACTCATAACGATAAGTAGCTGAAAACTGCGAGCAGCTTAACAAATTACTTAGCCAAATAAGGGTCAACAGGTGCGATGTATCACAGTTTAGAATTTTATCTTCCCGCTCATCATATTTGTGATACGCCTCACACCAAACCCACAATACACGCAGGGAATTATGCTTCATGCAAGATCTGCGCGTTTGCGCTTATCTCTTCCCCTGTTGCCCAGCGAAACAATCTGCCAGAAGCCGAGGAAACCTGCGTTTTGTCGTGGTAATGTATGTGCTTTGCATTCAAGGAATGGGTTTTTAAGATGGCAAAGTTGCGGGTAGGAATCGTATTTGGTGGTAAATCAGCGGAACATGAAGTGTCATTGCAATCGGCAAAAAATATTGTCGATGCCATCGACAAGACTCGCTTTGACGTTGTGCTGTTAGGTATTGATAAACAAGGGCAATGGCACGTTAGCGATGCCAGTAACTATCTGCTCAATTCAGACGATCCGGCGCACATTGCGCTGCGTCCTTCCACGACCAGCCTGGCTCAGGTTCCGGGTAAACAAGAGCACCAGTTGATCGATGCGCAAAACGGTCAGCCGCTGCCAACGGTCGATGTTATTTTTCCGATCGTACACGGTACGCTGGGTGAAGATGGCTCTTTGCAGGGTATGCTGCGCGTGGCGAATCTGCCGTTCGTCGGTTCTGATGTCCTGGGATCTGCGGCCTGTATGGATAAAGACGTGACCAAACGTCTGTTGCGCGATGCCGGATTAAATATCGCGCCATTTATTACACTTACTCGCGCCAATCGTAACAACATTAGCTTTGCTGAGGTGGAATCCCGCCTGGGCCTGCCGCTGTTTGTAAAACCCGCCAACCAGGGGTCGTCCGTTGGCGTTAGCAAAGTGACCAGTGAAGCGCAATACAACCAGGCCGTCGCGCTGGCATTTGAATTCGATCATAAAGTCGTGGTGGAGCAAGGGATCAAAGGTCGCGAGATCGAATGTGCAGTACTGGGCAACGATCATCCGCAGGCCAGTACCTGTGGTGAGATCGTGTTGAACAGTGATTTTTACGCTTACGACACTAAATACATTGACGATAACGGTGCCAAAGTCGTTGTTCCAGCAGCGATCGCACCAGAAATTAACGACAAGATCCGCGAGATCGCCATTCAAGCGTACCAGACGTTAGGATGTGCCGGCATGGCGCGCGTAGATGTATTCCTAACCGCAGAAAACGACGTTGTGATCAATGAGATCAACACGCTGCCGGGCTTCACTAACATCAGTATGTATCCAAAACTGTGGCAGGCGAGCGGCTTAGGCTACACCGATTTGATCACTCGCCTGATCGAACTGGCGTTGGAACGCCACGCTGCGGATAGCGCGCTGAAAACCAGTATGTAAACCCGCAAGGATGCCTGATAACTATTGGGCATCCTTCGCTTCATCATCTTCATTTTCCACACGGCGACGGATAATTAACCCGGCCAGCCAAAAGCTAATTATCCAGGTAACCAGCCCCACCGCATAGGTTTGCCATCCCTGCGCTTCAAAACCTAATAACCCCACCACGCCATTCAGAATAAAGATAAGCCCAATAGCGAAGGCATAGTAGTGCCAGTCTCGGCGGATTTTTACAGGCAGGTTCATAACGGCTCCGGTGGATATACAACATGAAAAAGCATCCTCGCACATTTCCCCGTGGTCGTCTGTAGCATATGCGGAATTTCTGAAATGTAACTTAATTTCACTTAAGGTTAAATAATTGTGACGCACCACAAATAACCGAAATCCAGGAATAATCTCCACCTGAAATTACCAACATTCTGATATTGACAATCCTAATCACCTGTCAGACTCACAGTCAGTTACAGGCATTACGCCAAAAAGCAGGTTATTTCCGGAGGTCTTTATGGCTGATTTTACGCTCTCAAAATCCCTGTTTAAGGGCAAGCATCGGGATACCTCCTCCCTGCCCGGCAACATTGCGTATGCCGTATTTGTGCTGTTTTGCTTTTGGGCAGGCGCGCAGATTTTAAATCTGCTGGCCCACGCACCCGGCATCTATGAGCAGTTGATGCAGTTGCAAATGCAAGAGACAGGGCGCCCACGGGTTGAAATTGGTTTAGGCGTCGGTACCCTGTTTGGGCTGATCCCCTTCCTGGTCGGGAGCCTGATTCTTGGCGCCGTCGCGATAATTATCCGCTGGCGCCGCCGTCATCATAACGATGACTGAGCCATACACTTCGCCCGACGATCGTCCACGCGTTTAGCAAACCACGCGGTCGTCAGATTACGCGTGATCTTCGGGCTTTCCAACTGAATACCAGGCAGCATTTCACGCGGTAGTGATTTACCGCTCTTCGCTTCCGCCAGCTTATAGACCTTCTCGTACAGCGCAGTCTCTTCAAAGGCCAGGCTATCGCCCTTTTGCAGTTGCCGGTGGATCTCACTCTCGCTCATCTCCAACTTCCCGGCCAGCTTGCGTACCGCCAGCTCCGTTTTGCCCGGCTCGCTGCTGCCATAGAGAATTAAATCCCCGTCCAGCGCCAGCTTCACTCCGCTGGCTTTACTGACTGCATTCTGAAAAGCCGCATTGCGGCTGGCGTACCAGCCGGCATTAAAATCTGCAAAGCGGAAAATTGGCGCACTGTAATTCGCCGGATAATTGAGCAGATGATAAGTGCCAAACCACAGTCCGCCACGTCGGCTGAACACTTCCTGACGGACCGTCCCTGCCATTTTCCATGGATAGCCGCTGGCGTGCTGCTCGGCAAACGCAATGCTGACCTGCATCGGTCCGCCGGTATGCACCGGATTCAGTGAACCAAACAGCGTCTGCCCCATCGGTACCATATTGATGAAATCATCAAAGATGGCACTAAGCTGTTTTTCCGTCTTCACCGTATCCAGACGCTCACTGTAGCTTTTCCCCGTTGGGGAGTTAATCTTCAGCGCAGTGTGCACCACAAACAGAGGAATATGCATGCGCTCGGCGCGACGGTCGATCTCTTTCCAGGCGATTTTACTTAAGCCAGGAACCGCCGGATCGGCCTGGTAGTTTGACTCCTGTTGCGCGACCGCCAGCACCGAACAGATGTTTTCAACCGTCGGCGCCAGCTTCTGACTTTCAAACGTCTTCGCCAGATCCTGCGCCCACGCATCCCGGTCTTTCACGCTGGCGGGCATTTTCTGGCGCACCACGCTCGCCACATCGACGGCTTTCTCCCCTTTTTTTAACGGCTGCGCGGGTTGGCTACTACATCCCACCAACACCAATGCGGCCAGCCCAGACAAGGGGTAAAGACGGGAAACCGTCGACATAACATCTCCTTTTGTTAACTAAGAGTATGGGTCACTTGCTGAATATCCTGGCCATCAAGCTCGCGTTCAAAGCTGCGCAGACGCTTATAAATAGACATCAGTTCAACTAACGTTGTCCAGGAGTTAATCAGATACTGGAACGAGCCGCGCACCTGGCCAAATACATTGGTAATTTGCGTCATCAAACCGAGCGTTATCGTACCGGCAACAATCGACGGAAACAGCAGGAACAAACCGAAAACGTTATCAACCTGCAGGTACAGAATACGGGCGATGTTAAAATACATATAGTGGAAATAGAGACGGAAATAGTTTTGCCGTACCGCATGGAACAGTTCACGCACCGTCGGCGGCGTCGCACGACTGGCATCATCTTCACCGTATACCAGTTCCTTACGGTAAGCCGCCTCCACGCGCTGGTTTTTAAACTCCAGGCCCGGAAGTTTGATCCCGACTACCGCCAGCAAGCCGGTTCCCATCAGCGACCAGACAATCGCGGCAATCACCAGCCCATAAGGGACATGTCCGATAATCGGCAGATCAGGAACATGCGCCGACAGCGTAACCAGCACCGGTAAGAAGGCAATCAGCGTCATAATCGCGTTGATAAAGCTAACGCCCATATTCTCCAGCGTGGAGGCAAAACGCATGGTGTCTTCCTGCACACGCTGTGCTGCGCCTTCGATATGTCGCAGATGCTGCCAGTGCGCCATATAGTGTTCGTTCATCGCTGTGCGCCAGCGAAACACATAGTGGCTGACGAAGAAATTGTTCATCACGCCAATGACCACGGCAATCAGCGCAATACCGAGAAAGATACCCACTTCATTATAGAACTGCTCAATTTTCACCTTATGCGGTGCGCTGAGCGCGGTTTGAATGAGATCGTAGAATGGCGCATACCAGGCGTTGACGGCAACGCCAACCTCAACCAGAAACCAGGTTACAAAAATTATCAGTGAGGTACCCAGAATGGACCAATACTGCCAGCGGTGCGGGCTGTAGAGAAACCAGAATAGCGCGAACATCCCGACACAAAGAATGTAGTAAGCATAAAAAATCAGGTAATCCAGCGACCAGAAACGCGCTGCGCTAATCGGTACATCCCCCGACGCGCCGGTAATGCGTGCAACCCAGGCTCCCCCACCTGCTTGCCAGAATACAACAGCGACCAGTGCCCAAATAAATGCCGAAATAAAGAATGGTCCCGGCTTTGGGAAAAAAGACTTAAACATAATGCTCTCCTGCTAACTTCTTATCGTTATGACGACTGCTGTGCATTTGCCTCCGTGAAGTGCGGTGGCGAGACGGCTTACGCCCAAAAACACAAGCTGAAACCGACAATTGTGACCAGAACCGCGGCACATAGTTCGCCCCCCGGTGATGAAGAATTGTTTCTGTGGTTTTCACACTCGATAACGTTCCAGCATGTGCAGATTATCACAGCGTGAGATCACAAAAGCGAACATCCACAATCCGGGAAACGCTCACGTTTACTCATCGTTACGTTTTTCACACTATCATTGGCTGATAAGCGCTTTGCAATACGCCGTTGAGTAGTATAAATACGCATACGCACGACATCCTTTTTCATTTTTTCTAACTCATGGACACCACCGTTGAAACGTAGTCTGCTTTTTTCTGCCGCGCTGTGTGCGGCGTCATTGACATCTGTCCAGGCGGCACAGCCTATAACCGATCCGGTCTTCGCCTCTGATATCGTCGATCGTTATGCCGACCATATATTTTACGGCAGTGGTGCTACGGGGATGGCGCTCGTGGTGATTGATGGTAATCAACGCGTATTTCGAAGCTTCGGCGAAACGCGCCCCGGCAATAATGTTCATCCACAACTGGATTCCGTGATTCGCATTGCCTCTATCACCAAATTAATGACCAGCGAAGTGCTGGTGAAATTACTCGATCAGGGCACAGTTAAACTCAACGATCCATTGAGTAAATATGCACCACCTGGCGCACGCGTGCCGACTTATCAGGGAACGCCAATCACGCTGGTGAATCTGGCGACGCATACCAGCGCGCTGCCGCGCGAACAGCCTGGCGGCGCGGCAAAGCGCCCGGTGTTTGTCTGGCCAACCCGCGAGCAGCGCTGGAACTATCTCTCAACCGCTACGCTTAAAGCAGCTCCAGGATCGCAAGCTTCTTATTCAAATCTGGCATTCGACCTGCTGGCCGATGCGCTGGGAGCTGCTGCCGGTAAGCCTTATCCGCAACTCTTTGAAGAAAAAATTACCCGACCGCTGGGGATGAAAGACACCACCTTTACCCCATCCCCCGATCAGTGCAGACGCCTGATGGTCGCGGAAAAAGGCGCCAGCCCTTGTAACAATACCCTGGCGGCGATGGGCAGCGGCGGCGTCTATTCAACGCCTGGCGATATGATGCGCTGGATGCAGCAGTATCTCTCTTCTGATTTTTATCATCGTAGCCAGCAAGCCGACCGTATGCAGACGCTGATTTATCAGCGTACACAGTTAACCAAAGTGATAGGGATGGACGTTCCGGGCAAAGCCGATGCGCTTGGTTTGGGCTGGGTGTATATGGCACCGAAGAATGGTCGTCCGGGAATTATTCAAAAAACCGGTGGTGGTGGCGGTTTCATTACCTATATGGCGATGATCCCGCAGCAAAATGTCGGGGCGTTTGTCGTGGTGACCCGTTCTCCGCTGACCCGCTTTACCAATATGAGCGACGGTATCAACGATTTGGTCGCAGAGTTGAGCGGGAACAAACCGCAGGTTATTCCCGCATCCTGATTCAATACTCAAAAGGCAAACGGTTAATGCTCACCAGTTTGCCTTTATTCATTTCAATGTAACCACCTTTACGCAATGCCGCGAGGACCTCAGCGACTACTGAGCGTGAAATTCGTGTGCGCTGGTGAATATAGTTCATCACACCGACACGCGAGCGCAGGACGTCGTCCCATTTCGTCATGGATATCAACGTCGCGCGAATCTGATCATAGGAGTTATTGCCGATCAACTGGAGATCGCGCATTTCAAGCATGCAGTTCTGCCAGGCCAACCAGCAAAAAGCTTCGCGCCAAAGTTGGCATTGTTCAATTAAATTAATCGTTTGTGAGGCAGGAAGATGATATCCCGTACAATTACTTTCGGTTATTAATCTGTATTGTACATCGGTTTTCATCACACCATCTGAAAGCCCCATAATAAATGGTGCCTGCGCGATGCCGACCAGTACATTCTCCCCGCGTCTCAGGGAAACTATACCGCTTAAAATAATAAAGGTGTCATCGCTATTTATATCACTGGAATATATAATTTCTTTATCTTTATCACATTCAAAGTGTTTACCATATTTTGATAAACATTTATCCAGCTTACTAAATTCAGGAAGAGGTTTATTAGTAGATAACATTGCGCGTTCCTTGCAATAAATGCCCGTCAAATCCGTGACGGGCATTTTCCAGATTAAATTACCTTTACTTTCTTTGCGAGAAAATTATTACCAGGTATATTTAACACCCACGTTTGCAGACCAGTCTTGATCGACATCACCACCACCGAGATAATTAGCATCGGTGTACGCGCTGAAGTTTTTGGTAAAGCTGAACTGAGTACCCAGTCCAACACGTACCGCAGAACCTTCTACGCCATTGTCGATAGAATCGCCGTTTACGTTAGAATCGTTGTTAGAGTCATCGTAAACGTAGGCCAGTTTGAAGTAAGGAGTCAGAGCCTGGTCATCGCTGTACGCGAAGGTATAACCTGCATCTACACCCAGTTCATAACGCATGCTGTCATAAGACTGACCGTCAACTTTCATGTCGTTGCTCAGCTTATAGTCATCACCAGACTGGAACAGACCGGATACGCTGCCGTAAGGCGTTACGTAACCTGCGTCACCCAGCTTCAGGTCATAACCCAGTTTCAAGCCAAAGCCCCAGGCATCAGAAGAGGTGCTGCCATCAACATACTGACCGTTGCTCATGTTGGCAGACAGATCGTTGTTGAAGTGAGAGTAGCTTAAGTTGCCGTCAACAAAGATGTTGTTGGCAAAGTGAGCAGAAGAGTAGATGTAGGCAGTCTGGCTGTCTTGATCCACCTGACCGGTACGGTCGCTCATATCGCCTTTCGCGAAGCCTGCTGCGGCACCGACAATCCACTTAGCGTTGTTACCATCAATTTTGGAATCAACACCGACCATAATGCCGTTAACATCCTGATCATAGTTAATAGTGCCGTTATCCGCATCGAAGCTACCACCGAAGTAGCTTACCCATGCACCACCGTTATCAACCAGACCATGACGTGCGTTAGTCAGACGAGTACCAACGGTATCTTGTTCCAGGTTCCAGATATTGGTGTTAGCAGACGGGATGCTCAGCGCCATGTTCGCGTAGTCAGTCAGCTCCATCTGCTGCAGAACAACAGTGTTACCCTGCTGCTGCGCCTGATAGGTGTATGCGCCGAGGTCCGCTTTGTTAGCTGCAGAGAAGGTCGCATTGCTGTTGGTATCGTTAACGTAGATCAGCTCGTTGCCTTTGTAATCAGCAACAGAACCTGCGCCAGTGGCGTTATCAATACGAACTTTATAGTTACCGGTTGCAGCAGCTACATGGTCGCCATAGTTGTCAACTTCAGACTGATCGCCGGAGGTGTCAGCATCGCCATTACCGTTGATAGTCAGGTGACCATCAGAGTTCATTGCGATTACGCCATAACCGTAGTTAGCCTGGGTTTTGTCGTTAGTGCGGTCGTTAGTCAGGTCAGCATTCAGCACATAGTTGCTGCTGTTGATGTCGAAAACGCCTGCATTAACATTGTTGTATGCATCGGTGTAGCTGGTCAGGTTCAGGGTATCAACCTGCAGCGCATCACCAGTACTGTTGCCAACATCCAGAACACCGTTGTTAGTAACGTTAATGGTGTTTGCATACAGCGCAGCATCCAGCACATTCCAACCAGCAGATACGTCGTCAGCAATCGTTACAGTACTGTTGTCGATAGACAGAGTATCAGTTGCAACATGACCATCTTCGTTGATGTTCAGTGCAGAAGCACCGGTCAGAGAGATAGAGTCAGCAACCAGCTCAGAATCACCCACGTTGACGACGGAACCGCTGTTGATGCTCAGGGTATCAATCAGAGACGTTTTAGTGGTATCCCACTGTGACGCGCCGTTCAGCGTGACGTTGAACAGACCGCTCTGATAGACCGCATTACCCACTACGTGGCCATTTTCGTCATAAGAGGTCGTGTCGCTATCGATGCCGTAGGTTGAATCAGGCCACAGGCTGTTAGCGGCGATATCGATCAGCGTTGCGGTGGCTTCAGTGCCCGCAGCGTAGCTGTCGTAAACACCGTCACCATCGGTGTCAACCTGATGCACAGACATTGCCGCACCAACCCACTTACTACCATTGTTCAGGGTCAGATCCAGACGGTCAGTACCGTCCCAACCGTTGGTATCCAGATCGGCATCGGTATCACGATAAGAGTCAGCACCGTTCGGGAAGAAGTTCTCATCGAAGTTGCTGGAGAACAGCACGTCACCCATCAGCGTGGAATTGTTAAACGTTGCGGTGGTCTGCATCGCGTTATCTGCATTCGGATTTGCAATAGCTGCTAATGCAATATCGTCTGCAGTGTAAGTGCCGCTGTAGTCGCTTGCATTGCTGGTGTTACCAAACCAGCCGGTAGTGCCTTCGTCAGTCCATGAACCAGAGGTCAGAGTAGAGTCAGTAACAGCGATGGTGTTGTTAAATACTTCACTGCTGTTTACGCCGGTGCTGACGGTATTATCGTCAATATCTGCCCACTCGTAACCCTGCGTCAGGGTAATGCCAGCGACGTGAGAGTTGGCGGAGATAGACAGATCAACTTCTTGATCCAGAGTGATAGCAGTGCCCAGGTTATAAACGTCTACAACGTGCGTATCGGCTGCGTCATTATAGGTACCGTTGTAGGTATAATGCTCGTAGTTGTCATCGATAGTTGAATTAATAACGTTCATCGCCAGGCGATCGTAGTAATAGTCTGTACCCGTACGGTTAGTACAATCCGTTGTCATGCACTCGGATGTCACCATACCGTGAATGGTACTGTTTTTGATCGTCAGGCTGTTGTTATTGGTGTTAGTAGAGAGTCCATCATCCAGATAATAAGTTGAAATCACGCCGTTGACAGTGGCGTTATTAATTACCGGATAAATATCACCGTTATAAATACTATCAGTGTCGTAGTTGTTCCAACCCACATATCCATCGTAGTAAACGCCATCAGAATAGGAGGCGTCATTATAATGGGTAAAAGTGGTATAGGTGGTCCCAGAGATATCAGTTGAAGCATTCGCCTGAGAAGTGATTGCCAAAGTGCAGGCTAATGCTAATTGTGAGACTACGAGTTTCTTTTTCCAAGTGTGCATTTGTCATCCCTCCTCAGGGACGTAATATAGTTGATCCATCAATTATCAATGCATAGAAAACATTTTATGTTTCGCAGGGAGGATTATGCGATGTCATAGCCGAAAGGTTCAATTATTCTTTGTCTTAAGTCCGAATCCGGACGGGCAATAAAAGCTTCGAAACAAAAACGCCAGTAATTTATAAAATCACTTTATTTTTTAATCAATTAACATTAATAAAACTGCATAATAAATACGTTCCAATTATAAATAAAAACAAAACAGATATGAGAGCAATAAATAGCTAACCAATACCTTTTAGTTAAAATAAAATTAAATAAAACTAAATCCACGTTGAAATTTATCAATATAAAAAATAATTACAATCACAAAAATGCAAATAATAGATAGATTAAGAGGTAGCAAAGAGAGCCCACCATCCCCACATAACGCCAACTTTCGTAAACCACCCGCCATCAGGTTCGGGTATACTACGGCCTTCGATTCCACAAACATCAGGCATACCATGACAGACCTAATCCAACGCCCTCGCCGCCTGCGCAAATCTCCTGCGCTACGCGCTATGTTTGAAGAGACAACACTCAGCTTAAATGACCTGGTGTTGCCGATCTTTGTTGAAGAAGAACTCGACGATTACAAAGCTATCGACGCCATGCCAGGCGTGATGCGCATTCCAGAGAAACACCTGGCCCGCGAGATTGAACGCATTGCCAATGCAGGTATCCGTTCGGTCATGACCTTCGGTATTTCCCACCACACCGACGACACCGGCAGCGACGCATGGAAAGAAGATGGTCTGGTGGCGCGCATGTCGCGTATCTGTAAGCAGACCGTACCGGAAATGATCGTCATGTCCGACACTTGCTTCTGTGAATACACCTCGCATGGTCACTGCGGTGTGTTGTGCGATCATGGCGTTGATAATGATTTAACCCTTGCCAACCTCGGCAAACAGGCAGTCGTTGCTGCCGCTGCGGGTGCAGATTTTATCGCGCCTTCCGCCGCAATGGACGGTCAGGTGCAGGCGATTCGCCAGGCGCTGGATGCTGCGGGCTTCACCGATACCGCGATCATGTCCTACTCCACTAAGTTTGCCTCTTCTTTCTATGGCCCGTTCCGTGAAGCAGCAGGTACGGCGCTGAAGGGCGATCGTAAAACCTATCAGATGAACCCGATGAACCGCCGCGAGGCGATTCGCGAATCACTGCTGGATGAAACCCAGGGCGCAGACTGCCTGATGGTGAAACCGGCCGGCGCGTACCTCGATATTCTGCGCGATATCCGCGAACGCACCGAACTGCCAATTGGCGCTTATCAGGTCAGCGGTGAATACGCGATGATCAAGTTCGCGGCGATGGCGGGTGCTATCGATGAAGAGAAAGTGGTGCTGGAAAGCTTAGGGTCGATCAAACGCGCGGGCGCGGATCTGATCTTCAGCTACTTTGCGCTGGATCTGGCTGAGAAAAAAATTCTGCGTTAATTTACCTTGTGCCGGATGGCGGCTTCGCCTTATCGGGCCTGCTCTACTGTAGGTCCGGTCAGCGAAGCGCCAGCGCCATTTATCCCGCCCGATAAAAAGGTTTGTCCCCCAGAATCGTCGCCCGGTGCATAATGCGCCTCTGCGGCAGATAATCCGCATTGGCGTAGTGCTGCGTCACGCGATTATCCCAAATCGCCACATCGTTAGGCTGCCAGCGCCAGCGCACCTGGAACTCCGGTTTGGTGATGTGTGCAAACAGGAATCCCAGCAGCGCCTCGCTCTCTTTTTCCGTTACATCAACAATTCGTGTGGTAAATCCTTCATTCACAAACAGCGCCTGCTTACCCGTTACCGGATGGGTGCGCACCACCGGATGCAGCAACGGTGGATGTTTGGCGACAGCCTCCAGCCAGCGCAGATGCTCCTCTGGCGTCTGGCGATATTTATATTCCTGAAACGATTTACGAAAATCATGCTCTGCACGCAGGCCGCTCAGGAGCTGGCGAAACGGCTGTGAGAGAGCATCATAAGCGGCAATCCCGCTGGTCCACAGCGTATCTCCCCCGGTCGATGGCAGCTCTTTCGCCGCCAGAATCGCGCCCGCTGGCGGCGTGTCGATAAACGTCACATCAGTGTGCCAATTGTCGTTATCGGGCGGATTATCGTTGTGCGTATCCAGCACGATTATTTCGTCCACCCCTTCGGCGTGTGGGTAGACCGGGTGAATATGCAGGTCGCCAAAACGTAGCGCCAGCGCGCGCTGCTGCTGTGGCGTAATAATCTGCTCACGCAGGAACACCACCTGGTGGCGCAATACAGCATGATAAAGCTGTTCAAACTGGTTATCGCTTAATGGACGCGTTAAATCCGCGCCGGTAATTTGTGCACCAATGTACGGCCCCAGCGGGGTAATGCTCAAACGTTCACTCATTGTACTTCTCCATGCCAGGGTGTCAGACGGCGCTGAAGCGCGCGCAGACCCAGCTCTAAAATAAACGCGATAACAGCAATTACCGCGATCCCTGCCAGCACCACATCCGTTGCCAGAAACTCACCGGCTGATTGCACCATAAATCCTAAACCTCTCGTCGCTGCAATCAGCTCCGCCGCCACCAGGGTTGACCACCCCACTCCCAGCCCAATACGTAGTCCGGTCAAAATCTCCGGCAAGGCACCCGGTAAAATCACAAACCACAGCACCTGCGCACGGCTGGCCCCCAGCGACTGCGCGGCCCGGATTCTCACCTGCTGCGCACTTTTTACGCCCGCCAGCGCCGACATCGCCACAGGGGCGAAAATCGCCAGGTAAATCAGCAGGATCTTGGAGGTTTCACCAATACCAAACCAGATAACCATCAGCGGCAAATAGGCCAATGGCGGAACCGGACGATACAATTCAATGATTGGATCGAGAATGCCGCGAATCGTCGGACTCAGCCCCATGGCGATACCGACCGGAATCCCCAACAGCACCGCCGCCAGCAGCGCGATAACAATACGCGTCAAACTGGCCGCCAGATGCTGCCACAGCGTGGCATCCATAAACCCCTGCGGCCCGGCAATACTGATGAGTTTTTGCAAAACCTGGCCCGGCGGCGGCAGAAACAACGGGCTGATTAACTGCAGCGCCGCCACCGTCCACCACAGCGCCAAAATGGCGGCCAGCGTACCGAGGCTTAAAGTCATCTGGCGCGAGAACGGCCAGCGCCAGTTCAGTGCCCGCGGGCGGCGAGGTTTGTCATTAATCACCACGCTCATGAGAAGGCCTCCCGTTGTTCAAAGACACGACTTAACACATACTCGCGCATGGCGATAAACTGCGGATCGGACTTAATGCTGCGACTCGCCTCTCCGGCCACAAAACGCCGGGCGAAATTAAGCGGCAGTCGTTCCAGCACCCGGCCAGGGCCTGGCGACAGCAATACCAGTTCCGTGGCCATAAACACCGCTTCTTCGATATCATGGGTAATCAACAGCACCTGTTTCCCCGTTTCATGCCAAAGTTTCAGCAGCAGGGTTTGCATCTGCTCGCGGGTAAAGGCGTCGAGCGCGCCAAACGGCTCATCGAGTAGCAACAACTGCGGGTTGGCCGCCAGCGCCCGGGCAATGCCGACGCGCTGACGCTGCCCACCGGAAAGCTGCCAGATAAAGCGTTTTTCCGCGCCCTCCAGCCCCACTTTCTGCAACATTTCCTGAGCAATACGCTGACGCTGCGGCTTCTCCATGCCCGTCAGTTGCAGACCGAAGGTGACGTTGTCCTGCACGTTGCGCCAGGGCAACAGACCTTCATTCTGAAACACCACTCCACGTTCTGCGCCAGGTCCTTCGACCTTACTGCCCGCCAGCATAATGCTGCCGTGTTGATACGGTACAAATCCGGCAATCAGATTTAACAATGTGGTTTTCCCACAACCGGAAGGTCCCAGCACCACCAGCAGTTCACCGCTATCGAGCGTCAGGTTGATATCCTCAAGCACCGGTTTGCCGCCGTAACTGGCATTAAGATGAGAGATTTGCAGCATCAGCGTCCCCTTTATTGCACGAAACGATCGGTCACGTACTGGCTATAATCCGTCGCTACGGCGGGCACTTTGCCCTGCTCTTTAAGGAACTGCGCGGTGTCGATAATCGCTTTGTTCACCGGCCCGGTTAACTCGGCGGTTTGCTGCTGCGGAGTCAGATAGGTGTTACCTTTCACCAGCCCCGGCACATCCGCCTCTGGCACACCGCTTAAGCGCGCCAGCTTGCTGATATTCTCCGGTTGTTTGAGCCAGGCATCCGGGTTGGCGATATAGGGCTGCTGCGCATCGATGGCGCTTTTCGCAAATGCTTTCACTACCTCAGGGTATTTCTCGGCAAAATCTTTGCGTACCACCCACACGTCCAGCGTTGGCGCCCCCCATTCACCGACTTTTTCCGAGTCAGTCAGTACCTTGCCGTCTTTTTCCAGCGCATTGACTGCAGGCGCCCAGACGTACGCGCCGTCAATATCTCCGCGCTGCCAGGCGGCAATAATCGCCGGTGGCTGAAGGTTCACAATCTCTACCTGGCCGGGTTTAATCCCCCAATGTTTCAGCGCTGCCAGCAGGCTGTAATGGGTGGTGGAAATAAACGGCACGGCAATGCGCTTACCAATCAAATCTTCCGGTTTACTGATGTTTTTCTTCACCACCAGCGCTTCAGAATTGCCGAGCTTTGATGCCAGCAGGAAAACCTCAATCGGCACCTGCTGACTGGCCGCTACCGCCAGCGGGCTGGAGCCGAGGTTACCGATCTGTACGTCGCCGGATGCCAACGCGCGGACAATACTCGCGCCGCTGTCAAACTTGCGCCAGTCAACGGTGGCTCCACTCTCTTTAGCAAAGGTATTATCCGCCTGCGCCACTTTGGCGGGTTCGGCGGAAGTTTGATACGCGACGGTGACGTTCACCGCCTGCGCCTGAAATGCGATGAATGCCAGTGCGGCAAGAAGTGTGTTACGCGATGAATTAGCCATGATTGTCTGCTCCCCAGTCTTGTTATAGGAGGCAGTATTTCGTTGCGGCCCACTTTGATAAAGGAATTAAAAATTCTGGCTAAGAACAAAGCGTTTTTAGAAAAAAACCGGCAATGCTTATACACAAAATCATTCAAGATGCGTCGAGGCGGCAAGGGAAGAAATCCCCAGGAGCATAGATAACTATGTGACTGGGGTTTCTGAGTGCAGCCAACAAAGAGGCAGCTTGAAGGATGAAGTGTATTGCGATTTTGTTACATTCGTTACATAACTGCGCCTGGATGATTGCCAGCGCTGCGCTGGCAGGCATCATAGACGCTATTGTCAGGCAAGAGAGCAATATCATGATTCATGTTGTGCTGGTGGATGACCATGTGGTGGTGCGTTCCGGCTTTGCGCAATTACTCAGTCTCGAAGATGATCTCAACGTCATCGGCCAGTTCAGCAGCGCGGCCCAGGCCTGGCCTGCATTACTGCATGACGACGTCAGCGTTGCGGTGATGGACATCGCCATGCCGGATGAAAATGGCCTGAGCCTGCTAAAACGACTGCGGGCGCAGAAGCCCGGTTTTCGCGCCATTATTCTTAGCATTTATGACTCGCCAACGTTTGTACAAAGCGCACTGGATGCTGGCGCCAGCGGCTATCTGACCAAGCGCTGCGGACCGGAAGAACTGGTGCAGGCGGTACGTTCGGTAGGTATGGGCGGGCATTATCTGTGCGCCGATGCGCTGCGAGCCTTACGCGGCGGCGAACAGCCCGCGCAGGTCCTGGAGGTACTGACCCCGCGCGAGCGCGAAGTGTTTGATCTATTGGTCAAAGGCGACAGCGTGAAAGAAATTGCCTTTAAGCTCGACCTTAGCCACAAAACAGTACACGTCCACCGCGCGAACGTGCTGGGCAAACTGCAATGCCACAGCACTATCGAGCTGGTGCATTTTGCCCTCGACCACCAGCTACTGACGGGGCATTAATGTCGCGTAACCTTCGTCATTGGGTAATCTCCCTGTTTATTCTGCTGGCCTGGGGATCGGGCTGGTTGATGCTGTGGACGCTGGGATTTTACCTGACCCACAACGGTCAACAGGCGGCATTATTCCTGCCACACGGGGTCTATCTTGCACTGTTGATTCTGCTTTCTCGCCGCTACTGGCCCGCGTTGGTGCTGCCGCCGGTACTGATGCTGTTCTGGCTGCACAGCGAGCAATTATTGAATGGCTATATTTTGCTGGTAGCCCCATTCATAAGCCTTCTTCCAGCGAGCATCGGTCAGTCATACTGGCACCGCTTCCCACTGTACTGGCAACGCTTGACGCTGTTGCTGACCGCCGTCACCGTCACGTCATTGCTTAATACCGCCCTGCTGTCACCGTTTATCGCAAGCCCGGCAACGTTAATTGGCCTGGCGTCGTTTACCGGCGGCGTGCTGCTGACGCCATTTGTCTATCTGATCTATGAATTTCTGCGCCAGCAGCACCGTTATCATTTGCTCGGGTTGGATACTACCAATCCCCCACTGCGCACCTCGCTTATCATCTGGTGCAGCCTGTTTTTTATTATTGGCATTGGCACACAGATGGTGCTGTCGCCGGATATCGAGCGCCTGCTGCTGATCGTGGTGTTTTTACCAAACGTGGTGATGGCATGGAAATTTGGCTGGCAGGGCGGCGTGTTGTCCGGATTGCTCGGCAGTATGATGATCACCATCGCCCGGCAGATAGGCGTGGGGTTCAGCAATCTGCTTGAACTGGAGATTTTCCTCGCCACCCAGGCGCTACTGGGTATAGGGCTGGGGATCGCCATCAGCCGCCAGCAGCATCTGGCGCAAAACTTGCACCATTATCGCCAGCGTCTGGAAGCCGAACTGACGGCACGCCGTGCGCTGACCGAACAACTGATTCGTACCGAGGAAGACACGCGAAAAAGTTTAGCGCGCGAACTACATGACGAAATAGGCCAGAACATCACCGCCATCCAGATTCAGACGCAACTGGTCAAACGTGCGCCAGGTCGCGAGCAAACGCTTGAGGCGGCGAATCAGATCAACGATCTTGCCCGGCGCATTCACCACTCCACCCGTCAGCTTCTGCGCCAGCTGCGCCCGCCCGCGCTCGATGAACTGTCTTTCAAAGATGCGCTGCATCATCTGGTGAATGAATTTGCCTTTGCCGAACGGGGAATCCGCTGCCGATTTAATTACCATCTGGAAAATACGCCAGAAAATGAAACGGTGCGCTTCACGCTGTACCGCCTGATGCAAGAACTGCTCAATAACATCTGTAAGCATGCCGATGCCAGCGAGGTATCGATTACGCTACGCCAACGGGAACACCGCCTGTCACTGGAGGTCGATGACAACGGCGTGGGTATCCTCCCGGAAAAAATCCCCGGTTTCGGTATCCAGGGGATGCGTGAGCGGGTAAGCGCCCTCGGTGGCGAACTCACGCTGGAATCGAACCACGGCACGCGGGTAATTGTTAACCTGCCCACAAATTTGCAACAAACCAGCCGCTAACCAGGAAAAAGTCTTAGTCACTGCGGACTTTCTCTCATCCCCTTTTGCTTTCACTTTCCTATAGTCAGCACAAACGGAGACCGCCATGCACGCACGCGAAACAGACCAACAATACCGGACGTTACGTCCCCGCCTGCTGATGTGTATGGTGATTGGCTACGCCGCGTTTTATCTGACGCGCAAAAGCGTCAACTATGTACTCCCGGCGCTGCAAACAGATCTGGGGCTGGATAAAGGCGATATCGGTCTGCTGGGATCGCTGTTTTATCTGACCTACGGCCTTTCGAAATTCGCTGCCGGATTGTGGCACGACAGCCATGGGCAGCGTGCATTCATGGGGATCGGCCTGTTTGCCACTGGTGTTTTGAACGTGGTGTTCGCCTTTGGTGAATCGCTGACGCTGCTGCTGGCGGTCTGGACGCTGAACGGATTTTTTCAGGGCTGGGGCTGGCCGCCCTGCGCCCGCCTGCTGACCCACTGGTACTCGCGCAACGAACGCGGCTTCTGGTGGGGCTGCTGGAATATGTCAATCAACATTGGCGGGGCCATCATCCCGCTGATTAGCGCCTTTGCCGCCCTCTGGTGGGGCTGGCAGGCAGCGATGCTGGCACCAGGGATAATCAGCATGGCGTTAGGCATCTGGCTCACCCTACAACTGAAAGGCACGCCCCAGGAAGAGGGATTACCGACGGTGGGAGAGTGGCGGCACGATCCGCTGGAGCTACGTCAGGAGCAGCAAAGCCCGCCGATGGGGCTGTGGCAAATGTTACGCACCACCATGCTGAAGAACCCGATGATCTGGCTGCTTGGCGTGTCGTATGTACTGGTCTATTTGATCCGCATTGCGCTCAACGACTGGGGCAACATCTGGCTGACGGAAAGCCACGGCGTGAATCTGCTCAGCGCCAATGCCACGGTGATGTTGTTTGAAGTCGGCGGCTTGCTCGGCGCGCTGTTTGCCGGATGGGGCTCGGATCTGCTGTTCAGCGGTCAGCGCGCGCCAATGATACTGCTGTTCACGCTGGGGCTGATGGTTTCCGTCGCCGCGCTGTGGCTGGCCCCGGTGCACCACTATGCGCTGCTGGCAGTCTGTTTCTTTACCGTGGGCTTTTTTGTGTTTGGCCCGCAGATGTTGATTGGTCTGGCTGCTGTCGAATGCGGACACAAAGCTGCGGCAGGTTCAATCACCGGTTTTCTCGGGCTGTTCGCCTATCTGGGGGCCGCGCTGGCGGGTTGGCCGCTGTCGCTGGTCATAGAACACTACGGCTGGTCGGGAATGTTCAGTTTGCTCTCGGTTGCCGCTGTTTTTATGGGTTTATTGCTGATGCCATTGCTCATTGCGGGCATTACCCCTTCTCTCAGTCAAAGGATAAAACAATGAAACTGACGCTTACCTCTACCCTGATTGCCTCTGCTCTGACGCTGGCGGCCTTCAGCAGTACGGCACAAGCTCAAGGACGTCTGGTGGTGTATTGCAGCGCCACCAACGAGATGTGCGAAACCGAAACCAAAGCCTTCGGCGACAAATATGATGTGAAAACCTCATTTATTCGTAACGGCTCCGGCAGCACGCTGGCGAAGGTCGATGCCGAGAAGAAAAACCCGCAGGCGGATGTGTGGTACGGCGGTACGCTGGATCCACAATCCCAGGCCGGTGAAATGGGCCTGCTGCAGCCGTACAAATCGCCTAACCTCGCGCAGATCATGGAGAAGTTCCGCGATCCGGCGAAAGTAAAAGGTAACCTCTCCTCGGCGGTGTATGTCGGTATTCTGGGCTTTGGCGTTAATACTCAGCGCCTGAAAGAGAAAAACCTGCCAGTGCCGAAATGCTGGAAGGATCTGACCAAACCAGAATACAAAGGGGAAATCCAGATTGCTGACCCACAGAGTTCAGGCACCGCCTACACTGCGCTGGCGACCTTCGCCCAGCTGTGGGGTGAGGATCAGGCTTTTGATTACCTGAAACAGCTCAACGCCAACGTCTCCCAGTACACCAAATCCGGCATTGCTCCGGCGCGTAATGCCGCCCGTGGCGAAACGGCGATCGGCATTGGCTTCCTGCACGACTACTCGCTGGAAAAAGAACAGGGCGCCCCGCTGGAGCTGATCTCCCCGTGCGAAGGCACCGGCTATGAAATTGGCGGCGTCAGCATCCTGAAAGGCGCGCGTAACCTCGACAACGCCAAACTGTTCGTTGACTGGGTGCTGTCGAAAGACGCCCAGGAGCTGGCATGGAAGAAAGGTAAATCCTATCAGATCCTGACCAACACCACCGCCGAGACCTCGCCGAACTCGCTGAAGCTCGACGACCTGAAGCTTATCAATTACGACATGGATAAGTACGGCTCGACCGACGTACGTAAAGCCCTGATCAATAAGTGGGTTAGCGAAGTTAAGATGGGTAAATAAGCCCACGTTGCGTTCATTTGCCGGGCGCGGCGTAAGCGCCCGCCCGGCCTGAAATACCGGAACCGCTATGTCACACACACTTGCACTCCATCCCGTGAAAAAACGGGATGCGATATTTCTTTGGGTTTTGCTCGGCTGGCTGGCGTTTGCCCTGCTGCCAAGCTGGAGCCTGGACTACGGTCTGCTGGAGTCGACGGGCGAGGAAATACTCGCCGCCTACGGCTGGTCACAATTCAATATCAGTTGGTTATGGTATCTGCTACCGAGCCTGCTGCTGGTGCGCCCGTTCCATGAAGCCAGACGCGAACAGCGCGGCCGCCATTATCTTGACGCAGGCTGGGCATTCTTCTGCATGGCCTTTATCGTCGCCAGCGCCACGCTTGAAGGTCGCGGCTTAGGCTATGCCACCATCGTGCTTTTTGTGGCGCTGGGCGCAATTATGACCCTGGCGCTTACCCGTCTGGAATGGCTGGGTGGCGACCGTTTCGTCATCGGCTCGCTGACCGCAATTGTCGCGCTGATCGGTATTTTTATCGTCTGGCCGAGCATCGCCATTTTCATTCCGATGTTCACCAACGACGCCGGGGAATTTGCTCCGCTGGCGTTTATGAATGTGCTGTCACAGGCGCATATCATTCAGGTGATCCTCAACTCGATTATGCTGTCGATTGCCGTCGGCGTCGGCTGTACCTTCTTCGGCCTGGTACTGGCTATCTACACGACCCGTATCGCCAGACGTAGCGCCATCATCGGACGTATCTTCTCGATTCTGCCGATCGTCACCCCGCCGTTTGTCGTCGGTTTAGGCGTTACGCTGATGATGGGTCGCTCCGGTTACATCACCGAATTTATGGTCGACTGGTTCGGCTTAACCAACACCAACTGGCTGTACGGTTTTACCGGCATCTGGCTGGCGCAGGTGCTGGCCTTTACGCCGATGGCGTTTATGATCCTCGACGGGGCGATCAAGACCATTCATCCATCTTTGGAAGAAGCGTCATACACCCTGCGCGCCAGCCGCTGGCAGACCTTTAACGGCGTGTTTGTCCCGCTACTGAAACCGGCGCTGGCGAACGCCTTTTTGATTGTGGTGGTACAGTCGCTGGCCGACTTCAGTAACCCGCTGGTGCTAGGCGGTAACTTCGACGTGCTGGCAACGCAAATTTACTTCTACATCACCGGCTCGCAGCTCGATTATCAGGCCGCCAGCACGCTGGGCGCGTTCCTGCTGCTGTTCTCGCTACTGGTATTCTGTGTGCAGTACATGTGGATCGGCAAGCGCTCCTACGTGACTGTCTCCGGTAAATCCTACCGGGGCGACGTCCAGCCGCTGCCAGTGACGCTGGTGTGGATCGTGGTTGTGCTGCTGGCGGTGTGGATTGCCTTTAACGCCCTGCTCTACGGCAGCATTTTCTACGGCAGTTTCACCGTTAACTGGGGCGTGGACTACACCCTGACGCTGGCGAACTTTATCAAACTGTTCGGTCAGGGGATGAGCGACGGCGCGTGGCCTTCACTGCTCGACACTCTGCTCTACGCCGGGATTGCCGCGCCGATCACCGCGATCTTTGGTCTGCTGATCGCGTGGATTGTGGTGCGCCAGCAGTTTAAAGGTAAAAAAACCATCGAGTTCACCACCATGCTGTGCTTTGCCGTTCCTGGCACCGTGGCGGGCGTGTCGTACATTCTGGCCTTTAACAGCGCCCCGGTGTACCTCACCGGCACCGCCGCCATCGTCATTATCTCAATGGTGATGCGTAACGTGCCGGTCGGAATTCGGGCGGGCATCGCGGGCTTAGGCCAAATCGATAAATCGCTGGATGAAGCCTCGCTTAGCCTGCGTGCCGGTTCCCTGCGGACCATTACGCATATCCTGCTACCGCTGCTGCGCCCGGCGATCCTCTCGGCGCTGATCTATAGCTTTGTGCGCGCCATTACCACCGTCAGCGCCATTGTGTTCCTTGTGACGCCGGATACCCGCGTGGCGACGGCCTACATCCTCAACCGCGTGGAAGACGGTGAGTACGGGGTGGCGATTGCCTACGGTTCGATTCTGATCGTGGTGATGCTGGCGATTATTTTCATCTTTGACTGGCTGATCGGCGAATCACGTACCTCCCGTTCAAAAGCTAAAAACCAGGCGTAATGGAGCGCACTATGACTCAGAAAAATTTCGTTGAACTGCGCAACGTCACTAAACGATTTGGCAGCAACACAGTTATCGACAACATTAACCTCACCATTCCGCAGGGGCAAATGGTGACGCTGCTCGGCCCCTCCGGCTGTGGCAAAACCACCATTTTGCGCCTGGTCGCCGGGCTGGAAAAACCGAGTGAAGGCCAGATTTTTATTGATGGCGAAGATGTCACCCATCGTTCCATTCAGCAGCGCGATATCTGCATGGTGTTTCAGTCGTATGCTCTGTTTCCGCACATGTCGCTGGGGGAGAACGTCGGCTATGGCCTGAAGATGCTCGGCGTGTCACGCAGCGAAGTGAAGGCGCGAGTGAAAGAAGCGCTGGCGATGGTGGATCTGGAGGGTTTCGAAGATCGCTATGTCGATCAGATCTCCGGCGGTCAGCAGCAGCGCGTGGCGCTGGCCCGCGCGTTGATCCTCAAACCGAAGGTGCTGCTGTTTGATGAGCCGCTGAGCAACCTGGATGCCAACCTGCGTCGCAGCATGCGCGACAAGATCCGCGAGCTACAAAAGCAGTTTGATATCACCTCGCTGTACGTTACCCACGATCAGAGCGAAGCCTTTGCGGTTTCCGATACCGTCCTGGTGATGAATAAAGGACACATCATGCAGATCGGTACGCCGCAGGATCTTTATCGTCAGCCGGCCTCACGTTTTATGGCGAGCTTTATGGGCGATGCCAACCTGTTCCCAGCCACCTTCAGCGCAGGATACGTTGATATCTACGGCTATCGTTTGCCGCGCCCGCCGCACTTTAACGATCATGGGGAAGGGATGGTCGGCGTACGTCCCGAAGCGATCACGCTCAGCGATCGCGGCGAGGAGAGCCAGCGCTGCGCGATCCGCCACGTCGCCTATATGGGCCCTCAATATGAGGTCACGGTGGAGTGGCACGGGCAAGAGATTTTATTGCAGGTCAACGCCACGCGCCTGCAGCCAGACATCGGCGAGCAGTATTACCTCGAAATCCACCCGTACGGCATGTTTGTGCTGGCGGATGCGGCATAACGCTTTGTTGCTTTGTAGGCCGGATAAGGCGCTTGTACCGCCATCCGGCAATGCCTGATGCGCTGAGCTTATCAGGCCTACAGTGAACGATGTAGGCCCGATAAACTCTCAGCGCTGCGCGTTCAGCTCAGCAATATCCTTCGGCGTGGTGCGACAGCACCCGCCGATCAACCGTGCGCCAGCGGCCTGCCACTGCGGCAAATAATCCGCCAACTGCGCACAATGTTCACCGTGATGATGCCAGGTTTTGCTTGCCGCATCATAATGCTCGCCTGAGTTTGGATACACCGCCAGCGGCAGCGCCGTTAAGCCGTGCAGATGCTGCAATGCGGCAGTGGTCTTTTCCAGCGCAATACAGTTAATGCCTAACGCCACCACCTGCGGATAACCCGCCAGCAACGCCACCACGTCGTGCAGCGGGGTACCGTCGCTCAGGTGTTCGCTGTCGCGCAGGGTAAAGGAGAACCACGCGCGAGCCCGCGGATACGCGGTCAACAGCTCAGCCAGCGCACCAATCTCGGTAAAATTCGGCAGGGTTTCACAGGCCAGCAGATCGGCCCCGGCATCCAGCAACGCTTCCACGCGCGGACGGTGAAATGCCTGAAATTCCTCAACGCTACGTTGGTAATCGCCACGATACTCTGATCCATCCGCCAGATACGCGCCATAAGGCCCGACGGATCCTGCCACCAGCAGCGTACCCGCCTGCGGGTTCTCAGCCAGCCAGGCTTCACGCGCTTTACGTGCCAACTCCACGCTTTTGCCAATCAGCGCTTTCGACTGCGCTTCATCCAGGCCGCGCGCGGCAAAACCTGCTGGCGTGGCCTGATAGCTGGCGGTGATCGCGCATTGCGCCCCCGCCCGGTAATAATCAAGATGTACTTCGCGGATAAGCTGCGGGTTTTCGACCAGCACTTTGGCTGACCACAGGCTGTCAGCTAAATCACAACCGCGCGCTTCCAGCTCCGTCGCCATCGCACCATCCAGTAACAGGAAATCCTGTTTGTCGAGGATGGCGCTTAACGGATTATTCTGCGACATGTTCTGGCTCCTGTTTTGACGGAAATAAGCCCTCACACTATCACAGACATACCCGCAAGGCTCCGCGCTCACCCGCAATTATGGCGATGTGTCTACCCTGCTCCAGACGCAGATGCCCGCGTCGGGCACTCCACTCCGGACGATCGCTTAAGCACCGTTAGCCGGGATCGGCATCTGCGATTTACGGCTCATCAGAATAAATACCGCCAGGCCCGCCAGCAAAATCCCCGGCGCAGACGCCGCCATCACGCCCACCGTTCCGGTGCCCAGCGCTAACATTTTCCCGGCCAGCAGCGGGCCGCTCATCGCTCCCAAACGTCCGACGGCGACGGCGGTGCCCACGCCGGTGGCGCGGATCTGCGTGTTGTAAAATAACGGCGCCAGCGCATACAGCACGCTTTGCCCACCGGTGGCAAACATCCCCGCGACAAATCCCGCCATCAGCATGCCGCTGAATGTCGACACCGTCCCCAGCGCCAGTAGCGAAGCCAACATCCCGGTGTAGATCAGCAGCGACATCACCACCGGACGCAGTTTGTCCATCAACGCCCCGAGAATTAACGTCCCGCTGGCCGCGCCGATTTGTAGAGCAAACATCACGCCTGCTGCCTGCGAGGGCTGAAATCCCTGCTCCACCAGCAGCATCGGTAGCCAGTTGATCAGCATATACACCACCAGCAGGGTGAAGAAATAGCACAGCCAAAGCAGCAGCGTAGCGCTCGCCGTCACTGGCGCAAACAGGGCGCGCAACGGCGCGGCAGCCACCTGCGTTTGTTGGGTATAAACCTGCGATTCCGGCAGCCAGCGCATCAACAACGGAACCAGCAGCAGCGGGATCACCCCACCAACCCAGAACACCGTTTGCCAGGCGGAGGCGAGCCCGCTAAACCCAAGCGCCGCCGCCAGCGCCGCGCCAATCGGTACGCCGCAATACATCAGGCTAACCGCTGTGCCGCGAAAACGTGGACCCGCCGCTTCGGAGGTCAGCGCAATCAGATTCGGCAATGCCGCGCCCAGCCCCACGCCGGTCATCAGACGGGCAACTACCAGCGACGAGAAATCCCAGGAAATCGCCGTCGCCAGCGAGAACAGGCCGAACAGCGCCACGGAGGCAATGAGAATACGCTTGCGGCCATAGCGATCGGCCAGTATACCGCCGACCAACGCGCCGGGCAGCAGGCCGAGAATGCCCGCGCTGAAGATCCAGCCCATCTGCATTTTATCCAGCGCAAACGCATGAGCGATACCGACGGCAGCGATCCCGGCGGCCTGGAGATCCAGCCCTTCCATCAGCGCGACTAAAAAACACAGCCCGACGGTCAACGTCAGGTGCCAGGATGCGGGGGGACGGGTAGTCATAAGATGTACCTCTGAGGTCACGATGCAGGTGAATCGCGGCTGATACATTGCCAGCCGCGTAATCATTTTTATTTGCTGTTACGCAGATCCAGCGCCACGTCGACGATCATATCTTCCTGGCCGCCCACCATTCGGCGCTTGCCCAGTTCAACCAGAATATCGACCGCGCTCAGGCCATAACGCGCCGCCGCCACTTCGCAATGACGCAGGAAGCTGGAGTACACCCCAGCGTAGCCCAGCGCCAGCGTTTCGCGATCCACCCGCACCGGGCGGTCCTGCAGCGGACGCACCAGATCGTCGGCGGCATCCATCAGCGCATACAGATCGGTGCCGTGCTGCCAGCCGAGCTTATCCGCAGCAGCAATAAACACTTCCAGCGGCGCATTGCCCGCGCCTGCGCCCATCCCCGCCAGGCTGGCGTCGATACGATCGCAGCCCTCTTCCACCGCGGCAATCGAGTTCGCCACGCCGAGACTGAGGTTGTGGTGCGCATGCATTCCGGTTTCCGTCTCCGGCTTCAGCACCGCTTTCAGGGCGCGGAAGCGGGCGCGAATATCGCTCATGTTCATCGCCCCGCCGGAATCGACCACGTAGATACAAGTCGCGCCGTAGGTTTCCATCAGCTTCGCCTGCTGCGCCAGATTTTCCGGCGTGGTCATGTGGCTCATCATCAGAAAGCCGACGGTATCCATACCCAATTCGCGTGCATATTGAATATGCTGGGCCGACACGTCCGCTTCGGTGCAGTGGGTCGCCACGCGTACTACCCGCGCCCCGGCCTGATACGCATTTTTCAGGTCGTGAATAGTACCGATCCCCGGCAGTAACAGCGTGGCGATCTTAGCGTGCTGCACCACGTCCGCCGCCGCTTCAATCCACTCGAGATCGCTGTGCGCGCCAAAGCCGTAGTTAAAGCTGGAACCTTGTAAACCATCACCATGCGCCACTTCAATAGAATCGACCCGCGCATCATCCAGCGCTTTCGCAATCTGGCGCACGTTTTCCAGCGAATACTGGTGACGAATGGCGTGCATACCGTCACGCAGGGTCACGTCAGAGATATAGAGTTTTTTACCGTTCATGCTGCTTCTCCTGCCTGACGGGTGAGTGACTGCGCCATCTTCTCAGCGGTTGCCAGCGCGCTGGAGGTCATAATGTCGAGGTTGCCCGCATAAGCTGGCAGGTAGTGCGCCGCACCTTCGACTTCCAGATACACTGCGGTTTTCAGCCCGGAGAACTGGCCGATACCCGGCAGATTCACCGGTTTATCCTGTGGAATGACTTCAAACTGCACGCGCTGTTTCAGGCGATAACCCGGCACATAGGCCTGTACCGCCGCCGCCATCTCGTTGATAGACGCCTCAACTTCAATCTCGGAGGCCGCTTCACTCAGTACATACACCGTGTCGCGCATCATCAGCGGCGGTTCGGCCGGGTTAAGCACAATGATGGCTTTACCTTTTTCGGCGCCGCCGACCACTTCAATCGCCTTTGAGGTGGTTTCGGTGAACTCATCAATATTGGCGCGAGTGCCCGGCCCCGCAGATTTACTGGCGATCGAGGCAATAATTTCGGCGTAATGGACTTTTGCCACGCGCGAGACTGCCGCCACCATCGGGATAGTCGCCTGCCCGCCGCAGGTCACCATATTGACGTTCTGCTGGTCAACGTTAGCCTCCAGATTCACCACCGGCACGCAGTATGGACCGATCGCCGCGGGCGTCAGGTCGATCAGGCGGATCCCCGGTTTAACGGCGCGAAGCAGGGCGTCGTTCTTCACATGTGCGCCCGCGCTGGTGGCGTCAAACACTATGTCGATATCGGCAAATTCCGGCATGGCGATAAGCCCGGTCACCCCTTCATGGGTGGTGGCAACGCCCATACGTCCGGCGCGCGCCAGACCATCGGATTGCGGGTCAATCCCCACCATCACCGCCATCTCCAGATGCACGCCGTGGCGCAGAATTTTAATCATCAAATCGGTGCCGATGTTACCGGAGCCGATAATGGCGACTTTACGCTTACTCATGACTGACTTCCTTTTGTAACCGCCGCTGAAAAAGTGGCGGCAACTGAACCAATACCGTCGATATGGGCTTCAAAACGATCGCCCGCGTTCACTGCTACCATCGGGCCTAACGCCCCGGTGAGAATGATGTCCCCCGCACGCAGCGGCTCGCCGAGGCTGGCCATTTTGCGCGCCAGCCAGACGGCGGCGTTGATCGGATGCCCCAGACATTCGCTGCCGCGCCCGCTGGAGACCTCTTCGTGATTGCGCGTCATTTTCATCGCGCAGTTTTTCAGATCTAACCCTGCCGGACGCTGCGCCGGGCCGCCGACCACATACACGCCGCAGGAGGCGTTATCCGCCACGGTATCGACAAACTTTATTGACCAGTCGCGGATACGGCTGCCAACCACTTCCAGCGCGGGCAGCACCCACTCGATGGCGTTATACAGCTCATCAAAAGTGGTGTCGGCATTGGGCAGATCGCGGTTCAGCACCAGCGCAATTTCCGCTTCAATACGCGGTTGCAGTACACGCGAAAACGGAATGGTGTCGTTATCGCCGTAGCACATGTCGGCAAACAGCGTGCCGAAGTCTGGCTGATCGACACCCAATTGCTGTTGCACTTTCGGGTGCGTAAGCCCCACTTTTCGCCCAACCACGCGCCGCCCGCGCGCCACACTGTCCTGCACGTTGATGCGCTGAATGGCATAGGCCGCGTCGGCATTGTCCACGCCAATCAATTCGCGCAGCGGGGCGATAGCTTCCCCTTTTTCCTCTGCCTGGCGTAAATCAGCAGCTAACTGCTCAAGATTAAGATTCGTCATGTCAGTTCCTTAAGGGCGTGCGAGGAAGTTCAGCACCAGTTGGTTAAATGCATCCGCATGTTCCCATTGCGCCCAGTGCCCGCAGTCGCGGTAGATGTGCAGTTCAGAACCGGCAATCCCGGAGAGCAGGCGCAGACCGGCGTCCATCGGCACGAACCGGTCGTTGCGGCCCCAGACAATCAGGGTCTGCGCCTTGATTTCACCCAGCCGCGGACTGAAATCCGGGAACTGTTTCGGATTGGCTTCCAGGCTCTGGACAAAGTTTTCCAGGTGATCGCGGCGCGACAGCATGTTATTCAGGCGCGCCTCAAACAGCGCTTCAGTCAGGTCACTGGTATCGAAGACAAAAATCTCCATCATTAGCTTCAGATTTTCGATGGTCGGCTCACGATACAGCTGATTCAGACGCTTGATGCCTTCGGTCGGCATCGGGGTAAACAGGCTCATGCCGCCCGTTCCACCGCCCATCAGTACCAGCTTGCCCACGCGCTCCGGCCAGGTGAGAGTAAACGCCACTGCACTGTGTCCGCCCATTGAGTTACCCAGCAGGTGGATTTTCTGAATATCCAACTGATCGACTACGCTTTTCAGAATGCGGGCGTTGAGATCGGATCGCGAACCACGGTTAACGATCCCATCGCTTTTCCCCCAGCCAGGGCAATCCAGCAGGATCACCCGGTATCCGGCTTCAACCAGCGGATCGATGTTGCGGCTGAAGTTCGCCCAGCCCGTCGCGCCAGGACCTGAGCCGTGCAGTAGCACCACGGTCTCTTCGCCCTGCCCACAGTCATTGAAATGTACGCGCAGGGTTTCGCCTGCCTCCTGCACCTCCAGAAAACGGCTGGTGGCGGCTTCGGTTTGCGGTTGGTAAGTCATGATTTTCTCCTGCATATTCAGTTCTGTTTCAGTTCTGTGTGGTGGCGCTCAGGGAGCCGAATCCGGCGATCCACTCCGGGATCGGGCGATAGTAACGACCTTCGCTGCGCCAGTTGCCAAAGGCAGAAATGGCAGCGAAAGCGGCAACCCAGGTTTTCACTTCGTGCGTTGATTTGCCCGCCATCGCGGATAGCTCTTCATTGCTGACCGCGTCCAGTTCCTGCAAACGTCCCTGCTCAAGCAGGGTCATAAAGCGGTTATCCCAGACGGGGTTAAGCGGATGCAGTGTGTGCTGGTCTTGCACAAATTTTTCGGCGGCGCTGATCACTCGCTGCTGGCGCAATTCACGCTCGTTCTCGGGTAACTGTTTGCCGCTGCCGAGCAGACGGTCGCGCATATGGGCATCGGCCTTCGCCAGCTCCGGCACCGGTGGCTGATGCGACAGTCCACCAGAACCTAAAAACAGCACGCGTTTATTCAGCGAACTGGCAAAACGACCAATGGCTTCACCGAGCATGCGGGTACGCTGAAAGCCCGGCAGCGGCGTGGCGACGCCGTTAATAAACACCGGTAACACCGGGACCTTATCCAGGCCACCGAGCAAAAACTCCAGCGGCTGCGCAAAGCCGTGATCGACCTGCATGTTGTAGGACACGGCAAGATCGATACCGCTTTTCATCACCGCATGGGCGCAGGCTTCAGCGAGATCGGTCGGCACCGGCAGTTCCCCAGCAGCGCTGCCGAAATCGCCGATTGCGGTGGCTCCTACGCCTAAACAGAACGGCGGCATCACATCGTAGAAAAAACCGTTGTAGTGATCGGGGGCAAACAGCACCACCAGCTCAGGGTCGAACGCCGCAATACGTGCGCGGGCGCTGGCGATCACGCCGTTAACTTCATCAAGCACGGCCTGCGCCGGGTCGACATAGCCCACCAGCGGCGAGTGGGAAAGACAGTGAAGATAAGCGTGCATATCAGGCTACCTTTTCAACATGAAGATCGGTATTTACGCGGGTAAGCGTCATCACCGACGCCAGTTTATTCAGGGTGTTGCCCAGGGTTTGCGGAATAGCGATGGCGGCCACGAAGCGGTCCGGGCGCATCACCACCAGTGCGGCATTGTGTTGGGCAAACCACGCGCGCAGACGGTTTTGCGTATCGCCAATGCGGATAACGCCGTCATGGTTATCCTGATCGGTATGTATCTGCGTATCCGGCACCACCTGGATAAACCGCGTCCCCAGCGCCTGCCACTGTTGGATCTGCACTTCACTCATGCCCCACAGCGGATTACAGCCCCAGCCAATCACCGCGAAATTCGGGCCGATGACGTTGTCGAGCAACGTCACTTCGCCGGTTTCCAGCGTGACCTTCGGCTGGATAAACATCTTGCCGACTGGCGAGGTTTTCGCGTCACCTTCACGCACCAACGCCCCGATGTGGTACTGCGGCATCGGCTTAAAGCGCATTTCAAGGAAGTAACGTTTTACCGGTGGGATGTAGTTCAGCAGCCAGGAAACTCCGTCGCGTACCGCGCCGTGCCAGCGTTTTGGCGGCGCCAGCACGTTGCCAGCGGTAACCGACAAATCGATCATCGCTTTGGCGTGATCGCGGCGCTCCTGCTGGTAGGTATCCAGCAACGCATCACCGGCTTTGCCATTAATCACCAGCGCCAGTTTCCACGCCAGATTGAAGGCATCGCGCATACCGCTGTTGTACCCCTGCCCCTGCCAGACCGGCATAATGTGCGCCGCGTCGCCCGCCAGCAACACACGGTCAATACGAAAGCGTTCGGCCAGCCGGGCGTTATGGGTGTACACGCGCTGGCGGATCAGCTCGACGTTATCCGGGTTCGGCAGCACTTTGCTCAAGAGTTGGCGCATATTCTGCGGCTCGCTAAGCTGGGCTTCGGTTTCTCCCGGCATCACCATAAATTCAAAGCGGCGCACCGCATGCGGCAGCGCGGCAGAAACATACGGGCGCACCGGATCGCAGCACAGGTACACATGCGGCGTACTCAGCGGATCGTTGGCGATATCCACTACAATCCACTGATTCGGCGCGGTTTTACCTTCAAATGGCACATTCAGCGAGCGCCTGACGTTGCTGGCGCCACCGTCGCAGGCCACCAGCCACTGGGCCTTCACCGTTTCCCGCTGACCGTCCGGCGCTTTCAGGTTCAGCGTCACTTTGCCATTTTGCTGGCTGAAGGCTTCCAGTTCGCGAGAAAACAGGCAACGCACGTTGGGAAAACGTGACAGCCCTTCCAGCATCACCACATCTACCTGCGGCTGAATGAACGCATTGCGGCGCGACCAGCCAAATTCGTCGGTCATCGGCTGGATATCGGCAAAGCAGCGGCCTTTCGGGGTAAGAAAGCGCATCGCGTGCCACGGCGTGGTGTGTGGCAAAACGTTCTCGACCAGACCAACGGACTGCATGGTGCGCAGCGCTTCATCGTCAATACCGATGGCGCGGGGATAGTCGATCAGCGTGTCGAGCTTCTCTACCACCAGCACCTCAATACCCATCTGACCAAGATAATTCGCCATCATCAGCCCTACCGGGCCGGCTCCAGCAATCGCTACCTGCACGGTGTGCTGCACTGCGGGTTGGATATCAGGATTTATAGTTGTCATTTCAGAACCTCACTACTCGGACAAAACGCAATTGCAGGCCCTGGTGAGGCGCAATTTGTTTTGTTAAAAATATGTGAATAATTTTTATTGTGCGGTCAGTATAGAAGTGAGTTTTTGCGCTACAATCAAAACATGCCTGGATGTGCACTAAGTGCACAACGTTGTTTTATATGTAGATTTGTCAATGAATATGAAAAGTGACAACGGTACTGAATACAAAACCGTGCGCGGATTAACGCGCGGGTTAATGTTATTAAATATGTTAAATCGGCTTGACGGTGGGGCCAGCGTTGCCCTGCTTGCCGAGCTAAGCGGCCTGCACCGCACCACGGTCAGACGTCTGCTGGAAACGTTGCAGGATGAGGGGTACGTCCGGCGCAGCCTGTCCGATGACAGCTTTCGCTTAACCATTAAAGTCCGTCAGCTCAGCGAGGGATTTCGTGACGAGCAGTGGATTTCTGCGCTCGCCGCCCCGCTGTTGGGGGATTTGCTGCGCGAAGTCATCTGGCCGACCGACGTGTCCACACTGGACGTTGACGCGATGGTAGTACGTGAAACCACCCACCGCTTCAGCCGTCTGTCATTTCACCGGGCGATGGTCGGACGTCGATTACCGCTGCTGAAAACCGCCTCCGGCCTGACCTGGCTGGCATTTTGCCCGGAGAATGAACGTCAGGAACTGATTGAAATGCTGGCCTCAAGACCGGGAGAAGAGTTCCAGTTAGCCCGCGAACCGCTGAAACTCGACGCTATTCTGGCCCGCGCACGTAAAGACGGCTTTGGACAGAACTATCGCGGGTGGGATCAGGAAGAAAAAATCGCCTCCATCGCCGTTCCCATCCGCAGCGAACAGCGGGTTATCGGTTGTCTGAACCTGGTGTATATAGCCAGCGCCATGACCATTGAACAGGCAGCGGAAAAGCATCTTCCGGCCTTACAAAAAGTGGCGAAACAGATAGAGGACGGCGTTGAGTCACAGGAGATTTTGGTTGCCGGGAGGTGAAGTAGATCACATTTGTTAGGTATCGGAGCGTCAGGCTTGAGGATGGCAGGGGCAAATAGCGACTTCATGTCATTTAGGTTAGTTTACACTATATTGTCGCACATAAATGGCAATCATCGATTAAGCAATCGACAATTGCCAACAAGATTGAAATTAAAATGGCATATTACACTGGCTGATTAAACTCAACATAAACAGTATAGTTCTCATCTTGCTCTCGATTGAGATCCACGCTTGCGCCTACTGAACCTGTGAACGCATTCATGCCAAATCCTAAGCGTCCCTCTTTAGTCGATGAGAATACGCTCTTCTTTTTTAATTCCAGTTCTGCACTAAGGCAACCACCCTTTTCCCTTGCAAATACAATGCTTTCCCATGATGGTTCATACGGTAACCAACTAAATGCTGATCTATCAAGTTCCCTACCTTTTTTCCATTCACAACCAGCTAAAGTAATAACTCGTTTAGCGCTACCGATATCCGTGGTCGCGGAATTTAATTTCATGCTAGTCTCAGCTGAACTAACAGGTAATGCAGTATCAATTTCTGCTTTAGCATCACTTAATAAATTCGATTTATTTTCTTTGCGAAATTCTATTTTCGTCGCCCCCAGACTTACAAATACTCTTATCATCTCAGCCTCTCGTTCCTGAAGCAGGATATCATCTAAGCTATCACTGAGGATATAAAGATCCTTTTTAGAGTCATTATCCTCTGACAGAGGGTGTCTGATGTAAGCTTGATTTATCTGAGGATGACCAGGTTGAAAACGGTAATTTTCCTTTGAGGTCATATCGATAGTCATACTTATACGCTTTAAATATTTATCAAAAGAACTTGCAGATTGCTTCAAGCTGGCAACAGAAACATCTTCTTCATCTTTCTTTGAAAATAATTGATATAAAGAATAAGCGGCAGGTGCTGCGTTCACAAGAACTGCAACAGGTAATGGTAACAATCTCGCAGCCATTTCAAGCGCAATATTGGCCACTAAAGGATTTATCATTTTACGATCACTATTTTCTGTCTCGCAGTTTCCTTTAGAAGAGGTAAATGACTTTCCTTTTTTTACTGTATTTTCGAGAGGTATTTCTTCGCCATCAGAAATTAGCGTCGTGATTATTTCTTCGGTCGAGGGTTCATCTTGAAGATCTTCATCTACAATAAATATTAAATTTTTCATCTTACCTCCAGGCTTGAAAATTTCCTATTTTTTGATGTCACTTTAATACATACATATAATATACAGAGACCAGAAGTTCAGAGTAACAACCACCAAACCCTTCTCACAAAAAAACAAAAAATCAATTATTAATATATTTTTTACATTCTTCCGTTTTTGCAAAGACGTCATCATCTCGGCAAGCGATTTTTACTGCATCGATAAAATTGCTATTGCTTATTGGAGTCCAGAAATTATTAACAATTAAATATTTTTGACGTTTAACACCATCTCTAAGCTTTAGTTTTATTAACGCAGATTCAAGTTTTGCCATGTATTTATTATTTGACTTCGTTCTATATTCAGCAAATACTACAACATACTCCGGCTCTACATAATTCCTCGCAACCAAAGGTGGAACAAAGAAATTCACATCAGACTTCGCTGCCAATACATAGCCATTCATCTCTTTATACTCATACGCAGGCATAGAAGATATATTTCCACCAGGAATTGACACACCATCCTTAGTAAAAACACCGGTGATATCTTTTGTTATTTTATATATTACCTTTTGTTCAAAATCAGGAACTATTCTGAAAGTCTCAATAATCTGGTCGGTAGAACTTTTATTCGTCAAGTTAAATTCATAACTTCTTCCAGAAGATTTAACGTACCTGACCTCTACATCTCCAGTCAAAAAATCGAAAACATAGGTAACAGCAAATGTAAGTCCACCAGTAGCGGAGAGCCATAAAATAAAACTACTAATTTTTTTGAGAAAAGGTTTAGGCACATTCTTATCCTTTGGCTTTTTTTTTGACGGATTAGATTGCGGAGCCTTTCGTTTATTATTTCTACCCATTTTTATTTATTCATCCCGGCATTATAGTTTTGATGGATGAATGCTTGTATTTTTCCACTGCAGAGTAACAGACATGATCATCCTCTTTGATTAGTCATATGTTACTTTACTATTATTTTTTTACAACAGTTTGTTGTTTTCAAGTGGCTATGGATTGCTACTAAATATGGTTAATATTTGGAGTTATTTGGAATCATTTGGCGATTAACGAAACGCATTTACATAATATAACTACATATTCTGTAAAATTAACAGGATTATCCTGATTATTAGATTTTAGATAGATCACCAATAGCTCAGGAACCTGGTTTATCGACATCTCGGAGATATCGTTGAATGAGACGAATGTGCAGAAAGCGCTTGAGGTCTATGAAGCGCTGAGAGGAAAGCTAAAATAGCCTTACACTATTCACGGTCTCCTTTAACGAGGCCGGGATACAGAACAAAAAAAATCGCTAAATTTGGTAGTTAAAGCTACATTGAATTCAGAACTCACTGGTATGACCACAAAGATAAGGCTCTACGAATGAATTCAATATTAATACCCGTCAATGAAGGCGGATTTCTGTCTGCCACGATCTGGGAAAGAAGCGATGCCAAAGCGATCGTTATTCTCCACCCAGCCACGGCGGTGGTACAGGCGTTTTATAAGGGATTCGCAGAGTACCTTTTTAATCAGGGATTCAGTGTCATCACTTACGATTACCGTGGAATGGGCCGCTCAAAATCCGGGAAGCTCCGTAGCTACAGCATCTCGATGTCAGACTGGATCGAGCAGGATGTAGGCTGCATTACTGCCTGGGCTAAAACGCATTTCCCCGGACTTAACCTGCTGGCGGTAGGACACAGTGTCGGCGGACATGCTGTTCTGCTTTCCGCGGCCACCTCCGCCCTGCACGCGGCCGTCATTGTGGCCTCCCATGCCGGGGTGACGAGCACAATAAAACAAACGGCAGAGAAGGTGCGGGTCTGGTGCCTGCTGCGTGTTCTGGCCCCGGTTCTTTGCCGTATCTTCGGGTATATGCCTGCCAGGCGCCTTGGACTGGGCGAAGATTTGCCTGCTCCCGTGATGCTTCAGTGGGGACGCTGGAGCGCAATGCCGGGTTATTTCTACGACGATCCAGACTGGGATGCACGTCAACGGGCAAGTAAGATAACCTTACCTTTACTGGTGATGGGTTTTGATGACGATCCGTGGGCTAACCCTGAAGCCATTGCATCCCTGATGGAGCCAGTGCAAAACGCAAAAATCGAACATCGCGAAATTCGGCACGCAGATTTTGGTCTTTCTTCCGTGGGACACATGGGCTTTTTTCGGACGCGAAGTGCGGAGAAATTATGGCCTATCGTCGGTCAGTGGCTGGCGAGACAGAGCCAAAATTGAGCCAGCAGATATTTACTTTTTTCTGCCGTACTGTCTGGCCAGATATACTTTTTATAACAAATCTATTCGTTAAAAAAATCTGCCACAATGACAGATTTCTTTAATTTAGAATTAGAGATTTGCAACGTTATGATATACTTTTTGAACATCATCGTCATCTTCAAGGGCATCAACAAGCCCTGCAAAGATTTCTAAATCTTCTGCCGACAGTTCAATTTCTGATTGAGCAATCATTTCTAATTCTGTTGTTGAGAACTCTGTAATTCCCGCTGCTTTTAACGCTGCAATGCCTTTATGAAGGTCGGTAGACTCAGTATAAATAATGATATTGCCTTCATCTTCGGTGACATCACGAACATCGACTTCAGCTTCAAGCAAAGTTTCAAAAATGTGGTCAGGATCAGTGCCTTTAAATACGATCACACCAGTATTGTCAAACATGTAGCTGACAGAACCTGCCGCCCCGATATTCCCGCCTTTTTTATTGAAGATTGAACGAATATTAGCAATTGTGCGGTTAACGTTTGAAGTCAGGGTTTCAGCGATAATCATGGAACCACTTGGACCAAAGCCTTCATAACGCCCTTGCATGAACGTTTCGTCGCTGCCACCTTTGGCTTTATCAATCGCTTTATCAATAACGTGCTTGGGAACCTGGGCTTGTTTCGCACGTTCAATAACGAATTTTAAAGCAGTGTTTAATTCTGGGTCTGGATCACCTTGTTTAGCAGCAGCATAGATTTCCACACCGAATTTTGAATATACTTTAGACGTTGCACCGTCTTTAGCCGTTTTTTTACCAACAATATTGGCCCATTTACGTCCCACTGGAATGCACTCCCCGAAAATTTATTTACATTACGCGCAGATTAATAAACCGCGAGTTTTCTCCACCATATTATATCATGATGTGTAAATTCTCGTCTATGAGAAATAAAAATACCCCAACTTCATGAGATGCTACTTTTATTTAATCAATAATTAACATTATGAATAGATTATTACCAGACTCCGTCCTGCTTCTTTTGTTTTTATCCTAACTAATTGGACCTCAGCAATAATAAGGACGCGGAGCCAGCAACGGCTTCAGCTATTGAATAACGTTTTCTGCTCTGAGCGAGCGGTTTCTAACATCCTCAGCGCTCAGAGCAACAACATCCGCATGGGGCAATGGATAGCAGAGTTGCGGCACTTATCAGTCTGAAGAGCTTCAGACCTTAAGCAGTTTCACTGTCGCCTCGATGTCGATTTCATCTTCGGAGAAAATCAGCGTCGTGCCCTGGAAAGTGGTGATAGCCAGTTTTTTCAGTTTACGCATTTCACCTGGCTTCACCTCTGATTTCGGCCGGATACTGTTCATCAGCACGCCGACAGACAGCACCGCATTTTCTTTATCAATACGGGTCTCGACAGGGACTTCTTCGCTGTATACCAGGTACGACTTGATCGCCGTGAGCTTCAGACGTTCGCCAGCGATATAGATGTATTTACTGTCTGGTATGACCTTCACCGCATAGGCAGACAGACCTTTGTTGTTGGTGGTCGGTTCAAAGGTTACCGCCGCGTCTTTCTTGATCAGCTCAGGATTAGCAACCTTAATCACATGAAAATAGCGGTTTTCGCCATTTTCATCTTTGATAAATCCAAAGCCTTTATCTTTAAACCACGTTGTGATTGTTCCGTTCATTGCTGTTTCCACCTGATTAAATCTAATACTCGCAGAGTATATCTACTGAATTTGCGCGCAGTGTAAAACACAGACCACGTCTTTGGCTACTCGTTACCCCAGCGATTGAGGAACTCTGCGATATCGTCGATACGCTGCGCGTCGACACCGGCCACGGTTGCCATCTCCTGCTGCGCTTCTTCGCTAATTTCTTCATTGTTCATTAAACGGGTGATCAGTTGCTGAAAGTAGTGCGCCAGCGCGTCGCGTTCGGCATCGCTTACCGGCTTTGCGGCTTCGGTCGCGTACTCGTCGGCGATATCATAATATTTTAGCGGAATGTCGTTGTTCATGAGGTGCTCCGGGGTGAATGCCTGTGCCAGCAGTTGTCTGCCGCGTCTGATGTGAATGATAGCATTCTTATTTCATAGTTCGCGATCTGTTTTATTGGCTGCAATATATTGCATTTAACCAATATACTTTTTGAAGCCGCTTCGCATTTAATTAATCTTTATTTATATACCCTAAATAATTCGAGTTGCAGGAAGGCGGCGACGCAGAGAATCCCCAGGAGCTTACTCAAGTAAGTGACTGGGTGAGCGAGGAAAGCCAACGAGCATGCAACTTGAAGTATGACGGGTATATATTTGTATTTTATTCAGGTCGGTACAATAGCAACGAATTAACCCGAGAGCTATAAAGTAAATATTCAATTACCTTAAATCTAATTACATTATCGGCCTCTGTAATTGGCCCGATCCCATCGCTACTCGCCCATTTGCCCACATTCAACTTATGCACAACACTCTACGATGACACCACTGACCCAACACGTGGAGCAATCACCATGAACATCACGCAAATCCGCAACGCCACGCAGTGCATCACCTTTGGTGGCAAAACCTTTCTAATCGATCCAATGCTGGCGGCAAAAGGTGCTTATCCGGGCTTTGCCGGAACGGCACGTGCGGAGATCCGCAATCCGACCGTCGATCTGCCTGTTAATATTGATAATCTGCTTAACGTCGATGCCCTGATCGTGACGCATCTGCATGAAGATCACTGGGATGAGGTTGCCGCACGCGTCGTGCCGAAAGACAAACCGATTTACGTGCAAAATGAGCAGGATGCGCAGGTGCTGCGAGATCAGGGTTTCACCCAACTTAATGTACTGACACACAATACCACGCTGGGCGACATCACCCTGCGTAAAACAGGCGGCCAGCATGGCTCAGATCGCGCTTACGCCATCCCGCAAATGGCGGAACGTTTAGGCGATGCCTGCGGGGTTATCTTTCAGCATCCGGCGGAAAAAACGCTGTATCTGGTTGGGGACACTATCTGGCGTGACGAAGTGGAAGCCAACATGCTGACTTTCCAGCCGGATGTGGTGATTTTGAACGCAGGTTTTGCCCACGTCATCGGTTTTGGCCCAATTATTATGGGCGCAGAAGATGTACTAAAAACCCACTTCACGCTTCCCAATGCACAAATTGTGGCCACGCATATGGAGGCGATAAACCACTGTTTGTTGACCCGCGCCGCGCTGAAAGCATACGCCAGCGACAACCAGATTGCGCAATGCGTCAACGTGCCGGAAGATGGTGAAACCCTGACGTTTTAATATCCGCAGAGGAATCGTATGCAGCCACTTACCGTCGCTATTGTCGCCGTGGAAGATTTCAGCCCGTTTCACTTCTCGGTGCCGTGCATCATTTTCAGTGACAAAGTGGCGGCGAAAAAGCGCTTCGACGTGCAATTGTGCGCCGAACAGCCCGGTATTGTTTCCTCGAAGGACGGTTTCTCGATTAACGCAGCTTATGGCTATGAAGCGGTGGAGGCAGCCGACATCGTGGTGATCCCTTACTGGGGCACGACCTCACATCGCCCGCCGCAGGGGTTGCTTGATGCGCTCAACCGTGCGCGGCAAAACGGCGCGCAAATGGTCGGGCTGTGTCTGGGCGCATTTGTCCTCGGCTATGCCGGTCTGCTGGATGGCAAACGGGCGGCCACGCACTGGGAGTTCGAGCAGGATTTCCAGGCCCGCTTCCCGGCGGCGCGTCTGGATATCAACGCTCTGTATGTGGATGACGACGGTATTATTACCTCCGCAGGCACTGCCGCCGCGCTGGATTGCTGTTTGTACGTGATCCGCCAACGTTTTGGCAGCACGGTAGCGAATCAGATTGCGCGGCGGATGATTGTGCCGCCGCATCGCGAAGGTGGTCAGGCCCAATTTATCGAACAGCCAGTGGCGAAAAACACCCAGGATCAGCGCATCAATGCGCTGCTTGATTATTTACGCCTGCATATCCACGAACAGCATAGTCTCGATGCGCTGGCGCAGCGGGTGATGATGAGCCGTCGCACGTTAACCCGTCACTTTATGAAAGCCACCGGGTCGAGCGTGGCAGAGTGGTTGATTGTCGAGCGTCTTCGCCGCAGCCAGGCGCTACTGGAGTCCAGTCAGTTGCCCGTTGAACGCATCGCCGAACAGGTCGGTTTTCAGTCGCCTGTCACCTGGCGTCAGCATTTTAAATCTCATTTCGGCGTCAGCCCCGCCGAATGGCGCAAAACCTTTCGCGGCGTTTAGCTTTTTTTCGCCAGCCACACCGTGTGCCCTGCGCATTCCGGATCTTCCATCACCATTTCAATCACCGTAAAGCCGTGCGCTGAGAGCAATGCGCGATATTCATCAGGTGCAAGGCTGGCGTGAAATAGCGGCTCGCCTTCAAATTGCCCCATAGCAATGCCATTCCCGGTACCGCTGGTAAACATCAGCGCGCTGCCGGGATGGCTAAGCCGGTCAAAAATTGGGAACATCTTTCGTTGGTCTTGCTGGGTTAAATGGAAAAAACTGTCCCACGCAATCAGGCCGGCAAAGGTTTCGTCGAGTGCCAGTTCACGCATATCCTGCTCCAGCCAGCGCTGCGCGGGAAAGGATTGCCGGGCCCGCGCCAACATCGCTGCGGAACCATCGATCCCTGTGAGCTGAAAACCTTGCTGGATAAAATACCCGGCAATCGGCTGACCGTTCCCGCAGCCAATATCCACAATGCTGCCCTGCCCGCCCATAACCGAGATGAATTTGTCCAGCCAGCTTTTTTCAAACAGTGCACGAGAGCGCTGGCTGGCAAAGGCATCCGCATGACGCCTGTAGATGGACAGAATGTTATTTGCCGCAACGTCGCTCACCATCTCCTCACTTTTTTATTCTGTTAATAATCACGACGATAAATCCTCCGGCGCCAGAGACGCAACCCTGGAATGCGCCTCGCAGAACCAATGCGCAAATCCCCCAAAACCGTCCCGCTGTGGCATCATAGCGCGTAGAAAACATCATGACAGGGGTGATAAACGTGAAACCGGTAACGCTATACGATGTGGCAGACCATGCAGGAGTCTCTTACCAGACCGTCTCGCGCGTCGTAAATCAGGCCAGCCACGTTTCTGCAAAAACCCGACAGAAAGTTGAGGCCGCGATGGCGGAACTCAACTACATCCCTAACCGCGTCGCACAGCAGCTGGCAGGTAAACAGACGTCGCTGATTGGCGTCGTGACGGCGAACCTTGCCCTGCACGCCCCTTCACAAATCGTTGCCGCCATAAAATCCCGCGCCGATCAGTCCGGTGCCAGCGTGGTGATCGCCATGGTCGAGCGCAGCGGCGTTGAAGCATGCAAAGCCGCGGTCCACAACCTGCTTTCCCAACGCGTAACCGGGCTGATCATTAACTATCCGTTGGATGAAGAAGACGCCATTGCCGTAGCTGCCGCCTGCGCTACAGTGCCGGTGCTGTTTCTCGATGTCTCTGACCAGACGCCAATTAACAGCGTGATTTTCTCCCATGATGACGGCGCACGCCTTGGCGTTGAACATCTGGTACAGCACAGACATCAGCGTATCGCCCTGCTGAGCGGGCCGCGCACTTCGGTTTCGGCAAGGCTTCGCCATGCGGGATGGCATAAATATCTGGCGTACTACCAGTTGCAACCCGTCGCGGAGCTGGAAGGCGACTGGAGCGCCATGTCCGGTTTTCAACAAACACTGCATATGCTCAATAGCGGTAATCTCCCCACCGCTATGCTGGTTGCTAACGATCAAATGGCGCTGGGCGCGATGCGGGCAATCAGCGAGTTCGGCCTGCGGGTGGCGATGGATATCTCGGTGATCGGCTACGATGACACCGAAGACAGCGCCTGCTACATTCCACCGCTGACTACCATCAGGCAGGATTTTCCGTTATTAGGCGAAACCAGCGTCGACAGGCTGCTGCAACTTCCCCATGGCGAATCAACTGTGGGCAACCAACTGCTGCCCGTAACTCTGGTTAAGCGCAAAACGGTTCTGCCTCCCGATACGCAAACCACCTCTCCCCAGGCGCTGGCGGATTCACTCATCCAGTTGGCGAGGCAAGTCTCTCAGCTCACACCTAAAATGTGAACGCATAACAATTGTGTGAGTCAGTTCACTCATTACACGCCCCATCCTTTACAGTTGGGAACGCTTATCCGTATTTTGATTGAAATTGTGAGCGAATAACAAATTCAAACAGGATACCGTTATGAACCTGAACCCAGATTCACTCTCCGCTGTTCTGGCCCGCCGCGACTGGGAAAATCCCGGTGTCACGCAGCTCAACCGCCTGGAGGCGCACCCACCTTTCTGTAGCTGGCGCTCAGCAGATGATGCGCGAACTAATCAGCGCTCAGCCCAGTTACGTTCGCTGAATGGCCAGTGGCAATTCGCGTGGTTTCCCGCGCCGGAGGCTGTGCCGGAAAGCTGGCTGACAAGCGATCTGCCACAGGCTGACACTATCAACGTCCCCTCTAACTGGCAGATGGACGGTTACGACGCGCCAATTTATACCAACGTCACCTACCCGATTCCGGTTAATCCGCCGTACGTTCCGGCACAGAATCCAACGGGATGTTACTCGCTCACATTTAATATCGAAGACGCGTGGTTAGATGAAGGTCAGACGCGCATTATTTTTGACGGCGTCAATTCCGCCTTTCATCTGTGGTGCAACGGTCGCTGGGTCGGCTACGGTCAGGACAGCCGTCTGCCCTCTGAATTCGATCTGAGCGATTATCTGCTGCGCGGCGAAAACCGCCTGGCCGTGATGGTGCTACGATGGAGCGACGGCAGCTATCTGGAAGACCAGGATATGTGGCGCATGAGCGGTATCTTTCGCGACATATCTTTGCTGCATAAGCCCACCACGCAAATCAGCGACCTGCGCATTAATACCCGTTTTAACGATGACTTCAACCGTGCCGTGCTGGAAGCGGAAGTCAAAGTGGCAGGCAACGCGAGCGAAGATTTACGCGTTTCCCTGCAATTGTGGGGAGGTGAAACGCTCACTGACGAAACGACCTCCCCACTCGGCAGCGAGATTATTGATGAGCGCGGCGCTTATCATGACCGGGTTACCCTGCGGCTGAACGTCGAAAAGCCAGCGCTATGGAGTGCCGAAACGCCCAATCTGTACCGTGCCGTTGTGCAGTTACATACCGCGAATGGAGTGCTGATTGAAGCAGAAGCCTGTGACGTCGGCTTTCGTCAGATTGATATCAAAAACGGCCTGCTACTGTTAAACGGTAAACCGCTGTTGATTCGCGGCACCAACCGTCATGAGCACCATCCGGTCAACGGTCAGGTGATGGATGAGGCGACGATGGTGCAGGATATTCTGCTGATGAAGCAGAACAACTTTAACGCCGTGCGTTGCTCCCATTACCCGAACCATCCGTTGTGGTACACCTTGTGCGATCGCTACGGCCTGTACGTGGTCGACGAAGCCAATATCGAAACCCACGGCATGGTGCCAATGAATCGCCTGAGCGACGATCCCACATGGTTGCCTGCCATGAGCCAGCGCGTGACGCGCATGGTGCTGCGCGATCGCAACCATCCGAGCATTATCATCTGGTCGCTGGGCAATGAATCCGGTCATGGCGTCAATCACGACGCGCTGTATCGCTGGATAAAATCAGAAGACCCGTCACGCCCGGTACAGTACGAAGGCGGCGGCGCGAATACCGCGGCGACCGACATTATTTGCCCGATGTACGCCCGCGTCGATCAGGATCAGCCCTTCCCGGCGGTACCTAAATGGTCGATTAAAAAGTGGCTGTCGATGCCCGGTGAGCAGCGTCCACTCATTCTCTGTGAATATGCCCATGCGATGGGCAATAGTTTCGGCGGCTTCGCCAAATACTGGCAGGCATTTCGTCAGTATCCGCGCCTGCAGGGCGGGTTTGTCTGGGACTGGGTGGATCAGTCGCTGATTAAATATGATGAGAACGGTAAGGCATGGTCAGCCTACGGTGGCGACTTTGGCGACACGCCTAACGATCGTCAGTTCTGCATGAACGGACTGGTGTTCGCCGATCGCACCCCGCATCCGGCGTTATACGAGGCCAAACATGAACAGCAGTTTTTCCAGTTTACGTTACTGCCGGGCGCTGAACGCCAGATTGAAGTGACCAGCGAATATCTGTTCCGCCGCAGCGATAACGAAGTTCTGCACTGGTCGATTGCCCAGGACGGCAACCTGCTGGCCGCCGGACAAATCGTTCTGGATATTGCCCCGCAGGGCCGCCAGGTGATTACCCTGCCAAATTGCCCGATGCCGGAAACCGCAGGCCAACTGTGGCTGACGGTGCGCGTGGAACAGCCTCGCGCCACCGCCTGGTCAGACGCCGGACATATCAGCGCCTGGCAGCAGTGGAAGCTGGAAGAGAAACTCAGCATGGTGCGGCAGCCAACTGTCCGCAACGCACCACAGCTCAACGTTAGCGAAAACAGCTTTACTGCTGAGAACGACAACAAGCGTTGGCAATTCGACCGTCGGTCTGGCCTGCTGACACAATACTGGCTTGATGATATCGCCCAGTTGTTATCCCCACTGACCGACCAGTTCACCCGCGCGCCGCTGGACAACGATATCGGCGTCAGCGAGTCATCCCGCATCGATCCTAATGCCTGGGTTGAACGTTGGAAGGCCGCAGGCCATTACCGCGTAGAGCCGCTGCTGTTGTTATGCGAAGCCGAAACGCTGGCAAACAGTGTGCTGATCACCACCGCGCATGCCTGGCAGTATCAGGATGAAACACTGTTTATCAGCCGTAAATCGTATCGTATCAACGGTCATGGCGAGATGCAGATAACGGTGGATGTCGACGTCGCCAGCGGCACGCCGCATCCGGCGCGTATTGGCCTGAGCTGCCAGCTGTCGCAGGTCGCCGAGCGAGTGAATTGGTTAGGTCTCGGTCCACATGAGAACTACCCGGATCGCCTGAGCGCCGCCTGTTTTGACCGTTGGGATCTGTCACTCGATGAGATGTACACCCCGTATGTTTTCCCGAGCGAAAACGGTCTGCGCTGCGGCACGCGCGAACTGCACTACGGCACACATCAATGGCGTGGCGACTTCCTGTTCAGCATCAACCGCTTTAGCCAACAGCAACTGATGGAAACCAGCCACCGTCACCTGCTGCAACCGGAGGCGGGTACCTGGCTCAATATTGATGGCTTCCATATGGGTGTCGGCGGCGATGATTCATGGAGTCCTTCCGTGTCTCCGGAGTTTTTGTTGAGTGCCGGACGTTATCACTACCAGGTTATCTGGGGTTAAACATAATAATGGGCAGGTTATGACCTGCCCTTATTTTTCCTGCTGCGTCGTCGCGAAAGCGTCGCGCTGTAAAAGCCTCTTTGCCGGATGCACCACTCACGTGGTTTATCCGGCCTATAACGTGCAATCCTCACTCTATGAGTCCTGACCTGGGGGTTTAAGTTCTGCGGACAAAAAGCCGCTTTTAACCTGCTATGGTAAACGAGACGGTAAAACCCAGGTCACAGGAATGAGCAGAAAGACGGTTGCGGTAATGACGTTGTTGGTCAGCGCATTACTTTCAGGATGTGGCAGCATTAATGCACGCACGGAAGGCGAGGATTCGAATACCTATTATGTGGGTACGCACCACGACATTGATAAACTAAAAAATCCAGGCGCTTACGATTATAACTATTTCGATTTAGCGCTGTTATTTATCGATGTGCCGCTGTCTTTTGTGGCGGATACGGTCTATGCGCCGTTTGATTACTATCACGGACCGTATAAGAAAGTCGATTAGAAACCAGGCCCGGTAAGCATCGCGCCACCGGGCCAATTAATAACGGCTACTCCTCGATCGCCTGGCGAATTTGCTGCAGCGACGCCGGATCGTCAATGGTCGTCAGATCGCCGGGATCGCGGCCTTCACAGATTGCCTGAATCGTCCGCCTGAGCATTTTACCGGAGCGCGTTTTCGGCAACTGTGACACAAACCAGACGTGTGCCGGACGGCCAAAGTTACCAATCTGACTGTCCACCAGCGCCATAATCGCCTTCTCTTCCGAATGCGCGATGTCGCGATCTTCAAGGCTGTCGCTCTGTTTCGGAATAACAAATGCAACCGCCACCTGCCCTTTCAAAGCATCTTTCACGCCGACCACCGCCACTTCTGCGACGTTTGGATAGCTGGAAATACTCTCCTCTATCTCACGCGTACCCAGTCGGTGTCCGGCAACGTTAATAACGTCATCCGTACGGCCGAGGATGAAGTAGTAGCCGTCGGCATCGCGAATGCCCCAGTCAAAAGTGGCGTATACCTGACGAGAAAACAGCGACCAGTAGGTATTTACGAACCGCGCGTCATCGCCCCAGATGGTCTGAATACACCCTGGCGGCAGCGGCCCTTCAATGACCAGCATCCCCTTCTCATTCGCTGCACAGGGTTCACCGGTCACCTCATTGAGCAACTGCACGTTATAGCCGTACATCGGCACGCCAGGGCTGCCCAACCGCGAAGGCCTGTCGTCCAGCCCACGCGCGATCGCCATAATTGGCCAGCCGGATTCGGTCTGCCAGTAGTTGTCGATAACCGGGACGCCCAGCGTTTCCGTTACCCAACTGGCGGTCGGTTCGTCCAGCGGTTCCCCGGCCAGATACAGCACCTCCAGCGAGGAGAGATCGTGATTGCGGATCTGCGCGGTCGGGAATTTCTTCAGTACGCGTATCGCCGTTGGCGCGGAGAACATCCGGCTAACCTGATACTTCTCAACAATCTTCCACCACACGCCGCAGTCCGGGTACGTTGGCAGCCCTTCGTACACCACCGTCGCCATCCCCGCCAGCAATGGGGCATACACGATATACGAATGCCCAACCACCCAGCCGATGTCCGACGCGCAGAAGAACACGCCGCCCGCTTTACCGCCGAAAATGGTGTCCATCGTGGTTGCCAGCGCGACCGCATAGCCGCCAACGTCGCGCTGGACGCCCTTCGGTTTACCGGTTGTCCCGGAGGTATAGAGAATGCAGGAGGTTTCATTCGATTCCAGCCACGTCACCGGCACCCGCGCGCCAAGATGCTGTTGGCGCAGCGCGGCAAAGTCGAGGTCGCGCCCCTCTACCCGCGCCATTTTCGCCAAACCACGATCGACCAATACCACATGACGCGGCTGGTGCTGCGCCTGACTGATTGCATCATCGAGCAGCTTTTTATACGGCAGGATCTTGCCCCCGCGCGCGCCGGCATCCGCCGAAACGATAATCACCGGTTGGGCGTCGTCGATGCGTGCCGCCACGCTGTGCGAGGCAAAGCCACCGAACACCACCGAATGGATCGCCCCAATGCGCGCGCAGGCCAGCAGCGTAATGTGCGCCTCGGCGATCATCGGCATATAAACCAATACCCTGTCGCCGCGCTGTACGCCCAGAGACAGCAACATTGCCGCCGCCACATTCACTTCGTCGTACAGCTGACGAAAGGTAAAGGTACGCTCTTCTTCGGTTTCCGATGACACCGCAATCAGCGCCAGCGCCTCAGGCTGTTTCTCCACCCAGCGGTCGATGGCGTTATGACACAAATTGGTCTTGCCGCCGCAAAACCAGCGGGCAAACGGCGGGTTGCTGTGATCCAGCACCTGCGTATACGGCTGCTGCCAGTCAATACGCTGGGCCTGCTCGGCCCAGAATGACTCCGGTTGCGTAATCGAACGTTGATAAAACTCGCTATAAGACATAATGCTCTCCTGTTGAACTTACGCCTTGCCGCACGCAGGTTTAGATTACATAAAGGTCCATATACTCATTGACCGGCATCTGCTCCAGGCGGGCTCTGTCCAGGGAGACATCCAGAATGCGCTGCTGCTGACGGGTCGGGAACTGACGCGCCAGGTTGATTTTGAACTTCTCGACCAGCTTCGGCATACCGTCGTGACGACGGCGCGCATGACCGATTGGGTACTCCACCACCACTTCTTCAAAACGTGAACCATCGGTGAACTCGAGAGTGATGGCGTTAGCAATGGCACGTTTTTCCGGGTCGTGATAATCGGCAGTAAAGGCCGGATCTTCGAAGCAGGTGATCTTCTCGCGCAGGGCATCAATACGTTTGTCCTGCGCCACGCCGTCTTCGTAATCTGCCGCGGTTAAACGCCCAAACAGCAGCTGAATGGCGACCATATACTGGATGCAGTGATCGCGATCCGCCGGGTTATCCAACGGGCCTTTTTTATCGATGATGCGGATACAGGCTTCGTGGGTGCGAATGGTCACTTTTTCGATATCAGCCGCCGTTTTACCCGCGGCCTGCAGTTGTTCATACAGCGTCATTGCCGCTTCTACCGCGGTCTGCGAGTGGAACTCGGCCGGGAAGGAGATTTTAAACAGCACGTTTTCCATCACGTAAGAGCCGTACGGACGCTGGAAGCGGAACGATTCCCCTTTGAAGGAGACGTCATAAAAGCCCCAGGTTTTCGCCGTCAGCGCAGACGGATATCCCATCTCGCCCGTTTTTGCCATCAACGCCAGACGTACCGCGCGGGAGGTCGCATCGCCTGCCGCCCAGGATTTACGCGTGCCGGTATTTGGCGCATGACGATAGGTACGCAGCGACTGGCCGTCGACCCACGCCAGCGAAACGGCGTTGAGGATTTCATCCCGGCTCAGCCCAAGCATCTCCGCGACCACCGCCGTGGAGGCGACTTTTACCAACAGAACGTGATCCAAACCAACGCGGTTAAAGGAGTTTTCCAGCGCGATACAGCCCTGAATTTCATGGGCTTTGATCATCCCGGTCAGCACTTTTTTCATGGTCAACGGCGCTTTCCCCGCCGCTACCGCGTTGCGTGACAACCAGTCAGCCGTGGCCAGAATACCGCCGAGGTTATCGGAAGGATGGCCCCATTCCGCGGCCAGCCAGGTGTCGTTGAAGTCCAGCCAGCGGATCATCGCGCCGATGTTAAACGCCGCCTGCACCGGGTCAAGCTGGAACTGGGTGCCCGGTACGCGAACGCCGTTCGGCACCACGGTCCCCGGCACCACCGGCCCTAACAGTTTTTTACAGGCCGGATATTCCAGCGCTTCCAGGCCACAGCCAAGGGTGTCGAGCAGGCAATAATGCGCGGTGTCGTACGCCACCTTTGAGGTGATCTCGTAATTCATAACGTAATCAACGATATCAACGATTTCACGGTCAAAGTCTGGGCGAACGTTCGAAATATGTGCGGACATAGGGTACAACTCCTGTTTTTATATTTAGAGGTTTTAATTAGCAACGCTTTTCGATCGGCACAAATACGCGATCTTCCGGGCCGGTGTAGTTGGCGGAAGGACGGATAATTTTGTTGTCCTGGCGCTGTTCGATGATGTGCGCCGCCCAGCCGGTAACGCGGGCGATAACAAACAGCGGAGTGAACATTTCGGTCGGGACGCCCATCATGTTGTAGGAGACCGCCGAGAACCAGTCGAGGTTGGGGAACATCTTTTTCGTTTCCCACATCACCTCTTCCAGACGGTCGGCGATGTTGTACATTTTCAGCGAACCGCCTTCCTGAGAAAGCTGCTTCGCCACGCGTTTAATCACCTGATGACGCGGGTCGGCAATGGTGTAAACCGGGTGACCAAAGCCAATCACCACTTCTTTGTTTTCCACGCGTTTGCGGATATCCGCTTCGGCTTCATCCGGCGTTTCATAACGCTGCTGGATCTCCAGCGACACTTCATTCGCCCCGCCATGTTTCGGCCCACGCAGCGCGCCAATCGCGCCGATAATCGCGGAATACATATCGGAGCCGGTTCCAGCAATCACACGACTGGTGAAAGTGGATGCGTTAAATTCGTGCTCGGCATACAGCACCAGCGAAATATGCATCGCCTTTTCCCAGCTTTGCGACGGTTTTTCGCCATGCAGCAGATGCAGGAAGTGACCGCCAATGGAATCATCGTCCGTTTCCGGCTGAATGCGCTCGCCGTTATGGCTGTAGTGATACCAGTACAGAAGAATAGAGCTGAGCGACGCCAGCAGCTTGTCTGCAATATCGCGCGCGCCGGAAACGGTATGCCCCTCTTTTTCCGGCAATGTACACCCCAGCGCGGAGACGCCGGTGCGCATCACATCCATCGGGTGGGATGCGGCAGGCAGCGCTTCCAGCACGGTACGCACGTTTGCGGGTAAGCCGCGCAGCGCTTTGAGTTTGCTTTTATAGGCGGTGAGTTCGTCGCGGGTAGGTAATTTCCCGTGGATCAGCAGGTGCGCAACTTCTTCAAATTCGCACTGTTGCGCCAGGTCGAGAATATCGTAGCCGCGATAATGCAGGTCGTTACCGCTTTTACCCACGGTGCATAACGCGGTATTTCCGGCGGCGATGCCTGACAGCGCAACCGATTTTTTAGGTTTAATGACATGCGTGTTGTTTTGCAGGATTGTTGTGTCGCTCATGTTGTCCTCGTCATTTTTATAATATGTAGGGTGCTGAGGGTGTGCGAGTAGCTACGCAGGCCGGATAAACGCAGTGCCATCCGGCATTGCCGGATGGCGGCTTCGCCTTATCCGGCCTACGACGGTTACTTTTTTGTGTACAGCGCGTCGAGTTTCTCTTCGAACTGGTAGTAATTGATGCTTTCGTACAGTTCGTTGCGCGTCTGCATAATGTCGATCACGCTCTTTTGCGTACCTTCCTGGCGCAGCACGTTGTAGACCCGTTCAGCCGCACGGTTCATGGCGCGGAAGGCAGACAGCGGATACAGGGCCATGGCGACGTTCGCGCTACGCAGTTCATCGGTAGTAAACAGCGGCGTGGCGCCAAATTCGGTAATGTTAGCGAGGATCGGTACCTGCACCGCATCGGCAAACTGGCGGTACATCGCCAGCTCGGTAATGGCTTCCGGGAACAGCATGTCGGCCCCCGCTTCAACGTATGCCTGGGCACGATCGATGGCCGCTTCTAACCCCTCCACCGCCAACGCATCGGTGCGCGCCATAATCACAAAGTTGGGATCGGTACGCGCATCCACGGCGGCGCGGATCCTGTCGACCATCTCTTCTTTTGAGACGATCGCCTTGTTCGGACGATGCCCGCAACGCTTGGCGCCGATCTGATCTTCAATATGCAGCGCGGCGGCACCGGCTTTAATCATCGACTTCACGGTACGCGCCACGTTGAACGCCGACGATCCAAAACCAATATCCGCATCCACCAGCAATGGCAGCGGGCAAACATCAGTGATACGACGAATATCGGTCAGTACATCATCAAGGGTAGAAATACCGAGATCCGGCAGACCCAACGACCCCGCCGCAACGCCGCCGCCAGAGAGATAAATCGCCTGATACCCGGCACGCTGAGCCAGCAGAGCGTGATTGGCGTTGATGGTGCCGACGATTTGTAATGGGTTTTCTTTGCTGAGCGCGGCGCGAAACGCCAGCCCTGGAGAGTGTAGAGACATATCCCGTCCTCTTGTTATCAACTTGTTATCATTCGTTGATTTACCTAAAGCAAGGGGTATGCCAAAGACCAAAACTTTTATTCAAATTCCATTTTTACTTTTTAAAACAGATGATTATATTTAGAACCTGTATTTTTATTGCACAAAAGCGTGTCAGCTATCGTTTCATGAAACCGACTTGAACGTTTCATTGCAACATTTATGAAACACAACTAAACCCTTATACTCGGTTCCTTACTTTTTGGGTTACTTATGGCTGATACGCATCTTCCGCCGCGGGTGAACGACGACAAACCAGTTATCTGGACGGTTTCGGTCACGCGCCTGTTCGAACTGTTTCGCGACATCAGTCTGGAGTTCGACCACCTGGCGACCATCACCCCTATTCAGCTGGGTTTCGAAAAAGCGGTGGCTTATATCCGTAAGAAGCTGGCCACTGAGCGTTGCGATGCCATCATTGCGGCAGGCTCCAACGGCGCGTATCTGAAAAGCCGTTTATCGATCCCAGTGATCCTGATTAAACCCAGCGGGTTTGACGTACTACAGGCGCTGGCGAAAGCGGGAAAACTGACATCATCGATTGGCGTCATTACCTATCAGGAAACCATCCCCGCGCTAATCGCCTTTCAAAAGACCTTCAATTTGCAGCTTGAACAGCGCAGCTATATCACCGAAGAAGATGCCCGTGGACAAATCAACGAGCTGAAGGCCAACGGTACCCAGGCGGTGGTCGGCGCGGGGTTGATTACCGACCTGGCGGAAGAAGCGGGTATGACCGGCATTTTTATCTATTCGGCGGCCACCGTGCGCCAGGCGTTTGTCGACGCACTGGATATGACCCGTCTGACGCTGCGCAGAAACGGGCAATACGCCTCCGGCGACACGCTGCGCACCCGCTATGCGCTGGGGGATATACGCGGTCATTCTGCGCAAATGGAGCAGGTGCGGCACACCATTATGCTCTACGCCCGTTCGCGTGCGCCGGTGCTGATTCAAGGGGAAACCGGCACAGGTAAAGAGCTGGCGGCGCAGGCTATTCATCGTGAGTATTTTACGCGTCAGGAGAATCGGCGCGGAAAACCTTCGCCACCGTTTGTTGCCGTCAACTGCGGAGCCATCACCGAATCATTGCTGGAAGCGGAGCTGTTCGGCTATGAAGATGGCGCGTTTACCGGCTCCCGCCGGGGAGGACGCGCGGGCCTGTTCGAAATTGCCCACGGCGGGACGCTGTTTCTTGATGAGATAGGCGAAATGCCGCTACCGTTACAAACCCGGTTATTGCGCGTGCTGGAAGAAAAAGAGGTCACCCGGGTCGGGGGACATCAGCCGATTCCTGTCGATGTACGGGTGATTAGCGCCACGCACTGCAACCTGGAACAAGAGATGAAACAGGGAGAATTTCGTACCGATCTGTTTTACCGCCTGAGCATTCTGCGCCTCAAACTGCCGCCGCTACGCGAGCGGTTGCCCGATATTCTGCCGCTGGCGGAAGGCTTTTTAAAACAGTCGCTGGCGGAACTGGACGCGCCGTTTTCTGACGCGGTGCGTAAGGGATTAGCCCTGAGCCAGCATACGTTGCTGAACTATGGCTGGCCGGGAAATATCCGCGAGTTGCGCAATATGATGGAGCGTCTGGCGCTGTTTTTAAGCGTCGAACCACAGCCGGAGCTGAACGAACAATTTCTACAGCAGCTGTTACCTGAACTGGCCGCGGTTGCTGCCCCGCCGCAGGTCACTTCATCACTGACGCCGCAGCAGGTGCTGGCGCAATTCAATGGCGATAAAACCGCGGCGGCGCAATATCTCGGTATCAGCAGAACTACATTNCCCGCCAGTGCAATGACTGGCGGGTATGTTATCTTTCAGTACTGCGCATTATTTTTTCTTGTAAATATTGGCTGTACCGTGGATTTTATTGTCCGTTTGGCCGGAGGTTAATACCACCACATCGGCACCTTTCTCTTCGGCTTTCTTCAGCAGTTCTTCTTTAGCGTCTGCAACAGAAACTTCGTTACTCGTTGAAATATCACCGATTTTTGTGTACTGCGACTCAACCTTTTCAAACTCAAGTTTTGTCATAAATTCCGCGGCATACGCGTTGGACACAACAAAAGCTAACGCACCAATAAGTACTTTAATTCCAGTTTTCATATAAAAGCTCCAGGTTTTGTTATATATGCCATCATCGCCCCCTGAACATTCGCCATGCGAGTCAAGGATGATTAATAAGTAGTTCAGGCCGCTAAAAAGATCCAGAGCAGGCGGAAATATAAAGATATTTTGCGCATCGTGTATAACAGAAGATCCCACGCCGCAGCATTATCCGGCGCAGCTGGGTTGCAGAAACCAGGCGTAGAAGCTATTTGCAAATTTGAGCTCATTTCACAATACAGTGTGAGTAAATACGCAGAATGACGAGCGCGCTAAAATTATAGTGTTAGCAGTCTAAGCATGCCCCTGGCCCGCTCTCACTAATGGAATCGTTGTCTATGGAACCTTTACACGCCGTCGTACTCACCATCAGCCTGTTTGTTTTAACCTTTTTTAATCCTGGCGCGAACCTGTTCGTGGTGGTGCAAACCAGTCTGGCGTCAGGACGACGCGCAGGGGTGATGACCGGTCTGGGTGTGGCCTTAGGCGATGCGTTCTACTCCGGCCTCGGGCTCTTTGGCATGGCGACGCTCATTACCCAATGTGAAGAGATATTTTCACTGATTAAAATTGTCGGCGGCGCCTATTTGCTGTGGTTTGCCTGGAACAGTGTTCGCCATCAGGCTACACCGCAAATGCCAACGTTACAGCAGCCGATTTCCGCCCCCTGGTATGTATTTTTCCGCCGCGGGTTATTAACAGATTTGTCTAATCCGCAAACCGTTCTGTTTTTTATTAGTATCTTCTCCGTCACCCTCAGCGCAGAAACGCCTACATGGGCGAGGCTAATGGCCTGGGCAGGTATTGTCTTGTCTTCCGTTATCTGGCGGATTTTTCTCAGTCAGGCGTTTTCTTTGCCCGCTGTGCGCCGTGCGTATGGTCGAATCCAGAGGGTTGCCAGCCGGGTGATAGGCGCCATTATCGGCGTCTTCGCGCTCAGGCTGATTTATGAAGGTGTCAGCCATCGTTAAGCGAGTTTAACTTGACCATTGTGACGTAATTGTCCGTAATACCGCCTGAATTTTTAAATCGCATTTTGAGTGGCAGTGAGATGGAACAGGTTGCTCCGGTAAACGACACATTACTCCTTACAGAATGGCAGGCGTTGTTACGTCAAACATCCCCTGAAGTTCATACGATCCTGACATCATTAAGCGACGAAGAGATCCGCCATTTAGTGAGCGTTTTTTATGACTATATGCTCTCCCATGCGGAGAGCGCATTGTTCCTCAATACAGAACAGGTCAGCACCCGCCTCAGCGGCAGTATGTTTGACTGGCTACGCAGCGTACTTGGTAGCGCGAACGAAGATCTCTCACAACTGCTGGCAAAACAGCGCAAAATTGGCGTGGTGCATGCCCGCATCGGGCTGCCTATCGATCTGGTTAATCGCGGCGCACGCAAGCTGAAAGATGAATTGTATCGGGTCCTGAAAAAGAAAGCGGAATACTCGCCCGCCCTGCTGAGCGATGCCATCTGTTTCAGCAGTCTGGCAATGGATACCGCCCTGGAGGCCATGACCGTCTCCTATTCCCCCAGCTATCAAAACTCACTGCATACCCAGGAACAGTATCGCCTGCAGACCATTTACGATGACGTTAACGTCGAACGCGAGCGGCAAATACGCTCATTTACCGACTGGGAAAATCAGTTTATCTATAACATCGCCACCGGAATGCCTTTCGGTGAGCTGGTCCTTTTGGCGAATTCTGATTTTGGTATGTGGTTCGCACACAAGGGAAAATACATTCTGGGCAACAGCAATCTGCTGAAAGAAATGGAGTCGCTGATTGCGGAAATCGACAACCGCCTGACAACCACGCTGTCGCATCAGCATCAGGCGACAGAACCTGAACGGATGAGCTTGTTGCAGGATATACGCCAGCTCTCGGCAAAAATCCATTTCCTGCTCGCCTCAATGTTCGACGCGCTGGTGAAGCAGGAAAATGGTAAAGACTCATTGACTCAATTGCTTAACCGACGCTTTATCCCGACCATTATGCGCCGTGAGATCTCGCTGGCGTTACATACCCGGAAGCCCTTTACCCTGGCGATGCTGGATATCGACTACTTTAAGCAAATTAACGACAACTATGGGCATAACACCGGTGATATGACGCTCAAAAACGTCGCGGCGGTTATTTATGATCATATTCGCAGCAGCGATTACGTTTTCCGCTACGGCGGTGAAGAATTTATGATTCTGCTTGTCGAGTCAGATCAGTCTCAGGCCAGTATTATCCTCGAAACGCTACGCATGAAAATTGCCGAGATGCGTATGGCGGCCTCAGCAACAGAAGTGTTTTCTGTCACCGTCAGTATTGGCATCGCCGAATATGACTACCATCCTGACTACAAGCAGTTGGTTGATAAAGCCGATCGGGCACTGTACCTGGCGAAAAGTAATGGCCGTGACCGCGTAGAAATATTTCAGGAATAACCTTTTTTCCCACGGAGAAATAAATACCCCGTTAAGGGTATTTATCTGACCTGCGATAAGTATCGGGCTGTTATTTTTATTCAGGCATATACGTGCCATAAAAATAACAGCCGCTTAATAAGATGCAAATCAAATACACCAAATCTGAATAGCGCTAGCATATCCCGGTGATGACGCCTTCTGAATGCAGGAGGGGAAATATGAGGGATAGTGTAAAACCATGAACGGGAAAAAGAGAACACGCTGGCAGCGCCGCCCAGGCACGACCGGAGGCAAACTACCGTGGAATGACTGGCGTAACGCCAGCACCTGGCGAAAAGCCACCCAGTTTCTCCTGCTGGCCAGCAATATCTATATTGGCGTGACGTTTTATTATTGGGTCCGCTATTTTGAAACTGCCGGTACCAGCGTTTATATTCCAAGACCCGGCGGTATTGAGGGGTGGCTGCCGATCGCGGGTTTGATGAATATCCGCTACACGCTGGAGACCGGTTTTCTCCCGCCCATCCATGCCGCCTCCATGCTGCTGTTAGTTGCGTTTATCCTGATTAGCTTGTTGTTAAAAAAAGCCTTCTGTTCGTGGCTATGCCCGGTTGGCACGCTTTCCGAACTGCTTGGTACTCTGGGAAAAAAAGTATTGGGTCGCAATTTCACGCTGCCGCGCTGGCTGGACATCCCACTGCTCAGTCTGAAGTATCTGCTGTTGGGTTTCTTCCTGTATATCGCTCTGTCGATGCCCGCCCAGGGAATCCAGTACTTTCTGATGTCGGCCTACGGCATGATCATTGACGTGAAGATGCTCGATTTTTTTCGTCATATCGGCTCCGCCACGCTTATTTTCGTGGTAGTTATCAGCGTTCTGAGCCTGTTTATTCGCAATGCCTGGTGCCGTTATCTGTGCCCTTATGGCGCACTGCTTGGCCTGTTTTCACTGCTCTCGCCGTTTAAAATCCGGCGTAATCCGGACAGTTGCATTGACTGCGGGAAATGTGCGAAAAACTGCCCGTCTACTATCCCGGTTGATCGACTGATTCAGGTGCGTACCGTGGAATGTACTGGCTGTATGACCTGCGTTGAATCCTGCCCGGTGGCCTCTACGCTGAGCTTTTCACTGCACACCCCTGCGGGGGAACAAGGAAACGGCAAATCGTTATGGCGGCAAACGGCATTGTCAGGCGTTGTCATGACTATCCTGGTGCTGGGTATCCTTTTTGCCACCATTGGCTATGCGGTTTATGCCAATGTCTGGGATACGCCGGTGCCCGATCACATGTATTTCCAGCTGATTCCGAAGGCTAAAATGATCGGCCATTAATTTTTAATAACCCTGCCAATTCTGGCAGGGTTTCCCGCCTGTTCCGCCATTTTAAGACTATTGAACTTGTGCCTTCGCGCCCCGGTTTATACAACCTTAACTATCACCTGTGATCATTCATTTTTTATTATGTTATGGGCGACTGCATCCAATAATAAACGGGACAGCATTATGACTAAAATAAAACTGGCACTGCTATTACCTCTGTTTCTGGCGGGTTGTACGATGAGCGACGGGGAATTAAGAAACGCTTACGCTCAGCATTATCAGCAACCCGCCGCCTATGTCGAGACTTATAAACAGAAGATAGCCAGCATGGATATTAATACCCTGGCCCAATATGCCGCCGCAGAAGATAAGAAAAAAATGCGTGGGCAACCGAGACTGAAAATCGACGAATTCATTACCATTGAGAACGTGCAGGCGAAAGGAAATCGGGTGGTCTACGATTACTCGCTGTCAGAGAAATGGCTGGCGCTGTCTGCGGACAAACAGCGCGAGAAGCAGATCAATATGAATAAAGATCTGATCTACCGTACCTGCTCGCTGGAAACGGTACGTCTGGCGCAGGCGAAAGGGCTGGAAGAAGAGCATAACTATTACAGCCAGTACCCAGACAAAGTCGCCTTCACTCTGAGAACCAGCGCGCAGATTTGTATGCAAAACGGTTTTACGCAATAGCCGCAATCCACTATGCCTGATGCGCTTATCAGGCATACAATTTGCACTCTGTTGTAGGCCGGATAAGGCGTCAAGGCCGCATCCGGCTAAAGCATCAGAATTTCCAGGATACGCTGCCGACAATGCTGCGCTCAGCGCCGAAGTAGCAGTATGAGAGCGAATTACAGGCCGCAACGTAGCGTTTATCGGTCAGGTTGTTGACGTTCAACTGGGCACTCAGTCCTTTAATACCGATATTCGTTAAATCGTAGCCAATTGCCATATCCACCAACGTATAGGATGGCAGGGTATGCGTATTCAGACGATCGCTGGTGATCCCATTGACATATCGCACGCCCGAGCCGAGCGTCAGACCATCCAGCAGGCCGCTTTTCACATCGTAGCTCAGCCAGGTGCTGGCCTGATTCCGTGGTGCATACACGGCACGCTTGCCCTGCTCCTCCGGACTGCTTTTCTTGTAGCGGATGTCGGTGTAGGTATATGCCGCCTGCAGACGAAAGCTGTCCGTAAGTTGACTAATCGCCTCCAGCTCCACCCCTTCAGATTCAATTTCCCCAATCGAGCGGTACGGATCGGTCGGCTCTTCTTTGGTGGCGATATTGGTTTGATTAATGCGGAACACCGACGCGCTGAACTGACTGTTAAGTCCTTCCGGCTCATATTTCAGCCCCGCTTCCCACTGCTTGCCTTTCATCGGATCCAGCAGATTGCCGTTCTCATCGGCAAAGCTGGTTGGCGTAAAGGCGGTGGAATAACTCACGTACGGCGCAAAGCCATTATCGAACAAGTAGAGCAATGCGGCGCGAGTACTAAAGTTGTTTTTATCCAGATCGCTGCGGATATCGTTGATCTTATCAATATTAGACACGCTGACTTGATCGTAGCGACCGCCGAGCGTAATACGCCAACGATCCCATGACATCTGATCCTGCAAATAGTAGCCCGTCTGGCGCAGCTTGTGCTTCTCACGCGCATACATGTCGATATAATCCGGCTTCGCGCCATACACCGGGTTAAAAGCGTCGATTGGCGGGAATGCGCCGTAGTAGCCGGTGGTATTGTTGCTGCGATCCTGATAATCAATGCCCACCAGCAGACGATGGTTGACCTGCCAGGTATCAAAGCTGCCGTCGAGCTGGTTATCCAGCGTAATCGCCGACATTTTTTCATCAGAGCCGGAATAGCCGCGATTAAGCTCGGTTTCGTTCAACCAGCCCGCCGCATACACCTGGTTCAGTTCAACGTCGGTATGCAGATAGCGCAGCTTTTGCCGCACCGACCAGCCGCTATCAAACATGTGCTCAATATTGTAGCCCACCATGTTTTCACGGCGATCGTATTTGTCGTAATCATCCTCACCTTCGTAAAAGGTGTTGGAGATCTTTTGCCCGTAATGCGGAACCACGGTGCCGTCATAAGGCAGACCGGAGTGGCTACCGCCTTCCGGGTCGCGATGCAGATAGGCCATCAGATCCAGACGCGTCTGGTCGGTGATCCGCCAGGTCAGACTGGGCATCAGCGCGTAACGCTCTTCTTTCAATGGGCCAAACTGTGAGTCCGCGTAACGCGTCATCCCGCTCAGACGCGCCGCCACACGATCGTTATCATCCAGTGCCCCGGTGACGTCAAACGCCGCCCCGCGCTGGTTATTGTTGCCGGCAAACAGCTTCACTTCTCCACCCGCGTCAAATGACGGCTTGCGCGACGTCAACGCGACGATCCCCCCCGGAGAAGAACGCCCGTACAGCACGGAAGCCGGGCCGCGCACCACTTCGATATCTTCAAGGAACCACGGATCGACCACCAGCGAGCTATGTGAGTTGGTGTCGCCCATCATCTTCAGACCATCGAGATAGACGTTGTCCAGGCTGCCATCGGAGAAGCCGCGCAGCACAATGTAGTCAAAGCGGTTGGAGGCGCCAATCTGGTTGCTGTATACCCCCGGCGTATAGCTAACGGCCTGACGCACGCTGGTTGCACCCTGCTCTTCAAACTGTTCGCGGGTAATGATGGATACCGATTGCGGGGTTTCAATATCCGGCGTGGCAAGCTTAGTAGCCCCGCTCTGCATTTGCGAGGTGACAACGACCGTATCGTTTTTTGTTGTTTCCTGCGCCAGCAGAGGAAAAGCCACGCTGCCGGTCACCCATCCTACCAGCAGCGCTAACCGAGTCTTCGCGAACATGAGTATCTCCAAAGGCATTTCTAATTGTAAGTGAGAATTATTACCTTTTTGCTGACGGAGATAGCTATGCCGGATGCCAGATTACCTATGCGCAGTGCCAAATTGTCTGCCAGCAACGTGCGCAAAACGCAAAAATGGATTAGCAAAGCTTGAGCATATCGCCTGGCGAAAAACCGTAACGACGACGAAAGGCGGTAGAGAAGTTGGTGGCGTGCTGGTATCCCGACATCCAGGCTGCCTGCTGTACGCTGTATCCTTCCAGTAAATAACCGCGAGCGCGTTCCAGGCGGCAATCGCGCAAGTAATCAAAGACCGAACAGCCATAGGCTGCGCGAAACTTGCTACGCAGACTACTGGGACTCATTGCCGCGCGTTGCGCCAGTTCATTGAGCGTGTGGTCATTCTCAGGATTCTGTTCCAACAGGCGACGAACGACTTCCAGCCGCTGCTGTTCACCGCTGGCGGCGAGGCGTTTGCCGCTCTCGACCTGGCACACGCTGAGGCCATGGCCGAACAGTTGCAATATCAGCCCTTCCAGCATCAACTGGCGAGATACATTGCTGAGCGTGATCTGCTGCGCATACTCCAGGCCACTGAGTAAAAATCCCGGCACCTGCCAGATAAGCGTCGGCGTCTGGCATCTTTCCCACTCACGCATCAACGATTCGAGCAGCCCCGTGCGCCACGCGCCGTCGGGATACAGACCGAGAGATAAGGTTCGCAGTTTGCAGTCGGCATGATGGCGGGCGCGCATCGTCTGGTGCTCGCTCAGGCGTGAGCTAAACGCCATTCCGGAACGCACCACGTGTTCCTGACCGTTAAGCGAGAGGACCACGCAGCCTTCCAGTACCACCAACATATACAGGGGACTGCTGTGGCGGGAGGTGGTTTCGTAGGGTTGCAATACCTGTACATCAGAGTGCGTCACGCACATCCCGCAGGGGAGCGTCATCTCCTCAATTTCACCTTGCAGCACAGGGCTAGCAGACGGCAAGTCCGGCTTTTGTGCCAGTTGGGGAAAGCGATAGTCGATCCCGTAACGTTCACCAAAATCCATAAACTCGCTGACGGAAAAAGTACGGGCTACGCGTCTGGACGCATTCAGAGTGGTGTTGTTCATGCTGTCTTCTGCACAGAAAATGGGATTAACAGTTTATGGCCAGGAGCAACATTACCATTCCCTGCGCAACACAACAATAATAATGAGAATTATTATCAATATGATTAAGGCGCTTTTCCTGACAGCCAGCCATCTCATCAGACTGAATTTACAGCTGATGAGATGGCATGTTCTACTGCTTGTCCTGCGTACCCTCCTGCGGCTTTTCATCAACCTGAAACACAGCCACGGCCTGGGAAAGCATTGCCGACTGCTCTTCCACACTGCCTGTCGTGGCGGCGATTTCCTCAACCAGAGACGCGTTTTGTTGAGTGACTTGCTCCATTTGCGTGACAGCAACGCGGATCTGCTCGATGCCGCTACTCTGTTCCCCCGATGCGCCGGATATATCTTCCATGAGTATATTGATATTGCGTATTGCCTTAGCAATGTCCGCCATCATAGCCCCACTGCTTTCAGCTATCTCCACCCCTTCCTTGACGCTGATTGCCGCTTTGGCAACCAGTTCGCTAATTTCTTTCGCTGAGGAGGCGCTACGTTGGGCAAGGGTTCTGACTTCACTCGCTACAACGGCAAATCCACGCCCGGATTCGCCAGCGCGCGCCGCTTCTACCGCGGCGTTTAAAGCAAGAATGTTGGTCTGGAAAGCAATACTATCAATCACATGAGAGATTTCATTCACGCTTTGCGCGTTGCGGCTGATCAGGTGAATTTTCTCAACCATGTCGCTCATTAAGCGCTCGCCACGCAATGCCATTTCCGTGCTTTCACTCGTCATGGCAGAAGCCTGATGTGATTTATCGGTGTTATTTTTGGTTGTTACGGAAATCTGTTCCATACTGGCCGCCGTTTCAACCACTGCCGCAGCCTGTTGCTCCGTTCGGGTTGATAAGTCTGAATTACCCGAAGCAATTTCCTGCATTCCGATATTAATAGACTCAACGCCATCGCGAATTGTACTGACAGTCTCCCGCAGGCCGTTTTGCATGTGTTGTAAATTTAAACACAGTAAGCCAATTTCATTGTTACCCGGCACCTTAACGGGATGACTCAGATCGCCTTTACCAATCCGTGAAAAATGCTCAGACACGATATTTAATGGCCGAATGATTGTTCGGTTTATCCAGATATTACAGAGAATAAAGATAAGAACTGTAACGGCCAGCAGTAAGGATATTTTAAGTATTGAGGCATTAAACTGAACGTGTGTCTGCTCTACGATATTTTTACCGACCAACATGGTTGATTTGTAGTAGTTCTCAATCTCCTTATCAAACTTTTTTCGCAAAGCCAGCAACTCAGTGTTGGCATTTGCTTGTGTACCGACAAGACTACCGTTAGAAATAGCCTCATTTAATTTATCAACATACTTTTGTTCAGCATTCATTTGTTGCTCAAAAGCAGTTCTGACGATTTTACCAATCTGGGGATCATCCGCTGTCAGTCCAGGTATATCCCAAAAAATAGCGAACTGCTTTCTGGCATAAGCGATCTCATCCTGCACCTGTCGCAATGTTTGTTGGGTAGCAGCCATATCTTGCAGTTGAATATTATCAAGAACGCTTCTTACTTTATAAACAGCCCCAACGACGTTATGCAGCGAATCCTGTTCCTTTACTATATTATGCAGTAGAAGGGTACTTTTTTGATTTCCTTTGAGATCGACTAACTCAAACCCATTAGAAAGGAACTGCATAAAGGTAAATACCAAAAGCAATAATAACAGACTGGTTTTAACCTTCATATTCTTTAACATTTGAACATCTCCATAACAATTAGACAATCATCTCTGACTAAATTGTTATCGACACGCCACGTAATACCTTAACCTAAAAATGGTTAATTATGAGAAAGTTTCCCGGCTCAACATAGCATAATAAATTACGTACACCGTCGTATACATGGCGGCAAATCGCCGTTTTATTACCGGGAACAATCACACTATAAAAAAACCAACATTAATATTATTTATGGATGAAAAAAAACAGTTATATTAAACATCATGCGCCACTGAGAATGGGCACGATAGCCGTATCTGACCGGCATAAAACGAACAAAGCAGCAGCCAAACGTCAGAGAATATAGACGGTAACTTTTTCCTGAAGATCTGCCGGCACCCTTACCCATGACATTGAATCAACAGCAATTGTCGCCATTTCATTTTCTAACCGAAGTAGCGGCGTGCTGTCATCTGGCGCAGAAGAACTTTCGCCAATCTCGAGAATGCCCCGAAAAGTTATAGATAAATTGTCAGCGGCATCAGACAACCTAATCCATTCGGTCGCGATCTCTAACTTTTGCTTTAACAATTCTCTGTTCATAACTTGTGCTAATCATTACTTATCAGTAAGAAACTGGAAGTGATGAAATTCATTTGAAATATCCTTCACAAACTCTACCGGCAGGTGGTGTTTGATGAAGGTTAATTTTGCGAACTCAACATCACCATACACCCGGATACAGAAAGGCTTGACTATCTCGCCCTGAGCACCAAAGCACTCCTGGAGTCGGGTATCATCCATAAAAATAAAGTTACCCTTTCTCACTTTAATCTTATCATGCAGGTTACGCCACTTCTCTGGTGTGAGTAGAAAGTTCTGCCATCCATTATTTCTCAATATTTCAATCGTGTGGGTGAATTTAAAATAATCATTTTGCATTGTCACATCACCACTTGAGGTGGCGTACAAGTATTCAATTTTAAATTTTAGTTGTGCATTAATGTTTTTTTTCTTGCCTTCATCAATTAACCATTGAAGCTCATTGGCAACACTTCGTGAGAAGAGTTTTCTTTTTTTTGCGATAGCCAACCAATGCATAATAAAAATATGCTCTGACATTTTAGAGTGGATCTTGTGATCCTGTATTGCGATACCAATTGCCACTAATGCGCTCCAGGTAAACGCTTCCAGCTCATCCTGATAATGATGCCTCGATTTACTCACTTTTCCTAAATTTTTTACCACTTAAAACCCACCCAGAAAAAATCATTATTGTATTTAATTTGTTACTGCTCAATTTAAAAACCTACTACAACTAAAATCAGCATAATATGATCCAGATTAATTTATCTCAATGTAAAAAAAGAGCCATGGAACACATTATTTTTATTAACCATTTATAGTTAACAAGATTGACCACAAATAATAAGAATAGCTCGATAAAGATGAAAACTAATAATTATCCCCCGTAATCAATACACCAACGTATCAAACCAGAAAACCTCCAGATTCAATGAACCAGAGGTTTGTCTGTGCCTGCAATTGTCAGTAGAAAATACCGATGATTAGCGTATGGGTAACAAAGCCGACAATCAACGGTACGGCGGTGCGTTTAACCACATCGAATGGGGTTATTTTTGCCCCGCTGGAAACGGCGATCACCACGCCAGATACCGGTGAAATGGCCCGTCCCATATGCGATGCCTGCTGCATCGGCAGAATCATGGCAACAGCGTTCGCCCCCATACTGGCAGCGATTTGCGGGATAAGCTCAACGAATGCCAGAAATGGCGCGTTACCCGATCCCATAATGATAGCCGCCGCAAGCGTCACCAGCGCAAACACCACCGCCATGGCGAATGGCGGTAATCCCACATGTTCGGCCATCAGGATTAATTGATCAATCGCACCAATGACTTTAATACCATGAGCAAAAACACCCGCCGCTACCAGCAGTCCTACTACACCGGTAAAGGCAGTACCCATTCCTTTCAGAAAATGGCTAAACCCTTCGCACACCGCCTTTAAATCTCGCACCCGTAGCCATTCAATCAACATACAAATAGCCATTGAAATAAGCACAATGGTAATGATATTCAGGTTAATACCACTGACGAACATTTCGGAGGATCCCACTGCCATCAGTATCGGAAGCATGGGAAGCAGCGCATAAAAAGCAGGCGCTTTCCCTGAGTCAGTCACTTCAGTGCTACCGATTTCCCGTGGTAAGGTCCCCGCTTTACGGTCGCAATAGCGCTGCCAGAAAAAATGGCAGACTCCCACGACCAAAACGGTAGCCAGAGCTGCCGGTCCCTGGTGGTAGACAACGTATTCCACCACATCCATATTGACCGCTTTCGACCCCCTGATAGCATCGATTGCCGTTGGGGTGTACGCCACACCAAGCGAGGTGGCAATTACCCCGGCAGCAGAGGCAGCGGAAAGCCCTAATCCCAGCATAATGGGGAACATTGTTCCCATCAGCAGTACGGCGAGTCCAGTGGCGGAAGGAATAGCTAACTGCAGGAGACTGGCGAGCAGGTACGAGAAAAAAAGCAGAATATAGGGCGAACGCAGCGCACGCAGGGGTTTTGTGACGACACGCACCACCGCCTCATTTGCACCGATATGATCCATGTAGTGCGCAAATCCCATCAGCGCCATGATCATCAGGCCAAGATCGGCAGCTCGCGTGCTGAAAAGATCGCGCATAACCTCGAACGGATCGAGAAAGGAAATCCCCGTGCCAGCAACGCCTTTCGGTAGTACGGAACCCCACCCGGTGAGTGCGGTGCAAATCATCAGCACCAAACCCGCAATAAATAGCACGGGTTCGGCACGATAACCTTTCAGGATCAGACGTGCGACTACCACGATAACCAGCAGGGCAATTAACACCTGAATCATGACTGAGCTCTCCGCTGCGTGAACTCAGCAAAGGTTTCCTCAATGACCGCAACCACGACATCGCTGGCGGCCCGCAGTGAACGCACCGGCAGATATTCATAGATTGAGTGAAAATTATGAGCACCGGTAAAAATATTCGGGCACGGCAATCCTTTCTGCGATAAAACCGCACCATCATATCCGCCGCGCATGGCGACAGGAGCCGGGGTAATCCCACATTTCTGATAGGCGCGTAATGCAATATCAATCGGATAGTGAGCATCACCCTGCAAACTATTGAACACGTTCGCATAGCGATCGGCTAAATGACAGACCACGCTATTTTCGCCCCATAGAGCGCAGGTACTGACGGCAAGCTGACGGATAAATGCCATACGCGCCTTATAGCCTTCTTCGCTAAAGTCGCGGATATCCAGCTTAAGCACCGTGCGGGCGCTGTTACCCTGCAACTGCTTAACCCAGTAATAACCTTCGCGCCCTTCCGTATATTCAGGCGCTTCTCCGCCAGGCAGCATCGCAATAAACTTATGCGCCATCAGCAGCGAGTTCTTCAGCTTACCTTTGGCTGACATGGGGTGCGCAGACTGGCCGGTAAAGATGATTTCCGCATCGCCCGCATTCCAGTTCTCATAAACAAACTCCCCGATACCGCAACAATCCAGGGTGTAACCAAAATCAGCGCCGAAGCTCGCAACATCAAACGCTTTTGCGCCACGTAATCCTTGCTCTTCATCAGGCACAAAACCCACCTTCACCGGCCCATGTTTGATTTCCGGATGTGCCACCAGATACTGTAATGCGTTCATAATTGCGGCGATGGCTGCTTTATCATCAGCCCCTAACAGACTGGTTCCGTCAGTGACGAGCAGATCATCACCGATATAATTTTTCAGTTCCGGGAATTCGCTTTCGCGCAGAAAAATATTCAGCTCTTTGTTCAGACACAAATCCCCACCGCTATAGTGAAGACGTTGTGCATTTGTGTCCGCAGTCTGTTCCGCGCTGGTATCCAGATGTCCAAAGAATGAAACGACAGGAACCGTGTCATCAGTATTCCCGGGAAGTGTTGCCGTTACGATAGCGGTATCCCTGACCTCAATGTTTTCCATTCCTAATGCTTCAAGTTCTGCTGCAAGCAGTTTTGCCAGTACCATTTGACCAGCAGAAGAAGGCATTATCCCATTGGCGCCGTTTTCTCTTGAAGTCGTGGTATTAATTTTGGTGTAGTTGATAAAACGTTCAACAATATCCATTCCAGGAGGTCCTTTAATATTTTATTGACGAAATACTGTGAGAGGAGGCTCGCGTACAGCGCGAGTGATATAAAACAGGGAACTGGATAAAACCAGCGTTCATCCCGGAACGCTGGTTTTATGAACATTACGACGTTGATTTATATAAATGAATATAAATTATGCCTGTGATAAAACGCCTTACTGATGGGTAAAATCATACTCCCTGTCCGTGTTTACTGCTATTTCCCATGGTGTTTAGCTAACAGAAATCATAAACGGTACTCGTAAGCCTAAGAGATAATAGAAATCATTTAGACTCCACTCATCCATACCGGCCTAAGATATACCATCGCTATATTTTTTTAATGAACGAATACTGTAACTGCAACATGCAACCGTTTGCACTTCTCTAGAAATAGCCACTTAGCGCACTAAAATCCGTGAGCAAACTCACAATTATATCAATAGCAAAAATTTCTATCATACTGAAAAACCGTGAATTATAAGAAATACTATATAGTCCCTTGGTAAATAGATTCATTATGATACTATTCGACATTACCTTATTATCGATGGATAATACTTCCCTAACCATTAATTTTAAACATTACCCACCATAATATTTGTATATATTGGTGATTAATAAAATCCTGCACCGGCAAAAAAAACCTCTGCCCTGAGAAGAGATTCAGGGCAGAGGTAATACGGGTGTTAAGGACAGATTTATAGTTTTAGTGATAACGGAAGAGCTTCTTGCGGAACCGAGTATACACAACTCGCAACATTAAGAAAATTCTTAAAATTGATTAATCGCAAACTCGGTAGAAAATTATTAAAATAATAAAAAATACCTTATCAAAAAGGCAAATAAAATCTCGCGAATATTAACCCATACTAATCAATTACATGGTACTGAATGCGCTCAATATGCTGAGTTACCATAGATATCACGCTATGCACAGACAGAATATCAAATTAATTTAATACTTTAATAAATGTCTCACATAACGAAAATTTGCAGTTAATAAAGTCACTAAACGCAATAACTCGTTATAGATCACATTTTATGTACAAGGAGTTTTCTCTGGAGATTCTGGCTGGTATGATTCATCAGGTAAATACCTTTCAACTCAACCCGAGGCTTTGATGCTGGAGAATGTAATCATCAGATAATCAGCTTACCGACCTTTTCAGGCCGGACTGGTTATCAATGCGCCGAAATCGAATGCGGACACCGCAGTGTGTTTGCACGTTTTGCACATGATGATTAAACAGGTTTTCCAGTATGAATTTATCCCGTCAGGAACAACGTACCTTACACGTTCTCGCCAAAGGTGGCCGTATCGTTCACGTCCGCGACGCCTCAGGCCGCGTCACCTCCGTCGAATGCTACAGCCGCGAAGGACTACTGCTCTGCGACTGCACCCTCGCCGTGTTCAAAAAACTCAGAACCAAAAAGCTGATCAAATCTGTCAATGGTCAGCCCTATCGCATCAATACTACCGGGCTGAACAACGTTCGCGCCCAACTGGATAATCGCTAAGGAGAGAGAGATGGATATCCCCAAAATTTTTACTATCAGCGAAAGCGCTCATCGCATCCATAACCCGTTCACCGCGCAGAAATACGCCACGTTAGGCCAGGTGCTGCGCATGGAACCGGGTACCCGCATTCTGGATCTCGGTAGCGGCTCAGGAGAGATGTTGTGCACCTGGGCGCGCGATCATGGCATTTTCGGCATCGGTATCGATATGAGCCAGCTGTTTAGCGAACAAGCAACGCTGCGTGCAGCAGAACTGGGCGTCAGTCAGCAGGTGAGTTTTGTCCACGCCGATGCAACGGGCTATGTCGCTGAAGAAAAATGCGATATTGCCGCCTGCGTGGGCGCAACCTGGATTGCAGGCGGCGTCACCGGAACGGTCAGACAACTGGAGCAGAGTCTTAAGCCTGGTGGAATCATACTCATCGGTGAACCGTACTGGCGTCAGATGCCCGCAACGGAGGAAATCGCCCAGTCCTGCGGCGCGACCGCTGTCGCCGATTTTCTTTCCCTGGCGGAACTCATTTCTTCTTTTGACCCGCTCGGCTATGACGTGGTTGAAATGGTTCTGGCTGACCAGGAAGGTTGGGACAGGTACGAGGCGGCAAAATGGTTGACGATGCGCCGCTGGCTGGAAGCTAATCAAAACGATGAGTTTGCACCGGAAGTCAGGGAGCAACTGAGAAGTTCACCCGGACGCCACGTCACCTTCACCCGAGAATACATTGGTTGGGGCGTGTTCGCACTCATGAAGAGGTAAGCTGTGCGGTCGGTATAACCGGGAGGCTATACCGACTTTCTCATCACTTTGCCGCTGACTGCATTAATACTTCAACAAATTTAGCCAGCCACTGCGGATGCGCGGGCCAGGCTGGCGCAGTCACCAGATTACCGTCGACGTGGGCTTGATCAATGCCGATATCCGCATAATGTCCGCCGCTCAAACGCACTTCAGGCGCGCAGGCCGGATAGGCGCTACAGGTACGATTTTCTAATATTCCTGCTGCCGCCAATAATTGAGGACCATGACAGACGGCGGCGATAGGTTTACCCGCCGAGTTAAAATCCTGTACCAGTTGAATGACATCCGGGTTCAGCCGGAGATATTCCGGAGCACGCCCGCCGGGGATCACCAACGCGTCATAATCGACGGCCCGCGCTTCGGCAAAATTCGCATTCAACGTAAAACGGTGTCCCGGTTTTTCGCTATAGGTTTGCGCCCCATCAAAATCATGAATCGCGGTTTGAACGTAGTCACCCTGGCTCTTATCCGGACAGACTGCATCAACACGATGGCCCAGCATTTGCAACGCCTGGAAAGGAACCATCGTTTCATAATCTTCGACATAATCGCCAACCAACATCAGTATCTTCTTCATTCACGTCCCCCACTCACAGTGATTAATGATGAGAAATAGCGGCCATCTTTACTATAGCCCACGCGTATCCCGACATTAATAAATACAGCAGAACATTCGGTCAGATCACAATCTACTGCAAGTCCGTCAGATGACGACCTTAGCATAAATGGCATGACATAATTCAGCTAGTAAATATATAGCAAAGTAATTTTAACATTAACCTCAATAATATTAAGTGGGTTATTTATTATGTTATTTCGCTTATGTCAGGTAAAGTATGCGAAAGCTATTTCTGTGATGAAAAAATGTACGTTCGTCAGGCTTCATAGGGGGCGGCAAAGACGTACGCCAGTCGCCTTCCCTGTCTGTAAAACAGTATCAATCATTAAAATATCATCCATACCACCAGTCCGCGTTTACACTGATAATTTCTGACTTTCAAGGCAACACATAAAATTTTCCAGATAAAATATATTTTTGCTACCTGGGTAGCAGAATTTTCTATAAATTTCGTATCCATTTTTCTGCAGTATCCCGCCGCCACAGACATTATAAAGAAATAATTATAATTAGAAGACAGTGGGTGATTCTCGTTTTAATATGCTTATAGCTTATTGATAAATGGAAAGGTTGAACATGTCTGATGCATTGACAGGACCGTTAACGCGCCTTATCGGCATAAGTAAAGAATTTGAATCTACCGCACCTCAAATTCCCAATGATTTATGCTCACAATTACATCAACTCAAGAATTTTTCCGCCTATGTGCCGCTAATTGGAATCTTTAGCGCGGGAAAATCATCTCTCCTCAATCTCTGGCTGGGGCAGAATATATTACCCGTTGACCAGGCACCGACCACAGCATTAGCAACTGAACTGCGGTATGGCGAACAGCAGTCTTTGATTATTACTTTGGCTGATGGCACTGTCAGAGAAGTACACTATGCACCGCAAAATGCGCAGGAGGTAAATAATGACGCAACTCAGGAGGATCAGTTTGCCTGCTTAACCTTTCCTTCCTCTCGTCTTCGTGATTTGCAAGGGCTTATTCCGGTAGATATGCCGGGAGTCGATTCCGGAATAAAACGTCACGTTGATGCCTTTTATCGCTATGCAGAGCGTGGCGCCGCATTCGTTGTGGTCGTTTCTGCAGAAAGCGGAACGCTGCACGCCAGCCTTGCGGCTGTTCTCCATGAAATTGCTCTCCAGCCTGTTCCTGTAATCCTTGTCTTGACCAAGTGCGATAAGTCAACGCCAGAATCGTTGGAAAACGTAGAAGAAGAAATAGCAGGCAGACTTAGCGACATGGGATGTCCGCCGCAGATCGTCATGCGAGCAAGTCGTAACGATCAAGATACAGCCGAACGTCTGCAGAACGCTTTACTCCAGTTAAATGTTCAGGATCTTAAAATAACCCATTTCGCTGGACAGATTCTGTCGTCAGCATCTCGTCTAAAAGATCATATCGTTATGCTGCGCAAAAGCAGCACGCTGGATCCCAGCGCCCTGGACGCACAAATTTATCAGTACGAGCGAGCTTATCAGGAGTTGAACGACTCTCTGGCTCGCCAGAAACGCCGTCTTTCCGGGACTCTTCGTCAGGAAACGATGGATAAAGTCAGCGGAGATGTACATAACGCATTGGTGAGAAATCTTGACGTATTATATGACTGCCTTGCCCAGGGAGAGGATATTTTCCAGACCCGTACGGCAGCGATTATAAGCGATGTCTATCGCACTTCCCTGAACCAAGCTCTGCAAGTCAATCTCTCAGACATCATCATGAATATGCAAAATGAGACCGGTGGTGACAACATTGATATTGGCAGTATTCTGCAAAATGGTTCGCAGACGGCAGTACTGGTTCTGGAAACCCTGGCAACCGTCAGTAAGGGAAGTCGCTGGTATAAACTTATCTCCACAGCCCTTGCAGTAACCACTTCCGTTATCAACCCTATTGTCGAGTTATTGATCATTTTCTTACCGGATATTATTAAGTTTTTTTCCGATCCGGAAGAACGTAAGCGAGAACTTGTTAAGCAAAACTTATTGGAGAAAGTCTTCCCTGAAATCCGGCACCGGGCACGTGAAGCGCTCGCCGATATATTGCCAGAAATTGAGCTGGAACTGATCGCCAGTCTTGAGGAAGAGTGGCGTACCCGGATAGAAGAGAGCCGCAGGGCGCTTGAGTGTTGCCGTGAAGAAAAGCGCCAGCACGAAGCTGAGTGGCTTGCCCGGCAAGATAGCTGGTCCGCACAAATTGATGGCGTACGAAATATCATGCGGGAAATAGAACAACTGCAAAACTCACCAACTGTACATTCATAATATCTTCAGGGAAGATGAATCATGAACCAACTCACCCCACGCGAAAATATTCACGCGTTTATGCAAACGCTGGAAAACGTCTACACCCAGTTGTCACTTCACAAAGGCTTTCTGCGTGAAGAGGGGCTTTTTCAGCTAAACCAAATACTCGCGAACATGCGCCGCAGCCTCGCTGCTGAAGACGAAGCCAGTAAACTATTGCGCATCGGTATTGTGGGTTCGGTAAAAGCAGGGAAATCTACATTTCTTAATGCTCTTCTGTTCAATGGACAGAATATTTTACCGAAAGCAGCGACACCGATGACGGCTTCACTTACCCGTCTACGCTATGCCCAGGAACAATGCGCAAAGCTGGTTTTCTACTCCCCAGAGGACTGGCAAGATATTGAAAGCGACGCCGAAACTGCTGAGAGTATGATTGCCAAAAAGTTGGCAGAAGCGCGTGCTCATCACGCCAATAATCTGCGAAACAGCTCCATTCACTTCAACGAAGAAAGAGTTCGCAAAAGTATTATCCACGAGCTTCCCCCCGAATTAGCCGCTTGTCGCGAACTCAAAAAAACCGCTGAAAAAGAAGGGCTGGATGTTTACAGCGAACTGGAAAAGGGAGAGCAGATTATCCCTTTTGACAACCTGAGCGAAATCCAGGCAAAACTCAGTGAATACATCGGATCTCATGGGCGTTTAACCCCACTCGTTCGCCATGTTGAGTTAAACCTTAATCATGACGTACTCCGCGATATCGAAATTATCGATACGCCAGGCTTGAACGATCCTGTGGTATCCCGTAGTCGGGAAACGATTAATTTCCTCTGCCAATGTGATTGCGTCATGATTCTCTCTTATGCGGGAGAATTTCTATCCAAGCAGGATATGGACCTTATTAAACATAAATTAGTCAATGATGGCATTCTTCATCACACCATTATCGCCAGTAAAATGGATTTGGCGATTCAGGATCATCGCGGCCAGAAAACCTTTTTTAAGGATGCCTTTATGGCGACACGACAAAACGTCGTCAGCACCATGAAAGGTCGGTTTGACTCTCAGGAACCGGTCCTGGTTTCGGCTTTGCTGGAAGGTATCGCATGGAAAATGGAACAACAGTTACCTTTAAGCGAGGAAGAGCAACTCACCCGAGATAACCTGGCAAGCTTTACTAACGCCCCACATGAAGCGAAGGATTTTCGCTCCGTCGCGGGATTAAAAAGAGTTCGCCAGGAACTGGAGCAGTGTCGGGAGAAAAAAGATCAGATCAAATACTCACATCAGATTGATTTGATCCGTGGTAAAAAAAGCGAACTTCGCAACTGTCTTAAAAATCTCGAAACCTCTGCCCTGAGCGATAAAGAGACGCTTTCGTCAGTTGATCTGGAAACCCTACAGTCAGGGATGAATGCGCTAAATCAGAGTGTTAAGAAAATTGACGCTGATATTCATGTCCATTTCAGTACAGCCGAGTTGCAGATGCACCGGGAGTTTGAACGTCTTAAATTACGTATTATTGGACTTATTGATAATTATCGTGAACTGAATGTCAGTAGTAGGAGCCATGATGAAGATCGCTCCACAACCAGCGGTATGTTCTTCTGGAAGAAAACCCATACCCGAATTGTGTCTGTAACTGAGTATCAGGCAGAAATTTCAGATATTATCAATACGTTACGGCGATATACTAACAACGTCGGAGCGGAAATCATTACCGCCTATGAACATTTTACGCCGCTGGATACCTTAAAGGCACAGTTGAAAAAACATGTACTTGAAGCCTTCCACGAGGCAGATGTCACCTTCAGTAAAGAAACTATTCTTGGGCCATTACAAATAAGCCTTGATAAGCTGCGTATCACTCCTCCCCATTACGAGCCACAAGCCGAGATCGACAGTATTGTGAATAAATTCGGTGCCAGCGTTAAGAATGAAGATATTGCCGAGCTAAAAGTGGCCCTGGAAAAGGCATTAGACAGCATAAGCAAGAAAATCAGACATACGCTTGATGAACAACAGGCTAGTTTTATCAGAACTCTTCATCAGCAAAATGACATGTTTGTTGGCGATATCAGCAAGTCTATCCAAAGTAATCTCGATAAGCTCTCAGCCCAATACAATGATAAGCAAAGTAATATTGCTCACTATGACGAAACGATAACACGACTACGAGAATTACGTGCCGAATTATCACATCTGGAGGTGTGAGGTGGATTTTGATGATTTATTCACAGATGAAATACCTCCAGACATTGCAGGCGATAGCATACTGGAGAAAGATAGCGCATTGGCGCTACTACTACGCCTGTATGCTAACAACACGCAAAATCAGAAGCATTTCGCGCATTTACGACGCAGCCTACAAGAGTATCTGCCAGAAATTATCAGCCGAGATGCGCTGACTGATGAACGTGAACGTAACCTGGTCAATGCATTTCGTACCTTAAGCGTGAAATTCGTCGAACAAGCGCAACTTCCGCAGCTTAAAAACAAGTGTCTGGTCGGCGTGGGAGGACGTTTTAGCGCAGGAAAATCGCAATTTATCAACACGCTGACCGGTCGACGCCACCTTCCAACAGGCCAGCGCCCAACGACGGCGGTAGCAACCTATTTGGTTAGTCAGGAATGCCCATCCATCACGGCTTATACAGCGAATGAAACGCGAGTTCCCCTCGAAGCGGAAGAGTTGGAAAGCATTGCCCATGTTTTTTTTGATAGCTACGGGCTGGGTTTCTCCGATATTCTCAAAAAAATAGTCATTGGGCAGCCAGATTTCCCGTGGCCGAATATCGCGCTGCTTGATACTCCAGGATATAACAATGACGATGAAGAAAACCGGGGAGATCGGTTGTTTGATGAAAAAATTGCCAGGGAGCACCTGAGCAATTGTGACTATGTTATTTGGCTGGCGACAGCCGATAATGGCTCATTAGGTCAGAGTGACATTACTTTTCTTCATTCCCTGCATTTAAGCCATCCTTGCCTGGTAGTATTAAACAAAGCAGATGGGAAAACCACAGACGATCTACACTGCATCATCAATACATTTAAAGACCAACTGGATAATGCCGGAATTGCGTATTGCGGCGTGACGGCCTTTTCATCAACGCTTAACACTGAGTATTTAGGCGCAACCCTGCTGCATGATTTTATTATCCAAGCCAGTAATGACCAACAGGCACGTCAGGATATGAGGCAAGAATTACTGAGTCTGCAGGCCGAATGGCAGCGGATGAATCGACATAAACGCGATGCACTAAACCAGATCAACGCACCAATCAAGCGCGGTATTGTGAAAAGTGAATCGCCACAATATATCCGATCGTTGGTCGAAGCCTACAGCCTGAACCACTCGCAGATCGCCGATCTCACTCGTCAGAATAAAGCCTTTAACCTTCAGATTGAAAAATTATTAAAATATGAATAAAGCGATGCCACATTTTCTTGATGAGCTGGTCAGCTTGCTACAGGATGATCCGCAACATGATACCTGGTCCACCCCATGGAAGCTGTTAAAAACCGCCTGCGATACACTTATCGAACAGCATTTATTACCCAGTAACTACCCGGAAAAAGCCGCACTTCAGTTAGCGCAACAACAAGCCCTTGATCGTCTCCAGGTCTTGCTGCGCTTTCCCCAGCTAATTAATCATCATGTAATCTGTTACATCGGCTTCAGAGGACATGAACGCGACACATTGCTGCCTGCTTTTACTCAATCCCGACGTTTCCACCGGGCGAATGATACAATTCCGACATTGATGAGCCGCACATACGCGCATGCCTGTCACGGCGGTATCACGCTTTATCAAAAGCGTTGCCCAATGAACGAATCAGCCATCCTTGATGCCTTCGAAAAAACACGACAGCATAAAGGGGAATTACATCATTTTATTTCCGCATTTGCACTCGCAGTACCCGGCGCAGGACCCGCAGTTACGCTGGTCGACATTCCGTACCGGGCTTCGCCGGACTCGCTCTATTTCAATGGATTTTTGGACGTTGCTGACACTATTGTCTTACCGGCCAGATCGCAATATCTGATAAAACGTACGCTGAATATACTTGAACAAACCGGAAGTACGGCGCAAATTCATCTGGTATCGATTGGTGATGGGCAATCCGCTGAACTAAAAAGCATGTTTCCAAAATTAGCCATTCAGGAAACGCTACCGCCTGAACGAACCTCTCTACGTCCTACGGTTAACAGCGGCATTTATCGCGAGCTTGAAGCTATTTTCGACGAACCACTGCTTTGGCTCGAAGGCGAGATAAAACGCAGTAAACAAATTATCGTTAACGCGAATGCTGATCTGGTGCAAAACGACACCGACCCGCAGGTCAGTGATGTTATCGAAACGATGATGCTACAAATGAAAACACAATGTGATGCGCTTGAAGAAGCTGCTCAACGCTATCGCCAGAGTCTGGATCAACTGTTAAGCCAGTGCAGAGAAGTTGAAACGCTTGTAGAACAACAACAAGCCCCAGCCCTGCCCGGAAAAGATGCTCATTCCACTCTGCGAGATCGAAAGTGGAAATATGCACAGCAGCGTTTTATTTCTTTGTGTTACGCGAAGCAAATAAGCAAGGCCACGCGTCTTGCCAGCGATATGCGTCTCGCTGGTTATCCTTATGTGAACATCCTTGAGCTCTTTATTAATGAACTCAACAATATGCCATTGAATAGCGCACATCTGGCAGAGCTGAGTGTGCTGAGTGGCTGCAAAAACGAATTTATTTATCGTGCCTGTCTGCATTTTCGCTCCGCGCTGAAGGTAAGCGATGCTGAAGCAGGTCAGCGCTATGCCGCAAATATTACATGCCGGACAGGTGAAGAATTTTATACGCTTGGCTGCTGGAAACTCACAACCCGCGCCAGCGAAGGCGAAAAAAACCTTCGTCGCGCTTATATGCTGGGCGAGCCCCTTGCCGGCGACCTTTTATTACGCTGCATAGATAAAAAATCCTCCGCCGAAGCTGAAACTACCCTGCGTTATCTGGCTAATGCCCTACATCCCGGCGCTAATTATCGCTTCGGATGCCAATTTATAAAAGATAATCGCCATGATAACGCTCATCTTCATTTACGTATTGCTGCAGCCTTAGGGCATCTGGATGCGCTTAAAATGATCGCCAGGATGGAGTACAACAAATATGCGCCGTCACAGGAAATGACCCCTGCGAGAAAAAATGCGCTCAGTATTTATCATTATCTCTGGCACACTACACGCGGGACTCAAGATAATAATGAGGTATTTCTGGATGACGATGATCGCTATATTTACGGCAGTTTGCTGCACTTACAAAAATCATTTACCGAAGCATATGCGATCCTTGAAAAATGCCATCAGGCCAGAGCCTGGACTTTATTAGGCAGGATGAACCACTATGGCGACGGTAAGCCGGTAAATCTCGATTTGGCGAGAGCCTATTATCAAAAAAGCGTCAGTGCTGGTGATAAAAGTGCAACAAAAATGCTAATGCGCCTGGAAGAGACCGCAAAAGCGAAAGCCCGCAGAGAAAATACCTACAACACGACTTACCAGCGTACGGAACATACTTCTTATTCCAGCTCCTCCAGTGACAGCAGCTGTTTTCTTACCACCGCAACCTGTCGCGTAATGGGTTATGAGGACGATTGCGAAGTTTTGCAATCCTTCCGCCATTTTCGTGACCACGTACTGCTTACGCAGTCTGAGGGCGAAAAATTGGTTGGTGAGTATTATCAAATTGCCCCCAGGCTCCTTGAAAAAATTGACGCAAGAGCAAATCCTCAAGCGATCTACCAATCAATGTGGGATGACTATATCAAACCGGGCTATGACCTCTTGCAGGCTGGGCGTCACCAGGAAGCAAAAGAACTTTATATAAAACTCGTTACAACATTAATGAAAACCTACCTTTAGTTAAGGTTAAGACTATGTAAACCCTGTGTTTAGAGCCTCGTTAACAGCTGTCAACGTTCAGAACGGGGGCGCATTCTGATGATGCGCCCCCGTTGGTACTACTTAAAACGACATGACCATTACTCCCAGGCCCGTTCGGTTTTCGCCGCATCAAACTGCGGCGGCGGCTTACGAAAACGTCCGGTCAGCCAGGCGAGATACACCAACCCTAACCCGGCCCATACCAGTCCCAGCGTCAGCGATGTCACCTCCAGATTGACCCACAGTACGGCAACCGTGGCGGCGCCAACCATTGGCAATACCAGAAAGTGTAATTTCTCCTGCCAGGTATGTTTACGCCCTTCACGACGCCAGAAGTGGTTAAACACAGACAAATTGACGAACGTAAAGGCCACCAGCGCACCAAAGTTAATCAACGCCGTGGCGGTCACCAGGTCAAAAAACAGGGCCGACAGCGCCACAATGCCGACCATAATGACGTTTAGCGCAGGGGTGCGCCATTTCGGATGGACATAACCGAAGTACTTCTCCGGGAAGACGTTATCGCGACCCATCACGTACAGCAAACGGGATACACTGGCATGTGACGCCAGGCCTGACGCCAGCGTATTCACAAAAGTCGTACACAGGAAAATGGACTGGAACAGTTTGCCGCCGACATACAGCGCAATCTCCGGCAGCGCCGCATCCGGGTCTTTAAAGCGGCTAATATCTGGGAAAAACAGCTGCATAAAGAACGAAGCGGCAATGAAGATCAACCCACCGTACAGGGCGGTGAGGAAAATAGCTTTCGGGATGGTACGCGCCGCATCCGGCGTTTCTTCAGAGAGCGTCGTCACCGCATCAAAGCCGAGGAACGAGAAGCAGACGATGGTCGCCCCGGTGATAATCGGGATCAAATGCGCATTCTGGCTAATAAATGGTTGCAGCGACCAGACGGTGCCGACCCCCTCGCCTTTATGCAGCCCTTGTACCACGAGGAAGATAAACACGGCGATTATCGCCACCTGCACCAGCACAAACAGCGCATTGAAGTTCGCCACCAGATTAACGCTTTTCAAATTGGCCGCGGTGAGGATCGCCACGAACATCACCACCCAAATCCATGGCGCAACCTCCGGGAACAGCGCGGAGAGGTAAATTTTCGCCAGCAGGACGTTAATCATCGGCAGGAAAAGGTAGTCAAGCAGCGACGACCAGCCAACCATAAACCCCACATGCGGATTGATGGCTTTTTGCGCGTAGGTGTAGGCCGAACCGGCCTGCGGAAACTGGCGTACCAGCTTACCGTAACTGATGGCGGTGAACAGCACGCCCGCCAGGGCCAGCAGATAGGAGGCCGGAACATGGCCATTGCTGACGCCCGAAACAATCCCAAAGGTGTCAAACACCGTCATCGGCGTGAGATAGGCCAACCCCATCACCACCACCTGCCACAGCTTCAGGGATTTTCGCAGCTGTGTTTTGCCCGGCTGGGCTGCAACGTCCACAGGAGAATTAGTCGACATAGCGATCCTCCCCGCATCGAGTCCAGGTCTGCGTTCGAAATGTCGGTAGCGCAAACCTGAGTCGTGTCGGGGTGGATCTCCAAAAGTAAGGGGTCAATGTCGTACGGCAAAGGTGTGGTCCGTACTTACTGCGGGAGCCATGGATGCTCACGCGGGGCTGGTTTTTAAACACTGGCATCATCACATTTCCTCGTCACAAACTCTGTCGGTTATCTGAAGACCCGTTGTCGCCCGCGCTCCATTACGCGACATCCGGGAAATGGCAGGTATTCCTGCAATTTTTACGGGCTGGCTCCGCTCAGCCCGCATGATGCGACTTCTTTTTCAATGGCCTGTACGACGGTCAGGCGTTTTTCAACATCCACTCAATTTCGGTGTCGGTGATAAGACGTTCAAACTGGATTAATTCATCGTTTTTACAGGCGTGATACACGTGGCTAAAACGCTCACCCAATAATTCACGCAGACTGTCGTTTTGCATAAACTCCCACAGCGCATCGCTCTGACGGATCGGGAACGGCAAACCCTCCTGCTCCAGTCCGTTGCCTTCCACCTCTTCCTGTAACGGCAGCTCGTTATCCAGACCATGGAGGATCCCGGCCAGAATGGTCGACATCACCAGATAAGGGTTGGCATCAGCCCCCGCCACACGATATTCAACCCGATGATTATCACGATCGCCGCAGGGAATGCGCAGTGCCACCGTACGGTTGTTATGCCCCCAGGAAGCCTGAGTCGGGACGTACATCCCAGGTTGGAAGCGACGATAAGAGTTCACATTTGGCGCCAGCAGCGCCATCGACGCGGGCATCAGATCAATCATCCCGGCAAGCGCCCGCTTAAGCAACGCGGAGTCATCGCCATTCACATCGGCCAGCACGTTCTCGCCTTTGTTATTCATAATGCTGATGTGGATATGCATCCCGCTACCGGCATGCTCCTCATAAGGCTTTGCCATAAACGTGGCGTGCATCTTATGTTTTTCCGCCACCAACCGCACCAGCCGCTTCAGCGCCAGCGCATCGTCACAGGCGTCGAGTACGTTATCGGTATGGATAAGATTGATTTCAAACTGACCAGGCGATGCTTCGGCCACCGCACCGTCGGCCGGGATCAACTGCAGACGGGCCAGTTCGTCGATATCGTTCAGCACATCAGCAAAATGGTTCAGATTATCAACAGAGTAAACCTGACTTTGGGTATTACGATCGTCCGTTCCCGGCGCGCATGGCGGCTGCAGATAACCTTCCGGATCGCGCTTGCGATCGAGTAAATAGAACTCCAGCTCTACCGCTACGACGGGGAACAAACCGCGCTGGCGAAGTTTCTGCCAGAGTCGGTTGAGAACGTTCCGCGGCTCAACGTCAAAGGGAGCGCCATCTTCATCCAGCATTGTCAGCATCATCTGCCCAATAAATTCCGGATCGGCGGCCGAAGGGGTTAACGTTCCGAGCACCGGCACACAGGTCCTGTCAGGCTCGCCAAGTTCTTGTCCTAACCCCGCCTCTTCCACCACATTGCCCAGAATGTCCATCGCGAACACCGATGCCGGAAAATAACAGCCCTTCTCTAACTTAGACAATCCCGACACGGGAATGCGTTTACCGCGAAAACAGCCGTTCAGGTCGGTTAACAGCACATCGACAAACTGCGTGTTGGGATAGCGTTCCAGATATTGCTTCACTTCGCGCGCAAACGCGCTACTTCGCCTCTCTTCAGAATGCTGCACAAAATTCTCAACTTCTACGATATTGGTTTCCATGATTCACCGCCGTTGGCCTGGTAAGCTTTCTGTGATTTGACTGTTAAATATAATGTCCACCCTTCGACTCTGGATGCAAACAATTTGTTTGTCAAATGTTAAATTAAGTTTGCTAGAAGGTTATTACGCTGCTAGATTGAGAAAATAATGAACGGAATGGCACAACAAGGAACCGTTTGGCAATAATTTATTCCAAAACGTGAGGTCGATCATGGGCAATATATTTGACAAGCCAGTTATTGGTGTAGTGATGTGTAGGAACAGGCTTAAGGGTCACGAGACCCAGACTCTGCAAGAAAAGTACCTGAATGCGGTTTTGAATGCCGGTGGATTACCGATAGCGTTACCTCATGCGCTCGCGGAGCCAGAATTACTGAACGCGCTGTTACCAAAACTGGATGGTATCTTCCTGCCTGGAAGCCCAAGCAATGTGCAGCCGCACCTCTATGGTGAAAATGGCGATGAGTCTGACGCCGATCCGGGGCGTGATCTTCTGAGCATGGCGCTAATTACCGCCGGGCTCGAAAGGCGCATTCCCATTTTCGCCATCTGCCGGGGCTTACAGGAATTAGTTGTCGCCACTGGCGGGACTCTGTATCGTCGCCTGTGCGATCACTCGCAGTTCCTGGAGCATCGTGAAGATGCGGAACTCCCGGTGGAGCAGCAGTACGCCCCATCTCATGAAGTCCAGGTTCAACAGGGAGGATTGCTGTCGCAATTAATACCAGGTTGCAGCACGTTTTGGGTTAACTCCTTACATGGTCAGGGCGCAAAAACGCTCGGCCCGCAGCTGCGTGTGGAAGCACGATCGCAGGATGGATTAGTGGAAGCTGCCAGCGTTCACGACCATCCTTTCGCGCTCGGCGTGCAGTGGCACCCGGAATGGAACAGTAGCGAATACGCCCTGTCGCGTTTGTTACTTGAAGGTTTTATCACCGCTTGTCAGAACCACCTCGCTGAAAAACAGCGACTCTGACCACTACTGTTAAGGAAATGCAATTATGAGCGATGACGGCCTGGCGCCGGGTAAACGTTTGTCAGAGATCCGCCAGCAATTGGGTCTTTCGCAGCGTCGTGCCGCCGAACTGTCTGGGTTGACGCATAGCGCCATCAGCACCATAGAGCAGGATAAAGTCAGTCCTGCCATCAGTACGCTGCAAAAGCTATTGAAAGTATATGGGCTGTCGCTCTCCGAGTTCTTCGCGGAACCGGAAAAGCCTGACGAACCGCAGGTGGTTATCAATCAGGATGATTTGATTGAGATCGGGAGTCAGGGAGTATCCATGAAGTTAGTTCACAACGGAAATCCGAATCGTACGCTGGCAATGATGTTTGAAACCTATCAGCCAGGCACGACAACCGGGGAGAGAATTAAACACCAGGGTGAAGAGATTGGCACAATACTGGAAGGTGAAGTGGTTTTGACCATCAACGGTCAAACGTATCATCTTGTTGCAGGGCAGAGTTATGCCATTAACACCGGCATTCCACACAGCTTCAGCAACACTTCGGCAGGGATCTGCCGCATTATCAGTGCCCACACTCCCACCACATTCTAATAAGTAGCGGCCTGAGTTTCTCAGGCCTTCTTAAATAACGCGCATTAACAGGGTAAATCCCTGGGGCATCGTGCAGCCTGATTTTGCCTGAAAAAGATCAGCAGCGAACTTTATCTTATTGATATAAAAGGAGTAGCTATGAACTTTCAGAACCTTAAATATTGGCGTGAGAAAGCCAGTCATTATTCGCCGGAAACCCGTCTATTTATTAACGGCGAATATTGCGCCGCCGCCGATAACGAAACCTTTATTACTCAGGATCCGGCCGGACAGCGCCCACTCGCCAAAGTCGCCCGCGGCAAAAAAGCGGATGTGGATCGTGCGGTCACCGCCGCCCGCGCCGTCTTTGAACGCGGTGACTGGTCGCAGGCGTCACCCGCTGAGCGCAAGGCGGTTCTGCACAAGCTTGCAGATTTAATGGAGCAGCATCACGAGGAGCTGGCGCTACTGGAAACGCTCGACACCGGTAAACCGATTCGCCATAGCCTGCGTGATGATATTCCAGGTGCGGCGCGCGCCATCCGGTGGTACGCCGAAGCTATTGATAAAGTCTATGGCGAAGTTGCCACCACCTCGGTAAACGATCTGGCGCTGATTGTGCGCGAACCAGTGGGCGTGATCGCGGCTATCGTTCCGTGGAACTTTCCCCTGCTACTGGCCTGTTGGAAACTTGGCCCCGCGCTGGCCGCCGGTAACAGCGTGATCCTCAAACCCTCGGAGAAATCCCCGCTGACCGCCATTCGCCTTGCGGCGCTGGCTAAAAAAGCGGGTTTGCCCGATGGCGTTCTCAGCGTTGTTAGCGGATATGGTCACGAAGCGGGCCAGGCGTTGTCGCAGCATCCGGATGTCGATGTGATCACCTTTACCGGCTCAACCCGCACCGGCAAGCAACTGCTAAAAGATGCTGGCGACAGCAACATGAAACGCGTCTGGCTGGAAGCTGGCGGTAAAAGCGCCAACATCGTGTTTGCCGACTGCCCGGATCTAGCGAAAGCCGCCGCCACTGCCGCGGCAGGCATTTTCTACAACCAGGGTCAGGTCTGTATCGCCGGTACGCGTCTGCTGCTGGAAGAGAGTATTGCCGACGAATTTATCTCGCTGTTGAAAGAGCAGGCGAAAAACTGGCAGCCGGGCAACCCGCTGGATCCTGACACCACGATGGGCACGCTTATCGACAATGCGCATGCCGACACCGTGGACACCTTTATTCGCGACGGTGAAACGCAAGGCACGCTGGCGCTGGATGGCCGCAGCCATGTCCATCCGGCGGCTATCGGCCCGACGATTTTTGTCGATACCGCGCCGCAAGCCCACGTCAGCCGCGATGAGATCTTCGGCCCGGTACTGGTCATCACCCGTTTTAGCAGCGAAGCCGAAGCCCTGGCGCTGGCCAACGACAGCGACTACGGCCTGGGTGCCGCGGTCTGGACCCGCGATTTGTCGCGCGCCCATCGCATGAGTCGTCGCCTGAAGGCCGGTTCGGTCTTCGTGAATAACTACAACGACGGTGATATGACCGTGCCGTTCGGCGGTTATAAGCAAAGCGGCAACGGGCGCGATAAGTCCCTGCATGCCCTGGAAAAATTTAGCGAACTGAAAACCATTTGGATCTCCCTGGAGCCTTAATCATGACTGAACATACCAGCAGTTATTACGCCGCAAGCGCCAATCAGTACGAACCGTTTCCCACCCTTAGCGAATCGGTTAGCTGTGATGTCTGTGTCGTGGGCGGTGGCTATACCGGACTCTCCTCCGCCCTGCATTTAGCGGAAATGGGTTATGACGTGGTGCTATTGGAATCCGCGCGTATTGGTTTTGGGGCCAGCGGACGCAACGGCGGCCAGTTGGTTAACTCTTACAGTCGCGATATTGATGTTATCGAACGCAGTTACGGCCCGGATGCCGCCAAAATGCTCGGCAGCATGATGTTTGAAGGCGGCGATATCATTCGCGAACGCATTAAACGCTATCAGATTGACTGTGACTATCGCCCCGGCGGGCTGTTTGTGGCGCTGAACCATAAGCAGATGGAAACGCTGGAGGAGCAGAAGTCGAACTGGGAACGCTACGGCAACACGCAGCTTGAACTGTTAGACAGCAGCGAAATTCGCCGCGAAGTCAGTAGCGATCGTTATGTCGGCGCGCTGCTCGACCATAGCGGTGGTCATATTCATCCGCTCAATCTGGCAATTGGCGAAGCTAACGCTATTCGTCTGAACGGCGGACGCGTCTTTGAACAGTCGCCGGTCACCCGCATTCAGCACACCAGCCCGGCGGTGGTCAGCACGGAAAAAGGTCAGGTTACCGCCCGCTTTGTGATCGTGGCGGGCAACGCCTACCTCGGCGACAAACTGGAACCGGCGCTGGCAAAAAGCAGCATGCCGTGCGGCACGCAGGTGTTAACCACCGAACCATTGTCAGCTGAAATGGCGCGTTCGCTGATCCCAAAAAACTACTGTGTGGAAGATTGTAACTACCTGCTGGATTACTACCGTCTGACCGGCGATAACCGCCTGCTGTACGGCGGCGGCGTGGTCTACGGCGCACGCGATCCGAACGATATTGAACGCCTGGTGATGCCGAATCTGCTGAAGACCTTCCCGCAATTGCGGGGGGTAAAAATTGATTACCGCTGGACCGGTAATTTCCTGTTGACGTTATCACGCATGCCGCAGTTCGGCCGTCTTGATACCAATATTTACTATATGCAGGGCTACAGCGGTCACGGCGTGACCTGTACCCATCTGGCTGGACGCCTGATTTCCGAACTGCTGCGCGGGGATGCCGAGCGCTTTGACGCATTCGCCAACCTGCCACACTACCCGTTCCCGGGAGGCCGCAGCCTGCGCATTCCGTTTACCGCCATGGGGGCGGCCTATTACAGCTTACGCGATCGCCTTGGGGTTTAAGTTCTTCCGCGATAAACCCGACGCACAGGGCGGTCTCCCCTGTGCGTTTTTTTATTCCCGGTCGGTGAAAAACAGATAACAGTCACGAATATATCGCTATAGGACATAACCACACTCTTCGCATTGTTTCTCTCCTCTAATCGGATACGCTTTTTTAGATATCGCTGGCGGCGTGCGCCAGAACTCAACGGGGGAAGAAACGCGTGTTATGAATACGAATAATGAGGAGACCTTTTATCAGGCGATGCGCCGGAAGGGAGTGAGCCGACGCAGTTTTCTTAAATATTGTAGCCTCGCGGCTACATCGCTGGGGTTGGGAGCCGGAATGACGCCCAGAATTGCCTGGGCGCTGGAGAACAAACCCCGGATCCCGGTAGTCTGGATCCACGGGCTGGAATGCACCTGCTGCACCGAATCATTTATCCGCTCCTCTCACCCACTTGCCAAAGACGTCATCCTCTCTCTGATTTCCCTCGATTACGACGACACGCTGATGGCCGCCGCCGGAACGCAGGCCGAAGAGGTATTTGAAGACATTCTGCGCCAGTACCACGGCCGCTACATTCTGGCCGTCGAAGGTAATCCTCCGCTAGGTGAACAAGGGATGTTCTGCATTAGCGGCGGAAGACCCTTTGTGGAAAAACTCAAACGCGCCGCCGCCGGAGCCAGCGCGATTATCGCCTGGGGCACCTGTGCCTCCTGGGGCTGCGTGCAGGCTGCCCGGCCTAACCCCACCCAGGCAACCCCGATCGATAAAGTGATCACCGATAAGCCGATCGTGAAAGTCCCCGGCTGCCCGCCGATTCCTGATGTTATGAGCGCCATCATTACCTACATGGTCACCTTTGATCGTCTGCCGGAACTCGACCGTCTGGGGCGTCCACTGATGTTCTACGGCCAGCGTATTCACGACAAATGCTACCGCCGCGCCCACTTTGACGCCGGGGAGTTCGTCGAAAGCTGGGATGATGACGCCGCCCGCAAAGGCTATTGCCTGTACAAAATGGGCTGTAAAGGGCCAACCACCTATAACGCCTGCTCCACTACCCGCTGGAATGGCGGCGTGTCCTTCCCCATCCAGTCCGGTCACGGTTGTCTGGGATGTTCAGAGAACGGCTTCTGGGATCGCGGCTCGTTCTACAGCCGCGTGGTTGATATTCCACAGATGGGAACGCATTCCACCGCCGATACCGTGGGCCTCACCGCGCTTGGCGTCGTGGCTGCCGGCGTCGGCGTCCACGCAGTCGCCAGCGCCGTCAACCAACACAACCGCCACAAACAGCAATTAGCCGACACCAGACAGCAGTCGTCAGACAATGAGGATAAACAGGCATGAGCCATTCGTATCAAACCCAGGGATATACCTTAAACAATGCCGGTCGCCGTCTGGTTGTGGATCCCATCACGCGCATTGAAGGTCATATGCGTTGCGAAGTGAATATTGATGAGCAGAACATCATCACCAACGCGGTTTCTTGCGGCACCATGTTCCGCGGACTGGAGATCATTCTTCAGGGTCGCGACCCGCGCGACGCATGGGCATTTGTCGAACGAATTTGCGGGGTGTGCACCGGCGTACATGCCCTTGCCTCTGTCTACGCCATTGAAGATGCCATTGGCATTAAGGTGCCCGACAACGCCAACATCATTCGCAACATTATGCTGGCCACGCTGTGGTGCCACGACCATCTGGTGCACTTTTATCAGTTAGCCGGAATGGACTGGATTGACGTGTTGAATGCTCTGAAAGCAGATCCGCGCGCCACATCGCAACTGGCGCAGAGCCTTTCTGCCTGGCCGATGTCCTCACCAGGCTACTTCTTTGACGTCCAAAATCGGCTGAAGAAATTTGTCGAAGGCGGTCAGTTGGGGATTTTCCGCAACGGTTATTGGGGCCATCCGCAGTACAAGCTATCGCCAGAGGCTAATCTGATGGGCTTTGCCCACTATTTGGAAGCGCTCGACTTTCAACGCGAGATTATCAAAATCCATACGGTGTTTGGCGGTAAAAACCCCCATCCTAACTGGATTGTCGGGGGTATGCCGTGCGCTATCAATATCGATCAGAGTGGCGCAGTAGGCGCGGTCGATATGGAACGCCTGAACCTGGTGCAGTCGATCATCACCCGCACCGCTGACTTTATTAACAACGTCATGGTGCCTGACGCGCTGGCTATCGGCCAGTTCAATAAACCCTGGAGCCAGATTGGTACCGGGCTTTCTGATAAATGCGTTTTGAGCTACGGCGCGTTCCCGGACATCGCCAATGACTTCAGCGACAAAAGCCTGTTGATGCCAGGCGGCGCGGTGATTAACGGTGATTTTAACAACGTATTGCCTGTGGACCTCGCCGATCAGCAGCAAATTCAGGAGTTTGTCGATCACGCCTGGTACCGTTACCCGGATGATCAGTTGGGCCGCCACCCCTTCGAAGGCATTACCGAACCCTGGTATAACCCCGGCGATGTGAAAGGCAGCGATATTAATATCCAGCAGCTCAACGAGCAGGAACGTTACTCGTGGATCAAAGCCCCGCGCTGGCGGGGACACGCCATGGAGGTTGGGCCGTTGGCGCGCACGCTGATTGCCTATCACAAAGGGGATGCCGCGACGATTGAATCCGTGGATCGCATGATGTCGGCCCTCAAGCTGCCGCTGTCGGGCATGCAGTCGACGCTGGGCCGTATTCTGTGCCGGGCGCACGAAGCGCAGTGGGCCGTGAGCAAGCTGCAATACTTCTTCGACAAGCTGATGACCAACCTGAAAAACGGCAACCTGGCGACGGCGAATACCGAAAAATGGGAGCCAGCAAGCTGGCCGCAGCACTGCCGCGGGATCGGTTTTACCGAGGCGCCGCGCGGAGCATTAGGCCACTGGGCATCGATTCGCGACCAGAAAATCGATCTGTATCAGTGCGTGGTGCCAACCACCTGGAACGCCAGCCCGCGCGATCCAAAGGGACAAATTGGCGCTTACGAGGCGGCGCTGATGGGCACCCAAATGGCGATACCGGATCAACCACTGGAGATCCTGCGCACCTTGCACAGCTTCGACCCCTGCCTGGCCTGTTCAACCCACGTGCTTGGCGACGACGGCAGCGAACTGATCGCAGTCCAGGTTCGCTAAGCGTTGAGGAAAAGGAACGATGACTGGAAAGATATCCCCACGCGTCGGGGAGGCGCGTGATACTACCGTCAGCCACTATGTGTTTGAAGCGCCTGTCCGCTTGTGGCACTGGCTGACTGTAGGCTGCATGTTGGTTTTGATGGTGACCGGATACTTTATTGGCCGACCGCTGCCATCGGTCAGCGGCGAGGCCACCTATCTGTTCTATATGGGCGACATCCGGCTGGCGCATTTCGCCGCCGCCATGGTGTTCACGGTGATCCTGCTGATGCGCATTTACTGGGCCTTTGTCGGTAACCGTTATTCACGCGAGTTGTTTATTGTGCCGGTCTGGCGTCGCAGGTGGTGGCAGGGGGCGTTTTCGGTGGTGCGCTGGTATCTGTTTCTGGAAAAGAAACCAGGAGAGGATATCGGACATAACCCCGTTGCGCAGGCAGCGATGTTTGGCTATTTCCTGCTCTCCGTTTTTATGATCCTGACCGGTTTTGCCTTATACAGCGAGCATAGCCAGTACGCCATTTTCACTCCCTTCCGCTATGTGACGGAGTTTTTCTACTGGACCGGCGGCAACTCTCTCGATATTCACAGCTGGCACCGGCTAGGAATGTGGTTCATCGCCGCCTTCATCATAGGTCATGTGTACATGGCTATCCGCGAGGACATCATGTCCGACGATACCGTCATCTCGACCATGGTCAACGGCTATCGTAGCCACAAATTTGCCAAACGTCAGCGCAACAAGGAGGCGTCATGAGCGAACCTCACGTCATCGTGATGGGCTTAGGCAACCTGCTGTGGGCAGACGAAGGGTTTGGCATTCGCCTCGCGGAGCGCCTGTACGCCCACTATCACTGGCCAGAATGGGTAGAGATTGTCGATGGCGGCACCCAGGGGCTGAATCTGCTGGGCTACGTTGAACAGGCCAGCCATTTGCTGCTGCTGGACGCCATCGACTACGGACTCGCGCCGGGCACCCTGCAAACTTACGCCGGAGACAAAGTCCCGAGTTACCTCAGCGCCAAAAAAATGAGTCTGCATCAGAACAGCTTCTCTGAAGTGCTGGCTCTGGCGGATATTCGCGGCCATCTCCCCGCGCACATCGCTCTGGTGGGACTACAGCCGGTACAGCTGGACGACTATGGCGGCAGCCTGACCGACATCGCGCGCGCTCAGCTCCCGGCGGCAGAACAGGCCGCGCTTACGCAACTGGCCGCGTGGGGCATTACGCCACAGATAAGCGATGAAACGCGTTGCCTGAACTATGACTGCCTGTCGATGGAAAACTATGAAGGCGTGCGTATTCGCCAGTATCGCGTAACGCTGGAGGAATAAACAATATGTTAAATGACACCCCATTTTCTGCGTTATGGCAACGTATGCTGGCGCGTGGCTGGCAACCGCTGAGCGCGTCTGAACTGGATGGCTGGGTAACCCGCGTGCGTGATGGCGTGGTCCTGCTCAGCAGCGATCCCCGCCGTACACCTGAAGTCAGCGATAACCCGGTCATGATTGCCGAGTTGCTCCGCGAGTTTCCCCAGTTTGACTGGCACATCGCTATGGCGGATCTTGAACACAGCGAGGAGATCGGCGATCGCTTTGGCGTGTTCCGTTTTCCGGCTACCCTGGTGTTTACCCAAGGTGAGCTGCGCGGCATTCTCAGCGGCATCCACCCCTGGGCCGACTTGCTCAACCTGATGCGTCCCCTCGTTGAAGAACGTATACCGCCGGAGTCTGCATGATGAGCGATTCCTTTTTTCATCTGCTGGGGCCAGGAACGCAGCCGGGTGATGACAGCTTCAGCATGAACCCCTTGCCCCTCACCTGCCAGGTCAACAGCGACCCCAGCATGGCAACACTGGAAAACTGTCCGCACAGCCCGGCGGTGATGGCATTGTTAGCCGATGTGCGCCACCAGCTCACCCAGAGAATTCCCGCCAAACAGGATGTGCTGGGATGGGATTTATCCACGCTCAATGCAGACGATCTCACGTTTTTAAATACGCTACTCGGCGAAGGCGAAGTTTCCGTGCGCATTCAGCATGCTGACGGCAGGGCGAGCGAGATTCAGGAGTCGATTTTCTGCGGTATCTGGCGGGTGCGTTGTCAGAATGACAAGGGGCAATGGCAGGAACATCTGGAAGCAGGTAGCGCGCCACGGGCGCTGTGGCAGGCGGCAACAATCAATACGCTGCCGGACGATAGCCTGCTGCCTCCGCCTATAAATGGGTTGATGAATGGCCTGACGCTGGCCCAGGAACTGCTGGCGCACGTGCGCGATCCGGCCACGCTTCCCCATAGCATTAACCTCACCCAACTGCCTGTTAGCGATGCGGATCGCCGATTCCTCGCCAATCTGTGTGGCGAAGGGCACATTCAGATCCGCACCATCGGCTACGGCGAGAGCCAAATCGACGCCACGGCGCTGCGCCATGTCTGGCATGTGCGCTGTCTGGATACCCTGAAAGGGCTTTTGCTAGAGAGTTATGAGATCTGCCCATTACCGGAACTGGTACTGGCTGCGCCGGAAGATCTGCTCGACTCGCTCGAGCGCCTGGATGAAGTCTGCGCCTGGCTGGCATCCGGCCCGCCTGCCTGACTCCCTCTTTAAGACCCGCGTACTTTTCTGCTGCGGGTCTAACGTTTTCTTCTTTATCTATTCACTCTCTAATGCCTGATGGAGTTCGCATGTGGGACGTCATTGACTTATCGCGCTGGCAGTTTGCGCTGACCGCGCTGTACCATTTTCTGTTTGTTCCCCTGACGCTGGGGCTGATATTTTTGCTGGCCATCATGGAAACCCTGTTCGTGGTGACCGGCAAAACCATCTACCGCGACATGACGCGTTTCTGGGGAAAATTATTCGGTATTAACTTTGCGCTCGGCGTGGCTACCGGCCTGACCATGGAGTTTCAGTTCGGCACTAACTGGTCGCTCTATTCCAACTATGTGGGCGATATTTTCGGCGCCCCGCTGGCGATGGAAGCCCTGATGGCTTTCTTTCTTGAATCCACCTTCGTCGGGCTGTTCTTCTTCGGCTGGCAGCGTTTAAACAAGTACCAGCACTTACTGGTGACCTGGCTGGTCGCGTTTGGATCCAATATCTCGGCGCTGTGGATCCTCAATGCTAACGGCTGGATGCAATACCCGACCGGTGCTCACTTTAATATCGATACCCTGCGTATGGAGATGAGCAGTTTTAGCGAACTGGTCTTTAACCCTGTCAGCCAGGTGAAATTTGTCCATACCGTGATGTCCGGTTATGTCACGGGCGCCATGTTTGTGATGTCCATCAGCGCCTGGTATCTGCTGCGTGGTCGCAATCGCGAGTTTGCCCTGCGCTCCTTCGCGGTGGGTTCCGTTTTCGGCACGCTGGCTATCCTCGGCACCCTGCAACTGGGTGACAGTTCAGCCTATGAGGTCGCCCAGCTCCAGCCGGTAAAACTGGCGGCAATGGAGGGCGAATGGCAAACCGAACCGGCGCCTGCGCCCTTTCATGTGATAGCCTGGCCGCAGCAGGAACAAGAGCGTAACGCCTTTTCTGTGAAGATACCGGCCCTGCTGGGCATCCTGGCAACCCACTCGTTGGATACCCCGGTTCCGGGACTAAAAAATCTGATGGCGGACGCACTTCCCCGCCTGCAACGAGGCCGGGAAGCGTGGTTATTGTTGCAGGAAATCGCCAACGGTAACCGCACGCCTCAGGTGTTGAAGGCTTTCCACGCCGTAGAAAATGATCTGGGTTACGGCATCCTGTTGGCAAACTACGCGCCTGATATGAACCACGTTATGCCAGCGCAATATCAGGCCGCACAACGCGGCGCTATCCCGCAGGTGGCCCCCGTGTTCTGGAGTTTTCGCGTCATGATTGCATGCGGTTCTCTGCTGCTGCTGGTGATGGCGATTGCGCTGATACAGACCTTACGCTGGCGTATCGACCAGCATCGCTGGGTATTGCGTATGACGCTGTGGAGCCTGCCGCTACCGTGGATTGCCATCGAAGCGGGCTGGTTTATGACGGAGTTTGGCCGTCAGCCATGGGCGATTCAAGATATTTTGCCGACATGGTACGCCCACTCCGCGCTGAGCGTGGGCCAACTGGCCTTCTCAATGGGGCTAATCCTCACGCTTTACACCCTGTTTTTAATTGCCGAAGTCTACCTGATGCAAAAATACGCGCGTCTTGGTCCCGATGCGATGCAACGTCAACACCCAGCACAACAACAGGGATAAAGGAGATAATCATGTTGGATTATGCAACGCTGCGGCTCATTTGGTGGCTGCTAATTGGCATCATTCTGGTGGCCTTTATGGTCACTGACGGATTTGATATGGGGGTCGGCTGCCTGTTGCCGTTAATCGCGCGCAACGATGATGAACGTCGGGTGTTAATCAATAGCGTCGGGGCGCACTGGGAAGGTAATCAGGTGTGGCTCATTCTGGCGGGCGGCGCATTATTCGCCGCCTGGCCGCGGGTCTATGCCACCGCATTTTCGGGGTTTTATGTGGCGATGATTCTGGTGCTATGCGCCCTTTTCTTTCGCCCGTTAGCTTTTGACTATCGCGGTAAAATAGCCAACGCGCACTGGCGCAGAATATGGGACACCGGGTTGGTTATCGGCAGTTTGGTTCCGCCTGTTATTTTCGGCATTGCGTTCGGCAACCTGTTTTTGGGTGTGCCTTTTATCTTCACACCACAGCTTCACGTGCAATACCTGGGCACCTTCTGGCAGTTACTCTCTCCCTTTGCCCTGTTGTGCGGCGCATTAAGCCTGATGCTGGTTATTCTGCAGGGGAGCGTTTGGCTCCAGTTAACAACCGAGGGCATCGTTCGCCAACGCGCGCTGTCCGCTACCCGCCGCAGCGCAATGCTGGTAGTACTCTGCTTCCTGTTAGCCGGTTACTGGTTGTGGACAGGAATTGATGGCTTTGTGCTGCTTAACCAGGATCCTAATGGTCCTTCCAACCCGCTATTAAAAGCGGTAACAACCTCACCAGGCGCGTGGATGACGCACTTTTATCAGTCACCACTGCTGTTGATTATTCCGCTAGCTGGCATGATTTTCCCAATGCTCGCGATCTATGCCTGCGGGCAACGTCGGGCCGTATGGGGATTTTTGTGCGCTTCCCTGACCCAGGCCTGCGTGATCTTCACCGCCGGAATCACCCTGTTTCCGTTTGTGATGCCTTCAAGCGTGCAACCCCTCTCCAGCCTGACGGTATGGGACAGTACCTCCAGCCAGATGACGCTCAGTATCATGCTGGTTATTGTGCTGATTTTTCTACCGATAGTGCTGCTTTATACCGCCTGGAGTTATTACAAGATGCTGGGGCGAATCAAGGTAGAAACGATCCGCCGCCACAACCACGAAATTTACCCGGGAGGACTATAAGATGTGGTATCTGTTTTGGTTTGTCAGCATTCTGCTGATGTGTGCGCTCTCTACGCTGGCGCTGGTCTGGCTTGAGTCGCGGCAGAAATAATACTGCGCGTGCGCTACGCTTTCTGGCTCCTTGGTTTACTCGGGGAGCTTTTTTATCCCCTTTCCATCAGCTCGCCAAGACGCTGAATCTGCCGTCCCTGGTTGTCAAAATTATGCTCATCGAGCCACATATCGTAGGCCGGTCGGAGTGTCGGGTACTCACCGTCAATGATTGAGTACCATGCAGTATCTCGATTCCGCCCCCTCGCGACGACAGCCTGACGAAATATACCTTCAAAACTGAAGCCAAAGCGCTCCGCCGCCCCACGGGAAGGCGCATTAAGCGCATCGCATTTCCATTCAAAACGGCGATAGCCCAGATCCGCAAAAACGTACTTTAAAAGCAATGAGATGACTTCCGTTGAGATTCGTGTGCGTTTCATGCGTACGGAGTAAGAAATATGCCCCACCTCAATCACACCATTTGAGGGATCGATACGCATAAGAGCAAACGTACCAACAGGTTGCATAGTGACTAAATCAATCACGGCAAAATGCATCGGATCTGTCTGTTCTTCCATGTTTTTTACATAGTTCAGGAAGGAGTCAAAAGTTTCAAAAGGCCCTGCCGCCAGATATGTCCAGTCACGAAAATCACTCGCTTCGCAGTACGCTTCATACAACTCTTTGGCATGGCGTTCGGCATTAATACGTTCAAGCTTACAATAGCGACCTGTAATTTGCTGAGCCTGTGGAAAGGGTGCGCCTTTCCAGTCTGACAAAGACATACCTACGGGTTGATGGAATTGATTAAAGATGCCCGACATATCCGTACCTCTGACAAAACAGGACTAAACCCGCGCAGAGTATGATCAAACTAACCAGACCAAAAGAACCAGAATGCGTGTTTTTTACGGATCCACAGCATTTCATTGTACAAAAAAAGGCATAATATCTTAGACGGAACCACACAAGCGTATTGCAGCATTAATGATAAGAGCTGAATAAAATATTTTTTAAATAACCTGGGCCAGACGGCGTATCCCATCAACAATTGCCTCAGCAGGATGATTTGCAAAACCAATCAAAATCCCCTGTCGGGTGATATCTCCCTGGTAATAACGGCCCAGTGATAATATTCCCATCCCAAGTACCCTGGCTTTTTCCTCGACTTCATTTCCGGTCAATCCGTTTTGTAGCCAGCACACAATATGAACGCCAGAGTCAGAAGGCTGAACAATCATTTTATCAGCAAGGTATTCTTGAATAGCATTGACCAGCGCAGCTCTTCTTTCATAACACGCTTTGCGAACTCGGCGTACATGACTGGCATAGTGCCCATCCTCAATAAAATTCGCCATCACGGCCTGCTCAAGATAACTGGTACCGAGATCTGTAAAATATTTCGTCACCATAATCTGTTCTTGTAAACCGGGCGGGACAACTAAAAAACCTAAACGAAATTCTGGATACATCATTTTCGAAAATGTACCAGCATAAATAACACGATGATTATGATCTAATCCCTGCAATGCCTGTAAAGAACGGTCGGCATAGCGGAACTCGCTATTATAGTCATCTTCAAATATCCATGCCTGATTCGACTTCGCCCATTCCAGCAGCTCAAAACGCCGGCATAAACTCAACGTTCCACTTAATGGATATTGATCCGACGGGACAACATAGGCCAGCTTAGCGTCAGGGAAATGCTCAATACCATAGCGGACATTCATTCCTTCGCTGTCTACCGGTACCGGCCTTACCATCGCGCCAACAGACAAGAAGGCTCCGCGGGCACCTTTGTAGCCCGGCTCGTCCAGCCAAACGTCACTTCCTGCCGACAGCAATGCTCGTGCGGTAATGTTCAATGCCTGTTGAATACCATTCACGATGATTATCTGATCTTCGTTACAGTTCACTCCACGCGTTGTTTTAATGTAGCGACAAACCGCTTTTCTCAAAGGAAAGTATCCACCAGGGTGAGTGTGGGCCCCCAATTGGTGCCGGGATTGTCTCCAGACCCGTTGCAGTAATTTGCCCCATAGTGCGTGCGGGAAGAGATCCGTACAGCCAACGCCAACCGCAAATAGACGGTTCATGCCGCGCCCTTCATACTCATTCGACCATAAATCGCGCACAGGATTATTTTGGCTGTTTAGCTGTTCATCAGGCGTGACGACTTTCTCCGGCGCCATTATTGGATAGCAATTGCTGATACTTCGATCCGGAATATGATGCGCAACATAGGTTCCAGACCCTTTCCGGGTCAGAATATACCCTTCATCTAATAACCGGTCATAACCGGCAATCACTGAATTTCGTGAAATTGACATCATCTCGGACAACGCCCGGGTTGACGGCATTTTTGTTCCTGGCGGCAATCGCCCTTCGAGGATGTGATCGCGGAGGATGTGGTAGACCTGCTCCTTAACCGCACCTTTCCCTAAAACAAATCCTTGAAATAAAGGCGCATTGTTTTTCTTCATTGTATTAACCTTTATACTAAAAGTGGATCCTATCAATATATCGAAAGTGTCTCTTTACGAGAATTTATAAAATTCTTAGTATCATCATACTAACACACTATTCGTATAAAATATCAGGATATATATGATTAACATGAATGACGTTGCTATTGAAAGTGCAGAACAAAAAGATTACGCCAGCTGGCTTCCTTTATGGAAAAACTACCAGACATTTTATCGCACTAAAATTTCAGATGAAGTAACAAAATTAACGTGGGAGCGTTTTCTGACGCCTGGCGAACCTGTTTATTGTGCAGTTGCCAAATATGATGGAAAAATAGTGGGACTGGTGCATTATCTCTTTCACCGTTCGACCTGGGCAGAATCAAATTATTGCTATCTCGAAGATCTATTTGTTAGCGAAGATGTACGCGGTCAACATATCGGTAAACAGCTTATCGAGTATGTACAACAACAAGCCCAAAAAAACCACGCGTCAAGATTATACTGGCACACGCATGAAACCAATCTGCGTGGACAACGACTGTATGACTGGGTGGCCAAAAAGAGCGGGATGATTGAATATCGTATGTGAGCGAAATAACACTTCGAACAGACGTTAATCATTCAGTTTTAAAAAAAATCAAAGATTAGCCTCTGAGTAGATATACTCAGAGGATGTACTGATAACTCATTACCCCGATCTTAATTCGATGAAGAAAGAACGTTTCGCAACCCTTCGATGTGGGATGGCAGGTGTCCATGCGGTATCTGCCGATACGTCCTTCCGGTTTGGGCGTCATACTCATGATCAGTTCGGTATTGGCTTAATCGATCGCGGAGCTCAGGTTTCGATGAGGGGGCGCGGTAGGGTTGAAGCTGTAGTGGGAAATGTGATCACCGTTAATCCTGGTGAAGTCCATGATGGCTCACCTTTGGGAACAGAAAGCAGGTCGTGGCGCATGCTCTATTTCGACCCCACCGTTTTGTCCGGCGCCATGCAAATTCTGACAGAAAGTCGCTCTGGCTGCGTTGAGCTATCCAGCCCAGTATTTCGCAATCGTGAGCCTGCAGTCCATTTCTCGACACTCTTTCGAATTCTGACGGATTCCCGCGGTGGGCACAGCGAAATTGAACAGGAAGAAACCCTGCTCTTTTTACTGGCAGGCTTACTCGCAAGCCCGCGTATTGAGAAAAAGGGTGTGCCAAAGTCAATTACTCTGGCAAAGGAACGTATTGATGATGACCCCTCATTACCGTTATCACTCCATGAGCTTTCAGCTCTGGGAGGCGTGAGTCAGTTTCAGCTACTACGTGTTTTTTCTACAGTCACAGGGCTTACTCCACATGCTTATCTTATACAGCGGAGACTGCAAAAAGCGAGGCAGCTCATCGCTGGAGGAATGTCTCTAACTGATGCGTCCTATACCGCCGGTTTTGCAGATCAAAGTCATATGACGAGACTTTTTGTTCGTACTTATGGCATAACGCCCGGCGCCTATGCTGCAGCGATAAAGTAAGCTGCAATTTTGTTCAATACACCAATCGTGACACTCGGCATGCTGCTGGAAACATTCCGGAAGAGAGATTTGCCAATGTCACTATTCTACCCTCCCATCATTCGTAATCATGTTGAACGACTCTACACTGGAATAATTCATGCAGATGGCATTATTTCCCGTACCAACCTCACTGCGCAGACTCAGTCGCCCTGTTACATCGAGTCCGAAGTAAAAGTCTGTGGGGGAAATTCATTATGACGCTTGAGTTTCTACTTACCACTCTCATTATCGTGGCGTCTCCAGGGACTGGCGTACTCTATACTGTCGCCACGGGCATTTCAGATGGTGCACGCGTAAGTATAATTGCTGCATTGGGTTGCACACTGGGTATTGTTCCGCACATATTAACAGTTATTACAGGACTTGCTGCAATACTGCATACCAGTGAAATTTCCCTTGAGATAATTAAATATCTGGGAGTAGCATATCTGCTTTATATGGCATGGAAAACGCTTAATGAAAATAAAAATCTGAATATGGCCAGTAAAACTAAAAAACAGAGTTTAAGGCAAGTTATAACCTCGGCGATACTTATCAATCTACTCAACCCCAAACTCTCCATGTTTTTCCTGGCATTCTTACCACAGTTCGTTATTAAAGGTGAGATCTCACCTGTTTCTCAGATGCTGGAGATGAGCCTGATATTTATGGTTATGACTTTCTTTGTATTTACCGTATATGGAATTAGTGCAGCCAGCATACGCCAGCATGTGGTTGCTAATGCTGCAGTGCAACGTTGGGTATTGCGTTTCTTTGCTGTTGCGTTTGCCGGGCTTGCCGTTAAACTGGCACTGATGCAAATCTAGACATCAGATGAACTCATGATAAATAAAAGCCAATAGTTAATTTTCCAAATAAAATCCAGTGATAAGCAAATTCTCAAGCATCAAAAAGGTAAAGAGCCGGTATGGCAACGATAAAGGATGTTGCAGAGTTAGCAAGAGTATCAACCGCAACCGTTTCACGCGTTATTAATCAAACTGCATGGGTTGAACCCGTGACGCGTGAGCGTGTTGAAAAAGCCATGCGCGAGCTGAACTATCATCGCAATGCCGCCGCTATTGCATTAGCGAAACGCAGCGGGGACATGCTCGGGTTATTGACCGGCAATCTAGCCGATCCTTTTTTTGCCAGGCTTGCCCGAGGCGTGGAAGAAGTATCACGCCAGCAGCAATTTCGGCTGATGGTATGCAGCGGTGGCCACGATGAAGGAATGGAAAAATCAGGACTCGATTTCCTGATCAACCAAGGCTGTGAAGCTATTGTGGTCCATGCCAGTAGGCTCTCCGAAAAAGAACTGTTGCGATATGCCGCTCATTTCCCGGCCATGGTCGTCGTGAATCGCTATATTGCCGGGATGGCCAATCGCTGCGTATGGCTGGAAAATAGTCAAGCAGCCAAAACAGCCACGCTACATCTACTGGAACAAGGACACCGTTGTATTGCCTGCGTGACAAGTGATTTACCGATTATTGATCGTCGTGAGCGGCTGGAAGGCTATCAGCTGGCGCTGGCCGAATATGGCATTACGCCAGACAAAAACTGGGTTATTAGCGTCCCCTTCAATGAAGAGGGGGGCGAACGCGCAGCGCATCAGTTGCTAAATTGCGGCATGCCTTTCACTGCAGCGGTGACGTTTAATGATGTGATGGCCGCCGGGATTATGCGCATCCTTCATCAACAAGGAATTACACTTCCACAGCAGCTTTCAATTGTTGGGTTCGATGATGTGGTGATGGCGCGCTATCTCTATCCCGCGCTGACAACAATGCATTACCCCGTTGAACGGATGGCGCGCTGTGCTTCGCACTTGGCGATACAGCTTTTTAAGGGCGCCCCCCAGCGTCCCAGTGTGAATAGCTTTACTGCGGATCTGGTGATCCGCGATTCTGTTCTTCCCCCCGTAATCAATGCGTAAATCGTCAAGCCCCTGAATTGTGATCGACTTCAAGTTTGACGCTCTCATGTAATCGCTTACATGAGGGCCAATGAACGATCACAGTCAGGCTAAAGGGTGTTCTCTACTCTTGAACGACCTTACAGACTGGAGATTCATGAATGAATGCCTCTCAAAATCAGAAAAAAACACTCTCATTTGGACTGGCAGTGATCCCTATTTTAGCCATGCTACTGCTGTTAATTATTGGCTACGGCATCATGGGGCTACGTATTGAGCCTTTGTTGCTATGTTCTGCTGCAGTCGCCGCGGGTATGGCCTGGTGGCAAGGGTATTGCTGGGAAGACATCATTAATTCGGTGGTCGATAAACTCGCCAAAGCAATGCCGGTTATTATGATTCTTATCTGCGTTGGCGGCCTGATTGGAACATGGATGTTTAGCGGCACCATCCCTTATATGGTGTACTGGGGACTGAAACTCATCAGCCCCGAATACATTCTCATCGCCGCGTTCTTTTTGACCAGCGTCGTATCGGTGTGTACCGGAACCTCCTGGGGTTCCGCCGGAACGGTTGGCGTAGCATTGATGGGCGTTGCCGCCGGACTGGATGTCTCGATGGCAGCAGCGGCAGGTGCCGTTGTTTCTGGCGCTTACTTCGGTGACAAGATATCTCCGCTGTCAGACTCCACCAACTTTGCGGCCATTGTTGCAGATACCACCCTTTTCGAGCATATCCAGCACTTATTGTGGACCACCATTCCCAGCTTTCTGCTTGCCGCCGTGGTTTATCTTATTGCCGGCCACAGCAATATGCTCGGCGAGGTCGCCACGCCACAACGGGTTACCGACATTGTCAACGCTCTGGAGTCGCTATACCACTTCAATATCATTCTGATTTTGCCGCCAGTAATCGTTTTATGGGGGGCGATTCGTAAAAAACCGGTCATTCCTTTAATGCTGAGCGCGTGCGTATTAGCCCTGATTCTGGGCGTTGCCATGCAGGGACTTAGCATCAAGCAGGGACTGGATGCCTTTATAGATGGCTTTAATATTACGATGTTCCCGCAAGGGAGCGAGGGTATTATTGCGGATGTACCACGCCTGCTTAACCGTGGCGGAATGTTCTCAATGATGAGCACTATCCTTCTGGTATTTTGCGCATTCTCTTTTGCTGGTGCTTTAACGTTAACGGGGGCGCTCAACATTATTATTAACCGCCTGTTGACAGTCATTCACAGTGTCGGTCAGTTAATTGCGGCAACCATTGGCACAACTCTTCTGGTGACCGGTGCGACAAGCGACGGCAAACTCGCGCTTCTGGTCCCTGCTGAATTATTTAAAGACGCATACCGTCGTATGGGACTGGATACCAAAAATCTATCCCGCACCATTGAAGACGCAGGCACCGTCATTGAACCGCTGTTACCGTGGACCGCTGCCGGTGTCTATATGGCAACGACATTAGGCGTGAGTACGCTTGATTTACTGCCATGGGCGATTCAGTGCTATGCCGCAATCTTCTTCGCCTTGATTTATGGTTTTACAGGAATCGGTATCGCAAAAGCGCCATCGGCGGCAGGAACAGATAAAAATATTACGGCAACAGAATAGGGAGAGCATGCAATGGATTTTAATAAGGTTATCGATCGCCACAATACCGGTTCGCTGAAATGGGACTTTATGACGCGATATTTCGGCGAAGATACACATGAACTGTTGCCAATGTGGGTTTCTGACTTTGACTTTACTTGCCCCCCTGCCGTTCAGGAGGCTTTAACACTCCGCGTCGGGCACGGCATTTTTGGTTACAGCGAACGCCCACAAAGTTACTTTGATTCATTAAACTCATGGTTCTCCACCCGCCATCAACTGGAAATTAAGCAGGAGTGGGTCTGCAGTATTGAAGGCGTCGTTCCGGGGTTATCTCTACTGGTGCAAATGTTGAGTCAACCCGGTGAAGGCGTGGTCGTTCAGGGGCCGTACTACGGCTCATTCGCCAAAATTATCTCTCTGAACGGCAGGCAGCTCCTGGAAAACCCATTATCTGAGGATCCGGTTACGGGTTATCAAATGGATTTTGTGCACCTGGAAATGTTATTCCGGGCTGAACGCCCACCGTTGATGATTTTATGTAATCCGCATAACCCAACTGGCCGTTGTTGGTCTGCCCAGGAGCTGGAACAGCTACTCACCTTATGTGAGACCTATAATGTTACGTTGCTGTCTGATGAAATATGGGCTGATTTATTACTGCCAGGGGAAAAATTTACTTCAGTTCTGCATCTGGGAGCGCGCTGGCATTCGCGCGTTATCTCTGCCACCTCCGCCAGTAAAACGTTTGGTTTGTCGACACTACGCATTGCTAATTTTCTGATACCGGCACCGGCATTGCGTGAACACTTTTTACGCCGTCTGGATGCGCATGGGCTGGATGTGTTCAATGCGCTATCCGTCGAGGCAAGTACGGCTGCATGGCAACATGGCGCGCCCTGGTTAGACGAGTTGCTCGATTATCTGGCTGAAAATCGACGCTGGTTTATTCAACAGATTAATGAATATCTCCCGTGGGCTCGGGTTGTTCCTTCCCAGGGTACGTATCTGCTGTGGATCGATTGCAAAGCGCTTGGACTGGATGATGAGCAACTCAAAGGGGTTATGCTTGATGTTGCCGGTATTGCGCCTTCAATGGGAAATAGCTTTGGTTCGGCTGGCAAAGGTTTTATTCGCCTGAACATGGGATGTCCACGCGCCTACCTCGAAAAAGCGATAGCGGGGTTGAAGCGTATTACAGTTTAATCTTCCTGCAAAAATAAAGTAAAAATCCCCGCCATCCGATGAGGATGCGGGGACATTCACAAAATCACAGAGAGCTAAAATTATTTAGCTCGCCGTTATCATGCTTAAAGGTCTTTTATTTCGTAGTCCGGTAGATGACATTGCGTAATAAAAGCATTCAGCGTTTCGATATCCGGCAGTGCGGTCAGCGCCCCCTTGCGGGTTGTCGCGAGCGCACCGCAGCCACTGGCCCAGGCAATAGCCTGGCGAAGCTGTTCAACACACTCCGGCATCCGGTTGTCTGCCAGCCAGGCCAGCAAACCGGCGACAAAAGCATCCCCCGCCCCAGTCGTATCAATACTGTCGACGGTATAGCCGTTGAAATGGATCACATTATCCTGCCAAAGTACCATCGCGCCCTGCGCTCCGTAGGTTACAACTTTCAGTTGTGCAGGGAGCGCCTTAAGGCCGTCAAGCGCATGGGCAAAATCGTGTGTACCGGTCATCCAGTACCACTCTTCTTCTGAAAGCTTAAGAATGTCAGCCTGTAAAGAATAGTGGCGTACCACTTTGAGCATTTCATCCTTATCGGGCCACATTTGCTCGCGTAAATTTACATCGAAACTCAGTAATCCGCCCCGTTGTTTAACCTGAGCGATGGCAGAAGCCAATGTATCACGGCAACCTTCAGCCACCAGAGCCAGAGAACAGAAGTGCAAAATATCGTCGCTAAAATCTGGAAGCGCGGCGGACGTTAAAAATTGATCCGCGGAGGGATTGGTTAAAAATGTAAATCCACGTTCGCCACCGTTACCCAGCGAGACCAGCACCGTACTGGTTCTGTGCTGATTATCCACCTGAAGGCTTGCAGTTGAGACGCCTGCATCAGACAGCGTCTTTTTTAGAAAGTGGCCAAAGTCGTCATCACCAACCCGACCAATAAAACCACTTTGCCTGTGTAAACGCGCAGTACCAATTGCCACATTGAATGGCGCTCCTCCTGCACAAGCTTGATATTGCATGTCTGAAAGCGGCAAAAGATCAACCACCGCATCGCCAAGCGTCCAGATATTCATGACATTTCCTCAATGGTAATTAACGCATTTATTTAAACGTGACGATTAAAAGTTATAATCCAGCATCAGCTTATAGTCGGTGGTTATGGCATCACCATTAGTGACCCAACTGCCACTCTGGTTTATTAACGAGCCGGTTATTTCCCCGGACACCGTAAAACGAGAGGTTAATGGATAATTCGCTGATAATTTAAGAAAGCGGTTACGGGTATTCTGGAATACCTCTCCATCTTCATCCCGCGCATTATTTTTCTTATAATGCCCATATCCACCGCTAAATGTCGTGGATAATTTCCCCCAGTTGTGCCAGACGCCAAGTGATGTTGTCCAACTTTTTTCATCAATATCCCCCCATTGCGCACGGTCTAAAATGGCAGAAGCGAATTGCTGGCGAAACCAGACTCCAGTGGTATTGTTAATAATGTATTGAACGCCAGGTTCAATCTGAAATGAACGTCTATCCCGGTCATTTTGGGAACCGCCATCACGGCGATGATCAATCTGCTGATAAAGATAGTTAAAGAACGAGAAGTTGTCCGTAACACGCAAATCGGTAAAGAACTTGACGCGCCCCTGCCAACGGTCATCAAGTGATGAACTTCCGCCCATCACGTCCCAACCATAACGTAGACGCTTGTAGAAATATTCATGGCCAACAATCAACTGCGTCCACTGATTTTGGCTGAGGTATGTTTGATCCTCCCATGTCCCGTTATAGTTGGTAGTTCGGCCCTCAGAAAATGCCAAATACCAACCGGGTAACGCATCATGACGCATCACCCCTTGTACAAATGTCAGTGAATCATTTCCGTTATGGAAATGGCTGTTACGCCAGTTATTATCCTCGATAGCATATTTCATTTTCAGTTGACCATGAACACGACCGCCAGCAGGATTTGAGGAACGGGTTGAGGTCCACATTACGTCTTCATCCAGATATGACCACGGATCCACAGCAATCACCTTTCCCGATACATCCTTCATGATGCTCATGCTCGCATTCGCCAGCGCCGGAAACAGAAGAACAAAAATAACAGACAGGGCATGATAGTTTTTCATAGTGATATCTCGTTATATTATTTCTTTTATTTTCAATGTGGCGTGAAAATTATCATTTTGTGGCAAACTGATACTCCATGGTTTCTCCGGCATGGAATACATTCGGGTACTGAATGCGGCTTTATTATTTATATAAAAAACAGCAATTGAGTTTTGAATCAGCACACGTAACTCAATTTTTTCATCCAGAGGAACATTTACCCATGATTCCGCATTCGCATGGTGAATAGATGTGAGTGGCGCATTGAAAAAGTAGACCTTGCCTTTGCTCTTATTGAACACAACGTTAAGCTTTGCATCGCTTACTCTGTCGTCAGTCAGACCAAAACTCATCACCATTCCGGCAGAAGGGATATCTACAGTTGCACTTAACTCACCTCGTTTGGGCAGAGGTGGATACACAACAGACTGTAATGGACCAAACTGTGTGGCTGTTTTTATCATTTTACTGCTTGTTAAGCTGGTCACCGGACCGGGGTTATCATTAATGACCGTCTGAAGTTCCTGTGAAAGGATGCTGCTAAGCTGCCCCTGCTTATCTGCGATGAGCTCATGAGCGACCAGATTTCCTGCCCAGTCAATATTGCCATTGTCACTGCTTCCTGCTTTGGTTGGGATCCAACCAAAAACAAACAGGCGATCGTTTTTAAGTACAAGTTTTCCTGCGTAAAACCCCGAGCCATCAACCACATAATTGTCCATCTTTCGCCACGGTCCATCCGGATTATCCGCAACCCGGTACTGGGTCAGGCGTAGCGGCCATTGGTCGCTAAAGCTGAGATACCAACGTCCGTTAAAGAAAACCAGCGTTGGGCATTCGAGGTTAGAGTTACTGGTAATCGTGTCATTATCAAAAAATACACCACGGTCTTCCCAGTTCTTTAAATCGGTTGAACTGTACCGGGCTATGACACCGCGCCCCTCGCTACGCGTGGTAATTAACATCCAGTACTCTTTCTTTTCTGCAACCCAAACAACATGAGGATCCCGGAAGTCATTACCGCGATAATTATCACCTGGCAGAATCGTATCCTGCGGGTGTTTTACCCAGTGAAGACGATCTTTACTGGTCGCGTGCATAATGGACTCAACCGGGAACACATTTTCATTGTGCGCGGTATACCAGGCATGCCAGGTATTGCCGACTTTAATAATCGAGCCGGTTCCCAATAGCAGTTCAGGATCGTCAACGTCGTTAACGTAGGGAATCACTTCAGAATGGTTCTGGTAGTTATATAAATTGGTGCTCGATAATAAATGAATAGCATGTACGCCTAAATCGCTACCGCCGCGCACATCATTGAGATAAAAAATATCAAATTCACCATCGTTATAGACAGGCATTGGGTCACCAATAAATGATCCCTCCACCCGGGGAAAAAAATCATTAATATAGCGAATACTTTTATTGTGTAATGTTTCTTTAGAAGGCTGCGACCAGGCTGGCATATTGATAAACGAAAGTGCCAACAGAGCGGCAGATACCACTAATATTATTTTTTTCATGTTACACCTGAATATCAGAAGTTATAATTCACGCCAACCACGGTAAAGGGATTCCACGAATGGCCGCTAGAAGTCCAGAGCCCGTTTTCTTTCGTGAATTGTGCTTTGAACTCACCATATAATCTAACTTCACCAAAAACTGGATAACTAATTGTGCCACCAATGAATTTATAACGACCGTCATAGAAAACTTCTTTGCCATTGCTGGCGTTATCTATTTTGTCCTGACCGAAACCTAAATACAGGGAGGTTAACAGAGGATACCAGTTTCGCCAGAGTCCAGCCGTCACCTTCCATTCTTCTTCTACAATGTCGCCCCAGCTCTCACGTTCCTGACGGTTATAGTAATAATAAGGCCGCAAATACAGGCCGAGATCGGGATTCACACGGTATTGAATGGCGGGTTCAATTTCAAAAATGTACTGCTCGAGATCGCCATTTCCCGGTTCATTACCCTGCGGCTGATATTCGCCATAGGCGTAACCGGCCAGGCTCCATTTGTTGGTTAGTCGCAGGTCCTGCCAGATTTTGTACCTGTTTTTCCAACGTTTAGTTGCTGTTTCCGAACCAACCATGACCTCCGTACCGATATTACCGCGCCAGGTTTCAAAAATATGGCCGACAAAAAACTCATTGATCGTATTTGTGCCTTTGTAATCCTGATTACTAAATTGTCCTTTATAGCTATCCTCGCGGGCATTCCAGAAGCCAAAGTACCAGTTTGGTAACTCATCATGTCTTAAAAAAGCCTGAATGGTGGCGAGTTTAAATTTCCCGCTATTTTTCTTATTATCACTCCAACGAACATCATCAATTTCTATCTGAGTGCTGATGTTTCCATGCAGGCCACCAGCCTCCATATTACGACCAATACTGTCCCAGTGAACAGGAGGATCTTCCTGTCTTAAACGCAACACGCTGACATCATCAGACTTATCTAAAGTATTACTCTTTTTCACCTCAGTTGTTTTATTTTCAGTTTCTCGATGCGAGGCTGTCGGCATCGACGAAGTTGCCAGTTTATTTTCTGCCCCTGTAGTAACAGGAGGAGCAGTGACGCGATTGGTCGATTGTTCACCTCCTTTTGTTGGCTGGCCAATATTATCTTGTGGCGTATCATATTCATCAGAAAAATAGCTTTGATAACTACCGATATAGGTAGCTGGTTGTTCGGTATTATCCTGTGCAATAGCGGGAAATGCCGTAACTGACGTTATCATACAGGCCAGGATTTTTTGTTTTAAAACAAATTTTTTGATGTTTATCGCGCTAACGCGATAGTGAGGTATTAATATTTCATCCATTTCATTATCTCATTATTCCAGGCAATAACATGCCAGCCTAAGACTGGCAGAAATAAAAGCTCACTAGGTAAGAGGTAAGGCGAATCAGGACTAAATTATTACTCCAAAGACCAATATCCGGCTTCCTGTAATGAGGCAACACCATGATTCGCAAACAGCGAAAGATCGCGCTGCGCCGGATGAGGATAAATTCGGCTACTTAAGCATGCCTCACCCTCATTCACAAAAACCTCTACTGATGAGCGGTCGATAAAAATGCGTAATGACAGTACACCGTCTGCTGGCAACGAAATACTGCGAGTTCCTTCCAGCGAATATTCTGGATAACGACGCTCCACTATCAGACGTTGGGCCTGATTATCGACGTAAATTCTCAGCCCATCCCCTAATGACATACCAAACTGTTCCGCTGTAGAGGCGTTTAGATCCCATAGCAGTTGCACCTCGACCGCTTCGGCATCAGCCGTCATAAGGACTTTCTGATTCCGCAGGCAACAAGCAGGCGTTGGATAATAGCTGCCACGCAGCGCAGAGACTTCGTCAGCGGGTTTCATCCTCACCCGATGGTCGTCACCAAGGCTCAGTTCGCGCGGGAGAGACAGCATGCCTGCCCAGCCGTCCTGCTGTTCGGGCATCGGTGATTCCCACATATCCAACCAACCGATAACAATGCGGCGATTATCCGGGGTCAGAAAACTTTGCGGAGCATAAAAGTCGTGGCCATGGTCCAGTTCAATGAATTGTCCGTCATGGGTGAATTGTTGACCGGGCCGCCATTCCCCGAGTAAATAGCCACTCTGAAAAAGGTTGCGATGGTGATAACCTTTCGCCGCGATCCCTTGCGGAGAAAACATCAGGATCCGCTTCCCTCCCAGAGTAAAGAAATCAGGACATTCCCACATATAGCCCTTCCCCTCATCAGCCTCAGCGAATATCCCTTCGTCTTGCCATTTGCGGAGATCGGATGAACTATACAGACGCACTTGCCCCGTATTCTCTACACGGGAACCGACCACCATGTACCAGCATTCCCCTTCACGCCATACCTTCGGGTCACGAAAATGATGCAGTCCAGGGGGCGTATCAATCACCATCCCATGCCGCTCAAAATGGATACCGTCACGACTGGTGGCCAGACACTGCACCTGGTAGAGATTGTCGTCTGTGTCTGGCGAACCGTGAAATTTATGTCCGGTATAAATCAGCGCCAGCATATCGCCATCCACCACGGCGGAGCCGGAGAAACAGCCATCCACATCCGCCGGACCTTCTGGCGCCAGCGCGACTGGCAGATGCTCCCAGTGCACCAAATCTTTGCTGCGGGCATGTCCCCAGTGCATTGGCCCCCATTCAGGAGAATAAGGGTGATGTTGATAAAACGCGTGGTACCAACCGTCAAACCAAACCAGGCCGTTAGGGTCGTTCATCCAGCCTGCGCGAGCAGCGAGGTGATACCGTGGATACCATCGCGGATTAATACTGGATTGTGCTTTTTCAAGCGTCTGTTCGGCTTGTTCTAATAAGGATGTCATCGTCTTTACTCTCAGTACATTACACAGCATTTTGCTGCAGAAAGGATGGCTCAGATGAAGACTTATTTGAGCGCAAAAGGAAAATTGAAATGAACGTGGTGCAGAACACCATAATGCCCATGATTAGATAGGACTGGGCGAAGCCAAATTTCTCATAGCTAAAGCCTGCCAGCGGGGATAATACGGTGCCAATAATGGAACTGGTGCAGGCGAATCCCACCAGATAAATCGTGGAGGACAAACGCTTGTCAAAATTCAGACTGTTGTATTTAAAAATAGCGACTAACAATATCGGTAGTTCGACAGCGTGAAGTAATTTAGTAATGGAAATAAGTAGCGGTCCTTCCACCAGCCCGGAAGCGATCATACGCATCGCCATCACCATTCCGGCGAATATCAGACCATTTTTAGCGCCAATGCGATTAACCAACCAGGGTGCACAAAACATGCCTGCCGCCTCCAGAAAAACCTGGAAAGAGTTTAAATAGCCAAACATCTCATTCCCTTCTCTTAATGACGGGAACTGTGAAGAGAAATAGACTGGGAATTGCTGATCGTAAACGCCGTAAATGCAGGTCCCGACCACGAAGAATATCAACGCCCAGAAACGTGGCAGAGTAAGCAAATTCAGCGCATCTTCCAGAGAGACTTTTTTAGCGCCGATTTCAAGTTTTTCCATGCTTGCCGGAGCCGCGACTTTTAAACGGGCCAACAGACAGAAGAAGATAATCCCGGAGCAAGAGGCCACCAGGAAATTAAGGTCAGGGTTAATGTTAAACAGTAGCCCGGCAAAAAAGGTAGCCACAGCCCAGCCCAGAGACCCCCACATACGTGCCCGACCAAACTCAAAGGTACTCTGACGCGCAACTCGCTCGGTGTAGGACTCCAGAACGCCGATACCGCCGTTAAATGTCAGACCGATAAACAAACCGCCGAACACACTTCCCAGCAAAATATTAATACTCAGCAAATAGCTAAATAACAAATAAGCGGGTCCGGAGAGGATCAAAAGCGCTGTGATGCACCACAACAGATGTTTACGCAAGCCAAGTCGGTCCTGAATAAAGCCATAACAAACCTGAGCAAACAGCGCGGAGACGGATAGCACGGAAAAGATAATTCCGGTTTCCGACGCCTTTAGTCCCACTTCCTGATGCAGCCAAATAGAGAGAAGTGAACTTGATGAGGACCAGGTCACAAAGAAAAAGAACAGCAGCGCGCTGAGCAGCAGATAGCTGCGAGAAGATCTTTTATTCATCTACGTAATCTCAGGGAAATGACATACCGAGATGGTAACGTTAACATTTTGCCTGTACACTTGATTTTGATGCGATAATCGATGTTAATCACAAAAGTTAACGTTAACATTTTTATGCTCGGATCAAGATCACATTTTTTATCGTCGCTTGCCATTCATCGGGGGTCGATGTCTGGAATAAATATTTGTCTTTGTTCACAACCCGTTAATAGATGGATTGCGTACAATATCTGGATTGGGTAGTTAGTTTCTTTAATGGAAGACTATGGCATCTTTAAAAGATGTGGCCAGACTGGCCAATGTATCGCTAATGACCGTGTCTCGGGTGCTGAACGATCCGAAACGTGTGAAGCCTGAAACCCTGTCCCGGGTACAGGAGGCTATTTTACAGCTAAATTACGTGCCGGACCTCTCTGCCCGGCAGGTTCGTCGTGTCGGTTCCAGAAATAAAACGATTGGCGTGCTCGCGTTGGATACTGTCACAACCCCTTTTTCAGTCGACATTACGTTGTCTATCGAGGAAACCGCGCGCGCCTACGGCTGGAATAGCTTCGTGGTTAACATGTTTGCCGATGATAATCCTGACGATATTGTCGATCTGCTGCTCGCACACCGACCCGGAGGGATCATTTTCACCACGATGGGATTGCGTGAGGTGAACGTCCCTTCCAGGCTACTGAAGCACCCTTGCGTTCTGGCCAACTGCGAGAACAAGGGAGAAGCAGTTGCCAGCTATATCCCCAATGATGAACAAGGGCAATATACGGCAGTGCAGGCGCTATTAGCAGCGGGATACCGTCGCCCTCTTTGCCTGCATTTACCTGTCAACCATCTGGCGACGCGACGCCGCCGTCAGGGGCTCGATCGCGCCTGCCGTGAGGCCAATATTAATCCTGACGCGCTCGAACACTGCTATATGCAATATGGAGATGAACACTATCGTGATATTCCGGACATTTTGCTGAGATATATTGATCGGGGGATGCCGCAATTTGATTCGGTAATTTGTGGCAATGACCGTATCGCATTTATGGTATATCAAACGCTGTTAACACAGGGGATTCGCATCCCACAGGACATTGCTGTTCTTGGGTATGATAATCTCGTTGGGATCGGAAATTTGTTCTTACCCCCGCTTTCCACAGTCCAGTTACCGCATTATGAAATTGGGCGTTTAAGTACGTTGCACATTATCAACGGCGACAGTCACCGGGAGAAAGTTCTGGTCGACAGTCCCTGGCTGTTACGCGAATCATTCTGAACATGCCAACAGGTTACCCCATCTACGCCACCACGACAGGAAAGCCACTGAGACTCCTGGCATCATGAATATGAGGGAAAGTATGTTTTCTTACATTATGTTAGGTACCAACAATCTCCCGCGCGCCATTCAGTTTTACGATCCGCTAATGGAACTGCTTGGGCAACCGCAGGCCGGGCGTAATGAAGAAGGGGCGTCGTGGGGAACATTCAACAGCAACCACACCGTTGGGCTGTGCATCGGCAGCCCCTTTGATCGACAACCTGCCAGCGTTGGTAATGGCACGATGGTGGCGCTGAATGCGCGTTCCGTCGAACATATTGAGCAGTTGCACACCCTCGCGCTCAGCCTGGGCGGCACAGATGAAGGCGCGCCGGGTCATAGGCCGCAGTATGGTCAGGGATTTTACAGCGCCTACGTACGCGATCCGGACGGCAACAAGCTCGCGTTTATCTATTACGCGAACGTAGCCTGAAGAAGTCTTTATCCGGTAATTCTGTTATCGGCGTGAACTCGACAGGCTCAGAACCCAAAAGCAGTTCAAATCTTTAACCCGAGTCAAAAAGTATGCGTGCGGCGCGAGAGGAGAAACGTGGTTTTCTTAAAGGCCGGAGGACGTAATGACTTGAAATGGTGCGATAATAGGAACAGTACATAACCATAAAACCTATTGAATTACATGTGATTTTCCATTTTAGACTTTTATTGATACCCCCAAAAGTACCCCCATAAGATTTTCTTCTCCGACATCAGATCGCATAAAGGTTTTCCGTGGTTTTCACACGCTTACGAAATACCTATTTGGTCGCATTTCTAAGTTATAGAAGACTCATGTAACAATACCTAACTTTACTCATAATCGCTTAGTAGCTAGCTCTACTCCAGCAATGAGCCACCAGATACAGCAAGGGCTGGAGAGAAATTTTCTGCTCTTCTTTTTTACCAGGATATGTCGGTGATATCGCAATTTGTATCTTCTGAGAACTCAAAGATAGAGGTCTACACCTTTGCGCCGCAGGTTTTTGCTTAACTTAATCTTTTGACATGGCGTACTCTACACACTGCGGTTTAGCACCAAAAGGATATTAAAGCCTTTGAGTAAAAGATCGCTTGCTAAGCGATCTTTTACATATGTAGCCATTATGACTTTGAAAAAAATAATACTAATCGTATATTTTGCTAAAACCACTTTTAAGTTTTAGAGTTTCTGCTTCAGCAGTATTTTGAGGGATAAATTGTTTAATATACGATTTTATACTTCCGACATCAATTTTTTTAAGTTGAGTTTTTTGCGTTATTTCCTCTCCAGTTTTAACACCTGAAACTTTCTTTTTTATTAATAAACCAAGAGCACTGACGCTACTCATATTGAGGTTTACAATATTGTAATGCCTTGATTTTACATCAGAAATCAGTGAATCGCCGTCTTTTTGATCTACTGAAAGACCGCAGACGTTAAAGTCTTCATCACTCAAAAAGATACAATCAATTGATGATAGGCTTCCGCCATTTGTCACCAACGTGGCTACGACTTTTTTATCATCGTCACTCACTAAACTTTCACTATCAATTTTCCAGATAGATAAAGTATTTCCAGAGGTTTTACAGCAATTCGTTACACCATCAGTTCCAAGATCTTGGGGGGCAACATTGTGGCTAATTGGATTCATCCAATCCCACTTAGATTTAGTAATTTTCCTAATATAAATTGCCATTATCAACTCACTCTTTTATATGCTGCTTAAGATTGCTAATAACTTTTTCTTTATATTCATTAAGAAAACCGTAATCGAATTTTCTTATCTGTTTCGCTATCTCCAAAGCATCTCTATCCTTTCCATATTTGTCTAATAAAGATAATGCACCTTCCGCAGCGCTAATATCTTTATGTGACAAAAACATTTGGATGATAGTCAGCACAATACCTTCAATATCTGATTCATCAAGAGACATCAAAAGAGCAAAAAACTTTTCAATTGTCACGCTGTCAGAAACATACACTTTTCTGGTTGCCATATTGATGAATGACATTTGTGCTTCGGACTTACTTTTTCTAAATATATTCTCCACAACATATTTTAGTTGTGGATTATCCCCATAACCAAAATCTTCGGTCAACAGCATTTTATACACAAATGACATTATTTTTTCTAAGTCATCGGCATTTTTTGCTTTGGATTCTAAAGCACTACTATCTGCGTACTCTACATAAGTACTCAAATTTGTAGATGTGTTTTTGTTATCATCTTCGCTAAAATAATATTTATTAAAATAATTGAGCACTACTTTATTATAGGTAGAACCTACATTAGCACTTTTATCTTGAACCCAATTATTTTTTGTGTCGATATGAGTCATAAATTACCTCAACCTAAAAGATAATCGACATTTTCTCTTGCTATATCAACAAGTTGCCCAAAGTGCTCGCTAGAGATTGCGAATCGATCTAAAGAGTTCTCAGGAACAGTGTTAACATCTAACTGGATGACTATTGCGTCAAAAGTTTCACTTGGGCTATTCGAGTTCATTACAGGGCCACGGCTGGTAGTAGCGACGACATTAAAAATTTCACTGCCATGCTGTTCTCTTTTGGCTCTTCTGGTATTCCATTCGAAAAAGTTACCCTGATAATCATCATTAAAGAATTTGGCGTACATTTTTTCATTATTTTCAGGCGTTACACGCTCAATTGAAGTAACAATTGAAGCAAGACGCCAAGCCTTAGCACCTGCCTTAACTTTTGAAAGTGCATTTGTTATAAAATCAAGCCTTTTGATAACATCGGCATTTTCAGGTTTAGTGTCTCTGTAAAGCATGTTTATATTTACAGCTTCAGATGCAAACAAAACAGAAATATTTTCAAACTCATTAATGCCAACAATACGGATAACTTTCCGAACCCCCATTGGAGTTATTTCATCGGCAAAGCTTGGTAAAAACTTGTTTTCAAATGCAGTAATTAAAGGAAATATACTTTCTGGGGAATTATCAATAAATTGCCCTTTGGTGAAGTAACTAAACTGAAACTCAAACATTTAAAACTCCTTTTTTGTTCAGTAATCATATAATTCTATAAGCACTACAACCAGTTATAAGCCGGTATCATATCAATACATTAGTTTATACCATAACTTGATTGCCTTACGAGATGTAAGTTGTAATCTTCACATCTTACTTCACTCATCACTAAAAACGCGCATCATGCGTATTTCCTAACCTATCATGTCCACTGAACTAAGAACTTTTTTATACTCGATAGTAACTTACCTGTGAACTGCTCAAATCAAACATACCAAATGATGCAACTGTAACTTAGAGCGCGTTCTGCCAAAAATCCCCACTTGCGCTGCCGGTGGGTGACAACTTTTGACAACTCAATCTGAACGCCAGCGTCCGGGCAAACCAGAACAGCGATCTGAAAGAGGCTCGAGGATGGTTGCAGAGCGGGTGTGCTTAACACCTCCCCTTCACGAGTTCGTGTACCTGAAGTTTTCTGAAGCGGTAGCGGTTGACACTTTCCCCCTAGTTTTCCCTAGTAAGGCATAACAAACCATAACAGGCTGACAGGCAGGGCGATTGGGGTCGCCCTTAATGATTCTGCATGCAGGGTATTACGCGATCAGGTAGGAAAGCACAATCGATGGGTGTTCGTTCACACTGAATCATCTGTTCGTCCGGATGGAACAAGGACTAAAGAGGTCAGGAAGATGAGGAGCGATGCTAACACAGCGTGGAGGGCTGCGTTAAGAAGAGCCGGAATTGAAAACTTCCGTTTCCATGATTTACGGCACACCTGGGCTAGCTGGCTTGTGCAGTCCGGCGTTCCTCTATCAGCGCTTCAGGAAATGGGAGGTTGGGAGAGTATTGAAATGGTTCAGCGATATGCTCACTTGGCACCGAATCACCTGACGCAACATGCGATGCAAATTGACTCATTTCTGGCAGGAAATGGCACAAATATGGCACAAGGCACGTTTGCAGACTTGGTGAATATCGGGTGAAGCCGCATGGGTACTGGTGCCGATAATAGGAGTCGAACCTACGACCTTCGCATTACGAATGCGCTGCTCTACCAACTGAGCTATATCGGCCCTGAAAAGGACATGTCCACGAATGTGAACACGGGGTAGAAGGTTAAAACTAACCGGGCGATGCGTCAATGGCCTTGTGAATCAAACGCCTATTTTTGCATCATCCGCTTTCAATTACGCACGAATCGTGTCAACACAAGAACGCTTGTACACGGTTGGTTATGACTATAGCCAACGACGAACCCGTTGCTCATATCGTTCCCATTCCGGCCCGAAATGTTTTCGCAACTGTTCTTCTTCAAAATCGATATGCAATCTGGCTATCACCAGCATAAATAATGGTACAGCCAGTATCCCGGCGAGGCTGCCGACGCAGAAAGCGAAGGCCAACTGGAGTCCGCTCATTCCAAGGTAAATAGGGTTGCGGCTCCAGGCGTAACAACCTTCGGTAACAAGCGTGGTCGTTCTTTCCGTATGAAGCGGGTTCAGCGTCGTGCGTTTCATTAGCATTTGCCACGCGGTATGCAGTATCACCCACAGACTGACGCTGGTCAGTAATGCGCTGATCACGATATTCACCGCACCGAATATGAAACGTGGGCTCGCCGTCATCGCATCCGCTGCGAGGAAAAGTACTAAGATGAGTGGTGGCGGAAACCAGACTCTTAATTTTTGCAGGAAATGGCGCATAACGACTGAACCGGCTTGATGAACGCTGATACCGCTATAAATACCCTGTAAAAAACACATAGACAAACGATGTTTCACTCACAACAGGCTATCGCCTTCACCAGGCAGACTCTGTAGTACTAACCTCGGCAAAAATACTGGCATCAGAGGCATACGCCCCTGATGTTCCCGTCAGGTTTCATGCTGAGAAAGTGGAATCCGGCGCTGATTCAAATAGACCTACCGACTGCTTGTAAAAACGCATAAAATCATCAAACATCACTGGCGGTAAAAATTGATAACCCTGTAGGTAATCAACATTATTTTTTCCTAACCATTGCTGCTGATAACCATGTTCAACCCCCTCCGCCACCATACGTAATCCCAGGAGTCCAGAAAGGTGAATGATTGACTCGAGCATAGGGATATGTTGCTCAACATCTTTAATAGCCTTGATGAAAGTTTTATCAATTTTTATAACATCCAGGTCTAACTCATTGAGATAGCAAAGGTTAGCATATCCTGTCCCAAAATCATCTAAAGCAAACAAAACTCCTTTGTTTCGCAGCGATCGTATCAGCTCTTTGATGGCAGGAGTAATAGTGAGCGTCTGGTTTTCGGTTATTTCAATCATCAATTGAATCGGTAGCCTTTGTGTTATCTCCATAAAGTTAAGGCATTCCCAATAGAAAACGGGATTACTTAAACCTGATGGACTGACATTAAAAGAGACAAATAGAGTTTTATTGATATCCTCACTTCCATCGACCAGATTACGCGCGACGGTAGTCATTAAATAGCTCGTTAACTCATTCATTAAGCCACTTTTTTCAGCCAGTGGTATAAACTCACGTTGAGAAATTGCATAGTTATGCCCATGTGGCCAGCGAGCTAAAACCTCAACACCACAGACATCCCCATTGATATTTACGATGGGTTGAAAATAAGGAATGATTTCTTCATTCCTTATTGCCATACTCAGTCGACCAGAGTCTGAGATATCATATGCATCGCCGTATATTAAATTTTCACCAGAATGACTGTTCGTCGGACAACCATCATGCAATAAATTATTTCTGGTTAAAAAAATGATAGTTTCATTAAAATGTGAAAACCCCAGACGAGCGGTAATTCGTTCCCGGTATCTATACACTGATTTAATGGTTAGCGAGTTAGCAATACAAAAATCGTGCAATTTTTCTTTTGTAAATGATGCATACAGCATTTCCTCTTCAAATTCAGACAAATGAAAAGTAAACATCGTTGAACCTTTAGTGACTTCCACAACTTCAATGGGGGCCATCAAATTGGCTCTTAGCTGAAAAATCAACTGTTCCGATAATTCCCGTCCATTAATGAATGCATACTCTTCGTACCCTCGATTAACAGAACGCGTTTCATTCATCCGCAGAACAATACAGTTTATATTGATAAACTGTGTGCTATTTCGTTGAAACCATTTCCTGACAAGGAATAATGGTAACCGATTATCGATAATCAGCAAACAGGATGGATACCGTGGAATAATTGACTGAGTACCAGAAATAAATGATCGCGCATCAACCAGCACCAGATTTGGCAACCACGCTTTTATTCCTGAGAAAAGGAAAATATCATAACTGAGAAGAAAAACCTTTTTCGTATTCATAGTTATCACCAACTTTAATTTATGGCATAGCAGGCCCCTCGTTTTATGCACGAGAGCATGTACAACACCTTTAACCTCCAATAATTATAAGGCGGCGCGTGAGTTAACTTTTTCCATAAGTCATCTCATGCAGGTTAGGAATTTATAATCACAACTGTCCATATGAGTATCCCCGTAAAATAGCAAGGCCTTTTAAACACTGAAAAAGGAATATTCCTGATTCCTAAGCGGCACAAATAAAATCGCTCACGTTGACAGCAAGTCAAAATATAAAACCATAAAATCAAAAAACGACAACATATGTAACTAAAAAAATTATTCTGCCAGACAAACCCTGTGCGCATGTCATAAAATTCTTATCCCATAACCATTTCCAGCGATATGGATCACATTTCATTAGAAAAAAAACTGGCTTAACATGAGCTACTCAGTAATATCATCAGGAACATTATCATTTAATTTTTTGACGATAGCTGCACGGCCAATCTGTAATATCAAGATATCTCAGTTTTTCTGGTGGAATCTTACTCAAACTGATCATTCATTACACTTTCATACAATCCATTTCAAAAATAACGTATATTGTGTACGAATGGAAAAAATTTTATCTATTCTGAACTTATGACTGTATTTTATAAAGATACATACTATTGATTCATTCTGAAGCACCCCTGCCCCACAGGTAAATATTTCTGCAAAGCAACTATAAATTTTCTGTTTTGTGTTTTTAGTTCACTACTATGCCAGGTTTCCCCGGGTAACACATAACGCATAATGGCTTCATCATCTGTTGAATGGCACCCCCGGTGTACGATGACCTTAAAAAAAGTATTCCCGGTGTTTTTCAGTGTCCCGTTTCTCTCATCAACCGAGTATGCCAGATTGATTTTTCTCGGACGAACAACCAGTATGGTATCCATGGCGATTACCGGGAGCGCCGCTCCGCCTTTCCCTTGATTGCGCTGGGTAAGCAGCGTTATCGGCATTTCGCGAAACAGAATTCGATAATAACGTTCCTTATCATCCTGTGGACCACGGTAGAAAATCTTAAAAAATTCGCTCGCCTGCGGTGCCAGTGAAAAATTCAGTGGTGTAAATAAAAGTTCGCCTTCGGCAATAGCGCTTCTGTTTTCACCTCCTGGCCCCGGTTTATCAATTTTTACTGCGCTAATACTGTACAAATTCTGTTTCTGGCTATCGTTATAGATTCGTTTACTGATAAACGATTTATCCGATGGCATCTCATAAATAGTTGATTCCAGATAAACAGCCTGTACAGAGCATGCAGCCAGCGCAGACAGCAAGACAAATACCCATCTAAGTGCCAAATGGCAGCGATTCATGGCGTGACTCCCACCCAATTCGCCGTGACTTTTATCTCTCCACTGGCACTGACGACACCTTCCCAGTCCGCACCAGAAACGGTTAACAGCGAACGTGAATCATTCATTGGGAAAAGCAATTTCAAATCAGTGGCATAGTAGCTTCCATCATCGTTGTTATTTGCGTCCCAGGGCGTCTGTTGCCACTGCGCATCGCTCATGTTGATTGCCGCCTCACTACAGCTGTTTCGTTTCTGCACCACGCCCCCCGACTGACTGTTGTACTGAAGAAAGGCGGGAATTGGGACGGATAGTCCTCCTTGCGTAGAGGTAAACAGGCAATAAGGCACATTGTTTATCGTTGTACTATCCCCAATAACCTGGGCGGTAATGCTATCGGCCTGACGGGGTCCGGAGACGGTTACGGTGTAATCCATCTCAATCGGAGCGGCATCGCCAATCGTACCGCTGCCGCTTGCAGAAGTAGTATTATTCGCAGAGATAATACTGATCCCATACTCCTTCGGCACAATATTAAGCTGCAGCGAAGGTGTAAACTGGTAATATCCAGACTCTGGTGTTAAGCCATTATAAAAACCAAAAGTAAACGGTTGACTATTAGTAATGCTGATTCCTGAATCGACGAGATTTTTCAGAAATGCTTTCGACAGAAAAATATAAATATACTCCCCAGACGTGGTAAAAACGTTGTAATACGCCGTTGAAGTACCATAGTTATACCAGTTTGAACCATTCCCGGAGTATCTCACGGTGGTCGCTCCGGGCGTAAAACCAAGCATCGCCGTGTCAACATAAGCTCGAAACGTCAGAGAGGCGGTCAGATTAGCCGTTTGTTGCAGGTTATAACTCACCATCTTGCAAATCACACCATCGGTGCCGCCCACCACGCCAAGCTCACAATAACCAGAGTCTTTGGTGATGCTCGGCGTTCCGTCGCTGGCAACCCAAAGTTCCTGAAACGCATTAGTCGATTCAAGTGACAGATGCCCGCGTTTGGTCAACGTGTAATTAACGTAATTCCATAATCCAGTCGACTGGTCTTTGCATCGCTGTCCGGAAGAATAATCATAATTTACAGAAGTATAGCAGCGGTTGAATACGTAGGTTTCGCTGCTACCGGTAGATACATTGCGAAAATACTCATAGGCAGTATCTGTCAGGGAGGCGAATCCGTAGGCTCCGCCAACAACGCCTGCGACAGATCCCACCTGTGCATGATAAAAACCATTATTGTCAGTTCCTTGCCCGGCAATAAACCCGGTCGATGGGCACTGTGTGCCGCTATAACAACGAATTCCCCGGAAAGGTCCATTAATCGGGGAGTTATCAATCCACATATCCTGATAATAATTTCCGGGTGCAGTCCAGCCCACAAAACCTAAATATCCGAGGCTGACCTGCGAGGTACCGTATTTTATCCACGTGTTTGACCCGCTGAAGCGCGGATCAAGCGCCGATGGGGTAATAAAATATTCACCATCGATGGCATTTTCAATAAATAAATAATTATTGCTGACAGAGCCGGACGAGGAGGCCTTCAAAGCTAAAACAGGCAAAGGCGTAAAGCTCCCCACGGCACAGATTAAAATAACCCACTTAATTAATACTTTCATTTTATTACCTCTGTGCCATGGTGGTTTGCGTTGCGCATTTCACCTCACCAACCCACGCTGCGCCGCGTGCTTTTTCCAGATCAAGATCGGCTTCACATACGCTGCCATTGGCTGAAATTAACGTGATGACCGGATATTTTTTATCAATATCGATAGCAAACTCACCCTTTTCATCCGTGCGCGTTTTACCAATATGGTTATGAATATCGGTATTTGCAGCCAATTGCCCATCAGGGTAGCGAATACGCCCGAACACGGTGACCATGCTTTTAATTTCAGGGTTAATAACGCCAACGTTCCCCGGATAAAGCGTCAGTTCCTGTTTGCGTCCTGAAACAATATCGAAGCTGTCCTCAGAGTTCTTATCATTGAGGATCTCCAGCTTGTATTGAGCATAGGGCGGGAGTGCAATGAAATTGGATTTACCGCTGAGAAGATAATTACGATTATTAATCTTCGCAGCCAGTTTCCCCTCGCCGGTCAAATCTGTTTTCACGATGACACCAGACCGCTGCCTCTCTTTACTCAGACCGAAGTCTTTGCCAGCCCACGCCAGAGAGCCTTGAGAAGAGAAGTTCATATTGGTGGAGTTATCCGCGGAACGCGTTACCGATACGGTACCGGCGTTATATTTCGTGTCATAACTCAGATTGCCATTTATCGAATAATTGTTGTCGTAATATTGTTCACCACTCAGACGGGTTGACGCCGCCAGGCCGACCGATTTAATGGGACCTTCAGCATACTGCTTGCGCGCGCTGAGATTCCCCTGGGTGCTGCCATAGCGATCCCGGGAGACCCCCATGCTCAGCCAGGAAGCCAACGGCAACGATAAATCCAGGCTGACATAACGTTCCTGTCTCCCATCGTCATTTCGGTTGTTGTAGTAATAACGCTGGATCCCAGCACGCAGTCCAACCGAGGCATACCTGCCAGAATATAGAGTAGTGCTGTAATCAAGGTTACGGTATTTATTGCCGGAATAACGATTCTCCGTCTGACTCACGGTGAGCGAACCGCCATGAGGAATAAACTTTCCGAGGTTCAGCGTGCCGCCAATAGAATAATTGTCACGTTCCTGCACCGGCAGACGATCGCCAATTTTACTGTCTTCACGAGATGCCCAAAGAGAACCATACCCCTCAGGCACATTGAGATTAATGTTACTGATGTTTCGCCATGACGAATCGTTCGCTACCAGCGTCTGAGCGCCAATGCTGACGTATTCATTCACATTGAGTGTGACATCCGTTTCATTGACCGCATTGTTGTCAAAACCGTAGATCGTCGACTTCAGACCTAACCCCGACAATATCGCCAGCGTTACCGATGCGGCCCCGCCGGCAATCCATGTCTGCTCGCTGCCCAAATCACGATAATGGTTACGCTTATAGCTCACCCGATCATAATCCAGTGAGCCGCCAAAAAACTGCCACGAGAGCTGATCAATTCCAGCAGCCTGCTGGCGGGCAAAGATTTTATTAACCCGGCTGATACGACTATTAATCGTCCGGCCATTGACCACGATATCTACCGTGACGTCATAAACTCCATACGGAAAACGACTGGTATCAATTTCATAGCTGCCCATATTAAAGTTCTGCACGCTGAGCAATCGTCCGTCACGAAAGACATGAACCTCGCCAGCTGCTGGCAAAAATACGGTAATCGGCGTGAGTGAAAGCGCGGTGTTTTCAACCACCGTATTTCCTTTGTTTCCGTAGCTCACGCCGTAAATTTTACCGCCATTCAACGCATTCAGGCTGGCAATAGACTGGACATTCCAGGTGTCAAGCATCCCGAGCGCCAGTCGATACCCGTTATAATCGCGCTCATACATCGCCCGATAGAGTTTACTGGTGCCATTGCTGTCGCCTATGCCGTAAAACGAACCGTTAATGTTGATGTGGTGTTCACGTAGCGATGTTGTATTGTCCATCGTCAGATAACTGCGGGTGCTACTGCCGTTACGATAGTCGTTGTAGTAAGTGCCGAAGTTATAATTCAGGATGTTGGAGAGCGTCTCTACGCTGGAAGGCCCGAGCAGACTGCTACGTGCGACAATCGCTTCAGTTAATGCATCTTTGCTGACGATCATCTCCAGGTGAAATGAAGAGACATTGAGTTGCAGGCGCACATCATCTGACAGTTCAATTTTCGTGTTGTCATGAAATTTCACATCACGAATTTTTTCCACCATCGCGCGGGTTTTCTCAGAGAGCACCGCATTATTGGGCAATTCAGCAAGCGTCAGGGCTTTAACGGTAATATTGCCATCAACAAGCGCAATAACCGCATCGGCAATTTTTTGCTGACTTTTCTCGTCAGTCTCGTTGTAGCGAATATATACCGGCACCGTCATTCCCTGCTCCAGTGAACGGGCGAAAGCGCTGGGAATAACGTAATTACCCACTTTTACTGGGGCTGCATGTGAAAATCCTGGTGTCAGAGCAAGAAAAAGACAAAAGCTACCGCCGACAATATTATTTGTTGTCATATGCATCCTTACATTCCGGTATTTTTATTTATCCCGTACAGATGGCTGCAATCGACCATCACTTCACTGTAATAAACTGTTTACCGTGCCAGATACCGATCCGTGAACGGCTATTGCTAATGTCGGTAAACTGTAATTTTATTTTCGTACCCGGCATAATGTAATAACGTTCGCGACAGCCTCGTCCCCGATCGCGGGCCTTATCCTTACATGCCCCATAGGCGATCACACGAAACGAAACATTGCCGGTATTGGTAATAACATCGCCATGTCGGCTATATTCAAAACGCTCCTTTCGCGGCGCCACCACCAAAATAGTGCCAATTTCAGCGGATGCTGTCGCAACAGCCATTTTATTGGCCCGGGTTTCTGCGCTCTCGGTGACCGGTTCATCAATCCATTGCAGACGATAATAACGCTCGACATCATCTGCAGGTCCTTTATAGAAGAAACGAAATACATCCTTCGCCTGACCAGGCAGAATAAGATTGGCAGGTGTAGAAAGTAACTCTCCAGAATTAACAGGCTTTATTTCGATACCACCCGCCAAAGGTGATGACAATTGTTTTACCGAAACACTGACATAACGTGCCGAATCTGTCATATTGGCAATTTCTTTCGATAATGAACTCTCAGCAGAAGTCATTATCGATGTAATCTCACCGACATTAATTGCCCAACTGGAAAAAGATGTTACTAACCCTACCAACATTGCTGCCGGTAAATATTTTTTCATGACACCATTCCTGATAAATTCGGGAGAAAATATTCTCCCGAATCTTTATTGCTTAGGCAGACGGAGTCGTCCAGGTTGCATTGAACTGTACTTTTACATCACCAGTCCAATAGCCGTCCGGCAGGGCAGAGTAATCCGTTACTGCCTGGGTACCATCAGAAGTCGCTGACGCGATGGTGAATTTGAAGTTGGATTGATCGCTGACACGAGCAGCACCATTATAAGCGCCATCAGCCATCAGGCTTTCAAGACCAGAAGTCGAGCTGGAGTTGACCAGGACGGTATCTGATGAATTAGTCAGCGGGGTGCCATTCCATGCCACCCCGACGTTCAGGGTAGAAGCATCGCCACTGGCGTTAGTCAGAGTATTGCTAACAATCTGAGCAGTCAGTTCAAAATCAGTGGCGGTCTCCTGGCCTTGAATGGTCACATCAAATGCGCCATCCTGGGAGTTGAAGCCATTCAGTCCTTCCGCATACTGAAAGGTTAAAGAATTCAGCGGGGTGACAACCAACATGCTGGAGGTATCTTTTGTTGCCGTCGCATCCCACGAGGCTGTTGCAGAAGCAGTAACATCCGCCATTGCATTTGCCGCAACAAATACAGAAGCCAGAGAGGTCACTAATAATAATTTTTTCATTTTATCTTCTCCTAAGAACAAACTCACCACCGAGTCTTATTATTAAGTCACTCCAGCGGTTCCATTATTGCGAGCCAGAATTGCCGCGCCCAAAAATTATCATTTGAATTAAGTAACATCTCAACAAACCCTGAAACGCAGAAATTATAAAAGACTAAGAATTTTCCCACAAAAAAAGACCTCTAAGAAGTTTCCTAAGAGATATTTACTCAAAACAAGCCTCGCCCCAGAATTATCACCCAAACAAATAAGTCACAGCAAACAATTCATCTTTTTTATGTTTTTGATATTTATCAAAAATGTCATACAAATAAATTCACACCAAAATCCTTACAAAACATAAAGATAATCAAAACATCCATATTTCATCCAGAATGCTTATTCTTTGTTGCAATTTTGCTAAAATTTATCCTTCACAAGAAAATTCTCATAAAACTTTCGTTTGAAGGGGAATATTCTTATAAACAAAGCACAAGTCTGGAGGATTAATATTCGAATTGATAATTATTTCACACAAGTAATACCAGGAATTTTCCATATAAAAAGAATATTCCTGGTATTACCAGATAAAAATCATGTGCATAAAGGAGAGAATTAGATGAAGCTTTTCAAACCAAGGTAACTATTAAGTGTTACCGTACGTACCCGATGTATGGTAATCAAATCCTGTTGTTCGAGTGATTTTAATGAGCGGCTGACGGTCTCAATTTTAAGGTCGAGATAACTGGCAATTTCTTCCCGGGAAAAAGGCAATCGAAGCGTCGTTTCCGGTCTGCCAATGCGCAAATGCATCTCGTAAAACTCCACCAGGAAAGCGGCGATTCTGGCCTCCGCGTGTTTATTCGCATAACGCCGCAATTTCTCAACAATGAACCCATTATCTCTGCACAGAAACTTGATGACTGCTGCGGCCACTGAAGGATCCTTCTCTGCGACCTTGAACAACCGCGCGATGTCGATATGGCAAACTTCCGCAGTCGTTGCAGCCCTGATGGTGGTCAGATACGTTCTCCCTTCGACAGCATCCAGCGCCATGATATCCCCCGGAACATAAAAGCGGCTGATCAAAACGTTATCGCCACATTCCACACTGGACTTGCAATACCCCTCATGAATCACAAAAAGCATCTCAGCGGTTTCATCCTGCCGAGCGAGAATCTCACCTGCTTTAAACTTCCTTCTTTTGTCTATTAACCTGTACTCATTATCACGATCAATCACCGATCCCTTTGGACACAGCGAACAATGGCGGGGTGGAAACGGATTGCCGAGCGGCACAACAGGAATGCTAAGTTTGTGAATATCCGATTTCACGCAACAACTCCTCATAAAAATGAGACTGATTCTAATAGAACGGGCGTTAGGAACAATACGTGAGCCGCAGACCAGGAAAATTCATTCCAGACAGGGAAAATTCTGTGCTAGCTCACTTTTCTGGCACAAACGAGAATATGAATAAATATAGTCTGCTGCGGATGATTAAAAACGCAGAGCTGAAACGAACGCAGGTATGGCGAAGAAGGTTAAAACAAACCGGGCGATGCATTACTGGCCTTGCGAATCAAACGCCTGTTTTGCATCACCCGGTTTCAATTACGCGCGAATGGTGTCGTCGCCGAAGCCAATCCACTTATATGTGGTCAGTGCTTCAAGTCCCATTGGGCCACGCGCGTGCAGTTTTTGCGTACTCACCGCCACTTCAGCCCCCAGTCCAAACTGGGCGCCATCGGTAAAACGGGTGGAAGCATTCACGTACACGGCAGAAGAATCAACTTCATTCACGAAACGGTTGGCGTTGCTGAGCGTGCGCGTCAGGATAGCGTCTGAGTGCTGGGTGCCGTGTTCGCGAATGTGCGCGATAGCACCATCCATATTTTCGACCACCACAACGTTCAGATCCAAAGACAGAAACTCGTTATCCAGCTCTTCCGGTTTCAGCGGCACCAGTTTGGCCGGGCCATGCAGTACCTGCATCACGATTTCGTCGCCGTGCAGCGTAACACCGCTTTCCGCCATCTTTTGGCTTAACGCAGGCAGGAAACGCTCAGCGATATCCTGATGCACCAGCAAGGTCTCCACGGTATTACAGGTGCTCGGACGCTGGGTTTTGGCGTTGACGATAATCTTCAGCGCTGGAGCGATTTCAGCAGAATCATCCACATAAATATGACACACGCCTATGCCGCCGGTGATGACCGGGATAGTCGACTGCTCACGACACAGCTTGTGCAGGCCCGCGCCACCGCGTGGGATCAGCATATCGATGTACTTATCCATACGCAGCATTTCAGCGACCAGCGCGCGATCCGGGTTGTCGATCGACTGCACCGCTGCTGCGGGTAAACCGCAGGCTTCCAGCGCCTTTTGGATCACCGCCACGGTCGCCGCGTTAGTCCGGTAAGTCTCTTTCCCGCCGCGCAGGATCGCCGCATTACCAGTTTTCAGGCACAGGGAGGCAACATCAACGGTAACGTTAGGACGCGCTTCATAAATCACGCCAATCACGCCCAGCGGGACGCGACGGCGCTCGAGACGCAGGCCGCTATCCAGCAGGCCCCCGTCAATCACCTGCCCGACCGGGTCAGCAAGATTACACACCTGACGCACATCATCAGCAATCGCTTTCAGGCGCGCAGGGGTCAGTGCCAGGCGGTCGAGCATCGCTTCGCTCAGACCATTTTCACGCGCCTGTTCTACATCCTGCTTGTTAGCGCTAAGGATACTTTCCATTTGCGCTTCCAGCTCATCGGCTATTTTTTCCAGCACGCGATTTTTTTCGCGGCTGGAGAGCAGCGCCAGCTTGTATGACGCAGCTTTGGCAGCAATGCCCATTTGTTCCAGCATATGCCTGTTCCTTAACGGGTAATCATGTCGTCGCGATGGACAGCAACCGGGCCGTATTCATAGCCAAGGATGGTGTCAATCTGCTGTGAGTGGTGTCCGGCAATACGGCGAAGCGCGTCGCTGTTATAGCGGGTCACGCCGTGGGCGATATCGCGCCCTTCGAGATTGCAGATACGAATCACTTCACCACGAGAAAAGTTGCCTGTCACGCTTTTAATGCCTTTTGGCAGTAATGAACTGCCGCGTTCCAGGATCGCAGCGGTAGCCCCCTCATCGACGGTAATTTCCCCGGCAGGCGGCGCGCCGAAAATCCAGCGTTTACGGTTCTCCAGCGGAGAGGCCTGAGCATGAAAACGCGTCCCAACGGAAACGCCTTCCATCACATCACCAATCACGCCCGGCTTGCTGCCCGCGGCAATAATAGTGTCGATTCCGGCGCGGCACGCGACATCTGCGGCCTGCAATTTAGTGCCCATCCCGCCCGTTCCCAGGCCAGAAACGCTGTCGCCGGCAATGGCGCGCAGCGCATCATCAATACCGTGAACGTCTTTAATCAGCTCCGCCTGCGGATTGGTGCGCGGATCGGCGGTGAACAGTCCCTGCTGATCGGTCAGCAGCAGCAGCTTATCGGCTCCGGCCAGAATCGCCGCCAGCGCCGAGAGATTGTCATTATCGCCGACTTTAATTTCGGCGGTCGCCACCGCGTCATTCTCATTGATGACAGGAACGATGTTGTTGTCCAGCAGCGCGCGCAGGGTATCGCGGGCATTAAGAAAGCGCTCTCTGTCTTCCATATCCGCACGCGTCAGCAGCATCTGCCCGATATGGATACCGTAAATAGAGAACAGCTGTTCCCACAGTTGAATCAATCGGCTCTGCCCTACCGCCGCCAACAGCTGTTTCGAGGCTATCGTCGCTGGGAGCTCAGGGTAACCAAGATGCTCACGCCCGGCGGCGATCGCGCCTGAGGTAACGATAACAATACGATGCCCTGCGGCATGAAGCTGCGCGCACTGGCGAACCAGTTCTACGATATGGGCGCGGTTCAGGCGGCGCGATCCGCCCGTTAACACACTGGTGCCAAGTTTTACCACCAGCGTCTGGCTGTCACTCATGATTCTCTGCCATTCAAAATTGGGGAAAATGATATCAAACGAACGTTTTAGCAGGACTGGCCCCGGTTGCCAACAGCCAGCGCACAAAGCATGAAATTTTATTGCGCAGGATCAGCAAGCGTAGCGGCAGATTTTGACGCATTGATTACAGAAACATAAAAACACTCTTTTTTAAAAATATTCTTACTTTGTCATAAAACGTTCATTGCCAGACGTTAAAAACCTTCCTGTCTTTTAACGGGGATCACACCCAGTGAATATTAGCGCGTACTTTTAATCAGGAATGAAAATGAAAAAGAACACTCTGGCATTAGTGGTGATGGGGATTGTGGCGTCGGCATCCGTACAGGCAGCTGAAGTGTATAACAAGAACGGCAATAAACTGGATCTGTATGGCAAAGTGAAAGCCATGCATTACATGACGGATTATGACAGCAAGGACGGCGACCAAAGCTATATCCGTTTAGGTTTTAAGGGCGAAACGCAAATTAATGATGAACTGACGGGTTATGGTCGCTGGGAAGCAGAGTTCGCAGGCAATAAAGCTGAAAGTGATTCCAACCAGCAAAAAACACGTCTGGCCTTTGCCGGTCTGAAATTAAAAAATCTTGGCTCGTTTGATTATGGTCGTAACCTGGGCGCACTGTACGATGTAGAAGCATGGACCGATATGTTCCCGGAGTTCGGCGGCGATTCATCTGCGCAGACCGATAACTTTATGACCAAACGCGCCAGCGGCCTGGCGACTTACCGTAACACCGATTTCTTCGGCGTCGTGGATGGCCTGGATCTGACCCTGCAATATCAGGGTAAAAACCAGGACCGCGATGTGAAAAAACAGAACGGCGATGGTTTTGGTACATCCGTTACCTATGACTTTGGCGGTAGCGATTTCGCCGTAAGCGGCGCTTATACCAACTCCGATCGTACCAATCAGCAGAATCTGCAAACTCGCGGTACGGGCGATAAAGCAGAAGCCTGGGCAACGGGTTTAAAATATGATGCTAACGATATCTATATTGCGACGTTCTATTCTGAAACGCGCAATATGACGCCGATTTCCGGCGGCTTCGCCAATAAGACACAGAACTTCGAAGCGGTTGTTCAGTACCAATTTGACTTTGGTCTGCGTCCGTCGCTGGGTTATGTGCTGTCAAAAGGTAAAGATATTGAAGGCGTCGGCAATGAAGATCTGGTGAATTATATCGACGTTGGCGCAACGTATTATTTCAACAAAAATATGTCCGCGTTTGTCGATTATAAAATCAACCAGCTGGATAGCGACAATAAACTGGGTATCAACGATGATGATATCGTTGCCGTCGGTATGGTTTATCAGTTCTGATTTAGTATAAAAAAATGCCGGATGGGGTTGCGCCGCCATCCGGCATTTTACTGTTCATTATGCGGTTAATTTAACCGGCTCATCCTTAAAATCGTCAGCAGGCTCCAGCGCCAGATTCAGCGACGTTAACAACCCACGTAATTTTTCATGAAACTCACGTAAGGTGTATTCCAGTCGCTCTACCACTTCAGTCTCTTTCACCGGCACCGCCGTCCAGTTGCCATCTTTATCAAACAAACCAAACTGATAGCTGTAGGTAAAGCGTTTTTCCTGCGCCTCAAGCTCCATCCACCAGCCCCAGAACTCACGTTTCTCAGGGGCGGGTTTCACGTTGACGCAAACAGCCAAACAATCGAAAAAAAAGCGATTGTCTTCGCACTGCCCTTCCCGGATGTACGGGCCAAGCGCGGTGAATTTCTTGATCAATCTACTTTTCGGATGCCCACTCGGTAACGTCATTACGATCTCCTTAGGTGAAGCTCCTGTTTTACCAAATCGATAAAATTTAGCAAACTTTTAACACAATCTCTGATTGATCCACTTGGTTATTTCTTGCAGTCCTTTGTCAAAATTGCGATACACCGGGTTGAATGGAATCTCCAGCAGCTTACCGTCAGAAGATGACGAGGTGATTAAACGCGACTCCTCTTCCGGGCTAAACGGGTCATTTTTCCAGAACCCCGACAGCATTGGCGTCGGGCAGCGTCGACCGAGCAGTCCCTGCACTTTTAATGAATAGCGATTAAGCTCAACGCGCAGCGCTTCATCGGAAGCGTCATGCATCCCCAGGCGGCTGGCCAGAACGTCAAGATACATTTCCGGGACGCTTGCCTGACGCTGCGGGTCACTCAACAGCGCATGTACAACCGGTCCCAGGCAGGCCACCGCCTTCAGCCGTGACGACTCCAGATACGCCAGGCGTACCGCCACATTAGCGCCAAAACGGAAACCGAAGGCCGCCACGCGGGTGTGATCCACCCACGGGACATTAGGCAGCGCCTTTAATACATGCTGATGTAGCAGGCTGGAATCCTGAGTCAGTTTCCATTTTGATGAGAATCCGACCGACGGCATATCCAGCGTCAACATGGCAATACCGCGCGGAGCAAAGTAGCGCTCATACAGGGTGTAGTAGTCCGTTTGCATGGAATCGAGACCGCCGCACATCAGTACCGTCGGGAACGGACCCTCGCCTTTTGGCATATGCAGGAAGCCGGTTATCGGCGCGCCGCCAGCGACCGCGAATTCCATCTCACGCAGCGTGCCCGGCAGCCGTTGAGCGGCTTCTTCATAGGCGCGATTGGCCAGAGCCTGCGCCTGCTCTGCCAGCTCATCGCCTTTCAGGTGCGGATAAGCGGCAATGTTGTACAGCGTAGAGGCATGCAGCCAGTGGCGCCCGCTCACCTGTGGATCCTCCTCCATAGACGCTTTCTGTTGCCATTCCATCGCCTGCTTTGCCCACTCATAGATCCAGTTCCCGCCACGATAACCAATGACCGTGTCGTAGAGCTCTTTATCCGTGCGTTCGGCTTCGCTCATCACGATACGCGCCTGTACTTCGAGGATTTCACGCGGATCGATGCCGCGCCAGATCCACATCAGGCGATTCACCATGCGATACCAGTGTGGGATTGTTTTGCCATCCAGGGCAGATTGTACGGACGGCTGCGCGCCGTGATTAAAACGACGAACCAGCGTAGACGTTTCAGGGTGTTTGAAGCGGGGTTTGAACAGGACTTCGCTGAGGTTAGCTTGTGACATTCTTGCAGCCTCCATGAATACTCATTAAGGCATAGTGTAACCTGATGGGGATTAATAAAGAACAACGCCCGGCATAGCCAGGCGTTGAAAGCGTTGCTGATTAGCGACCAGAGATCGGCGGGACAAACACTACGCCCATATCCCAAGGCTGCTCAATCCAGGTATCCTGAGGGATATCAACAATATAATCATTTACCAGCGGACGACCTGCCGGCTTAGCGAAAATAGTGACGAAATGCGCTTTAGGATACATTTCGCGGATCGCAACCGCGGTGCCGCCGGTGTCAACCAGGTCGTCGATGACGATAAAACCTTCACCGTCGCCTTCAGCACGCTTAAGCACTTTCAGCTCGCGCTGGTTGTCGTGATCGTAGCTGGAGATGCATACGGTATCGACATGACGAATACCCAATTCACGCGCCAGCAATGCGCCCGGCACCAGACCACCACGGCTAACGGCAATAATGCCTTTCCATTGTTCAGAAGGCATCAGGCGGCTTGCCAGTTTACGTGCATGGATCTGCAACATGTCCCAGGTGACGACGTATTTTTCGCTCATGTGAAGTGTCCCAGCCTGTTTATCTACGGCTAATTAATAAATTGAGGGTGAACCAGGTTGCGCGAGATTATAGAGATCTGACGCACTAAAAACCAGTGTTTCGCAGAATCCACGCCTCTTTTTGCATGCTTTATGCTAGCCGTCAGCGGAGAAAGTGGTATTCTCAATCGCATCGCGCAAGCCTGACTTGTGGTGTTTTTTATTCAGCTAACCCCGTGCCCTGCAAGCAAGTTTTGTAGGACATCGCCAAGGAGACTCAACGTGTCTGAACTGTCTCAATTATCCCCGCAACCGTTGTGGGATATTTTTGCCAAAATCTGTTCTATTCCTCATCCGTCCTACCATGAAGAGCAGCTCGCTGAACATATTCTGAGCTGGGCCCAGGAGAAAGGTTTTCACGTCGAGCGCGACCAGGTCGGTAACATCCTGATTCGCAAACCTGCCACTGCAGGCATGGAAAACCGCAAACCGGTCGTTCTGCAGGCGCACCTGGATATGGTCCCGCAGAAAAACAACGACACCGTGCACGACTTCACCAAAGATCCTATCCAACCTTATATTGATGGCGAATGGGTGAAAGCCCGTGGCACCACGCTGGGTGCGGATAACGGCATCGGTATGGCGTCCGCGCTGGCCGTCCTGGCGGATGACAACGTGGTACACGGTCCGCTGGAAGTGCTGCTGACTATGACCGAAGAAGCGGGCATGGATGGCGCGTTCGGTCTGCAGGCTAACTGGCTGCAGGCAGATATCCTGATCAATACCGACTCTGAAGAAGAAGGTGAGATCTACATGGGTTGCGCTGGGGGTATCGACTTTACCTCAAACCTGCCACTGTCCCGTGAGGCGGTTCCGGCTGGTTTCCAGAGCTTTAAACTGACCTTAAAAGGTCTGAAAGGCGGTCACTCCGGTGGCGAAATCCACGTAGGCCTCGGTAACGCAAATAAGCTGCTGGTACGCTTCCTGGCGGGCCACGCTGAAGAGCTGGATCTGCGTCTGATTGATTTCAACGGCGGCACGCTGCGTAACGCGATTCCACGTGAAGCTTTTGCGACCCTCGCCGTGGCTACTGATAAGGTTGATGCGTTAAAAGCGCTGGTTAACACTTACCAGGACATCCTGAAAAACGAACTGGAAGCCAAAGAGAAGAATCTGGCTCTGCTTCTGGATGCCGTAGCCAACGATAAAGCCGCGCTGACCGCACAGTCTCGCGATAGCTTTGTTCGTCTACTGAACGCCACCCCGAACGGCGTGATCCGCAATTCCGACGTAGCGAAAGGCGTGGTGGAAACCTCCCTGAACGTCGGTGTCGTGACCATGACTGACGATAATGTACAGATCCACTGCCTGGTTCGCTCGCTGATCGACAGCGGTAAAGACTACGTGGTAAGCATGCTGGATTCACTGGGCAAGCTCGCCGGTGCCAAAACCGAAGCCAAAGGCGCGTATCCTGGCTGGCAGCCGGATGCTAACTCTCCGGTTATGCACCTGGTTCGCGAAACCTATCAGCGTCTGTTCAACAAAACGCCGAACATCCAGATTATCCACGCCGGTCTGGAATGTGGTCTGTTCAAGAAACCGTATCCGGATATGGACATGGTTTCCATCGGGCCAACTATCACCGGTCCGCACTCCCCGGATGAGCAGGTTCATATTGAAAGCGTCGGCCACTACTGGACGCTGCTGACTGAACTGTTGAAGTCGATTCCGGCGAAGTAAGTCTCTGTAATAAATGCCGGATGGCGCTGCGCTTATCCGGCTTACGCGTTGATTTGTAGGCCGGATAAGGCGTTTACGCCGCCATCCGGCAATACATCAGAGTCAAATTCCCAGCAGCAGTTGCCTTTCCAACTGAGGATCCAGCAGCGTGACGTGTAATCCCACCAGTCTCACGCCTCGCCCTCCCCGACGTTCATCCCAGGTTTTGTGCGCCGTCGCAATTAAGTCATCTTTACTTAAGCGCGGCCAGACGTGCTCCTGCGTGGTTTGCTGAAAATCATTAAACTTGAGTTTTATTCCCTGCCGGGCAATCAACAGATCCGGTTTTACCTTTGCCAGACGCCGTTCCAGTTCGGGATATAGACGCTCAATAATCTCCTCACATTCAGCCCATTCATGAATATCTTCTGCCAGCGTACGCTCGACGCCGACTGATTTGCGCAGTCTGTCGTTGTTGACGTCGCGCTCATCAATACCCTGGCTGCGTTCCCACAACACGCGACCAAACTTACCAAACCGTTTGAGCAACATGGCCAGGTCGTATTTTTGAACATCCTCGCAGGTGCGCAACCCCATCGCTTCCAGCTTAGCGGCAGAAACTTTGCCTACGCCGGGTATTTTCCCTAACGGCAGCGTTCTGAGAAATTCGGGAACATCGGCGGGGATAATGACATATTGCCCGTTGGGTTTATTGAGATCGGAGGCTATTTTTGCCAGAAACTTAACCGGCGCAATCCCGGCGGAGGCGGTTAACTGTAGCTCGTTGAAAATTGTCTGGCGGATCTCCCGCGCTATCAGCGTGGCGGAACCGTGACAGTGAGCGCTGTCGGTCACATCCAGATAGGCTTCATCCAGCGAAAGAGGTTCGATCAGCGAGGTATAACGGGAGAAGATCGCCTGAATCTGGCGGGAGGCTTCTTTATAAGCCTCGTATCGACCAGGCAATAACGTGAGATGCGGGCACAGTTTTAACGCCATTCCGGTCGGCATTGCGCTACGCACGCCAAATTTACGCGCCGGATAATTGGCAGTGCTGATAACCCCCCGGCGTTCACGACTGCCGCCAATAGCAATGGGAATGTCGCGCAGGGCTGGATTATCACGCATTTCCACCGCCGCGAAAAAACAGTCCATATCAACATGTATGATTTTGCGCATCACTCGCCTCCCACAACACTGTTTAAGTATACAGTATTTTTATGGTGTGAGAAGTCTGATTATGCTTTACGCAGGACCATTCATAACGAAGCGCGCATCACACAGGTAGCGCACGATGTCCGTGGTCTTATGTTCTGCGGGATTACCCGCCGTACTGACAAAAAGCTTATTCACTTTGCGAATCTTTGCTCGCAGCAATTTTTCGATCGTCATCAGGCGAAAGGCGTCATTTTCCACGCAGAAAAGCTCGTAGTCGCCCAGACGCTCTCCACAAATTTCACAATGATTCATCCAGTAACGTAGCCCGGTGGTTTTACTTTTATCCAGATAGTAATTGCTGGCTTTGATGTTCTTTTTTATCTCTTCAGGCAGAGAATTAATGTGGAACAGAAAGGTATTCCGTCGAATAGATTGCCAGCCTTTGCCATCCTGATCTTTTCTGATAAACCGGGTAAACATCACTCCGTGAATATGGGTAAGCTGGTGGCAGTTCCAGCAGTGCATCTTCGAGGTAATCACCAGATAGTACGGCGCGACGATGTTAAAACTGTCGGTGTTGTAGACATAGTCACGAAGCGCCTCGTTTAGCTCATGGGGTTCGGTGTACCAGATCCCGGAAACTTTGTCGAAATGCGCGCCCTGACAGGCCACATCCGTGACGTTATCAGTATGAATATCCAATGGAATAATATGGGCTATATCTATCATATTGCCTTCCTGCGGGATAATTTGCCCCCACATTGCGTGGGGGACGGGGAACAGAATTAATGAGCGACGGGAGCAGAATGTTGGCGTAAAGAAGTCACCTGCTTTTGTTTGTCGAGCTTATCAACCAGTGGTTGCACAACCTTCTCGCCATGCTGACCAAAATATTGATACAGCGTATCGGAAGCGCTTTGTGTCAATACCATGATCTCAATGCGACGGTTGCCGGCGCTTTCCGGATTTTTCGCATCCAGCAGCATTTGGTCAGCCATTGCGCTGACCTGCATTACTTTATCCTGCGGCATCCCGGCGTCTTCCAGCACACGACGGGCCGATAATGCGCGGTCGCCTGACAGGTTCCAGTTGTTGTAAATGTTACTCTTATAGCTCATCGCGTCCGTATGCCCGGTAATGATGAGCTTGTTGTCCAGCGAGTCAAACACGGGGGCCAGCTCAACCAGCAGCGATTTAAAGAACGGCATAATTTTGGCGCTACCGCGTTCGAACATATTACGGTTCTGATCATCTTTAATCAGAACGCGCAACCCCTGAGGAACAATCTCCATTTCAAGGTTGGTCTCCATATGCGCATTGCGGGCAATGACGTTAATGTCGGTCGCCAGCTCGCCTAGCTCCTGGGCTGATTTTTGTTTCAGTAACGCCGTTTTCTCGTTCACATCCAGCGCCTTTTTAGCGTTCTCTTCCGTGATCCTCGCCGTCTCCTGTGGATTCACGGTTTTATCAAGCTTGTTGCGCGTGACGTTTTTCTTCTGCGCGCCTGGCGCTATCGGCTGCTTGCCCAGCTTGTTCAACGGCGCCATACCGCCACCGTTAAAGATTGACTGACCATGCAGCGCCGCCACGATATTTTCACGGTCAGCCTTGCTGACGCTGTTCACAATCCACAGCGTCATAAACAGCGCCATCATCGCCAGAGTAAAGTCAGCAAAGGCGACCTTCCACGCCCCGCCATGATGACCTGCATGGTTCTTTTTAATTTGTCGGCGGATAATGGTGGTTTTCGCGCCGCGATCGCGACGATTTGGCCCCTTCCTCATGCTTATTCCTGCTCCAGCATCGCATTAACCCACGCATCCAGATTGGCAAAAGTGGGTTTAGAGGCCAGATGGAGAAGTTTACGGCCAGCATCGACCGCCAGTAGCGTCGGTTTACCGCCCGCTTGCGCCACCAGCACGGTACGAACGCATTCGAGCAGCGAATGCTCTGCCCGCGCCTGCTGTTCCATGGCGTTTGCCAGCGGGTCCATCAGGCAATAACAGATGAACACCCCTAAGAATGTCCCCACTAACGCCGCCGCCACTTTCAGACCGATAAGCGCAATGGAACCGTCGATAGACTGCATGGTGATGATGATACCCAGCACCGCCGCGCAAATCCCGAAGCCAGGCATCGCCTCGGCGGTACGCTGCAAGGAGCGCGAAGGGGTTAACAAAGACTCTTCGGCGGTATCCAGTTCCTGATCGAGGATCCCTTCCAGTTCATGGGCATCGATTTTCCCCATCGCCATCAGACGGAAGTTATCGGCGATAAATGTCACCAGTCGCTTCTGAGTCAGCACCAGCGGGTATTTCTGGAAAATGGTGCTTTCTTCCGGCTGCTCGATATGCTGATCCAGCATACGCAGACCACCGTTCTGCACCATTTCCAGCAGCTCATACAGGCACATCAGTAGCTGACGCTGAAACTCCGGTCCCATTTTCTTTTTACTGATCACCCCTTTGATCTGGTGGGCGATCTCTTTCAGGACATGTACCGGGTTACCAATAATCATCGCCCCCAGACCAGCACCGACGATAATAATAATTTCTGCTGGCTGCCAAATAGCAATTAACTGCCCACCAGCCTCAAAGTAGCCGCCAAATACGCAGCCCAAAACCACTAATAAACCAAAAATCTTTTGCATTACGTCCTCCGCATGTTGATTCGGAATTGTTAGTCTGGATATAAACAATCACGAATCTTGTGCGTGATTTTTTTATTCATTTGACAAATTCGGGCTTCGGTCAGCCCTAATACCAGCGCGATCTCTTTTAAATTCATATCGTGTTGGTAATACATTGAGAGCACGAGGCCCTCTTTTTCGCTGAGTTGGCTCAGGGCGTAACTCAACATTTCCTGGGTGACGAATTGCTCCTCAAGTCCCCGCCCTTCGAGCGGTGCAATCGGCATATCGCCATTCAGTAATTCATCCAGACTGGCCAGCGTTTCGGCGCCTTCCAACTGTTGATATTCCTGATAATCCTCAGACGATAATCCCAGCCGGGACAACTCCTCCCATGAGGGTTCATGCCCAAGCTGTGTGCGCGCATCACGAATCAAATCTTTAATCTGATGGTATTTTTGCCGTAACTGACGAGGCCGCCAGTCGAGGCTGCGCAGCTCATCGAGTATGGCGCCACGAATACGGTGGACGGCATAACCGGCAAAGCCTTCATCCGGTTGACCATAGCGGCGAATCGCATTCAGCAATCCCATCAGCGCCGTTTGCTCCATATCCTGCCTGTCCATAACGCAGGTACATTGCGGCGCAAGTTGACGCACCACTTTGCGCACCAAAGGTAGATAAGCCTGTAAATAATGGCTCTCTTGCTTTGGCGTGAGCACGGGCGTGGCATTAAAGTCTTCTGACTCGTAAGCATCCTGTATCATGTTATTTCCTGGCTTGCCGCTTATTGGAACACGACTTTTTTCACCAATATGTCCTTATAAGGTGTCGCCATTTTGCGTTTCGCTAATTCGACTTTCAGATTCTCAAATACTTTCTTTCTGATATCGGAGATCTTCAGCGCCCGAATATCTTCATATTTCATATTCGAAAGCTCATCTACGGTAATACTTTGATAGAGCGGTTCGTCCTTCTTAATTTTTTCAGCGTCTTTCTCTGAATCAACGACCATTACCAGCTCAGCGACCATATAGCGATCGCCCCCTTCATCATCATGCAGCGTAACCACCGTTTCCGGCAGAGAGACAAAAATACTGCTGGATTCATCCTGGCTGTCTTCCGCTTCATGGGCAGGAACCTCTGCTGCAGCCGTAGTTCGCTTATTCATAGAATGATAAATGCCCCATCCTGCGCCCCCCGCAATACCCAGAGCCACAACGGAGCTGATCACACACGCGATAACAATTTTCTTCATTTTACTTTTACACTTTGATCAGAACGGATTCATTCCGTTGAAATTGAGGTTCATCATTGAGCACTAATGCCGACGTCACCTCATCCTGTTGATGACCTGACTGCTGTTTTTGCTGCTGCGATTGCCCCTCGGAGGAGACCTGAACATTGACTTCCATGAAGTTCTGCGCCGTCAGGTGCTGGCGTAGGTTCTCGCTAAATTGTTGCAATGAGCGGCAGACATCGCTCTGATTTGCGCCGATGTGAACCATCAGCTTGCCTGCATCCAGTTGCACGGCAATTTCAAGTTTGCCTAGCGAAGGAGGATCAAGACGAATGGTTGACACCTGCTGTTGCTGACCCAACTGGAATTGAATTCTGTCTTTAAGCAGCGCGGTGAGTTTCTCCCCGAGTTCCTCCGTTGACATCATCACTGGCGAGGACGCTTGCGTTGACACGATGTTATGGTCAGTCAGCGGATTCACCGGCTGATTTCCCTGCGCCGCCGTAGTGAGTAAACTTTGCGTAGAGAGCGCCGGGTTAACCGTCACTCCAGCGTTTTTTCTCTCCACCACCGGGCGCGGACTGGCGTTCTGGGTTGCTTTCACCCGAGCAGAAATTTGTTGGGTGGTCGAGAGTGACGCAGGCTCCGGCGCAATCGCACGCAGATCCTGGGCGGAAAACGTCGCCAGCTTAGCCTGTTGATCCGGGGTTGCTGGCGGCAAATCCTCACTGAGAGACGCCAATAACGTTTGCAGCTTAGGCGGCAGTGACGATAAGTCGTTTGTATGCTGCTCGGCCGATGGCGTGGACGCTTTTTCCGGCTGGGCCATGGCGCTCGCCAGTTGGCGCAGCAGCGATGATCCCGAATGAGTGGTTTGCACCTGCGCCAGCATTTTCAGCATTTCACCATCAGGTTGCTTCTGTACTCCAGCAGGAGCCGCCTGAGTCGGTTGCGCCAACAGCATCGCCAGCAATGCCTGCATAGCCGCAGGATCTGCATCATCGCGCTGATGCCCGGCCGCCGACGCCTGCTGTTGGTTGACTTTTGCGCCAATCAAACGTTCAGCCACCGCGTTAAGCCCAGCCTGCGGCAAAGAAAACGTGCTGCCGCTCGTTGACGTTGTTGGGGCTGAAATAGCCGCCTTTTCCGGTGTGGCCTCTGCCAACGCACTGGCCGAGGCCAGTAATACAGGATTCATGCCTTCTCCGAAATTAAATTAACCATTGAGTACGCCAACATTCCTTCCTGGTTTTGCTGATGTTGATCCATGCGCGCTTTGAGTTCTTCGGCACGCTGCGTTCGCCGGGTTATTAGCGCCTCAAACGCCGCATGCATTTTGCTTTTCACTTCCCTCAGCGCCCCGGCATCAGTTTCCCAGGCGGCATAGTCATGAAAAACGCGCATCACCTGCTGATGCAGGCCGGGTAATCGTCGCCAACGCTTGTTATCCAGCGCGTCGTTCATCTCTTGTACCAGGGCATAAAGCTGCTGTTGCTGTTGCAGACGCTCTCTTTGCATCGCCTTATCCCAGTTTTGCCGACAGACCTTCCCAGCCCGTGCGCAGATTCGTCAGGATGAGGATCACTTCATCAATTTTTTCCAGCGATAATTCGCCGCTGGCTTCGTACAGGCGGTAGACGCAGTGGTCATACAGCCGGGACAAATTCACCACCAGCTCGCCGCCCGTTTCAAACTCCAGCGAGCTGGTTAAGGCGTTGAGAATATCGATGCATTTGTTGATGCTTTGCGCCTTACGCTCGTAGCGTTTGTTCTCAATGTGGCTTTTGGCGCGTTCCAGCTCGTCCATCAGCCCCGAAAACAGCACCAGCACCAGCTCTAACGGCGATGCTGCTGCGGTACGCGCAGCAAGATCCATCTCTTTGTATTGCGAATAACCATCCTGCGTGTCGTACATGTTGATTCTCAGTCCTTCTCTTAAACCAGCCGGTTACATAAACGCGGCCATACTCACTTTCATGGTGTACGTTTCAACCAGCGTATTGGTGTACTCTTCCACGTAGCGCTCGTAGTTGGTGTTATAGGTTTCAGTCAGTTGATCGCTTTCGTCCTGAATTTTGCTCTGCTGGTCATCAATGTTTTCCTGACGCATGGCGATGATGCCGTTGCTGGAATCCAGATAGCTTTCCATCAGGTCGTCCATCTGCGCGACCATGCTGTCTTCCCCGACGAAAATAGAGGTCAAACCGTCCGGATTTTCTTCCATTTCTTCGCTGAACTGGGTGGAGTCAATTTGTAAGTGACCGTCGTCATCCAGCGTGATGCCATAGTCGACAATCGAAACACCGCCGTAGGAGGCGTGAGCAATATCATCCATCTGATTTGCCAGCGAATTCATCCCGGCGTCACCGGCAAAAACCCCGGCAGCCGTGTCGTCATCGCCATAGCTGGTCAACGAATCGATGGTGTCGATTAACGTGTTGTAGGCATCCACAAAGGTCTGCACTTTGGCCTGCGATCCGCTGGAGTCTTCCGCGACGGTAAAAGTGGTTACATCATTCGGATCATCAGGATCGCTGACCTCAGAAAAGGTCATCGTCACGCCGGGGATAACATCATCAAACGTATTGGAGCTGCTGGTAATGGCAGGGCCGTCCTCGTTACCCAAATGGATTTCGGCGTCCTGTGGATTTGTTAACATCTGCTCACTAGATGACTCCGCCGCAGCAAGCTCGTCGTTGCCAGAAACGCTCACCGAAAAACCGCTTTGCTTTCCCGTAGTATCAGAGGTCAGCATGATGGTGGTGGTGCCATCGGTTTTAACCAATGCCGCCGACACGCCGGGGTTGTCGTCCGAGTCATTGATCGCGTCAACCAGTTCGTTGGCATCAATGAAACTGTCGCCATCTTCATCGGCAGCAGCAAGATCGATATCCATGGTCGTGCCGTCATCCATCGATAACGTAAAGGTACCGGATGCGCTGTACTGGTCGTCGCTCATGCTGAAGGTGGTTTGTTGCGCCTGCGCAAGCGCCGAAACATAAAATGAGTAAGTCCCGGCCTGCGCCTCGGAGTTCGCCGATACGGTATTCGCGTCATTATTAGAGGTAGCAGAAAACGTCAGCGGACCGTCGGTGTCGCTGTTCAGCGCATCGATGGCCGTCTGAAAATTCGTCAGCGCGGTACTGAGCGAGTCCAGACCGCTGCTCTCTGCATTCAATTCGTTCTGTTCGTTCTGCAAATTCGTCGCCTGGGTAGCAATATCGGCGTAGGCAAACTCTTGTGCTAATTTTTGGATCGGACTCGTAAAGCTCATAATCGATGACTCCGTGCAACATTATTTATGTAATAGCAAAACGCATGCCAACATTTTTTATTATTCAGATTCAGTTAGTTAACTTAGTGGCGGAAATGCGTTTTCCCTTCCCCTGGAAGGTTTCCAGGTAAAAGCCAGGTCGCTGAAAGCACAACACCGCCGGGTGGCGGTGTTGTGAATGACGTTAAGTCAGGAATTACTGCAGCAGGCTGGAAACCATGCTGGACATGCTGTTGGACTGCTTCAGCATGGTGATGCCGGTTTGCATCAGCACCTGTTGCTGGGTCATGTTAGACGCTTCCGTCGCGTAGTCGGTATCCATAATGTTACCGATCGCCACTTCAGTGTTGTCCTGCATGCTGGTCAGGTTAGCAGCGGTGTCGTTCAGACGGTTGATAGATGCGCCCAGTTTGGACTGGATCTTAGACACGTCATCCATTGCAGTCTGGATGGTGGTGATCATCTGGTTTGCAGAACCAGAAGTGGTCAACTCAGTACCACCGGAAACGCCGGCATTACCGGTAGCATCAGCCTGGTCACCTTTGAAAGAAGCGCTCACCTGATCCAACGCGTTAACCAGATCGTCCAGTTGGCTGGAGATGTTAACGGTCATGGTGTCAGAAGATTCAGCGCCAACCTGGAAGGTTACCGCGCTCTGGAACAGACCGTCTTTACCGGTGTTGCTGGTACCGGAAACACCGAACAGGTTGGTGCCGCCGTAAGTGGTGTTCTGCAGCATATCGGACATCTGCTGACCCAGTTCGTCGTATTCGTCCTGCATCGCCTGCAAATCTTCGTCGTTGTAGGTGCCGTTCGCTGCCTGAGTGGACAGGTCTTTCATACGGCCCAGTACGTCGGTCATTTCATCAAACATGCTGTCTGCAGTCTGCAGCATGGCAGTGGCATCGTTGATGTTGCTCAGCGCAACGCCCATACCGCTGGACTGCGCGGTCAGACGGCTGGCAATCTGCTTGCCCGCGGCGTCATCTGCAGATGAGTTAATACGGTTACCTGTCGCCAGACGTTCCATAGAAGTAGACAGTGATGCGCTGCTTTTGTTGATAGCATTAACAGCAGACATTGATGCGGTATTAGTATTAATCGATAACATGGTACTGCTCCTTGGGAATAATCGTTTTTCGTTTCGATACTCTGTAAAAACGACCACCCGTTTGGAAAACTTAAAGCGCTGCGAAAAAAAATTTTACGTTCCTTACCACCTCATTAACCAGAGAGATAAACCACTACTCTATTTTAGCTTTTCGTGCTTCCCTTTACCCGACACCCACTACATAAGGGATATCGCAATCAAGATTTAATTAAAAGATTATTAGAAATATCTAATAACGAGTTGATTGCTTACACACCAACAGAGTTAACGCCATGATACCAATGAGATTATACTTAATCAAAAATACCTTAATCACCCACCGCCTGACCTTATTTTACATTTGGTTGCAAATACCCTGTATTTTTATATTGTGAGTCTCAGGCACTTTCGCTACATTTCAAATCCTTTTTTGGACAGCATAAAAAACACTCAATAGCGATTCGGCTGTAGCTTCATAGCCAGAAAGACATTTCACTTTCTTCAGAATTTTAATGCACTGATTTTTAACGGTGTGACACCAGGGATATAAAATCTTGCACGGGTATACAAAACGATGAGTATCGTAGTTAACAACTGGCGGCTGGATTCCTCGCTTAATGCGTTAATCCATTGTGAAACAGGCGAGATACGTCGCCTGGGCGAATACCATTTTATTCTGTTAGAGACATTAGCTAAAAATGCCGATGTAGTTTTATCTCGGTCTTATTTAATGAGCGCAGTATGGAAGAATCGCATCGTCGGTGGAAATAGCCTGCCGACCGCCATTCATGCCCTGCGTGTTGCTATCGATGATGATGGCAAGCAGCAGGAAATTATAAAAACCATACCCAAAAAAGGGTATTTATTTAATAAAAACTACCTGATTGAAACTATTGACCTTAATGAAATTGTGGCCGATGACAGTACCATTGATGAAGCCGAGAAGCGTACCGAGGTTGTTGAGCCCCTTGCGCCTGATGAAACGCTTCCGTCAACAATTCATGGGGGAATACCCTTACTTAACAGTCAACTATTGCCGAGAAGCCAGAGAAAAACAACCTTCAGGCGGCATCCTTATCGCGCTGTTCTGATAACCTTGCCCGTTATCGTTATCGCACTGTCGTTATTTATTTTAATCTCATATTTTAAAGCACCAGCTGTCACTAAAATGGAAGACGCACCGCAACTGGTTAAAGAGACGCTGGAAAACGCCAATCGTATTACGGCTTATCAACTTTATGATCCAGGTGAGAATAAGAAATCATTATCACTCGTTTCACAACATATTCTTCCTGGTGTAGAGCAGATCAATCAACTATTGGTCACGCATAGCGCCTCGATGACCCTGTATTATCGGGTTTCTCTCAACAAGCTTGCCCTTGATATTGTGCTAAGCAATCAATGCAATGACAACTGGCAGTTAGCGCTGAGCTTTGATAACTGGCTAAATAAAGATAATGAAATGAATGGTATTTTAATTAAAGAAGTGGAGAAAATGTTAAATGAAATGCCAAAATGCAAATAATTACTTTTTCCCCTGCCTGTCCGCTTTAACGTTATTTTGTACCTTTATGGCCCAAGCCCACATTGAAAATACGGTTATTGTTAATTACGATCTTAATTCTGGCAAAAACGTTCATTATGAACTCATTACGAGTCCACTGAATAAAAACACGACCGTTACTCTCGTCCCATTGGAGCAAAGTAACAAAACGCCATCAACGTTTAAGATCGCCGCCTGTATTAACCATTATGCTGGCACGTCAAAACAGGGGGAGTTTCATTTTAGTACAACCAAAACCGATCAAAACGATTCTCGGCTGGCAAATTTCGGGTCGTTTGTGACAGAACACAACCTGCATACGTGGTGGATTCATTTAGACGCGCAGCAAAATTTGCTTTTTACACAGGATGTAGGAGGTCTGTTAATCACAGACCCCTCTGCTTTTACTTTCTCAACAAAAGCATGCCACCAGGATTAGCTTAATAAACTACGGACCGTCTGACTGGAAAGTCGGGCTTGTCCGTTGACCGCCTGTGCTAATACCTGATAATTGTGATTAGCATGATCCAATACTCCCCCCAGTGATTCAGAGGCTTTTACCGCACTCTCTGCCTGTGGGAAACGCGCCATACTGTCAATCAACTGCCGGGCCTTCTCCTGCTGGGCAGCCATTTGCGCACGCTGATCGCCAATGACATCCAGCGTCTGCTGTAAGCCATCCTGAGAACGGGAACTGCCCTGCGCGATATGTTGCAGAAGGTCTTCTGAACGGGACGGATCGGCAAACGTTTTGAGTGGGGTAAACGCCGATGACTTCGCATCAACATCGCGTACGCTCAGGGTTTGTTGGATCTGTGTCCACTGCTTTTCCGCAGTGGAAAAGCTCAGCGCCCCCTGCCGATCGTGCACCTGCACCCCGACACGACGCAGCGCGTTGCTCATCATCATTTTGTACTGGCCTGGATCCATATCCTCACCCACCACCACCGCCGAGTGCTGCGTTTGCCGCCCGTCAGAGACGCTGAACATACGTGAGCTTATGGCATCTTTTTGCAGCATCTGCGCCAGTTCAGGTGAGTGAAATGTCACTCGCGCCTCGCCCTGCAAAACCGGACGCAATTGCCTGTCCACCGCGCCGCCGGATAACGCCGTTCTTTTATCCAGCCACTGGGTAAGTTCGGCGCCCTTTTGCTGCTGCGTCTGCCCGCCACGGCGCGAGGCATGGCGATAATCCAGCAAATGCTGTTCCAGTTGTCCCAGATAGTGATCGGCCTGCTGCAGCGTGGTGAGCTGATCGTTAAGCTGCACGCTATAGCGCTGAGGCCGGGTGGTAATAAGCGGTGAGGCCGGGTAATCACTCGCCGTTGCGGGTAACTTTTGACGGACAGGGGCATTCTGCGCAACGGTATGCTGCTGCACAGAAGGATTAAGCGCTCCGCTACCGGAGAGTGATGTTGTATTTAAACCGACCTGCATACTATTCCTGAGCTACTACTCGCTGTTAAATCACACTGAAAAGGTTCAACTCACTCACTTTGGAGTAAGTTTTTAAGGTGGCTTCCATCGCCATTTCCAGTCCGGTAAAGGTAATGGAGGCTGGGCCGTAATCCAGATCGCTCAACTGGCTGATAAGCTGATCGTTGGACGTTGAGATATCCGTTTGAGCGCCGCTCAGCATGGTCATCGTATTCTGCGTTTCACCAATGGTGGCGATAGAAGCGTTGAGCGCGTCAGAGGCCACATCTACCGTATCGATGGCATTTTGAATATCGCTTTGTACCTGCGGATCGGCAGGGTCTACAGACGGATCCTGTAGCTCTTTCGACAGCGATGTCAGGGTGTTCAGAACGTCGAGGCTGTCGCCGAAGAAATCGCTGACCGCAACATTGGTATCAACCTCAACGCCATTAGACACCGTGGTCTGACGATGATCGTCGTTACCCTGATAGGTATAGCTGTCGGTCACCCCGTCGCCGTCCTCATCCACCGCAACAATTGGCGGTTGATCGTTCACCGTCCCGCCAAACACATAGTGACCGTCTTCATCCTGATAATTCAGCGCTGAGACCATCGCTTCGGTCATCGACTGAATATCCTGCCCCAGGCTGGATAACGACTCGGCGGTATTGGTGCCGTTGGCGGCCTCCAGCAGATCGTCGCGAATCGCTAACAGATCGTTATTAACGCCATCGAGAATAGACTCCTGCTGGCTCATCCCCGCTGAGGCGGAATCAATATTAGTTTGATACTGATCGAGGGCCGATTGCTGGCGGTTAAGCTGGGTGATGCGTGTCGCAGCGATAGGATCGTCTGACGGCAGCAGAATACTTTTCCCCGTCGCCATCTGCGTGACGACGTGGGAAAGATCGCTGGAAAGGTCGTTAAAACTCTGCGTCATGGACACATAGGACTGTTGTGTAGTGACTCGCATATTAATTCCTCTTCCGGTTAGCTACACATTTCCAGCACAGAGTCGAAAATATCTGCGCCCGTTGAGATAACTTTGAGGTTGGCCTCGTAAATTTGCTGGTAGGTAATGAGGTTCACCGCTTCTTCATCCATGCTGACGCCGCTGACGCTGCTCTGCTGGTTCTGCGCTTCGGAGTACACGTTCGCCGCCGCTTCCGCTTCCGTCTGGTTTTGCTGGCTGTAAATACCGATGTTACTGATGATCGACGAACAGGCTTCGCCCACGGTTACGCTGCCTAGCCCCTCTATATCCAGCGGTTCAGTAGAGATGTTGATCAGCGCCTGCAAGTTATCGCTGTTGCCGCTTTCGTCCGGCGAGCTGGAAAATGCCAGCTCATCGGCGGTGATATCAGGATTAACCTCCAGCGGGCCATCCGATGAGTTTTCGTCATAGATAAACAGCGGTTCGCCGGGATTTCCGTTCAGGTCGTAGCCCTGCGCCAGTTGGGTGTTCACCGCATCGGCAAACTGCTCCGCCATGCTGTTAATCGTTCCCGTCAGTGGCGTCAGCACTTCATTCTGATAATCAAACAGCGCACCCAGCGAGCCGCCGGTATCGGTGTTCATGGATGACGTGGTTCCGGCGAACGTCAGCGACATGCTCTGCGTGCCATCGGCGTTGGTATCCAGTTCGATGGTGGAACTCTCCTGCCCGCTGACCAACGGCTGACCGTTTTGCAGCGTGACGTTATAGTTGCCTTCATCATCAATATTGACCTGGACATCCATGATGCCGCTCAGTTCTTCCACCATCTGGTCGCGGGCGTCGTACAGCGCAGAGGCGTTATCGCCATTGGCTTCAGCTTCGGCGATTTGCTGGTTATAGCTGGCAATGCCGCTGGTCAGGGTATTCACCTGCGCCACCATCGCCTGTTCCTGGCTGACTATCTCACTGCTTTGCGAGTCGATGTAATCGAGGGTGTTATCCACGCGCAGCGCCAGCGCCCCGGACTCGCTGATCACCTGCTCACGCAGAGCGGAATCATCCGGGCTGGTAGTCGCTTCGTTGAGGGCGGCAAAAAAGTTGTCAAAGCCGCCACTCAGGCTGCTGTTATCATCGCTGAGCACGGTTTCCAACTGCGTTAAATATTCTTGCTGGGTGTTGTAATAGCCATAATCGCTGGCGGCATACCAGACCTGGTTCACCTGATACTGGTTAGATACCCGGCGAATACTGTCCACCTGCACACCGTTACCCGCGCTGTTCGCCGAACCGGAGCTGGCGCCTATGGTACTGGTAATGGCCACCTGGCGGGTGTAACCGTCGGTCATGGCGTTGGCCGTGTTTTGCGCCGTTACGTTAAGCTCAACCTGCGCAGTCGATGCGCCGCTGTAGCCAATGTTAATCATGTCCATCAAAGAGTCCTCGCCGGTCAGTTGCCCGGTCTGTCGTTAACAACCTTGCCGATAAAAAGCGGCGAAAAAACCGCAGTTCTTAAGCCGCCGCGCAACCTTTATCCTTTGTGATGCGGGGAGAGCTGTTTGACGATCATCGCCGCAATCCCAATGCCGTGCTGCTGGGCCAGGCTGTTGCATAGCTGATCGTCGTAAAACCCCTGCATCATGCGCACCGAATCGCTGTTAAACGGGTTATCTTTGGAGTCGAAGATCTCATTGGTTTTACGCATCTCTTTCAGCATGTTGCGTAAGAAGATGGCTTCGAACTGCTGGGCTGCTTTCTGCAAATCGTTATCTTTGATTTTGGGGCCCATTAACGCATCGCTGCCGTCAATACCCCCGCTATGATTCACCTTAATATCGGCCATTAAATCACCTCCAGATCGGCATCCAGCGCCCCGGCTTCATGCAGGGCCTGTAAAATAGACATAATGTCGTCTGGCGTGGCTCCCAGGCTGTTGAGCGCATTAACCAACGTTTTCAGACTGCTGGATTCAGGCAGCGTAATCATCCCCGGACGGGCATGATTCACCGAAATATTGCTTTGCGGCGTCACCGCCGTACGGCCACCGGCAAAAGCGTTCGGCTGGCTGACGTTGCTGCTTTCATTGATGGAAACCGTCAGACTGCCATGCGATACCGCCGCCGCATGCAGGGCAATACCATCGCCCATAACGACCGTACCGGTACGCGAGTTAAACACCACCCGTGCCCGGACTTTTTCCGCCTGCACCTGGACGTCATCTAACTGAGACATAAAGGCAACGCGCGCCCCGGGGCTGGTTGGCGCGCGGACGATAACGTTGGTTGAGCTTTGTGCCGTCGCAATGCCGCCAAACGACGCGTTGATCGCCGCCGCAATATTATTGGCATCTTTGAAAGAAGGACGTTTCAGGTTAAGCGTGATGGTATCGCCCATCTGGAAATCGCTGGGAATTTCACGCTCTACCGACGCGCCGTTCGGTATCAGCCCGGCGGTGGGGGTATTCACGGTGACGCTGGAGCCGCTGGCCCCGGTCGCGTTCATCCCGCCGACCACCACGCTCCCTTGCGCAAGGGCGTAGACCTCTCCGTCCGCGCCGTGTAATTGGGTGAGTAATAATGTGCCGCCGCGCAGGCTTTTGGCATCGCCAATCGACGAGACCGTGACGTCAATGGTCTGCCCACGCGAGTACATGGGCGGCAACGTCGCGCTGACCGCCACCGCCGCAACGTTCTTCACCTTCGGATCGATTTTGCCCGGCAGTTGTACGCCAAACTGGCGCAGCATGTTGGTAATAGTCTGGTTGGTAAATTTGACCTGGTTTTTATCCCCGGTTCCATCCAGACCGACCACCAGACTGTAGCCGACGAGTTGGTTTTCCCTGACCCCCTGGACATTAACCAGCGACTCCAGAGATTGCGCCTGCACCGCGCCAGGTAGCGCCAGGCTCAGGGCGATAACGATGCCGTTTAACGCCTTCATCCAGCGCCCGCTTAAGTATTGCATATCAAAACCCTGCATTAGATCGGGAAGAGAGGATGGTTAAACAGACGCGTCAGCCAGCCCGCCGCATTGGCATCGCTCAAGGCGCCACGCCCCGCATAGGAGATACGCGCATCGGCAATACGCTGCGATGAGACGGAGTTGTCGTTCTGAATGTCATCGGCGCGCACCAGACCGCTCAGGCGAATGTACTCATCGCCCTGGTTAAGGGTGAGCCATTTTTCACCGCGAATTTCCAGGATACCGTTCGACTGTACCGAATGTACCGACACCGTAATTTCACCGCGCAAACTGTTTTGCTGCTGCGAGGTCGCCGTCCCGTTGAAGTCACGATTAGCATCCACGGAAGCGGAAAGGTTATCTTTGGTATGTCCGAACAGCGTCGGCGCGCCGATATCAACGGTATTGTTCTTACCGAAATTGGTTTTCGCCTGTTTGCTCGACTGGGTGGATTCTTCCAGCATCACGGTCAGGATATCCCCCACCCGATAGGCGCGGCGGTCCGCCGTCAGCGACCAGTTATACCCCGTTTCAAACACGCCACCCGCACGACCATCCGCCGTTGGCGGCGCTTCCGTTTTGGGAGGAGCAAAGAATTCGTCATTTTTTTTGACCAGTAGGGCCTGCGATTCGCACCCGCTTAACAGGGGAAGCAGTACCATCAGCCAGAGATAATTTTTCACGTTCTGCCTATTTCTGCCGGATGGCGCTGAACCATCCGGCATTTCACATTCTTGAGTTACAGTGTCTGACTAATAAACTGCAGCATATCGTCTGCCGCAGAGACCATTTTGGCGTTCATCTCATAGGCGCGCTGTACGGTGATCATCGCCACCATTTCGTTGACGATGTCCACGTTCGAGCCTTCCAGTGCTTTATCCTGTAACGTTCCCAGACCATCTTCCCCCGGAATACCTTCCGTCGGTTGGCCGCTGGCCGCCGTTTCCAGATACAGGTTGTCGCCTTCGGCTGAAAGCCCGGCCGGGTTGGCGAAATTCACCAGCGTTAGCTGCCCCAGTTCAGTAGGGTCACTGTCACCGGGCAGGATTGCCGTCACGGTGCCATCAGGCGAAAAAGCGACTTGGGTGGCCCCTGCTGGTACATCAATTTCTGGCTGTAGCGGCAATCCCTGGGCGTTGGTTAGCACGCCGTCGGCATTAACCTGCATGTTGCCGTCACGGGTATATGCGATATCCCCATTGGCCTTTTGCACCTGCCAGAACCCCTGCCCCATGATGGCGACGTTCATCGTATTGTCGGTGGTTTCTACATTCCCTTCGGTGAAGGTTTTTTGTGTTCCCACAATACGAACACCGCTACCGAACTGCATACCGGTCGGCATGATGTTATTTTGATCGAGCATGGCGCCCGGCGCTTCCTGAGTCTGATAAAACAGATCCTGGAACATCACGCGGTCGCGCTTAAAGCCCGTGGTATTGACGTTGGCGATGTTGTTAGCAATCGCACTCATCTCAGCATCCTGCGCCGACAGGCCGGTTTTACTGATCCATAACGCTGCGTTCATAAAACTTTATCCCTGATTAAAGGCTACGACTCAGGAGCCGCGTAGCAGTCTGTTGCCTGAGTCGCTGAGATCTTCAGCCGTTTTCATCATCTTGATTTGCGCTTCGAACTGACGGTTCATCGCAATGGACGACATCATTTCGCTCACCGCAGACACGTTACTGCCTTCCAGAAAGCCGCCGCTCACTTTGATGTTCTCATCGCGCTGTGCCGGTACGCCGTCCGCCGTCACCAGCATCCCCTCGCTATTTTTCGCCAGGTTGGCGACCGGAATATCCACCAGCTTCAGGCGATCGATATCCATCGTGGCAGTGACATCGCCATCGTCAGGTGTGACGGAGAGCGTGCCGTCGCTGCCGAAAGAGGCAATCGCGTTTGGCGGTAAAATAATCGGGCCGTTATCCCCGAGCACCACGTTACCGTCGATGGTCAGTTGCCCCTGATCGTCCTGCTGAATATTGCCGTTACGGGTGTAGACCTCGTTTCCCGCTTTATCCTGCACGGCGATATAGCCGGATCCCTGAATAGCAACATCAAGTGGACGTTCGGTTTTTTCCGCCACGCCGGTGCTGTCATTGACGCCGCTGGGACTTTCCTTCGCCATAAAACGCGTGTCGAAGCCACCGCCCTTCACTTTGTCATTGCTCGCCATCGCCATATCCGCACGAAAACCATTGGTGTTGACGTTGGCAAGGTTATTGGCGCTAATCTGCTGCTCCAGTAGCGTCTGGGTGGCGCCGCTCAACGCGGTATAAATCAACCGATCCATTTCTTAGCCTTACATCGCCTGGAAGAGAGCCTGATCCAGCTGCGTACTGGTGGAAATCACCTTGGTGTTCGCCTGGTAGTTACGCTGGGCGGTCATGAGATTGACCAGCTCGTTGGTGATATCCACGTTGGAGCTTTCGAGCATGCCGGAGGAGAGCGTGCCGCAAGAGCCGGAGCCTGGCGTGCCAATCAGCGGCGTACCGGATTCGCCCGTCTGCACCCAGGCAGTGCCGCTGACCGCTTCCAGCCCGTTCTCATCCGGGAACGTCGCCAGCACCACCTGCCCTTGCAGCATGCGTTCGCCGTTGCTGTAGGTGGCGTAAACTTTACCGTCGTCATCAACCTGCACGCCGTTTTGCGTCGCGGAGGCATAACCAGTCGCGGAGTTGGTGGTGACCGAGAAATCAGAGCCGTACTGAGTACAGTCGGAGTAGTCAATGGTCATTGAAATCGGTGCGGCTTCATCAGTAGTGAACGTGATGGTTTGCGGCGTTGTTGGCGATGTCAGCTTGCCGGTATTCGGATCGAAGGTCAGCGTGGTCGGCGGTACGCCACTTTGCGCTTCGCCATCAAAGGTGTACTGCACTTCCCATGTGTTATCCCCGGTTTTAGTAAAGTACTGGCTAACCGAGTGCTCATTACCCAGCGAGTCATACACGGTGGTGGTGTAGCTGTCGGTGTAGGTATCGCTGTTATTCGCGTCAAACGGTACGCTGGCGCGATCGATCGCTTCATCGCTGGCGTCAAAGTTTGCCGTGAAGGTCATGCTGTCCGTGGCCTGCGCCGGGATGTTGCCGGTTTTAATCTGGATATCCGTAACGGTACCGGTTTGCAGCGTACCGCTGTCATCAACCGGATAACCCTGCAGGTAATCGCCGGAGGCATTAACGATATAGCCGTTTTTGTCCGTCACGAAGGAACCGGCGCGGGTATAGGAGATGTTCCCGGCGCTGTCGCACATAACAAAAAAACCATCATCATTGATAGCCAAATCCAGCGCATTACCGGTTGAAACCATTGAGCCGCCGGTGGAGATGCTTTGTGCCGAACCCGCCACGCTCACGCCCATCGCCTGCGTTCCGGCATACATGGCGGAGAACTGAGTGGTCATCGATTTATATCCGACCGTACCGGAGTTCGCGATGTTGTTACTGATGCCATCAAGCTGTTCGTTGACGGCGTTCAGGCCCGTCGCTGCAATTTCATAACTCATTGTTTCTTCCTGTAATGTAAACTAAATCAGAGCACCGTATTGCTGTCGGTGTTATCGCTGCCGTCGTTAGTATCTGGCGGCGTGGTGTCATCAGTGCTATCCGGTACACCAAACTGGGTGATCATGGTGAATGGCACTTCGCCAACGCCGTCAACGTTGAGCACCGGCGTGCTGCCATCGAGCGGAATACGCACATCTTCCACCTTGCCCGTCACCTCAATCGGCACTTCCTCTTCCCCGGTATTGGTCACCACGGATACGCTGTAATCGCCCGGCGGGATGCCGTAATCCGCAGGATTGATGTCGAAGTCCACCTGGCCGGGTCCGACGGAGGTTTCACCTTCCGGGATCAGCGACACGGTGTAGTCATCACCCGCTTCATCGGTAAAGTGCAAATCCACATCGGTACAGCTGTCATCCAGCGTGACGCGCCCCTGAATCTCCTTGCTGTTATCTTCGATATCCAGCGAGGTGGTTTGCACCATGATGTCGTCGCCGACCATATTCCCCAGCGCCATCACCTGAATGTTGCTCATCAGCACGGCGTTGGTGTTGGCCTGGACGCTCATCTCTTCCATCATGGCGACCTGCGCCATTGAGGAGAGCTGATCGATATAGGCCGTAGGATCGGTGGGATCGGTTGGATCCTGATTTTCGATTTCAGCCACAAACAGCGTCAAAAAGGTGTCGACCGCCGAGGTTTCGGTGGACGTTGTCGTTGTTGGGGTGCTGCTGGTGTCGCTGGTATCCGTCGTTGACGACGTCGTAGAAGAACTACTGTCTCCCAGATTGGTGCTTTGCGCCGTTGCGCCGACGTTATTTTCAGCAACGGCCGTCGTCTTCTCCTGAGAAGAAGCCAGCGCCTGAGATTGGGCATACAGAGCCAGGGTATTCATTACACTTCTCCCAGTTTGAGTAAGCTTTGCTGCATACTTTTGACGTTATTCAGCACATCAACGTCGGTTTCAAAATCACGTGACGCGGACATCATGTCAGCCATTTGCTCGACCACGTTGACGTCCGGGTACCAGACAAAACCATTCTGGTCCGCCATTGGGTGATGCGGCTCATAACGTTTCACCGCCCCGCCGCTTTGCATGACGTCCTGTACCTGTACGCTGGCACCATCAATGGCGTGACGGTTATGTCCACCTATCAGGCTATTGTTGTAAACCGCGGCAAAAACCGGGCTGCGCGCCTTATAGGCCTGCGCCTCGCTGCTGGCAGGAGATTCCGCATTCGCCATGTTGCTGGCGACGGTATTCAGACGGATGGTTTGAGCCGTCATCGCCGAGCCGGAAATCTGGTAAATATCAGTAAACGACATGGTTATTTTCCTTCAATGGCCTCTTTGATACCGCTAAGTTGCAGGTTCAAAAAGGTCAGACTGCTTTGATAATCCATACTATTTTGTGAAAACCGGGCCTGCTCGGTATTCAGCTCTACGGTATTGCCATCCTCTGAAGGCTGCATCGGCACCCGGTACTTCACGTCCACCTCGGGTGGAACATTTGTGCGACTTGCCCGTTGCATCTCAGCGGCAAAATCAATATCTTTGGCTTTGAAATTTGGTGTATCGACGTTTGCCAGATTCGCAGTCAGTAGCTCGGTCCTCTCAAGACGTAACTTCACTGCCAGCGGATGTACACCCAATGCCTGCTGAAAACTGATTCCCATTTCTTGCATCACTCCTGCGTAGATATCGCTGTTATTAGCAATATGTATGCCAACTTTTAAGTGATTGATGAGAAATGACTTTATGAAAACACCTCCCCACAGAAGGAAGCCTTCTTTCCGCTTTGCCGTGGAAATGATGCTGGCTATATGCTGTGTCTTACCCGTACATGCCGCCGTCCACCCCATTCAGCACAGCGCCCGGGAACAGATCAACGCGCGGGTTCTCGATGCCGCCAGTCATGAAATTGACGCGCTGGCGCGCAAACAGCAGTGGCAGGACTATCGCTACACGTTCAATATCTATATCCCCTCAGCCGTGAGCACCAGCGCGCTATGCGCGTCGACGCCACAGATCACCTCCAGTACCTCCCCGGAGATGGCCTTGTCACGAATGAACTTTGTGGTGACCTGCCCGGGCAATGCGGGCTGGAAATATGACGTTGCAGTGCGCCCCGACGTGTCGGTGCCGGTAGTGATGCCAAAGTCGTTGATTGCCCGAGATACGGTGATTACGACCGACGACCTGCAGCTTAAAAAATTCAATATCAGCAACCAGCGTGAAGGGTTGATGACAAATATGGACGAAGCAATTGGTCTCACCAGCAAGCGCGCCCTGCAACCGGGTAAGCCGATTACCCGTAGCGAGCTGGTTCAGCCTGTATTGGTTAAACGGGACCAGCCGGTAATGATCGTCTCCCATACGGCCGGGATTACCGCCTCGATGCCGGGCGTGGCATTGAAAAATGGTCGTAAAGGGGATGTGATAAAAGTTCGCAACAGCAGCAGCCAGCGGATCATTAGCGGGATGGTGGACGATACCGGCGTGGTCACTACGCTCACTGCTGAGCAGTGAAGGGATTTTTTGTGGTGGGATTAAAGTTTTCCTCTATTGCCGTCGCTTTTAGCCAATAACGGATAACCAACCCAACGAAATATGTACGAGGTTGCTATGAAAATTACCCCAACTCTGCCAGGCAATCGTCCTGCATCGACAACCGAACAGGCGCGTGCAGACAAGAGCAGCGCGCAGACCACAACCTCCAGCGTCGCGACGCTTTCTGCCGATGATATTACTCAGGCGGGATTGCAAACGGCGCAGCAAACGCTGAACAACGATACGCAAAGTGACGTTGATTACGACAAAGTGGCGCAAATGCAGGCCATGCTGGCCTCAGGCGATTTGCAGGTTGATACCGATCAACTGGCTGGGGACATGCTCAGCTTTTTCCAGAAATAAGAGGCTACAACAGTGAGTACCAGGTTACAGCAGGTGAAAACTCTGCTTCAGGGCATCCGCGAGGACGGGACGCGATATGACGCGCTCAGACACCAGTTGGAACAACAACGTCTGTGTATGATCCGTCGCGACAGCGACGAGCTGCTGGCTGTCAATGAACTTATTCAACAGCATTATGAGCAGTTGCAAAACAGCAGCCAACAGCGCCGCTCGATCCTGCAACTGCTGGGCGTAAGCGTCAATCGTGCAGGGATAGAGCAGGTCTTTAGCTGGTTGCCGGGCGTGCAGAAAACTGCCGCAGAGGGCTGGTGGCAAAGCCTTGAGCAAAAAGCGAAACGCTGCAAGTTGTACAACGAAAAAAATGGCGATCTGCTGATCCGTCAGTATGAGTTTATTCAGGCTTTTTTAGGCACTGAGCCAGATTTTATTTACCAGCGCTAAAACTTCCTTCCCTGACGCGGAAACCGACTTTCCGCGCCTCGCCTAACCAATTGATATAAATACAATTAAAATTCAGGCATGGATATTGCAATGTTATAGCCAGATTTTGAACATTGGGATTACTGAGAACAAATTATGAGTATGATTGATTGTTATGAACCCGACTTTGTCCGGTTGTTTTTATCCCACCACCCGGATTCCGCTTTACTGGTCAACATGCGCTGGAAAACGGAAGTTCGTCAGAGTCTGAACTTAACCGATCCGGCCAGCTGCCAGGCTGCATTAGGCGATCCCAATGCCTTTGTCCTGCATACGTCAAAATGCGTAGCTGACCTGGACAGCCCGGCGTTATCCGCACGCGATCAGGTCTTGAATCAATCCGCTCTGAATACCATCACCCTTCCAGGTTTGTCGCCGGAACTGCGCCTGTATGCGCTGGGCATCATGCTCTCTTTTTCCGAGAAATGCCCAGGCGACAGCGACCCTACGCTTGAGAAGCTGGCCTCGCTACCACAAGTGCTGGCTGAACATGCAGAAAGTGGAAAACTGCAGGAGCAATTCGCACAACTGCCCAGCCTGCCCCAGTTGCAGCGGGAAATGATCACCCAAATGGGCAACTGTGATTTCAATTGGGAGCTGTTGCCGGAAAGTGCGCGTAAGCTGACCTTGCCCCTGCAGGTCAGCCTGCTGATGCTGCAGGATGCCAACAGTGAAGCCTTGCTCCAGCAGCAGTTGCAGGAGCAGTGGTTAATGACATGGGATCGCTATTTCGCGCAGGAGAGCTGGATTTTCAGTAACTACCTGATTTATCGCTTGTATCACGACACTTTCCCGCAACACGACGATGAAAGCCCGCTCCAGCGTTTCTACTGGCTGGTCGCCGATGTCTTTATGATTCGCACACTCTTTTGCCTGTGGACAATGGACGATTCCACATTAAGCCACGACGAAATTTATGCCCTTTTCGCGCTGTTTGAAGCCTGGCGTAATAGCGAGAATGCCAACTCGCTGCGCCAGCATATTCTGAACATACTACCCGGAGACCCTCTGCTCTCGGCGTTTTCCCTGATTACACGTTAGTGCCTGTTGACCGGGTGAATGCCCGGTCCTTTTTCGAATCACGAATACACATCACTATGCCTGAAACCTCTAAAGCTCGTTCCGCCCTGACCGGCATTGTCAAAACGCTGGATACTGGCCGTGAAAAGCCATTTGTCAGCGTTGTCACTCCCACGTGGAACCGCGCCGCTTTCTTACCCTATTTACTGTACATGTACCGGTATCAGGATTACCCAGCCGACCGCCGGGAGCTGGTGATCCTCGATGATTCCCCGCAAAGCCATCAGTCGATCATCGACAGGCTGACGCAAAACCACCCTGAGAAATTTAATATTCGCTATATCTATCACCCGGAAAAGCTCGACCTGGGCAGAAAACGCAATATGCTCAATGAGCTGGCGTTAGGTGAATATATTTTGTGTATGGATGATGATGATTATTATCCATCAGATAAAATCTCTTACACCATTGAGATGATGCAGCGCCACCGGGCGTTGATTTCGGGTTCCGATCAGATCCCCATCTGGTATAGCCATATCAACCGCTTGTTTAAAAGCCGCAGCTTTGGCCCGCAAAACATTCTCAACGGCACCTTTTGCTACCATCGCAATTATTTGAAAAAGCACCGTTACGATGATGAATGTAACTTAGGCGAAGAAGAAGGATTCACCAATCAATTCACGGTGAATCCACTACAATTGCCGGGCGAGCGCACCATTATTTGTATCTCGCATAGCCAAAATACGTTCGATAAAGACTTTGTATTGGGAAGCAGCGAGCCGCAGGAAACCTCGCTGGCACAGGCGGTTACCGACCCGATGCTAAAAAACTGGTATCAAAGTCTGCATAACGCCACGCATCATCAGCCGATCCACTGGGATTACATTGATCAGGTGGTGATCGTGAATCTGGATTCTCGTCCGGATCGTTTAGCGCACATCCAGCAAGAGCTGACGTTTCTTAATTTCCCTGCGGAAAAGGTTACCCGGCTGGCCGCATCAGTAGCAACCAATGGCCAGATTGGTCGCCGTCAATCCCATATGCAGGCGCTACAGCTGGCGCAGCGTAAGGGCTGGAAAAACTACCTGTTATTTGAAGATGACAGCGTGATCCTCAAACAGGAAAAGCATATTCGTGTACTTAACTCGCTCCTGAGCGCGTTACCTAATTTTCCGTGGGAAGTGGTTATCCTCGGCGGAGAAATTAAACAAGGCAGTGAACTGAAAAGCCTGCAGGGTATGATCCATGCCCGCGACTGCAATAAGGTTTGCGCCTATCTGGTAAACAGCCGCTATTACCCGACGCTGGCTCAGCAAATGGAGCATGACCTCTCAGACACCCTCGAAGAGCAATGGCAGCCGCTGCTACGTGAAGGAAAATGGCTATCGTGTTATCCGAGCATTTGTTATCAACGCGCGGGATATAGCGATATCGAGAAGAAAGAAACCGATAACATCGGCTACTACTTCAATAAAATTAATAAAAAACCCGAGACCGTCAACGCGCTGGTAAGCAACTCGCTACCTTCGACTTCCACTCATCTCGATGCCATTGGCTTCTATATGGAAACGTCGCTACATTACGCGGTGTACCGCCCCATTATTCGCGCGCTGCAGGCGATGGGCCATACTTGCTCGTTGTTGGTAAGTGACAAAATACACAAGTCGTTTCTGGATGAAATGACGGCAACGATTAAAACCATTAACGACCCCGCGCTGGGCGGAACACGCCTTTCTACGGTCATTGAGCAACGCCAGCGTTTCAAATGCCTGGTCAGCCCTTACTATACGCCGTTGTTAAACGGACTGGCGGATACCCATGTGCGTGCCATGTATGGCCTGGCGAAAGAAGAGTGGAACCATGCCTGGTGGAACGCTTTTTATCATCGCATCCTGTGCTACAGCCACTATAGCCAGCACGCGCTTGATATTGGCGGCAGTGCAAAAGTGGTCGGCAATCCGCGCTTCGATGAATGGCACAACCACACTTTTGATAACACGTTGCCAAACAGCCTGAAGCTCAATGCGAAAAAACAGACCATACTGTATGCCCCGACTTATGGCACGCTAAGCTCGCTGCCCCATTGGGCAGAACAGCTCAGTCGGTTAAGCCATGAATATAATATCGTCACTAAATTGCATCATGGCACCCGGCACAGACCGGAAGAAGCCGCCTCTCTGGCGCTGGCGCAGCGCTATTTAAAGAACAGACTTGACGACCCACAGCATCTGCTGGCGCTTATTGCGCAGGCGGATTACGTCCTGACGGACAGCAGCGGCTTTATTTTTGACGCCATTCATATGAATAAACGCGTCATTTTACTGAGCTGGCCTGAGATGGCCTCGTTGCTGGATGGCCAACAAAGTTTCTCAACCCCTGACAGTGCCGATCAACGTATCCGCGACGTTCTCCCGGTGGCACAGGATATACAGAGCTTGCGCCACGCACTCTCTTGCGAGTTTGACTGGGCTGCGCTGGAAGCGCCATTGGCTGAGATTCGCCACCACTATTGCGATGCGTTTATGGATGGTCAGGCGGGGAAACGGGCGGCGCAGGAGATCGTAAAGCTCATCGATGCCTCGCCGCAGCAGCAAAACAATACGCTGCGGCTTAGTTTGCAACAGAAGCTATTTAGTTGATAACAAAATAATTTTCTCCAGAGATTACGCTATGCCAACGCCTTTAGTGAGTATTATCGTTACCAGTTATAATCACGATGCTTTTCTTGAAGAGGCGCTGGATAGCGTCTTTAACCAGACGTGGAAAAATACCGAAGTCATTATCGTCGATGATGCCTCAACCGATCGGTCCGTTGAGATCATTAAAAAATACCAGCAGAAATATAATTGCAAAACGATACTGCGGGAGACCAACTATTATTCGCAGAAGGATAAAACCGGCGACAAACCGATCATTGAAGCCATGAACATGGCCACGGGAAAATATATTGCCGTGGTTGACTCAGACGATCTCATTGTTCCCACTAAAATCTCTCACCAGGTTAATGTGTTAGAGAAAAACCCGCACTGCGTAATGTGCTATAGCGCCATTCAGGTCATCATGCCTGACGGCTCGCGTTTTCCTTACAGCGATCTCTTTCTTAATGGTGACGTTTTTCATCATCTGCTGGTTTCCGGAAATCTTAGCCTTTATATCGGATCGTTAATCCGCCGCGAGGCGTATCTGAAGATAGAGCGTTCCGATCCAGAACTGGTCCAGGAAGACTGGGATATGTTTCTGAAACTTTCCCGCCAGGGTCATTTTATTTCAACGCAGCGTTTAGTGGCCTACTACCGTCGACATGAAAATAACACCTGGTACAGAAAAGATAACAGCAAATTAATGTACCGAAACAGGATGATGATCCTGAATCAATGGAAACATGAAGACGCCTGGGTAGAAGCGATGAACAGTCGCTGGAAACAGTATGCCCACCCCGATCATACGCTGGTCAAGGAAGATATTGACGAACTGTTAGTTAAACATCCAACTGACCCTTTGCTCCATTTTCAGGGCTTTATCGCGGCGATCCACACTAAAGATGTTAATAAGGCACAATATCATATCGTGCAAGCCATCATCTATTGTGACATTCGTCTGGAGATATTACCGCAATTATATTACGCGGCATTAAAGAGCATTAATGACAATAAGATAAGAAGCACGATCCTCTCCAGCTTAAAAAGCAGACTGCCCGATCAATACCAACAAATCAGCGCAAAATTCTCTCAGGATCTTCAGCAATGAAACAAGCAGAACCAAACCTTATCACCGTCACCAAACCCTTCCTGCCTCCGCTGGAAGAGTTTATGCCTTATCTGCAAGAGATCTGGTCAAGTAAGCAATTAACAAATAACGGCGCCATGCATCAACTGCTGGAGGAGAAGTTAGCCTCTTATTTAAACGTTCCCTATATCTCGCTGTTTTGTAATGCCACCATCGCCTTAATCGCCGCGATGCAAACGCTGCGAATTAAGGGCGAGGTCATTACTACACCCTATTCTTTTGTCGCCACTACGCACAGTATTCTCTGGAACCAGTTAACGCCGGTATTTGTTGATATTGATCCGCACAGCTTTAACATCAACCCACACCTGATTGAATCTGCGATTACCGGCAAAACGGGATTGATCATGCCGGTACATGTCTACGGGCAAACCTGCGACACCGCTGAAATTGAAAAAATATCCAATAATTACGGTATTCCTGTTATTTACGATGCGGCGCATGCCTTTGCTGTAGAAGATTGTGGCGGAAGCATTCTACGCCATGGCGATCTTTCCGTACTGAGCTTCCATGCCACCAAAGTGTTCAACACCTTTGAAGGCGGCGCTATCGTTAGCTACGATAAAAAAACCAAACAACGAATCGATTATCTGAAGAACTTTGGTATTGCTGACGAGTTAACCGTTGTGGCACCTGGCATCAATGGAAAAATGAATGAGGTCCAGTCCGCTTTTGGTCTCTTGCAATTACAGTATGTGGATGAGGCGATAGCAAAACGCCAACAAATCGATAAATGTTACCGTGAGCAGTTAGCCAATACGCAAGGCATTTTCATTCCGGCAGGCAACGCGAATCACAAGAGTAACTACAGTTACTTCCCAATCCTCGTGCGTCCTGATTATAAAATGTCGCGAGATGGGTTATACGATCATCTCAAAAGCCATAACATTCTAACACGGCGGTATTTCTACCCCCTGCTGTCTAATCTCAATATGTACAAAAACATGTCTGGCGCCAATAAAGAGACCCTGCCTGTGGCAAACCAAATCGCCGAACAGGTGCTGTGCCTGCCGATTTATCCAGATATGACATCCGCTGAACTCAGCACCATTATCGAGCTGATAACCGCATGATCAATATCCTTATCTTCCCGGCGGGAACTGAGATTGGGCGTGAGATTTACCTGTCTCTGCGCAACGAAAAAAACATTAATCTGGTTCTTGCTGGTGCCGACTACGATAGCCATGCCCGACATTACGCTTGCGAATATCATGTCGTGCCGGATGTTACGCATCAGGATGGGTTACCTGTCTTACAGGCATTACTTGTACAAGAAAGTATTGATTATATTTTTCCGGCTCATGATGACGCCCTTCTTTTTCTGTCTGAAAACCGGGAGGCGCTTTCCGCTACGGTACTCTGCCCATCACGGGAAACATGCCGCATCACGCGGTTTAAAAGTAAAACCTACCAGGCGCTTAAAGGTGCGGTCCCTCTGCCAGCCGTATTCAATGATCCCAGCGAGGTCGCGCAGTGGCCCGTATTTGTCAAACCCGACCGCGGGCAAGGTGCGCAGGGAGCTTTGCGGGTTGATTCCCCAGACAGGCTGGCATCGCTCCTCGCACAGAGAAATGATCTGATCATATGTGAATACTTAAACGGTGAAGAGTTCACCGTGGACTGTTTTTCCGATCGCGCGCAGGGGTTATTGTTTTGCCAACCGCGCGTACGCTCGCGGATACGCGCCGGTATTGCGATGACTTCCGCGTTAGTCAGCCTGCCAGAAGTTGAAACTTACGCACGTGCGATATCACAGCGATTACAGTTATACGGCGCATGGTTTTTTCAGTTGAAGCGTTCTGCCTCGGGTGCGCTGACATTACTGGAAGTTGCTCCACGTATTGCTGGAACAATGGCGCTCAACCGCGCCAATGGCATCAATTTCGCCATGCTGACATTGTACGAAAGTATGCGCGTTAACGTCTCGCTGCGCCCGCTCGCTGAAAACCTGCAAATTACCCGCAGCTTAGCCAATCACTATACGCATGATTTTACCTACCGGCATGTGTACATCGACTACGATGATACGGTAGTGCTAAAAGATAAACTCTGCGTGCCTGTCTTCACCTTTCTCTGCCAGTGTCTGAATCGCGGGATAAAAATTCATCTTCTCACGCGTCATGCTGGTGATATTCACGCTGAACTGGGGCAACGGCGGATTAACGCTTTATTTGACACCGTCACCCACTTGGGTAAACACGATAAAAAAAGTGATTATATTCACGAACCCGACGCCATATTTATCGATGACAGTTTTCGTGAAAGGCAGGAAGTTTCCTCTGTCACCGCCATCCCCGTCTTCGACATCAGCATGCTCGAACTATTAATATGTGAATAACATGAAAAAAAACATTATATTTTTGCATCTTGAAAGTCTTAACCACACGATCTTTAATAATCGGCAGTGGTTTCCTTTTACTAATAAAATCTATAATCAGTCGCTGCGATTTAATAATTTTATCTCGAGTGCAACCTCCTCACTGATGGCGTTAAGCGACCTCTTACATGGGGATGACAATACGTTAGAGCATAATACTCATCTTGAGGAAAACATCTCCATCCATCGCCACTGCCCGGCGCTTTTCGATGTTTTAAAGCAGCACGGATACACCACTGCAGGCATGGGTTACCCAAAAAACTGGGCAAATGTCGATGCTATCTGGAGTGCAACGGATACCTTTAACTGGTATGACACGTCGAAAATAATGCTGGCAGAAATGCAGCAGGTCGTTTCCCAGCCGGAACCCTTTGCGCTCTACTTATGGAATCTCAGTAGCCATCTTTGTTATTACGACGACATTAAAAAAGGTGGCGCTAACAGCCTCGAACGCTGGCAACGTGGTTACCAAAGCATGGATTTTATGGTCGGACAGACCATTAAAATGCTGCTGGAAGCCAAAAAACTCGATAATACAATTATCGTCGCCTTTGGCGATCATGGTGATGACTTTTGGGGACATGGCTTTAATGGCGGCTATACCCATGGTATTGAACCGTATACATCATTAGTACACACCCCGGCGTTTATTTTTTGCCCTGGAATGAAATCGGCTGATTTAAATCATATGGTTAGCATGGTCGATATCTATAATACGGCACTAACCCTCCTTGATATTGCTGAGGCGAAAAAGAGTGAAAGCCACGCTTTCGCCTTAACGCCACAACGCCGTTTTTGTTATAGCCGTAATTTATTTGCCCGGCAGAAAAGTCAACACGGCGGGAGTCCGCTCAGGAAAGGCTATGCCATCACTTCCGAGCACTTTCATTTAATGAAAGTTGATGATCAACTGAAGATGTTTTTATGGAAGGCTGACCCGGCAAATCATTTTGATATCTTACCGTTAGTCAAATATAAAAATTCAGGGGAAGCATACCTTGATCTCGAGAAAGCGCACAGACAACGCACTGGCGGGATCCATCCGCATATGCAACATTTTTTCTCAGCCGAAATGGTACCGCTTATTGCGCAACATATACATGACATGAAAACACAGCTGGATGTCTGGATTAAAAATAAAAGTGAGGTGCTCCCGGCAAAATAACCGAATCCACTGAAACCTCACTTGTATCCTTTCACCACCTCAATAATCGAGGTGGTGGATATCGATGGTGTTCTTGGGAAATAGATCACTTCGCACAGGTACGACAAACTATCAAAGCGTCCTGCCCAGTCATCGCCCATCACCAGCGTATCGGCGTTAAACTGGCGAATATAATCCGCTTTTTTCTCCAGCGACTCTTCGAGAAACACACTGTCCACGCATTTCAGCCCGGCAACAATCCCCATACGATCGCTTTGGCTGTAAACCGGCATCCGGCCTTTTTTCTGCATATTTAGCGCATCGGAAGAGATACCGACAATCAGTCGCTCACCCAACTGCCTGGCGCGTTCAAGAATACGCAGATGTCCAATATGAAAAACATCAAATGTGCCGAAAGTAATGATCGTTTTCATACCAGTCCCAGCGTCTTCTGTCTTAGCCAGCATTGCGCGGCTATTTCATCTACGGCTTTTTGCTCTTTTACCTGCGCCTCATTGCTCAGCGCGTAACGCTTATCTGCCAACGTCATGGCAACAATTTTCTCTTCGCAGGCCGCGGCAACCAGATTTTTTTGAATACGCTGCTCTTTGATTTTAGCCAGCGTTTTTTCCTGTTCTTGCCAGGCAATTACCGTGCGCAGCGTACCTTTGTAACCCGTGACGTTTTTAAGTGATTCAACGGAAGGGGTGTCAACGCCGGTGCCGGTTTTTTGAATAAGGTAGCCCAGCGCTTTTATGTTATTGTCAAAACCGGTACAGACCTGCTGCTGTTTAGCCAGTTGGACCGTCATGTCTTTTACTGATTTATCCCGCAGGCGCTGCAATTGCGCCAGGGTATCAATAATTTGCCGCATGATTATTTACCTTCCGTTTTCTTTGCCTGGGGGAAAAGGGCCTGTAAGCGACTTTGCACCAGCTCAAGTGAGGCGGGTTCACTCACCTCCTGACGCAGAAAACGCTCGATAGCGGGGAACACTTTGACGGCTTTATCAACGCTGGGGTCGGCTCCGGCAACATAGCCTCCCAACGGGATCAGCGGCTTAATTTCCATATAGGTGGCGTAGTTTTGTTTCAGCAGACGGGCTGACTGTTGGTGTTCGTTGGGCGTAACCTGCGTCATGCATCGACTGATCGACTGCCCAATATCGATGGCTGGATAATGCCCGGCTTCCGCCAGCTTACGGGTCAGAACGATATGCCCATCCAGCACCGCGCGCGCGCAGTCAACGATCGGATCCTGCTGATCGTCCCCCTCCGCCAGCACCGTGTAAATGGCGGTCATTGAACCTTCGCTTTCGCTGTTGCCCGCGCTTTCCACAAGCTTTGGGATCATGCCGAACGCCGATGGCGGATAGCCTTTCGTCGCCGGAGGTTCCCCTAATGACAACGCAATCTCACGCTGCGCCATGGCATAACGGGTTAACGAATCCACCAGCAGTAAAACGTGATGCCCGCGATCGCGAAACCAGGCCGCGATAGAGTGGCACAGCTCGGTGGCTTTCAAACGCATCAACGGCGACTCATCCGCCGGAGCCGCGACGACGATAGATTTTGCCAACCCTTCCGCGCCCAGTGAATGATCGATAAACTCTTTCACCTCGCGGCCACGCTCACCAATTAACCCCACCACCACAATGTCGGCCTTGGTCTGGCGGGTGATCATCCCCAACAGCACGCTTTTTCCCACGCCGCTGCCGGCCATTAATCCCACGCGCTGGCCTTTACCGATAGTGAGCAGACCGTTGATTGCTTTTACGCCAACATCCAGCGGTTGGTTTACCGACCGACGCGTGAGGGGGTTGATAGACGGCGCCTGAGGTGGCAGCACGTCATTGCCGGTCAGACGACCTTTGGCATCCAGCGGTTCGCCCAGGCCATTGACCACCCGCCCCAGCCAGCTTTCGCTAATCAGGATCTCCTGGGCTTTTTCTTCGGGGAATACGCGCGCCCCCGCCATCAGTCCGACGGGGTGTTTGAAGGGCATCAGGTAGGTGATATCACGATTAAATCCCACCGCCTGCGCGTCAATCAGCGTATGGTTGGCGCTTTCAACGCGGCACAATTGGCCCGTTACCAACGGGCAGCCCACGCTCTCCAGCAAAATGCCGTTCACGCGCACCAGTCGCCCGGCAACCCGGGCTAAAGGAATCGACTCAATGGAACGCAGCGCGTTGTCGAAGCTGGAAAGGTCACTCACCCGTCGACTCCGGCAGCAGCGACTCTTTGAGCGCCGACATACATTGCTCGAGTCGATGCTCGCAGCCAATATCCAGCTCGGATTTATCGGTAATCACCCGGCACTCGCCCGCCTGCAGATCGGGAGATGGCGTCAGTCCCCATGCGGTGACCTTCTCAGGCGCGACATCTTTGATACGGTTAAATTCTTCGTTACTCAGCAGCACCTGTAGCGACTCAGGCATCGCCGGAAAGGCCGAAATAGCCTCTTCGACCAGCGATAATAGCTGCGTCGGTTGCAGCGCAAGCTCGCAACGAATCACCTGGCGGGTAACCTTTTCAACCAGCTGCAGCAGGTCTTCCCGCTGTTTACGCTGGATGTGCGCGAGATAGTCATTCACTTTGCCGGAGATAGCTTCCAGCGGCTGGGCGGCTCGTTCAAACTGCTTGCGCCCTTCTTGCTGTCCGGCCAGGCTGCCTTCAGTGTATCCCTGACGACGACCTTCATCGTGCCCCTTCTGATGCCCCTCCTGAAAACCCTGCTCCTGGCCTTCGGTCATCCCCTGCTCAAAACCTTTTTGCAGCCCTTCCTGGAAGCCATCCATCAGTTGGCGCTGATAATCCGCTGGGGTAATACCCGGCGTGAGCTGTTCAGCCTGGAGATGGCGCTGGCGAGGAGGAAAACGATGCAGCCGGTAACGACCACGAATGGTTTCAATCGCCATGTGTTACTCCGCCGTCTGTTCAGCAAACAGCTGAAGCTGAATTTCACCCGCTTCCTCAAGCTCGCGGGCAATCCCCATGATCTCACGGCGGATCTGCTCAATACGGCTCACCGGAACCGGACCCAGGCGCGACGTTATCGCCTCCAGCTGTTGTACCTGACGCTTAGGCATCACGGCATAAATCGAGCGACGCAACAGCGCTTCGGTACCTTTCAGCGCCACCGCCCAGTCTTCCATCGGTACTTCGTCGAGCAGGCGACGGCGCACTTCGTCGCTTTGGCGGCTCAAAATGAAGAAGTCGTACATTTCGTCCTGCAACTGTTCGAGGACATCTTCATCGCGTTCGCGCAGCTGATCGAGGATCACCTGTTGGTTACCCTGGAAGCGGTTCACGATATCTGCGGCCTGCTTGATCCCTTTCACTTTCGAACCATGTTCGGAGAGCACCGACAGCCCACGTTCGATCAACCGATCCAGCTCATCCACCACGTCGCGGTTTACATCGTTCAGTTTGGCAACCCGATAGAGGATCTCGTTTTGCACTGACTCATTCATGTAAGACAGTACCGTAGCCGAGATCTCTGGCGTCAGGAAGGCAAGGAATACGGCCTGTAGCTGCAAATGCTCTTCTGAGATCAGTATCGCCAACTGGCGCGGTTCCACCCACTGTAAACGCGCCATCCGCGAACGGATCTCGTCGCCATAAATACCGTTGATCACGCTGCTGGCGATTTCAGTGCCCAGCGCTTTATTGAGGATCCCTTGCAGCATGGAACGCGAGGCGCCGTTAATGCCGCTCTGCTCACGGAATTCATCAAAAAAGTTATTGATCACTTTTTTCGCCATGCTGGTTTTTACGCCAGACAGACGCGCCATGTTTTCGCTGAGACGAACCACCTCTTCGCGGCTGAGCTTTTGCATCACCGTGGCTGCCGCCTCCTCGCCCAGACACAGCAATAAAATTGCGGCCTGCTCGAGGTAGCTGTTGTTACTGCCGTTATTTATTGTCAATTCGCTCATTGCTGGTAATCCATTGTCTGAGAACTTCAGCTACGCGATCGGTGTCGCTCATCGCCAGTTTTTGCAGGAACTCCAGCTTCACTTCCAGACCGGAGCTCTGCGAAGGCAGGCTGTCGTCACCAGGGAAAGAAGGCAGTTCAATGTTTTTGCGTTCATCTTCAGCGGCCGCAAAATGAGGTTTGTCCGCAGGAATCGCGATCGGTGCGGCGTCCAGCGCCAGCTCTGGTGTCGACGTCCGGCGACGTTCGGCGGTCAACCGTTTCATGACCGGACGAACAACAAACAGCAGCAACAGCAGAGCCAGCAGGCCGCAACCAATCAGACGCACCCAGGCCAGAATGTTGTCATCCTTCCATAAGGGGACCACCGGCTCGACGGGGATCGACTGCGGCACAAAATTAAGCAGCGATAAGGACAGATTGTCGCCACGCTTAGCATCAATCCCGGCGGCGTTATTCAACAGCGCCGTCAGCTGCGTGGTTTGTTCCGGTTTCCAGTTCTTCAACGCAGGCGCGCTCTGGTTAAGTACCACGGCCACATTTAAACGTTTAATGTCGAAACCAGGATGCTGAATATGTTCAACGCTACGGTCCCAGGAGTAGTCGCGTTTGTTCTCGCTATGCTTTGACAACGCAGCAGGCTGGCGAGGCTCTTCTGGCGCGGTTCCATTGGCACCATTCGTCACCTGATTTGCCGCCAATGGAGGACGGTTACTCAGCGAGCCGGGGATCCCCATGGCGATTTGGTTGGTATCGCTATCGAGTACCGTTTCTTCACGATTAACCTTTGGCGTATCGCCGTAATGCTCCTGGGTTTCGTCGATATTGCTCAGATCGAGATCCGGCATCACGCTCACCCGGTAGTTACCGCTTCCTACCAGCGAGTCGAGAACATTTGCGAGACTGGCGCGGGTCTTATCCTGGATATCTTTGAGGATTTGGTCGCGCTTACGCGTCGCCGCAGAAACCGCTTCACCCGCGCCAATACCATCGGACAGCAAATTCCCCGCCTGGTCGACAACGCTGACCTGCGAAGCTTTCAAATCAGGCACACTGCCGGATACCAGGTGCACGATGGCATTCACCTGATCGAGATCCAGCTTGCTGCCATAATGCAGACGCACCACCACCGAGGCGCTGTTTTGCGGCTCGTCGCTGACGACAAAAGAACTCTCTTCATTGAGCGCCAGATGCACGCGGGCGCTCTCAACCGCATCCAGCGTCATAATGCTTTGCGCCAGTTCGCCTTCCAGGCTCCGCTTATAGCGAATGTTCTGCACAAACTGGCTGGCACCCAGCACTTCATCTTTGTCCATCAGCTCATAGCCGCTGGGCAGCATGGCCTGAACGCCTTTCGCCGCCAGCGTCATTCGCGTTTTGGACAAAGCCTCTTCCGGAACCAGAATTTGTCCGCTTTGCGGATCGATGCGGTATTCCAGTTTTTCACCATCCAGCACGGTGACTATCTGCGAAACCGGGATATTCTCCTGGCTACCGTACAGCGAAACATAGCCGTGGTTGCCATTCCACAGCACGCTGACAATAATGGCGGTAGCCGCAATAGCCGCTGCCGCCAGTAACGCCAGGCGTTTTTTACCATCCAGCCTGAAAGAGAACGAGGGTAAAAACTGAGTTACTTTTTTTATTAGTTCATTCATAGCGTTAGACTGACATGCTCATCAGGTCATTGAATCCGGAAGCGACTTTATTACGTACCTGCACCAGCGCGGAAAACGATAACGATGCCTGCTGACTCGCGATCATCGCCCCCGCCAGGTCGTCGCTTTTCCCCATCTCAATGGCCGTTTGTTTTTGTTCCGCAACCTGCTGGAACCGATCAACATGATTCAGCGCCCCCTGCATAACCCGGTCGAACGAAACCGGAGATGATGCCAACTGGGGGTTTACCTGCATCGGCGAAAGGACGGGCGCTTGCGCGACCGCTTTCATCTGCTGCATGTCCTGCATCATTTGCGTCTGCATGGTACTGGCTGGGGCTATCGTATTTATGCTCATGACCTACTCTTAAAATTAGAAAAGCGTTCTCGGTACCACAGACTGATTCAGGAAAAGATTTCTATTCCCTGTTTTCGCATTGATGCCAGACGATAACGAAGCGCACGTGGGGTGATTCCTAATAAATCAGCGATTTTGGTTTTATTACCCTGATATTTGCGCATCAGGTCAGCGATATATTGATACTGTGCGCTGCGACCATGCTGGCCCAGATTGTCGCTGGTGGTGATCTGCGCGCTGGGTTTAGGTTGCCATTGCGGCTCGCTCCAGGAATCAGACTCAATGGATGGCAGACCTAAAGTATCGGGGTAAATGACGCCATCACGATTCAGGATCATTCCCCGTTGTATAGCGTTCTCCAGTTGACGCACGTTACCCGGCCATTCGTAGCTCAGTAATGCCCGGCGCGATGATTCAGAAAGCTTGATATTTTTAACCAGCACCGTGGAGTATTTTTTGATAAAGGACTCCGCCAGCGGAATAATGTCTTCCATGCGCTCGCGCAGCGGCGGCATGGTCAACGGAATAACTGATAACCGATAATAGAGATCTTCTCTGAAGCGTCCTGCGGCCACCTCTTCTTCAAGATTCTTATTGGTACAGGCAATTAAACGGAAGTTCAGTTTGATTAAACGGTTACTCCCTAAGCGCTCAACCTGTTGCTCCTGCAATACACGCAATATTTTAGCCTGTAGCGCTAAAGGCATATCGCCAATCTCATCCAGCAGTAATGTACCGTTATTGGCTAATTCCATCTTTCCCGGTACGGTGGCCACCGCTCCAGTAAACGCCCCTTTATCATAACCAAAGAGCGTTGCTTCAAGCATGTTTTCAGGAATAGCGGCGCAGTTCACACCGATATAAGGCGCCGACGCCTCCTGCGCAAATGCAATCGAGTGAATAAATTTGGCGATACATTCTTTACCAGTACCGGTTTCGCCATGGATAAGTACTGGAACATTAAACGCAGCAATACGCCTGGCCATTGAAAAAACGTTAATGCTGGAGGCTGCTTCGGCAATAAGTTCAAACATGATTATTTACACTTAGAAGTAAAGTTAACATCCGTTACGAGAAATATACAAATCATTCCAAAGCACAATCATCGAATAATAGATATCGCCCGTGCCATGTCTTAATCTCATCCTTGCTCATGTTTTACCACCCGTTCACGGGGCTGCCCTATCTGAGACTATTTCCAAATAGGGATTTTCCTAAAAAAATACTATCACCAGTAACATTAACAATCTTAAATTAAAAGATAATAAAAATATTATTCCTTTAAAAACATCAACATACAAGAAAAATCGCATAAAAAACAGACATAATGATAAGCCTAAGCAGCGACAGGCAGTAAGTGGGCAACATCACGGATGCGTAATTAATTATTTTTTAATTATAGTTCATCACCATTAATAACTTGCAGAGGAGAGGGGTAAAATATCTAATATCCAGCCCTACTCCATAGACGTGAGTAGGTACTGCATTTCGTATCTAATGGACTTCAACACTATGAGAATAGCGTCAAGGATGAACAGTAAATTAAATGGATTTGTATTTTCTTTGATAACCGCGGAATTTGATATCAACTTATCCGCCCCAGAAATTACAGCTGAGAAAGCGTACCATGCTGAAATATAGTCAAACGCCCGGAATCTTTAAACTTGAAGGAAACCGGCTTGGACGTCCATATCATCGTCTGCCGACTATGTTTACGGGAAGTTTTGATACAATTGAATCACATCTTGGAAACTATTTCCTGAAAAAACATCGCACAAATATAACACTAAAAAAAATACACTGTGAGATGGATGTTATCAATAAAAGTGCGGAATTATTAGTTTCTCAGGTTGGGCATCTGGCCTTTGATATCGACCGCGCATTATTGTTAATGTTATTAGGTAACTTTTATGGTCTGACATCATCTCTCGCCGACGAGAAGTCGCAAGATGATTTACCAACCAAAACGGAAATCCGCTTGAGAAGCAGACTGGCACTGGATATTTGCAATATCATTTTTAATAAAAATATATCCGGTATTCCACTGACGCTCAAACCCGACAGCAGCACCATACAAACCCACTGGGCTTATCAGCTTACATTTGTATTAGGTGATGATGAGAATTGCAGTTTCCGCATCTTACTGGACGATTCGCATACCGATTACATTCTGAATTTGATCCGCCGTAGCGAACACGGAGAGAAAAAAAAGCAGATTGATAAAGCCAGCGCTGAAACGCGTAAAAAAACGCTGATCAAAGAAATCATTCATACGCTGCCGCTAACCATGAACGTGAAGATTGCAGAAATTCCTCTGAATGTTGCCGACCTGACGACGATTAAACCCGGCGATATTTTACCGATTGCGATGCCTGATACTTTCCCTGTTTATATCGGGAAATCCGAATTATTTAATGCCCTGATCGTAGAGGATAAAGACAAACTGTTTTTGTCCGAATTAACGAGCAAGACGGAGAAATCCTATGAGTAAGCCAGAAGATATTTTAGAGCAAGGCTTCGAGTTAGCCCCCGAAGCGACTACGCCACCCACACCGTCTGCCACAGAAAAGCTGGTGGCGCGTTTAGAAGACCGTTTTTCCGAGTCGATGTCATTACTCAAACGTATTCCGGTCACGCTAACGCTGGAAGTTTCATCCGTAGAGGTGATGCTGGCCGATCTGCTGAACATCGATGACGACACCGTCATCGAGATGGATAAACTCGCCGGTGAACCGCTGGATATCAAGGTCAATAATATCCTGCTAGGTAAGGCTGAAGTGGTTGTGGTCAACGAAAAATATGGCCTGCGCGTCCTTGAATTCAACACGCATGAAATCAACGACCTGGCACCATGAAACGCGCGCCAACACTCACACTCTTACTGGGTATCTCGTTACTCATCCTTTCTCCCTTTGCCTGCGCGCAAGGGGGAGATATCCCGTTGCTGAATGTGATTTCACACGGAAATAGCCAGGAATACAGCGTAAAAATCCAGGTCCTGATCCTGATGACCCTGGTGGGCATTCTGCCTACCCTGGTGCTGATGATGACCTGTTTTACCCGTTTTATTATTGTTCTTTCCCTGCTTCGTCAGGCGTTGGGGCTGCAACAAACGCCGCCGAACCGCATATTGATTGGCATTGCGCTGTCGTTAACCATGCTGGTGATGCGCCCAATTTGGCTCAACATTTACGATCATGCCGTGGTTCCGTTTGAAAACGATCAAATCACGCTCCCCGACGCCCTGAGTACAGCCGCTTCGCCATTGAAACGTTTTATGCTGGCGCAGACCAATAAAAAAGCGATTGCGCAGATAATGACGATCGCCAATGCGAAAGGGAACGCCGTCGATCAGGATCTTTCCATTATCGTTCCCGCCTATGTGCTAAGCGAACTCAAAACCGCCTTCCAGATAGGTTTTATGATTTACATTCCGTTCCTCGTGATCGACCTGATCGTCGCCAGCGTACTGATGGCGATGGGGATGATGATGCTGTCACCGCTGATCGTTTCGCTGCCCTTTAAGCTGATGCTGTTTGTGCTTATTGATGGCTGGGCGCTGACCGTTGGGACGCTGACCTCCAGCATTCGCGGTCTGGGACTAGGCTAACGGAGATCAGACATGCTTACCATTGATGTAGCCGCAGACATCGTCGCCAGCGGTATAAAAGTTGTGATCATTTTAGTCTGCGTGTTGGTCGTTCCCAGCCTGCTGGTCGGTATGTTAGTCAGCATTTTTCAGGCTGTGACGCAGATTAACGAACAAACGCTTAGTTTTTTACCCAGGCTGATCGTCACCCTCGCGGTATTAGGTATTTGCGGAAAATGGATGATCGTCCAGTTGAGCGATCTCTGCGTGCATCTGTTCACTCAGGCCGCCATTCTGGTGCACTGACATGCGCGAAACAGATATTACACAGTTAAGTAATCTGATTCTGGGTATGTGGTTTCCCTTCGTGCGCATTATGGCGTTTATTCACTACGCGCCGGTACTGGATAATGCCGCGCTCACCATACGTATACGCATTATTTTGTCACTGGCGTTGGCCTTTATCATTACGCCCCTTATCCCCCACCCGGTGCCCACCAGCCTGCTGTCGATGAACAGCATTATTTTGACCGCAGAGCAGTTTCTGTGGGGGATGCTTTTTGGCCTGATGCTGCAGTTTTTATTTTTAGCGCTGCAACTGGCGGGTCAGATCCTCTCTTTTAATATGGGGATGAGCATGGCGGTAATGAACGACCCCAGCAGCGGCGCGTCAACGACGGTGCTGGCGGAAATGATTAACATCTACGCGGTGATACTGTTTTTTGCCATGGACGGACATCTGTTGCTGGTGAGTATTTTATTCAAAGGCTTTACTTACTGGCCGATTGGCAATGCTCTGCATCCGCAATCTCTGCGCACGATTTCCCTGGCGCTGGGCTGGGTATTCGCCGCCGCCACGCTGCTGGCGCTGCCGACAACCTTCATCATGCTGATTGTTCAGGGCTGCTTTGGTCTGCTAAACCGTATTGCACCACCGCTCAACCTGTACTCATTAGGTTTTCCCATCAACATGCTGGCGGGCCTGATCTGCTTTGCGACTCTGCTTTACAACCTGCCCGACCACTATTTGCACCTGGCGAATTTCGTCTTACAGCAGCTTGACGCGTTGAAGGGGCACTATGGCGGATAACAGTAGCGAAGAAAAAACAGAAAAACCCTCGGCGCAAAAACTTCGCAAGGCCAGACAAGAGGGACAAATACCGCGTTCAAAAGATATGGGGCTTGCCGCCAGTCTGTTTGCCGCGTTTATGGTGATCTCCAGCAGCTTTCCCTGGTACGAAGATTTCGTGCGCGAAAGCTTTATCAGTGTGCATCAGTACGCGCAGAACATTAATGACCCGGATATCATCGGTCAGTTCCTTGAGCACCATCTGCTGATTCTGGGGAAATTCATCCTGACGCTGTTACCCATGCCGGTTGCCGCGCTGTTTGCCTCACTGATTCCGGGAGGCTGGCTATTCCTGCCGAAAAAAATATTGCCGGACTTTAGCAAATTAAGCCCGATCAAAGGGATTAGTCGCCTGTTTTCCACCGACCATCTGGTCGATACCGGCAAGATGACGCTCAAAGCGATAGTGCTGCTGGTGATGCTATGGCTCAGCGTACGCAATAACGTTGCCGCATTCCTCGGCTTACAAGAGCTTCATTTCAAACAGGCCATCAGCGATGGTCTGGCGCTGTACAGCAGCATCATGCGCAACTTTGTCATCCTGTTTGTTTTCTTTGCGTTGATCGATGTCCCTCTGGCAAAAAAAATGTTCACCAAAGGGCTGAAGATGACGAAACAGGAAGTGAAAGAAGAGTATAAGAATCAGGAAGGTAAACCCGAGGTTAAGGCCAGGATCCGTCGCCTGCAACGGCAAATGGCGATGGGGCAAATTCGCAAAGTTGTGCCAAAAGCCGATGTGGTGATCACCAACCCAACCCACTATGCCGTGGCGCTACGGTACGACCAGTCACGCGCCGCAGCGCCTTTCGTGGTTGCTAAAGGCACTGATGAAATCGCGCTGTATATCCGCCAGGTGGCGGCAGAAAGCAATATTGAAGTTGTTGAGTTTCCTAAGCTGGCACGCTCCGTTTATTACACCACCCAGGTGAATCAACAGATCCCATTTCAACTGTATCGGGCGATTGCACACGTCCTGACCTATGTACTGCAAATGAAGCACTGGCGTGACGGTTCACAAGCACGTCCTTCGCTGAACAGACATATTTCCATTCCAAAAGAGGTTCTTAAACTGGATGCCGAAAACAACTAAACAATTCCTGGCGCTGCTGCGTAACGGTAACATCGGCATTCCGCTGGTTATACTGTGTATCCTGGCCATGGTGATCCTGCCGTTACCACCGGCCCTGCTGGATATTCTGTTCACCTTTAACATCGTGCTGGCGGTGATGGTGCTGTTAGTGGCCGTTTCAGCGAAACGCCCGCTCGAATTCAGCTTGTTCCCGACCATTCTGCTGATCACCACCCTGATGCGATTGACGCTGAACGTGGCGTCAACACGCGTGGTATTACTGCACGGTCACATGGGTGCAGGCGCTGCCGGTAAGGTGATTGAGTCCTTCGGCCAGGTGGTGATCGGCGGTAACTTTGTCGTTGGTTTCGTGGTGTTCATCATTCTGATGATCATTAACTTTATCGTGGTGACCAAAGGTGCGGAGCGTATCTCCGAAGTTTCTGCCCGCTTTACGCTTGACGCCATGCCCGGTAAGCAGATGGCGATCGATGCCGATCTCAACGCAGGACTGATTAATCAGGCGCAGGCGCAAGCACGACGTAAAGACGTAGCGGGCGAAGCGGATTTCTATGGCGCGATGGATGGTGCGTCAAAGTTCGTACGCGGCGATGCCATCGCCGGGATGATGATCCTGGCTATCAACCTGATCGGCGGCGTCTGTATCGGGATCTTTAAATACGATTTAAGCGCCGAAGCCGCATTCCAGCAATACGTACTGATGACCATCGGTGACGGCCTGGTCGCCCAGATCCCTTCTCTGCTGTTGTCGACCGCGGCAGCGATCATCGTCACCCGTGTAAGCGACAGCGGCGATATTGCCACAGACGTGCGTAGCCAACTGCTGGCCAGCCCCTCCGTGCTGTATACCGCCACCAGCATTATGTTTGTGCTGGCAGTGGTGCCGGGGATGCCTCATTTCCCCTTCCTGATTTTCAGCGCCCTGTTGGGATTCACCGCCTGGCGCATGAGCAAGCGCCCCAAGGTTGCGGAGACCGAAGAGAAAAATCTCGAAACGCTGACCAAAACCATCGCAGAAACCACCGAGCAGCAGGTCAGTTGGGAAACCATCCCTTTAATTGAACCTATCAGCCTGAGCCTGGGATACAAGCTGGTGTCGTTGGTCGATAAATCCAAAGGGAATCCGCTCACTCAACGTATTCGCGGTGTGCGGCAGGTGATCTCAGACAGCAACGGCGTGTTGTTACCGGAAATTCGCATTCGTGAAAACTTCCGTCTCAAACCGACCCAGTACGCCATTTTTATCAATGGGATCAAGGCTGATGAGGCCGACATTCCCGCAGATAAGCTGATGGCGCTGCCCTCCAGTGAAACCTATGGCGAGATCGACGGTGTTTTAGGTCACGATCCGGCCTACGGAATGCCGGTCACCTGGATTGTCCCAACGCAAAAAGCGAAAGCGTTAAATATGGGGTATCAGGTTATTGATAGCGCCAGCGTCATTGCGACGCATGTGAATAAGATCATTCGTAACTATATTCCAGAGCTGTTTAATTACGATGACATTACGCAGTTGCATAACCGTCTCTCTTCTATGGCGCCACGTCTGGCGGAAGATTTGAGCGCAGCGCTGAATTACAGCCAACTGTTGAAAGTGTACCGGGCGCTGCTTATCGAAGGTGTGTCATTGCGCGATATCGTCACCATAGCCACCGTACTGGTCGCTAGTAGCGCCGTGACCAAAGATCATATTCTGTTAACGGCGGATGTGCGTCTGGCGCTACGTCGCAGCATTACCCACCCGTTTGTACGCAAAGATGAGCTGGCGGTATATACGCTGAATAGTGAACTGGAGAATCTGCTGGCGAATGTGGTGAATCAGGCTCAGCAAAGTGGAAAAGTGATGCTGGACAGTGTGCCGGTCGATCCCAATATGCTGAATCAGTTCCAGACCAATATGCCGCAGATAAAAGAGCAGATGAAAGCGGCGGGGAAAGAGCCGGTGCTGCTGGTCGCGCCGCAGTTACGTCCTCTGCTCGCGCGCTATGCGCGCCTGTTTGCCCCGGGCCTACAGGTGTTGTCTTATAACGAAGTTCCGGATGAGCTGGAATTAAAGATCATGGGGGCGTTGAGTTAACGCCTGGCGAGGCGGTGTGATTACACCGCCTTTTTGATTACAGAATCGTATTTTCCGTAAGAATACGACGGGCACCAAGATAATGATCCCGCCAGAAGTCATCGGTTAAATTGCTCACCCGAATGGTTTCTCCCGTCCTCGGCGATTCAATAAATTGCCCCTGCCCCAAATAGACGCCCATATGATCGGCAATATCCCGGCTGTGAATATGAAAGAAGACTAAATCACCACGGCGAAGATCGCGGTTAGAGACGATGGTTGCCCGTCGGTAGTGATACATTTCATTCGCCGTCCGGGGCAATTTTGCCGCCAGGATTTTGTTGTAGGCATAAAAAATCAGCCCGCTACAGTCAAACCCTTCATCAGGATCGGTACCTCCCCACAAGTAGGGTTTACCTAGCTGTTGCTCAAGTCGGTGGATGGCCACTTCAGTGATATTGTGCAGATGATCGCTACTGAGAAAATGATCATTCTCAGCCAGTTCCTGCCAGCGATGGTCGCTGGCTTTTAGTGGGCCAGGGAACCACTCCGGGTGCTGTTTAATCAGCGCCCGGTTCTGCTGGCGCAGCGCGCGTTTACTTTCTGCGTTGCCTTCCACCACGTAGCTTGCCTGTTTTTTTTCCTGTGCGTGATACTGCTTCAGCAGCCGGGCGCGGTTACGCATCCGCAATTGCGCCGCATAGCTTAAATGGGCGTCAGATAAGTGGGGCTGAACTTTGGCGACAGACGGTAAAGACAGCACAACACACAAAGACAGCAGGCCCGGTAAGAAGCAACGGGGCGCAGAGACAAAAAACATGAAAAGAAGAATACCTGGTCAAACACGTTCACCGCAGTTTACCGCTATTGCTCATCGTTCCTGTTTAATATTCGATTATTAAATAATTAATTTTTTAAATTCAATATATTAGACATTCTTCACTAATAAGAAGAAATGCAGTGTGCTAACCAACAAAACAAGCCAGTGTCTGACTGCCTTTAAGCGCAATTTTCCGTATAAAGAAAAACTAAAGTGTAAACGCCGCACGAGAGACTTGCGAAAAACTCTCTTGGTGCTAATGTGAGCGCTCCAGATCCAGATTTATCCGATTTGGGGACTCTTTTTGCCGTCCTGGCGTGTGTAATCGTTTTATCAAGGAATAAGCAGTATGCGTAAAATCGCATTTTTTCTTGCGATGCTTTTATTGCCGTGCGTTTCATTTGCTGGTTTGCTGAGCAGCAGCAGCCCGACCACGCCTGTCAGCAAAGAATATAAGCAGCAGTTAATGGGCTCCCCTGTCTATATCCAGATCTTCAAAGAAGAGCGAACGCTGGATCTGTACGTCAAGATGGGCGAACAGTATCAATTGCTCGACAGTTATAAGATCTGTAATTATTCCGGCGGTTTAGGACCGAAACAGCGTCAGGGCGATTTCAAAAGCCCGGAAGGGTTTTACAGCGTACAACGCGGACAGCTCAAACCGGATAGCCGCTTCTATAAGGCGATTAACATCGGTTTCCCTAACGCCTACGACCGTGCACACGGTTATGAAGGTAAATACCTGATGATCCACGGCGCCTGCGTTTCCGTCGGCTGCTATGCGATGACCGACAACGGTATTGATGAGATTTTCCAGTTTGTCACCGGCGCTCTGGTGTTCGGACAATCCAGCGTACAGGTGAGCATTTACCCGTTCCGCATGACCGATGCCAACATGCAGCGTCATAAGTTTTCGTATTACAAAGATTTCTGGGCCCAGTTAAAGCCAGGATACGATTACTTTGAACAAACGCGTAAGCCACCGACCGTTTCCGTCGTCGATGGCCGTTACGTTATCAGCAAGCCGTTGAGTCACGAAGTCGTTCAACCGCAGCTGGCATCAAACTACGCGCTCCCCGAGACAAAATAATGCCCATTCGCCTGGCATAATCTTTTGCCAGGTTTCATTGCCGGTTAACGGCTGAGTGGCAATCACGGTGACCACATCATTGGGTGTGGTCTCTGAGCTAAAATCAATTTCCACATCCTGATCCAGCAGCGTCGCTACGCCAAATGGCGCTCGACGGGTGATCCAAAACAGGTTGGTCGAGCAGAAAGCCATCACATAACGACCGTCAGACAACAGCATGTTGAAGACGCCCTTCTCCCGCAGTTCTCCTGCCAGCGCCGCGATATATTTAAACACCGCTGTCATATTACCTGGCGTGCGTGGATAACGCTCTGTCAGCTTGTTCAGCAGCCAGCAAAAGGCTTTTTCGCTGTCGGTTTCACCGACCGGACGGAAATTACCAGTCTCCAACGATTTATAACCGCTGAGCTGCCCGTTATGGGCATACGTCCAATTGCGTCCCCATAGTTCACGGGTAAATGGATGGGTATTTTCCAGCGCCACTTCTCCACGATTCGCCTGACGAATATGGGCAATTACGGAACAGGATTTGATGGGATAGTCTTGTACCAGTTTAGCGATAGGCGAATTAAAGCTGGGTTGCGGATCTTTAAACGTACGGCAACCCTTACCCTCATAAAACGTAATACCCCAGCCGTCTTTGTGCGGCCCGGTCCCTCCGCCGCGCTGAACCAGCCCGGTGAAGCTAAAGCAGATATCGGTTGGCACATTGGCGCTCATCCCGAGCAGTTCGCACATACATCACCTACCTTAAAACCGTGAACTGCCTGATGGCGCTGCGCTTATCAGGCCTACGTGGAGCTCATGTAGGCCTGATAAGGTTTCAGCCGCCATCCGGCAATCGCCTTCTTATGATTTAACCATCTCTTTTTCGATCAACTGAATCAGGATATGAATCACTTTGATATGAATTTCCTGAATACGATCAGCGTAGCCAAAGTGCGGCACACGAATTTCGATATCCGCACTGCCCGCCATTTTGCCGCCATCTTTACCGGTCAGGGTGATGACTTTCATCCCCTTCTCACGCGCTGCGGCAATCGCTTTAATCACGTTACCAGAATTACCCGACGTCGAGATGCCTAACAGGACATCACCTTCACGGCCAACCGCTTCAACGTAGCGGGAGAACACATAATCGTAACCGAAATCGTTGCTGACGCAGGAGATGTGGCTAACGTCAGAGATAGCAATAGCCGGATAACCAGGGCGGTTTTCACGATAGCGCCCGGTCAGCTCTTCGGCGAAGTGCATCGCGTCGCAATGGGAACCGCCGTTACCGCAAGAAAGTACCTTACCACCGGCTTTAAAGCTGTCTGCCAACAGGACCGCCGCGCGCTGAATGGCGTGAATATTGGCGTCATCTTTAAGAAAATTAGCCAGCGTTTCCGCCGCTTCGCTCAGTTCGTTACGAATAAGATCCTGGTACATGAGGATATCCTTCAGCATGAATGTAAATGACAAGATGCAGTGTACCGGATAGCGCTACCAGCGAGAAGTACAAGCCACAGGAATGGCCGCGGCTTTTGATTTTTTGTGCCGGTTAAAACACCAACAATGTGAGCTTTGTTGTAATTATTTTGTAAACACATTGCTAAAAGAATTTACATCCACTACAACCATACCATCACAAGTGGTCAGACCTCCTACAAGCAAGGGAGCTTTTCGTTATGATGATTTTGAGTATTATCGCTACGGTTGTTCTGCTCGGCGTATTGTTCTATCACCGCGTGAGCTTATTCCTCAGCAGCTTAATTTTGCTCGCCTGGACGGCTGCGCTTGGCGTGGCAGGTCTGTGGTCAGTCTGGCTGCTGGTTCCTCTGGCCATTATTCTCGTACCGTTTAACTTTACGCCGATGCGCAAATCCATGATTTCTGCGCCGGTGTTCCGCGGTTTCCGTAAAGTCATGCCGCCAATGTCGCGTACAGAGAAAGAAGCGATTGATGCCGGTACAACCTGGTGGGAAGGCGACCTGTTCCAGGGGAAACCTGACTGGAAAAAACTGCATAACTATCCTCAGCCGCATCTGACAGCTGAAGAACAAGCGTTTATTGATGGTCCGGTTGAAGAAGCATGCCGCATGGCGAATGACTTCCAGATCACCCACGAACTCGCGGATCTGCCGCCGGAACTGTGGGCGTATCTGAAAGAACACCGCTTCTTCGCGATGATCATTAAAAAAGAGTACGGCGGGCTGGAATTCTCCGCGTATGCTCAGGCTCGCGTATTGCAGAAACTCTCCGGCGTCTCCGGGATCCTCGCAATCACAGTCGGCGTACCTAACTCATTAGGCCCAGGCGAACTGCTGCAGCACTACGGCACCGAAGAGCAGAAGAATCATTACCTGCCGCGTCTGGCACGTGGTCAGGAGATCCCATGTTTCGCCCTGACCAGCCCGGAAGCAGGTTCCGACGCAGGCGCGATCCCTGATACCGGCGTGGTCTGTATGGGGGACTGGCAGGGTCAGCAGGTGCTGGGGATGCGCCTGACCTGGAACAAACGTTATATCACGCTGGCGCCTATCGCTACCGTACTGGGTCTGGCATTTAAACTCTCCGACCCGGAAAAACTGCTGGGTGGGGAAGAGGAACTCGGCATTACCTGTGCGCTGATCCCAACCTCAACCCCGGGCGTACAGATTGGCCGTCGTCACTTCCCGCTTAACGTGCCGTTCCAGAACGGTCCGACGCTGGGCAAAGATGTCTTCGTGCCGATTGATTACATTATCGGTGGCCCAAAAATGGCCGGTCAGGGCTGGCGTATGCTGGTGGAATGTCTGTCTGTGGGGCGCGGTATTACCCTGCCGTCTAACTCCACGGGCGGCGTGAAATCGGTCGCAATGGCAACCGGCGCGTATGCGCATATTCGTCGCCAGTTCAAAATCTCTATCGGCAAGATGGAAGGTATTGAAGAGCCGTTGGCGCGTATTGCCGGTAACGCCTACGTGATGGATGCTGCGGCGTCGCTGATTACCTACGGCATTATACTAGGTGAAAAGCCGGCGGTACTGTCGGCTATCGTGAAGTATCACTGTACCCACCGTGGGCAGCAATCAATCATCGATGCCATGGATATTACTGGCGGTAAAGGCATCATGCTTGGCGAAAGTAACTTCCTCGCCCGTGCTTATCAGGGGGCGCCTATCGCCATTACCGTTGAAGGCGCTAACATTCTGACCCGCAGTATGATGATCTTCGGTCAGGGTGCGATTCGCTGCCATCCGTATGTGCTGGAAGAGATGGCTGCGGCGCAGAATAACGATGTGAATGCGTTCGACAAGTTGCTGTTCAAACACATCGGTCACGTTGGCAGCAATAAGGTACGCAGTTTCTGGCTGGGCCTGACGCGTGGCTTAACCAGTAGCACGCCGACCGCCGATGCGACCAAACGTTACTATCAGCACCTGAACCGTCTGAGCGCCAACCTGGCACTGCTTTCGGATGTGTCTATGGCTGTTCTGGGCGGTAGCCTGAAGCGTCGTGAACGTATCTCGGCGCGACTGGGGGATGTGTTAAGCCAGCTGTACCTGGCCTCTGCGGTGCTGAAGCGTTATGACGATGAAGGCCGTAATGAAGCCGACCTGCCGTTGGTTCACTGGGGCGTCCAGGATGCGTTGTACAAAGCCGAACAGGCGATGGACGATCTGCTGAAAAACTTCCCGAACCGTTTGGTTGCCGGTTTGCTGAGTGTGGTTATCTTCCCGACCGGTCGCCACTATCATGCACCGTCCGACAAGCTGGATCATAAGGTCGCGAAGATTTTGCAGGTTCCGAGCGCCACCCGTTCTCGCCTTGGCCGCGGTCAATACCTGACGCCAAGCGAGCATAACCCGGTCGGTTTGCTGGAAGAGGCTCTGCTGGACGTGATTGCAGCCGACCCTATCCACCAGCGGATCTGCAAAGAGTTGGGTAAAAACCTGCCGTTTACCCGCCTGGACGAACTGGCGCATAACGCGCTGGCCAAAGGGTTGATTGATAAAGACGAAGCCGCGATTCTGGTGAAAGCCGAAGCGAGCCGTCTGCGCAGTATCAACGTGGATGACTTCGAACCCGAGGAGCTGGCGACTCAGCCGGTAAAGCTGCCAGAGAAAGTGCGTAAGGTCGAAGCGGCATAACCTTCCGCACGGCATTAAGCACCGCTAAATGGGTAATGCCAGTCAGTTAAGCATATAGGGTGAACATTCCGCCTATGAACAGGATTACGTTCACCTTATGCTCATTACTTCTCTGAAACCGCATTACACATGAACGTGCAAGGGAGGCTCCCGCCGCCTCCCTTGCATCCCAGGCTCCCGGCGGGAAAATCGTCGCTTCGCGATTCATTCGTCTTATGCCGTCTGCCTGTCGGGTCGGGGCCGAGCCTGCGTCCATGCAGGCCGTCCCCTCTGCCCGCATCCCTGCGGGCAACCCCGGTCAGCCGTCAGCGCCTCATCGATTTTCAGCCGGACCGGAGTCATCGCTTCAATGCTCTGACTTCCAGTTAAATCTGTTTTGCTGTTCAGACCAAAAACGCAGATGGTGAGGTGTGGGCTGGTCCGGCTGAAAATTGCCGACGTGTTTCCGTAAGGCCGGGAGAGCCAGCATGGATGCTGGCTCAGGGCGCGCTTTGCAGGGACGCTTCATCGCGCCCGGCCCGGTAGCCTGAAGGAATAAGCGGAGGGTATTGCGCAGCAACAATTTTCCCGCCGGGAGCCGGGATGGTAAAGGGCGTGGCGGAGAACGCCCTTTACACGTTCACAGGAATCGATGTTTCAGAGAAACAATGAACATAAGGTGAACGGAACCCTTTCTCTGAGACAGCATATTCATAACTTCTACCAATACTGGTGATGCTTTCTGAAACAGAGGCGTTAACTGAACAGCATTACGCTATATGCGGGGAGATTTCTTATTGCCACATTTTCGTTAAAGCTCATGCTACAGTGTCAAAATGTTGTTCAACGAGGAGCCTCGATCGTGCCTGGTTTGAAAATTACTCTGCTGCAACAACCGTTGATTTGGATGGATGGCCCGGCCAACCTGCGCCATTTCGACCGACAACTGGAAACCGTCACCGGACGTGATGTGATTGTGTTGCCCGAGATGTTTACCAGCGGATTTGCGATGGAAGCGGCAAACAAATCGCTGCCACAGGAAGAAGTCGTAAGCTGGATGCGCGCCAAAGCGCAACAGACGAACGCCCTGATCGCGGGCAGTGCCGCGATTCAGTCCGAACGCGGTGCGGTTAACCGTTTTTTACTGGTCGAGCCCGAAGGTAATGTGCATTTCTATGACAAACGTCATCTGTTCCGCATGGCGGATGAACATCAGCATTACCAGGCGGGAGAAGCGCGCGTTATTTTTACATGGCGCGGCTGGCGCATTCTGCCGTTAGTCTGTTATGACCTGCGTTTTCCGGTGTGGTCGCGCAACCGTAACGATTACGACCTCGCCTTGTATGTGGCTAACTGGCCCGCGCCGCGTTCACTGCACTGGCAGGTTCTGCTCACTGCACGGGCGATTGAGAATCAGGCGTATGTAGCAGGATGTAACCGTGTAGGAACTGACGGTAACGGTCATCATTATCGCGGTGACAGCCGGGTGATAAATCCACAGGGTGAGATTATTGCCACCGCCGAGCCGCATCAAGCCACACGTATTGACGCTGAACTGTCGCTCTCGGCACTGCGTGAGTATCGCGAAAAGTTTCCCGCCTGGCAGGACGCCGACCCGTTCGCGCTGTAGATATCGCCTCTCCTCCCGCTGCGTAACATTTTTCCGTAGCGGGATTGTTGCACTCCGTAACCAACCGCAAAACAAATTCGCGTGGCGACATGCTTCAGGCAACGTATTCTGCAAGGGATAATCACTCGTAACCGGCGAGTGTCTGACAATGTTAATAATTCCTTTATCAGGATTTCAATAATGAAGAACTTCGTACGCATGACTTTGCTGGCTGCAACCGTAGCTGGCGCTTCTTTTAGCACGTTTGCAGCAAATGTATCCAACGTTCCCGCTCCAGCTCAGGACCCGGTAGTCCAGCACCTTAAGCTGACCACCGATCAGGTTGCGCAGATCAAAAAACTGCACCAGCAGCTTGAAACCAACGTCAGCCAGATTTCAGTGAAAGATGTTAAAGATGGCGCATTGATCGACGTCATCAAGTCCGGGAAATGGGATGAAACCGCCGTTAAGAAGCAGCTTTCCGCGTTCAGCAACATCGAACAACAAGCGCGTTATTATCGTGTGAAATACTACTTTGACCTGAACAAAGTGCTGACTCCGGAACAGCGCCAGCAGGTACAGAAAGATATCGCACAGACGCTGAGCGAGTAATCCCCAGGGCCTGAATCAGCAATGATTCAGGCTTTTCGGCACGATCTCCTGCTGAAAAAAGAAGCCCTGTACAGCATCAGCGCCGCTCATACGGCAGATGGCGTAATCCTGCGCGGTTTCTACTCCCTCGATCACCACCCGCTCTCCCAGCCCGCGAAATTGATTGACCAGTACCCTCAACTGCCACTCCGATGATCTGAACTGATGAAACATCCCGCTTTCAATTTTAATGGCATCAAAACGGATGCCAGACAGTCGCCAGACAAAAAACAGCTCAGGCGAAACGTCATCCAGCCACACGCGAAAACCATGGCGCACCAGGGTTTTTATGGCGATGCATACCGCCTGCTGTTCTGCCTTTTCCAGACGCATCATGGTAGCGGGATCCTGAATTTCAATAACAATCCGCCCCTGATGCGCCTGCCTGGTGAGTCGCGAGATCCACGACAGACAGGTCAGCATCCTGACGGATAAATTCAGCGAATAGCTTCCTGGGAGTAAGAGTACCCGCTGCATTTGCCACATAAACAGCTGCTGTTTCGCGGTGACAGAAAGATGCTTGAAAAAAAGATCCAGCGGGAGCGGTGTGCGTACCTGGCTTAACACCTCACGGACATCCAGTGATGCATCATCAAAAAAATGAATGCGCTGCAAACGGATCCCGGAGATCCGCAGCAGTTCGGCATTACGGGGAAGCTCGGGTACATATTGAGCCTGTTCGCTGAGTCTGTTCATATCATTCCATTTTTTGATTAAAAGGACGTCGTGCATCCTGTAACCAGGAGATACGGCGATCGTTCGGATAGATCAGGTAAAAGCGGGTCGCCAGGCGGTGCGCCTGAGCCAGGTCGCGCTGCTGCATCGCCAGCAAGATTTGCGTGAAGGAGATATTCGGGTCCGGGTGAACACGCACATAGTCAGGCGCCCAACGGCGCACCAACTCCAGCCAGCGAGCATCCCGGGTACGTTGATACCGTTGCAGGTATCCCATCTGGAGATCAAAGTGGTAGCGTGTGGCAAGCAACCAGCCGCCTACCGGGAGCGATTCGGCAAGTTGCCACTGTGTTGATTGCCGTTCCGCCAGCGTCAGTTGCTGTTGCGTCTGTAGCGTGAGAAGTAACAAGGGAGTGGCTATCAGAAACGAGATAAATGCCAGCCCACGAATCAACGACGTCGCCGGGCGCGTCAGACTAGCCCCTTTTAGCGCGCCATCTGCGCAACGAAGCAGCAGGATCAGCAATAACCAGTGTGGCGTTGACTGTCTGACCGGGTATTCCGTCAACATATGGATAACCACTGGCAACGCCGCCACCAGGCAGGCACGACGCCAGCAATTTCCGTGCAGCCAGAGCCATAACCCACCCGCAATAAAACACAGCGCGCCCGCCAGTCCAACCAGACCGCCCTCCACCAGCCACAGCACCAGTTCGTTGTGCGGATGCGAGATACTACTCAGCCCCAATGGCCCCGCTCGTTCGAGAAAAACAGCAGCGAAACTGCCCACGCCCCATCCCATCCACGGGCGTTCGGCAAATAATGCCAGTGATGTTTTCAGCACCGTCCAGCGCACATGAGAAGTCGTTAAATGATCTACCGTGGCAACGGACAAAAAATGGCGAGCGGCAGCGCCTGTCGCCATACCTAACGCCAACGGCAGGAGAAGTAGCAACAGCGTGCGGCGTTGTGCAGGGAACACCACCATCAGTAACACCTCACCGACCGCCAGAGACAAATAGCCGGTTTGCGACTGGGATTCATGCAGCACAAATCCCATCATCACCAGAGCAACCCCGAAAACAATTCGGTATCTGCCGCCCTGGCGTAAAAAGAGCAGCGCTGACAGCAGCACGCCGCACGCAGTGAAACTGGCCAGCAGATTGACCTGCTGAAAAATACCGTAGGGCCGCGTGCCGCGCCGCCATGCGAACTCCCAGTAATCAACGCCCGGCCAATGCCAGTACTGATAGACAAACGCCACACATTCGATGACGCATGCCCCCCATAACAGGGCCAGCAATACCGTGCGAACGTTTGTCGTAAGTGGAATTTGTAACGTCACCAGATAGACAAGCACGCCACCCAGTAACGCCCCCGCTACCAGCAGCGCCTCGGACCGCCAGATGCCCGGCGTCAGCAGACAAAGCAGCGTCAGGATCAGCGCGCCCAGCATAAATCCAATAGCAGGTACAGTGATGCGCCAGCGTCGGCGAGGCAGTAGCATCGCCGTACTTGCTGCCAATACTGCAGCGTAGATCCAACTGGTAATATTAAGCGGCAACGACAGACCGCTGCCGCCGTTATTCAGCCAGTAGAGGTGCATGATCCCGCACCAGAAAAACAGACTGACAATCAGCAATAATTTCTGGCCAGGCAGCGGCGCAATACGATTCAGTGCGTTCATCATGCTACTGGTAATTCAACGTCCAGGTCCCGCTGGCGCTGAACGGACCGTATTCAAGAGACTGGTTTTTTATCGCCGACGGTTCTGCCGCGACCCACGCCAAAAAATTCAGCGTCATCGACCCTTCAGTAATCTCTGTAACTGACGTGCTTTCATCAAGCCGGATTGCCGTGCCATCGTCTTCACTCATTCCAATCCCGATCCCCGATGCCCCGTCCTGCTCGCTGCTATCCAGCGCCAGATGATCGGTAAGCTCCGCATCTTCCTTGCCGCTGAAAGTGACCGAGATCCCGCGGAAAACCTCCGGGTTGCAGTCGCGTAACTGGATGCTGAATTTTTCCGGCTTACTGCGTCCTGAGAGATAGAGATCCTGCGTCGCGATTTGCCCGAAATCGACCTCGATTTTGTCGCCGCCGGGTGCAAGGCTGCAGGCCAGCGCTCTGATGGTGCCGTGAAAATACATATCGCCACCGACCAGTTTGGTATCAGCCTGTACCGTTGCGCCAAACAGCAGCGTACTCACCGCGATTAACGTTCTGAAAGTCATGGTATTACCCTACTGAAACTGCGCGACAACGGTGGCAGAGGCTTCAAACTCACCTTCCTTAACGCTCCCCACGCCCGGCTTTGCCACCGGTGCGGCAGTGAGATTCCAGTCGCCCTGATTCTGGTAAAAACCCTTCACGTTGTAGAACTGATTGGGCACTACGGTGCCGCCGCTCTCGTCTTTAATCATAATGCCGAGATCGTCGCGTTTCTGTCCCCCACTCAACGTGCCGAGAAGATGATCGTTAAACCCAGCCGTACCTGACGCCGTGGTGGTTTGTACACCTAAATTGATATTCAGCGCGCCCTGATCGAAGCTGCCGCCTTCACAGACCACATGTATCGGGATCGACTTGCTGTAATTGGTGCCGTTGAGTTTTGCAGCGGATCCGGGCAGATCGCCAAACTCAATGCTGATTTTGTCTCCCCGATTGAAGGTGCATTTATCCGGCACGGTAATGAGCCCGGATTTAATGACCACACGTGAAATCGCCGTGGTTGGCGTAGGTCCCGCACCGCCCATGCGCCCGGCAACCTCCACCAGCGACTGGGAGGTGATATTGATGCCATTGATAATGGGTTTAGTGACAATAAACGTCACTTTCCCTTTTGAACCACTTTCAACGTTCGTGGCGCGCGTGTAGCCCTTACGCTTTTTGCAGCTGTTGTTACTGTTGCGGTTTGAAACGTTGGTAAAAGGCGCCTGGACGTATTTGTTGTAACGTCCGGCAACCCACACCTGAACTTCCACATCCAGATACTCGTTTAACCGAAAACGGTTCGCCCCCTGATTTGAAGGCGGCATGGTGGTCGTGGTGGTGTAATAAATAGGCTCCCGAGAGATATCGGCCTGTTCGCAATAAAAATTCACCACATACCAACTGCCCAGATTCCAGGTAAAAGGCTCCGTTCTGCCGCCTACATGGTTTTTGCTGACATCCAGCGAACTCAGTTCAATATCGTACTGATGCGGCGACCCGCCCTCCGGCTCACCTTCCCCCTGTGTGAATGCATGCCCGGCCAGAGGACTGCCTGCCAGCACGACCCACAGCAGCGCTTTATGCAATACGCTCATAGATACTCCAGCTTAAGTCTGACCAGACCGTTAAATTCGCCAGCGGTCACCTCCTGCCCAAAAGATTCCAGCGCGGCAAGAAAGTGAATCGCGTTATCACCTGGTTTGAGGATCCACATGCGTTGCGGTTGATTCAGGTGGATCAACTGGTTGCGTTCGGTCAGTAGCCGAATGCCCGCACCACGCACATCGCCGCGAATACGCCCCAGATCGCTGTTTTCCGGCGCGCCTTCGGCCATCAGCGTCATCGAAACGCCACGTTCCACCGTGCTATGCGCCAGCTCCGGCATTTCGCTGGTCTGTCCGGGAAAATCCCTTAAGGTATGGCCAGAACCTTTTAAGCAGCCATTCAGGTTCAGCGTCACTAATACCGGATCGCTGCGATCGCCGCTCTGGCGAAAGCTGCTGGCGGAAATATCACCCAGATCGATGGTCTGATCGCGTGAAGCCATATCCAGCACGCACGGCGAAACGAACACCCGACCATGAAAGCGGACGTTGCCATACTCGCCGGAAACGTTGCTCATATCCTGGCGGCCGCTAGTGGCCTGAACCGGGCAGGCCATACCTGCCATCAGCAGAGCGCAAAGCATCTTTTTCATTTACGAGTCCTTTACCGGGGCTGTTGCTCCATCGGCAATGCTTTACACACATTGCCTGTGCAGCTGAATTTCAATTCAGGGTGACCGCCAAAATCGTTCACATACATCATGCTGAACTGGCTAACGCTGCCGTCGGTGACGCTGAAATCAAGCGAGGATTTTGGTGAAACCATAACCCCGGGGAAATCAGTCAGCCTGCCGCCGCCCTGCGCTTCCGGCTTACGGCTTAAACCGATCAAGGTGACGAAGTATGGCGTTGGGTTATCCACGGTCCAGCGTAGACCCTGCTTGTGAAAGACCAGTTGGTTTTGCCACACCGCGCCCGGCGTTTCCGGCACGATGGCGGTCGGACGGTAGAACAATTTGATGCGCGACTGCATCGCCAGTTGCAGCACGTTCGGCTTATCAGGCTTAGGTGGAATCTCACGCACATTCAGGTAGAACAGGCTTTCTCGATCCTGAGGCAGCGCATTAATCCCGCTGGTTTTCGTCACCCGGGCAATGCCCTTTTGCCCACCGTTAATTCGCTGTAGCGGCGGTAAGACCATCAGCGGCGAGGTAACTTTTGTTCCGTTGGCGTCTTCCACCCACGACTGGGCCAAAAACGGAATGCTCGGGCTGGTATTGGTTAAGTTCGCGCTGACAGATCGCGCATCACCGGTGATGATCATCCGGGTACGGTCGAGCGCAATACCCGCCCAGGAAGCGTTGATCTCTGCAATAAAAAGCAGGCCACAAGCCACGGGTTTGAGCCAACGCTGCACGGAGTAAAAAGCTTGATTTTTCATGACAAAATTCATTCTGGTTATTGAAATTATTCACAAGGCAACAGCACGTTACCTTCCGGGTTGAGTTGTTGTGGCACCTGTAAGTGACACTGCGCTCGGCCGCCCCACGCCACGGAAAGACGCTCGGCTGGATTCACACCGGCAATCCAGGCCATGCCGTTTTCCATCACCATGGCGACGCTGACGCCGTTGGCGTTAAACACTTCGGCGCCAAACGGCGGGACCGAACCATCCTTCAGGCGCAGCAGCGCCATCATTTTTTGCCCCTGCGCCACGGCAAAGCGCTGATAGCCAATCGCCCCTTCCGTCAGGGTGTTGGTGACGATGGCTTTGGTCGCGGAAATATCCTCGTCCATTGCGTCCACATCGATGCGGGTATCAAAGCTGTGATAGCTGACGACGTCCGGTACCACGGCAATACCGAAGCGGTTTGAATGCGCCTGTTCGCCGTTCAGCGGTACATTCGCCACACCGTCGGTATCAACCATCACTCTGGCGGTATTCATTGACGCCTGGCTGTTGTGCAACGCCGCGCCGTGACGCGTCGCGGTAAAACCGCCGCGCATCGTGCCGCCTACGGAGAAATAGCGTGATTGCTGCCAGCTGACGTTAGATTCCAGCTCCGCCATCATGCTGCGGTGCTTGTAATAGCCATCAAATGCCGTGCGCCCTTCACCGGAAACCCCTGCGCGCAAACGCCATGGGTTGTTACGGTCGCGGTTATCGGAATACGAAACCATCTGGCTGGTCTGGTTGCCGCTGTTCTGCAACTCATAATCCATGGAGCGGCCATCGCTCCAGGGAATCGAAATTGAAAGCGAAAGGCTGTCGTCCCGTTTGCCCTGATACTCAGAACGGTAAGCCGCAAGGTTGGCGCTTATCCCCTGGATGCCCGCCAACGAAAAGCTGTGTCCCATCGACAACCCGTAACGATCCTGCGAACGACGATCCCAGTAGTTCTGGTGGGTGTAGGTCAGATACAGCGTGGTGGCTAACTGCGGATCGTCGGCAAAAAAGGTCTTGTTACCGGTGATGGTGTACATCTCTTTTTCGTTACCGGCGCTGTTGTTATTGGCATACTGCTCGTCGAGAAACTGCGAAAAAGTGCGGAAATTACGCTGTGAAAAGCGGTACCCGGCAAAGGTGATGGCGCTGTTGTATTCATCGAAGGTTTTGGCATAGCTGAGCTTAAAGGACATGCCTTTTTGTTCAGCCTGATGCTTCACACGGCTCACGGATTGCGTCGCATCCGCCGACAACGCCCCCAGCCAGCTCAAATCCCGCCCAATCCCCATCGACCAGGCGTTATAGCGCTCGCCAGTGAGCAGCGCGCCGCCGTACAGCGACCACGCATTGCTGACCCCCCATGAAAAATCGCCGGTATAAAACGCAGGGCCCTGAATGTCATGGTTGTAAAGCGATGGCTTACCGACCGCGGCGTTGTAGCGAACGTAGCCTGGGCGCGTCAGGTAAGGTATATCAGCCGTATTAACCTGAAAGGTTTGTACGCTGCCATCCTGTTCCTCAACGCGTACATCCAACGTGCCGCGTACCGAGCCGTGCAGATCCTGAATATTAAACGGCCCCGCAGGAACGGTGGTTTGATAGATAACACGGCCCTGCTGACTAACGGTGACCTTGGCGTTACTACGAGCGATGCCATGAACTTCAGGCGCGTAACCCTGCAAATTCGGTGGCAGCATACGCTCATCGCTGGCGAGGTTAGCCCCGGTAAAACGAACCGAATCAAAGACCTGAGAATTCAGATAGATTTCGCCAAGCGTCAGTTTTGCCGCCTGCATCGGTAATGGGCGATAAGCATAGATCTGATCCCAGTCGATACGCCCACGATTATCATCAGAAGCGTAATTGGCCTGATACTGCCCGCGAAAGCGCCACGCGCCGAGGTTAAAACCTGTTTGCCCGTAGCCAGAAAGAGAGCGGTAACGATCGCCCCCCTGCTCGTAATGTGTGGCCTGACCCGAGATGCTGTAGTCAAAAATCAGCCCCGCGACGCCATTATCCCAGCGTTCCGGCGGCGTCCAGTCTGGATCGGTATATTTCATCCATGCCTGCGGCACGGTAATGTCCAGTACGCCTGCGCTATTATTCAACGCCACACCCGGCAGATGGGAAATGTCATAACATGTCGCGCTAATCGGATGAATATAGGTCAGTGCCTCTTCTTTGAGCGCCAGTAATTCGAGTTGCTGTGGCGTCAGACACGCCATGGATTTATGCGAGTTGGCAGGATCGACGATATAGCGGATCGATTGCTGAGGAATTTCCTGGCTGTTAATACGAACATCCAGCAGATATTCACCGGGAGTCACAAAGTTGCCTTCGGAAAAACGCTGCAAATCGACATTCTGCCGGTCGCTGGCATCCAGTACGTCAGTATTAAATTCAACGGCCTCATCCGCTTCAGCCCATGCAGAGGCACAAACCAGAGTAATAAATAGCGCCAGGCGTTTTTTATCTGTTTTCAGCGTGATCATTTTCGTTCGCAAACCTTCAGATACCCGAATTGCAGTGCAGCTCAGAGATAATTCACAACAAAATGCGTGACCGCAGTAAATTCGCCGGATGTCATTCTTCCGTCACGGGAGATCAAATAAGCCGTAAAGTTGAGCGTGTTCTTCCCTGGATTAAGCACATAATCCGGTGATGGTTCGCCCAGATGAATTTGCTGTCCTTTGCTGTCGTATATTTCTATTGCTAAATTTTCAGTTTCCGACTGCACGCTCAGATAATCAGGATTGTCCCTGTCGGGCGCACCAGAAAAGGTAATATTGGCGCGTTGAAACACATTCCCGGAATGTTGAGAATCCCCTAATGAACATCCCAGCAAATGAATACTGAAATCATGCGCGGACACTTTTTCTGGTCTTCCAGAAATATCTCTGGCAGAGAGATCATCGAATTCAACCAGTAGCGATCGGTCGCGCGGATCAACATAACAGGCAGCCTCAATAATATTTCCTCGCATGCGCATTTTGCCGGGCGTACTGTTTAGACGATTGGCGCCAGCCATAACCCATGCAGGCGAGATAAAGACAAAAAGCAGTAAAATTCGCCATCCAGGCATAACCGTATTTCCTTTCAGTTATTCGCAGGAAGGGTTAAGCAGGCGCATTAATGCGCCCGCTGCGGGTAATTACTGATAGTCGATCTGGAAATTAACGGTAGATTCGAAATCACCCGGTGTTACCGCTGCAGAAGCGTTGTTTGCCTGCAGATAAGCCACGAAATCAATGTCAGTTTCGCCGTCAGTGATGTTGACCTGAGAGGCAGCTTTACCCCATTCCACATCCTGGTTGCCGCTGTCAACCATACCAATACCCGCGCCCTTTGCAGTACCAGAAGTGAATGCAGCCAGCGCGTTGTTGTCTGTATCAATTGTTGCCGGGGTATAGGTCACAGTGGCCGTTTTCGCAACGGTGGTGTCGCAGCCCTGAAGAACGATTTTGGCATGCTTAACGCCAGCACGTTGGTTGTCTTTTAACTGAGAGGTTGGGATCTCACCAAAATTAACCTGCACCGGGCTGGATTCAGGTGCCAGACCGCATGCGGAATTAACCAGAGAACCGGTGAACTGAATTTTACCGTTAGTCGGTTCAACATTTTTTGCAGCGAAAGCAGAAGAGGCAGTCAAAGTCATTCCCGCCATCAGCGCGCAGGCCACAGCCACGTTTTTCATTTTCATATTACTACTTAACCTTATATCCGTTTTTAGTTATTCCGACGATCTATTTCCGCAGACATTTAAGTCATGGAAATGCTGATCTGCAGGTGGCGGTAGCGCATATCCTTGCAAACAATCCATCTCAACCCGCCCCTTATTTTGAACATCGCTGGCATTCCATACGAAATACCGTCTACAGCTGTTCAGGCTGTTTCGGGGCTTATATTAAGTCGGCAGAAAAATGACACAATGCAAAAATACGGTATTAATCAAACTCAGGGAATCGTGTTGTATCACCGCCTGCACAACGATCGTTTACCTAAAAAATCGCCAAAATTCAGGCAACCGTTAGTGTTAATATCTATTATTTTGCGTTTTTATAGAGTTTTTATCTATCAACTATTTTTTTATTTAGTCCGGACACCAGGCAAAATGTATTTATGAAAGTTTTGTAAAAATGAAGGTGGATATCAAAACCGAGTAATGACAATAAGATAGTGACAGAGAGAAAGGAGAATGAGACATCTATAAGAAATATTAAAATATTGTTATATAAATATTAATGAAGCGATCTATGGCGCAACCATTTTTTATAAATGAATTATGTTATGCTATTGCTTCCCCCACTCGAATGCGAGATATCCTGCTTTAAAGGAGACATCAGTGATTTCTCATATACCAATAAACAAAATTAAATCCGTAATTATTGGTGATGGCTTAGTTTTCAGACCAAATAAAAATACCCTAAAAGACCTGACATCCGGTGAAATGGCCACATTGAATAATGTGGCAACGCAATTACTGCTCTATTTGTTGCAAAATGGTAAAGAGATTTCCTCGCGCGATGAAATTCTGCTGAATGTTTTCCAGCATAATGGCGCCCGGGCGACGGATGCCAATCTCAACCAGCACATTTCATTTCTGCGCAAAGCAATAACGTCAACGGGTCACCCTGCAGAGCTCATCGTCACCATTCCGCGAATGGGATTTCGGATGGGCGATGTCAATATCAATATTCAGCAACTGGAAGAGGCGCAAACACCAGCGCGAATTGCCAATGTTGCAACGAAGCTCAACAAAAAGAACCGGAACCGATGGCCTGTCGCAATAACAACGTTAATCACCGGCCTCGCAGTGCTGGCGACAGCGTGGTTAACATGGATCCCCAATGAAATCGCCATGACGGACGCAGCTATTCTGCGGACAATCGACTACGAGCAATGCCGGGTACATATATTAGGGAATGCTCTCACCGATACCATAACTGAAAAGAAAGCGCTGGATATATTCAAGTCAGTGGGAATTACCCCAAACTGTTCGCATCCAAAAGATCTCTATCTTAATACGTGGGCGAGCAACCATAACCTGGTTGAGTGGTCGTTTGCCGCTGAATGCGGACTAAACCTCGGCTATTACCATTGCGTCAGCCAGTATCGTCATTATGAGGAATGATATGAAGCAGGAAAGCGATCACTCTCCTTTACTATGGTCAGTGGTAATTGCCATTTTTGGGCTGGCGGCCATTGCTTTTTTCATTATCGCCGGGAATGCGAAGAAACAAGAAATCAGCTTTTCATGCTCATCGGAATTCACGTCGATACTCGATATCCAAAATAGCAAAAAGGAACTCAACGGAATTATGCTGATCACTAGCTACAATTCCGGACACCTTTCATTGTCAGTACAAGGGAAATTCAAAAGTGATGATGGTGAGTTCACGGTTAACCGAAAACTGTTCTTTCGCTACGCCCGTCCGCTCGGCCATACCGCAGGCGTTTTCATGCTCACTCCCGATGGACGTGAAAAATCCCCCGATGATGACGCAACGGATGCTGTCGATTATCTCTTCTTCGACGCTTACGAACGTGCCGACAAGCTATATATGCTGAAGCACCTGAATGAGGAAACGGTTCTTATTGGCGATAACTTTTCACCCCGCTTCGCCTGCGTGATGAATCACTTCGCGGGTTAATCGCCTCTACGATATGCGTCGGGTTAAGGATGACCTGATGTGTTTCCCGCCCGGCAGCGCGGATGTATCGATACAGTGTAATGAAGGGATTGTTATTTTGGGTGGGACTAAAACGACGAAAGCCTGAATCATTTCTGATTCAGGCTTTCTGAATAGTGGCGGAATGGACGGGACTCGAACCCGCGACCCCCTGCGTGACAGGCAGGTATTCTAACCAACTGAACTACCACTCCGCGTTGTGTTCCGCTTGGGAACGAAGCGAATATTACGGATTGCCTCGCGCCTCGTCAACGCTTTTTCTCACGTTTTTAATCGTTTGCTGCAAAAATCACCCGAATGGTCATTTCTGCACTGTAATTGGGTCATCTACGCCCGCCAGAGACAACTTCCCCCCTTCTTCTGCACCAGGTCAAGCCGCGACTCATGGGCCGCTAACTCCTCATCAGTGGCAAAAACAACGCGTAGTTTGCTGGACTGTCGAACAATGCGCTGGATCCCCGTGTCATTTTGCTGCTGGCTGTCGCCTTCCATCGAGAACGCCATGGTGGTCTGCCCACCGGTCATCATCAGATAAACGTCGGCCAGAATCTGGGCATCGAGCAATGCGCCGTGCAGGGTTCGTTTACTGTTGTCTATTTCATAACGCGAGCATAACGCATCAAGGCTGTTTCGCTTGCCAGGAAACATTTTCCTTGCCAGCGCCAGGCTATCGGTTATTTTGCAAAATTCGTTGGTTTTCGGAATACCACGATTGAGCTTAGCAAACTCGTAATCCATAAAGCCGATATCAAACGATGCGTTATGGATGACCAGCTCCGCGCCGCGAATGTAGTCGAGAAACTCATCGGCAACTTCGGCAAATGTAGGCTTATCGAGCAGGAATTCGTCTGCGATGCCGTGTACGCCAAACGCTTCCGGATCCACCAGCCGATCCGGCTTCAGGTAAACGTGGAAGTTATTACCGGTCAGGCGGCGATTCACCACTTCAACCGCACCGATCTCAATGATCTTGTGGCCTTCGTAGTGGGCGCCAATCTGGTTCATACCGGTGGTTTCGGTATCAAGGACTACCTGTCGTGTAATTCCAGTGCTCATAACGGTCATTTATGTCAGACTTATCGTTTGATTTCGATTTGCTAAAACAGGAAGTCTACCAGAGATGCTTAAACAGGTAGAAATTTTCACCGATGGTTCTTGCCTGGGAAATCCAGGGCCAGGTGGTTACGGGGCGATTTTACGCTATCGCGGACGCGAAAAAACCTTTAGTGAAGGGTACAACCTCACAACCAATAATCGCATGGAGCTGATGGCGGCAATCGTTGCGCTGGAAGCCCTGAAAGAGCAGTGTGAAGTAATACTCAGTACCGACAGCCAGTATGTGCGCCAGGGCATCACGCAATGGATCCACAACTGGAAGAAGCGCGGCTGGAAAACGGCAGATAAAAAACCGGTAAAGAACGTCGATCTGTGGAAACGTTTGGATGCCGCGCTGGGTCCACATCAAATCAAATGGGAATGGGTTAAAGGCCATGCGGGTCATCCGGAAAACGAACGCTGCGATGAGCTTGCGCGCGCCGCGGCAATGAGCCCCACTCAGGATGACATTGGTTATCAGGCCGAGGCTTAAGCGTCCGGTTTGCGGTATTGCCGGGTAGCGCCAACGGCCTGGCGGATTGGCGTTTTGCTTTTATTTTGTTTCATTGGGTTGAGCGTAAGCGGAATGGTTCGCTTACGTGCGACCACCAGTTGCAAACATCCCAGGGCAGGAATATGGGCGCTTAACATTTTCCCGCCCTTCTTGTTCCAGGGCAGGACATGAAAACGGCTGTAGTGCATCACTTCAAAATTTAGCAAAGAGAGCCAGTCTAGTTGACGCATGAGGGTAAACATCCGACTGTTGTAAGGCGAGGTCTTGCGCAATACCGGCACCAGTTTACGCAGTCCCATCAGGCTTACCGGATTAAACCCGCTCAGAATCAACCAGCCGTCATCAATCAGCACGCGATCGGCTTCACGCAGTAACCGATGCGGATCGGAACACCACGGTAGCGTATGGGCCAACAAACAGACATCCACTGACTTGTCGGCAAAGGGCAGATGTAAAGGATCGGCCGTTACCTGCATGGGAGAACCCAGCAAAGAAACATTTACCTGATGAGAAACCGCGCACGCTTCAGAATCGATTTCTGCGCTTAAATTACCAATTTTAAGCAGATGAAAACCGTACATTTTTGCGAACCACGGGTTAAGCTGATGCTCCAGCGCCTCACGATAGTATTCGCCCCAGGGTAAATCACCCCAGCTCACGGGCGCTACGACAGTTTGAGGGATCCTTGCCGGTTTCATCATAACCTTCCGTTTCACTTTGAGAGGTAAGATATGAATCTTAACAGTATTCCTGCATTTCAGGACAATTACATCTGGGTCCTGTCAAATAATGACCAACATTGTCTGATTGTCGACCCGGGCGAAGCCGCCCCAGTTCTGCAAGCCATTGCAGAACATAACTGGGTGCCAGAGGCCATTCTGCTGACCCATCATCATCAGGATCACGTTGGCGGCGTGAAAGAACTCCTGCAACACTTCCCACAAATAGTGGTATACGGACCGGCTGAAACGCAAGATAAGGGAACGACGCACATAGTCGAAGATGGCGATATTGCACTCGTATTGGGGCATGAATTTAAGGTAATTGCCACTCCGGGTCACACTTTAGGACATATCTGTTACTTTAGCCAACCTTACCTATTTTGCGGAGATACGCTCTTTTCTGGGGGCTGTGGTCGGCTTTTCGAAGGTACTGCAACGCAGATGTATCAATCACTTAAAAGAATCAGCGCTCTTCCCGATGATACTTTGATTTGTTGCGCACATGAGTACACATTAGCAAATATGAAGTTTGCTTTAAGCATCCTCCCGCACGATTCGTTCATAAATGAATATTATCGTAAAGTTAATGAGTTACGCGTAAAAAAACAAATGACACTACCCGTAATTCTGAAAAATGAGCGGCGAAATAATATTTTTTTGCGAACTGAAGATATTGATTTAATTAACGAAATAAACAAAGAAACAATATTGCAACAACCTGAAGAGCGTTTTGCCTGGTTAAGGTCAAAGAAAGATACGTTCTGACAATTCCGGGTTGCCTTTTGAAAACTTCGCCGTTATGATCGGTCGTCTTTTAAGCAACTATTGACACACACATGAAGGCAAAAGCGATATTACTCGCCTCTGTCCTGCTTGTTGGGTGCCAGAATACTGGTAACGTCCAACAGCACGCACAGAGCCTTTCTGCAGCTGGTCAAGGGGAAGCAGGAAAGTTTACAAGTCAGGCGCGATGGATGGACGATGGAACATCTATCGCTGCTGATCAAGATTTGTGGGCTTTCATTGGTGACGAGCTAAAGATGGGAATTCCGGAAAACAGCCGGATTCGCGAACAGAAACAGAAGTATTTACGCAATAAGAGCTATCTCCACGATGTAACTTTACGGGCAGAGCCGTATATGTACTGGATAGCCGGGCAGGTTAAGAAACGTAACATGCCAATGGAACTGGTACTACTACCCATAGTGGAGAGCGCTTTTGATCCTCACGCAACGTCTGGCGCCAATGCCGCAGGTATTTGGCAGATCATTCCGAGCACGGGGCGCAATTATGGTTTAAAGCAGACCCGCAATTATGATGCACGTCGCGACATTGTGGCTTCCACCACTGCCGCGCTCGACATGATGCAGCGTCTGAACAAGATGTTTGATGGCGACTGGCTGCTGACCATTGCTGCTTATAATAGCGGTGAAGGTCGCGTGATGAAGGCGATCAAAACGAACAAAGCGCGTGGTAAATCCACCGACTTCTGGTCGTTACCGTTGCCTCAGGAAACGAAGCTGTATGTGCCCAAAATGCTGGCTTTGAGCGATATTCTCAAAAACAGCAAGCGCTATGGCGTGCGTCTGCCTACAACAGACGAAAGCCGCGCATTGGCACGTGTTCGCTTGAATAGCCCGGTTGAGATGGCTCAGGTTGCCGATATGGCGGGTATATCCGTCAGCAAGCTGAAGACCTTCAATGCAGGCGTGAAAGGCTCCACGTTGGGTGCCAGCGGTCCGCAATACGTGATGGTGCCAAAGAAGCATGCAGAAAAACTGCGTGAGTCTCTGGCTTCAGGCGAAATTGCAGCCGTGCAGTCAACGCTGCTCGCGGATAACACGCCGCTGAACAGCCGTAGCTACAAGGTTCGCTCTGGCGATACGCTTTCTGGCGTTGCTTCACGTCTTGGCGTGAGCACAAAAGACCTGAAACAGTGGAACAATCTGCGTGGTTCTTCCCTGAAAGTAGGCCAAAGCCTGACGGTAGGCGCCGGAACCAGCGCGCAGCGACTGGCTAACAACAGCGATAGCATCACCTATCGTGTCCGTAAGGGCGACTCGCTGTCGAGCATTGCCAAACGTCACGGGGTTAACATCAAGGATGTGATGCGCTGGAATAGCGATACGGACAACCTGCAGCCTGGCGATCAGCTAACGTTGTTTGTGAAAAACAACGGTATGCCGGACTCCTGATAACATTGTTGAAATGAAGGCACTGGTTTCCCCCCAGTGCCTTTTTTATTTATCCTGCTTTATGCGCCTCTACCATTATCGTGTCGCTGGTAAACGAACCCTCTTCCTGTAATGCAAAGTAGGCCTTCACGTCAGCAGAAGCACTCTCCTGGTATAAACGAATCGCTTCGGTCAACGCCGCAGGCGTACGCATCCGCGCAACCCACGAACTGAACTCCAGAGGCAGACGATCAGTTAACAAGGTGTCAGCAATCAGGTTGGCGTCATTGATTAAAGACAGCCACTCCCCGCTGGAATAATTGCGTACGTGCGAGGTATCACGCAACGCTTCCACGGTTTGTAACCAGATATCACGTACAGGGTGACCCGGCGACATCACATCCATCACGATCAGTACGCCGCCGGGCTTCAGGATGCGGTTCACTTCGCGCAGCGCGCGCCCGACATCATGCCAGTGATGCGCGGAATAGCGGCTAATCACCACATCAAAAGCGTTATCTTCAAATGGCAGACTTTCGGCATAACCCTGGCGCGTGGAGAGGTTTTCCAGCCCCCTGTCTTTTGCCGCCTCCGCCACCACTTCAAGCATTTGTGACGATAAATCATAAGCTACGACCTGCCTGACTTGCTGCGCAGCCACAAAACTGGCATGCCCTGCTCCGCATCCCATATCCAGTAACCGGGCTTGCGGAAATGCTGACAACCTTGCGGACAGGCGTTGCAAATCGCGGCCAGAGGCATGTACCGCACTGGTCAAATAGGCATTAGCCTGAGAGCCAAACTGTTTTTCGACGTTGTCATGATGAGAGCGTGTTGTCATTGTGTTGTCCTTCGGTTGTTGTTTAATAGGAAGGGCAGCACCACTACAGGTCTGCCCTACGGCAGACCTGATACACCGTTATTGTTCAGGTTTGCCGGGACTGAATTCAACGAGTAGCGGATTGTGATCGGATGCGCGGGTGACCAGCACAGAGGCTTCACTCACGTTCAAACCACGATAGAACACAAAATCGAGAGGGCGACCAAACGCGCGTCGGCGTTGATCGTCGGTAAAGCGCACCTGGCGCAGCGACATTTCGCGCGCAAAGCGGTACAGCGCATTCATCCGTCGACGGCTCCAGGCATTGAAATCACCCGCCATGATCACCGGACCGCTGTGATGGGCAATCTGATCGCCAATAGGAAGTAACTGCTTACTATAGACATCAACGCCAAGGCTGAAATTTACCGCGTGGATATTCACCACCATCAATAAACGCGTATCAGGCAACGGGTAAACTGTCACCAACGCTGATTTCGCCAGCCGTAAGATAGGCTCACGCTCGCGCAATGGACAGCAGTAAACAGGATGGGCGGCGGAGAGCGTCATAACGCCAGAGGGGTGCTGAGGCAGCACAAAGGCGGGTACCTGGTCGGCAGCGAGATAGTTAGCGGTCGCAAACTGCACCAGTTCAGGCGTGGTTTGTGCTTCCTGCAATAACACCAGATGCGCGTCTTTGCCAAAATTTTTCAGCACCGACTGCCATTCTGCACGCTGCTGCTTAAAAATATTCCATACCAGCACGCGAATACGATCTTCACTGCTTAACGGAGCGCCTGCGGGTAATGCCTGGCCAATATGCGCAAACGAGCCTGGCGGTAAAATCCGCTCTACCGGCTGTCCGGCAACATAACGCATGGCATAGGTGTTTTTTCGCACTTTAGACTTTCAAACCTCTGTAACGTCAACCAGTCCGCAGCCGGACTGGTTCTTCTGTTATAGGGATTTTAGCACTCACTTTCAACGAACAATTGCAGTTTGTTTTGTAAGTGGGCGCTTACATCAATGATTTACCCCAGAGCAATGCGTACAGGTTTATCAAGACGACCGCTGACGCCCATCAGTAAGAAAGCCACCAGAACAATGAGGGCGCCAATCCACGGCGTCTGCGCCAAACCGTAATGCTCCACCGTTTGCCCGCCAATCACTGAACCCAATGCAATACCAATGTTAAACGCTGCAATGTTGAGTCCTGATGCCACATCTACCGCATTAGGCGTGAATTGTTCGGCTTTCTGAACAACGTAGACCTGCAAACCCGGTACGTTGCCAAAGGCAAAGATCCCCATCACCAGAATAGTGACCAGTGCGGCGTACTGAGTAGACGCGGTCACCTGGAAGACCATCAGCAGAACAAACAGCGCGGCGAAAATGAATTTCAGCGCAGGAACGGCGCCATGCTTATCTGCCAGTTTGCCGCCCCAGATATTGCCGATAGCCACAGATACGCCATAGCCCAGCAAGATCCAGCTTACTGCTGCCGGAGAGAATCCAGCCAGATCCTGCATCATCGGCGCCAGGAAGGTGAATGCCGTGAATACCCCGCCATAGCCCAGCGCCGTAACGGCGTAAATCAGCAACAGACGAGGATGGGTCAGCACTTTCACCTGGTCACGAATGCTGGCGGCAGCCCGACCGGGGATGTTAGCCGGGATCAGCAGTTGGCTACTAATCAGCGCAATCACTCCTAACAGTGATACCGCAAGAAAAGTCTCGCGCCAGCCAAAATGCTGACCGATGAATGTTCCCAGCGGCACGCCCGTGACCAGCGCGACCGTTAAGCCGCCAAACATAATGGCGATCGCGGAAGCCGCTTTCTCTTTCGGCACCAGACTTGTCGCGATGGTAGAGCCAATTGAGAAGAACACACCGTGCGCCAGCCCCGTCAGCAGACGGGCGACGATTAATGTCATATAGCCCGGTGCCTGCCATGCCAGCAAATTTCCGGCCGTAAACAAGACCATCAGCGCGACCAGTAACTGTTTACGCGGTAAGCGTCCGGTCAGAGCAGTCAGCACCGGCGCGCCAATAGCCACGCCCAGCGCGTAGATTGAAACCAACATTCCGGCGGAAGGTAACGAGATCGCCAGTTGTTGTGCAATGGTCGGCACCAGGCCGACAATCACAAACTCAGTCGTGCCAATAGCGAAGGCACTTATTGTCAGTGCAAATAAAGCGAGAGGCATAAATAACTCCATAACATCAGTAATCAGATGACACGCAGTATGCCTGGATGTTTTAATGACAAAAATATTCAAAATATCAATTTAATTTTGCTTCAGGTGCAAAAATGAAAGCAACCTCCGAAGAACTTGCAATTTTTGTCGCTGTCGTGGAAAGCGGCAGCTTCAGTCGGGCGGCAGAGCAGCTCGGCCAGGCCAATTCCGCTGTCAGCCGGGCAGTTAAAAAGCTGGAGATGAAGCTCGGCGTCAGTCTGCTTAATCGTACGACCCGACAGCTGAGCCTGACCGAAGAAGGAGAGCGATACTTCAGGCGTGTGCAGCAGATACTGCAAGAAATGGCCGCAGCAGAAACGGAAATCATGGAGTCGCGTAATACTCCGCGCGGCTTACTGCGTATCGATGCGGCAACGCCGGTAATGCTGCATTTCCTGATGCCGCTGATCAAACCTTTTCGTGAACGGTATCCGGAAATGACGTTGTCTCTTGTCTCCTCAGAAACGTTCATCAATCTTATTGAACGAAAAGTGGATGTTGCGATACGCGCAGGCACGTTGACAGATTCAAGTCTGCGCGCGCGCCCGTTATTTACCAGCTATCGCAAGATTATCGCTTCACCTGACTATATTGCCCGCTTTGGCAAGCCTGAGAGCGTTGAAGAGTTAAAACGGCATCTGTGCCTGGGGTTTTCTGAACCCATCTCGCTCAATACCTGGCCAATAGCCTGTAGCGATGGGCAGCTCCATGAGATCGAATGTGGGATTTCTTCCAACAGCGGAGAAACGTTAAAACAGCTTTGCCTGAACGGTAACGGCATTGCATGTCTTTCAGATTATATGATTGACAAAGAGATCGAGCAGGGAGAACTGGTGGAACTGCTGGCCGATAAGCGTCTGCCGGTAGAAATGCCTTTCAGCGCCGTTTACTACAGCGATCGTGCCGTCAGTACACGTATCCGGGCATTTATCGACTTCTTAAGTGAACATATAAAAACAGCTCCCGAAGGAGCTGTGAAAGAGGGTTAAAGGATACAAAGGGTCAGGCAATTAATCCCACTCAGGGGCCAGACCTTCCGGACTAACCAGGCGGTCGTTGCAATCCAGTGCCGCGATCGCTGCTCTATCTTCGGCATCCAGATGCAGTTCCAGTGCCAGTAGGTTACTTGCCAGGTTTTCACGCTTGGTGGAAGAAGGGATTACTGAATAACCTTCTCCCATTGCCCATGCCAGGATAACTTGTGCCGGAGTCGCATTATGCTTAGCCGCAATGCGTGCAATCACCTCATCTTTCAGCGCCTTACCGTAAGCCAGCGTCATGTAAGAGGTGATGTGGATACCGTGCGCTTTCGCCCAGTCAACCACCTGGCGGCTCTGCAGATACGGAGACAGTTCAATCTGGTTAGTGGCAATATTCTCCACGCCCACTGTAGCAATGGCTTTTTCCATCAGCGGAATGGTGAAGTTTGAGATGCCAATTTCGCGAGTCAGACCTTGTTCTTTAGCTTCAAGCAATGCCTGCATAAATTCTTCAACAGACACGGCATCCCCCGGTGATGGCCAGTGGATCAGCGTAAGATCGACATAATCCGTACGAAGTTTTTTCAGGCTCTCTTTCAGGCTTGGGATCAGCTTGTCTTTGCTCAGGTTTTCAATCCAGATCTTGGTGGTGATGTACAGCTCGCTACGTGGTACGCCACTCTCAGCAATTGCCTGACCAACAGCCGCTTCATTATCATAGATTTGCGCAGTGTCGACAACACGGTAGCCCAGTTCAAGCGCCGTTTTAACAGAAGCAATAACCACGTCGTCTTTCAGACGAAAAGTACCTAAACCGAATGCAGGGATAGTCATGAAATTCCTCTTTATTTATCAAAATGGGTTAACTGGAATCATTATGACGAACGAGAGGATCGAGAAAAAGATCGATTAAAGCAGAGGATTTTTGCTAAAACAGCAATAATCATATGACAAGCAAAGAAAAAAGCCCTGAGCGTTAGCTCAGGGCTCTTAATAAGTGGCGGAACGGACGGGACTCGAACCCGCGACCCCCTGC